>NZ_CP163423.1:1200000-2400000 GCF_041429785.1 Fretibacter rubidus
GTGTTGCCGTCATTTTTACCGACAGGCGTATTCACATTTGACGCGACCGCAGGGACGCTGACCGTTGATACAACTGGCTACAACGTGGCCAGTGTCGATGAAGATTATTCGTTTTCATATGATATTACCGACGCCGACGGCGGTGTGACCACCCAACAAATCGGCATCACAATCCAATTCCAACAATTGGTCCCAACGCAACCGCCCACGACATCCCCAATCACATTGGTGTTCACAGAGGACACCGTGCCAGCCTCAATCGATTTATTGCAGGGGGCCAATGATCCTGACGGCGACACGCTAACCGTGACGAATATTGGGGCTTTGCCAGCTGGCGTATTCTTTAGTAGTTTCGACAATTCAATCTTTGTCGTGAATAACATTGTGCAGGGTTTGAATGCGGGTGAAACACTGAACATCAACACGAGCTATACGATTGAAGATGGTAATGGTGGCTTTGTTGATAACACACTCAGTGTCACGATTAACGGCCTGAACGATGCGCCGAATAATTTCGCGCCAGTCACGCGTACGTTCACTGAAGACGCGGGTTTTGTGCGGATAGACTTGTTGAGTAATTCCAATGACCCTGACCGCGGGGACGTGCTGAGCGTTGACGGCTTCCCAGCAACAGGGGGGCTGCAAGACACACGGTTTGACGGCGAGCGCTATTTGGCGATTGACCTTGACTCATTTGCCTATCAGTCACTCAGCGCGGGTGAAACGGCCGATTATAATATCAGCTATAATGTGGCGGATGAAAACGGCGGCGTAACGGCCCAAACGGGTGTCATCACGATTACGGGCGTCAATGACGTTGCTACCGTGTTTGATGATGATGGGTTCTTAGTCCAAGATAATGACGCAATCTTTACAGACGACCTAAGCTTCCTCGTGAACGAAATCGATACTAATGATGCCTATGCGTTGACCAGTGTGTCCCTCGCTTCGGGTAGCACGAGTGCGGCTTTTACCTTTAGTGGTGGGCAGTTTACCTTTGATCCCTCACAATTTGGTTTAATTACAAGTGGCCTTGTAATTTTGGTGGAATTTGATTTCACCTTCACCAGCGGACCCGACACGGTAACGGGGACATTCTCCATTGTGATAGAGCCCTCTGGCCCACCCGCACCACCACAAGAACCCATTGACCCAACGATCATGGTTTATGTCAGTGATCCTGATAAACCGATTGTTAAAACAGGACCCGACGGGGTTTATGCCGATAGTCTGGACAGTGATTGGTTTGCCTCTGACACCGATGACGGTTTTGATTTCGCGCCCGTGCCCGATATGGATATGCCTGTTTCGCCGACTTTAGATGATAATCTCCTCACCGATGATATATCCGCGGCGAACAGCGATCTAACCAAGGCCCATGCTTTGGCGGGTAGTGATGGTGGTGATCCACCCGTGATTGAACATATCTTTGATGGTCTGTCTATATTTGCCATTGAGGTCGACCTTGGCGCTTTATAGGGCCTGATACCAATCCCCTTATGGGGTTCCTCAGGGTTGGGGGTGCGATCACCGACCAACCAGAAACCTTCGCAGACCCAAACTGCGGAGGTTTTTCCATGTCATGCTATACGAACAGAGTCTGTGAGGGTTACTTGGGACGCATCGCCGTGGCAGGTGCAGGGGCGTAATCACGGCTGTGGCTTGGCGGCATATCCGATACGTAATAGGGCTTTCCATCCGGCCCGATAAACATATTTTCCATTTCGTCTCGGGTAAATGGCCGTGACCCTAAACGTCCAAAGACCGCCATTTGGTGACCGCCTTCATCAACAGCGCGGTCACGGTCAATCCCTTTGGACAGGCCAAGCGCGGCCGATTTCGTCTTACGATACGCAATAAGTTCAGGCTTTGGCTCTGGCGAGAAACCGTAGAAATTGGGTTGGCTATCGGGGCTAGTTAATTGCACGACCTTCATGCCGTTACGGCCATCCGCGACATAGGCAAATAGCGATGCATTGGTGCTGCCGATGATGATGTCTTGAACGTCATTCATTTCGCCGTCAAAGGTTTCGCGCGCATAAACCTTGGGCGATTTAGGGGTTTCTATATCAACAATGACCATGCCTTCGCTCCCGCCAGCGACATAGGCATAGGTGCGCGCAAGGTATAGCCCCTGAGCATCCGCCATAGGTACCGTCGCCTCTGGTATTAAAATGGGATTCGCCAAATCAGTGACGTCTAACAGCTTTAGGCCATCAGCATCCGTGACCCATAAATACCGAAACTGAACATCCGATTGTCGCGCGTCATTCATCGGCACCGTCTTAACATGTTTAGGGGCGAGGGGATCGTTCAGATCAATGACCGCTAGCCCCGCGTCCGTCGTAATATAGGCATGATGTCCCGCTAGGGTGACATGCCGCGCCCCGGTCAGCACACCGCCGTCATTCCATGTCACAGTGCGGCTCAAGAAATTATTGCGCGGCTCACCATCCGCCAGCGTGTTGACATCAACAAGGATCAGGCCTTCGACCGCGTCTGTAATCACGGCGTAATTATAGATGGGGTGGAAGGGTTGTTCTTGATTGTCTTTTTGCATCTGCGGTGTATTTTTGGCTGGGTTTATGGGTTGGTTTGTTGCGAGTGCCATACAGGTCGCATTCTTGCTTTTAACGTGTGTATCATGGCCTAATGCAGAGAAGGGGGCCGTTACGATGCGCTCTGATGTGCCTTTATTGGCAATGTTGGCAACGTCATAAACGCGGAAGCCACCTTCGCCCTCGGCGACGAAAAGATATTCGCCGCGCAGTTGTAGGCACCGTACTTCGCCGCCTGTTTTCTGGTGGACATTGGCAATCTCTTCGACGGCACCGGTTTCGCCTGACCAGCTGTTTTCTGTGTCAAAAATACGACCACGCTGCCAATCAATTAATTCACGGTCGTTTTGTTCGACATGGGCTTTGTAATAATCAGGGTAAGCGTATTTTTGAAGGTAGCTTCCAAATACGGCTTGCGGCTCGTCCCATTCTGTGACGCGCACAGCCTCCAGGCCAGCGTCCAGCCCGACATAAGCGTGCATCCCAACGAAGTTCACGAAATTAGTCCCCAGCAGCAGCAATTGCGCCATGATGGCGTTATTATCATCCGCGACAGATAGGTGACAATCCGAACATGTCTTGGTTTCTTCTTTGCGCACCGTATGCGGGAAATGCGGCGCAAAAGCTTGTGACGAAAACCCAACGGCGGACACAGGCGGTTGCTGCACATAAATGCGTTCGCGGTTTATATTTGTCGAAGAAAGCACCAATGCCGATGTCGAGCGAATGGGGGCGATTGTATTATTTTTACTGCTCTGGTGTTTACCGAGTTGGAACATCTGATCGCGCGCGACCTGCGGATTATAGGTCGCGTAATTGCGCGTCGTGCCACCTTCATATTTATGGCTTTTCTTTTTCCAATTGGCCTCAATTGGCAGGTGACAGCCGCCGCAGGACGTTGTCCAGGATAGGTGGCAGGTGAAGCATTCCATTTCCTCGTCGTCATGGGCAAGGTCGGCGCTTTGCACCTCTGCACCCCAGCTTTTATTGTCTTTGGCGACCGTCTTTGCCCAAGCGGATTTCTCATTATACTTAGGATGGCCCGCCGTGACGCTGTCCTTGGTCAGGCTGACTTCCCAAACCAATTCGGGGTCAAGGACAGAACGCTGTAGCAGCACATCATTGCCGCCTTGCTTCACCCACTCGAACCGGCGTTTACCGTCAGGATTACGGAGCGCCGTCATATCCATGCCGCCAGGGCGAGACGCGGGGCCTGATGTGTAAAGCGACGGCAGCTTGCTAGCCGTGCCGTGGCAGTCTTTACAGCTTATCTCGACTGCGCTGGCGACTTCGCCGTGTAAAAACCCGTTACCATGACCGTCTTGGGCGTAATGGCAATCCACGCATTGCATGCCTTTTTCAGCGTGAATAGACATCATATGCACAGATTTACCGGGGTTAGTGCCGATGGGCGCAAACTTGCCTTCGCCTTTTTTGCGGAACTTTTCAGGATCGTCATTGGCGACAATATTACCGTCTTTATCCAGCAGATTACCTTTACGGTCACGTTTAAAGACAGCGCGGAAATTCCAGCCATGACCGTGATAATCAGCAAATTGCGTGTCGTTTAGATCGTCATTAAGCTCAAACACCTCGCGGGAAAATTCAGGGTCACCCCATTTACCGCGCACGGCCGCCCCCTCTGGATTACGCTCAAGCACTTTATGCTGCTCTTCCATTGTGGGATATTTTTGCTCTTCCGGCCACATGATGGGCGCGTCAGATTCGTAATCCCACATTGTGTAACCGAGGAAGGAATTTAGGAAGATATTGGGTTGGTGCATATGACAATTCATGCACTGGCTGGTCGGTATCGCGCGGGTAAAGGCATGCTCAATCGGGTGGCCCTTTTCGTCCTTTGGAATGGTCGGGTCTTTGGAAAATGATTTTCCGTCGCGGCCAAACTTCGCATAAATTGAACTATGGCGGGGTTGGCGGTCATTGGCGTAAACGACATGGCACGACCCACAGCCAGAGGTGCGGTAATCCCCCGGCTGGTCATTCGTGCCCATGAACCACGTAAAGGGATCATTTAGCCGCGTCTTATGAATGTTAAGCACAGGAATAGCCACGCGTGAGCCTGTACCGGGACCACGGTTAGATTGGCGAATGTCGGGGCGTCCAGGTTCTTCGATCCGCTGTATTTGCCCCGCTGCATTGGGCAGGCCAACCTCTGGGAACTGTGTCCCAATATTACGACCGCCCCGTTCAAATACGCGAAATACATCGGCGGGTGGGATGACATTCCATTCAGGGAGCGGGACGACGCGCGCTAGAACACCTGCCGCGATTTGTTCATCCGTTAAGCCCTCTTCCGCCCCGGGTGACGTCAGAACAGCGGGTTTCCCGTCTTTGGTATAGGCCTCACCGAGCGCGTATGATGTGCCGTCTTGCAGCTTGCCAAAAATCTTATGTGGTAGGATGCCGTTATTATAAGCTGCACCGGCCCATAACATGGAGCCCGTTGCCATAAGGGATCGTTCGGCTTGGACAATTTGCTCGAGATGGCACGATCCACAGGCCTCACGCGCGACGCGGTAATCAGAGGGATTCACAAAGCGGATATATTCCGGCGCTTCCTTATTCAGCAAAGTATAGCTGCGTTTTGGATTGGCCGTTTTTGGCCAATGCCATGTGTCAGGGTATTTTGGTAGCACATGCGCCTTGTTGCGGGCTGTGATATAATCAGGGCTGTCTTCATTTAACAACACAGAGACATTCACCGCTGCATCACCGCCGTGGCAGTCCGTGCAACCCAACTTCACCGCTTGGGTGATATGCATTGTCTTTTCATCGGAATTGGTGTGGCAGGTGACACAGCCTGCGCTTTTGGCGTCCATTTCCGCTTGGGTTTGGACACGCGGGGCGGGCGGCGTGTAGTCATATTTAATCTTGCGCGGCTTTTCATAATCGCCCGCGGCATGGGCAATGACGGCCCCACCAATAACGGTCAGGAGTAAGGCAAAGCCCGCTAGAATCTTATGTGATATGCGCCCGTTCACCATTGCATCCTAATAGGTCAGCGTAGCGTTTAGCAAGACCGATAAATAACGATTATCGTCTTGGTTATTGGTAAAAAGGTCATCAAAACCGCCGCCCGGCTCTAATGATGCAATAGACCCGCGCAGAACGATGTTCTGTGTCATCTTTGGCCGCCATATGGCAGAGGCGGATAAATCAAGGCCAATGTCTTTATCTATGCCGCCTTGCACGCGCAGGGCTTCTAAAATAGCGGTCTTATCAAAACGTAAGGCATTGGCGTTGAAAGACAGCCGCCATTCGGGCGTGATGTCAAAATCCGCACCTGCGCCGATTAGGATTGTGCCGGGATTGTTAAAGTTGCTCTGTCCTTGTTCTTTGGATGAGCGCAAAGAATTGAGGATACCATTTCGCCCCGACACACCAATCGCGCGGCCACCGCCAATAAACGGAATATTTTGCCGTATCCAATAGCTTGTATCCGCACCCGCAAATTGTGGGTTCTCGAAAATGGCGTCAAAGCCCGTCTCGACATTGTCATAAGGGTCGGCGTCACCTGTTGCGTAAAGCCCAGAGGCGCGAAACCGCATCCAATTGTAATCATATGAGGCCTCAACGGCGGCAAAGCCTGCGCTGATGGTGGCTGATTTCCCTGTAAAAATATTATCACGGTCTTGGCCGAAGGCGTAGTAAGTGGACCCGGTAATGTTGAGGCGTTTATACCGCCCGTCGACATTATACCCGACATATCCCACGTCATAATCACGTCCGCGCAAATTTCCGATAAGGGCGGGACGTACGGGAAAGCCGTTGGTATCAATTTCCGTATGGCTGCCCTCTCGGTTGCCATTATATATGGCTGTCACTTGGCTGGTCAGGCCCGGTACGGGAAAATCTTGGCGGTAAAGATTGGCCAGTAATATCAAGTCGCGACGCGGTGTGCGCAGGATAGCGTTTAAGCCAGAATTTGTGTCTTTCTCCAGCCGCATAAACGCAGCCAAATTATATTGATAACGGTTGTTATCGCGATTGCCGAAGAACCGGATGCCTGGTTGGCTGTCTTGGAACAAAAATCCGCGAAAGTCAGAGCTAAAGGGCTGTATGCCGACGCGCACACTGTCAAAATCATAACGATCAGATACATTGCGAATGTGATAATCAAAAAATGCTTCTTGAATACCAAGGAACACATCGGTGCGGGTAATACCTTTGGATGGTTCGACGAATAAAATCCGTTTTTCGTTCACCCGCGCGTGATTAATATTCAGTGCAGCGGTCAAGCGGTATTCATAATCTTGCGGCTTGAACGTGGTATTGCCCTTGATCAGCGCGCCGCTGGCAATGAATGTCTGCGCGAGGAGTAATGTATCAGGATCACCAAACAAATCGTCACTGCGGCGCTCTGTGGTTTGCACGCCAACGGGAATGGGAAATGTGCGCGGCTCTACAATGGTATCTGAAATACCTGTCGCGACAAAGAACCAGTCCTTTGTTCCTTTTAACGGACGGTCGCCTTTGAGTGTATTTTGGTTGTAGGGATCCCACCAGCGTTCATTAACGCCGAGGTTTTCAATCAGCCTCCAACGGTCGGGCAGGGGGATTTCATCTGTAGGAAACGTAGCGGGCTGAGGCGGCGGTACTTGGGCCGGGTCAAATAGGCGTTCGCGTGTCGGCAGCGGTTTGTCACGTCCCGGAATACGGCGTCCGGGGAGGATGGTTTCGGGTTCGTCTGTTTCTTGGCCTAATATTATAGGCGGCACCGCTTTCGGGCGTGGCCCTGATATAACTGTATCCATGGCATCGTCATTAACGTCAGTGGGAGCTAAAACGTCAGTCGGGCTTGGCGGCGTCTCTACGACTTGCGCAAAAAGCTCAATCTTCAGGGTTTGCCCTGATGTTCCGTCCACTGCGTCGGAGACGGCTGTGATGGCGTCAGTTGGCGCCGCAACGGCAAGTCTTGTCCAGAATAAGCTTGCGATACACCATAACGCCCCAAAGGCGATGTGTCGTTTATTCCCTACTTTCCTTGGCATGGGTTCTGTTCATTGCTGTCAAGGAAGGGGGCAAACGGGCAACTGACATAACGCAGGCGTATGTCTTCGCCGTTGACGGGTACGGTGATTGTATCAGCCCGAATATCAACAGGCGCATTCCCCAGCGTGCCAAGCTTTAGGCCCGCATTATGAACGCCGAGGAACGAAATCATATCATCCTGGTCAATACCATCGCCTGATACGCCAATTCCGCCCACGAGCTCGCCATTTTTATATATGGGGACAGAGCCAGGGAAGATTTGAATGCCGTTTTGCAAACGATTTTGGTTTGGAACCGCATTAATATCAGGCAGGAATGTGCAGCGTTGTTTCGTATCCGAAGTGGGCGGCGCATTGGTGAGAATGAACGTCGCATGTTCTAATATATTATCGCGAATAAGGTCTTCTTGCAGACCAGTCGCAAAGGGTGACCACTCCGTGATTGAACGCGATAGCGGGCCGTGCGGCGTGCCCACTTCGCCGTCTGGAAAATAGGGACGCGAAAGATTACCGCCAGAGCGGTCCGCAAAGGCTTTGGTGCCCGTCAGCGCCGTAGGATCGTTTAAAAAGGTGCGCACAGCCCCGACATGATCTGACACTTCCGTGTTGGGCGCGGATGAGCCCGCAATCACCGCACTGCGCCGTGCACCGAGAAGGTCGCTAGCCGCAGCTGGATTACTAAAAAACGTCGCCGTGCGGGCTTTTTGTAAGGATACGTCAGTGCCAAATATCGGCGCGTCGGGAGAGCGCACAATGCCTAGGATTGTGCCGTAGGTGTCAACAACGGAGATGCTGACTTGCGCGCGGGATTCGAGCGGCTGCCTGATTTGTGCGCGTGCCGCTGTCATGACCGTAAAGGCTTCCTCAATAATGGTGCGCACTTCGGTTTGGGTCAGCGGGGAGGCCACGGCTGCCCCGTCAATCGCGGCGCGGGGCGGATAGCGGTTATTGCCAGATCCGTCAGACAGCACAAAAACGTCTGGATTGGCGTATTCGGTGGTCGTGGCAGGGCGCAATCCTGCGGCCTCTGATCCATAAGCTTGACCTGGCTGTACCGCTCCACTGGGCGGGGTGTAACCATTGACGGGACTTAGCACGCCCGATGTGCCGACCAGCGTGCCAAAGCTAGGCGCAGATGCGGGACTGGAGGACAAATCGCTTTCGTCCACATCGGTAAAGCGTAAGGTGGTTCCGTCAACACTGATACGGTCAGCGCGAATATTGATGGGCGCGGCGTAATTGGCCATGCCCGCAATAGCGATCAGTTCTTCTTTATCTATGTCAATATCGCCAATTTCGGTGTCAAAGCCGTAATCGTCATCGCCGCTAATTCCAATACCGCCGACGACGACACCGTTTTTATAAAGCGGGAAACCGCCCGGATCCGCGGCGAGGCCCAACGGCGAGCGCTTGGGTCCAATTGTATCACCAGGATTAACATAACGCGCGGATAGATCAGAGCAGGGCAGTTGGCTAAACTGCACACCAAACAATGGCCCGCCCTCAAGGCCGACTGTGTTAGCCGACGGGGGGAAGTGTTCTTGCACAATCATACTGGCGGTGCGGGTAGAAAAGGCATTGCCAGCAGATGATAAATAAGCCCCCGTTAAGGCTTTCGCGATCGCGGTCAGCTCATGCGGTAAATCTGTGCCTTGCAGCCCGACATTGGGCGTACCAGAGCCATTATTGGGGCCATTATTCGGGCCATTTCGGACGGTCGTTGTGGAGCTTGTCCCGTTCATGCGAAACACGGCCAGCACATTGCCGGGACGATCGGTGACTGCAATCACAACGGGGAGGTTCTGTGCGGTGGCCTCTGCAACCGCTTGGGCGATAATCGTCTCGACATCTGCAATGGATAGGGCTTCTAGTGCTGGCACGCTGTAGCTATTTTGCGCGCTGGGCGGTGGGCTTGGCGGTGCGCTTGGCGGGGCTGTGGTACTGGACGAGCCCCCGCCTCCGCCGCATGATGCTAGCAGAAGTGCCGCGACACTGACCGCCGTATAGAGCGTGCGGCGCGTCATTAACGAAGCTCTTTCAAGCGGGCTTGCAACACGCCTAGGGCAGCAACCAATTGGTCTTGGTCATAATCATTGGGCCGTTCCACAGCGTCATAGCCCTTGTTAATTTCATCGCGCATATCAATGACGTCACCGCTCGCGATTTGTTTGGCCGCAATCATAGACGATAGCAGCGTGTCAACGGCCATGATGGCCTGCTCTGCCGCGACATAATCGGTATAGCGACGGGCCAGCGTGTCGGTGACGACAGTGTCAAGAATGGACAACGTCTGGTCTTTGGAAAAATCTGTCGCGCTTATGCGGCTACTCAGCGCCTCTGATAATTGCACAAGTTTAGCCGATGCAATCTCCGTTGTCGGCCCGCTTCCCGCCAAAGAGCCGTGGAAATCGCGCACAGCCATGTCAAATTCGTCCGCCATATCGGGGGCAATTTCGCGCGCCGTCGCCAGAAGCATAATCATATTAGCGTCATTAAATTTCACCAGCCCTGGCATTTGTGGGCGTCCAGGATTGCTGCGCACTTCGGGACGCCAATCAGGATCATCACTAATCGGGCGGTGACAGGCGAGGCAGTCGAAGAACACCAACTCAGGGAAGGCGCCGTCACGATTAAGGGCGGGATTAGCAAAAAGCTTTAATTGTCTTTGTAAAGCCGAAACCTGACCAATCGCCCATTTATGCGCGCCGGGCTGCACGGTTTTGCGGTCGTAATAATCAACGTCCTCATTATGGTGACTTTGGAGGGCAGTGAATAAATCAAGCTCGAAAGAAATGCGCGGGTGCCCTGCCGCCATCATACGGTGGGTCACAAATTGATTATCTGCACTAGAGCCTAGGTGACAAGATAAGCACACTGTTGCGCGCGTTTTGGCATCTTCCAGCGGATAAAGACCAAGGCTGACGTTCTTTTCGTGGCTCGCACCGACGGCGTAATGTTGTGACAGCCAATTGGTCGAGCCGCCGTGACACGCCTCGCAGCCCACACCGTCATCCATTTGAAACCGCGCCCCTTGCAGTTTTTCAGGCACATTATCGGCATGACAGCCTAGGCATGTCGGTTCCAGATGGGGTTCTGCAAGGCCAAGGCGTGAAGTGATGCCTTTGGAGCGTTCCGTTAGCAGGACCTTATAGGCTCGCAAATGCGCCCCGGTGGTCGATGTATCGTCCTGCCATGTCAAAATTTCATTTTGGCGCACTACAATGCCGGTTGCTTCTTGGCGGGAATGGCAGGTCGAGCCGTAGCATCCCATTACGCCTTCATGGACTGTGCCGTCGGTTAGCGGCGTCTTGTCAGGGGTCAGGCCCTCGCTTGCTGATGTGATTACAGGGGCCGCCTGCACTTGGTTTTGCATGAGAGACAGAGTCCCACTGACCGCGAATAGAACGGCTATGCCAATCAATATATATTTTGCAAGTCTCATTTGCGCCCGTCCCTTGGTTACATCATAGGAAAATTTTCTCGCTTCGCAAGTGTTGAACTTTCGTTAGAACGCGGTAAGGTGATAATGCTAAGAGGGAGGGCGCGGCTTGGCTGATAAAGTAAAAATAGCCATTATTGGGTCTGGCCCCGCCGGACTGAGCGCGGCTGCGCGGGCCGCAGATCTTGGTTTGTCCCATATATTAATGGAAAAAACCGACCATTTGTCGGACACAATCTTTAAATATCAAAAAGGCAAGCACATCATGGCGACGCCTGACCAGTTGGTTTTGCGCTCTGATGTGGATTTTGAAGCGGGCACACGCGAAGCTATCTTAGGTATTTGGGACAATCAAACCGAAGCGGCAGGCGTCAACGTCATGCTAAATGCCGATGTAACAGAGGTTTCTGGCACTAAAGGCGGCTTTAGCATAAAGACCAAGGCGGGAAAAACGGTCGAGGCTGAGCACGTCATTCTGGCTATTGGCACGCAGGGCAACCCAAACACCATGCGGGTTCCCGGCGGTGACCTCCCGCATATTCAATATACACTCGACGACCCAGAGGCTTATTTCGACGAAGATATTATTGTCATCGGCGGCGGCGATGCGGGCATTGAAAACGCACTGGGTCTTGTGGCTAATCCTGCGCTGCAAAACCGCGTGACGTTATTACAGCGCGGGCCAGATTTTCCGCGCGCCAAAGGGGCCAATGTTAAAGCGCTGCTCGGCGGGGCAGCAGATGGGCGTTTGGACGTCCTGACAGAGGCCACGACAGAATCAGTCGAAGAAGGTTGGATTAATCTAGAGGTCAAAGACGGCAAAGTGCGTTTGGCCTGTGACCGTATTATCGCGCGTATGGGCTCTGCCCCGCCGCGTAAATTTGTTGAAAGCTGCGGTGTGGAATTCGCATCAGACGACCGTATGGCCTATCCCACGCTGAGCCCGACGTTCGAGAGCTCTGTGGCTGGCTTATATGTCGTCGGTGCGCTGGCGGGCTATCCGCTAATTAAGCATTGCATGAACCAAGGCTATGACGTTGTTGAGCATATCAACGGCAATACAGAGCTGAAACCCGCAGATGAACCGTTGCTAGCAGAGAAGTTTACCAAGCTTCAAGGCGGTCATGATGTCAGTAATACGCTTGAATATATCCGCACACAGGTCGTGATTTTCCGCGATTTGACCCCGCTGCAAATGCGTGAATTTATGCTGGATTCAGATGTCCATGTGTACCGCAAGGGCGACAAAGTATTTGAGCGCAATGATTACGGATCGTCGCTGTTTTCTATCGCTAGCGGCTCTGTCGAGGTTTTGATTGATCCGAACGACCCGAAAAAACGCGTACCCATCGGTGAGGGCGAAATATTTGGTGAGACGGGTTTGATTTCAGGCCGTCGCCGTAATGCAACAATTATCGCCGCCCAAGACTGTATCCTTGTCGAAACACCCCGAAATGCAGCGCGCAAATTGGTCTCCACCGTGCCCGCCGTGCAAACCCGCGTTGACCGAATCGCGGCAGAACGGCAATTGATGCAAATTTTCGGTTCTGGATTGTCCAAGGATGATCTTAAGCACGTCATTGATGATGCCGAGATTAAAACCGTCGGCGCTGGATCTATCCTGATTGAAGAAGGCGCGGATGACACCGATATCTATATCATCCGCTCTGGCTCTATGGTGGTTGAGAAGAAAATCGGCGATAAAAATGTCTTTCTAAGCTACGTATCTGCTGGCAGCTATGTCGGTGAAATGGCGCTGTTTGAAGAAGGACAGCGCACGGCCACAGTGAAAGCCGCGGTCAAATCCGAAGTTATCCGCCTCAAGGGCGAGCATTTCGAGGCGTTAATGGCCGCAAAGCCTGCGCTACGGTCTAAAATTGTCGATGAATTTGCCGACCGCAGTGCCATGAACGCCTTTATTGAGGGTCAAAAGGGCAGCTTTGATAGTGTTGCCGACCTTTATGGGGCGCGGGCTAATTTCCTTATTGAGCAAGGCATGGGCGAGGCGACCGACGCGCTATTGATTGACGAGAGCCTCTGTATTGGTTGCGATAATTGCGAAGTGGCCTGCGCCGAGAGCCATGACGGGATTTCGCGCCTTGACCGCGAAGCCGGCATGACATTTGCCCATATACACGTGCCAACAAGCTGCCGTCACTGCGAACACCCCCATTGCATGAGCGATTGCCCGCCCGACGCCATTCACCGCGCGCCCGACGGTGAGGTTTATATCGATGATAGCTGTATTGGCTGCGGCAATTGCCAGCGGTATTGCCCTTACGGTGTTATTCAAATGGAAGTTACCCCACCGAAAAAACCGGGGCTTATGTCTTGGGTATTATTCGGTATTGGCCCGGGACCTGGTCAGGCCGAAAAAAGCTGGGTGAAGAAAAAACTAGCGCGGCAAAAGGGTGATAATCCCAAAGTCGCAGTGAAATGCGATATGTGCAAAGGCATTAAAGGCGGGGCGGCCTGTGTGCGGGCTTGCCCAACGGGGGCCGCTATTCGTGTCTCGCCCGAAGCCTATTTGGATATGTCCAAGAATCCGTCAAAGGTGGGGGGCTAATATGGCCAAGTCATCCGCCAATGATCATAGCAGCTTTCTGGCTTATAAAAACTACCGCTGGCTGAAAATATCGGTCCTTATTTGTATTGCCAGCGCCATTGGTTATTGGATGACCGATTTTGATCCTGTGCGCAACGGCGGGACATGGTATGGTTATACGCTAGGCACGATTGGCGCGCTACTTATCCTTTGGTTATCTGTATTGGGCATCAGAAAACGCGCGATTACACAGGGCCATTGGAGCCTGAAAGCCTGGACATCGGCGCATATCTATTTGGGTCTTGGCCTGTTGATTGTCGCGACACTGCATACCGGGTTTCAGTTTGGTATGAATGTGCATACGCTGTCATATGCGATTATGGTTTTTGTCATTCTATCGGGTCTTATCGGGATTTACTTTTATGCCGTAATACCGCGCAAAATGAGTACAAACCGCGCCGAAATGAGCCAGCAACATATGCTGGACGAAGTCGCCTCGCTAAATTCGTTGTTGATTGATACAGCCCAACCCCTGCGTAATGATTATATCCCGGTTGTCGAAAAAGCAGCGCAGACCACGCAGCTTGGTGGGTCTATTTTTCGGCGCATTAGCGGGGAGAATAAGCGCTGTACCACGCAAAAAGCGCTGACGTTTTTCAAGCAAGAATTGCGCACAACAGATAATGATATGCGCTCGCCTGTCCTTGATATCATCTCTGTTTTGGAACGAAAAAACGCGCTGCTCGGCCGTATTCGCAAACATATTCGTTACAAATCCTTATTACAAATTTGGCTGTTCATCCATATTCCTTTCACCTTTGCCCTGATTGCTGCGCTGGCTGCGCATATTATCAGCGTATTTTATTATAATTAGGGGGCGGTTATGAGCATGACTATCAGAACCTTGAAACGCTCTCCCACGGGCCGCGAATCTGTGCGCGAACGCGATTTCGAAGGCCCGCTGATTAGTTTTGGCCGCGACGCAAGCTGTGATGTTCCCCTGACAGATTTATCTGTCGCTCTACAGCACGGGGCGCTACGCCTTGATGATAAGGACGATATCTATTTCGACACCGCGCCAGAACAAACTGTGGTTATTAATAACCGCATGAAGTCAGGCCGCCAAGGGCCGCTAAAGCCCGGCACTGTGATTAAAATTGGGCCTTATCAAATCACGATAGAAACACCCGCAGAAGGCAAATCTTTCACGGCTTTGCTCGAAGAAGTTATGGTTGATGAGGCCGCGCCCAAAGCCACTCTTGCAGAAAAGCAAGTCTTTGGATTGGGGCGGGCTTTGCCGTCAAAACGGTTGATGTCATGGGCGTTTTTACTGGCGATTTTAGGCATATTCCTTGTGCTGCCGATCCATGTGATTAACCAACCCGACGGCAAAGTCGCAGAGGCTGTACCGTTTCAAACAGACCTTGCGTGGAATAGCGGGCCAGTGTCGTTGATGCATTCAAACCTGATGAATAATTGCGCGGCATGCCATGAAAAGCCGTGGAAAGCCGTCGCCGATAGTGCCTGTATTGACTGCCACAAAGACACAGGTGACCACGCGCCCAGCGGCGATATGCGCCAAGCATCACTTGACGTAACGGCATTTGAAAAACACTTACAAGACATTAGTATTGCCTTTGGCCGCCCCGTGGAGCGCTGTGCCTCTTGTCATGTCGAACACAACACGCGGGCCCATATTATGCCGTCCAATCAAGAAACCTGCGGCAGTTGTCACGCGGGGCTTGATGAGCGCCTCCCCAATACTGAGCTTTTAAATGTCGCCGATTTTGGGTCTGACCATCCGCAGTTCCGCCCGACAATCATCACCCAGCCAAGCGTAACTGACCCCACTACAATCCGTGTGTCGCTTGATGATAACCCCAAGGGTTTCTCTGGTCTGAAATTTCCACATGATATCCATATGAGCCAAACAGGTGGTGTGCCGAAAATGGCGGGGCAGCTTGATGCCCGTTATGCTTTTTCTGATGGTGTAGACTGCGAGGATTGCCACCGCCAAGAAGCGGGCGGGGCACTATATGAGCCTGTACGAATGACCAGTGATTGTGCCATGTGCCATTCAATTGTATTTGAAGATGATGAGGGCTATCCGCGGACGTTGCGCCACGGCGAACCCGAAGAGGTTATCGCCTCTATGCGTGATTTTTATGACGCGAAAGCACTGGGTAATATTCGCGACGCCGAGATGAACACGCGCACGCGCCGCCGTCCAGGTCGTGCGGCTAGCCTGCGCGAGCTTAATCGCCGGGAATTAGCGTTTAAACAGTCTGAGCAACGGACAATTGCCAAGGTTGACGCCATCTTTAGCGAAGGCGGGGCCTGTTATGATTGTCACGTCATTGACCGCCCCAATGATATTACAACGCTTGATTTCGTCGTGCGGCCAATATCCGTATCCGATGCCTTTTATCCAAAATCGCCGTTTAATCATGCGGCCCATGAAATTGGCGACTTAACCTGTGACAGCTGTCACGCGGCCAAGACATCAAAGACGTCTAATGATATATTACTGCCAAAGATTGGTGTGTGCCGGGATTGTCATATTGGTGAGGAAAGCTACAGAGCAGGGGGCAAGTTTGCGGAAGGGAAGTTCCCAACAAATTGTTTAACCTGCCACAGCTATCATAACGAACCACATATGGCGCTGGATGATGTACAAAAGGCGAGCTTGAGCAACCCGCATTTTGGTGGTGGATTAAAATAGGGCGATAGGGCCCAAATAAAAGTGCCACGGAAAAGGGGCCAGACATGATTATCGCGCAAATTACAGATTTGCACATCGGGTTTGGGGGGCCAGATGTCGAATGTATGAATTCCAAACGGCTAAAGCTCGTCATTGATGAAATGAACGGCATGGTGCAGCGACCCGACTTGATACTGGTCACGGGTGATTTGGTCGAAAGCGGTGAAAGCTGGGCCTATGAGAAGCTGAAGGACGCGCTGTCCAATCTCGATTATCCGCTGTATTACGCCATGGGTAATCATGACAACCGCGAAGTTTTTGGCCGTGTCTTTCCCGATGCCGAGTTTAACGACGGCTTTTTGCAATATACCATTGAAGACGCAGGCCCTGTTCGCGTTATCGTGCTTGATACGCTTAAAAACGGCTTTCATGGCGGTGAATTTTGTGAACGGCGTCGGGCGTGGCTTGATAAAACCCTTGCCGAGCAACCCGACCGTCCAACCTTTATCGCGCTCCATCACCCGCCGATAGAGACAGGCATTGCGTGGATGACGGCCAAGTTCAAAGCCCCGTGGGTTGTGGCATTGCGTGAAACGATTGAGAAATATGATAATGTTGTCCATGTCTGCGCCGGTCATGTGCACCGAACGATTTTCAAAAAATTTGGGAATACGACTATATCGGTCTGCCGTGCCGTTGCCCCGCAGGTAAAATTGGAACTGGCGCCAATCACGATTGATATGCCCGATGACCGCATTTTGCTGGTCGATACTTTGCCAGGATATTCGCTCCATCATTGGAACGGCGAACGGCTGACCACGCATTCTGCTAATGCGCCGTCAGGTAAGGCCGTAGTGCGTTATGATGATGCCCATGCCTATGTCGTGCGCCATACGCTTGATATGGAATAGAGGTCGCTAGCTTTCCATGATTATTGAAAAACACATCTCGATTTGGCGACTGCTGAAAATCATCTGGTTGCGGCTATTGATTATGACGCTTATCGGCCTTGTTGGCGCTATAACCGTTATTGAATTTGGTGACAAAGATATCGCAATCTCGATGATAACGCCCTCAATTTTGGGTACGGCGCTGTCTATCTTTTTAGGGTTTCGCACCAATTCAGCCGTAGATCGTTGGAACCGCGCGCGGGGATATTGGTCTGATGCGATTGCGTCCTCCTTAAACCTCTCTCGCGTTTTGGCGCGTGTCGACGGTGAGGGTTATCGCAACAATAAAACGGGCGAGGAGTCCGCTCTGGCTGCTCATGTCATGCAACGTATGATCCGCCGTAATATTGCGTGGGCTTGGGTGCTGAACCGCCAGCTAAAAGGCCAAGCCCCGCTGCAAGATGTTGCGGGCATGATAGAACCACAAGAGCTTGAGATATTAAAAAAACACGCCAATCCTGCGATGAAATTGATATTTAATCAAAGCCCGGACTTCCGAATTGCATGCCGTGAAGAACAATTTATTGACGGCGCGCATTTTGAAATTGTTGCCATGTTGCGTCAACAAATCGCGGCCCAAGTCAGTTGCGAAGGCTTAAAGACCACGCCGTTTCCAACACATTATAGTTTTTTCACGGATGTCTTTATCTGGATGCTGGTCGTCTTGCTGGCGTTTTCTTTGCCATCCGTTGAAAACATCGGGTATTTTTCAATTGCCGCTGTAGTGATTATTGGCTGGGTCTTTTCGATGATTGACGGGATTGGGTCTTATATGGAAGAGCCCTTCATCAATAATCGCAATGTCGTGCCGATGGATGCCTTGTCGCGCAATTTGGAAATTCAGCTGCGCCAGATTGGCCTGAATGAAGAGGACTTGCCAGCGGATATACAGCCCATCAAAGGCGCGCTTTACTAATCCCCTTATTTGCTTGTTGCGATATGAACGCCGCCCCAATCTGCGGGTGGCGGCGTGACTTTATAGTCCGTGATACGGTCTGCGATGACGTCATAATACCCTGCGAAATCCCAATGGCTGGCGGCGTCTTTTAACAGCGGCAGCAGTGCCAGCGCGCCGTCCCAATCACCGTCTCTGAACTTGGCCAGAAAATCACCATGAGTTTTACGCAGCGCTTGGAATTTAGGCTTCTGTGCCGTCGCCTCGTCGCCGGCCAAAATCCAGATACGTTCAGGTGTTTGCCGCCCAACCACTTTGATAAGGTCGGCTTCTAGTAAGGCAAAGTCACTGACCGCCTCAGCTGTGCTGTTCCCGATAAGGGATGACACACGGTATTGTTTGGTCAGGCCTTCGATACGGGATGCCAAATTGGCAGCGTCCCCAATCATAGAATATGAAAAGCGCTGCTCTGATCCCAAATTCCCGACGCAACAAATGCCTGTGTTGATGCCAATGCCCATTGATACCTCACCAGGCCATTTGATTGCGTCTTGGGCGTTATAGTCGGCGTTTAGTTTTTCCAGTGTCTTGTTCATTTTTAATATGGCGCGGGCCGCATTTTTCTCATGCTCTGGGTCATCTAGCGGCGCGTTCCAAAACGCCACAATCGCGTCACCAATATATTTATCAATTGTCGCTTTCATATCTTGGAGCGTGTCAGTCATGGGGGTGAGAAAGATGTTAAGAAATGTCGTAATTTCTTGCGGCGTGAGCGCTTCGGATATTTTAGAAAAGCTGCGGATATCAAGAAATAAGATTGTGATATTGCGTTCTTCCCCGCCGAGCGTCAAAAGCCCGGGATCATCGCTGACTTTCTTCACCATGGTAGGCGACAAATACATAGAAAATGCATTGCGAATACGAGAGCGTTCGGTCTCTGTCATGTAAAACGACGCTATGGTCATAATTAGGTATGTTGTCCCAATACACAGCACCGGATAAATTGGGTTCATCAGGATTTGCTCGCCTGAGAATTTATGCCAGCTATAGGCAATGATACTGCCAATCATCGTCAAACTTAGGAGCGCCCCCCAAGCCGCAGAGAGACGCGGCAGGATAAAGGCCAGCGCCAGGCCGAGCGATAGGATGAGGAACATTTCCAGATAATCCATCGTGAAAGGCCGTTTTAGTAATTGTCCGCCGCCTTTTAATTGCTCGCCAATGACCTGCTCGACCACTTGGGCGTGAACGACAACACCCGGTTCGCGCGCGGCCACGGGGGTCGCTACAATATCTTTTAAACCTTCTGCGCCCGTGCCAATGAAAACGATGTTACCCGCCACCTTGTCGGCCCATTCAGATGTTGGCGTATTAGGGTCAAGAATTTTCCACGCTGGTATCATGCGGTGGTCGTTTATCTCTGGCGTTTGCGGAGAATAATAAACTCGGAAGATGCCATCCGGATCTGTCGGCATTTCAAAGCCGCCAACTTTTATGCGAGAAAACCGAGCGTTCTCTGCGCTCTCACTTGCCCCACTATTGGCGGCTTGGCTACTGGATAGAATATAGGCACCTGCGCCTTGTACCGCGCGCATAGCCTCTAATGACAGGCTCGGTAAAAGCTGGTCTCCGACGCGGTAAATCATCGGCGCGCCGCGCACAATCCCGTCACCAGTGGGATGAAAGCTAACAAAGGCTTGGCCCGTCGCGGCGTCTGATAAGATAGGAATGGCGGATAATGTGCTTTGAAAATTTCCTATTTTATCAAGGCCAATCTCAAACCCTGCAAAGCCCACAGGCGGTTTTACCGTGCGGCCTGTATCATAATGCACAAGGAAAAACCCAAGCACAGTGTTCGTCGAGGCTAGGCTGCGCGCGAAAGCCTCATCGTGGTTTTGCAAGACATCAAGAGCGCCCAAATCAATATCAGCACCAGAGCGCGCCCGGATAGAGGCCGCGATTTTTTCCGGCGATGTGCGGTCTTCTTCAGAGAATATGATATCGTAAGCAATAACTCCCGCACCGGCTTGGGCAAGTCGGTCATTTAACGCCGCCATGGTCGTGCGGGGCCATGGCCATTGACCAAGACGTTTTAGGCTTTCGTCATCAATATCAATGACACGCACGGGGATGTCTTTGTGATATTCACGAGGCGACAAATTTTGGTAACGGTCAAATAAAAGATTGCCAAGCTGTTCAATGGTCGGCGGTTTATAAGCCCAGGCCGTATAAAAGCACAGAACACTGAGCAGCCCCAATACCGTCGGAATCACCGTTTTCCGGCGTTTCAAAATAAAATCGATTATGGTCTTCACGGATTGCGCCCCCGTATACGCTCGTCTGCTTTGTCAGAGTTCACAATGCGCAGTATCGGCTGCTATGGCAATGGATTCGGTCAATTAAATAATCATTTGAGTTAATCTTTTGATTGCCCTATTGTCTGGTTGTATCGATGTTTACGTAGCGGGGCGCCGCGTGAGATACCAAAGTGGGGCGATTTTATGAAACACACTCTCCTGATTGAGGCGACGAATATGCGCCGTGCGGTCGCCGCGCTATTGTTATCGGGCAGCTATGTGGGCTTGGCTTTCGTTGCAGCGCAAACCGCCCATGCCGCAGATAACAACGCGCCCATCACATTTGAAGATATTTATCAAAACCCTGATGATCAGAATCTAAACCTGGCCTATGCGCGCCAACAAGCAGCCGCCGGCGACTTATCAACGGCAGCCGCCGCGTTAGAACGCATGTTGTTTGCCCAACCCAATTGGGACTCTGCGCGCCTGTTTTACGCGCTGACGCTATACCAACTTGATGACCGACAAGCGGCAGTGCGGGAGCTAAATTTGCTAGAAGGCCGCCCGCTTACACCTGCGCAGCGCCGCCAACTTAACCGTTATCAAGATGATTTTGACGGTGAAAAAGAAAGCGCCACCCCGCGTTTCGAAGGTCGCGTGGCCATTGGCGCGCGTTATGATGATAATGCGGGTAATGCGATTGGCGATGTGGTCTTTGGCGGTCGTGACAAAGGCGATAGCTCTGCGACGTTACAAGCCGTGGGACGCTATAGTCTGCCGCTATCCGATACAGGCAATTCGCGTCTCTATGTGCGCGGTGACGCCCAAATTCGCCGCCACGAAACAGTCAGTGACGCTGACTTTGATATTTACGGATTGGAAGCTGGCATTGAGGGCCGCATCGGCTCGATCAAAGTGTCTGCTGGTCCTGAACTTCTCACGGTCAATGTGAGCGGTGAGTCTTATCTTGATCAAATTGGCGGTTTTGCGGCCGTCAGCGCTGCGTTATCAGAGAGCCTGATTTGGAGCTTGCGCGGGGAATATGCGGATCAGGACTTTAAAGAACTGAATTTCACAACCAATGAAGTCAACCGCTCTGGTGATAAGCTTGTGCTGGATGCCGGGCTTGAATACACGCCTACGGATAGTGTCTTGATGGTCTTTAATTTGGCCTATGAGGATAAAGAGGCCGTTGATGATAGTTTGGCCTATGACGGCTTTCGCGCTCGTGCCCAAGCCGTCTATGCCTTTAATGCGGACAGTTATATTCGGGCGTCTGGTGAATATCGCGATATTAAATATGATGGCAACTCCATCTTTTTATTCCCCGCAGAACCACGCGCGGATGAAAACTTCAAAGGCCGTTTGGCAACAGGCATAAAGGCTAATCGTCTGTTCGAATCCTTTGGCATGGGCCCGCGCAGATTGCTGGAACCCGTCACTTTTGAGATTGCCGGGAACTACATTGAACGAAAAACCAATATCCCGGGTAGCGGCTTTGACAATTTGGGCGGTGAGTTCAAAATTTTGTTGGATTTTTAGGGGCGCGCGATGACAAAAACTTACACAATAAAATCAGCTTTACTGACCACTGCCATGCTTATCGGATTACCGAGCGCGGCCTTGGCTCAGGACGTCATTGGCGTGAACGCAGCTGTTAAAGGGCAAGTGACAATTCAGTCGCAAGGCGAAGACGTCAAAAAGGCGATCGTCAAAGATGATGTGCGCCTTGGCGACCAGGTCAATTCAGCGCGCGTTTCTAGCCTGCAAGTGCTGTTAAAAGATCAAACGGTATTTACCGTCGGGCCAGAATGTGAATTGGTGATCGACCGATTTGTTTATGATCCAGACAAAGACTCCAATTCCTTACAAGCCAATGTCACCAAAGGCATGTTCCGTTTTATGTCGGGCAATATTTCAAAATCCGGGCCAGAGAGCGTGTCGATTGATACGCCTGTGGCCTCGCTTGGTGTGCGGGGCACGATCGTTGAGGGTCTGGTTGGTGAGGACGCTATTGCAATTGCGCTAGAGTTGGGTCTGATCAATGACCCGTCACAGGCTGACCCAGACGGCGCAACCATTTTTGTTTTGCGCGGGCCAGGGTCGCGACAAACGGGCAGTAATCCAGACGGTGAAATTCGTATCGTCTCGCGCGGCGGGGCGATTACGGTCAACCAAAGTGGTAATGCCGTCTTTATCCCGCGCGCCGATAGCGCACCCATTGGTCCGTTCGTTTTGCCGCCAGATAGCTTTAAACTATTTAATGAGCGCCTGCGCACAGAACCAACCACGGGCCCAGATTTCCGGACCTTCGATGTTGATGTCTTTGTTCTGCCCGAAGAAGACGATGACTTGCCGGGTGTGCCGCAAAAACTGGTTGACCCGATCGATACTGTCTTTGACCCATTCTTTGACCTTGAGTGGCCCGATGAGGATATTTTCGATAGTCCTTGTGGCGTAGCAAATTGTTAGCCGTTGCGCGGCCCTAGCAATCGCGGCAAGGCACAATCACCTCTGATGGCGTGAAGGGGCTGACCAGGAGAAAGCAGGCTGTTAGCCTGTTAGACCGCTCCGTAAGCCAGCATCGCATTGGCGACTTTATCAAAGCCTGCGATATTCGCGCCTTTGAAATAATCAATACGATTTACATCATGGTCACAGCCGCCTTTGTCCACGCATTGGGTGTGGATGTTGAGAATGATTTTCTTAAGGTGCTCATCCACTTCTTCGCGTGACCAACTCATACGCAGGCTGTTTTGGCTCATCTCTAGGCCTGATACAGCCACACCGCCAGCGTTAGCGGCCTTGGAGGGCGCGTGCATGATGCCGGCCTCTCTGATGATATCAATAGCCTCTGGTGTAGAGGGCATATTCGCGCCTTCGGAAATGCCGCGGCAACCTGTTTTAACCAGCGCGCGCGCATCCGCTTCTTCAATCTCGTTTTGCGTGGCACAGGGAAAAGCCAACTCTCCGGGCAGGGCCCAGGGACGGTTACCTTTGTAAAATTTCGCGCCAATGCCTTTTTCAGCCTCGGACAGACGTCCGCCGCGCTCGTTCTTCAAATCCATAATCCACTGGAGGTCATCACGCGATAGCCCGTCTTCTTTATAAACCGTGCCAGAACTGTCGGACATGGAAACAACCTTAGCGCCTAAATCGAGCAGTTTTTCAGCGCAAAACTGCGCTACATTCCCAGAACCAGAGACGAGGCAAACTTTGCCGTCGAGTTTTTCGCCTATGCGGTCGAGCATGGCTTCCATCATATAGACAACGCCGTAACCCGTCGCTTCTGGACGGATGCGCGAGCCGCCAAATTCAATACCTTTGCCTGTCAAAACACCTTCAAATGTGTCTTTTAGACGTTTGAATTGGCCAAACATATAGCCGACTTCGCGGCCGCCAACGCCGATATCGCCCGCAGGCACATCAGTGAATTGACCGATATATTTAGACAACTCTGTCATGAAGGCTTGGCAGAAGCGCATGATTTCGGCGTCAGATTTACCCTTGGGGTCAAAATCAGCGCCGCCTTTACCACCACCAAGCGGTAGGCCCGTCAGGCTGTTTTTAAAGACTTGTTCAAACGCCAGGAACTTTAAAACAGATTGCGTCACTGTTGGGTGAAAACGAATACCGCCTTTATACGGGCCGATGGCATTGTTTTGCTGCACACGATAACCGCGATTGACCTGTATTTTTCCAGCGTCATCTTGCCAAACCACGCGGAAGGACACGATACGGTCGGGTTCTGTCATGCGTTCCAATATCCGCATTTCTTGCATGCGTTTATTGTCTTTGATGTAAGGCACAATATCCATTGCGACTTCTTGAACGGCTTGATGAAATTCTGGTTCGCCCGGATTGCGGGCAATGACCGCCTCCATAAATGCGGCTAGGTCTTTGTCTTTAATTGTGCTCATGGTTGCGCCCTCTGAGATATGTGCTAAGGGTTACAGCTTAGTCACAAAACAGCGTGCGCTACAAGTAAAAACTCAATAATTACCAAGACGTAGCGGAGGACCTGGGTCTGTGACGCGCTACTCCCAGCCGCTTTGTTGCAGGATTTGCGCGATGGTCAGCGGGCGGTCGCCAAACTGCTTTTTCATACGCTCAATTTCGGCTTGGGCCTCTGGCGTTTGGCTCAAAACTTTGCGTGCCCGCAACAGCCGCACCCAGCCTTGTGGGTCATTAGGGTTGTCGACAAGCTTTTCTGACAAGCCGTCAACCATGCCCTGAATCATCGCGCTGCGGTCTTCATCAGACATAGATTGTGCCGCCGCAATGTCGTCCTGTGTTGGGCCGGGTTGCGCGCGATTTGCTGTGATCGGAGGGGCGGGTATCGTTGCGGGGGCCTGGCCATTTTCTTGCGAAGCAAAGGCACGGGCACTAGCATATTCCTCTGTCACATTCGGGTTGTTATCGGTCAGGGCGAGCGTTTTTTCATAGGCCTCAAAAGCGCGCTCAAACCGTCGCAATGTCATCAAAGACCGCGCGTATAGTATCCAACCTTGGGGGTTGTCAGGTTCAGATTGCAAGCGAACCTCTAGCCGCTCGACCAATTCTTCCATCGTTACGTCACCCTCGTGGTCGGGGTCAATGGCGCCGCCCGTAACGCTGTTTTGTGAGAGCGCTTGGTCAGCGGATAAGGTGGGTGTTTTTAATGCTGCACGGTCAGTTAATTCTGGCGCACCGATTTGCGTGTAAAGTGCAGCCCCGCCAAGCGCGAATAGCCCCGCCACACCCATAAGCGTCACGGGTGATACTGGCGTTGACGCTGCGGCTTTACGGGTTGCGACCTCTATAAGGCGTTTCTCCAAGACACGTTTCTTGGCCTCTATATCGTCACCCGTGGTTCCATTGTCTATAAGGTCATTAAGGGCCTGCAACTCTGATTTATATTGCGCGACTTCCTCGGATTCCACGGCGTCTTCTACAGGGCCGTAAAGGGGCCCGCAGACGTATAGAATGACTAAAATCGCAATCGCGGCAAAGGCAAACCAAATTAGCATGCAAAGCTCCTACAAGACTCTTGGGCGGCCAACATTAACGGGGCCTTAGAATGACTGTCGGGATTATCGCCCCGCTATGTCCCTAGCCGATAGACCGTTGATAAGGCAAGGTAATCCACATAAGCATGGAAAGCGAATTGCCGCACAGATAGGATATGCGCAGATGTATATGAAACGCCCTTTTGAAACCGAAGAACGCGCGGCCTTTCGCGCGGTCATAAAAAATTTCGTTGAGAAGGAAATCCGTCCTTACGCTTTTGACTGGGACGAGGCAGGGGCGGTGCCGTGGGCGTTACATGAAAAACTTGGTGCGCTGGGTGTTTTTGGTTTGGGTATTGACGAGCGTTACGGCGGTCTAGGCTTTGATGACCCGTTTATGCGGGTCATCTACGCAGAGGAAATGGCCCAATGCGGCGCGGGCGGTGTGCAAGCCGCGCTGGGCGGACGCGGTATATCACTGGATCCCATTGAAAAACTCGCGAGCCAAGACATCAAAGACCGCTGCCTCAAAGACATCGTGCAGGGCCGTAAGGGCTCTAGCCTCGGCATTACTGAGCCTGGCGGCGGCTCTGATGTCGCTAATATGAAGACGACGGCCAAGCTGGACGGCAATCATTGGGTTATTAATGGATCAAAGACGTTTATCACGGGCGGTATGGAAAGTGAGTATTTTGTCATCGGAGCTCGCACAGGCGGGCCCGGGTTGACGGGAATATCACTATTTTTTGTTGATGCCGACACGCCCGGTTTTTCGCGTGCGCCGCTGACAAAGAAAATGGGATGGTGGGCGAGCAATCAGGCGACATTGTTTTTTGATGATTGCCGCGTGCCTGCCGAAAATATGATGGGGCAACGAGATTACGGCTTCATCCAGATCGTCAATAATTTCAACTATGAACGTCTTGGGCTATCGGCCATTGCGCTGGGCATGATGAAAGTTTGCTTGGACGACAGTATTGAATGGGCGAAACAGCGCGAGACCTTCGGGAAGCCGATGATTAAGCACCAAGTCATACGCCATAAAATCGCGGATATGTCGGCCAAAATTGACGCGACCCAAGCCTATCTTGATAATATTTGCTGGAGCATAGAGCAGGGCGATTTACCAGTGGCGGAAATATGCAAATCTAAGTTCTTCGCAACCAAAGCGCTGGAGTTTTGCGCCAGTGAGGCGATGCAAATCCTCGGCGGGGCGGGTTATCTTCGCGGGAACCGTGTGGAAAATGTCTACCGAGAAGTCAAAGTTCTAGCCATTGGTGGCGGGTCTGAGGAAATCATGCGCGACTTGGCTGTGCGCCAAATGGGGTTATAGCCGTGGTCAGTTTGCGCGGACAACTCATCAACTTTGTGCTGGCTCGCAGCCGGTACAAAGATAATATGCAAAAAGCCATCGCGGCGGATTATCGGCGTCGAGGCTATCCGACTGAAAAAATGCGCCGCAAACACAGCATCACGCAGAGTGCTTTTATGGGTCGCGACGTTTACACGCTGCATCCTCCAAAAGGCGATAGCACTGAGACGCGCGTGGTTTTGTATTTTCACGGCGGAGCCTATTTTTACGACATTATGAAAGAGCATTTTGCGGGGCTGTCAAAGCTTTGCATAGCCTCTGACACGACCATAATCGCGCCGCGTTATCCGCTGGCGCCAGACGCATCGGTCCAAGATATCAGAGACTTTGGCGTCGCGATATTCAACGACATTCGCGTGCAATATCCAAAGGCAAAAATTATCATGGGCGGCGATAGTGCGGGGGCGGGTCTGGCCGTGCAAGTCGCCCAATATCAGCGTGATAATGACGAAGAGAGTGCAGCTGCGCTCATCCTCTGGTCGCCTTGGGTGGATGTATCCATGAGCAATCCTGACGTCATCGCAGCGGACGCGCGCTCTGTCATGATTGGGCTTGACGGCATCGCCATGGCGACAGCGCTTTATATCGGTGACCGCGACCCCAAAGACCCCTTATGCAGCCCGATATACGGCGATTTATCAGGTTTACCGCCGCTGCATATTTGGGCGGGTGGGCGCGATTTGCTTTACCCAGACATCCTCAAATTTGCAGATTTGGCCAAGGCAGCAGGCACAGAGGTGCATTTAACCCAAGTTAAGGGTCAGAATCACATGTGGATGTTCTTGCCGCAGCCCGAGGCGAAAGCCGTCATGCGACAGACCGCCACGGCTATTGCGGCTGCATAAATGCACTTGCGAAACAGTCGCAATTAGGCGGCTGATTTGCAGGTAAAAACCCTGTAAAATCATGATTTAGCCATTGCAAAGGGGAGGGTCGCTGACTAGTTTCCGCCCCGACTGCCAATGCTCTTGGCCGAGTCTTTGGCTCGCCATAATGACACTGACGGCCAAATATGCGCCTCGCGCCTGACTTTTGACTAGAAGAGCCCCTATGTCTGACTTTCTTTTAGACTATCTCCCGATTATCATCCTATTCGGTATTGCGACGGCCTTGTCGCTTTTGTTCCTAGTGGCCGCCAAATTAATGGCTCCGTCCAGTCCCGATAGCGAGAAAGTCTCGACCTATGAGTGCGGCTTCAACGCTTTTGACGATAGCCGCATGAAATTTGATGTGCGGTTTTACCTCGTTGCAATTCTGTTCATTATCTTTGACCTTGAGGTGGCCTTCTTGTTCCCATACGCGGTCACCCTTGATGAAATGACCTTTTGGGGCTGGTTCGTGGTGATGTTGTTCCTGATGGAACTGGTCGCTGGCCTAGTCTACGCATGGAAGAAGGGGGCGCTTGACTGGGAATAGTCAAGCAGACCGAAGGAGATAAAGATGACAAATATCATTATGCCAAACGACCCTGAATTTGCGGCTGGCGCTGCTGCGCGCGACTTGGGCACACCTGCTTATGATCCGAAAAAACACGACCCGTATTTTGACGGTCTATCCGATCAACTGGCCGATAAAGGGTTTATCACGGCGGCGTCCGATGATCTGATCACGTGGGCGCGCACAGGTAGCTTGATGTGGATGACATTCGGTCTGGCCTGCTGCGCTGTTGAAATGATGCAAGCCTCTATGCCGCGTTACGATGTGGAACGCTTTGGGTTTGCACCGCGTGCTAGCCCCCGCCAGTCGGACGTGATGATTGTTGCGGGTACGCTGACCAATAAAATGGCCCCTGCGCTGCGTAAGGTTTATGACCAAATGCCTAACCCGCGATACGTGATTTCAATGGGTAGCTGCGCCAATGGCGGTGGTTATTACCATTATTCATACGCCGTGGTGCGGGGTTGTGACCGTATTGTGCCCGTGGATATTTATGTCCCTGGTTGCCCTCCGACAGCTGAAGCGCTGGTCTACGGTATTTTGCAGCTCCAAAAGAAAATTCGCCGCGAAGGCAATATTGAAAGATAGATCATGCAAGATTTGAAAGATCATATCATCGATAGCCTCGGCGACGCCGTCAATTCTGTCGATATCCATGACTTTGGCAACAAAGGCGAAGAGATCACAGTGAATGCCCGCCGTGCAGAGATCGTGAAAGTCATTAGCTTTTTGCGCGATGACCCGGTCTGTCGTTTTGCGGCCTTGATGGACATTGCAGGCGCAGATTATCCTGCTCGCGACCGCCGCTTTGATGTGGTCTATCACATGCTATCCATGCAGCATAACCGCCGCATCCGCGTGAAAATCACAACAGATACAGCCGTCCCCGTCCCGAGCCTAACCGCGCTTTACCCCAATGCTGATTGGTATGAACGCGAAGCTTTCGACATGTACGGGATTAGCTTTGATGGTCATCCAGATCTGCGCCGTATCCTGACTGATTACGGTTTTGAAGGCTATCCACTGCGCAAAGACTTCCCGCTGACGGGCTTTGTCGAAGTGCGCTATGATGACGAGCGTAAACAGGTCGTCTATGAGCCTGTAAACCTACCGCAAGAATATCGCAGCTTTGATTTCATGTCCCCATGGGAAGGCGCGAAATACGTCCTGCCGGGTGATGAGAAAGCGGAGGAGGCTTAATGCGTTTGGCCCGCACATTGACGGCATTATCCTTGTTGTGCGTTGCGGCCTTTGTCACTGCGCCTATGGCGGCTGCGCAAGCGTCACCCTATAGCATGACGCCTGAACAGATTGCTGCGATGATGCCAAGCAAATCTGAGATGCGTCAAGGCTTGGTCGAAGCGGGTATGACGCCAGCGCAAATTGAACAAATTCTAAGCGGTATGGATTTTCCAAATGAGGCCTCTAATGCGGCTCCAGTTGCGAACGGCCTGACAAAAACGATGCAACAGCCCTGTGATGACGTGAATGACAACGACATTTGCGATAATGAAGAGGGCGACCCAGCGGTTTCGGCCTGTCGGACAAAATATTTGAATGTCGTCACTAAATATTCCGAGGATTTATATCGCGGCTCGCTCGGCAAGACCCCTGTTCGGGTTGCGCAAACATGTTCAATGGCGGCGGTTGGCGGCACAATGTATTATGGTCAAAAACCGGGTAGCGCGTCCGCAAGCAGTAGTCCTGCGTGGTATCACAATATGGATGATTTGATGTCTATTGCGGCCTATTGGGATCAGATTATGGCCTATGCTAATTATCTTGATGACGGCTACGGTGCAGAAGAGGTCGTCGATAATATGTCTGACGCAGAACTTGAGCGTCGGATTTCTCAATTCCCACCAGATTTGCAACGCATGATGCGTGGCCATGTGGAAGGGTCTGGGGCGTCCTTCCGTAACATCGCTTTGCCTGTTCATAATAAATGCGAAGTTATTCGTCGCCGCGTTGGCAGCGCTTTTCGCCAAAATGTGCTTGACTATAGTGTCTGTACGACTGTTGTGCCCGATGCCGCAATTGCGGATTTTGAGGGTGAAGAGGGTTTGAAATAATGACCAAACATGAAGCTATACTCGAAGGTGATGACCGCAATTTCACCATTAATTTCGGTCCGCAGCACCCTGCGGCTCACGGCGTGTTGCGTCTTGTGCTGGAGTTGGAAGGCGAGATTGTCGAGCGCGTTGACCCGCATATAGGTCTGTTGCACCGCGGTACAGAAAAGCTAATCGAGCATAAGACCTATCTGCAAGCCATGCCGTATTTTGACCGCCTTGACTATGTGGCGCCGATGAACCAAGAGCATGCGTTTTGCCTCGCAATAGAAAAGCTTGCGGGCATTGAAGTGCCGCGCCGCGCGAGCTTTATCCGCGTTATATACTCCGAAATTGGCCGTATTCTCAGCCATATGCTCAATATCACGACTCAGGCGATGGATGTTGGCGCGCTGACCCCGCCTGTCTGGGGATTTGAAGAGCGCGAAAAATTAATGGTGTTTTATGAACGCGCATCAGGCTCGCGTATGCACGCAGCGTATTTCCGTCCTGGGGGTGTTCACCAAGACCTGCCGCCAAAGCTGGTCGATGATTTGCTTCTATGGTGCGAGCAGTTCCCGCAAAAGCTTAAGGATATTGAGACGCTGCTGACGGGTAACCGTATTTTTAAACAGCGCAACGTCGATATTGGTGTGGTGTCGAAGCAAGACTGCTATGATTGGGGCTTTTCCGGCATTATGGTGCGCGGGTCCGGCATTCCGTGGGACCTTCGCCGTAACCAGCCCTATGAAGTGTATTCAGAACTCGATTTTAAAATCCCGCTGGGTAAGAACGGTGACTGTTTTGACCGCTACCTCTGCCGCGTTGATGAGATGTATGAATCTGTTAAAATCATGAAGCAGTGCCTGGAGATGATGCCGGCCGGCCCCGTCATGAGCACGAATAACAAAATCACGCCGCCCCGCCGCGCCGAAATGAAGCAAAGCATGGAAGCGCTTATCCATCATTTTAAGCTTTATACCGAAGGTTTCCACGTGCCAGCGGGCGAAGTTTATACTTGTGTCGAAGCGCCAAAGGGCGAGTTTGGTGTTTATCTGGTCGCGGACGGTACGAATAAGCCTTACCGCTGTAAAATTCGCGCGCCAGGGTTCCCGCATTTGGCAGCCATGGATTATTTGAACAAGGGCCATATGTTGGCTGATGTCTCCGCGATTTTAGGCTCGCTCGACATCGTGTTTGGGGAGATTGACCGATGAGTAATCCTATGAAGAAAACATATTCTGACTATCTTGGTTTGGGTTATGAGGTCGTTTCGGCTTATTTTGCTGATGGATACCATTTTCAGGTTTTGCAATCCAAAGAGGACGTTGTCATTGCGCATATGCCGCACGGCAAAATCATGGCTGACGGCTTTTTGATGGACTCAGATGTCCAAATCACAAGGGTTATGAAATGAGTGCACGCCGCTTAGCTATTCGCCAACCTGATGAGTTCACCCTCTCGGCTGCTGCGAAAAAAGAAATCAACATGTGGGTGAAGAAATTCCCCAAGGGTCGTGAGCGCTCAGCCCTCATCCCTGCGCTTTGGATTGCGCAAAAGGATGCAGGCGGCTGGCTGCCTGAGCCTGCCTTGCGCTTGCTCGGCGAAATGCTCGATATGGCCTATATCCGCGTCTATGAGGTCGCGACGTTTTACACGATGTATAATTTGGAGCCTGTGGGCACGCATTATGTGCAGCTTTGCGGGACAACACCGTGCTGGCTGCGTGGTTCGGATGATTTGATTGCAATGCTAAAGCGTAAGATTGGGCCGCAGCGGTCAATTTCCGACGACGGCAAGCTGTCATGGTTAGAGGTCGAATGCCTTGGATCATGCGCGAATGCGCCTATGGTTCAAATCTCTAACGCAGATGGGGATCATTATTACGAAGACCTGACGGCCGAGAGTTTGGAAGCCGTGCTGGACGATTTGGTAGCGGGTAGAACACCAAAGCCGGGATCGCAATCTGGTCGTCATACAAGTGAGCCTGCTGGTGGTGCACTCGCGCTGACGACAGAAAAGCTATCGCAAGCGCGCGGGAAGCTGAAAAAGCTACCCAACGCCGGTAAAAAGGTCGCGATTACTGAACATGCGGCTGATCCAAAAGGCGTTCGCGCGACATCGTCGGGACGTAAAAATACGCCAAAGACGCTCACACCCCCAAAGCCTGTGAAAAATCCAAAGCCGTCTGCGCGTAAACCGGTTTCAAAGCCGCAGGTTATTTACACGGACGGGCCAACGGACGGAACGCCCGATGATTTAAAGAAAATCAAAGGCGTCGGCCCGAAGTTTGAAAAAGACCTCAACTCCAAAGGCATTTACTATTTCCGCCAAATCGGCGCGTGGAAAGTGGCTGATGTGAAAATGGTCGAAGACCTTATCGACTCTATTCCTGGGCGTATCAAACGCGATGAATGGGTTAAACAAGCCAAAGTGCTCGCGAAAGCAGCCACTAAAGCTAGCAAAACGAAAGTGAAGGCGTAATGGCAGAGCTTTTACAAGATAAAGACCGGATATTCCAAAACCTTTATGGCCTGAAAGATTGGGGCCTTAAGGGGGCGCAGGAACGCGGCGCGTGGCAGGGCACAGCGGCGATGCTGGCCCAAGGCAAAGACTGGTTGATTGATCAGACAAAATCATCGGGTCTTCGGGGTCGTGGCGGTGCGGGTTTCCCAACGGGCCTGAAATGGTCATTCATGCCTAAAGAAGTCGGTAATCGCCCGCATTATCTCGTCGTCAATGCGGATGAATCGGAGCCCGGTAGCTGTAAAGACCGTGATATTTTGCGCCATGATCCGCATCTGCTGATTGAGGGCTGTTTGGTCGCGTCGTTCGCGATGCAGGCTCATGCTTGCTATATCTATGTGCGCGGCGAATATATTCTGGAACGCAACCGTTTGCAGGCCGCGATTGATGAAGCCTATGCAGCGGGTCTTGTGGGTAAAAACGCCTGTGGCTCTGGCTGGGATTTTGATATTTACATGCACCACGGGGCAGGCGCCTATATTTGCGGCGAAGAAACCGCACTGCTCGAAAGCTTAGAGGGTAAAAAGGGACAACCGCGCCTCAAGCCGCCATTCCCAGCGGGTGCGGGCCTCTACGGTTGCCCAACAACGGTAAACAATGTGGAATCCATTGCCGTTGTGCCGACAATCCTGCGCCGCGGCGTGGAGTGGTGGACACAATTTGGTCGCGACAATAACAAAGGCACAAAGGTTTTCTCAATCTCGGGCCACGTCAATACGCCCTGTAACATCGAAGAGAGCCTGTCGATCCCGATGAAAACCCTTATCGAGGAATATGCTGGCGGCGTTCGCGGTGGTTGGGATAACCTTAAATGCGTTATTCCTGGCGGCTCATCCGTGCCACTTTTGCCGAAAGAGATTTGCGACACGGTTTTGATGGATTTTGACGCGCTGCGCGAACATCAATCGGGCCTCGGCACGGCAGCAATGATTGTCATGGATAAGTCCACGGATGTGGTCAAAGCCATCGCGCGGCTGTCTTATTTTTATAAGCATGAGAGCTGCGGTCAATGCACACCCTGCCGCGAAGGTACAGGTTGGATGTGGCGCGTGATGGAACGCATGGTGCGCGGCGAAGCCGACACGTCAGAGATTGATATGCTTCTATCTGTGACGAAACAGGTCGAAGGTCATACCATCTGCGCGCTCGGTGATGCGGCGGCATGGCCTATCCAAGGCCTTATCCGTCACTACCGCCACGAAATTGAAGACCGCATTGACAATTACCGTGCGGGCAAGCCCGTCTTTGTGCCTGATGTGGCATCAATGGCGGCGGAGTAGATCATGTCAGACCTAAGAAAAGTAAATATCGACGGTATCGAATTGGATGTGCCCGGGGATTTGACCCTGATGCAGGCCTGCGAGGAAGCGGGCGCGGAAATTCCGCGTTTTTGTTACCATGAACGCCTGTCCGTGGCGGGTAACTGCCGTATGTGCCTTGTCGAATGGGTGGGTGCGCCAAAGCCGCAGGCGTCCTGTGCGCTTCAAGTCAAAGACCTTCGTCCGAACCGTGACGGTACACCGCCCAATATCCGCACGAATAGTGAAACAGTGAAAAAAGCACGCGAAGGCGTGATGGAGTTCCTGCTGATTAATCACCCGCTAGATTGCCCAATCTGTGACCAAGGCGGTGAATGTGATCTGCAAGATCAAGCTATGGCTTACGGCCGTGACGGATCGCGCTTTGAGGAAAACAAACGCGCAGTCGATGATAAATTCATGGGACCGCTGGTCAAAACGGTGATGACGCGCTGTATTCAATGCACCCGTTGCGTTCGGTTTATCACTGAAGTCGCTGGTGTTGAGGAAATTGGCCTTGCTGCGCGCGGTGAGGACGCTGAGATTACGACTTATCTTGAAAAATCACTCACGTCTGAAATGTCAGGCAATGTAATTGATTTGTGTCCCGTCGGTGCGCTGACATCAAAGCCTTACGCTTTTAACGCGCGCCCGTGGGAGTTAGAGCACGTTAATTCTGTCGATGTTATGGATGCGGTGGGCTCAAACATTCGGGTTGATAGCCGCGCAGGTGCAGTGCTGCGTATCCTGCCGATTATCAATGACGCGGTGAATGAAGAATGGATTTCTGATAAGACACGGTTTGTGTGGGACGGCCTTGCGCGTCAACGCCTAGACCGCCCATTTGTGCGTAAAAACGGCAAGCTTGCCGCTGTGGGGTGGGATGAGGCCTTGGCCGTTGTCGCAGAACGCTTGAGCGGTGACGCTAGCAAAATCGCCGCAGTTGCGGGTGATTTATGCGACGCGGAAAGCCTAAAAGCGCTAAAAGACTTGATGGATAGCCTTGGCGTCAAAAACATCGATTGTCGCCAAGACGGCTCGACGATTGGGACTGGGGAGCGCAGTTCATATCTGTTTAATTCGACCATTGCGGGGATTGAAGACGCTGACGCTGTCTTGATTATCGGGTCTGATACCCGTCTAGAGGCGCCGCTGATTAACACGCGCATCCGCAAAGCGTGGAACGCGGGCAGTTTGGATGTCGCCATGATTGGCGAGGCCGTTGATCTGACATATCCTTATGAACATATCGGCACAAAGCCATCTGATATTGACGATTTGACTAACTCCACCAAAGGCTTTGCGCGGAAATTGAAATCTGCAAAGCGTCCGATGATTATTATCGGCCAAGGCGCGTTGTCGCGCAAAGACGGGCCGCAAGTTTTGCGGGCTTGCGCGAAACTTGCAGAAAAATTCGGCATGGTCAGTGCGGGTTGGAATGGATTCAACGTGCTACATGATGCGGCGTCGCGCGTTGCGGGCCTCGATATGGGCTTTCTTCCAGGTGAGGGCGGCCTTGGCACGACAGAGATTTTAGACGCTGCCAAATCGGGTGCGCTTGATACGGTGTTCTTGCTAGGCGCTGATGAGCTTGACACATCAGCCTTGAAAGACACATTCGTTATTTATCAAGGTAGCCACGGCGATGCGGGGGCACATGTTGCCGACGTTATCCTGCCTGCCGCTGCCTACACTGAAAAAAGCGGGCTATATGTCAACACCGAAGGCCGCGTACAAATGGGTCTCGCGGCCGTTGCGCCAAAGGGCGATGCCAAAGAAGATTGGGCGATTATTCGCGCGCTATCGGGTCATCTGAACCGCGTGCTACCCTATGACAATCTTGATGCCCTGCGTGAATTGTTATTCGCGCAACATCCAAGCTTTGCAGGCCTGGATTACGCGCCAGGTGACGACGCGGTGCCTGCGCTTGATTTGAAATCCGTTGGTGAGGCAGGCCACATGTTGGCTGCACCATTTGTGAACCCAATCGATGATTTTTATATGACGAACCCAATTGCGCGGGCGTCAGAAGTGATGGCGGAGTGCTCGGCCGTCAAACGCGCCGATGACGGCGTCAAAGAGGCGGCAGAATAATGACGCAAGCGATTGAAATAACAAATATTTTTGCCGCCAGTACGTTTTGGGGTGACCTGTCGCCTTTGGCGTGGTTTGGCTGGAAGTTTGCGCAAGTCTTGATGTTTGTGCTGACCCTGGCGCTGCTTGTGGCGGCGCTTGTGTTGGCGGACCGTAAGATTTGGGCAGCGGTGCAAATGCGCCGCGGGCCGAATGTCGTGGGGGCGTTTGGTCTACTGCAAACCATTGCCGATGCCTTGAAATTTTTCTTCAAAGAGATTGTCGTTCCCGCAGGATCTGATCGGTTTCTCTTTATCCTTGCGCCTGTCCTGACGCTTGTTATGGCGTTCCTCGCTTGGGCGGTTATTCCTGTCGCGCCGGGGTGGGTCATCTCTGACATTAATATCGGTATTCTTTACGTCCTAGCGATTAGTTCCATGGGCGTTTACGGCATTATTATTGGAGGCTGGGCGTCTAATTCCAAATATCCATTTATGGGCGCACTTCGCTCTGCCGCGCAAATGGTGTCTTATGAAGTTTCCATCGGGTTTATTATTCTGACCGTTATCTTCCTCAGCGGCTCTATGAACTTAACAGACATTGTAAACGCACAATCAGGTGGCATGTGGAATTGGAATATGTTCCTTTTAAACCCAACATCGCCGCTGAAACTCGTGCTGTTTCCTGTGATGTTTTACATGGGCATTATGTTCTTTATCTCTGCTTTGGCAGAGAGCAACCGACCACCCTTTGACCTTCCCGAAGCGGAATCAGAGTTGGTCGCGGGTTATCAGGTTGAGTATTCATCCACGCCGTTTTTGATGTTCTTCTTTGGCGAATATGTGAACATCATGTTGCTGTGCTCTATGATGACAATTCTGTTCTTGGGCGGATGGCACGCCCCCGTTGATTTTGGCTGGGACAACCCAATCATTCCGCCGTTTATCTGGTTCTTTTTAAAGACTGCGTTTTTGTTCTTTATGTTTGCCATGGTGAAGGCGATTGTACCCCGTTACCGTTATGACCAATTGATGCGTCTGGGGTGGAAAGTCTTCCTGCCAACGTCTCTCGCAGCTGTTATTTTTGTGTCGACATATGTCGTCTTTCTTGGCGACAAGTTCTAGGATCCATCATGGAACGTATTAAACAAATCATTCGCGGCGCTTTGCTTTTGGAATTTGTCTCTGCCTTTTGGCTGGCAATGAAGTATTTCTTTGCGCCCAAGGTCACGATTAACTACCCGTTTGAAAAAGGCCCGCTATCACCGCGTTTTCGCGGGGAACATGCGCTGCGTCGTTATCCATCCGGCGAAGAACGCTGCATTGCGTGCAAGCTTTGCGAAGCCATTTGCCCCGCCCAAGCCATTACCATTGAGGCTGAACCGCGCGAAGACGGTTCACGCCGCACAACGCGTTATGATATCGACATGGTCAAATGTATTTATTGCGGGTTCTGCCAAGAGGCCTGTCCCGTTGACGCCATTGTTGAGGGGCCGAATTTTGAATTTGCCACCGAAACGCGCGAAGAGCTTTATTATGATAAAGATAAGCTGCTGGCGAATGGTGATCGGTGGGAGCGAGAAATCGCGAAAAATCTAGCCATTGACGCGCCTTACCGCTAAAGAGCGGCCAAGTTAAAGGGGACCTCGAGTCGTGATTGTTACTATTGCTTTTTATATCCTGGCCTTTGTTGCCGTTGCGGCGGCTTTCATGGTCGTCGCGGCGCGCAACCCTGTGCATTCTGTTATGTTTTTGATCCTGACGTTCTTTAGCGCAGCGGGCTTGTTCCTTCTTATGGGCGCAGAGTTTCTCGCGTTGTTATTGGTTATGGTTTACGTTGGTGCGGTTGCGGTCTTATTCCTGTTCGTGGTTATGATGCTGGACGTTGATTTCGTCGAAATGAAACAAGGCTTCTTGCAGTATTTACCGATTGGTGCGCTGGTCGCGCTTGTCCTGCTGATACAAATGATTTTCGTGGGCGCGGTTTATGTGACAGGTGACAATAGCCAAGCGCTGGCCGAAAACACAACGGGCCGCACAAATCTCGAGCAATTTGCCGATGTTCTTTACACACAATATGGGGGCTTCTTTGAAGCTGCGGGTCTCGTTCTTTTGGTCGCTATGATTGGTGCTATTACGCTGACACTGCGCGACCGTGACGGTGTCCGTAAACAAGACGCTAACGCTCAAATGGCGCGAACGCGTGAGCAAGGTGTTGAGCTTGTGGACATTGAGCCAGGGCAGGGGATCAAGTAATGGTTATCGGTCTTTCACATTACCTTGTCGTTGCGGCGATGTTATTCACCATTGGTGTTTTCGGCATTTTCGTAAACCGTAAAAACGTCATTATTATATTGATGTGCGTCGAGCTTATCTTGCTAGCGGTGAATATCAATTTTGTTGCGTTTTCAACGCATATGGCCGCGATACCGGGCAATGACCCCATAGCGGGGCAAATTTTCGCATTGTTTATCTTGACCGTTGCGGCCGCAGAAGCCGCCGTTGGATTAGCAATCCTTGTGGTATATTTCCGTAACCGTGGAAATATCGCCGTTGAACATATCGATTTGATGAAGGGCTAGGGACCACCACCATGTTATTCCAAACGATAGTCTTTGCGCCCCTGATCGGCGCAATCATTGCTGGCGTGTTTGGCCGCAAGATTGGCGAAAAACCGTCCATGATTGCGTCCACGGCGCTGTTATTCCTATCCGCCGCTTTGTCTTGGGTCGCCCTGATTAAAGTAGGTTTTGGCCACCATACGGACACGGTCGAGATTATGCGCTGGATGGATGTTGGTGGACTGAAGGCCAATTGGGCGCTTAAAATTGATACGCTGACGGCTGTTATGCTCGTGGTCGTGACATCTGTGTCATCGCTCGTGCATCTTTATAGCTGGGGCTATATGAGCGACGATCCGTCCAAGCCGCGTTTCTTCTCTTATCTATCGCTCTTTACCTTTGCGATGCTGATGCTCGTGACTGCGGATAACTTCATCCAGTTATTCTTTGGTTGGGAAGGCGTGGGGCTTGCGTCATATCTACTGATCGGGTTCTGGTACAAAAAACCAAGCGCCAATGCCGCCGCAATTAAAGCTTTCGTGACCAACCGTGTTGGTGACGTCGGCCTTGCGCTAGGCATCATGACCATATTCTTAGTCTTTGGCTCTGTAAATTTCGACACTGTGTTCGAGCAATTAAAAGACAATAAAGAGATTATCCTGCCGTTCCTCGGCCTAGAGGTGAACGCAATTGAATTAATTGCTTTCCTTCTGTTTATCGGCGCAATGGGGAAATCGGCGCAGTTCGTTTTACACGTCTGGCTGCCCGATGCGATGGAAGGCCCGACCCCTGTGTCGGCCCTTATTCACGCGGCGACCATGGTGACGGCGGGCGTATTCCTTGTCTGTCGCGCTTACCCAATTTATGAGCTCGCGCCCGTGACCTCAGGTCTCATCACGGTTGTCGGGGCTTTCACGGCCTTATTTGCGGCAACAGTTGGTCTCGTGCAAAATGATATTAAGCGCGTAATTGCTTATTCCACCTGTTCGCAGCTTGGTTATATGTTTTTTGCCGCTGGCGTGGGCGCGTATAACGCGGCGATGTTCCACCTTTTCACTCACGCCTTTTTCAAGGCACTGCTGTTCCTGGGGGCAGGCTCTGTCATTCATGCGCTGCATCACGAACAAGATATGCGTAAAATGGGTGGGACCTATAAAGTTATTCCAGTAACTTACGTAGCTATGATTATTGGCACACTGGCGCTCACGGGTGTTGGTATCCCATTACTCGGTTGGGGTTTCGCAGGATTTTTCTCTAAGGACGCGATTATCGAGGCGGCCTATGCAGCGGGTGCTGCGGGCGGTAACGGTGCGGCGGTCTTTGCCTTCTGGGCCGGCGTTGTCGCCGCTCTGATGACGAGCTTTTATAGCTGGCGTCTTATCTTTATGACATTTCACGGCAAATACCGCGGTGACAAGCATACGATTGATCACGCCCATGAAAGCCCGCAAGTCATGTTAATCCCGCTTTATGCGCTGTCTTTCGGTGCCGTGTTTGCGGGGGCTTATTTCTACGGCAAGTTTATGGGCTATGACGCGGTCGCGTTTTGGAATGGCGCATTGCCCGGCGGTTATGGATCTGAACCCCACGCAGGCTTGCTGGCCGCTGATAATTTATATGCGGCCGCGGACACAGGCACAGCGTCAGACGCGGGTCACGGCGGCGGACACAAATATCCGGTTTGGGTGCTGGTGCTGCCTGTCTTGGTGTCCGCCTTTGGGTTTATCATTGCATGGTTCATGTATATGCGCGGCGAGGGCGCGGCCAAACATATCCGCAATGTCGAAGAGACAGGAGGCGGCGTGCTTTACCGTTTCCTTCTCAATAAGTGGTATATTGACGAGCTTTATGATGCGACGATTGTGCGGGCCACACGCTGGCTTGGGGATGTATTCTGGAAAATCGGCGACCAAAAAATAATTGACGGGCTCGGTCCGAATGGTGTGGCCGCTTTTGCAGCAGGTGCAGCGAAGCGCGTCTCAAAGCTCCAGACAGGGTATGTCTATCACGCGGCGTTCGTCATGTTGCTCGGTGTGGCGTTGATCATCGCCCTCGTCTTTAGAACAGTGGGAGGCTAGCCATGTTTGAAGGTTTGCCAATTCTATCCCTGATTACGTTCATCCCATTATTGGGTGCGTTGATTTTAATGGGCGTATCTTATTTCTCCCGTTCGGAACAAGCCAAAGCACAAATTGCGCTTAACGCCCCTTGGGTCGCGTTGATCATTTCGGGCGTTGTCTTTGTGCTGTCTTTACTGCTGGTCATGTCCTTTGACAGATCAACGGCCGATTTTCAATTTTATGAAGACGCGGCCTGGCTGGGCGGCGGTATATCTTACCGCATGGGCGTGGACGGGATTTCCGTTCTCTTTATCCTACTGACTGCGTTTTTAACACCGCTTTGTATTCTTGCCAGCGCGACATCCATCAAAGACCGTATGCTGGAATATATGGTCGCGTTTCTCATCTTGGAAACACTGATGATTGGCGTGTTCTGCGCTATGGATCTTGTCCTGTTTTACCTCTTCTTTGAAGCTGTGCTCATACCGATGTATATCATCATTGGCGTTTGGGGCGGGAAGAACCGCGTTTATGCGTCGTATAAATTCTTCCTATACACGCTGCTTGGCTCTGTGCTGATGCTCGCAGCCATCTTCTGGATTTATAACTACAGCGGCCAAGTGCTGGGCGAACCAACAACCGATATGCGTGTGTTGATGACAGAGGTCAAAATACCGGGCGGCGTACAAAACCTCCTGTGGCTGGCGTTCTTTGCCTCATTTGCTGTGAAGATGCCGATGTGGCCCGTTCATACATGGTTGCCCGACGCCCACGTCGAAGCACCGACAGGTGGCTCTGTTATCCTTGCGGGTATCTTGCTAAAACTCGGTGGTTACGGCTTGCTGCGGTTCTCGCTGCCGCTCTTCCCAGAGGCGTCACTGAGCTTCGCGCCGCTCGTGTTTTGGATGTCCATTATTGCTATTGTCTACACATCGCTCGTCGCCTACCGCCAGAATGATATGAAAAAGCTGATTGCTTACTCATCAGTGGCCCATATGGGGTTTGTGACCATGGGTATTTTCGCGATGAATGTGCAGGGCTTGCAAGGCGCGATCTTCCAAATGCTCAGCCACGGGCTTATCTCTGGCGCGCTGTTTTTCTGTGTGGGTGTGATTTATGACCGGATGCACACACGCGAAATCTCGTTTTACGGTGGTATTGTCAAATATATGCCGGTTTATGCGACGTTCTTCTTGTTCTTTACGATGGCCAATGTCGGCTTGCCGGGGACGTCTGGCTTTATCGGTGAAATCCTAACCATGATTGGGGCCTATCAAGTTAATCCGTGGATTGCCTTTGGTGCCGCACTGGGCATGATTTTATCGGCTGTCTATGCGCTGCATCTTTACCGCGAAGTCGTGTTTGGCGAGGTGACTAATGATAAGCTTGACGGCATTGCTGATATGACCCGCCGAGAGATTATTGTGATTGCGCCGCTGGCGGTGTTCACCCTCATCTTGGGTGTGTATCCGTCCTTGATTACCGATATTACGGCGGTTTCAGTTGATAACCTTATTGCAAATTTAGAGAGCGCGACAGCCGTCGCCTCAACCGTTGGGGGACAATAGTCATGTGGGAAAAGATTATCTTCTTTTTGCCAGAACTTATCTTGGCGGTGACGGCCTCTAACCTCTTATTGTTTGGCGTATCGGGCGGCCAAAAGCGCACAGACTTGGTGCGTTACATTGGTATTCTTGCGCTTCTAGCTTTTGCGTTTTCCAGTTTCTTCCTCGGTATGCCTGTAGGCACCGCCTTTCATGATGCGCTGATTGTTGATAATTACGGCCATTACGCGAAGCTGATATTAGGCCTTGCTGCGGCGACGGCTTTGATTTTTGCGCGGCCTTATTTGCTGTCTGAAAAGCTTGATAAATACGAATATACCGTGCTGTTGCTCTATGCCGTTTTGGGGATGAGCATTATGGTTTCAGCCAATAACCTGCTCGCCATTTACATTGGTATCGAGCTGCAAGCGCTGGCGCTTTACATCATGGCCGCATGGAACCGTGATAGCTTACGCGCATCAGAGGCGGGGCTTAAATATTTCGTGCTGGGTGCACTGTCATCGGGTTTGCTGCTTTACGGCCTATCCATGGTTTACGGATTTACAGGTTCGCTTGATTTTGACCGCATTGCTACTGTAATTGAAGACGGCGCTTCGCCCGGCTTGATTGCGGGCATGGTCTTTATGCTGTGTGGTTTAGGCTTTAAAATTTCTGCTGCGCCGTTCCACATGTGGACGCCCGATGTTTATGAGGGATCACCAACGCCCGTGACGGGTTTCTTTGCGGGTGCGCCAAAGTTTGCAGCGATGATATTAATCGGCCGTGTGCTGGTGGGGCCGTTCGGCGGTATTGAAGATCAATGGCAGCAAGTGATTGTTGTCTTCGCCGTGCTGTCTATGTTTGTCGGTGCCATCGGGGCCTTGGCGCAAACCAATATCAAACGCCTGATGGCTTATTCGTCTATTGCCAATATGGGCTATGCCCTTGTTCCTTTGGCCGCGGGCGGTGAAGCGGGTATTCGCGGTATGCTGATTTTCATGTCGATTTACATCATTACGACGGTTGGTATCTTTGCCTGTATCCTGCAAATGCGTATCCGTAATGGCATGGTTGAACAGATCAGCGATCTGGCTGGCTTATCGAAATCCAATTCGGGCCTCGCGATTATCCTGACAATCCTTATGTTCTCCCTGGCGGGTATACCGCCGCTGCTGGGTTTCTTTGGTAAATGGTATGCTTTCTCGACAGCCGCTGATGCAGGACTTCTATGGCTTGTTGTGTTGGCGCTAATCGCCTCTGTTATTGGTGCGTTCTATTACCTGCGTATTATCAAAAATATGTGGGGCGATGATGTGGTCAATGAATTTGTCGAAGCCCCACGCAGCTTACGTTTCATCACTTTGGCCTCGGCTCTGCTGATCCTGCCTCTGATGATTTTGCCGTTCTCGGCCCAAGGCGCGCTTGGATTAATTTCAACCGCTGCGGCCAGCTTGTTCTAGCGCTTGCGATTTATTCATAAGAGTAAGACGGCATCAACCAATCTTGATGCCCACGCCCTTGCCAAAGCGGGTGATTTAGGTCCGCTTTGGGTACGCGCGGATGTTCAAAGTGCCGGTAAGGGCCGAATGGGACGGCAGTGGGTCTCGAAATCCGGCAACCTTTATGCGTCTGGATTATTTCCCATAGATGATACACCCTTAGCGTTGGTCGCGCAGCTAAGCTTCGCGGCTAGCCTTGCGATTTCAGATACCGTTGCCGTCTATGCGCCGGATGCGGATATCACCTTGAAATGGCCCAATGACGTCCTTGTGGGCGGTGCGAAAATTTCAGGCATTTTGCTTGAAACAGGGCAGAGCCCATCGGGTGGTTACGTCATTGTCGGCATAGGTTTGAATGTAGAACATCATCCAGATACGACCCTATATCCCGCGACACATTTGCTTGCTCATATGAGCGCTGACGCGCTATCAAGCCACGAACCCCTCTATACAGGGCTAGAGGCAGTCCTAGCGACATTATCTGCACGGTTTGAGGTTTGGCGCGGACGTCACGCGAAAGACGGTTTTGCTCCCTTGAGAGAGGCTTGGTTATCGCGCGCCCACGGTATTGGGCAAGTCGCCACCATTGACGGTAAGCCGGTGATAATCAAAGGGCTCGGCGAAAATGGTGAGTTGCAGGTAAGCCGTGACAATGGCACGATAGACGAAATCTTTGCGGGCGATGTCTTCTTTGCCCAATCCGAGATTAAGCAGAAAGGCTGACTATGTTGCTAGCAATCGATAGCGGGAACACCAATACGCTGTTCGCCATACATGACGGCACAGATTGGGTCGTTGAATGGCGCATCGCAACAGACGCCACGCGGACTGCGGATGAATATTCTGTTTGGTTTTTTCAACTGCTCGCTATGCGCGGATTGTCGTTTAAAGACATCAAGCGCTGCGTGATTTCCACCGTTGTGCCGCAAGCCCTGTTCAATTTACGTAATCTAACGCGGCGTCATTTGGCAGTTGAGCCTATTATTATTGGCGATCCAGATGTTGAGGTTGGTATTGGCGTTGATATTGATAACCCTAAACAAGTGGGCGCAGACCGCCTGGTCACCGCCCTTGGCGCCGTGCTGACATATCCTGGCAACCTTATTATTATTGATAGCGGCACAGCGACCACCTTTGACGTTGTTTCCAAAGACCGCGTCTTTGAAGGCGGCATCATATCACCGGGTATCAATCTATCCGTGAAAGCGCTGCACGAGGCGGCTGCGCAATTGCCGCGTATTGCTATCCAGAGACCAGAGCGCGTTGTCGGTAAAGACACAATCTCGGCGATGCAGTCGGGGATTTTCTGGGGCTATATAGGTCTTATTGACGGCCTTGTGAATAAAATCAAAGAAGAAGACGGTCGCGATTTCACGGTCATTGGCACGGGCGGTGTTGCGTCTTTGTTTGAAGGGGCATCGGATACAATTGATGTTTATGATCAAAACCTGACAATCAACGGCCTGTTGGAAATATCACGGATAAACAAACATTTATAAGACGTCACGCGTAATCATGTTAACGGGCGTCACGTGATTACAATAAAACAATAAAAGAAAATTTATGTCAAAAAATCAAGACGAGCTCGTATTTCTTCCCCTCGGTGGGAGTGGTGAAATTGGCATGAATTTGAACTTGTTTGGGTTCGGTCCTGCCCATAACCGCAAGTGGCTTATCATTGATATTGGCGTCACTTTTGGCGGCCCTGATACGCCGGGCGTTGATATCATCATGCCAGATACGCAATTTATCGAAGATAATGTTGATGACTTGCTGGGCATTGTTTTGACCCATGCGCATGAAGATCATATGGGCGCGCTGGCCCGTCTTTGGCCGCGCCTAAAATGCCCTGTCTGGGCCACGCCTTTTACCATGTATTTGGTCAAAGACCGCCTGTCCGAAGTTGGATTATTGGGCGAGGTCGAACTTCACGAAGTGCCGTTGAAATCCCGCTTTTCAATCGGTGATTTTGATTTGGAACTGGTCAGCCTGACCCATTCTATTCCTGAACCCAATGCGGTGGCCATTCGTACGCCGCTTGGCATGATACTCCATACTGGGGATTGGAAGATTGATCATGATCCGCAGATTGGCGACCCTGTAGACGCCAAAGCCCTGACGGCGCTGGGGGATGAGGGGATACGCGCGATGATTTGCGACAGTACCAATGTCTTTACCCCTGGCTATGCAGGGTCCGAGGCAGGCGTGCGCAAAGAACTGACTAAGTTAATTGGGGAATTTCCGGGCCAAGCCGTAGCTGTGGCATCGTTCGCGTCTAATGTCGCGCGGCTCGAATCTGTGATGATGGCGGCGCGCGAAAATGACCGCTCTGTCTGTCTTATTGGGCGGTCTATGCACCGTATGGTCGGTGCGGCTAAGGCTGTTGGGCTGCTGGATGGTGTCGGGCACTTGCTGGATGAAGAAGAAGCGGTCTCTATGCCGCAGGGCCATGTGCTTTATTTATGTACGGGTAGCCAAGGCGAGCCTCGCGCAGCGCTGTCGCGGATTGCGAACGGCAGCCACCGTCACTTGAAACTGTCCAAAGGCGACGTGGTTATCTTTAGCTCCAAGATTATTCCCGGCAATGAAAAAGGTATTTTCGCTCTGCAAAATGCGTTGGCGGACGAGGGCATTGATATTGTCACAGAGAAAGACCGTGATATCCATGTGTCCGGCCACCCGTGCCGGGGCGAGCTAAGCCAGATGTATGAATGGGCGCGACCCGAAATTGCGATACCTGTGCATGGTGAACGTCGGCACCTTTTGGAACATGCGAAGCTCGCGCGTACATTAGGCGTGAAAAAAGCGCTCGCGCCGCATAACGGAGAAATGATCAAGCTTGCGCCTGGTGGGCCAGAGATTGTGGATATTGTGCCAAATGGTCGCCTGCATCAGGACGGCAATGTTATCGTATCCTCGGCTGATGAGGGCCTGCGGAAACGCCTGAAAATGGCCTATGCTGGGCAGGTTGCGATTAGCCTTGTGTTTAATAGCAAAGGTCAAATTATCTCTGGACCAGACCCACGTATTGATGGATTTCCAGAAGGCCCCCATGGTGACCACCTGGAGGCAATGATGGATGATGTGGCAGACGCAGCAGAAGATGCCTATATGTCATTGGGGCGCAATGGTCGCCTTGATGAAGACATTGTCGAGGACCGTATTCGGTCCAAAGTGCGCAAATTGATAAAGACCCATACGGGTAAACGCCCTGTCGTGAATGTCATCGCGCATAAGGTGAAATAGGAGCGCATATGCCCAAATTTAATGTTGGCCCGCTTAATCATGTCGGCGTGGCTGTGCCCGATATCGACGCGGCGATTGCCATGTACCGCGAAAAATTCGGCGTTACAGACATAACAGAACCCAAAGATTTGCCGCCTCAAGGCGTGACCTATGCCTTTGTGAACCTCCCGAGTGGTCAGGTCGAACTTATCACGCCTTATGGCGATAATTCGCCGATTACCAAATATCTAGAGCGTAATCCCAAAGGCGGACAGCATCACCTGTGTTTTGAGGTCGAAGATATTCGTGAGGCTGTGACCGCCATGGAAACGCGCGGGATGCGGGTGTTAAATGAGCCGCGTATTGGCGCGCATGGAACGCTCGTTGTGTTTTTGCACCCGGGTGATGCGGGCGGTGTTTTGATTGAACTGATGGAAACGCCCAAAGCTGATGCGTCTCACGCCTAAGGATCCGCTATGAACCCTTTTTCCGCATTTGTGATGTACCTCATCGTCTGGTGGCTGACGCTGTTTATGATACTGCCGATTGGTGTGCGCGGCCAAGCCGAAGAGAATGATATCGTTGAGGGGAGCGAGCCGGGAGCGCCAGTGAATTCTGACATGTGGCGCAAGATCAAACTGACCACTATCATTGGCACAATCCTTTGGGTGATTGTTTGCACGATTATCATTACGGGCATCTTTAATTGGGATGATCTCGCGCGGTTGATGGGTGTCCCCGTGGACAGCGGCGGCCCAAGCTAAATCACACCGTAACCATATTATTCAAAGTCTTGTTTGAGAGCAGGCAAGCGGCTAAGGCTAGTCCAACGTCACAAAGGATTCGACTATGCGTTTATCCCGCTACTTTCTGCCTGTTTTAAAAGAAACACCAGCGGACGCGACCATCGCCTCGCATCAATATATGCTGCGCGCGGGCATGATGAAACAAAATAGCGCGGGTATCTACAGCTGGCTGCCGCTGGGTTATAAAGTGCTTAAAAATATCGAAGCCATTGTACGTGATGAGCAAAACAAAGCTGGCGCCAATGAAATGTTGATGCCGACGATACAATCGGCGGATTTATGGAAAGAAACGGGCCGTTATGATGACTACGGCCCAGAGATGCTACGTATTACAGATCGTCACGAACGCGAGATGTTATATGGTCCCACCAATGAGGATATGATAACCGACATATTCCGGTCTTTTGTGCGCTCTTACAAAGACTTACCGCAGCTTCTTTATCATATTCAGTGGAAATTTCGTGATGAACGCCGCCCCCGTTTTGGTGTGATGCGTGGCCGTGAATTTTTGATGAAAGATGCCTATAGCTTTGATCTGACCAAGGAAGACGCGGTCAAAAGCTATAACCGTATGTTTGTGGCTTACCTCAACACATTCGCACGGTTAGGCCTCAAAGCTGTGCCGATGCGCGCAGATACAGGACCGATTGGCGGCGACCTTAGCCATGAGTTTTTAATTCTGGCCGATACGGGCGAAAGCGAAGTATTCTGCCATTCCGATTTGGTTGATATGGCCGCACCCGGTGATGTGGATTACGATAGTGATTTACAGAGCTTTGTCGATGCGCGCACATCGCTTTATGCGGCGACTGACGAAATGCACGAGCCTGATGAATTTGCTAAAGTTCCGGGTGACAAGCAGCTATCCGCGCGCGGTATTGAAGTCGGGCATATCTTTTACTTTGGCGATAAATATTCTGGCCCTATGGGCGCAAAAGTTATGGGCTCTGACGGCAAGGAAAGTAATGTCATGATGGGGAGCTACGGTATCGGTGTGTCGCGCCTTGTCGGCGGCATCATCGAGGCGAGCCATGATGAAAATGGTATCATCTGGCCCAAATCGGTCACGCCCTTTGGCGCAGGTATCATCAATCTGAAAGCAGGCGACGATGGCACTGATGCGGCCTGTGAGGATTTATACGGCAAACTATCCAAAGCGGGCATCGACCCGCTCTATGACGACAAAGCCGATCGTGGCGGCGTGAAATTCGGTCGTATGGACCTTATCGGCTTGCCATACCAACTGGTCATTGGCCCGCGCGGTGTCAAAGACGGCATTGTCGAGGTCAAAGACCGCAAGACGGGCGAGAAGCAAAATCTGTCATATGACGAAACTTTAAATTACATTACTGCGCAATATCGGGATAAGTAGCGCCCATGAACGCGCAAACGCCCCATATGAAAGCCGACATTCCGCCGCAAATGATTGGCGCGCAAAATGCGCCCTTTGGCAAAGTCGAGCGGATGATTTCGCGCAGATATTTAGGCGCGAAGAAAAAAGACGGCGGCGTTGGCCTCATCGCGGCGTTGTCCTTTATCTGTATTATGCTGGCTGTGGCGGCGATGATTATCATCATGTCGATTATGAACGGCTTTCGCGGTGAAATGATCCGCCTGACCATTGGGTCTGAAGGCCATATGTATGTCGCCTCTTCATCCCCGCAGCCCACCCCCGATAGCGTTGCGCAGCTAGAACGTCGTGTGGCGACTGTGGAGGGTATCGAAAAAGTGTTTGAAATGACGCAAGCCAATACCATGGTGCAAACGAGTAGTGGTGTCACAGGCGTGCAAGTCATCGGCATTACCCCTGCGAGTATGAAGGATTTTGCCCTAATCTCTGACAATCTTGTCCTCGGCTCTCTTGATGGTTTCGGGGAGGGACGCGGCCAAGACAACCAAGTTGCAATGGGTAGCGGCGTCGCGCGGCAATTAAACGTCACAGCCGGCGATACAGTCGTGGTCTATAGCCCCCGTGTCCGCGCGAGCCCCATGGGGTCGACCCCTATTCGCAAGACGTTCACTGTGGGGGCTATTTATGAAATTGGTCTGCTGCAAGCTGATACGCTTTATATGTATATGGGGCTAGAACAGGCGCAGCTTTTGTTTAACGACGGAAAGACGGACGGGACGCTGCAAATCCGTTTGGACAACCCTGACGAGATTGATGCCATGGTGCAAAAGGTTGCTAATGCGGCGGGTGAGCCATTGTTTATTGAGACATGGCGTGACCGCAACCAAAGCACAGCAACAGCGCTTCGGACCGAGCAAATCGTGATGCGTATGATCTTCATGATCGTCGTCATAATTGCGACGTTTCCTGTGCTGTCGGCGATGATTATGCTTGTGAAGAACAAATCGCGCGATATCGCCGTGCTGCGCACGATTGGCGCGACACAGGCGGGGATATTACGGATATTTTTAATGTCAGGTGCCGCAATTGGTGTGTTGGGAACACTCGCGGGTCTTATCTTTGGTATTCTATTTTGCCTGAATATTGAACCGATACAAAAGGCAATTGAATTTGTCTCTGGCGCGCCTTTATTTCCTGCCGATGTCTACGGCTTGTCGGGGATTATCCCTGTTAAAATCGTCTGGACAGAGGTACTAGGCGTGGCGTTTTGGGGATTTCTAATCACGACACTCGCCACATATTTACCCGCGCGCAATGCCTCCAAAATCGACCCTGTGGACGCGCTGAGGTATGAGTAGAACGATGAATAATCAATTCGACCATATGCCAGAGGCCAAACGCCCTATCCTGTCTGTGCGAAATTTGCACCGTCATTACAAATCAGGCGAGGGAACGCTGACCGTGCTGAACGGTGCGGATATCGATATTTATCCCGGCGAAATGGTCGGCCTCGTCGGGCCGTCTGGCTCTGGCAAGTCGACACTCTTGCATGCAGCGGGACTGCTCGAGCAACCTGACGCGGGCAAGGTTTATATCAATGGGCGAGAGTGCTTGAAGCTAAATGACGCGACCCGCACATCAATCCGCCGTCAAACTATTGGCATGGTCTATCAATTTCATCACCTTCTCAAAGAATTCACAGCGCTAGATAATGTCGCCATACCGCAGATGATTGCGGGTAAGAGCCAAACCAAGGCGCGGGCTGAGGCAGACCGTCTTTTGTCTCTTATGGGGCTCGCTGAACGGCTTGATCATACGCCGTCCCAAATGTCGGGTGGGGAACAGCAACGCGTTGCCATTGCACGGGCCATTGCCAATAAACCGCAGCTTCTTTTGGCTGATGAACCCACGGGTAACCTTGACCCCGCGACCTCGACGCGCGTGTTCCAAAGCTTGCTAGATCTAACGCGGCGCGAAGGTGTGTCTGCGCTGGTGGCCACGCATAACATGGAACTGACCCGCTTTATGGACCGCGTGCTGACCGTGCGAAATGGCCAAGTGGTGGCGGTTGCGAAAAATGCCATTCAAGGCGGGATTGTCGTCTAGCGACCAAGCCGTTTTGAGAGCCAGTAAAACACCCCGCCCAGCGCAATCAGCCCCGCCGCAAAGCCCGCTTGTAACGGCTTTTCCATCACCACAAAGACCAATGTGAAAACGGTCAGCGCGATGTAAATTAGCGGCGTGACCGGGTAGCCCCACGTGCGGTAGGGGCGCGGTAGATCGGGTTCGCGGTAACGCAACACGAATACGCCTACGACCGCCAAGAGGCTATTTAAGGCGAGCATAGCCCCTGCAAAAATCACGATAAATTCGAAGCTGCTGGTCAGGATGAAAATCAGCGTGACAGCAGATTGGAAATAAATCGCATTGCGCGGCACACCTGCACCGTTCACGCGTCCCAAAAAGCCTAGCGCGGGGAAGTCTTCGCCGACACCTTGCAAAGCGCGCGGCCCCGCGAGCACCATGGCGCTGACCGTGGATACGAGTAACAGCGCCAGCGCCATCCCTGTTACCCGCGCTGCTGTATCGCCAAAGATATAGGTGGCCGCGATATAACCGATTTCTTCGCGGCCCGTCATCGCATCAATAGGGGCAACGCGTAAAAACACATAATTCAGCGCAACATAAAGCGCCATGACAATGGCTGTGCCGACCAGCAAGACACGCGGTAGGTCGCGCTGCGGGTTTTTCATCTCGCCGCTGATATAGGTTGCGGCGTTCCATCCCGTATAGGCATAGGACACGTAAATAAGGGCGACGGCGTATGAACCGCTGGTCATGGCATCAAAACCGCTGGCCGAAGGGGCAAAGGATATGGGTTGAGCGTCTGCCACGAGCAAAAGTCCCGCTAGGCAAAAAGCCACAATCATAATGACTTTGATGAGAGTGAAGCTTGACTGAAACGCGCCGCTGCTCCCCCGATTACGACCATGAATTAGCGTCGCAATGATAACAACGCTTGCCGCTAACCCTTTGGTGACCCACGGCCCGTAATCACCGGGCAGGGCAGCCGTGGCATAGGTGCCAAACACAATGGCGGAAGCTGCTATGGGGGCCGCAAAACCGATAACAGCGGAAATCCAGCCGGATATGAACCCCGCCGCAGGATGATAGATGCGGCCCAGAAAGTTATACTCACCGCCAGATCGGGGCAGGGCTGCGCCAAGCTCGCCGTAGGACGCCGCCCCGCAGAGCGCCGCGACACCGCCCAGCACCCATAACATCAGCAGCGCAAAGCCGTCTTGTATGTCCAAAAGCTGGAACCCAAGGCTCGTAAACACGCCCGTGCCGACCATATTGGCAATGATAATGGCGGTCGCCGTGCGCGGTTTATAATGGTCTGACATTGTGGTCCCCTTGGTTGGACTATCTTGCGGGAATAACGCTGTGTCTAGGGTTTTCGCAGGCCTTGACGATTTCTGTTGACTTATCTGTGGGCGGTTATGTATAAGAACAAAACAAGAACATATATTGTGTTCACACAAACCAGTTGGGGATAAGCCATGAAGCAAGTTGTATCAGACCTAAGCGCCGCTATTGTGATGGCAGGATTCGTCACAATGATGACTATGTGGATGATGGTGCTATCCGCCTAATAGACACCAAAGGAGGGGACATATGGCCGCCAAGCCCGTTCAATTTGTTCACCTCCGCGCACGTACGCCTTACTCTATTCTAGAGGGCGCAACAAAAATTGGCGATATGGCCAAGCGGGCCAAAGAATACCGTATGCCCGCCATTGCCATGACCGACACCCATAATATGTGTGCAGCGCTGGAATTTTCCGGCACAATGGTCAGCAACGGCTTGCAGCCTATTATTGGCGTTACGCTGTCAGTTGATTTAGAACTAGATGACCAACCTGGGCAGCTTCGCCGCGATCCTGACGGTATGCTGGTCTTATTGGCGCAAGATGATCTCGGCTATGAAAACTTGATGGAGTTATCCTCCGCCAGCTATCTTGATATTTCGCCGACAGACCTACCGCATATCAAAGCGGCGCGCATGAACGGCAATACAGACGGCGTGATTGCTTTGACGGGCGGCCCTGACGGGGCGCTGAACCGCCTGATATGCAAAGGACAACTGGCAGAGGCGGAGGCGTGGCTTGATAAGCTGGCAGCCTTATTCCCGAACCGCTTATATATAGAGTTACAACGCCACGGCCTCGCCCATGAAATAGAAGCCGAAAAAGTTCTGATTGATTGGGCTTATGCCAAGGATTTGCCGCTGGTTGCGACGAATGAGCCCTATTTCCTCGACCCTGATATGCACGAAGCCCATGACGCACTTTTGGCGATATCAGAGGGCAGTTACCTGTTGGAGAAAGACCGCCGTAAGGTGTCTAATCAGCATTATTTCAAAACATCAGAGCAAATGGCTGAGGTGTTTAAAGACATTCCCGAAGCCATTGAAAACACTGTGGATATTGCGCGGCGTTGTGCGGTTCGTTCTGTGGCGCGGGATCCTATTTTGCCCAATTTTGGCGACGGCAGCTTATCAGAAGGTGACATCCTGGCTCAGCAAGCCCGTGACGGTCTGCGCGAACGCCTAGACGCTGTGCCGCCCGCCGATGATGAACAAGCCTATTTTGATAGGCTGGATTTCGAACTCGACGTTATTCGTCAAATGGGCTTTCCGGGTTACTTTCTTATCGTTTCCGATTTTATCAAATGGGCCAAAAATGAGGGGATTCCTGTGGGGCCGGGCCGGGGGTCTGGTGCGGGTTCTGTTGTCGCGTGGGCGCTTACGATTACGGATTTGGACCCGTTGCGTTACGGTCTGCTGTTTGAGCGCTTCCTGAACCCCGAGCGGGTGTCCATGCCCGATTTCGATATCGATTTCTGCCAAGAACGGCGCGGCGAAGTCATTAAATATGTGCAGCAAAAATACGGTACCGCCCAAGTCGCGCATATTATCACTTTCGGGACGCTGCAAGCGCGCGCCGTGGTGCGTGATGTTGGCCGTGTTATGCAAATGCCGCTCGGCCAAGTCGACAGGCTTGCCAAGCTTGTCCCGTCAAATCCCGCTAGTCCCGTAACGTTAGGCGAAGCGATTACGATGGAGAAAGGCCTGCGTGAGGCGCGCGATTCTGAACCTGCCGTGCGTAAACTCCTGGATGTCGCGCTAAAGCTGGAGGGGTTATACCGCAATGCCTCGACCCATGCGGCGGGTGTCGTGATTGGTGACCGTCCCTTGACCAAGCTTGTCCCGCTCTATCTTGACCCGCGCTCTGAAATTCCCGCGACGCAATTCACAATGAAATATGCGGAAAAAGCCGGGCTAGTGAAATTTGACTTTTTGGGCCTTAAAACCCTGACTGTGATTGATCGGGCGCTGAAATATCTCGTGCAGCAGGGGCGCCCCATCGACCTTGACGCCATTTCAACGGACACGCCAGACGCTTACACCAATCTTGCGCTGGGGCTGTCTGCGGGCGTGTTTCAGCTTGAGAGCTCGGGCATGCGCGATGTGCTGCGTAAAATGGCACCCGACACGATTGAGGAATTAACCGCCCTTATCTCGCTATATCGTCCAGGGCCGATGAAAAACATCGACACTTATATTGACCGTAAATATGGCCGCGTAAAAATTGAATATCCGCACCCTAGCTTGGAAGATATACTGAAAGAAACCTACGGCATTATTATCTATCAAGAACAGGTGATGCAAATCGCGCAGGTCTTGTCAGGGTATTCACTCGGCGAGGCGGATATGCTCCGCCGTGCCATGGGTAAAAAAGACCAAGCGGAAATGAACCGCCAAAAATCACGCTTTGTTGACGGTGCGGTCAAACGCAATGTTGATGCAAAACTCGCGTCTGATATCTTCGAGTTGGTCAATGAATTCGCGGGCTATGGTTTTAACAAATCACACGCCGCCGCCTATGCGATGATATCGTTTCGCACGGCCTATTTAAAAGCCGTTTATCCCACAGAATTTATTGCCGCGACGATGAGCCTTGATATCGCTAATGTCGAAAAACTGGCGCAGTTTTATCAAGAGGGTAAACGGCTCGATTTGACCATATTGCCGCCTTGCGTGAACCGCTCTGGCGCAGATTTTGAAGTCACCGACAATGCTGTGCTCTACGCTTTGGGGGCTTTGAAAAACGTCGGTGTCGAAGCGATGCGCCATGTGGTGGCTGTTCGCGAAGACGGCGGACCGTTTAAAGATTTGTTCGATTTTGCCCGTCGCGTGGATAGCCGTATTGTCAATAAACGCGCGATTGAAAATCTCGCGCGCGGCGGGGCGTTTGATTGCCTTGAACCTAACCGGGCCAAAACGCTGGCGTCTGCGGGAATTTTGCAATCAATCGGCTCTCGCGCTGCCGAAGAACGCCAATCCGCCCAAGTGGGCCTATTTGGTGACGCCGTGGACGCAATGGCTGAGCCGGATTTGAAGGACGCTGCGCCTTGGGGCAATATCGAGCAACTCGACCATGAATTAGGGGCCGTTGGTTTTTACCTCGGCGGCCACCCGCTAGAGACTTATGCCAATACCACTGATGTGAAGCAGTCTATTCCTGCCATTGAGATCGAAGAACGGTTCACACGCTCTGGACAAGCTGTGAAATTGGCGGGCGTTGTCCGTAAACGCCAAGAACGCATGAGCAAGCGCGGCAAGCGGTTTGCTTATGTCGGAATTTCAGATCCCACAGGTGATTTTGAAATCTTTGTCGGCGAGGGCTTATTGGCCGTATCGCGTGAAATTCTAACGGCCGGGGCGGTGGTCGTCGTAAAAGCGAAGCTTGAGCAGCGAGACGGCGATATTAAAATCTTCGCGGACGAGATTCGCTCGCTGGATACAACAGAAACAGCTCCTAAAATCGCGGGTCTTAAAATCCGTCTGCGCTCGGCGACGATAGAAAGCTTAGACGCGCTTGAAAAAGCGCTCGAATCATTGCGCGAAGCGCCGTCGGAAAACTCGGGTTATATAGAGATTGTGGCCCCGCTTGACGGTGCACGCGAAGGACAATGGCGTTTGCCCAATCGTTTTGGTATCGATCCGTCCATTCAGGCGGCCCTCAAAGCATCGAAAATGATTGAAATGATCGAAGAAATCGCCGCCTAGCGCGTATTTAGCGTCGATTGTCTCTTATTCAGCCGTTCACGGCCTTCTATGGTTGTCTTTGGTCAGAAAAGGGCTTGAACCTTTTAAAATCCCTGTTATACGCGCCGCTTAAATTCGCATATGGGTGACGGGTTTGATCATATAGGTCTTACTCTCTTCCGGTGAAGTCGGGCGATCCGCTTTCACACCCATATCGGCCAACCGGACAAAGGAAATATCCATGGCACTACCTGAATTCTCTATGCGTCAACTCCTGGAAGCAGGCGTTCACTTTGGTCACCAGACACACCGCTGGAACCCGAAAATGGCACCTTACATCTTTGGTGCGCGTTCAAATATTCATATCATGGACCTGTCCCAAACTGTGCCTTTGTTGCACCAAGCACTGGTTCAAGCCCGCGAAGTTGCTTCTAAAGGCGGCCGTATTCTTTTCGTTGGCACAAAGCGTGCTGCGTCTGAACCTGTCGCGACAGCAGCGCAGCGTTGTGCACAATATTACGTGAACCACCGTTGGCTTGGCGGTATGCTGACCAACTGGCAGACAGTGTCTGGTTCTATTTCTCGTCTGCGCGAACTGGAAACAACCTTGGGTGAAGGCGGTGCAACCGGTCTTACGAAAAAAGAATTGCTTCAGCTAACGCGTGAGCAAGAAAAGCTTGATAAAGCGCTTGGCGGTATCAAAGATATGGGCGGAAAGCCTGATTTGATGTTCGTTATCGACACGAACAAAGAATCGATTGCGATTAAAGAAGCGCGCCGGTTGAACATTCCTGTGATCGCTATCCTCGATACAAATTGTGATCCATCTGCGGCTGATTTCCCAATTCCGGGTAATGATGATGCGGCTCGGGCTATCTCTCTTTATTGCGACCTTATTGCTGATGCTGTTTTAGACGGCATGACCGAGTCTGCGGCTAAAATGGGTATGGACATCGGCGCGGCTGAAAACCCTGTCGAAGTCGCGCTTGACCTTCCAGAGGCAACGCCAGCTTCGGCTCCTGCACCTGCTGCAAAAGTGCCTGCTGTGGAACCTGCAACGGCGACTGTTAAAGAAGAAGCTGCACCTGTTGCCGCGACTGCTGATGCAGAGGAAAGCGAATATTTACGCGTAACCCGTGAATATGACGCAGAGGTTGACCCGGCTGTCGTTGACAAAATCGTCAAACACCTCGGCGCGTCGCTCTCTAATCGCGATAGCAAATATGTGGCGTGTTCTGACGAGACTGAGCTTGAGACGATTGTCAAAGGCTTCATGAAGAAGAAAATCGGTATTGATGACGCGGCTGCCGCGATGGAAAAAGTCAAAGCCGTTTGCACAACAATGAAGCCAACACGCATGAAGAACCGCGTGACGTTTTATTACCTTCTTGCGAAAAACGAAGGCAAATTGGGCGAATTTTAATCAGTCCAATCTGACGCGGCGCTTGCGCCCTCTTTAAATATGACCTGGCCGCCCCTATATGGCGGTCAGTATTCACTTATAGATATAGACCCCTCTTAGGAGATATGACATGGCACAAATTACAGCTGCATTGGTAAAAGAACTGCGCGATAAAACATCCGCAGGCATGATGGATTGCAAGAAAGCCCTTAATGAGACAGGCGGCGACCTAGAAGCTGCTGTTGATTGGTTGCGGACCAAAGGTATCGCGAAAGCCGACAAAAAAGCCGGTCGCGTAGCGGCAGAAGGTCTTGTGGGTTATGCGCTTAACGGCACAAAGGGTGCTTTGGTCGAAGTCAATTCAGAGACTGACTTTGTGGCCCGTAACGAAGGCTTCCAAGCTGCGGTTGAAGAAGTCACAAATCTAGCGCTGACTTGTGATTCAACCGAGGAACTTGCCGCTGCCAAAACATCGACGGGTGAAACCGTTACGGAATTTTTCACGACTCTTGTAGCGAAAATTGGTGAAAACATGGGCTTACGCCGCATGGATAGCGTCAGTGTCGGCTCTGGTACGGTCACAGGCTATATGCACAATGCTGTTGCGGGTAACATGGGCAAAATCGGCGTGCTTGTTGGCCTTGAGTCGACAGCGGATACAGCCAAACTTGACGCGCTTGGCAAGAAGATTGCCATGCACATTGCGGCGACAAACCCGCTCGCGCTCAACGTTGAAGATTTGGACCAAAGCGTTGTCGCAAAAGAGCGTGAAATGCTAAAAGCTGAAGCGTTAGAATCTGGCAAGCCAGAAGCTATTGTGGACAAAATGGTTGATGGTCGCATGACAAAATTCTTCAAAGAATCTGTTTTGATGACTCAAATCTTTGTCATGGACGGTGAACGCTCTATCGAACAAGTGATTGCTGATGAAGCCAAAGCGCTTGGTACAGACGTTAAACTTACGGGCTATGTCCGCATGGCGCTGGGCGACGGCATTGAGAAAGAAGAAGAAGATTTCGCAGCAGAAGTCGCTAAAACAGCGGCTGGCGGCTAATCAGCCTTCAAAAAAGTGTAAAAAACCACAGCCCCGTGCGCCTATAGACTGGCGCGCGGGGCTGTGTGCGTCTATTCCTAGAGAAATTCGCGAGTCGCTCAGTGTTTGTCTGGGCGCTTTCAAAGCCGAGTGCCGGGGAGGTTGCCAATGGGGCAAGACTATAAATTCAAACGCGTGCTGTTAAAGCTATCCGGCGAGGCCCTGATGGGTAATCAGGATTACGGTATTGACGTTGATATGACCTCACGCGTCGCGAAAGAAATCAAAGCCGCTCACGACAACGGCCTCCAAATTGCGCTCGTCATTGGTGGCGGTAATATTTTTCGCGGCCTTTCGGCACAAGCGGGCGGTATTGAACGCTCGACGGCTGATTATATGGGAATGCTCGCGACTGTTATGAACGCGCTCGCCATGCAAAGCGCGCTAGAGCAGGCTGGTGTTGATACGCGCGTAATGTCAGCCATTCCCATGACGACAGTATGCGAGCCTTATATTCGTCGCCGTGCCGTAAGACATATGGAAAAAGGCCGCGTTGTGATTTTCGCGGCGGGCACAGGCAATCCATACTTTACAACGGATACGGCAGCCGCACTTCGCGCGGCAGAGATGAATTGCCAAGCTTTGTTAAAAGGCACCCAAGTTGACGGCGTTTATTCGGCTGATCCGAAAAAAGACCCAAATGCCAAGCGTTATGACACATTATCCTATCACACGGTTCTGGCCGAAGATTTGCGCGTCATGGATGCGTCAGCTGTGACCTTGATGCGTGACAATAATATCCCCATAATCGTATTCTCATTATCGCAAAAAGGTGGTTTTGACGCCGTTATGCGCGGGCAGAGCGTCTGCACCACGATAAAAACACAATAGCGCCACGACGGCGCCCAAAGTAAAAGCAAAGAGGCTCATATGGCTGATTTTAATTTAAAAGATTACCGCAAACGGATGGACGGGGCCGTCGCCTCGCTTAAATCTGAATTTGCAGGTTTGCGTACAGGGCGTGCCAATGCGGCGCTGCTCGACGGTATCATGGTGCCAGCTTATGGTTCTGAAGTGCCGCTAAACCAAGTGGGGTCTGTCAGTGTGCCAGAGCCACGTATGCTCTGCGTGAGTATTTGGGACAAACAAATGGTTGGTGCGGTCGAAAAAGCACTCCGCGTGTCTAACCTTGGCATCAATCCCGTAACGGATGGTCAGACAGTTCGCATTCCTATGCCGCCTCTGACCGAAGAACGCCGCCGTGACCTTGTGAAAGTGGCGGGTGGCTACGCTGAACACGCCAAAATCGCTGTGCGTAATGTTCGCCGTGACGCCATGGACGCGCTTAAGAAAGGCGAGAAAGACGGCGATATGAGCGAAGATGAGCAGAAGGCGCATTCGAGCGATGTGCAAAAAGCAACAGACTCCGTGATTGATACCATTGACGAGACGCTGAAAATTAAATCAGACGAGATTATGCAGGTCTAAGTTTGAGCCAATCCCGGACATATCAACCAACGGTTCCGTTGCACGTTGCCATTATTATGGACGGCAATGGACGCTGGGCGCAGGCGCGTCGTCGTCCGCGTGTGTTCGGACATCAGGCCGGCGTTAAAACCGTACGACGCATTGTCGAGGACGCCGCCGATATTGGGATTAAACATCTGACGCTCTATAGTTTTTCGACCGAGAATTGGACGCGACCTAAAACAGAAATTGCCGCCTTGTTCCAACTGCTAAAGTCTTATGTCGCAGATGACCTTGATACGCTAAACGCAAATAATGTCCGCATTCGTATTTTGGGATCGCGCGAAGGCCTGACGAACGACCTGCTGCAAACCATTGAAAAGGTTGAAAAGACGACTCAGTCAAATACTGATTTCTTTTTAAATATTGCTTTTAACTACGGTGGCCGTGACGAAATTATGCGGGCGGTCAAGACGGCAGTAAAACGCTTTGATGTTGACACTATGACTGAAAGTGACTTCTCGTCCTGCCTCGATACGAGTGACATTCCCGATCCTGATATGGTCATCCGCACATCAGGCGAAAAACGCATAAGCAATTTTTTGATGTGGCAGGCGGCTTACGCTGAATTTATCTTCACCGATGTTTTGTGGCCCGACTTTACGCGTCAAGATCTTGAAGATGCGATTTCTGAATACGGCACGCGTCGTCGTCGTTTTGGAGCGCTTGATGTGGATGCAAACGCTGCGGATGTTGCCTAATTATGGCCCCGCAAAACCCGTCTGAAACTGCCCCGTCTTCGCCTGTAAAGGCCAAACCCATTTGGAAAAATTTAGGCGTTCGATTTTGGTCGGCCATAGTATTTTCAGCAATTTGCCTCGTTCCGTTTTACTTTGGCGGCCTGGCTTGGGCAGCGTTCGTTGCATTGCTCGCGGCGAGGCTGACGTGGGAATGGGTGCGTATGTCGGACCCCGCCCCAACGCCGCTGGCTTTTGCAATCCCGATTATTGGTATTATTATCGCGGTTATCCTTGCCGCCTTCATGGATTATAATTTTGCCGTGCTTAGCCTTGTGATAGCCGCCCTGATCGCGGCAGTTGAACGGTTTAAGCGCAAGGGTATATTGTGGGCCGCGTTGGGTTACATCTATGTCGCCGTGCCGACCCTAATGATTGTTTGGTTGCGCGGCGCTGAAACAGGCTTTGGTGCGCTCGGGCTACAGCAATTATTCTTTGTTATTTTGGTCGTTGTTGCGGCCGATACAGGGGCTTACTTCGGGGGGTCCTTGATGAAAGGCCCCAAAATTGCACCAAAGCTTAGTCCGAATAAAACATGGTCAGGCTTTATGACAGGCTTGGTCTTTGGGATATTCATCGGCGTCGTCACGGGGCATGTTATGGGGTTAGCATGGGGATTGGCAGCGGCATTATCCGTGCCCATCGTCATATTCTCAGTCGTTGGTGATTTTCTGGAAAGTGGCCTAAAGCGCCGCCTTAATGTGAAAGATGCGGGCGATTTGCTCCCTGGGCACGGCGGACTTCTTGACCGCTTGGACGGCCTCATGCTTGCTGTGGTCGCAGCAGGACTGATTTTAATGGTCTATCCGCAGATTTGGACGACAGTCTCGTGAGCCGTAAAATCTCCGTGCTAGGCTCAACGGGCTCAATCGGCGATAGCACGCTCGATATCATAGGTCGCGCGGAAGACGGTGCTTTTGATGTTGTTGCGCTTACGGCCAACCGCAATTCCAAAAAGCTCGCTGAACAGGCCGTGAAATTTAATGCTGATTTTGTCGCGCTTGCCGACCCCGCGAATGAGGGTGATCTCCGCGCGCGGCTAAGCGGCACAGGTATTGAGATCGGCATAGGGCCACAAGCCTTAATAGAAGCGGCCGCACGGCCTGCTGATTTTACAATGGCCGCCATTATTGGCGCAGCGGGCTTAGAGCCAACTTTGGCAGCTGTTGATCAAGGTCATCATGTTGGGCTGGCCAATAAAGAATGCCTGGTCTGTGCGGGTGATTTATTTATGGCGCGGGTCGCAGCGTCAGGCGCAAAATTGCTGCCTGTCGATTCTGAGCATAATGCGATATTCCAAGTCCTAGAGGCGGATGCCCCAAAAGGGGTACGCCGATTGATTTTAACGGCAAGCGGCGGGCCGTTTCGCGAGACATCATTGGATGTCCTTAAGACTGTCAAACCGAGCGATGCCTTGGCGCATCCTGTCTGGGATATGGGCGCGAAAATATCGATTGATTCCGCGACACTCATGAATAAAGGCCTTGAATTGATTGAGGCCGCTTACTTATTTTCCCGTCCGTCATCCGAAGTGGATGTGGTGGTGCATCCACAATCAATTGTTCATTCTATGGTCGAATATATTGACGGCTCGGTTTTGTCGCAAATGGGCTCACCCGATATGCGCACGCCAATTGCTTATGCGATTGGCTGGCCAGCGCGGATGGAGGCGCCGGTCGAGCGGCTGGATTTGACTAAACTGTCTGGGCTGACGTTTTTTGAACCTGATACGACCCGCTTTTCCGCGCTTCGGCTAGCGCGCGACGCGCTAGAGGCGGGCGGGCAGGCGATGTGCGTACTTAATGCGGCTAATGAAATTGCGGTTGCGGCGTTTCTGCGCGAAGAAATTGCCTTTCTCGATATTCCGCGCCTTGTCGAGCGAACCTTGGACAGCCATGCGAAGGCGGCCTGTTTTACAAAGCCTAATGCGAGCGTTGAGGCTGCAATCGACTGTGACGGGGCGGCGCGAGCGACTGCAACAGAGTTGATTGCGGGCTTGTAAAGGCGCGCTTTTGGGCGCAAATTGACGATATGGCAGCGATTTTTAATATCATCCTTTTTGTTAGTAGCTTCCTTGTGGTGCTAGGCGGGCTCGTGTTCTTTCACGAACTGGGTCACTATTCTGTTGCGCGCCTATTCAAAACATCGGTCGAGCGCTTCTCGATTGGTTTTGGGAAGCCTATCAAACAATGGACACGCAAAAACGGCGAGGTTTGGAGCATTGGCCGCATACCGCTGGGGGGCTATGTCAAGTTCTTGGGGGATGCAGGCGCGGCGAGTAACCCTGATGTTTCTGAGCTAAAGACCATTAAAACCACCTTAGAGGCGCAGGGGCAAAGCGTTGAGAATTGCTTTCATTTTAAGCCCCTATATCAGCGCGTTTTAATTGTTCTTGCGGGGCCTATGGCGAACTTCATCCTCGCCATTATTCTAGGGGCCATTGTCGCTATGAGCTTTGGCACGGTGAGCCTTAAATCTGTGGTGAACTCTGTGTCGCCGGGCGGCGCGGCAGAGGCGGCGGGCGTGATGCCAGGGGATCATCTTTTGCGCCTTGACGGAAAAGACGTCAGCGTGTTTGAAAAACTCGGGCCTTACGTATCTGTGCGTAGCGACGTTGAAATGCTGCTAGAGTTAGATCGTGACGGCAATGTTATGAGCATGCCGATCACGCCGCAGCGGTTGGAGCGCGAAGATTTCATTGGCGGGAAAAACAAGGTTGGCACATTGGGTATTCGCGTGGCCAATTCACCAGAAACACGCACGACGCTACGCCACGGGCCCATATCGGCGCTGGGTCACGGCACAGATCAATTTGTCTCCACGATCAGCGCGACGGGTACCTATATGGCCCGCATATTCCAAGCCAAAGAGGACGGCAAAGCCTTTGGTGGAATTTTGCGAATCGCAACAATTACAGGTAAATCCACAGTCGATATATCCAATGCAGAGATAACAGTCGGGCAGAAATTACGCGGCATGATTTACATGCTTTTATCCCTCTCTGCGGCGCTATCCATAGGGTTAGGTGTCGCAAATTTAATGCCTATACCCGCACTCGACGGTGGACATTTACTCTACTACGGTTATGAAGCTGTTGCGGGTCGTCCGTTAAGTGAACAAAAACAGGAGTTTGGGTTTAGAATCGGGTTTGCTGTTCTGTTGGGATTGATGGTTGTGCTAACAATCAATGACATCGGATATATACGCAGCCTTTTCACCTAAGCAAGACAAGCGGACTATGAGATTAATGACCCATTCTCTTCGGACATATTTGAAAGCTATTGTCGTTTCAGTCTTACTGCTGGCTGCGCCGCTGTGGGCTGTGTCTGCGTCTGCACAGCAATCGACACCAGATGCTGCACCCGCAGCACCCCAAGCCCCGACTGTTATTCGCACGGTTCAAGTGCAAGGCAACCAACGGGTCGAGGCCAATACGGTCGCGTCTTACCTTCTATTTGGTCGCGGCGATCCTTATTCCGAAGAACGCATCGATATGTCGGTCAAGACGCTTTATGCGACGGGATTGTTCGCTGATGTCGAGATTGACCCGCGTGACGGCAATGTCCTGATTAGTGTTGTTGAAAACCCGATTATCAACCGCGTTATTCTTGAGGGTAATAAATCCCTGAAGTCCGATAAAATTACTGACGAAATCGAAGCCGAGCCGCGCGCGATTTTCACACGGTCTAAAGTCCAAGAAGACGTACAGCGCATTATCGAGCTTTACCGTCAATCAGGCCGCTTTGCTGCCAATGTCGTTCCAAAGGTCGTGCAGCAACCGCAAAACCGTATCGATTTAATCTTTGAGATTACCGAAGGCCCAGTGACAGGCGTCAAGCGTATCAATTTTATCGGTAACAACGAATATTCAGACCGTAAGCTTCGCGGCGAAGTCGTGACTGAGGAATCAATCTGGTACAAATTTTTCTCCTCTAATGATAACTATGACCCAGGTCGTCTAGAATTTGACCGCGAGCAACTGCGGAAATTTTACACGGACCGCGGCTTTGCCGACTTCCGTGTGGTGTCTGCGGTCGCAGAACTAACCCCCGATCAAGAAGACTTCTACATTACTTTCACGCTGGACGAGGGCGAAGAGTACCGCTGGGGTGATATCAAAGTGAAAACAGAGCTTGAGTCGCTTGACCAAGACCTGCTGCGCCGTCTTGTTCCGATTAGAGAAGGTGAGCTTTACCGCGCTAGCGACGTCGAGAGCGCCATTGATACGCTAACCTTCGCGGCAGGCACGTCAGGTTTTGCTTTTGTTGACATTCAGCCAGAGATTAAACGTAACCGCGATACTAAAACTGTTGATCTTGTCTTTAACATGGTCGAAGGCCCGCGTGTTTACATCGAACGTATCGACATCATTGGTAATACAACCACACTTGATTACGTTATCCGCCGCGAAATGGAGTTGGTCGAAGGCGATGCCTTTAACCGTATCCTGCTTGATCGTTCGCGTAACCGTGTGCGTGCGCTACGCTTCTTTGAAGAAGTTGAGATTACAGAGACACAAGGCACATCCGCTGATCGTGCGATTGTCGAGGTAAACGTCACCGAGCAACCAACGGGTGAAGTTTCGTTCTCGGCGGGTTTCTCATCGGCTGACCAATTCCTTGTCGATCTGTCTATCACACAGCGTAACCTGCGTGGACGGGGACAGTTAATGCGCTTTGTTATTCGCGCGAGTTCAAACCGCCGCGAAATTGATTTACGCTTCACGGAACCGCGCTTCTTGGGCCGTAACTTAGCGGCTGGTATAGAGCTATTTGATGTCACTATTGATTTCCTTGACGAAGCGGGTTTCCGCCAGTCCCGCACGGGTGGACAAATCAGTCTCGGCTTCCCGCTCACGGAAAATACATCGCTGACGGCGCGTTATTCACTCCGTACGGAAGGTGTTGACGTTCCCGGACTGAACTGTGCCGCGATTTTGGCAGATCCTGTTGCTGGCGCGCAAAACAACCTCTGTCTACAAGAGGGTGACCGTCTGTCATCCATCGGTGGTTTCACATTTGGCTGGGACCGTCGTAACGACCCTATTACGCCGACCCGTGGTTTTGATGTCCGCTTTAGCCAGGATTTCGCTGGTATCGGCGGTGACGTGCAGTATTTACGTTCTGATGTTCAGGCCAACTTCTACCGCGGTCTTTTAAAGAATGTTGTGGCCTCTGGTAAGCTTTACGGCGGTTATATCGAGGGTTGGGGCGGCGATCCCGTCAATGTTAATGACCGCTTTTTCAAAGGCTCTTTTGATTTCCGCGGCTATGAAAACGCTGGTATCGGACCCCGTGTGCTGCAAACCAATGAGCTGACAGGTGAAGTGCGACGTGGCCAAGCCCTCGGTGGTAATGCCTACGGCCTTGCTGCACTTGAGGTGAGTTTTCCGCTTTTCGTTCCTTCACTTTTGGGTAGTGTGTTCGCAGAGGCAGGCACAGTGGGCTTGCTTGATGACCAATTTAAGTTTGAGACTGTTGATGGCAATTTACGCACCGAGACAATTGATGACCTATCTATTCGCGCCATGTTGGGGGCCAGTGTTTTCTGGGAAAGCCCATTTGGCCCGATCCGGTTTGATTTCACAAAGCCGCTCAAGCAATATGAATATGATGAGCGCACATCCTTCCAATTCACGACAAGAACAAGGTTCTAATATGTCTATATTTACACTCACGCGCCGGGCAGTTTTCGGCGTCATCGCAATGTTTGCTGTCACCACGGCGGCCTATGCACAATCAACAATCTTGGTCGTTGACCAAGCCCGCGTCATTCGCGAGTCGGCTGTTGGGAAACACATCGCTTCACAACTAAAATCCATTGGTACCAGCATGGAATCAGAGCTGAAAGCTAAAGCGTCTCCTATTGAATCAGAGCGTGACCGTCTGGTGAATGAGCTTAAGAATATGGATCAGAACGCGCTGAAATCTCGCCCTGATTTACAAAAACGCGCACAAGATTTGATGACAAAAGGTCAGCAAACACAGGTCGAAGCGCAATATCTTCAGCGTGAGTTGCAAATTACTGAAGCCAAAGCCATGCAAAAAGTGAATGAGCGTATGGCCAAAATTTTGGAAGCCATTGTTGCGGAACGGGGTGCTGATATCATCGTAGACCGTCAATTGGTCATTTATGGCGGTAAGACAGCCGATATCACCGATACAGTAAAATCGCGCTTAGACAGCCAGATGCGCACTGTGTCCGTTATCCGTGAGCGCTTGCCGCGACAGTAGAACGGTCACACATTGTAAAAATTTCGTGGCGCGGACATTTGTTCGCGCCATATTTTTAGGATAATAGAACATAGCAGACCCCGGTTTATGCATCGGGGCCCAAACAAAGGATAATAGACATGATCGACCCCCGGTTTTACTCCGTTAAGGGCCCGTTATGTCTTGGTCATTTACTCGATGGTCTGGCTGTCGATACCCCAGACCCGAAATTCAACGACGTCATGATCACAGCGCCCAGCGCCTTAGCGGGCAGCAAAACGGGTGACATTACCTTTCTTGGTTCAAAGAAAAATCTGCCCCAGTTAGATAAGTCCAAAGCGAGCGCTTGTTTTGTAACTGAGGACTTGGCCCCGATGGTCGGGGCGCGGCATATTCTGCCCATTATATCTAAACACCCCAGGGCGCATTTTTCCCGCACTATTGACCGTTTGGTTGTGCCTCATCCTACGCGCGGCATTGGCGTTACAATCCATCCTAACGCCAATATTCACGCAACCGCAGTCATTGGTGACGGCGCCGCTATAGAAGAGGGGGCCGTCATTGGGCCATATGCCGTGATAGGGGCAGGCGTTCATATCGGTGCAAACACGCGTATTGACGCCCATTGCGTTGTCGAGTTTTGCGAGATAGCACGCGAATGCCGTGTCAAATCGGGTGCCATCATCGGTGGTCGCGGCTTTGGCGTAGACGCGGATGAGCGAGGTTTGGTTGATATCGCCCATATCGGACGTGTGATTATTGGTGAGCGCGTAAGCATCGGATCGGGGAGTTGCATTGACCGTGCTCAACTGGGCGACACAAGGCTTGGGGATGATGTCAAAATCGATAACCTTGTGCAGATTGCGCATAATGTCACCATTGGTGCAGGCACGATGATCGCCGCCCAAACCGGTATTTCGGGGAGCTGCGTCATCGGCAAAGGCGTCATAATGGGCGGCAGTGTCGGGCTTGCTGATCATCTGACGATTGGTGACGGTGTGGTTATCGCGGCTCGGTCTGGCCTCATGCATAATATTCCAGCGGGTGAAAAATGGGGCGGTACGCCAGCCATGCCAATGCGTGACTTTATGAAGACTGTGGCCGCCACACGACGCCTGATAAAACCCAAAAAGACAAAGGGGTAACACCATGAAAACAGATTATACCCTGCCCATTTCGCGCGAGACAGTTCAGAATTATCTGCCCCATCGTGATCCGATGCTATTCATTGATAGCGTGACCGCGCTATCCGAGGATCAGATTACCGTGATATCGGATGTGAAGGCAGATGCTAATTATTTCAAAGGTCATTTCCCTGACATGCCGATCATGCCGGGTGTGCTGATGGTCGAAACGGCGGCTCAGGCGGGTGCCTTGCTCGTTTCGCTCACGCGCGGGTTAGAAGACGGAAAATTCATCGCCTTTTCCAGCGTTGATAACGCCAAGTTTAAACGCCCTGTCTATCCGGGTGACCAGTTACGGGTCGAGGTGTCCATTGAGAAAATACGGCTGCCATTTTACCGCTTTTCGGGTAAGCTTTATGTGAAAGATACGCTGGTCTGTTCGCTGCAATTTGCGGCGGCGCAAATGGATTTTCCGAACGCTTAACAAAGGGCTGAGCTAATGAGTATTACGATACATCCCTCGGCCCATGTCGATCCTGCGGCAACGATTGCTGACGGCGTGACAATTGGCCCGCTTTGCGTTGTTGGCCCTGACGTGTCGTTGGGCGCAAACACGACATTGGTTAGCCAAGTCAATTTGGCGGGACACACCACGATTGGGGCGGATTGTGAACTTTATCCTTTTGTGTCCATGGGGCATCCCCCACAGGATTTTAAACACAAAGGTGGCCCTGTCAGCATCACAATTGGGGACCGCAATACATTTCGGGAACTTGTCAATATTCACCCCGGCACAGATGCAGGGCGGCCAGAGACAACGATCGGCAATGATTGTTACTTTATGGTCGGGAGCCACTTGGCCCATGAAGGGCGCGTCGGCAATAAGGTGGTAATCTCCAATGGGGTGCAAATCGGCGGCTGCGTCAGCATCGGTGATCACGCGATTTTGGGGGGGCTCTGTGCGGTACATCAGTTCACACGGATTGGCGCCCATGCCTTTGTCGGCGGGATGGCCACTGTGACGTCCGATGTCATTCCTTATGGCTCTGTTGTTGGCAATACGGCTCATTTAGCGGGATTGAATGTTGTCGGTCTGAAACGCCGCGGATTTGACCGCAAAGCCGTGCGAGACTTACGGTCAGCGTACCGCCTTTTATTCGCGCAAGAAGGCACATTTGCCGAACGGCTAGAGGATACAGCGCGACTATATAAGGACCATGGTTTGGTGATGGAAATCGTCGATTTTATCCGCGACCAAGATAAACGGCATATCTGTATGCCGCCGTTAGGGGGCTAAGGGGATAGTGCATGTCTGATGCCATGAAAGTTGGTCTGGTTATGGGCGGCGGCGATTTACCCGCTGCCGTCATAGAGGGCTGCGCGCGCGCAGGGCATGATATTTTTATCGTCCGTCTGGACGGTTATGCGGATGATATTGAGCAGGGTCTTGATAGTGAGATTATTGGGCTGGCCAAATTTGGTACCATGATTAAACGGTTTCGCGCAAAAAACTGTACCCATATATGCTTTGCCGGTGATGTAAAAAGGCCTGATTTTAAGACGCTTAAGCCTGACTTTGGCGGCTGGCGGAAATTACCGGGCGCTTTGTCGGCGGCACGCCAAGGGGATGACGCGTTATTATCATATATCTTAGAAATGTTTGAGGCTGCGGGGTTTGAGATTATCGCGCCGCAGACACTATCGGCTCATATCCTCATGCCGGATGGGCATTTGGGGCGGATGAAGATGTCGCCAGACATGCGTGCAGATGCGGAAAAAGCCTGCCGCATTGCCAAGGATATGGGGGCGCTTGATATTGGGCAGGGCGCGGTCGTTTGCGCGGGGCTTACCCTCGCTGTCGAAGCGGCAGAGGGCACGGATATGATGCTGGAGCGTATTGCGCATTTACCCGAAGCCATACGCGGAACAGAGGCATCGCGGCGGGGCGTTTTGGCCAAAATGGTCAAACCTGGCCAAGAGACGCGTGTCGACCTCCCGACAATTGGTCTGAAAACCGTCGAACTCGCCGCCCGTGCGGGGCTGGCAGGTATTGTGACCGAAGGGGGTCGCAGCTTTCTTCTTGACCGCGAAGCTGTGATTAAGGCGGCTGACGCGGCGGGTATATTTATCGCCGGTCTGCCGTCCGGTGATAGTCTTTAGTCATGTCCCCTGCGTCAAAGCCCAGACCCACATCCAAATCCGTTTTCATAATTGCCGTTGAAAATTCAGGTGACCAACTGGGGGCAGGCTTAATCCGGGCGATACGGGCACAAAACGCCGATGTCATGTTATCAGGCATTGGCGGCGCGGCCATGGCAGGCGAAGGTGTCTCTAGTGATATCGACATTTCCGCCCTGTCAATCTTAGGCTTTGTCGAGGCGGTGAAAGTCTACCCCACAGTGTTAAAGCGTGTGAAAGAGGTTGTCGCCGTCGTTAAGGCGCAGGGCCCTGACGCGGTCATTCTTATCGATAGTTGGGGATTTATGATCCGAGTGGCGCAGCGTTTGAAAGAAGCGGGCTATACAGGTCAAATAATCAAATATGTCGCCCCGCAAGTCTGGGCGATGCGTGAGGGGCGGGCAAAAATATTGGCCAAGGCTGTTGATCATCTTTTGACCATCCATAGCTTTGATGCGCCTTACTTTACGCGTCACGGCTTGCCGGTGACCTATGTCGGTAATCCCGTCTTTGATACGGATTACCGGAGCGGGGACGGCGCAGCGTTTCGCAAGGCGCATAATATTGCCAAACAAAGTTCTGTTATTGGCGTGATGTTCGGGAGCCGCCAAGGCGAGATTGCGCGTCTTGCGCCGACCCTAGCGGCAGCTGCGGGGGATTTACAAAACAAACATACAGACGCCGTTTTGATTGCGCCCGTTGCGACATCCATCAAAGACCACCTTTTACGGTTGGCGAAAACAGATCCAAACGTCGCGCGGATAAAATTTGTTGATCAAGGTGAATTAGTGGGGGCTATGGCGGCGATGGATGTGGGTTTGGCCTGTTCTGGCACGGTCACGACGCAACTGGCCTCTGCTGGTGTGCCCACTGTGGTGGCTTACAAACTCGCGCCAATGACATTTTTTGTAGCTAAGCGTTTGTTCAAACCAGACTATATTTCAATCGTGAATATTGCCGCTGGCAAAGCGTTGATGCCTGAATTTATCCAGGATAATGCGACGGCCGTTAACATGGCTGCGGCGGCAGATAACTATCTTTCAAGTCCTGAGACGGCCCAAAGAACGCGCGATGCGCTACGGGCGCAAACACAGACTATGCAAGCAAAAGGCGGCACTGCGAGTGAGCAGGCCGCCTTACAAATTCTAAAGCTGATTTAAACGATTATCGTTTTAGCGTTCGTTCATGGGGATGAAATCACGCGGCGTTGCACCAGAATAAAGCTGACGCGGACGCCCAATACGCTGGCTTGGGTCTTCCAGCATTTCATTCCACTGCGAAATCCAACCGACTGTCCGCGCAAGCGCGAATAGCACTGTGAACATAGATGTCGGGAAGCCAAGGGCGGATAGAACAATACCAGAGTAGAAATCAACATTGGGATAAAGCTTCTTAGAGATGAAATATTCATCCTCAAGCGCGATTTTCTCAAGCTCTTTCGCAACATCCAAGATTGGGTTTTTAAGGTCTAACTCTTCGAGCACTTCATGCGCGACTTTTTGCAAGACACGAGAGCGGGGATCAAAGTTTTTATAAACGCGGTGACCAAAGCCCATAAGGCGGAAAGGGTCTGATTTATCTTTTGCGCGTGCGATAAACTCTGGAATACGGTCCACCGTCCCAATTTCGCGGAGCATGTTAAGACACGCTTCATTGGCGCCGCCGTGGCTTGGCCCCCAAAGACAAGCAACACCCGCCGCGATACAGGCGTAAGGATTGGCACCCGATGAACCCGCGAGGCGTACAGTTGATGTCGATGCATTTTGCTCGTGATCGGCATGCAGAATAAAGATTTTATCCATGGCACGCGAGATTGTGGGGCTAATTTTATATTGCTCTGCCGGGACAGAGAAACACATATTCAAGAAGTTCTCTGAATATGACAGATCATTGCGGGGGAACACGGTCGGTTGACCGATAGAATATTTATACGCCCGCGCCGCCAATGTCGGCATTTTCGCGATGAGGCGGTGGATGGCCATGTTGCGCGCTTCGTCTTCGGTCGTATGGGCATCATCATGATAAAAACCAGATAGCGCACCCACTGTGCCGCATAACATCGCCATAGGGTGAGCATCGCGGCGGAACCCATGAAAGAAGCTCTCAATCTGGTCATGGAGCATGGTGTGATTGGTAATGGTGTTTGTAAACTCGTTGCTCTGCGCTTGGTTAGGCAGTTCGCCGTGAATCATCAAATAGGCGACTTCGAGAAAAGTTGAATTTTCTGCGAGTTGGTCAATTGGATATCCGCGGTGAAGCAACTGGCCTTTTTGACCATCGATAAATGTAATCTGGCTCTCTGTGGAACAGGTTGATGTATAACCTGGGTCAAAGGTAAAATGGCCTGTATGCTTATGCAATGCGCGCACATCAATACCTGGGGCGCCCATTGACCCTGCCATTATAGGAAGATCATAGCTTTTATCGCCAATTGTGACTTTCGCCGTGCCTGTTTGTTTGATTTTGTTTTCCATCTCTTTTTCCTATTCTGTCAAAGCGTGACCGCTTAATACGTCATCAATTCGTCCTATCACCTCGTCTTTGCCCAAGAGAGCCAGCACGAGGGATAAATCCGGTGACGGTGCGCCCGCCGTTAATGCGGCCCTAACCGGTTGCCCGATTTTGCCAAAGCCAATGTCGTTTTGCTCAGCAAATTTAGTAATTGCGGATTGCAGGCTATCCTGCGTCCATTGGCTGTCTTTTAAGGACTTAAGGGTCAAAGTGAAAGACCGCAAAAGGTCTAAAACGCCGTCTTTTCTAAATATTTTAGCAGATTTTCCCGAAATAGAGAGCGGACGCGTCGATAAGAGGTATTCTGCCTGTTCAGGCAAGTCTTTTAGTATCTTGGCGCGTGGTTTTAGGCTGTCCATTGCGGCCTTTACGCGGTTAGTCTGTATCGCGTTCAAAACCGCTCCATTGGCGGTCTCAAAAAACGGCTGGGCCTTTGCAAATAAGTCGGCGTTATCTGCCTGCGCGATATGTTGGGCGTTAATGTAATCCATTTTATCAAAATCAAGGCGGGCAGGGGCGCTATTGATACCGTCTAAGGTGAACACTTTCGCGATATCGTCATCGGTAAAGAACAACTCATTATCACCATGTGCCCAGCCAAGCTTGAGCAGGTAATTGCGTAGCCCGCCTGGCAGATAGCCCATATCGCGGTAGGCCTCGACACCCAAGGCGCCGTGGCGTTTAGATAATTTCTTCCCATCTGGCCCGTGGATAAGCGGCACATGCGCCCAATCGGGTATATCCCACTCCAGCGCGTCATATATCTGGCTCTGGCGGCCCGCATTGATCAAGTGGTCATCGCCGCGCACAACATGGGTCACGCCCATATTATGATCATCAACAACAACGGCCAACATATAGGTCGGTGTGCCGTCTGCGCGCAGCAAGACAAGATCATCAAAGTTCTCATTATCCCACGTGATATCACCCTGTACATGGTCATGAATTTTGGTTTGCCCATCAGGCACACGAAAACGCACGGTAAAAGGTTTGTCCAGCACCTCTGTGCTATCCCTATAAGGCGACCGGAAAGCCGTGTCGGACGGGGTTTCGCGTATCGCCTCAAGCTCTTTAGGGGTTAGGTAACAACGGTAGGCCTTGCCACTCTCCAAAAGTGCGTGTGCGGCCGCCACATGGGCCTCTGCGTTCCGGCTCTGGAAAACAATATCGCCGTCATAAGACAGGCCAAGCCAGTCTAGGCCGTCTAGTATTGCTTGCGTCGCGGCCTCTGTCGAGCGCGCTTTATCTGTATCTTCAATACGTAGATGAAATTCGCCGCCAACATGTTTGGCAAAGTAGTAATTAAACAATGCGGTGCGCGCCCCGCCGATATGTAAAAACCCGGTAGGGGAGGGCGCAAACCGCGTAATAATTTTAGGCTTTGTCATAACATTGCAACATCTGGTAGATTGATGTAAATACTGGCGTTCATATCACATAAGGCGGGGCGGATTCATAGGGTAAATCGTGATAAACGGGCTATCGCCGCGAACTCTACGCCCGCTTTGGCTGGGCTAGAGGGCCGCTATGATGATAGAGCGGCGCCCGACTCCATGGTATCAAAAGCCCGCGCTTTGTGGGCGACAGTCTGGCAACGCCCCACGCGCATAATCGCCTATGATTTTGAATGGGGTGTGGCGGCATTCGCAGCGGGTATCGCGCTTTACTTTGCTCTACCGTTCGAGCCCGCATGGCGAATTTTGGTTTTGATAAGTGTGTCAATTTACGCCCTTTATGTCCTGTCTTCGCGCTTTGACCAATCAAGACGTGCATTATGGTTGGTTGTGCCGCTTCTGAGTGCGTCACTCGGACTGTTCCGTGCGACATGGCATAGTGATGCTGTCGCTGAGCCTTCCGTGCGTGAAAGCGCCTATACGGTGACAGGGTGGATAGAGGCGGTGGAACGGTCAGGCACGGGATATCGTTGGCGTATTCGAGTCACTGAATTTGACGGTTACGGCGACCCGCCAAAGCCGTATCGCGTGCGTATATCCGTGCGCAAGGCCGAAGCGATGGCGGGTGACGCCGTCCGTCTTCGCGCGATTTTGGCCCCACCCCCACCCCCCGTCATGCCAGGCGGTTATGATCCTGCGCGCAAAGCCTATTTTGACGGCATTAGTGCTTACGGTTTTCGCATTGGAACGCCTGAGTTTGTGGATTTGAACGGCTTGTCATGGGAGGCGCGGGCGCAGCGCTCACTTGCGAAATTTCGTTACCAATTGGCTGACCGTATCTTGGCCAGCTCGCCAGAGGCCACGGCAGGCCTGCAAGTTGCGCTACTAACGGGTGTGCGTAGCTACATCCCGGAAGAGCAAATCATCGCTCTACGCACGGCGGGATTAGCCCATGTTTTGGCAATCTCAGGGTTGCATATGGGGTTGATGTCGGGCGGGGCGTTTTATCTTGCGACCCTACTGCTCGTCTTAATCGCACCCTTGTCGCGGCGTTACGACGTGCGAAAGCCTGCAGCCATTATCGGTGCGTTGGTGGCCACCGCCTATCTCGCGCTAAGCGGGGCGTCTGTCGCCACGCAGCGGGCTTTCATTATGGTGATCATCGTCTATCTGGCGGTGATTCTAGACAGGCGGGCGTTTTCTATGCGCTCTGTGTCATTGGCGGCCTTAATCACGCTGCTCTTGCATCCCGAAAGCCTAGTCTCCGCTGGATTTCAAATGTCCTTTGCGGCTGTGGCTGCGCTCGTTGTGGTTTATCAATATTGGCAGGGTGGGCGGCAAGCCTATGCCCAAGGGCTTGTTGCGCGTACAAAATCAGGTCTCGTCACGCTGAGTATCACAAGCCTAGTGGCGGGTTCAGCAACTGGCGGTTACGCGATTATGCATTTTGGGCGTATGGCGACATATGGTTTTTTAGGCAACTTGCTGGCTATGCCCGTCTTTACATTTGTGGTGATGCCGGCGGCTCTTGCAACGCTGATTGCCATCCCATTAGGCCTTGAGGCTGTACCGCTTTACGTGATGGGGCAAGCGCTAAACGTGGTCATTATTGTGTCCGATTGGGTCAGCGGCTGGCCGGGGGCACTGGGACATGTGAAGGCCGCGCCCGGTTGGGTTTTGGGTCTCTATAGCGTCGCGTTTTTGTGGATGTGTCTTGGTGGGCCCCGGTTGCGGATCGCCGCTGTTGTGCTCAGTGGCCTTTGCTTCGTGGCTTGGGCTACGCATCCTGTTCCGAACATGCGTGTATCAGACCAGGGCCGCATCGCCTTTTGGGAGGCGAAAGACGGCACGCAAGATGCCCAAACGCTCTATGTCAGTTCTAAACGCGCTGACCGTTATGGTCGCGAGCAATTCATGCAGCGCGCAGGTGAGGGCGAAGAGGCAGTGACAATCACGCCTTATCAAGACGCTCGCGCCTTATGCGATGCGCTAGCGTGCCGCTTTAAGGTATCAGGGCATTGGATCAGTATCATCAGCCACCCCTCCGAAGTGATGGAGGCGTGTGAAAATTCTGATTTAGTCGTCTTAACGCAACGCCAAGCAGGCCCCGTCGCACGGCGCGGATGCGGTGATAAATTACTCGATCGCCGCAATTTCGCCAGAGGCGGTGCGCATGATATCTACCTATCAGGGGACACAATAAAAACCGTACCCGCTGTCACTGACGCTCGCAAAGAACGGCCGTGGGGCAAGGCCCCGGTGTTACGGCGGCGATAGTGTGCCGCTTTGCCGCTCTTTGAAAATTGCTAGTGGTATTTACGCACCAAACCGACCAAAACGCCTTGAACTTCAACCCGATCAGGGCCGAATGTGCGCGTCGGAAAATCAGGGTTTTCCGCAATTAATTCAATGCTCTGTCCCGATTTGCGCAAGGTCTTGAGGGTTGCTTCCTCGCCGTCGACGAGGGCCACAACAATTTGACCATTACGCGCTGTATCAGCTTTGCGCACCACGACGATATCACCGTCAAGAATGCCAACGCCGGTCATCGACTCGCCTTCAATCTCTAGCGCAAAGTGATCACCGCGACCCATCATGTTGGGCGGAACAGCGATCATATTATAGCTATCTTCTAGCGCTGCGATGGGATTACCCGCTGCGATTTTACCGACAAAGGGTATTTCGGTATCATTGGCGGCGTCCATCATCGCGACAGGGGCTGACGTTGCAGGGCGCGCATCTTCGGGAACTTTAAGGACCTCTAGCGCACGCGCTTTATTGGGGAGGCGGCGGATAAAGCCGCGTTCTTCTAAGGCTGTAATTAAACGGTGAATACCGGATTTAGAGGCCAGACCCAAAGCATCTTTCATTTCGTCATAACTCGGCGGGACACCTGTCGCGCGGATTTTCTTGTCGATGAGTAAAAGAAGGTCTTTTTGCTTTTGCGTTAACATGAACAGGCTCCAAATAGTGTGCCGTTTCGGTGATCACGCGGAGGCGAATCAATCTGAACAAAACAGCAACATGCGATTTTGTTCTAGCATTGTTCACGCGACTGTCAAGTCACTCTGCTATCAAGCCTCGTAACGCCGCCTCAACGTCTGGCTCCCGCATCAAACTTTCGCCAATCAGAAACCCTTGCGCGCCTTGGGCCGTCAGCGTGTCGATATGGTTACGTGTGAAAATTCCGCTCTCAGCAATGAGGGTTTTGCCGCGGCCGACTTTGCCGGATAACCGTGCGAAAGTCTCAAGGCTTGTATCGAACGTGCGTAGATCCCGATTATTAATCCCGATAAGCGTTCCGCCGAGGCTACGCGCGCGCAGAAGCTCTGTTTCGTCATGCGTCTCAATTAGTGCATCGAGACCTAATGCGGTCGCCTCATCAAGCAAGGCCTTGGCCGTATCGTCATCAATCATGCCCATGATAATCAGCACGCAATCCGCGCCCATCGCTGCGCTTTCAACGATTTGAATGGGGTCAATCATGAAATCTTTGCGCAGGAGGGGCAGGGTGGTGGCGCGGCGCACGGCTTTAAATATCGCGTTGCTACCTTGAAACCCTGGGCCGTCGGTGAGCACAGACAGGCAGGTCGCGCCGCCATCGTGATAGGCTTTTGCAATGGCGACAGCGTCAAAATCTTCACGGATGATGCCTTTGGACGGGCTGGCCTTTTTGACTTCTGCAATGATGGCCGTATGGGGCGCGGCTTTAATGGCGGCCTCAAACCCGCGCGGGCGGGCTTGGTCACGGGCAATCTCGCGCAACTCTTCGATTGAGATGTCGTCATAAAGCGCTTCGACTTCACCGACTTTATAGGCCGCGATTTTGCGCAGGACATCGGGGGCATCCATTAAAGTATTACGCATTGGAGACCTCAATGAGCGTGGCGAGCGCAGCGCGCGCTTTGAAACTATCAATCGACTCGCGTGCCCTATCTATGCCAGTTGGAATGTCTTTCGCGAGCCCCGCGATCATCAAAGCCGCCCCTGCATTCAGCAGCACAATATCGCGATATTCAGACGCGTCACCATTAAGGAGAGCGGTCAAGGCTTGCGCATTTTGCGTGGGCTTACCGCCGCGCAATGTGTCAATCGTCGTCATTTCTAGGCCGTAGGATAGCGGGCTAATCTCAAAATCTGTCACCGCACCGTCTTTAACCTCAGATACGGACGTCAGACCTGTTGTCGTAATCTCGTCAAGCCCGTCATGGCCATGCACGACCCAAATATGCACCGCGCCCAAATCGCGCAACGCTTCGGCCATAGAGCGGCGAAAACGGTCATCAGATACACCGAGCAGCATACGCTTCGCGCCCGCAGGATTACTCATTGGGCCGAGCAGGTTAAACAGCGTGCGAATACCGAGCGCTTTGCGCGCAGGGCCAACATGGCGCATGGCGGGGTGGTGATTAGGCGCAAACAGGAAACCGACCCCCGCTTTATCCAGGCAGTCTGCTGCCTTTTCAGGTGATATGGCTAGGTTTACGCCAAGCTCTGAGAGCGTATCAGCGGTACCCGTCAGGCTACTGGCCGCGCGGTTCCCGTGCTTGGCGACTTTTGCGCCAGCGCCCGCACAGACCAGCGCTGTGGCGGTAGAAATCGACAACGTATGCAGCCCTGTTCCGCCTGTGCCGACAATATCAATCACGTCATAGGGGATATCGACGGGTGTCATATGGGCGCGCATCACCGATGTGCCGACGCGGATATCATCTGCGGTGATGCCTTTAACCTCTAGCCCCATCAGCAGGGCGGCGACTTGGGCATCGTCGCTCTCGCCGCGCAGGATCGTCTCTAACGCCTCGGTCAATTGCTCAGGGGTCAGGGTTCCGTCGCGTAAGGCGGCAAATGTCTGCGCTGCTATCACAGCTCAATCCCGGCAAGACCCAGGAAGGCTGCAATCAAGTCATGCCCATGTTCAGACGCAATGCTTTCGGGATGAAATTGCAAACCGTGGATGGGACGCGTTTTATGGCGCAGCCCCATAATCTCTCCGTCTTCCGTCCACGCATTCACGTGCAACTCATTGGGCAGGCTTTCGCGTTCAACAGATAGGCTGTGGTAGCGCGTGGCTTTGAACGGATTGGGCAGGCCGTTAAACAATCCCGTATTATCGTGATGAATGTCAGACACCTTGCCGTGCATAATGGTCTTGGCACGAATGACTTTCCCGCCAAAGGCTTGACCGATAGATTGCTGACCCAAGCAAATGCCAAGGATCGGCAGCGTGTCAGGAGCCTTGGCGATAAGGTCAAGGCAAATGCCCGCTTCATTAGGGGTGCAAGGGCCAGGGGATAGCAAGACGGCCTGCGCGGCCATCGCCAACGCCGCGTCGGCAGTCAGCGCGTCATTGCGAACAACCTGCGTTTCTGCCCCCATTTCCTGCGCGTAATGCACTAGATTGTAGGTAAAGCTGTCGTAATTATCGATGACGAGGAGCATTAGCGCGGCCTATTGGATTTTACAGATGGTTCAAACCGCACGGATTGTTCAGCCGCGCGAAACAGGGCAGCAGATTTGTGCAAGGTTTCTTCAAATTCCATTTTAGGCACAGAATCCATCACAATGCCTGCTCCCGCGCGCACATGAAGCGTGCCGTCTTTGATAATGGCGGTGCGCAGGGCAATGGCGGTATCCATTTCGCCTTCAACAGAAATATAACCCACCGCGCCCGCGTAAATCCCGCGCTTTTCATCTTCTAGCTCGTCAATGATTTCCATCGCGCGAACCTTGGGCGCGCCGGATACTGTGCCTGCCGGGAAACCCGCAAATAGGGCAGATAGCGCGTCGTGTTCGTCTAGCAAGTCGCCTTCGACATTGGATACGATGTGCATGACATGGCTATAGCGTTCAATTGTGAAGCGCTCTGTGACCCGCACTGTGCCGCCTTTGGACACGCGTCCGACATCATTACGGCCTAGATCTAACAGCATCAAATGTTCGGCGCATTCTTTGGGGTCAGCCAACAAATCCGTCTCATGCGCAGCGTCTTGAATCGCTGTTTTACCGCGTGGCCGTGTGCCTGCGATAGGACGGATTGTGACCACGCCGTCCCGAGACCGTACAAGGATTTCAGGGCTAGAGCCGACAATGTTGTGGTCATCAAAATCAAGAAAATAGAGAAAGGGCGATGGGTTCATGCGGCGCAAACTGCGGTAAAAGGCAAAGGGTGAGGCGGGCAAAGGTGCGGATAAGCGCTGCCCTATCACGACTTGGAACACGTCACCTGCCAATATGTAGTCTTTGGCCTTTTTCACGCGCTCTGAGAAGGCAGCCTCTGTTGTCCCAAGTTTGGGTGTAATGGTCGGGATGGGATTGTCGCTGATGGGCAGGGCTGGCGTCTGCTTTTCCATGTCAGCAATGACAGAGTTTAAGCGCGCCGTGGCAGCGTCATAGGCCGCTTCTACGCTTTGGTGGTTGGGATAGACAGGTGTTGCGATAATCACTTCTTGGGCGATCAGGTCAAAAATGGCGATAATAGTCGGGCGTACCATAATCGCGTCAGGTGTGCCAATAGGATCGGGATTACCCCCGGGTAGATGCTCGACCTGGCGTATCATGTCATAACCTAGATAGCCAAATAGCCCCGCGGCCATGGGGGGGATGCCCTCGGGTAGGTCAAAGGCGCTTTCAGATTGCAGCTCTCGCAGCACATCAAGTGGTTTACCGACTTGGGTCTCAAACTGCTTAACCGCTATATTGTCTTGGCCCCGCGCGATTTCACAGCTGTCGCCAAAACTGCGGTAAACAACATCAGGCGCGAAGCCAAGGAAGCTGTACCGCCCGCGTTGTTCGCCGCCTTGAACGCTTTCAAACAAAAATGCATAGGGCTGACCCAGCGCAATTTTGAGGTAAGCCGACACAGGCGTGTCGAGGTCATTGACGACGCGCGCATAGACTAGCTGCGGTTGTCCCGCAGCGTAATGACGCGAAAACTCATCAAGAGGCGGAAAAACCACCTTAGCTGCCGCTATCGATGCCAAGGACTGATTTAATCTTCGCTTGGTTCTCAACAAGAGGGTTTTCAGCCAAAATAGCGTCTTGGTAAGCGCGCTGAATATCAGAGCGAATGGCGACGCTGGCTTGGTCTTGCAGCACATCTGCAAATTGACCCGACAATCCGTCATTATTGGACACAATCGCGGTTAGCTCTGCGATTTGACGGGTGAGGGGTTTTGCCCCTGCGCCGCGGTCAACATCGCCAACATTGGCTTCTAGCAAAGCCACTGTAAGGGCGGGGCCGACTTGCTCGCTCGGTGCAGAGCGCACGAGGATTACGTCCTCAACGACGGCCCCGTCACCAATCTCTGCGGCTAGTGCTTCCAGGTCTGTGCCGGATTGAGCTTTGGCGGTTACATCGAGCATTTTCTCTTGCAACGCGGTGTCAATTTCGAGCGTTTTCCACATGGCTGTGGCTTGTTCTTTAACCTCTTCAAAGGGGCGAAGCTCTGAATTGATCACGTCATCAACACGAATAGCAGCAAAGCCACCTGTGGAGGTTTCAAACAAATCAGTCTCAAAACCGATGTCGTTTGTAAAAATCTCGGTCAGCAAGATATCATCTTCGGCCACGCCCTTGATATAGGCAATGCCCGATAATTTAACACCGTCCTGTGTTTCGCCAAGGCGGTTGATAAAGTCGATGCTTTGGAGGGGTAATCCAACTTGTTCTGATATTTCTTTAAAGGTCAGACCCTCATCCATACCGTCTTCGATTTTAGCTGTAATGTCGTACAGCCCTTCTAGTGCATATTGATCAAGCAATTCTTGGCGAAGCTCTTCTTTCATGGCCTCATAATCGGGCACAATGGCGGGTGTAATACCGGTCACTTTGACGGCATACCATTGACCGAGGCTGCCGAGCAGAACTTTGATATCACCATCAGCCATTTCAAAGGCCGCTTTGGATGTTTCAGGGTCGATAATATCGGCGGCGACAACATCGTCATATGTATCGGGTTCAATGAGACCCAAGCCGGATGCGATAACCGCGGGGTCTTGGTCTGTTGCCAGTAATTCGGCGGCTTGTTTAGCCGTATCTTCATCATTGGCAATGATTTGAACGAGAGAGCGTTTTTCGGGCGCACCAACGTCGCCAAGCTCGACTTTATAATCAAATGCACCGCGTAGGGCGTCTTCTTCAACGTCAATATCAGGGGTTAGGTCAAATGTTTCCAGACGGATCATTGTGACGCTGCGATATTCGGGGGCTGTAAAGCTTACCGCACGCTCGCTGATGAAACTTTTAAGCGTGTCTTCATCCGGCTCTGGCGGGGCTGGTACAGCGTCACGCGACAAGGTTAGCACGCGGGCTTTGCGCTGTTCTGTCAGGAACTTATAACGCTGCGCCGCAAACTCACTCGGCGCTTCAACGCCACCGATAATGGCGGGAATTGTTTGTGCGCGGCGAAGGTTGCGAAATACGTCCGTTTCAAACTCTTCTCGAGTGATACGGTTTTGCGCCAGGATATTGACGTATTTTTGTTCTGAAAACTCGCCAGTTAACTCATCACGAAAGACATCAATTTTGGCAACTTCCTGGCGGGCAAGCTTGCGGTTTACGCCAATCCCAAGAACATCAGCATCAACGCCCAGCACAGATTGCTGGATAAGATCGCTTAGGACTGCCGTGTGCACGCCGCGCGCATAGGCTTCGTCATGAGATAGCGATTGTCCATCATTGCGGGCCATAACTTCCAATTCGCGTTTAAAGGCAACTTCAAACTCTGCGGCCAGAACTTCGGTCTTGCCCACATTGGCGACAGCCCGGTCACTGCGTTGTGAAAACACATCCTCAACACCCCAAACAGCAAAGGCTAGAACCAATAAAGCAATGAGAGTACCAACCATCAATGTGCGGACTTTGCCACCAATTGTCGTCGATTTGATTTTATCTGCCATAGTGCTGCTTTCAAAACTGCATAGCCCTATCATTTCTGACATGACTTTGATTTGGTTTTACATAGCCATGACCGCTTCTATTCGCAAGCATTGGCCGTGCTTAATTAAGGGCGCAGCCCGATAATATCGCTTTGGGCTTGCGAATAAGGCACGCTTCAGCATTATGGCCAGAAAGGAGTCCGTCATGAAGATGTTAATTGCTGCTAATTGGAAGATGCACGGCGCAATGGATTGGATCAAAAAACCCGTCCATTTTGATACTGTCTTACCCGCCAAAGACCGCAAGGCGATTGACGTGCTTATTTGTCCACCTGCGCTATACCTCGCAGCTATGGTTGAGCCCGCGATGGATAATAACGTTTTTATCGGTGCACAAGACTGTCATGCGGCTGATGAGGGCGCGCATACAGGTGATATTAGTGCCAAGCAGATTGCAGAAACGGGTGCGCGCTACGTTATTAATGGCCATTCGGAACGCCGCGCAAATGGCGAGACGGACGCCAATGTCAAAGCGAAGGCAGAAGCCGCGCTGCGTCACGCCCTAACACCCATTATCTGTGTCGGCGAAACACTGGATCAACGCGAATCAGGTGAGGCGCAAGCGGTTGTGGCTAAGCAGTTATCGGGGAGCCTGCCAGAGGTGGAGGGCAAGAGCTTTGTCGTCGCCTATGAACCCGTTTGGGCCATTGGCACGGGCAAAACGGCAACGCCCTCTGATATTGCGGATATGCATAATTTCATCCGGACGATTGTGGGGCCTGACACGCGCATATTATACGGCGGCTCTGTTAAGCCTGCCAATGCGGCGGCTATTTTCGCCGTCGAGACCGTCAACGGTGCGCTAATCGGCGGCGCGGGGCTAGATATGTATAGCCTTGCTGATATTGCCCAAGCTGCCCTCTAGGGCGCAATAGCGGCGCTTTGCCCTGTTTTGGCCTTGAAAGTCACATATTTATCACCAACTGCACTGGTGTTGGCCCTGCAATTAGGCTAAGCCGCGCAAAATTCCGCTTTCGCCAGCGCAGACCTGCGCGGCCCCGTTTATAAGAGACCCGCTATGGCTAACGTCCTTCTTGTTATACAGCTTCTTTTGTCAATTGTTCTGACAGGTCTTATCCTGATTCAGCGCTCAGAGGGCGGTGCCTTGGGAATTGGCGGCGGCGGTGGTGGTGGCGGATTTATGTCTGGACGCTCTGCGACAAATTCAATTTCAAAGATGACAGGTATTATTGGCGCTCTGTTTATCATCAATGCGATGGCGCTTTCCGTGGTTTTCAACAAAGAAAATCAGTCAATTTCACAAATTGATGATTCAAATGCGGTTGAGGCCTTGACGATTGATACCGAAACCCCTGACAACACAAACCCGTTAGCTGACGAAACTGTCACTGCGCCAAATCCGGTTAATACCGATGATGACGCGACGCCAGACGCCAGCCAAAGTGAGTCAGAGCAAAAGCCCAAGCCAGAAAACGAATAAGCGTTTCCTGACAACGGGCCACAAACGGGTCGGATTATGCCGCGTTACATTTTTATTACCGGTGGTGTTGTGTCATCACTGGGCAAGGGCCTTGCGTCTGCCGCTGTTGGCGCTTTGTTACAAGCACGCGGCTACAAGGTACGCTTGCGTAAACTTGACCCTTATCTGAACGTCGACCCCGGCACGATGTCGCCTTATCAACACGGTGAGGTATTTGTGACAGATGATGGGGCGGAAACTGACCTTGATTTAGGCCACTATGAGCGCTTTACGGGCGTGTCCGCCGCACAGTCAGATAACATCACGACAGGGCGTATATACTCCAATATCATTGAAAAAGAACGTCGCGGGGATTACCTCGGTGCGACGGTGCAAGTCATCCCGCATGTCACAAATGAGATTAAGAACTTTGTGCTATCCGATGCGGGTGAAGATGTAGATTTTGTTCTGTGTGAAGTCGGCGGCACCGTCGGCGATATCGAAGGCTTGCCATTTTTTGAAGCCCTGCGTCAGCTGTCCCAAGAACTGCCGCGCGGGCAGACGTGTTTCATGCATGTGACCTTGCTGCCTTATATCAATGCAGCGGGCGAGATGAAAACGAAGCCCACCCAACATAGCGTTAAAGAGCTTCGCTCTATTGGTATCCAGCCAGATATACTGCTGTGCCGCGCGGATCGTCCTATCCCGGACGGCGAACGCCGTAAAATTGGCCGTTTTTGTAATGTGCGTGAAGACGCGGTTATCCAAGGTCTTGATGCACGCAGCATTTATGACGTACCGCTGGCTTATCACGCCGAGGGGCTAGACCGCGAAGTGTTGGCGCATTTTGGGATTGATAACCCCCCTGTGGCGGATCTGACCATGTGGGAAGATATTTCCAAGACGCTGGCCAATCCTGACGGGGAGGTCAATATTGCCGTGGTCGGTAAATATACAATCCTGCCAGATGCCTATAAGTCCCTCGTAGAGGCGCTGGTTCACGGCGGGATTGATAACAAAGTGAAAGTTAATGTGCATTGGATTGAAGCTGAAAGCTTCGAAAAGGCAGGTGATGACCCGCTGGCGGGGATGCACGGGATTTTAGTGCCAGGCGGATTTGGCGAGCGCGGCACAGAGGGCAAGATTAAAGCGGCGCATTTTGCCCGCACACGCGGTGTGCCTTATTTTGGTATTTGTCTCGGTATGCAAATGGCCGTGGTCGAAGCCGCCCGCAATATGGCAGGCATAGAGACCGCGGGCTCCTCTGAATTTGGTGAACATTTCGAGCCTGTTGTTGGCCTGATGACAGAATGGGTGCGCGGCAATGAACGTCAAGAACGGACGGCTGATACTGATCTTGGCGGAACCATGCGCCTCGGCGCTTATCCCGCTACGCTTGCGGCTGACAGCTTAGTCGCGCAAGAATACGGGACAACCCATATCGAAGAACGCCACCGTCACCGTTACGAGGTCAATATTGATTATAAAGACCGTTTAGAGGCCGCCGGCCTGAAATTCTCTGGCTTGTCACCTGATGGTGTCCTGCCTGAAATCGTGGAAATACCAGGGCATCCATGGTTCATCGGCGTGCAATATCACCCAGAACTAAAATCACGCCCCTTCGCGCCGCATCCACTCTTTTCAGGTTTTGTGAAAGCTGCGCTGACAAAAAGCCGCTTGGTTTAAGATATATTTGGATTGGCTTTTACCGAAGTTTAATTCCAATAAAGTCATGCGACTTCATCCTATTGAAGCGGCTTGCGGGCCTTGCTGGCGTGCTCATGACGTCAAACTGTCGTAAAGCTGACGTAGTCTGCGGGGTCTATTTTGTTAATGTCCTACTATGATCTACGCTAACATTGCGCCTAGACATGGTAAAGGAGAAGAACATGCATCTAAGCATAGACACTAAAAAAATGAAACGCTTAAGAGAAGACCGAAGCTGGTCTCAAGAGCATTTAGCAGAAGCCGCAGGCGTTAGTCTTCGCACTGTCCAGCGCATCGAAACAGGCGATAACGCCTCACGCGACACCCTAATGGCTTTGGCGGCAGCTTTCAACGTAGAGGTGATAGCTTTAACCATTGACCCGCGCATACAAGCCGCAAAGATTGCGCAGGAAGAGAGGGATAAAATAATTAACGCTCTGCGGCTTGGGTTTTTGATAAATTTGGCCTGTTACATATTCGGTTTAATTGTATTCGCCGTTATTAGCATTGGGGATGGCGTGCCAGGTTTCGCGATGAAGGTGCCTGCTATATGGTGGGGCGTTGGACTAGCGGGTTTCGCATTGGTTATTGTACTTGTGCAACTCACCACATATTACAAAGATGAATCAGACCAGAGTGATTGGTAAGACTCTATTTAAGCGTATTTTGCACGACACTACCCATACCGACTACCCACACGTAGGTCGCGATCGATTCTGTTGGGGGCTGTGCCGCCGCTGCGTCTGGCGCGGTAGATTTGCATGTTCTCAATCACGCGCTGCACGTAATTGCGGGTTTCTGAAAACGGAATGGATTCGAGGAAATCAATGGGGTCAATTTCGCCTTTGCGCGGGTCGCCGTAGTCTTTCGTCCAACGGGTGACGCGGCGCGGCCCCGCGTTATAGGCGATGCAGGCCATGATATAGCTGCCGTCATAGTCTTTGAGCAGGTCATGTAGGTGATGCGCGCCCAAATTCGCGCTGTAATTAATATCTGTTGTCATGGTCGTACGGCTATAGGGTATGCGGTGGCGGCGAGCGGTGCTGCGTGCTGTGGCGTTAATCATTTGCATCAGGCCGTAAGCATTGGCGTGACTAACCGCGCTGTAGTTAAATTCGCTTTCTTGGCGCGCGATGCCGTAGACAAAGGCCTTCTCAAAACGGTCATCCAGACCCTCAATGGCCGGTACAATCGGATAGCCTGACTCGGTCAGCATGGTCTGCAAACGTCCCGCCTGTTTCGCGGCCCGCACGGACGGTTTCATATAGCCAAAATCACGACCCATTTCCGCCAGTAATGATAGCTGTTCTGGGCGTTCAAATTCATCATCCAAGTGAAAAGACATTTGCGTGTAAAAGAGTTCTTGATTGGCTTCGGCAAATAGCCGCGCCGCTTGCACACGCGGGTCAGCATTGAAGCTCGCACGCTCGAAATTAACATTGGGTTCTGGTGGCAAAACAATCTGCGCTCCGCCAGAGGATAATTTATCGGCCGCCAGCAGGCCGTAAAAGGTATTCACATGTTGCGCTGCGTCTGCGTAATATAATTGTTCCTGACCATCACGCAGCGCCTCTGATGCGCGGCCCTGCCAATAGGCAGCCCGGCTTAACGATACGGGCAAGCCCACATTATTACGAAGCGTTGTAAAATGCTCCATCGCGCGGCGCGGATTATTCAGCTTGGTCAGCGATAACCAGCCCGCCAAAAACTCAACGCCTGCAAAGCCGCCCCCGCGTGTCATGCCGTGATTACGGGTGAGTTGATAGGCCGTTTCAAAGTTGCGTTCTGATATCGCCCAATAGGCCATAAGGCGGCGCTCATTCCACAGTCGTTCTTGGCCGCGTTCTGTTTTGGGCGCAGCGTTGATGTTTAAGAGCACGGGCAGGGCATAGTCTTTGGACTTGCGTTTGCGCCGCCAATAGGCGCGCTCATAACTAAAGCCTGGATCCCCCTGTAGCGCCGAAGGAACGGCGTCCACCGCCGCATTCATAGCACGCGAATTTTGCCGCAAAGCCATACGCGCCGCGATAAGTTTCGCGTCATTGCGCGGCATAAGGGACAAAAGCCCTTGGGCAGAGTCAAAATAACGCCGCCCCTGCCAGACCAGATAATCCGCGCGCGCTGCGTGATCTTGTGGCGTTAAATGCTTGCCGTAGGTTTTGAAAACGCTGCGCTGCAAATCCCGGGTTAGCCTGGCTTCGCGCCAGCCAAGTTTCAGCCATTTCTTTGCAAGATCATCATTGCCTTGTCTGAAATAATCTTGCGCGAGCGCGATGCGTCCTTCGCCCGATACGGGGTCATAGCCGCGAAACCATTCCGCAATACTGGTGATGCCGACAGGATTGCTTAGCAATTTCTTTTCGGCCTTAGAACGTATCGTCGTCATGCGCGGCCAATCCGTCAGATTATGCACGGCATAAGTTAGGTCTGATAAGGGTGCGTTGGGGTCGCGTGCGGCCCGCAGCCATAAAAGCGCATCTTTTGCAGCAGAATTAGAGAGGCTACGGCGAGCGGCCATGACACTGGACCACTGTCCGCGCCGTGCATCAGACGTTGCTTTGCGAAATAATTTGGCATCAGCGTCTGATAGTATCTTAGACAGGTTCGGTGCCGGTGGCTTAACGCGCGGCGTCGGTATCATAGCGGTTGCTGAGGCCGTGCTGGACAGAGTGAGCGCCGCCGCCGCACAGAGAAGGCGACGTCGTGAAAAATCACTCTTGATTGAGGGTAAAGTGACCCCAGTCCCACCCGTCTTACCGTTGTGTGGGGGTAAATCACCAGAAGTGTCATTGAATCGTCGGAATTTCATACCACATAGTAAGCCAAGTCGCGCAATGGGCAAGAAAAGAAAGCTATGCCTTTGCTGTCGTGACTGTTATTTGATGCGGCGAATTGACTCGATTAGTTTATATGCGTCAGGATTTTGGCGCGGGTCATAAATAGAAAGATTACCATGATTTACGGATCAATGACGGCGCTTGTGACGCCCTTTAAAGACGGCGGCATTGACGAGACGGCGTTTCAAGACTTTGTCGAATGGCAAATCAATAGCGGCACGCACGGTCTTGTCCCCTGCGGCACGACGGGTGAAAGCTCGACTCTGACCGATTCAGAGCACCAACGCGTGATTGCGCTCTGTGTCGAAGCCGCCGCTGGACGGGTGCCCGTTGTGGCGGGCGCAGGATCGAATGAGACCACAGTATCGATCAAATATGCGGCGCACGCCAAAAAGCTCGGCGCGGATGCCGCGCTTGTCGTGACGCCTTATTATAACAAACCTAATCAAGAAGGTATCTATCAGCATTTTAAGGCCATCGCTGATGCTGTGGATATTCCTATCGTTGTTTATAACATCCCGGGCCGCAGTGTGGTGGATATTACCAATGACACGATGGGGCGCTTGGCTAAATTACCCACGGTTATTGGATGCAAAGACGCGACAGGTGACGTTTCGCGGGTCAGCGGGTTGATTGATCGCTGCGGCGAAGATTTTATCCAACTGTCTGGTGATGATGGCACCTCTATGGGTCATGCGGCCCACGGCGGGCGTGGTGCGATTTCTGTTGGTTCTAATATCGCCCCAGCGCAATATGCGGCGTTTCATAATGCCTGCCAAGCCGGTGAGTTTACCCACGCGCGTGATGTGCATATGACGCTCGACCGTCTGCACAAAGACTTATTCCTCGACCCAAGCCCCGCGCCAGCAAAATACGGCCTTAGCCTATTGGGAAAAATGGAACCAACGGTACGCCTACCCATTACGCCCTGTAGCGAGACAACAAAAGACGCGGTAAAAGCCGCAATGACCCGCGCGGGAGTAAAGGTCTAAGGCTATGGCCAAAAAGAAACCGACAATGAAAGGCACGTTGATCGCGGATAACAAACGCGCGCGATTTGACTATGCTATCGAGGACACGTTTGAGGCCGGCATCATGCTGGTTGGGACAGAGGTCAAAGCCCTGCGTGAAGGTCGTGCCAATATTGTCGAAAGCTACGCGACGATTGATGGTGACGAAGCCTATATTATCAACGCTAATATCCCGATTTACGCGCCCGCAAGTCAGTTCAATCACCTCCCGACACGTCCGCGCAAGCTGCTTTTAAAACGGCGTGAAATCAATAAGTTAATTGGTGAAGTTCAACGCAAAGGCCGCACCATTGTGCCGCTTAAAATGTATTTTAACGAAAAAGGCATCGCCAAACTGCTCATCGGTGTCGGCACAGGTAAGCGCGACATTGACAAGCGCGATACGCAAAAGAAACGCGACTGGCAGCGCGATAAAGCAAGGCTGATGCGCGAGCGGGGCTAGGGGCTTTTAATTTGAACCCGTGTTCTATTTATCGTCATTCCGTCGCGGCGCAGCCGCCCGGAATCCATGTCGCAATATATCCGCTCAAACAAATATTGTTTGTCTACGAAAGTTCATGACATGGTTTCCGGGCAGCCTTTCAGGCTGCGTCGGAATGACAGTGTTCTTAAGCGTAAGGCCTAGGTTAAGTGCCGCTGAATGTTCTCAGGTACTGCAATGAATTTACGATTAGGGCTAGGTGACTTATAGGAATTTAATTTTGTCACCCTAAGGCTTGACCCGAGGATCACGACGATTGTCGCTAGGACACTGACGCTTAATTCAAGTATTCCTGAATATCCTTAAACACCCCGAAAAACATATCTTCCGTCAACCGCTTGGTGTTGGTGTTGTAACGCGAACAATGGTAGCTGGAATAAAGCCTCATGCCATTTGGCAGGTCATAAATTTTATGATGCCCGAAGGGATAGTCTTTCAGCCGTAGGCCTAGCGCACGCAGCGTATTATCATGCGAGATTTTGCCCAGTGTCAGCAGCACCTTTATCGACGGTAAGCCGTTGATTTGATCTGTAAGAAACGGGCGGCAATTGGTGCATTCTGCGCCGACAGGTTTGTTCTGCGGCGGGAGGCAGCGCACAGCGTTGGTTATCATGGCGCGCTCTAACGTTAGCCCGTCATCGGCTGTTGCGCCGTATTGGCCCTTTGAAAAACCGTGGGCGGCTATGGCGTTATAGAGTAAATCTCCCGCCCAATCACCTGTAAACGGGCGGCCTGTGGCATTGGCTCCATGCATACCAGGCGCAAGGCCGATGATTAAAAGCGCGGGCGCGGGGTCGCCAAAACTGCGTACAGGCGCATTGTGATAATCGGGGTAGGTCTCTTTTAATTCCAGCAAAAATTTTCGCAGCCTTGGGCAACGATCACAATCCAGCGGTGGTTCGGTAAACCCCATTAATCCTCGTCCCAACTATCATCATAATCACCGCCACCAGATTTCGGACGCCCAATGAGCTTGTCCATATCGGCAAGCTCTATAAAGGTATCGGCCTGGCGGCGTAGTTCATCGGCGAGCATGGCGGGCTTTGATTTTATCGTCGACAGCACAGTCACGCGGCAGCCTTGCTTTTGCACGGCTTCGACCACGGCTTTGAAATCACCGTCACCTGTAAAGAGTAAAAAGTGATCAATATGCGGGGCGAGGGTCATCATATCCACCGCAATTTCCATATCCATATTGCCTTTGATTTTGCGGCGTCCGTCGCGGTCTTTATATTCTTTCGTGGGTTTAGAGATGATGTGATAGCCGTTATAATCCAGCCAATCGATAAGTTGTTTCAAAGGCGAAAAATCATCATTGTCTATTAAGGCGGTATAATAATAGGCGCGCTGTAAACGGCCTTTGCCCTGAAATAATTCCAATAACTTCTTGTAATCTATATCAAAATCGAGTGTCTTGGTGGTTGAGTAAAGGTTGGCACCGTCAATAAAAATCGCGATACGCTCATCAGGATAAAATGCCATATGGCCCCCAATTATGTGTAAAAATGTCTAAAATATATCCTGTCTATATCGCCTTTGGCGCCAATTTGGCAAATCCTACGCAAAGTTTTAACGCGGCGCTGATCCGGCTAGAGGCTTTGGGATTTGATATTCAAGCGCGTTCTGGCCTGTGGCAAAGTCCTGCTTGGCCAGCGGGCAGTGGGCAGCCCGACTATATTAATGCGGTCGTGCGCGCTTCATTTACGGGGGATGCGCGGCAAGCTCTTGCGCATTTGCACACGGTCGAGGCGGCATTGGGGCGGGTCCGCGGCGTTCAAAATGCAGCGCGCATGCTTGATTTGGATTTGCTAGATTTTGGTGGGCAAGTCATTGATGACGACGATATCATAATTCCTCATCCCCGCATGATGACGCGCGGATTTGTGCTTTTTCCATTGTCCCAACTGTCCGCTGATTGGGTGCATCCTGTAAGCCAAAGAGCCCTTCGAGAGGCCACGGCGCGACTGCCACTGGATGACGTTGCGCCTATGCAATATTTAGGGCCTTGGGTCATTCAATCCTGATCCGCGGCAAAACTGCCTAAAATGCAAGACTATGATAGGCAAGCGCGGTAAATTCGTGCTAAGCAGACCCTTGTTTTAAAATTATAATCTATCGGACCGACCAATGAGTAAATGGACACCATCAAGCTGGCGCGCAAAACCCGCAAAGCACATTCCCGACGACTACCCTGACGTAAAGGCGTTGTCAGATGTCGAGCAGACGCTAAAGGGCTATCCGCCGCTCGTTTTTGCCGGTGAAGCGCGACGCTTAAAAGCCAAGCTCGCCGATGTGGCGATGGGGAAATCATTCCTGTTGCAAGGCGGTGATTGCGCGGAAAGTTTCAAGGAATTTCATCCCGATAATTTACGCGACATGTTCCGCGTCATGATGCAAATGGCGGTGGTACTAACGTATGGGGCAGGGCAACCTGTTGTGAAAGTCGGGCGTATCGCAGGCCAATTTGGTAAACCGCGCAGCTCACCCATAGAAGAACGCGACGGCATGACGCTACCAAGCTACCGTGGTGATAACATCAACGGTATGGCGTTCACGCCGGAGGCTCGTATCCCAGATCCGGAGCGCCTGTTAAAAGCTTACGGCCAATCGGCGGCAACGCTGAACCTACTGCGGGCGTTCTCCACCGGGGGGTATGCGGATTTGCGCAATATCCATAAATGGACGCTGGGTTTTGTTGGCGATAACGCCACCAATGCGAAATATGAAGCCCTGTGCGAGAAAATCTCTGACGCGCTGGATTTCATGGAAGCCTGCGGTGTTACGGCCCAAAGCACACCGCAAATGGCCAGCACCGATTACTACACCAGTCACGAAGGGCTGCTGTTAGGTTATGAAGAAGCCATGACCCGTATCGATAGCACCACTGGGCGCTGGTACGACACATCGGCCCATATGTTATGGATTGGCAACCGGACGCGCCAACTTGACCATGCTCACGTTGAATTCATGCGCGGGATTGAAAACCCAATCGCGATGAAAGTCGGTGAAGGCCTAGAGGGTGATGAATTGCTCCGCCTGTTGGATACGCTAAACCCCAATAATGAGGCGGGCCGCATCACACTGATCGCGCGCTATGGCCATGACAAAGTCGCCAAAGGGCTACCAACATTGGCGCGCGCTGTGAAAGCGGCGGGTCGCCACGTCGTTTGGTCTTGTGATCCTATGCACGGTAATACCGTCAAAACGGACACGGGCTATAAGACGCGTCCGTTTAATAATATTCTGTCGGAAGTGCAGCAATTTATGCAAGTGCTCCATTCTGAGGGGTGCTGGCCGGGTGGTGTGCATTTTGAAATGACAGGTCAGAACGTGACGGAATGTCTTGGAGGCTCTGCCCGCGAAGTGCGCGAAGAAGATCTATCATCTCGCTATCATACCCATTGCGATCCGCGCCTTAACGCTGACCAAGCGCTAGAGCTTGCCTTCCTTATCGCCGAAGAACTGCGTGGTTACCGCAAAGAAGACGCGTCAAGGCTAGCGAGCTAAGTCACAGTAAAGTTATCATAGAAAAGACCCGCGAGCCTTAACTCTCGCGGGTCTTTTTAATCAAAGCTGGGCGTAAAACTACAGGTCTTTCAGGCCCACAGACGGCTTGAACTGTGCGGATGTTTTCGCTTTGCTCATCATCATTTTTCCTGTGGCAGGGTTACGCATTTCGCGCGACTCACGGTGCTTGGCGATAAATTGGCCAAAACCAGGAAGGGCAACAGGGTTACCGTCTTTGAGTGATTGCGTGACCGTTTCGGTAAAGGCATTCACGAATTCACCAGCTTGCGCTTGTGATGTTCCGCATTTGTCAGCCAGCGCTGCTACGAGTTCTTTTTTGTTCATCGTTAATCTCCCTAATCGATGTCGGCCCGCTCAATTCGTGTCAGGCGTTAACACCATCCTAACCAAAAGGGTTAATGGCAAGTTAAAACATGCGGTTTTATGGGGGTTTGCGAGCGGTGCATTCGGGTTTAGCCCAGTCGTTTGCCTCTTAATTTCATAGGGTCGGCGCCGTAATTTTTGTCTAGCTATGACAACAAATGAGGGTGCAATGATTGTGATGATGGCATCACGTCACAATGGCTGGCGTATCAGATTAAAAACCAATATGGGTTCTATAAAGTATTAAATTCAATAGCTTAGGCGAAACCGCACCCATATATGCATGAAATCGCAGAGAATGATAGGGATTCCAGAGCTGTCGCGACCTCGCTTGCCCCTATGTCAGCAAAGAAGAAAACGATTTGACGTAAATAGCGTTTATTTTTGTTAAATCCGCTGTCAAAAGTCGCCCTATTTTAACTGCATTAAAATCGCTCCACCTAGGCTTAGAGGCGCCAAAACCTTCGTGAAAACGCGGTTTTACTCTAGTTTGGGGAGAATCGGATGATGTGATTCTAAGCGCGCCGCATGAGTTATTCTAACAGAATTTCACGCTAAGGCTTGCGAGTCTGCACACAATTGCGCAACGTAAGTCATGGACAAAACATGCAAAATTGGAGTCGCAGGCGCGGGCGTGTTTGGCGGCTATCACGCAGGAAAATGCGCGGCGCATCCGCGTGTGGACTTTATCGGAATTTTTGATCCCAATGAAATAGCGCGCACGGCAGGGGCCGCAAAACATGGCGTCAAAGCCTATGCGGACTTCGCTGACATGCTGGATGATATAGACGCGGTTATCATTGCCGCACCTGCAAGTTATCACGGCGACATGGTGCTCGCGGCGCTGCGGGCGGGCAAACATGTGCTGGTTGAAAAACCGGTCGCCACAGATGTGGACACGGCAAAGGCCTGTATCGACCTTGCGGCGGATAAAGGCGTTGTCTTGCAAGTCGGACATCAAGAACGGTTCGTGGCGCGCGCCATCGGGCTCGATAAAATTACAGCCCGCCCGCGAAAGATTACGACAGAGCGCATGGGGCCGTTTAATCCGCGCGGACAAGATGTGTCAGTCACGCTGGATTTGATGACCCATGACCTTGATCTGGTCCTGATGATTATGGGCGAGATGCCAGAGCGGGTGGACGGCCAAGTGGCAGTGGTGTGCACAAACCACCCTGACACGGCGGATGCTGTGCTTCACTGGCGCGACGTAACCGCCCATATGCGGGCCAGCCGCGTGGCAGAGGCCTATTCGCGTAAAATGACATTGGAATACGCCAGTGGTACAGTAAATATTGATTTTAACGGCAAGACATTGAGCCACGATACGCCGTTTGTGCTTAACGTGGACTTTGGCGCTGACCCGAGTGCGAGTGACAGTCTCGGCGCAGCGACAGATAGTTTCGTGCGGGCAATTTTGGACGGGGACGCCGTTGTGATCACAGGGCAAGACGGCTTGAACGCCATGCGACTTGCGCTCATGATAGACGCTAATCAAGAGGGAACATGTCATGAATAGATTTGTAAAAGTTGCAGGCTTAACGGCGGCTGGCATGGCCATGCTTGTCGGGCTTAATTGGACAAAAATCCAAAGACTGAATAACGTCAACAGCCTGTTTGATGCCGATAAAATCGTGCAGAACTTCTCCAATATGGATGGCGCGTTCTTGCATCACGACCTGACGATTTCGGGCGAGCCTTTCATCTGGCCAGAAGCGCTAGAGCCGTTACCCGAAACGGTGACCATTAACGGCAAAGACTGGAATCTGGCCGAGGTGCTAGAGACACTCGACACAACGGCGCTCGTCGTCATCAAAGACGGAAAGATGGTGCATGAAAGTTATTACAAAGGCACCGACCGTGATGACCGCCGCATTAGCTGGTCCGTGGCAAAGTCTTTCATGTCGGGGCTTTACGGTAATGCGCTGTCCATCGGGCAAGTGAAGTCGCTTGACGATACGGTCGAAAGCTACGTGCCGTCGCTCATCGGGTCAGCCTATGAAGGCGCGACCATCCGCAATGTTCTGAACATGGCGAGCGGCATCAAATTTGATGAAAATTATATGGATGCCAATTCTGATATTAACGATATGGGCCGCGTGCTGGGCCTTGGTGGGTCGATGGATAAATATGCGTCTGAATTAACAGAGATTGAAGCGATGGCTGGCGAGCGTTGGAAATATGTGTCTATTGATACCCATGTTGCCGCCATGGTGCTGCGCGCTGCGACGGGGAAATCGCTGCATGAATTGTTTGAGCAGACCTATGGCGCGAACCTCGGTTTTGAAATACCGCCGTTTTATATGACGGACGGCAAAGATGTGGCCTTTGCGCTCGGCGGGCTAAACCTTGCAACGCGCGATTACGCCAAATTTGGGCAGTTGTTTTTGGACGGTGGTCAGTTTAACGGCAAGCAAGTCGTGCCCGCCAATTGGGTCGCAGAGTCCACGGTCCACAGCGCGCCAAACCTCAACGGTCGCGGCACGGGCTACGGCTATCAATGGTGGGTGCCGATGCCGCAAGAGGGGCCCAATGCGGGCGACTTTTTCGCCGTCGGGATTTACGGGCAATATATCTACATCAATCCGCGGGCAGGCCTCGTCATCGCCAAAAACGCCGCCGACCGAGAGTTCGCCTATCCCATGCCAGAGTTCGGCGAAACATTCGGCCATAGCATGAATGTAAATGTCGCCATGTTCCGTTCCATGGCGGATTATTATGCGGGGGAATAGTGGGCGGTCGAAGGCAAACCCTATCTCTTTGCTTGCCCCCAATCGCGCTCGCCGCTAAACCGCGCTTATGACTCAGACCACGCTTAAAATTGCCTCTGCCCAACTTAACCCCTGCGTTGGGGATTTGTCTGGGAATATGGCTAAGGCGCGGGAGGCGTTTGCGCGCGCCAAAGCGGGCGGGGCGGATATTCTGGTGCTGCCTGAGCAGTTCGTGATTGGTTACCCAGCCGAAGATCTTGTCCTAAAGCCCGCTGCGCTTGAGGATTGTAAGCGTGAGGCCGAGAAGTTCGCGTATCTGACCAAAGACGGCCCGGCGGTGATTTATAATTTGCCGTGGTTGCAAGACGGGAAGATTTATAATGCGGCGTTATTTATGCGCGGCGGGAAAATTACCGATGTGCGGCTAAAACATCATCTGCCCAATTACGGCGTATTTGACGAGGCGCGGATTTTCGCGCGCGGGCCATTGCCAGAACCGATTGAGTTTAACGGCATTAGTATCGGCATCCCGATTTGCGAAGATCTCTGGCAGCCGGGCGTGGCCGATCATCTGGCGGGACTTGGTGCTGAAATTCTGATTTCGCCGAACGGATCGCCTTGGCGGCGCACGGCACTCGTGGAGAGATCAACAACGCTGGGTGAAAAGGTCTTTAACGAAGGCTTGCCGCTGATTTACGTCAACCAGATTGGCGGGCAGGACGAGTTGGTCTTTGACGGCAGCAGCTTTTCTATGGCCGCCGACGGCACCATCGTTCAAAGCCTTAAATCTTTTGTCGAGGATTTTGACATTGCGACGTGGGAGAAAAAGGACGGCATTTGGGTCTGCATGGAGGCCAAGCGCGAGGCGCATTTATCAGGGCTAGAGGCCGATTGGCGCGCTATGTGCCTTGGTCTTGGCGATTACGTCAATAAGAACGGGTTCAAGCAGGTCGTGCTTGGGTTGTCGGGCGGGGTGGATAGCGCCGCAGTTGCGGCTATTGCCGCCGACGCGCTGGGGCCAGAGCGTGTGTGGTGCGTGATGATGCCGTCGCGATACACAGCGGGGGAAAGCCTTGGCGACGCGGAAGATTGCGCGAAACGCATCGGATGCCGCTATGACGTGATTGCGATTAAGCCTGCCTTTGATGCCTTTACAGAGATGCTGGCCCCGATGTTTGAAGGCACAGAGTTCGATACCACAGAGGAAAATATGCAGTCGCGCAGCCGCGCCCTGACGTTAATGGCGATATCGAATAAATTCGGGCCAATGGTCGTGACCACGGGTAACAAGTCTGAAATGGCAGTTGGCTATGCCACGCTTTACGGCGATATGTGCGGCGGTTATAATCCTGTGAAAGATATCTATAAAACAGAGCTCTTCGCGCTGTGCCGCTGGCGCAATGAAAACACGCCCGCTGACCTTTTGGGTGGTGATTATCCTATTCCCGATAATATCATTACAAAACCGCCGTCCGCCGAGCTGCGCGATGATCAAAAAGACAGCGATAGCCTGCCTGAATATGACGTGCTCGACGATATTTTACTAGGCCTCATCGAGCAAGATTTACCGCTAGAGGTCATTATCGCGCGCGGGCATGATGTGGCCACCGTTAAGCGCATCCAACATTTGCTCTATATTGCTGAATATAAACGTCGACAGGCGCCGCCCGGTGTGAAAATAGGGTCAAAGAATTTTGGCCGTGACCGCCGTTACCCGATTACAAATCGGTACCGCGATAAATTGCCGTCCGAAGAAAACTAGAAACAAGATTTTATTATGTCCACTCTTCCTAAAATTGATGCCCCTGTCATCGTGCGCTTTGCGCCCTCGCCAACGGGAAAGCTGCATGTGGGTAATGTCCGCACGGCGTTGATGAACTGGTTATTTGTGCGCCAAAACGGGGGTCACATGATCTTGCGGATTGATGACACAGATTTGGAACGCAGTACCAAAGCCTATGAAGAGGGCATCAAGACAGACATGTCCTGGCTGGGCCTGAATTGGGATAGCAGCTTTAATCAATCCGCGCGGTTTGAGCGTTACGACGCTGTGCGTGACGAGTTGATCGCCAAGGGGCTTTTATACCCTTGTTACGAGACATCAGAGGATTTAGACCGCCAACGCAAATTACAGCGCGTAGCGGGAAAGCCGCCTGTTTATAATCGTGCCGCCTTAGAGCTCACAGATTCAGACCGCGCAGCATTAGAAGCAGACGGCCGTAAGCCCCATTGGCGGTTTAAATTGTCGGGCGATAAGGTGAGCTGGACCGACCTTGTGCGCGGCGAGCAAAATGTCGATACAAGCTCTCTGTCTGATCCCGTCCTTATCCGCGCCGATGGGAGTTATCTTTACACGTTGCCGTCTGTTGTTGATGATATTGATGCGGGCATCACCCATGTTATTCGCGGCGAAGACCATGTGACAAATTCGGGCGCGCAGATAGAGATTTTCCGCGCCGTCTCTGACCACCTTCCGACATTTGCCCATACGCCGCTCCTGGTTGGTAAAGACGGGAAGGGGTTGTCCAAGCGCCTTGGGTCGTTGTCGATGGAAGAATTGCGCAAGGATTATTTCGAGCCGCTGGCGATTGCATCGCTGCTGGGTAAAATCGGGACATCAGACCCGATTGAAATTCGCCCCTCTATGGCTGTGTTAACGGAGGAGTTTTCCTTTGATAAAATTGGTCGTGCGCCCGCGCGCTTTGACGAGGACGAGCTTTTACTGCTCAATTCGCGCCTTCTGCATGAAACCGATTACGACGACGTCAAAGACCGCCTTGATAAGTTGGGCGTCGCGGGCGGAGAACCACTTTGGACACTCGCGCGCGCTAATGTTTCAAAGCTGACCGATATGGCGGGATGGTCGACGGTTGTTTTTGCGCCGATGGCAGGACAGATCGCAGATGAAGACGCGGCATTTTGCAAAACCGCTGCTGACTGCCTGCCTGCCAAATTTGATGACGAAACTTGGTCCGAATGGACGTCAAAGCTAAAGTCTGAAACGGGCCGCAAAGGCAAAGGTTTATTTCTGCCGCTTCGCCTTGCGCTTACGGGGCGGGCTGGCGGTCCGTCTATGGGGGACATGTTGCAAATGTTGGGCCCGGATAAAGCCAAAGCGCGTCTGCGCGGAGAGGCGGCTTAGTCACGCTTTCGTGAAAGCCTGTGTTTGGCTGTCATAGGCAAATAATGGCAATTCCCATTTGTCAATTTAAAGGGGATTTTCCATGACGTCATTACGCATACCACTGTTTCTAACGCGCCTGTCTATCGTTGGCTTTTTGCTGCCATGGCAAATCATGCGTTTTACCAAGCCTGAATCTATCGCAGGCATTGCCAAAAAATATTACAACATCAGCAGCGTTCCAGAAATCGCGAGCACGATTACAGGGGTGCTAATGATGTCGCTTTTACTGGCGTTTCTTGTCGGTTTCAAAAAACGGATTAGCTACGGTCTTGTGATGGTGTTGCACGGCATCGGCACATTAATGACGCTGCCGAACCTCATTCCAGGGCTAGAGGGTTATAACCAGCTGTTCTTGGCGGCTGTGCCGACGTTCTTTGCGATGCTGCTGCTTTATTGCCTACGTGATCAAGACACATTCTTTAGTTTGAACAAGTAAATTGGCGGTTGGTCATAGAGCTCAATGGGATGAATGTGAGACCTATGACCAACCCACCGTTTTACGACAATGAGCGTGGGGTTCATTGTCAATTACACCGGATGAGTTGGGATGAATAACCGGTGACGAATTATAAATACACCAAAGGTTGTAAAAATCCAGTTAAATCGACTATAAATGCAACTCATGGTTTATAATTGGTATTTTTCCATAATAATCAAATTCTTCAAATCCAAAGTGTTCAGTCCCGCCGTAATAGACTTGTCAGTTACGCTGGTCCCGCATAGCTGCTACGTCCGGACCTATCCCCTTTGGTATGGACTTCTCTTAGCGCCCCGGTTCTGCCGGTGGCGCTTTTTTTTGGCTTAAGCTCGTCCTGTGGTTTTATTTGCGGGGCCGCTTTGACCACAAGCTTTGGGCCAAAATTCGCCAGATAGGATCAAACACCAAAATCATGATAACCACAGCAAGGCCCAAACCCCAATGCGCGTCTTTGATATAAAGCCAGATAAACAACCCCAGCATGAGCGGGTAAAAGGCCAGCGCATGAAACATCCGCCAAAGGGCTGTTAGCGCTGCTTTCATTCTTATTCTGCCTCTAAGTCTCTAGGCAAAACCATATCAACAACGCGCCAGCTTTGTGGGTCATGCCACGGGGCTTTGCCGATACGTTTGAAGACAGCACAGGCACCCGTCGGGAAACGGTGATAATGGCCTGTAATCAGATTGTAAAGCTCTGCCATGCCGGGGTTATGGGCCATTATCATCAACCGCCCCCCAGGCTCGCTCTCTCGCTGCATGATCGTCAGCATCGTATTGGCACTGGCGTGATAAAGGGCGGGGTTGTGATGGACGGTCTGCGCACCAGGGATGATGCGGATAAGGCGTTTTGCTGTCTCTAAGGTGCGCGCCGCATCAGAGCTCCAGATAACGTCAGGCGCATATCCGCGCGCAACAAGGGTGCGGGCCACCAACCCACTTGCACGCCGACCGCGCTTATTTAATGGCCGCTCATGATCGCTAAGGCCGCTATCATCCCATGATGATTTTGCATGACGCATTAATAATAGGTGGCTGGCCACAGTTATTCCTTAACTGGCGTGACGGGACTCTCAATGATATCGATCACCTCTAAGTCATCAAGACGTTTGACACGCGTCGGTAATTTACCTGTCGCGATAAGGCTCTGTACGCGTGCGCGCGCATTAATCCGTAAATCTTCAAAAAACAGATTGGACGGCAATGTCCAGAACCGTGCGCCAAGGCCCAAGGGGCGACGCAGGGCTTTGCTGCGCGGCTTTCCAACTTGAAGGAGGCCGTCCTGACATTCGGCCCAACTTTGACGCGGTAACGGTGGGGGCAGGCGGTCAGGCTCTATGCCCTCTGCGGCCATACCGCCTTTATGCTCTGTAGCATCGACTTTTTGGCCGTTTACTGTCCAAGATAACGGATTAGTGCAAAGTAAGGGCTGGCGAGCCGTTTTCTCAAAATTTCGCCCGTTGTGATAGAGTGCATTGGTGGCAAACCGTTTGGCGTTCGCTTTATCGCCCGGCATGAACGCCCCATAAGCGACCACACAGCCGTAATCAGTAGCAGAGCCGCAGGGCTTTAGATGGGAAAGGCTACTGTCAAATAATGACATCGGAACGGGATGATCGATAATATAGGCCACCGCTAGACGGTCTTTTAATGGTCCGTTGAAGTAATCAGACAAAAGACGTGTAACGTGATCTGCGCCTTGGCCATGACCAGCAAGGATGATGGGGCGTTCTGGCGGACTGCTAGACAGGAAAACCTCAAAGGCGCGGCGAATATCTTTATAGGCAAAATCACGGGCGCGCTGGGCGTCCTCTCGGTTCGTCATATAGCTATACATGGCGGCGTGGCGGTAATAGGGCGCAAAGAGGCGGCCAGCATAACCGTAAGGCGCGACGTAGTTAGGTCGCACGATCCGTTGTAATCGTTCGCGGCGACGGTCGACGTCAACAGGCAAAACCCAATGCTTGCCGCCGCGGTAAACGCCCGGCACCACAATGAAGGCATCGGCGGGGGCGTCTGCGTCATAAACATCGGCAGATAGATCAGGAATAGCGAGCCATGATGTTGGGTCCGCATAGTCAGGGGCCACAGGTTTGTCATAGGTTTGAAAGGGAACGCCAGGGTCTTGCAAGGACTGAAAGATATCATTGCGGTAAAAAAACAGGCCCAAAGCAATCAAGACAATCAGGCCAGCCATAGTCGCGACTATTTTTTTACCCTCGCCAAAGCTGAAATTTGCCATATCAAAACCTTTAACTACGCCCTATAGACCTATACATATTTGGTGCGCGGTCATAGGGGCCGTCAAAGATATAACTGTATTTTAATGGACGCAAGATGAGCCAGGCCGAAGACCAAAATGCCCCATTGGGCCAGACCTCCGAAGAGGTTAAAAAGACAGGCTTTGTGCGCCATATCCGCAATAAGTTTCTGACCGGTATCGTCGTCTCACTACCCATACTTGTAACGATATTAGGTATTTCCGCAATCGTAGGTTGGTTTGACGAAAAGGTTTTGGGGCTTGTCCCCGCGCGCTACAAAGGCATTCCGTGGGTGGATATGGTTCTCTCTATTCCAGGGTTAGGACTGATTGTTGTCTTTCTTGGTCTGATTATTTTAGGTATTTTGGCGTCCAATATTATTGGCACGTCTATCTTAAAGGCGGGTGAGCGAATTCTTGCGCGTGTGCCTGTGGTCAGCAACGTCTATAATTTCATGAAACAGATCGTCACGACAATCGCCCAGCAGGGCGAACGGTCTTTTAAAGAGGTGTGCTTGATTGAATATCCACGCCCCGGTCTATGGGCCGTGGCTTTTGTGACGTCAGATTTACAGGGCGCTCCAAAACGTCAATTGGGCGAGGGCTATGTTTGTGTCTTTGTGCCGACGACACCAAATCCGACATCTGGTTTTTTATTGTTTGTCAAACGCGAAGACATGAAAGTCCTTGATATGACACCCGAAGAAGGCGCGAAAATGATTATATCCGGCGGGATGGTGACCTCTAACGAAGAGGTGATTGTTGCTCCTAAATCAGCGCGCAAGAAAGTGGGTCTGGACTAAGACTTCAGCTTTGTAAGCGGCGCCATCCATCCGCACCAAGGATTTCGCAGGGTTGGAACCGTGATTTATAATCCATCTTTGGGCTGCCTTCGACCCAATATCCTAGATACAGGTTTGGTTGACCTAAAGCGACGCAGCGCTTGATGTGATCCAGTATCATGAAATTTCCCATGCTACGATTGGTTATATCAGTGTCAAAAAAGCTGTAGACCATTGACAGACCGTCTTGCAGCACATCAATCAAAGCACAGGCGACAAGGCGTGCGTCAGCGTCGCGGTATTCCACAATTTCAGTATCAGAGGCGCATTGTTCGACCATCATCTCATAGCGGTAAAAATCCATATCTGACATGCCGCCGCCTTCGTGGCGTGTGTTTAGATATTGATGCAAAAGTGCAAATTGCTCGCGTGTCGCCAAGGGCTCTACGACTTCGCGGGATAGATCTTTGTTACGGTTTAATGTGCGGCGAAAGGATTTTGACGGCGTGAAGCCGGGCGTGTAAATGCGCAACGATTTACACTCGCGGCAGGCTTCGCAGGCGGGACGATAAATAACATTTTGCGAACGGCGAAACCCTGCATGGGTCAGGTAGTTATTTAAATGCGGCCCTGACAGCGGGTCCAGCTGCGTGAAAATCTTACGTTCCATACGGTCGGGCAGATAAGGGCAGGGCGAGGGTATCGTCAGGTAAAACTGCAATCTTTGTGGATCAAACGGCCGGGTCATAAAGGTTTTATATCACGCAAATTCAAAGAGGCTATTAACAATTTACACGCCGTAAAGCGGGGGTATTATCAGGCTGAAACTGACCCAAATCAGCAGCATAAGCGGAACGCCAAAACGCACGAAATCTTTAAATTTATATCGTCCTGGTCCCATAACGAGCAGATTGGTCTGATAAGCAATGGGCGTTGCAAAAGAACAATTAGCCGCAAATATAACGGTCAATACGAGCACCGTTGGGTCAATCCCCGTTTGCGCGCTGATTGATAAGGCAATAGGCGCAAAGAGTAACGCCGTTGCCGCATTGGAAATGATATTCGTCATAATGGCTATGACAAGGAATAGCGCGGCGATTAGGATTTGATTGCCAAAGGGCGCAAAGAGGGACACGGTCTGCTCCGCAATGAAAGCGGCCCCCCCCGTGCGCTCCAGCGCTAGTCCCATGGCAAAGGCTGCGCCGATAAGCACGAATATCCGAAAATCTAAGGCCCGCGCGGCTTGGCGAATATTCAGGCAGCCCGTAGCGATCATGGCCAGCGCCCCGCAAAGGGCGGCAATTTCAATCGGGAGTGCACTCGATGCTGCCAGCAAAACTGTCGCGAAAAATATCATGCGCGCAATAATACTTTTACGAACATCGGGTAATTCCGTGGTCGCCCAATCCATCAATAGCACATCACGATTTGTGCGCAGCTGCCGTGTTTCCGCCTCGTAACCAAAAAGCAGCAGCACATCACCCGCCTCTAGGCGGATATCAAGCATGGACGTGCGTATCATGCGTGAGCGGCGCTGGATACCGAGCACAAGGCAGCCTGTCTGGCGGCGAAATCCAACTTGTTCAATCGTGCGACCAATCATGCGAGAGCCGGGCGCGACCACGGCTTCGGAGATAACAATCGCATCAGAGTTTTCTTCCGCGCGGCCTTCTTCGTGAAACCCAGCAATGCTGAGCATCCCTTTAAGGTAATGCGGATTGGACGATAAGAGGCTGGACAATGAGTCGCGTGTCGCCGCAACAATCAAGATGTCGTCAGTTTGCAATTCCACATCAAAAGGCGGCAAAAACGCATGCTCGCCGCGCTGTATCATGCGAACTGTCACATTTTTGAGGCGGGGGTATAATCCGGCGATGGGGGCCACACCGCGCAGAGGGTGCTCAGGTGTCACGCGAATTTGCGCAATATACTGCCGCCCAGATTCGCTCACTTCTTCCTCTAGCGTGGCCCGATTAGGCAGTAATATTGGGGCGGCAAAGATGATGTAAATCGTACCAATCACCGCCATGATAAGGCCTGGGCCTGTCTGGGTAAAAAAGTCCAGACCGTTGCCCGTTGCTCGCTTTAGCACATCATTGACCAGCAAGTTGGTGGATGACCCAATCAAGGTCGTCATACCCGCCAAAATACAGATAAAAGACAATGGCATCAGGTAACGCGACGCCGCCGTGCGCGTGCGTGCCGCCATAGCGGTTAGAACGGGGATAAACATCACCACAACGGGGGTGTTATTCATGAACATGGATACGACAAAGGCTATGGCAAAAACAAAACCCATCGTGCTGCGCGGACGTTTTACTAGCGCGTTATTAATGCGAATGATCGGACCTTCTAAGGCGCCTGTGTGGAACATGCCTTGGCCTACCACCAATAATGCCATAATCGCAATCAGCGCGGGCGCGCCAAACCCTGTCAGTAGCGAGGCGCTATCCAATCCTTCAACGCCCGGGATAGGAAACAGTGTGAAAAACAAAAGCAGCGCGGTAATGATGCCAATCGATATGGCCTCGATAGAAAACCGTTCTCTGAAATATAAAACCACAGCCACAGCGACAATCGCCATGGTGGCCCACATTTGCCATGTTATTACGACGTCGGTCGGTGTCATTGCCAAAAGCCCTATCTCTTGGCAAAAGGCTACCACGTTGAAGAATTATTGAATAGAGTTAAGATGTTAGAGCGGTAACTTTAAAGGAAGAACGATGGCAAAATGTGCATTTTTAGGGTTGGGTGTTATGGGCTATCATATGGCCGGGCATTTGTTGCGCGCTGGGCATGACGTCACCGTGTGGAACCGCACAGAGGCGAAATCTTCGCGCTGGGCCAAAGAGTTCAAAGGTCAAGCCGCAGCCAATATTGCCGATGCGGTCAAAGATGCTGATGTCGTGATGATGTGCGTTGGCGATGATAATGATGTGTATGCCGTGGCAGATCCCGCATTAGACGCAATGGCGACGGGCACGGTTTTGATTGATCATACAACGGCATCCGCGGACTGCGCGCGGAAGGTTTACGCAATGGCTGCGGATAAAGGCATCGGCTTTATCGACGCGCCGATTTCGGGCGGCGAAGCGGGAGCGGTCAATGGACAATTGACGGTTATGTGCGGCGGTGATGTCCAAATCTATGACCGCGCTGTGCCTATCATGGACGCCTATGCCAAAGCGACGAAATTGCTCGGCGGTAGTGGGGCAGGGCAGTTGACTAAAATGGTCAACCAAATCTGTATCGCAGGCATCTTGCAAGGTCTTGCTGAGGGTGTGAACTTTGCGCAAAAGGCAGGGCTCGACGTAGCAGATGTTGTCGACGCGATTGGCAAAGGGGCTGCCGCGAGTTGGCAAATGCTAAACCGGGCCGAGACCATGGCTGCGGGTGAGTATGAATTTGGCTTTGCCGTTGATTGGATGCGTAAAGACTTAGGCATAGCCATTACGGCGGCGGAGGAACTCGGCGCAGATATGACCCTGACAAAGCAAGTCGATGGATACTACGCAGAGGTGCAAGACATGGGCGGGTCGCGTTGGGATACGTCAAGCCTTATGAAAAGGCTTAAATAGCTACCTTTCATGAGCGCAAAAGCAAAAGACCAAAATGACTATCCAAAGACAGTATTTTGGTCCTTTAACGCCCCACTCAAATCTAACATAAACCTAGCATCCGTTAAGAATTGTCCTTTTTTCGTAAAATCCTTGTCATAAACGGCCATTTCGCTGATATTAATCCCTTATTGGGGACATTATGGCGTTTGCGGCAATCTATTTTTCGAGTTTGGTTGATATTATTGCCGGTGAGGGCTGGCCTAGAGATGGGCAGTTGCTGGCCTTAGGGGTGACTGAAGGTGAACTTTCTGACCCTTCGCAACGCATTGATAACAAAACTGTCGCCGATCATTTTGAACATGCCGCTCAGATCCTTGATTGTCCGCATATTGCCATTTTGATGGGCTATAAATTTCGTGTTGCCACATTTGTAGAGACAGGCTCTGTTCTGGCCTATGCTGACAGCCTTGTTCACGCGGGACGGCTGAATGCGCGCTATCAACGATTAGCAGAATCTTCGGGTATTGGATCTGTTGCCTATGAGGACGAGCAAATTTATCTACGCTGGGCTCCAAATTTTGACGATGACAATCATTACCGCCGCCTGACCGAAGTTATTTTTGCGGGTTATGTGACGACTGTGCGCTGGCTGGCATGGGTTTACCGTAAAGACTTTGTCGGGCTAAGTTTCCGTCACGAAAAACCAGACTACGCCGATAAATATTCAGAGATTTTGCAGTGCCCGGTGCAGTTTTCCCAAACGCATAATCAATTGCAATTTTATCCAGAGACTGCCGAATTAAGCTTGCCCACCAGTAATCCGCAAAAGCTGGCTATCGTCACAGAGCGGCTAGACCGTATTTTGATGGGCGCAAAAGCAGACACGGATTTAATGCGCCGCGTTAAGGCGGCCATTCGAACGGTGATAAAATCGGGACGGGTCACGCTTATTGATGTTGCGAAGCTGTTGGAGATGACAGACCGAACACTACGCCGACAGCTAAAAGAGCAAGGGGTGAGCTTTCGCGATGTTGTTGATGACGTCCGCAAGAGGCAATTTGATCGTTTGGTGCGGGACGGGCATACACTAACGCAAATAGCGCATATATTAGGGTATAACGACCAGAGCGCCTTTACGCGTGCATTTCGGCGGTGGTACGGGATGTCACCGACTCTATATTTGACGAATACCCAAGGCGATACGCAATCGCTCGGTCTATAGGCGGGTTATTGTTCTTCTTGAAGCCACTGGGCGGCGCTTGGGGCGAAATAGGTCAAGATACCGTCGCAGCCTGCGCGTTTAAAACATAGCAGACTTTCCATGATCACGCGACGCTCATCCAGCCAACCATTCTGTGCGGCGGCCATAATCATCGCGTATTCACCGCTGACCTGAAAGGCATAGGTCGGCATACAATATTCACGGCTAAGGCGACACATGATATCCAGATAGGGCATGCCAGGCTTGACCATAATCATGTCGGCGCCTTCTTCGATATCCATGGCGACTTCGCGCAGGGCCTCATCCGTATTGGCAGGGTCCATTTGATAGTTTCGTTTGTCACCCGTAAGAGCCGTGGCCGACCCGATAGCATCGCGGTATGGGCCGTAAAAACCAGAGGCATATTTGGCCGCATATGACATGATAAGAACATCTTTATGCCCTGATCTTTCTAGTGATTGCCGTATCATACCCACGCGGCCGTCCATCATATCCGACGGTGCCACAACATCGGCCCCCGCATCCGCGAGCATAAGCGCAACATCACATAGGGCATCCACAGAGGCATCATTGATAATTTGCCCGTCATGGACCAAGCCGTCGTGACCATGGTCAGTATAAGGGTCAAGCGCAGCGTCCACAATAATACCCATGTCGGGCACGGCGTCTTTTACCGCTTTGACGGCGCGGGGAACGATACCGTCTGGATTAGCGGCCTCTGAGCCGGCGGCGTCTTTATATTTTGGATTGATATGCGGGAATATCGCCATGGCTGGAATGCCAAGCGCCTTTGCGCGCTGTGCGTCTTTGACAATTTCGTCTAAATTTACGCGGTCGACACCGGGCATAGAGGGCACCGGGTCACGCGGGATGTCGCCATCACTAAGAATGCATGTCCAAATCAGATCATCAGGGCTGAGTCTGTTTTCGCGCACAAGACGGCGCGACCAGTCAGTTTTGCGAGTGCGTCGCAAGCGCGTAGCGGGAAAGGCTGCCACAATAAACTCCGTAAATTCAATTGCTTATAGCTCTATCGTGTAAAAATTTCTACTAAAATTCCTGCGGCGATTTCGCATTGGAATTTGCTGATATTTTTGCTTATATACAGATGAAATAAAGGGCGAAGCCATGACAGATAAGCGGACTATACCATATCATGCGCAGTTTAAGCGGGCCGTTGCCGCTGTGCGCGATGAAGGCCGCTATCGCGTGTTCCAAGATATTCGCCGCAAGCGTGGGGCCTTCCCGACGGCAACATGGTATCCTGACGCACAGACAGAACGTGAAATCACCGTCTGGTGCTCTAACGACTACCTTGGTATGGGCCAAAACGCCTGCGTCGTTGATGCGGTAAAACAGGCCGTCGATAGCGCAGGAACGGGTTCGGGCGGGACGCGTAATATATCGGGTACGACCCATTACCACGTCATGTTAGAGCGCGAACTTGCGCAGCTTCACGGCAAAGACGGTGCCTTGGTCATGACGTCAGGCTATGTCGCCAATGAGGCAACATTGGGTGTGATGAGTAAAATCTTGCCGGGCCTGATTATTTTTTCTGACGAAATGAACCACGCCTCTATGATTTCAGGTATACAGCGCGCGCAAAAGGCGGGCGTCTGTGAAAAACGCATCTTCAAACACAATGATTTGACCGACCTCGAAGCGAAGCTGAAAGCCGCCCCTAAGGATGCGCCAAAGCTTATTGCCTTTGAAAGCGTTTATTCTATGGATGCCGATATTGCCCCGATTGAGCAAATTTGTGATTTAGCCGATAAATACGGCGCGTTGACCTATATCGACGAGGTGCACGCCGTTGGCATGTACGGGCCGCACGGCGGCGGCATATGCGAAGAGCGTGATCTGATGCACCGGGTCGATATTATCCAAGGCACGCTAGCCAAAGCCTACGGCATGATTGGCGGCTATATTGCGGCTGATATTGATATTATCGATGCTGTGCGCTCGCTTGCGTCTGGCTTTATATTCACGACCTCTATCCCGCCCAGTACAGCGGCCGGTGCACTGCGCTCTGTAAAGGTGCTTAAGATGTCTCCGCATATGCGCGAACAACATCAAGAGCGCGCCAATGCGCTTAAGTCACGCTTCCGTGCGCATGGCTTGCCATTTATTGATGGCGATACCCATATTGTGCCCTTGATGGTGGGCGACCCTGTTAAATGCAAAGCAATATCGGATGATCTTATCCATCGCTTTGGTATTTATGCGCAGCCGATTAACTTCCCAACGGTACCGCGCGGCACAGAGCGTCTACGCTTTACGCCCAGCCCGTTTCACACAGACGCCATGATGGACGCCTTGCTTGATGCGGTGAATACAATTTGGGCAGAGCAGGGATTAGCACGTAAGCAGGTTGCGTAATTAACCCTTACTCTTCTTTTGTGCTACCAATCATGACGGGCTCGCCAAAGCCTAATCTCGCGGTGCCTTCTGCTTGCGTCTGCGCGTCGCCGACAACGACGTAGTTCATGGCGTCCACTGGCATGTATTTCTCGACCAAGGCCTTGACGTCATCCACAGTCATATTAGCGATACGCTCCGCGTTAACTGCTTTGAAATCAGGGGCATAGCCGTAATTGCTAATTTGCGACACGAGCGATAATTTATCACTTAGCGTCTCAGTCTTTAGCGCTTGGCCACGCAGCAGCGCGTCCTTCATTACGGATAAATCATCCTCAGAAAATGTCGTGCCGTAATTGCCAACGATGTCTTTAATTAGTTCAAGACTTTCTGTGGTGACATTGGACCGTACAGAGGACCCGATAAAGAAAAACCCACGTTCATCAGAGGCGCTGAACCTAGACCCTATACCGTAGGTATAGCCTTTTTCCACACGCAATGTGTTATTCAAGCGAGAGGTATAAATCCCGCCGAGAGGAAAGTTGATAGCCTCGACTAAAGGGAAGTCTGGATCTGTCGCCAGCAGTGATGGGCGTTGAATGCGAAGGGTTGATTGTTTTGCCCCCGGCACATCAAAGAAATAGACCTTGGATTCTGTGACCTCATTGGGGGGCGCTAATGTGATGGGGCGCATTGTGACGGTGTTCCATGCGCTTGCCATGGGCGAAAAAGCGCGTTTTACATCGGCTTTATCCACGGCACCGACAACTTTTAACTTAGCAGAAGCGGGGGCGTAATAATCACGGTGAAAGGCTTTCAAATCATCCAATGTTACGTCACCAAGAGCCTCTTCAGGTCCGTAAGTCGTATAGTGGTAGATGTGATCTTCGGGATAGAGTAACTTTGCGGTCTCCCTGCGCGAAATTGAGCCCGGGTCAGCTTCTGCCGTTTTAATGGCGTTTAGCGTTTTAATTTTCAGTAGCTCAAACTCTTCAGCGTCCCATGCGGGCTCTGTTAGAAATTCCGTCACAAGCGCGATTGTGGCGTCGAAATTTCGCGCGAGGCTATTGCCAGATATGGACACCGTTTCTGATCCAATATTGACCGACACATCCGAGCCGAGCGATTTAATCGCGTCTTCAAGCTCTGCTGTGGATTTATTTTCTGTGCCTTTAAGCATCATATCCGCGGTCAGCGCGGGAACAGCGGGCTTCGCCACGTCGCCGCGTTTACGGCCCGCATCAATTGTCATGCTGAAATAAACCAGCGGCGTCTCGCGGCTCTCTATGCCGTGAACGGACACACCATTGGATAGCTCGCCGGTCCAAACTTGTGGGCTGGGGAGGGTGTAGGCTGCGCCAAAGTCTGGCTCCACTGTGCGGTCAAAGGATGATGGTGTGGGGGTGAATGTGCGCGCGGTTGGGTCAAACTCAACGGCGGCATCGGCACCGGGCACGATTTTTTCTTCAACGATATCGGCTTTCACCGCCCCGTCCAGCACGAGGTCAGCTTGTCCCGCAGGCACCACCGATGTGTAAAGGCGCGGCCGGTCTTTGATATAGGCGTTATAAACACGCATCACGTCCTCTGTGGTAACCGCGTTCAGCCCCGCAAGTCGTGTTTTGTAAAAGCCCGGATCGCCCGTGAACAGATTATCTTCGCCCAGTTGAATGGCTTTACCCAATACGCTTTGGATTTCATTGTAAAACCCGACCTCAAGTGATGCCTTGATGCGGTCAAGGGCAGCTTGCGGAATACCGTTTTCCTCAAACCGGGCAAAGCCGTCCGCTATGGGTTGGGATAGGCGCTCTAGCGGTTGGCCTTCTTCGCCGCGCATGATCAGGTAAAACTCACCTGCGATTTCGGCTTGGTTATGGAATGTCGTGACGCCCGATGTGACTTTTGTCTCGTCAATCAGAACTTCATTAAGCGGTGCGGACTTTCCGTCCGTGAGGTAAGTGGACAAAATATCAAGCGCGTAGCTATCAGGATGGTATTTTTCGACCGTTGGCCATACGGCGGTGAATTGCGGTAACTTGGCAAAATTATCCTCATAATAAAGGGACGTCGTTTCGGTGAGGTTTGAGGCGCGCGCAGGGTAGGGTTCTGCCAAGGGGCCGCGCGGTATTTCGCCGAAATATTTCTCGACATAGGCTTTGGCCTCTGACGGGTCAAAATCACCTGTGATTGTCACAGTGACATTATTTGGCACATACCACCGCTTATAAAAGTCCTTCACATCATCCAGCGTCGCGGCATCAAGGTCAGCAAGAGAGCCAATAACTTGCCAATTATAAGGATGGTCGGTTGGGTAAAGGGCTTTGCCGATAATGTACCAATTATGTCCGTATGGGACGTTATCGACCCGTTGGCGTTTCTCGTTTTTGACGACCTGTTTTTCATTATCAATCACGCCTTGGGTGACGGTGTTGATGAAATAACCTAATTTATCGGCTTCCGCCCAAACGACTTTTTCCAGCGCGTCTGCGGGGACCGCTTGGAAATATTGCGTCATATCATTGGTGGTAAAGCCGTTTGTGCCTTCGCCGCCGATACGCGTGTTCATTTCGTCAAGACCGCCGTAGCCGAGGTTTTCTGAATCAAGGAAAAGTAGGTGTTCAAATAAATGCGCAAAACCTGTGCGTCCTGTGACTTCGCGCGCAGAACCAACATGCACAGCCAAGTTTATCGCGACAATCGGGTCAGAGCGGTCAACATGCAGCACAACATCAAGACCGTTGTCCAGCGTGTACTTCTCAAAATCCAGCGTCAGCGCGCTGGTGGCATCTTTGGCAGATTGCGCACTATCTGTCGCTGGGCTGCAAGCGGACAATACCAGAGGCGCGCTCAGCAGAGATACAGCCGCGAGGCCTGTAAAGACGGGTCGGAAACTAAAATGTGAGAATGTCATGCAAAGCCCCATATGGCGTTAGATTTGGGTTAATCTTAACGCCTAGGGGTCGCCGCGCAAGCGGATTAATGTGGGCTTAGGTCTGGTCGCTTAAATAGAGCCAACGTGAGAACATAGCCAGCAACCCAATGCTGCCAGAACACATGATAAATATTAGCCAGAAGGGCAGCTTCATACCCATCGTTTTGGCCTTTGGCACGAGCGCGCACCACGCAATGCCAATCGCCAGCAATAAATCGAGCCAGACCTGATTGCCCCAAAAATCCTGCGTGTGGTTTGCCCAAAACCCCAGCGGGCCTTCGGTGATGACAGCAAGCAGTGAGAAAGCAAAGAACGCCACGCCAAAGGCTGCGGGGATAGTCCAGCGTATATTGCGAGACTGGTCGCCCTTGATCATCATGATGACAGTCACAATTGGGAAAATAAGAAGCGAGACGAGGGGCAGGATAAGATAGTTGGACATGGGACACCTTTCGTTTTGGGATTGGTGAGGCAATATCCACGGCAAAACAATTACCTGTGGGGTAAGTGCATTTTCGCTGCGCTATGGTAGATATATTTATGGCATCAACATTTGGACAGATTTTAAAGCACTGGCGTGAAGCGCGGCGTTATAGTCAGCTCGCATTATCAGTCGAGGCGGATATGTCGTCGCGCCACCTTAGTTTTTTAGAAACAGGACGCTCCAAACCCAGCCGCGCCAGCGTTTTACGTCTGGCCCGAACCTTGGATATGCCGCGCGCCAGCGTGAATGAGGCGCTAAAAGCGGCAGGGCTTTCAGCCGAATATTCCGCATTGGCGCTGTCCGCGACGGAGCTTGCACCTGCCATGGACGCGATTGATTTAATCTTAAAAAACCACGCGCCTATGCCGGCTATTGTGATTGATGAGGCGTGGATGATTGTCGGGGGTAATCCGCCTGCTATGGCGATGATCGATGTGCTGCCCTTTGCGGGCTCACTCTGTATTGTTGATGCCCTACTGAACGATGACCCCGATGCACCAATATTTCTGAACTGGGAGACGATTGCGGTCTGGACACTTTTGCGGTTGCAAAATGAGGCGACCAAAGCCGGTGCTGACAGTGCGGTTGCGGCTCTTTATCAACGGTTTTCCACCCATCCCCGACTAAAGGATGCCAATCAAGCGTCATTTTCAGATTACGGGCCCGTCCTGACCATGCGCTGCCGTTTGGGGGATATGGAGCTATCTTTATTCACCATGATTGCAGAGTTTTCCACCGTTCAAGATATCACCATGAACGAAACACGTGTCGAGTTGTTCTTCCCGGCCGATGAGGCAACAAAAGCGTTCTTTGAGGCGACGGCCTAGCCGTCAAATCGGCCCGCTTTTACGTCTTTACGCAACTCGCTGGCCTCAAAAATCCGTCCGTTCATAACGCCGTAAACGCCAGATGGCATGGTTTGGGCGGCAATCACGGCCCCGCCGATATTAAAGCCTGCGTCGGATTTACCGAGGGAGAATGGCCGCATTGACCCTGTTAGGATAACGGTTTTATCCCCTATACGACCGGACAGAAATTTGGCTGTTTGCTCCATCGTACCCGTGCCGTGTGTGATAACAATTTGCGTCTCAGGCGCGACTAATACGGCTTGTAAGATATGCTCGCGGTCATTGTCGGTCATATCGAGGCTATCTAGGCGCATTAAATTTTCAATACGCGGCATAAAACTACGCCCAATCCTCAGCAATTCCTCCATATGGGAGTTTTCACCAAAGACGAGGCCTTCAGTATAAGTATCATGGATTTTATCGAGCGTACCGCCCGTTGTCAGGATTAGCATAGTCATAACGCCCCCATAACGCAGTAAATTATGTTTGCAAGCCCGCTTTCTGAACGCTAGATAAACGGCGCGTAAGGCGTCTATGCGTGAACGGGGCTTCTGCCTTTAAATTACGCCATTACACCCTATATGAAGCGTGTAGATGATGAAGGAGACCATATGCTACTGACCATGATGAAGGGTAAAATTCACCGTGCAACGGTAACCCAAGCCGATTTGCATTATGAAGGCTCTATTTCCATTGATCAGGACCTGCTCGATAAAGCGGGTATATTGCCGAATGAGCAAGTGGATATCCTCAACATCAATAATGGCGAGCGGTTTACGACATACGCCATTACCGCACCGCGCGGGTCAAAAACATTTGGTCTAAACGGTGCCGCTGCGCGCCGCGTGCAACTGGGTGATAAGATTATCATCATTACCTATTGCCAGATGGAAGCGGAAAAAGCGCGCAACTATGCCCCGCATGTTGTGCTGTTGGATGAAAATAACGAGATTTATCACCCGCCTGTGCATTAGGCGCGAGTTTGATTTTAGAGTATGAAGCCTCCGGTAACGGGGGCTTTTTTGTGGGCTGTCGAGGATGCTTTGGTTATTTAAAATACGGCCATTTATAAAACATATCCCCGTGCGAAAAAGGGGTCGTAATATGCAGCATGGATTTAAATGCGCCCCTATACCGTGATGACATGGCCCCGCGATACGGTGCAGTCAATCATGGCGTTTACGGGGTGCTCGCGAGAATTTTTCTTTGGCTAAGGGCCGTATTGGGGCAGGAGGTTCGCCCTCATGCCTCCGCGCAGAATTATGATGTGTACACGCTCAACCGTGAACGCCGTCATCGGCAGGTGCGCTTTTTTACTCGCGCCGTTCCGCCAGCACGCAATCACGGCCCGTTTCATAAATTTGGACCGCGCGGTGTAAGCCCGACACAGTTTTTAGAACGGCTTTGCCGTCTGTCGGTTGATGGGCGTATTACGGTTTACCGTATGGTCTATTGGTCATCTCGTATGACCCGCGAAGCCTTTATGGCAATCTTGATATTCGGAGAGTTTCGGAAGGCCGCTGGTTTATGGGACGCGCATATTCCGCCAGATTAACAGACTTTTTTCTGTATTTTTGACCAAATTTATAGCGTGAAATGCCCCATTTCATGACCATATCAGCACGGCTATATTACGGCGTCACGGCCAGCCCAACCACCGCTAAAGACTTTCCATCAGGACTAAAGCTCAGTCTTGCCACGCCTTCAATTCCGTAATCAGGTAGCTCCGCGACGTCTGCCCAACCGTCCATGCCCACTTGCCAGCGGTAGAGACCATCATCCTGAATGATAAACACTGACCCGTCTGGCGCCCAAGCGTAATTGGCGTTGGGGCCATTAAGCGCGGTGAGGGGGCGAACGGAGTGAGTTTCGGGGTCGAGTTCTTTGATCCAGACGCTTTCGTCGCCTTGGCGGTGGACGAAGCTAAATTTATTGGTGCTGGGAATGACATAAGGCGTGGAGGGCACGGCATTGCCGCTGATGTAACGGCTTTGTGCGCCGTCTGTATCGGTGAGGCTCACGTTAAAACCATAGCGTGACCAATAAAGCACATCCCCCGTGCCGTGGTTCCATGCATAATAACCAATGGGTTCACGCAGGGTGTCACCGGGCAGAAGATTAGACGTTTTACCTGAGCCGTCGCGCTGCATTGTGACAATGGTTTGCGCTGCCCCGGGGCCGTCACTGACAAAGGAAATGGTGGTATTATCAGGCGAGGACACGGGTGAAAATTCGCTGGTGATTGTGTTTGTTATTTGGGTCGATGTGCCGATTTTGATGTCATATTCATAGACATCAGTTTGGTAATCATCCCCGCGCGAATAGAGAAATGATTGGCTATCCGCCGTGAAGCTAGGTTGATTATCGTAACCTGCCCGCGTTGTGACATTGCGCGGATTGGATAGGCTTGGGGCTTGACCTAGGATTATGTCAAAAAGGAAAATATCGGTTTCTGGCAAGCCCGCTTTTTCACGCGGTGCAGGGTCTTCATTGGGTGCGGCTTGGGCGGCATAGGCCGGAACCGAAACGCACGATAGCGCAACCATGATAAGGCAGAAGGCTCGTTTAAATTTTAAATCGCGCATCACTTATGCTCCTTGCCGACTGTCTGACTGAGCGTTTAATCCTGCAATTTAATGTTTGCTTGCGCAATAGGGCGCGTCACAGTGAGAGGGATTTGATTTTGAGAAATGGTAGGGGGTGAGGGACTTGAACCCCCGACCAATCCGTTATGAGCGGACGGCTCTAACCAACTGAGCTAACCCCCCGCGCAAAGCTGCGGTAGAGCGGTTCTATAGCGCGGGAATTCTTGGGTTTAAAGCCCAAAAGTGACAATTTGCGCCTTGGCAAACACGGGGGCTTCGGGCAACACATTCGCATGGACGGATGGCCAATACCCGTGGGGCAGACCCTTGTGACTTACGCTGCGTTTGTGGCCATTATTATTGCACGATATTTTATGATTGTTTGGCCAATTCATTGGGCTTTGTGGCAGCGCGATCCGTCCAAAGTGCGCGCAAAGCGCCTCTCAAAGCGCCAACCTAGCGTGAAAATAATCCGCCACGAAATTACGCTATCCACCCTATCGGCGTTCATCTATGCTGCCCCCGCGGCGATTGCTATAGAGATGTGGAAAGCGGGCGGCACGACGCTTTATTCGGGCCCAATCGACGGCGTTTCGGGCTGGGGATATATTGTCTTTAGCGCGGTTTTATATCTGTTTGTCCAAGACACGTGGTTTTATTGGACGCACCGCATTATGCACCACAAAAAGTTGTTTGGTCTGACCCATGCGGGGCATCATAAATCTGTGCAGCCTACGCCTTGGGCCAGTTTTTCTTTTGATCCGCTAGAGGCTGTAAGCTCGGCCTGGTTATTGCCCGTCATGGCCTTATTTGTGCCGCTGCATGTCGGTGTGGCGCTGGCGCTTTTGATGATTATGACCATCAACGCCGTCTTTAATCACGCAGGGTGGGAGGTTTATCCGCAAAAATGGGTCAATGGCTGGTTTGGGAAAATCTTCATCACGGCGTCCCATCACAATGTTCATCATACAAAGTTTACAGGAAATTACGGGCTCTATTTTCGGTTTTGGGATTATGTTGCGGGGACAGACCGTGGCTATTCTTAGGACGATTATCTGAATGCTCTCGCCAACCATTTAGCGGTTCATGCGTATGAACTCCATGACCAGTAATGTTGATATTAAAGATAGCGTTGTCCCTCTCGCCAAGCGCCGTGACAAAGACAGTATTGAACACGCCGTACGTGCCTTATCCCCGAATGCGGTGGGCAAGGCGTCATCAATACGCGGCGGCCGTGACGCGGCTATGGATAAGCTCTCAAACATTGACCCCGAAGGCTATGGCCGCACACGCAACCACACCGACGGCGCGGTCACGCAGCTATCACCTTACATACGCCACGGCGTCTTTTCCCTTAATGCTGTTCGCAATGAAGCCCTTGATAAAAGCGGCAAAAACGGGTCTGAAAAATTTATTCAGCAGCTGGCTTGGCGTGATTATTGGCAGCGGCTTTATGCGGATAATCCTGACATGATTTGGAATGATGTCGAGGATTATAAGACGGGATTTGACGCCGATGATTACGCCGATGACTTACCTGACGATATTGCGGCGGGGCAAACGGGTACGGCGTGCATTGACCATTTTCTGCGGGAGTTACTGTCCAGCGGGACTATGCATAACCACGCACGGCTATATGTCGCGGGCTATATTTGTCACTGGCGACGGGTGAAATGGCAAGCGGGGGCGCGGTTTTTCCTCTCGCATCTTCTTGATGGAGATCCCGCCAGTAATAATCTTTCATGGCAATGGGTCGCTAGCACCTTTAGTCAAAAACCGTATTTCTTCAACTTAGAGAATGTTCAAAAATTCACAGGTCCTAGCGTGGATAGCCGTCCAGAGACAAACCAAGATTTAGTCGGTAGTTATGATGATTTACGCGCGCGTTTGTTTCCGCATATGCCTTATCCGTCATGAGCGCGATTATTTGGATACATGAGGACGCCTTGCGCGCGGATCATCCTGTGTTTGCTGCGGCAGGCACAGACGCTCAGGTCGTGTTTATCTGGGATGACGCCTATTTCACAGCCCAAGGATACAGCTTTAAACGGTTGGTTTTTATCTATGAATGCCTATTGGATTTACCCGTGATCCTTTGCAAAGGCGACATGGCGACGGTTCTTAGCGGCCTAATTGAGGGGCGGGATTTATATGTACCGACAACACCCAATCCAGATTATCAGACTGTCGCGGCGGTCTTGTCCAAGACGACTAAAGTCCATTATATATCAGAAACGCCCCTTACATTTATCGAGACAGAGCCTGACATGAAACGGTTTTTTCGGTATTGGAATAAAGCCAAGAAATCGGCTTTGTCTAAGGACGGCTTACCGTAGCGTTAGCCCAAAGGTTTAAGATGAAAATTGCAATTATTGGCGCGGGATTAGCGGGCGTTTCCGCAGCGCGAAAGCTTGATAATTTTGCCGAAGTGACGGTGTTTGAAAAATCACGCGGGGTATCGGGTCGTATGTCGACGCGGCGCGCAGACGCCTTTGAATTTGACCATGGGGCGCAATATTTTACGGCCAAAGACACACGGTTCCAAGACGCAATAGAGCAGGGCGTCGCCGCAGGACATTTGGCCCCTTGGGCATCAAATGGTGTATATCTACGCGAAGGCAGACTAGAGCCCGATACAGGCGCCAATAGATTTGTCTCGAAACCCCGCATGAATAGCTGGGTCAAAGCTCTGGCCCAGGGGCTGGATGTGCGACTAGCAACCCGGGTTAGCCATATAGAGCGCCGTGATGACCTGTGGTCGTTGAGTTTTGAAGACGGAGGCTCTGACCACGGCTTTGATTGGGTCATCATGGCCGCACCGTCAGAGCAGGTCGAGGCCATATTTCCCAAAGATTTCGCGCAAAGAACAGTCTTAGAGGCGGTGAAGATGGATGCCTGTTTTGCGCTAATGTTGGGCTTATCAGGCGCGCCTAATGTGCCGTGGGATACGTTGCGCCAAGCAGACGGGCCAGCCGCTTGGATTGCCGTGAATAGCGCCAAGCCCGAACGTCCAATGGGCGTTGCGACCTTGATGGTGCATTCAGGGCCGCAGTGGAGCGAAGACCACATTGACGACGACCGAGGTGATATTGCCGCCCAAATGCTAAGCGCTGCCAGTGCCGTGACGGGTCTTAATCTCTCTAATCCAGCCTATCAAACGCTTCACTTTTGGCGCTATGCCGCTGTAAAAAACGGGGCGGGACAGGGCTGTCTTATCGACCATGATAAGCAGCTGATTGCGGCCGGTGATTGGTGTCTTGGTGGTCGCGTGGAAGGGGCCTATCTCAGCGGTCTGGCAACGGCAGAGGCAATTATTGGCGCGCTATAGTTTTGGTCCTTGTAATCGTCCTGCCGACCGCTTAGCTGTCAGACATGGACAAAGCTGCTATATATAAAGAGGTCGCCGACCAAATCGCCGCGGTTAATGCTGGGGAACCGTCCCGTACCGCCCGCATGGCCACGGCGTCGTGCTTGTTGTCCCAAGCCTTTGATTATTTTTTCTGGACGGGGTTTTATGTGGTTGATTCACATAAAGACCGCGAACTTGTCGTGGGGCCATATCAAGGCACATTGGGGTGCTTGCGTATTCCCTTTGCGCGCGGTGTTTGCGGGGCCTGCGCCACGCAACAGGCGACTATTATCGTCGATGATGTGCACGCTTTCCCGGGTCATATTGCCTGTGATAGTCAGACCAATTCAGAGATTGTTGTGCCCGTGTTCACGGATGACGGCGCATTATTTGCCGTGCTGGACGTTGATTCGACCGCGCTGAACAGCTTTGATGAGGTTGATAAACTCGGCCTAGAGGTAATCTGCAAATCACTCCTAACCGGTGCGACGCAAAATTAATCCTTACATCTTATCAAGTGTTACGGGTGCAATCTCTCTTAGGGGTTTGTCTGTTGCCCATTCGGTTTCAATCAACCGCAAGGCTTGAGCCGGCGTTTGGGCGGTATAGACATCATCCGCCATCCATTTGGGTGAAAAACCACGGTCAATCGTGTGATGCAACAAATCCGTCAACGGTGCCCAGTACCCATCATTATCCATAAAAACCATAGGCTTTTGATGTAATTGCAGGCGCATCCACGACATGACTTCGATGGCTTCTTCCAATGTGCCAATGCCGCCGGGCAAGACAATGAAGGCATCTGCGGCCTCATACATCAGCTTTTTACGGGTTGCCATGTCGTCCACGACTTTATGCTCGACCTCCTCAAGAAGGCGTTCTACGGATTTAAGAAATTCTGGAATAATGCCCAGCACATCGCCTCCTGCGGCGGCGGCCGCGCGCGCTGTCGCCCCCATTAATCCCATGCCACCGCCACCGTAAACAAGACGGTAGTTATGTTCGGCCAACGCTGTGCCTGTGTCTTGCGCCAGTTGGATATAGCGCGGGTGGTCACCATCGCTGGAGCCACAGAATACACAAATAGAGCGGGATGGTTTGGATGTCATAGTCAAGATGTCTTTTCTTTATTTTGCAATTGCGCGGATTGATTTGTCTTCTTAGATTGGTCGCTGCTATCCAAGATAGCAAGGGGCGTCACAAAGGTAAGAGATAAATATGCGTTTTCCATTAATGGCCATGCTGTTGACGGGTTTTGCGATCATCGTCGCCATTTTGGGCGTCATGCAGCTAACACGCAATAATGACAAAGCTGTGCCAGATACGACTGAGGGCTCAGTAGAGCAAACGACAGAGACGGGTGAGCGTAGCGCTGTGCGTCCCATTTCATTTGGCACTGTGTCAGAGATTAATGGTATGCTCCGTATGGCAGGGACGAGCGAACCTGATGCCACAGTCTCCATCGTCTCGGGCGGGGCCGTCGCGCAGCAAACTCGTGCAGATGATAACGGAATGTGGTCAGCGGTTTTGCCTGTTTTTGGCACGGACACACAGATGATTGATCTCGTCATGTCACTTCCCAGCGGTGATAATATCCGTTCGGACGAAACCCTGTTTCGTATTCCTTATCCATCAGAGGTAAATGATGCTGATGATACCATCCAAAGTGCAACACCGCCAAGCGCCAAGCCGCCGCTCATTTTGCGGACCATGCCTGGTGCGCCGTCAAAGCTGATCCAATCCCCCTTCGGGTCTGTCCCGACCGTGGGGCCGCTAAGCCTTGGCCCGATTGATTATGACGATAGTGGCGGTGCGGTTTTTCGCGGCATGTCTGAGCGTCCCGGACGGGTGCGTTTATCGGTAGAGGGCGGCGGCGTTATTGGTGATCAACCTGTGTTGGATGATGGACAGTGGTTTTTCATCGTTGGTGAAACATTACCGACGGGCACATATAATATGTCTATACGGTTGATGACGCCTGACATGGACGATGTCGTTTTAACGGTTCCTTTTGAGCGCCTATCGCCGCGCCGTGGTCAACAGGTCGAAGGCTTTGCGGTATCGGCATTATACCGCGAAAATAGCTGGCAAGTCCGAAGAGAGCTGTTGGGCGGCGGCGCGCAATATACAGTGATTTTTGCAAAAGCTATAGAACAAGAGAATGCGGAAGAAGAGCTGCGCGAAACGCAAACCCCTTAGTTATTCGGCGGGTTGCTTTGCCCCTAAACCGAGTTTTGATTTGAGGTAGGCCGTCTTCTTGCCGTCATTGCGGACATATCGGTTAAAGCGTTCCATTAAGACCTTCGGTGCGGCCAGCATGACAGGCGTGATAATCAGTGTCAGCAATGTAGCAAAGCCGAGGCCACAGGCAATCGCATAGGAAATAGGGGCCCAGATATCCGAAGTCGCAGAGCCTTTGGTGGAAAACTCTCCAGAGAATATGTCAGCGTCCCACCCAAGCACAAGCGGCATAAGACCGACTACTGTTGTCAACGTGGTCAGAAACACAGGACGCAGACGTTGCGCGGCGGTTCGCGTCGCGGCGTCGACAGAGCCGTATCCAAGTGTCATCAACCGCTGATACGTGTCGATTAGGACAATATTGTTGTTCACCACAATACCAGCCAGCGCAATCACCCCAGTCCCAGTCAAAATCATACTGATATAGGGATAGAACGATAACCCCAGAAGCACCCCAAAGACGGAGAGCACAACGGCAAATAATGTCAAAAAGACATGATAGAAGCTGTTGAATTGCAGCAAAAGAATAATACCCATCATCAACATGATGGCCAGCCCCGCCATCTGGAAGAATTCTGCTGCGGCTGCATTTTCTTCTTCTTGGCCCAAGAATTTGATTTGAACGCTCTCAGGAATATCTGCGTCGTTTTTGATCCAATTGCGTAAATCTTCGACAAGCACATTAGGGGCGTAGTCTTTGGCGGCATTGGCAAGAACTTCGTAATAAGGAAGTTGGTCACGCCTGTCGATTGTGTCTTGGCGTGTTTTGGCGACCCGTGTCACGACCGTTGACAGCGGCACAGAGCCATCGCGGGTCTGAATGCGCAACCGGTCAAGGTTATCAAGGCCGCGGGCTTCTGACGGGTAACGAATGCGGATATCGACCTCTTCATCAGCATCAAGTGGTCGGTATTGCCCGACCAATGTGCCCTCTGTCACTAATTGCACGGCGGCGCCAATACGGCCCACGTCAAGGCCCAAGCGGCCCGCTTCGGCGCGGTCAACATCAAGTTCCCATTCCACACCGGGCAGGGGTAGGGTGTCTTCAACTTCGATTACGCCTTCTGTAGCTTCGAGTTTCTCTCGCATCATTTTGGTTGTAGCCCGAAGTGCGATTGGGTCATCAGACGATATTTGAAGCCCAATAGACTTCCCAATGGGTGGTCCGTTATCTGTGGCCGTTACCTCTGTAATAACGCCTGGAATATCGGATGTGACGTTGCGTAATTCATCCATGATTGACACGACGCTTGGGCGCTCATCAAAGGGTAGGAGTTCTGTGTAAAGGCGCACGACCGTGTCAGAGGGTACATTGGATGGTCCGCTTAGCGCGTCACCGCCGCCGCCAGACCCGCCAGCACCGGCACCAGCCACTGTGTAAACCGACTCCACACCCGTGACATTGGCGATGCGGCGTTCGAGTTCCAGGCCAATATCAAGCTGGTTAAGAGGGGTCGTGTTACCGCGCGCCCGTGCCAAGATATAGACTTGGTCAGACGGGGATTGCGTGAAAAATTCAACAGGTTTGGGCGGCGGACCCGCGACGGAACTGCGAAAGAACACAACAATCAAGAAAAGCAAAAGACCCGTCACGGCAATAACCAGCAGCGGGAAGCGGATAATTTTATGGATAAAACGAACATAGACACCTGTGATTCCAGTCGTCGCGAGCGGGTCGCCACCATCACCCGAAAGGGCCAGCATCTTTTCATCCGGCACATCTAACTTTTTCGGTCCGATTAATGTGCCCATTGTCGGTAAGAATATAATCGCCATGAACATTGAGGCCGTCAGCACATAAATCATTGTCAGCGGGAAATAGGACATAAATTTGCCCGTCACACTGTCCCAAAAGAGCAACGGTATGAAGGCAGCCAATGTCGTCGCTGTAGAAGAAATAATTGGCCAAAACATGCGCTCGCCCGCCGTTTTGAACGCTTCTTTGCGGTCCATGCCCTCGGCAAGTTTACGGTCTGCAAACTCGATGATGACAATTGCACTATCGACGAGAACACCCACGGACAGAATAAGGCCGAACAAAATCATCATATTGATCGTCTCCCCGTTCACCCAAAACAGGAAAAGCGACATTAGAAAACTTGCGGGAACGGCCCAGCCAACGAACAAAGCAGACCGAATACCAAGCGCCGCGATACAGACAATAAACACGAGAACAACGGCATTGATGATAGACGAGGATAGCGAGCTAACCATATCAAGGATATAAGTTTTACGCTCTTGGGAGTAAGCGACAAGGATTGTATCAGGCCAGCTATCATCTGCGGCGATTTCGTCCACCAAGGCCTGCACTTTGGCCGTTGTATCAAGGATGTTTTGCCCTTGGCGTTTTGAGACTTCAATGGAGACGGATGTTTGTCCATCAAATCGCGCATAGGTCCCTGGATCTTTGTAGGTGCGGCGTACGCGCGATACATCGCTCATGCGGATAATGGACGCGCCGTCTGCGCTGCTGCGGATAACAAGGTCGGCCAAGTCCTCGGGCTTTTCAATCAACCCAGGAAGTTTAACGTTAAATTTGCCAGACTCGGTTTCCAAAACACCAGCCGTGATAAGACTGTTATTACGCGAAACAGCGGCGGCAATTTCGTCAAATGTAATACCAGAGCTCTCGATTAACGCGGGATCAAGTTCGGCTTCCAATACATCTGTACGTTCGCCAGAAATATTGGCTTCTAGGACTTCTGGCAGGCTCTCAATGCGCCGTTGCAGCATTTTAGCGCGGCGTTGTAATTCGCGTTCAGGTGCCGCGCCAAACAAGTTGACGACAACGATAGGCAGGGTCGATGTGTTAATCTCTTCAATGATGGGTTCGCGCGCTTCTTGGGGAAATTCGCTGCGGGCTTTATCAACTTTTTCAATGACGTCCTGAATGGCCTTGTCTTGGTCAAAGGACGCGTTGAATTCCAAAATCATATAGGCCACAGAATTAGCAGCGACGCCGTCCATTTGTTTAAGGCCCTCGATTGATTTTAGCTCTGACTCCATTGGCCGTATCAGCAATCGCTGCGCATCTTCGGGCGATACACCGGGGAGCACAACACGCACATTAATAAAGGGCACGGGAATATCGGGTTCAGCATCAAGGGCGAGGCGGCCCATAGCAACAATGCCGCCAAAGACAGCAAACAGCATCAAGCCCATCGTCATGCGCCAATTGTCAATTGCAAAACCAACGATTCGGTGCATAGCAGGGGCTTTCTAAAACTCTATCGGTTTAATTCGTTGTGGCACGTTGCGCGAGACTAGAGGCTGGTACAGTTTCGACCTCTGTGCCGACTTTGACAAAGTCTTGGCCTTTAACAATAACATTGGCGCGTTCAGGAAGGCCCGTAACCCAAACGCCTGACGCGCTTTCGTCAATCGTAACAGTGGGCACAAAGCGTACGCGATTATCCAAATCGACATAACGCACACCAACAACACCGTCGTCATTTAACGCAAGGACACTGGCGGGAATTTGGTGTGCCTGTGTTTGTCCTGCGATCATCCGAACCGTCGCCGTAACACCGCCGCGCAACTGCATATCAGGATTTGGCACTATGACTTCAGTTCGGAACGTCCGTGTGGAACTATTGGCCCGACTCTCGATGAAGCGAACCTTGCCGACAATGTCTTGTCCTGTCGCCAGCTTAACAGAGGCCTCTTGCCCGATAACAATTTTGCCAACTTGGGTCTCTGTCAGATCAGCGACAATTACAAGCGGATCAAGATCAATTAGCAAACCGCAAGATTGCCCCGGGGCAAGGTAATCGCCAATCTCGGCCATACGTTTGTCAAAAATGCCCTCAAACGGCGCGCGTGTGTTGACATTATCTAGCTCTATCTCGGCCTGCTTAACAGATGCCCTTGCCCCGTCGACTTGTGCGTTTAAGCTCTCTAGCTGTGTGGCAGAACGGTAGCCCTTATCCACAAGCGTCTGCGTCGAACTGCGGTCAAATTGCGCAGACTTAAGCTGCGCGCGGGCTTGGTCAAGCCGCGCTTGGCGGGCGTCCACGTCTTGGCGGCACAGCGTTGTGCCGCGCTTGACCGTTGTGCCTTCGCTGACGGGGGTGGATACCACAATGCCCGCCGTTTCAGCTTTCACAGAGACTTCGCGGTTCGGTTCCGTACGGCCATAAAGACGAAATGTGTTGGGGTGATCGGTTGCCGTGACCATTTGCGTGACGACTTTGGGCGTCGGGGCCTCTGGAAACGGGTTGGACACTGTCTCGGTCGTCTCATCGGCGAGCGCATGCAGCAAGAACCATAGCGCGATGATAAGCACCGCAAGGCCGGAAATCACATATGAGGTATTAATTTTCATAACTTGCCTACGCCTTGATGGCGGTGAAGGTTTCACGCAACTGCACCGAATCAAAGGGGAAAGGGCCTTTCGCAGTCATATGTGAATGTGTTTACGCCCTTAACGGGCAAAGACAATGTAAATTTCTGCAATAGTACACTTCAATTATGCATGTTTGGGCGCTGCGCTGTTTTATCTTTGATATAAATCGGACTTGCCATTGGGGCGTTGTTTATTAGGGTGGTCTTTGGAGTTGAGAGACCAGTATTTCAGGGGACTTGCGTGAGCGATATAATAGACCAATTGGCGCAGCGGCGCGACGATGCGCGTATGGGCGGCGGACAAAAGCGGATTGACGCGCAGCACGGCAAAGGCAAGCTGACCGCGCGGGAACGTTTGGAACTGCTGCTGGATCCCGGCTCTTTCGAAGAATTTGATATGTTCGTCAAACATCGTGCCACTGATTTTGGCATGGATAAAACCCATTACGCGGGCGACGGTGTGGTGACGGGATGGGGCACGATTAACGGGCGAAAGACCTTTGTCTTTGCCCAAGATTTCACAGTCTTTGGTGGGTCGTTATCAAAGACCCACGCGCAGAAAATCTGTAAAATTCAAGAGATGGCGATGAAGCACGGCGCGCCGATTATCGGCCTACAAGATAGCGGCGGTGCACGTATCCAAGAAGGCGTCGAAGCCCTTGCAGGCTATACAGATGTGTTTCAAAACAATATCTTAGCCTCAGGTGTTGTTCCGCAAATCAGCGTTATCATGGGGCCAAGTGCGGGCGGGGCGGTTTACTCTCCTGCGCTCACTGATTTTGTCTTCATGGTGCGCGATAGCTCCTACATGTTCCTGACAGGGCCAGACGTCCTAAAAACTGTGACCAATGAAATTGTTACCGCGGAAGAGCTTGGCGGGGCGAAGACCCATACGACCAAATCATCTGTCGCCGACGGGGCCTATGATAATGATATGGAAGCGCTGGCGGAAATTCGCCGCTTGTTTGACTTCCTGCCGCTGAATAACCGCGCGGGCACCCCCGTGCGACCCGTCTTTGATGACCATGACCGTATCGACGAAAGCCTTGATACGCTTGTCCCTGAAAATCCCAATATTCCTTACGATATGCACGAGCTTGTCCGTAAAGTGGCGGATGAGGGCGATTTTTTTGAAATTCAGCGCGACTTTGCCAAAAACATCCTGACGGGCTTTGTCCGCATGGAAGGCCAAACGGTCGGCGTCGTCGCAAACCAGCCGATGGTACTGGCGGGATGTCTTGATAGTGACGCCTCTCGTAAGGCGGCGCGTTTTGTGCGTTTCTGTGATGCCTTTGATATTCCGATCCTGACGCTGGTCGATGTCCCGGGTTTCCTGCCGGGCACGTCCCAAGAATTTGGAGGGGTGATTAAACACGGCGCAAAACTGCTCTATGCTTACGGCGAAGCGACTGTGCCGAAAGTCACTGTGATTACGCGCAAAGCCTATGGCGGGGCATACTGTGTTATGGCACCCAAACACCTGCGCGGGGACATTAATTATGCTTGGCCCACCGCGCAAATCGCAGTCATGGGGGCCAAAGGCGCGGTGGAAATCCTGCACCGCAAAGATTTGGGCGATCCCGATAAAATCGCCGTACATGTCGCCGACTATGAAGATAAATTCCTAAGCCCCTTCCGCGCCGCCGAACTCGGCTATATCGACGAAGTGATCAAGCCGCAAAGCACACGGCGGCGCGTGTGTCGGGCGTTTGCGCTGCTAGAGGATAAGCAGCTAAGCAACCCGTGGAAAAAGCACGATAATTTGCCGCTATAATGCCAACAGTTTTGCGATGGAAAGGGTATAAATTCTTCTTCTATTCTGATGAAGAAGATAGGCCGCATATCCATATTATAAAACAAAATGCGCAGGCTAAATATTGGTTAAACGATGTGGAATTTGTGAAGGCAGAAGGCTTTTCACAAAAAGAGTTAAATGTGCTATTTAAGAAGGTAGCAGAGGAACAAGATTTGTTTTTGGAAAGATGGAATGACTATTTCAACGCTTGAAATCGATGATGAGAGTTTGAAAATCGAAAGCGTGTCTTTCGATGCTTATTACTTTCATTTTCATCTGAAAGATGGACGCATATTAAGTGCGCCTATTTGGTGGTATCCACGACTTTTTAAAGCGTCGGTAAAGCAGCGTAATGCCTGGGCAATCCTCCCCTTTGGGGACGGCATAGAATGGGACGAAATCGACGAACATATTAGCGCGAGGGGTATTTTAATGGGTAAATCCGCGCCGGGAGCCGTAGCGCCTGCCATGGACGCCGCGGAGTAGGGTGCGTGACGTGATTGTATGGCTGGGGGATAAGCAAATGAGTAATCCGTGGAAGAAACATGGGAATTTACCGTTGTGATACTGACATCATCGCACAATTCCGCTTACCCCGTCGAAAGACGGGGCCCATCACCCAAACCTCTCCGCACATCGCAAATGCAGGAGATGGATCCCGTCTTTCCACGGGATGAGTGGGGTGTAGTGGTGTGGACAAAACTTGAATGTTTGCGACTTTAGACATGGGAGCATTAAAAAATTTCTTTTCGCGTTTAAAAAGTCAGAAACTTGAAATAGTTCTTTCTAAGCACGACAAATCAAAAACAGAGAACGTTATCGAGACGATACGTCGGATGGAGACAAACACAAGCTTATATGCGGCGGGGGCCTTCGCCCCGCTTCTCGTTCTTCTAAATCAATTAGAATTTTTGAGAAATCAAAATTCCGATTTAGTTCGGTGGGTTGCGCTAGCAGCCATGTTATTTCTTGCATTTTCTGGGATTGCCCTAGTGCTATACCGCGCCTTTTATATTAATCTAAAACGGACCCAAGTTGAATTATTTTTGGCAGGAATGCCGCCCGTGGATAATTTGACTCTTACTGCACTGAACACACCTCGGTGGAATATAGTAAATGTGTTTGCCTTCATTTTCATGCCATTCGGCTGGCTACTAATTGGATTAATGTCGTTAATCCTACTCCTTGGAAACTAAAATGATGAAAAAAATCTTGATGCCAATTTCTCTGACATTGATTGCTTGCAGCCCTAATTCAAACCAAGAAACTATAGCGGAAAAGTCACAGCGAGTAGAAAAAGATAAAATTACCTATACGGGAAGTTTTTCAGTGCCAGCAGATGCGAGGGCTAAATATGTGGTTGTTGGTGAAGTAGTTGTGAATGCTAAAGGTTACGCTGCAATTACAACGGAGCGGCAAGGTCCTTCGGGGACAAGTTACACAACACGTGAAGTGGATTGCAGTAGAATGCTTGTAAGATATACTGCTGATGCAGATACTCTTGAAGAAGCAAGTTTGCAAAATTTCGACAGTGAGTTTGGCCCTTTGGTTGCTGGTTCAAGCACCGATACTGCAGCGCGTTATGCCTGCAATATAGTTGGAAAATAATAATGATAAAAAAACTACTCATAGCAAACCGTGGTGAAATTGCTTGCCGCGTTATCAAAACCGCCCGCAAGATGGGTATTAAGACCGTGGCGGTGTATTCCGATGCAGACCGCAATGCGCTGCATGTTGAGGTGGCGGATGAGGCTGTGCATATTGGCGCGCCTGCGGCGTCCGAGTCTTATTTGGTGATGGATAAGATCATTGACGCTATCGAGAGTACGGGCGCGGACGCTGTGCATCCGGGTTATGGTTTCCTCTCGGAAAATCCTGAATTTGCGAAGCTGCTGGATAAAAAGGGCATTACGTTTATCGGCCCAAACCCGCACGCGATTGTGTCGATGGGCGATAAGATCACCTCTAAAAAACTCGCGCAAGAGGCGGGCGTGTCTTGCGTACCGGGACATATGGGCCTGATTGAGGACGCAGATGAAGCCGTGAAAATCTCGCAAAAGGTCGGCTATCCCGTGATGATTAAGGCGTCGGCGGGCGGCGGCGGGAAGGGGATGCGCATCGCCTATAATGACGAGGAAGCGCGCGAAGGCTTTCAAAGCTCTAAGAACGAAGCCGCCAATAGCTTTGGTGATGACCGTATCTTTATCGAAAAATTTGTCGAAGAACCGCGCCACATCGAAATCCAAGTGCTGGGCGATAAGCATGGCAATGTGATTTACCTCGGCGAGCGCGAATGCTCGATTCAACGCCGCAATCAAAAAGTGATCGAAGAAGCCCCGTCACCGTTCCTTGACGAGAAAACCCGTCAAGCCATGGGTGCAGAATCTGTGGCGCTTGCGAAAGCCGTGCAATACGACTCTGCGGGCACGGTGGAATTCATCGTCGATAAGGACAAGAACTTTTACTTCCTAGAGATGAACACGCGCTTGCAGGTCGAGCATCCTGTTACCGAGCTTATCACGGGCGTCGATCTAGTTGAGCAGATGATAAAATCCGCGCAGGGCGAAACACTGTCGATTAAACAAAAAGACGTGACGCTCAACGGTTGGGCCATTGAGAGCCGTATTTACGCCGAAGATCCGTTTCGTAATTTCCTGCCCTCCATTGGCCGCCTTGTGCGCTACCGCCCACCGTCCGAGGGGACACTGCCAAATGGTGCGATCATTCGTAACGACACAGGCGTGTTTGAGGGCGGCGAAATATCAATGTATTACGACCCAATGATCGCAAAGCTGTGCACATGGGGCGAAGACCGCGCGACGGCAATCGGCACGATGAAAGACGCGCTCGATACGTTCGAGCTTGACGGCATTGGGCATAACATTCCGTTCCTCCAAGCCGTCTATGACCATGACCGGTTTGAGCGCGGCGACATTACAACGGCTTTCATTGCCGACGAATATCCCGACGGGTTTGAGGGCGCGAGCGTGAACAAAGGTCATGTCCGCAAAATCGCGGCGATTTGCGCGCTGATGCATGATATATCAGAACACCGCGCGGCGGATATTTCGGGCGCGCTGCCTAACCACGAACGCCATATCCCCGATGTTTGGGCCGTGGATGTGCGCGCGACCGAGTCTGATGCAGAGGTCGAGCCGATGCACTACAGCGCCGACATTAACGGCGATAGCGGCCTGCGGACTATCGTCATGGATGACGGCACAGACAAGGCCGCGCTGGAGATGGAAGTCACCACAGCTTGGGCGCCGGGCCATGCGCTCGTGCGGGCCTTTGTTGATAATGCGCCGTTTAACTTTCGCGCAGAGAGATGCGCAGAGGGCTTTCGCGTCTGGCACAGAGGCTGCGCCTATAAGGTCGCCGTCCGCAGCCCACGCGCCGCAGAGCTCGCCAAGTTGATGCCTGTGAAGCTACCGCCTGACACCTCCAACATGCTGCTTTGTCCGATGCCGGGCGTGATCGTCAAAATGCTGGTGGCCGAAGGCGATACAGTCGAAGACGGCCAAGCCCTAGCCGTTGTCGAGGCCATGAAAATGGAAAACACACTACGGGCAGAAAAGCGCGCGGTCGTGGCAAAAATTCACTGCGAAGCGGGCGATAACCTCGCCGTGGACGAGGTGATTATGGATTTCTCGCTAGGCTAGCGGATTTTTTAGGCAGGCGGCGCTTCACCGCGTCAAGGGCGTAGACGAAGGGATAGGCTTGCCCGCGCAGGAAATCCGTGGGGGCGTCGGACACACCCGTCGGCGCGTCGCAATGACCCGGATTATAATGGGTGCCAAACATCACGTCCCAGACGGGGAACATATCGCAGAGGTTCTTGCCATAGGCTTCGGGCACATCGGCGTGATGCCAACGGTGATAATTGGGCGAGGCTAAAACTTTGGCAAAACGCCCAAAGCCCCATCCCAATTGGCAGTGAATGAATTTGGAATACCATCCGCGCACAGCCCCCGCGACAGCGACGATTTCAGGCGGCAAGAAGAACACGCCCAGAATGACGATATAGACAATCTTCATCTGCACAAATTCAAGAACATGGACGCGGTAACTGGTCGTCCATGTCATATGCTCATCGCTATGATGCAGGGCATGCAGCCCCCAAAACAGCTTTGTATGCAGCAATCTATGCGACCAATAATTGTTAAAATCCAATAGGACAAGGACAATGATGAAAGCGAGCGTTGTCGGCAGGGCGCTCCAGGCGTCAGGATTAATATGCGGCAGGCCAAGCGTTTCAAACACGGCATTGGACGCCGTGCTAATCCCGCCGAAATAAACGGCCATGATTACGGCGTTAAACAAGATGAGCCACAGGTTTTGCAGCGCAGATAACGCCGTGCCGCGACTAAGGCGCAATGCTTTGGTGCCGCGAACGATAATGAAGAGAGCTCCAAACAGGACAACGGCCAGAAGCGGTGTCGTATAAACCCGCTGCAACACTCCGATAAAATCAATGCGCTCATCCATGAGCAAATCTTAGCCGAACAAGGCTAAATCATTGTTTAGGGACGTGGTTAACCTCTATTTAGATTTGCATAGCGGCTGCGCGAATTGGACTATAGGAATCTCCGCGCTTTTTGTTACAAGGCGGTGATGACAGCACTGAACAATACCCCGCCTTTCACACCGCCCTTATGGATGCGAAGCGCCATGGCGCAGACGATTTTGGCGTCACAGAAATTTCGGAAATCCGGCACGCACGCGATGGACGCGGCGGCGGTTGATCATGTGCTGGATTGTGGGGGTGGTGTACGGCTGCGAGGGGCTTATTCAAAGCACCCCGATAATAAAGGCCTGATAATCCTGTTCCACGGTTGGGAAGGGTCCCAAGACAGCACCTATGTCGTGTCCCATGCGCGGTTCATGTTTGAGCGCGGCTACAGCGTTTTTCGCCTGAATTACCGTGACCATGGGGACAGCCATGATCTGAACGAAGGCCTGTTTCACTCTGCGTTATTTGAGGAAGTTTGGGGCGCGGTGATGGCGATTATGCCCTTGGCTGACGGGGCGCCAGTATCCATTATTGGGTTCTCTCTGGGTGGTAATTTTGCCCTGCGTGTGGCGCGGCGTAGCATTACAGAGCCTCTAGGGGAGCTTTCAAACATCTTTGCGATTAGCCCCGTGATAGACCCGTTAAATGCGGCCCCGATGGTTGATGTAAATCCGCTTATCCGTCGTTATTTCATCAAAAAATGGACGACCAGCCTGTTTAAGAAGCAAACCGCTTTTCCGCATCTTTATGATTTTGGCGACCTTGGCGTAATCAAGTCTGTGGGTGAAATGTCGGAACGGTTTATCACGACCCACACGCAATTTGCGTCTGAAGCCGATTATTTCAATGCCTATCGTATCTGGCCTGATGATTTAAAGGGTAGCACTGTGCCCACCCATATCATCATGGCGGCGGACGATCCTGTTCTGCCCGCCGGAGACGTGCTGGCGCTGAATCTGCCGGATAATACGGCCTTGCATTATTTGCCGCATGGGGGGCATAACGGTTTTTTTGAAAGCCTGCGCGGCCCAACATGGTATGACCGTTTTGTCGCGCGTGTATTGGGGACTTAGATGAACCTTATCGAAATTTTATTCTGGGTGGTTGTTATTGTGTCTGTGACGTTTTTCTTACTAGGCCTGAAATCGCAAAAGGGAAAACCCAAAGGCCTGGTCGACGGGCAATTGGCCGATTGCGGCGCTGCCCCCAATTGCGTGTCCAGCGAAGCCGACACTCAACCTGAAAAAGTTGTCCCGCCGCTACGCTGCACCATGGCCGAGGCCAAAGCTGCCGTTCAGGCAACGGGCGGCATAATCACCACCGACTCTGATGACTATGTCTCTGCGACCTACATGTCAAAGCTGTTCAAATTTGTGGACGATGTGGAATTACGTAAAGACGGTGACGTGGTGCAAATCCGTTCCAGCTCTCGCGTGGGCTATTCTGATCGCGGGATGAACCGCAAACGCGTGGCCGCAATTCGCGCGCAACTCGGTGCAAATCTACCGCCCGAAGTTTAAGAGAAAAAATCAATCGACATCGCCCGCGCCTCCGTAATCATTGTGTGAAGCGCTTTTGCTGCCCCTAACAAAGAGTATTCCATGCCGTCACGCTATAATGAGCCGCCCCGTAAAATCGATCATGAGAAAGTCAAAGGCCTGGTGACAGAGCTTTTAGCAGCGCTCGGCGAAGACCCTGACCGTGAGGGCCTGAAAGAAACGCCGCGCCGTATTGCCAATTTCTGGCGTGATTTTATTGAATATGACGCGGGCAAGCTCGACACAACATTCCAAGCCGTAAAGCATAATCAAATGGTGGCGGTAACGGGGATGCGCGTGTGGTCCATGTGCGAACACCATATGTTGCCATTTTGGTGTGATGTCTCAATCGCTTATATCGCCGATGATAAAGTGCTGGGCTTATCCAAATTCGCGCGGATTGCGCATAAACACGCGCATAAATTAACACTGCAAGAACAACTGGTCTCTGACATTGCCAATCACGTCAAAGTCATCCTCGGCACGGATGATGTCGCCGTTATGGCCAAAGGCGAACACCTCTGCATGACCATGCGCGGCATACAGACCCCGCATAGAATGATAAGCTCTGCGTTATCAGGGCAATTTCATCAGGCAGAGCAAAGGGCGGAGTTTTTACGCTTGGTGGATTAGGGGTCAGAGGCGTAAAGTTTCAGCCAAATATTTTCATGACTAAACCAAGAAGTTGAGGCATGGCGGCACTAACATAGGCAACAATACCAGCCCCAATGGCCATTTTTGCGCCCGTGCTAATGTCGCCATACGTTTTAGTGTCACGCACTCGGATGATTATCGCGCGGATAGCATTTTCTTTTTCACGCCGAATATTGTCTTGAGCAAGGCGCTCTAGGATTGTAGGCGTCGCTTTCTGATTAATTTCGTGTTCTTCATTAATGTCGTCTTCAATGACAGTTTGGGCGTCTGGCATGAATAAGTCGTGCTCAATTGCAGCTTGAATGCTTTCATTGGCGGCATGGATAATTTCGGCGTTAGTTTCTGACTCTTGCGGGCCTGTGGCGCTTTTGTCTTTTGCGCTTAGCCCTACGTCTCCAATGACCAGATTGTTGTAAACCTCTATAAATTGGCCAATATCATCGACGACTTCATTACCAAGGCGGTTAGGGTGATACTCATCACCGCTGGCACGTGCCCGCTCATCGGCGGCTTTCAGTTTTCGGATGCGATTGGCGGCAGGCCAAAGTTGCGCGACTTTCGCCTTACCAATATCCTCTGGCAAAGCACTTAGAGCATTATTGACGGGACGAGCGGCACGACCAAGGGCATTCTCGCCAATGTCTTTCATGCCCAATGCCGCTTGGCGCAAGGCTTCATACCAATCGCGCTGCTCTGGTGTATTAGTCAATCCTGCACTTGTTTCTATAGTCGTGCGTGTAATCTTGCCGTCGGCATTGATGCCAAATGTTTCTGCTGTGGTGTCCTGCTCCAACAAATTCTGCCGCGCACGGTAATCCTCAATCAGTTTCTTAATCGCCGCATTGACCTTGGCGGGGTCTTTGTAATCCTCCGGCGGGAAGGTGATGCGGCCATATTGGCCGTTTTCAGGATCAAGGCCGATTTCTATATCCTCAACAAAGGGGAGGGTGAAGGGGCGGTCTTGAATACCGCGCAGACGGTCTTCATACCACTCTGTCCAAACGCCCCAATCTTGGTCGAGGGAGAGGAGGTGGGTTTTAAGCCTGTTCCAGTCCCTTGTCAGCCTTTTGGGCATGTTTCCCCAAAGCGGCTGCAAAGCCAAATCTTGCGCGGAGTTTCCACGGTTGATAAAATCTCTATCCACAGAACATGCAGCATATAAGGCAGCAGCAGAAGTAGCAACAAAAGCAGCATGAGCAGCAGCATTAGCAGCATCAGCAGCAGCATCAACATCAGCAGCATCAACATCAGCAGTAGCAGCAGCATCAGCAGCAGCAAAAGTAGCATGAGCAGCATCAGCAGCATGAGCAGCATCACCAGCAGCAGCATAAGCAGCATTAGCAGCAGCAGGTCTTATCATCACAGCCGTGTTAGACCATTTGCCTGCTGACACGGCTGTAGCGATAGCCCATAAAGACGGGAAAATAATGTCATTTGGCGGAATCTTTTGTTTTTTGATGTGCAACAAAGACGCAAAACGCGGCACAGACCGCGACGCTGCGCGCGCGGCAAATACCAATATCACATCACGCGGCTGCGTTCTTAGCCACGTCTCTATCTCGTCCTGATTTTCAAATACCTCTTCCATCCCAAAACCCTACCCTCATTCGCTACACCATAAAAGCGTAAAGCGGAATTTACCCTTATCGACCCCTTGGGCATTTTTGCGCTAGCGTTCGCACGCCCCAACCGTTACCTTTCTCCTAAAGCCCACAGGAGCCCTCATCATGCCCAGCAAAAAAGCCTCAGACTTTAGCCCGAAGCTGCTAGAGCTTTATGATTTTTATGTGCACGGCATGATAACCAAGCGCGACTTTTTGGGCCGTGCGGCGTCGCTTGGTATTGGCGCCGTGGCGGCAACAACGATGCTGGGGCAGTTAATGCCAGATTATGCGGCGGCGGAGACAGTCGACACTGCGGGCATCACGGAAGAGCGGATTACATTTAATTCGCCCGAGGGTCACGGCGCGGTCAATGGCCTTATCGCGCGGCCCATCGGGACAGAGCCTTTGGGCGCGGTTTTGGTCATCCATGAAAACCGGGGGTTAAACCCTTATATTGAAGATGTGGTGCGCCGCACTGCAAAGGCGGGCTACCTCGCCCTTGGCCCTGACGGGCTATCCTCGCTGGGCGGTTATCCCGGCACAGATGACGAGGGCCGCACCATGCAGCGCTCGCTCGACGGGGCGAAAGTTATGGCTGATTTCTTCGCGGGGTTTGAGTTCCTGCAATCCCACGCCCAAAGCACGGGCAAAGTCGGCGCGGTTGGGTTTTGTTATGGCGGCGGTGTGTGCAACGCGCTGGCTGTGGCTTATCCTGATATGGCGTGTTCTGTGCCGTTTTATGGCCGCCACGCCGACGCCGATGATGTGCCCGCCATTCAGGCCCCATTATTGGTGCAGCTTGGCGAGACGGATAAACGCATCAATGCGGGCTGGCCTGCCTATGAAAAGGCGCTGCTCGAAAACGGCAAGACCTATGAAGCGCATATTTACGCGGGCGCAGGGCACGGGTTTCACAACAACACAACGCCGCGCTATAACCCAGAGGCCGCCACGCTTGCCTGGAACCGTACGCTTGCATGGTTTGATAAATACATCCGCTAAGCGCTCGCCTTTGTCCGTCTTTGCCTCTAGGGTGATGCAAAACAGGGGAGAGACTTATTATGCCAAAAATCACAGGACAATGCCTTTGCGGGGACGTTAAGTTTAGCGCGGATGGCGAGATTGACTTTCAGGGGAATTGCCATTGCACGGATTGTCGCCAAGTTACGGGCGCGGCCTTTGCGACGCTCGTGTTTATGAACAAAGCCGATATTAAGATTACGGGTGAGACGAAATCTTATGACCACACGGTGGATAGCGGCAATACGTTAACCAAGCATTTTTGCCCCAATTGTGGCTCCGCTATGTTTGGCGGTAGTGCGGGGCGTCCCGATAATATCGCCATTCGCGGCGGGCAAATCAATGAACAAGATGTCGTTGTCCCGCAATTTAACGTCTATGCTGGCAGCAAGATGGATTGCGTCACACTGGACGCATCTATTCCTGCATTTGATAAAATGCCGCCCACGGCATAATTATGTTAAATAAACGCGATTTCCTTTTGGCGGGCGGTTCCGCTTTGGCGGTGACTGCTGCGGGTTGTGCTGACAAACCCTCAGCCGTAACTAAGCCCGCTGCGCTGACCTCTATGACGGGCGGTGCCGTCGCGATTACCGCGAGCGAACATGCGGCGCGTATCGCCAAAGCGCAAAGCCTGATGCGAGAGCGCGGCATAGGCGCGCTGATTATCGAGGCGGGCACAAGCTTGCGTTATTTCACGGGCATAAGGTGGTGGCGCAGCGAACGCTTGACCGCCGCCGTTATCCCGTATGAAGGCGATATCGCCATTGTCACCCCGCATTTTGAAGAACCCAGCATCCGCGAAAGTCTAAAGGTCGCGGGGGACGTGCGCACATGGCATGAACATGAAAACCCGCACCGCTTGGTCGCGGGCATTTTATCTGACCGTGGCATCACCGACGGTAAAGTCGCCTTTGAAGATACTGAACGCTTCTTTGCCGCTTACGGCCTGAGCGAAATGGCGACGCGATATGATATAGTCTCTGGCGGCGATATTATCTGGGGCTGCCGCATGTATAAATCACCCGCCGAACTCGCGCTGATGCAGCTTGCCAATGACGTGACGGCGGCGTCTTACCATCACATCCTGCCGCGTATTGAGGCAGGGATGAGCCAAGGTGATATCAGCAAAATGATGAGTGAGGCGACACGGGCGCTCGGCGCGTCGCCAGAATTTTCTATGGCCCTGATCGGGGAAAGCTCGGCCTATCCGCACGGCTCTGATAAACCGCAAAACGTCAAGGACGGCGACATCATCCTTATGGACTGCGGGGCGAATGTGCAGGGCTATCAATCTGATATTTCGCGGACTTTTGTCTACGGCGAGCCAAGCAAACGCCAACGCGACATCTGGACCCTTGTTCGCGACGGGCAAGCGCTGGCCTTTGAAACGGCGCAGATTGGTGTGGAAACGGGCGTGGTCGATGATACCGTCCGCGCGTTTTATGAGGCTAACGGCTTTGGCCCGGGTTACAAAACGCCAGGGCTACCCCACCGCTTGGGTCACGGTATCGGCATGGACGGTCATGAACATGCTAATTTTGTGCGTGGTGAGACGGCAAAACTGGCGCCTGGCATGTGTCTATCCAATGAGCCAGGGCTTTATATTTACGGCGAGTTTGGGGTACGAATCGAAGACTGTCTTTACATGACGGAAAGCGGCCCGAAATATTTCAGCCAGCCGCCGCGCAGTTTGGATAACCCGCTGGGATAGCTATTTGCACCGCTTATTATATTCGCCCCGGAGGTAGCTATCGCGGATTTCGGGGCGGCTTTGCGCCAAAATATTACGGTCGCGTTGATAGACGCGGTCATTATCCCACTCGTCAATAATCGCTGCTGGCGCGGTGACATCGTTACGCTGCATCTCGGCAAGCGCTTTACAATCCATACTGTCCACATATTCCCGGTCTTGGAGCGTGGCGCAGCCCGTGAGGGCCACAGTTGCGATGGAAAGAGCCGTGAGCGTAGGAATGTTTTTCATGCGTCTTTGTCAGCAATTCACGAACACTATTCAAATTAATTCCGCGTAATTGTGGGGATTTAGTTCAAAGGGGCTTACCCGCCCTGACTCAGCCGCATGTTGACCACGTCAAGCACCTCTAGCACCGAATCAACGATATTTGTGCCGGGCGGGAAAACGGCTTTGGCCCCCATAACTTTTAGGGTGTCGACGTCCTCTGGCGGGATAACGCCGCCAACAATAATCAGAATATCAGAACGGTTCTGCGCCGCCAGCGCGTCACGCAGCTCCGGCACGAGCGACAGGTGACCTGCGGCAAGAGAACTTGCGGCGATGACGTCCACGCCGTGTTTTATGCCCATTTCGGCGGCCTCAATCGGGGTCTGGAACAACGGCCCGATGACCACGTCAAATCCGATGTCAGTAAAGGCCGAGGCGACGACCTTTTGCCCGCGGTCATGGCCGTCTTGGCCCATTTTCGCGATCATAATCTTGGGTTTGCGGCCCTCTAATGTGCTGAACGCCTCAATGCGGGATTTGGCTTCTTTAAAGGTGGGGTTGCGCGGGTCGAAACTGCTGGAATAGACGCCTTGGACACCTGATGGTTTGGCCTCATATCTGCCGTAGACCTTCTCTAGCGCGTAGGATATTTCGCCGACTGTTGCTTTGTTGCGCGCAGCATCAATGGCCAGTGTCAGTAGATTGCCTTTACCGCTGCCCGCTGCATCTGTCAGCGCGTCAAGGCAGGCCGCCACAGCATCAGGGTCACGGTCCGCTTTTAGCTGTTTCAACCGCGCGATTTGGCCTGCGCGCACAGCGGCATTATCGACCTTTAGGATGGGGATGTCGTCTTTCTCATCTGACAGATATTTATTCACACCGACTACGGTCTGCGCGCCGCTATCGATACGGGCCTGGATTTTGGCGGCAGATTCCTCAATCCGCATTTTGGGGATGCCTGCCTCAATGGCCGCCGCCATGCCGCCAAGGCCTTCGACCTCGTCCATATGGGCGAGTGCCCGCGCGGAGAGGTCATGGGTGAGTTTCTCGACATAAAAACTGCCGCCCCATGGGTCGATTTGTGCGGTGTGCGCGCCTTCTGTTTGTAAAAAGACCTGCGTGTTGCGGGCAATACGGGCAGAAAAATCTGTGGGCAAGGCAATTGCTTCGTCCAGTGAATTTGTATGCAGGCTTTGGGTGTGACCATCCACGGCGGCCATGGCTTCGATATGGGTACGGCCAACATTGTTAAACACATCTTGCGCCGTCAGAGACCAGCCAGAGGTTTGGCAATGCGTGCGTAGCATGGTGGATTTGGGGTTCTTTGCGCCAAGCGCGGTCATTTTCTCTGCCCAAATCATGCGGGCCGCGCGCATTTTGGCGACTTCCATGAAATAATTCATGCCAATGGCCCAGAAGAACGAAAGACGCGGCGCGAAGCTATCTATATCCATGCCTGCTTCCATGCCTGTTTTGACATACTCTAGCCCGTCAGCAAGCGTGTAGCCCAGTTCGATATCGGCTGACGCGCCGGCTTCTTGCATGTGATAGCCAGAAATTGAAATAGAGTTGAACTTCGGCATATGGGCGGATGTATGGGCGAAAATATCAGAGATAATCCGCATCGACGGTTTGGGCGGATAGATATAGGTGTTGCGCACCATGAACTCTTTTAAGATATCGTTCTGGATGGTCCCTGAAAGTTGCTTTTGCGTGACGCCTTGTTCTTCGGCGGCGGCGACGTAAAGCGCAAGTATAGGCAGAACCGCGCCGTTCATGGTCATTGACACAGACATTTTATCCAGCGGGATTTGATCAAACAATACCCGCATATCATAAAGGCTGTCGATGGCAACGCCCGCCATACCCACATCACCGGGAACACGGGGATGGTCGCTGTCATAACCTCTATGGGTCGCCAAATCGAATGCTACTGATAATCCTTTTTGCCCAGCGGCAAGGTTGCGACGGTAAAAGGCGTTGCTATCTTCTGCCGTTGAGAACCCTGCATATTGGCGAATTGTCCAAGGGCGCTGCGCATACATGGTTGGGTAAGGGCCGCGAATGAAGGGCGCAAAACCCGGATAGCTGTTCAGGTTGTCTAGCTCTTGCGTATCGTGCGGGCCGTAATGCGCCGCAATATCAATGCCCTCGGGCGAGGCCCAGCTTTGGGTGTTGGCGGCCTCACTTTTGACGAGCCCTAAGGGGATGTTTGTGAAATCCACCATTAAAACGCTCCCCGCACTTTCGCAGTTCGATTAGTCTTCGCCGGGTGAAGCGTCACCCCAACAATCGGCGCGTCTTGTCTGTCATAGGCAGCCTGTGCCGCCAAAATATCGGCGTGATAAGCCCCGCTTTCTTGGTAATGGGTCACACCGCCAGCCGCTTCAATCTCTTGGAATTTGCTCCATGCGGCTTGGCCAAGATCTTCCGTCATACGCTCGTGAAAATAGCTGCCATAGGCTGGGTCGCTGACATGGCCGAGGTGGCTTTCTTCCATCATTAATAGCTGCATATTGCGTGCAACGCGGTGACCAAATGGCGTGGCGTGGCCAATGGCATCAGTAAAGGGGCGAGAGAGGATGTAATCCGCGCCGCCCACAACGGCACCGAAACTTGCGCTCATGACGCGAAGCATATTGCTCCATGGGTCAATGCGCTGCATCATGCGGCGTGAATTTAACGCGCGAATAGGAACAGATATATCCGTAAGGCCAAAACTCTTTGCGATAGTGGCGTATATCCGCCGTGCCGCGCGAATTTTGGCGATACCCATATGGGCGTCTTGGTTCGTGTATAACTCAATGACCAAACTATTATGAACGTGTTCGGGCCCGCCTTTGCGCATGGCCTCAACTGTGAAAGCTGCTAGTGTTGCGAGTTCTAACACATCGCTGGTCTCGCCTAGGTTTAAGGTAAAAGCGCGCCATGTTTTGGGTAGATCCGCTATAACGGGTGTGAGGATATCGATATCCATTGTGGGATGTAGGCCCAAATTCATATGGGCGCTTTGCAAAGGGGGGATTGAGAGCAAGGCAGATATTAATGCGCTTCTGTCATCGGCTACGTCAGGCCCAAAGCGGTCAAAGCAGATGGGAATAAGGTCTGTGTAAATACCTTCAAACAGGCGTTTAAGATTGCGTGCTGTGATGGGTAGTGTGCGCGTTTCAACCCGCACAGCGCTTGCACCCCCCTTCAAATCTTCTAGCATTTGGGTGTTGGCAAAAGCCGTATCTGGGCCGCGCACAGGGGCCGTGATGTGCCACGGGCGACCATTTAAAAGCGGAACACCATAACGCGGGCAGGGCGCTATGTTATCAGGCCGGTCACCCAATGTGCTGAGCGGGCCGCGGATGATGCCGTCTTCTGTTTTGCGCATCAAATCACGCAATTTGCCAGATTTAAGCCCGTTTTCGACCAGTGCTTCCCAATCATCGCGCGTGATTGAGGGGAATTGTGATTCTGTCTTTATATCGATCATAGAGAGAGCCTATCGCAAGTCAGGCGCGTCTTAAACACTTTAGCCTGTTATGTAGGGCTGATTTACCTCAATTCGCGCATTTATAGTGATGAAAACCAAAGAATATGCATCAATCACAGCTGTTTGATATATAGAACGATTGTTTCTTATAAAGGATATTGAAATTAAGGCCGAAAGCGCTTATGTGCGCTTTGAAGACGGCTCATGAGCCATAAACACCAGACTTTCCGACAACAAGGATTCCCATGACTGCCGCTGCGCCCCTTGCCAAGCCAAATCCTAATGCGCCCACAGAGGAGACCGTCCTAGAGGTCGAGCATTTCACCGATCGTCTGTTTCGCTTCACTATCACTCGTCCACCGAGTTTTCGCTTCCGCACGGGTGAGTTTATCATGATTGGCCTGCCCAAGACCGAGGATCAGCGAAAGCCGATTATGCGCGCTTATTCCGTGGCCAGCCCTGCATGGGACGATAAATTGGAGTTTTACTCCATTAAGGTTGAGAACGGCCCGCTGACATCGCGCCTGCAAGCTATTGAACCCGGCGACACTGTGCTGCTGGGCAAGAAACCGGTTGGAACATTGGTGTTGGACGCACTTCTGCCTGGCAAACGACTTTGGATGTTCTCTACGGGTACGGGTTTTGCGCCCTTTGCATCACTCGTCCGCGACCCTGAAACCTATGAGCGTTATGACGAAGTTATTGTGACCCATACCTGTCGCGAGGCAGGCGAGTTGACCTACTCCACCCGCTTGATTGAAGACCTGATTAATGACCCGCTTGTCGGGGAAATGGTGGAAGGGAAGCTAAAGCTTATCACGTCGCTGACACGCGAAGATCACCCGCTTGAGGGGCGCATCACAACCCTGATTGAAAGCGGCGAATTGTTTAAAGCGGCTGGCACCCCGCCGCTAAACCCAGAGCATGACCGTGTCATGATTTGCGGATCGATGGATATGATTAATGATACCAAAGCGCTTGTCGAGACATTTGGCCTGGAAGAGGGGGCAAATTCAGACCCCAAACAGTTCGTAGTTGAGAAATCTTTCGTAGGCTAATGATTTTGCTAGTCAAATTCGCCCAAAGTGAGTAGCGAAATCCGAACGCCAAAGCCTTCATTATCGCCAACAATACCAATGTCATTGCGCGACCGATTATAAATAAATTCAATCCGAGTGCATTGGTCATCATAGATCAGCGACAGGTCTTGGCGGCGCGTGACATCGGCGTCAATGTCGCGAAATGCTTGGTAACGCGTGCTCCAATTATCCGTCAGTTTAACGGTCACGCCGCCTGATAATTCTTCCGCTGGCGCAAGCAAAATATCACTATCTGCCGTCTGGCGTTTGTTGAGGCGGTAATAGCGCGCATCAGCCGAAAAGCGGGATGTGTTGTAACGAAATCCTGTATCAATACGGCGAAATACATTATCTGCATCGTCATAACGCACCCGCGTATCAGCGGTAAATCGGCTGCCAAGTGCGATTTCAAATTCGCCTATAATATCGGAATTGTCGCCTTCTAGCCCGCTATCAAAAGTAAAGCTGTCGTCATAACCGCTGGCAAAGCTTTGGCCTAAGAAAAGGCTTGCGCGGCTATCATTCCAATTGGCGGACAGGCTGGCCCCGACATCCGTGCGAAGACCTTCTTGCCAAAAGTCATAACCGAGGGCTTTGTTCGATGCGTAGAAATCAGCGGCGCCAAAATCAAGGCCAACGCTGTCTTGGAACAGGCTTGTTGTCGCTGTTTGTGAAATGGCTGAGAAATTTTCATTCTCTCCATCGCCAAAGCTTTGGGTGACCTGCACGCGAGGCTCGATAATATAATCGACACCATCCGTGGATTTCACAAACGGCCAGCGGATATCAACGCCTGCTTGACCAAGTGTGCGGTCAAAATTACGCTCAGACCCATCACCAAGCTCTAGATCGATCTTGTCAAAACGGGCTTGTCCAAAAGGTTTGACCTCAATACCACCGGGAACAATCAGCGTCTTGGCGTAATTCACGCCAGCCGTTCCGCGCAAGTAATCCTCGCCGACCTTGCGCCCTAAGACGGTTAAATCACCAAAAGCCTCAAACCGCCCACCAAAGACAGGGTCGTCGACAAAGCTATTAATCTCGACTTTGGGTAGGGCAATCGGCAGTTCGCTGTCATCTTCGCGGAAGATGTTGAAAACGTCGTCTGCACCCGCGCGGATGACCGATGTGCGTAGGCTTTGGAAGCCAAAGCTTGAAATGGAAAGGCGTGTGTTTTCTGATTGCCCAACGACAAAAGCTTGGCTGACAAGGCGGCGACTATCGGCCTGATAAAGGCCAAAGCGCGGCGGCTCTTCTGTCAGGTCATAGCGGTTCAGATAAAGGTCATCCGTTGCCGCCTGTATGCCAAACCCTGTTGTCCAAAAATCGGTCAGATCAAACAGGCCGTCTGCAAATAAATGTGAGCGAAGGCGTTTGCCTGTCAAAGCCTCTGACGGGTCATTCACGAACGCGCTGGCGTCTTTGAAGGAGTTGCCATTATTATCAAAGGCGCTGCCATAGGTGAAGCTGCCGTTGATATTGACTTCGCCAGAGTAAAATTTGCGCTTAATGTCATATTCCATCATCGGATTGACTTTGGAATAGACGTTCGGGGTTAGTGTCAGGTCGGTATAATCATCCACGGCGATGAAATAGGGCGCACGTGCCGATAATCCGCGCGTGTTGGAAAAACCTGCAAACGGCGCGAGTAAGCCAGAGGCCCGATTTGCGCTTGGATCTGGATGGGCGAGGTAAGGCGTATAAAAAACGGGAATGCCAGCCAGTTGAAATACGGCGTCGCGATATTCAATAGAATTACGCTCGCGGTTTTGTTTCACTTTGCGGGCTTTAATTTGCCATGTCGGGTCATCCGTGGTGCCGTCAGAATTACGGCAAGGCTCGCAGGCCGTGTAATACCCGTTGTAAAGCTCAACCCCGTCATCGGCATTGCGCACCACAATTGACGCGCCCAAAATACCGCCTTCTTCAAAACGGGCTGTGAAATTGGTTGCCGTGCCAGCCTCTAGCTCGCTGGAAAGCTCAATTTTATCCGCATATTGCGACGCACCAGTGGGGTCGACAAGCACGACATTGCCCGTCGCAATGACTTGACCTGTATTAGTGGAATAGGTCACTTCATCGGCGCGCAATGTGCGGTCTTGATAACGGCCTTCGACATTGCCTTTGGCCGTTAGAACGCCGTTTTCCTCGTCATTGACCAGCGCGTCTGCTTCTAGATAAATGATATCGGGGTCGCGAAAGGGGCTGTCCTCGGCGAGTTGCAACGGACGATTAGTACCAGCCGCAGTGCCATTAGGCGTGATTTGGGCAAGGGCAGGGAATGACATGACCAAAGCGGGTATCGTTAACCCAGATAGGAACAGTGCTCTTAGGGCGGATTTGGATTTATCAGCCATCTCTCCCCCCTTTGTGCTTTAGCCTTGGAATCGCGCGGAAATCTTTCCTTGTAACGTTGCATAACCAATGGCTTAGGTTAGGTCTATGGCTGTCATAGCTTTTTCGCCATATTTACGATAATTTAAGCCGAAGCATTGCGCAAACAAAGTGCAAAAAAATGAGCTTCTTTACTGAAGTTTAGCGCCTTCTATGGCATAGGACATGCATAAATGTGGGAAAATAGGTCAATATCGGGGTTGTCGTGAGCAATAATACAGCACAAAGTCTGGCAAAAGACGAAACGGGCTTTCGCTCTGTTGTCGGTAAGGCCGTCATGGATGCGCGTGGGGCGCTTATGGGGGTCGGCTGGTTTTCTGCCTTTATCAATATATTGATGCTGACAGGCCCGCTTTACATGCTGCAAGTCTATGACCGCGTCCTCATCAGTGCGTCTGTTCCGACTTTAGTCTCGCTATCGGTCCTTATGGTGGCGATGTTTGCTTTTATGGGCTTTTTAGAATTTTGCCGTTCGCGCGTGTTGCTCCGCGTTGCGGATAAGGTCGAACGGGATTTGGGCGGCCGCACATTTGATGCTTGGATGAACCACGGCATTGCGGGCAAAAGCGCAGCTCGAATTGCACCACTGAACGATGTTTCGACCCTAAAACAGTTTCTTTCAGGCAATGCGCCGGGCACATTTTTCGATATTCCTTGGGTTGTTATCTATATCTTCGTTATATTTCTTTTGCATTGGATGCTCGGTGTGTTTGCTGTGATCGGCACACTGATTATCCTCGTTGTCGCCGTCTATAACGAAGTGTCAACGCGCAAGCCGTCGGTTGAAGCGATGAAATTTCGCCGCGCCGAACAGAGCTTTGCCTTACAGAGCCACCGCAATACTGACGCCATTACAGCGATGGGGATGGGGGCCAATATGCGCAGCCGCTGGCAGGATATTAACCAGCAAGGCGCGGTAGACGCCCAACGTGCAGGTGACCGCGCCGCCAATGCCAGTTCATTGACCAAAGCGCTACGCATGATGGTGCAATCAGGCATTTTAGGGCTTGGTGGATATTTGGCGGTGAAACAAGTCGTAACGCCGGGGACAATGATTGCGGGTTCTATCATTTTAGGGCGTGCCCTTGCGCCCGTGCAAATGTCCATCGGTCAATGGCGCTCTTTTAACGCAGCGCGGGAAGCTTACGCCCGGCTAAACGCTTTTTATAAAATGGTGCCTGATAACACAGATAGTCTTAGCCTGCCTGAACCTAAGGGGCAGTTGGATGTGGAACATGTGTTCGCGGGCCCGCCCGGTGCAACGCAGGCCGTATTGTCGGATTTGAACTTCTCCTTGCAGCCAGGTGACGGCCTTGGCGTGATTGGCCCGTCTGCGGCGGGTAAGTCCACGCTTGCGCGTCTACTTGTTGGACTGTGGTCTCCGCAAAAGGGTGCCATTCGTCTTGACCGTGCCAGTTTCGAGCAATGGAACCGTGCTGAACTTGGCCCGTATATTGGTTATGTCCCGCAAGAGGTCGAGTTATTCGACGGCACGATTGCGGAAAACATTTCGCGTTTCACGGCCAATGCCACGCCTGAAGCCATTGTCGAGGCCGCGCAAATGGCTGATGTTCATTCCATGATCTTGGGGCTGGAGAACGGTTATGACACGCGGATCGGAGAGGGCGGCGCTGTGCTGTCTGGTGGCCAGACACAACGTATCGCACTCGCGAGAGCTCTTTACGGCAAACCGAAGCTGTTAGTGTTGGATGAACCCAACTCGAACCTTGATTCCGACGGCGATGCGGCGCTATCGCGCGCGATTAAGTTGCTGCGTAAGCAAGGCTCAACTGTGATTGTTATGGCGCACCGCCCTAGTGCAATCTCTGCGGTTGATAAGCTTTTGATGTTAAAAGACGGTCGCCAAGTGGCCTTTGGCCCCAAGGACGAAGTCTTGAAATCGGTCACCAAATCAGTGCCGCAAACAACCAAGCCTCGCCCTGCGCCGCCAGCAAAAATACCGAGCACGTCCACAACAGGCGGCCCCGCGATGCAAATCCGTAAACCCGGAGCCCCGTCATGAATGTTCCGCTGAATATGGAAGACTTGCAAATGAGCTTAAACCAGCCGTCTTCTAAGGATGACCAGCCGCATAAAAGCTTTCTGCGTATTGGTTATATCGCCATTGCGATGTTGGCTGTGGCCGTTGTTGTGTGGACATTTATGCCCATTCAAGGTGCCGTCATTGCCAGTGGTTCTGTTGTGGTTGAAACCAAGCCCAAGGTTATCCAGCATTTAGATGGAGGCATTATCGCCCAGATCCCCGTCAAAGATGGTGACCTTGTCAAACAAGGCGATGTTTTGATGCGGCTTGACCCTACGGTCATTGAAGCCAATCAAGACCTTGTTAGCGCGCGATATTCCGAAGCCCAAGCCCGCGTTGCCCGCCTAGAGGCGGAGCGTGATAATCGTCGGTCTATTGCCTTTCCTGATAACTTATTAACGCGTGCTGATGACCCGATTGTGGCCGAGGCGATTGATGGTCAAACCAAACTGTTTAATGCCCGACGTCGCGGCGCACTTGGCCTTGTGCAACAGTTGCAGCAACGCATCGCCCAGTCCCAAGACCAAATTGACGGCTTAAACGGCCTTATTGCGTCAAAGGCTGAGCAGTCGAAATTAATTGCCAATGAGTTGGTTGACCTTCGCGAAGGGGTAACGCGCGGCGTTGTTCCGCGTATGCGTGTGACATCTATGGAGCGTGAACAAGCCCGTATTCAAGGCGATACCGCTAGCCATTATTCAGAGATTGCCCGCATCCGTAATTCTATCACAGAGCTTGAGACACAGATATTGCAACTTCGCAAAGACCGTCTTGAGGAAGTCCTGTCAGAACTTCGCCAAGCTCAAACAGAAAAGAGCGACTTACGTGAGCAATTGGTTACGGCAACAGATCAAGCCGAGCGCATTGACGTGCTGTCGCCCGTTGACGGCGCAGTTCATAATTTGTCCATGACGACAATTGGCGGTGTCGTCGCCCCCGGTATGGAAATCATGCAAATCATACCCTTAGGCGACAAATTGATTGTCGAAGCCCAAGTGCAGGTCGCTGATATTGATCAGATTTACCCAGGTCAAATTGGTAATGTGCGTCTCTCTGCATTTAACGCACGCCGCACGCCAGAGCTTAAGGGCACTGTGTTACAAGCATCGCCCGACCGCCTTATCGATCCTGTTACGGGCGCGCCCTATTTTGCGGTCCGTATTGAAATACCCCAAGCAGAACTCGACCGTCTTGGTGGATTAAATCTTGTTCCAGGCATGCCTGCAGAGATATTCTTGCAAACAGAGAAACGCTCTGTGATGGACTATATCCTACGCCCCGCGATTGATGCCATGAGCCATGGCTTGCGCGAGGAGTAGGGGAAAGTTTACGCTAATTAGAGGCAGGCGTATCATCCGCATCGTCGCTGCCGCTAGCAATAACCCCGATAAGACCACCGCCTAGGGCAATTGCACCAAGTGTCATTGGAAGGCTAAGGCCTGACGTGGCTGCACTGGCGCTTGCGCCAGCACTGCTCGTGGCTGCCTTAGAGACGCCGACAACGTTTAAATCAGGGCTGACATTAAAGGCCATGGTGTCTGGCCCAACATTAGGAACGGTGCGCAGTTGTTCGCTGAATGAGACAAAAGTCTCATCATTATCAGCGCTGATTGAAATTGGCGGCGTTGTCTTATTAAGTACTAAGACGGCTTTGCCGACTTCATTTATGTCCACTGTGCCGCCTTCATTCGTAACACGAATACGACCGACATTATTATTACCGATACGATCAGTGCCCGGGCCGCGCAAAATAAATAGCGATACACCAGCCGGATCGACACGTACGCCGTTCGGGACCAATCCACGATTTTGAGCGTAAGCCGCCGCTTGTAACCCGACCAGGCCCTCGACGATTGTGCCGCGAATACCTAGCGATGCAACGGGTGAATTAATTGTCACGGCATCGGGATTGGATTTTGAAATCGCGCCAGACATAAACCGGAACATGCCTTTGGTCACGGTGGCCGATAACGTGTTGTCGGCTTTGGCGGGGTCATAAACAAATGTATCGATGACTAAGTCACAATCCGGGCCAACAGTAAATGTCGTGCGGTCTTTCAGTGTGATTTGAAGCGTGCTTGAACGGGCTGTGTTGACGGCGTCTTGCAAACGGATGGGATCGCTGATAATGGCGTCCCTCGCATCGGTCTCACCTGATTGTACGGTAACATCGCCTTTGACGGCTGAGTTTACGCCGATGGCCTCTTGGGCGCTAGCAGGCGCCGATAAGGCGATAATTGATAGAAGCGCGATAACGCTGATAGAGTATTTAAATGTCATAGCTTTTCCCCAATTATGATTTCACGCGCTGTTGTAGCGCGGCAAGTGTTTTAGCGTTATCCGGGCTCAACGTGCGGTTTGTGAGGATATCAAGTTCTCGCTTTGCCGCTTTTTTATCATCAAGCATGACTAAGACTTTAGCGTAAAGCAGCCGCACAGAATCAAGATTGGGTTTGGAGAGCAATAAGCGCTCTAATGTGCTTGCCGCATCAAGAAGGTCGCCCGCTTCCATTTGTTGTGTCGCATAAGCAAGGTTTAGGGCGGCATCATCGGGTGCTGCGTAAACTTGTTCAAATGATATGTCTTTTCCGTGGGCAGCACTGCCCAATAATCCAACACAGACTGTTGCAAATGCAAATTGACGTATAATTCTGACCATGATTCCCCCTAACGGTTTCAGATACGAGATGGCGCTACCATATAGGCAGACTATTACCAAATCCGTGACGACCGTCACGCGAATATTAACGCCCCGTATTAATGCGCGGCGGGTATCCGTTCCAGCGTTTGATGGTTTTCATAACCAATGAAGACTGTATGCGGCTTACGTGGGGTAGGGCCGAAATCACTTGGCGGTAAACGCGTTCATAGGCGTCTGTATCAGGGGCTGCGACTTTCATTAGGTAATCCGCCGACCCGGTCATGAGATGGCATTCCAAGACTTCGGGGCGGGCGAGGGCGGCTTTCTCAAATGCGGCTAGCACAGCTTCGGATTGGCTTTCTAAGGATATCTCCACATAAAACGTCATGACATAGCCAAGCGCTTTACCGTTGAGCCGCGCAGCATAGCGTTCGATGACGCCGCGGACTTCTAATATGCCGATACGGCGATGACAGGCAGATGGCGAGAGGCCAACTTGCCCCGATATATCGGCAATTGTCTGTCGGCAATCACTTTGTAATGCATCGAGTATTTTTTGGTCTATTGCATCAATCATCGTAAATAATCCTATTATTTATTTGTTTGTCTATATTTCATCCTATTATATTATATAAATATCGATAATTTTGAGAAAAATAAGCAGAATTATTGGGCTATATCGTTCTCATAATTTATTGGAGAGAAGCTATGTTGATCGGTGTCCCAAAGGAAATCAAAGTTCACGAATACCGCGTTGGATTGACGCCTGAATCTGTCGCAGAATTGGTGCTTGATGGCCATCAAATTATTGTTGAGACGGGCGCGGGCGTCGGCATCGGCGCTGATGATGCGCAATATGCGGCTTCTGGGGCAGAGATTGTGGCGGATGCGAAGACCGTGTTTGCGCGCGCCGATATGATTGTGAAAGTCAAAGAGCCGCAAGCTGTCGAATGTGCGATGCTGCGACCTGGGCAAATCCTTTATACTTATCTGCATCTGGCACCTGATCCCGAACAAACCAAAGCGCTGATAAAGTCGGGTGCGGTTTGTATTGCTTATGAAACTGTCACAGACGCTTATGGCGACCTGCCGCTCCTAACGCCTATGTCACAAGTTGCGGGGCGTCTTGCGACACAGGTTGGGGCGACGGCTTTGCAAAAAGTGGGAGGCGGTCGCGGCGTTCTTATGGGCGGTGTGCCGGGTGTTGCGCCAGCGAAAGTGGTTGTGATTGGCGGCGGCGATGTCGGTTTTAACGCAGCGCAAATGGCAGTCGGTATGCAAGCCGACGTCACCATCCTAGACCGCAATAATATTGTGATGGAGCGTCTAAACTATCACTTTGAAAACCGGGCCAAAGTTGTCCGCTCGACACCGGCTGTGCTGGCAGAACTTATCAAAACGGCTGACCTTGTCATTGGTGCCGTATTAATTCCGGGGGCAGCTGCGCCAAAGCTTATCACGCGAGAGATGTTATCGACCATGATGGACGGCTCTGTGATAGTCGATGTCGCGATTGACCAAGGCGGTTGTTTCGAGACGTCAAAGCCGACAACCCATGCAGACCCGACTTATGTCGTGGACGGTGTTGTGCATTATTGCGTGGCCAATATGCCTGGCGCTGTGGCGCGCACATCGACCTACGCGCTAAACGCGGCGACATTGGGCCATGCTAAAAAAATTGCAAAGCTGGGCTGGAAAGAGGCAATGCGCGAAGATGCCCATTTGCTAGACGGTTTGAACGTTTGCGAGGGTCAACTCACCTATGCCGCCGTGGGTGAAGCGCTGGGCATAGACACGGTCGACGCGGCATCTTGCTTATAAGGGTTTAATTTGGCACGGATGGGGCATGACTCTCGCCGTGCCAGACCATTTTAAATCAATTCTAAATGAGCGCTTATCCGTCCAGCCGTGGATGGACGCGCAACTCTCGCGCCTGCCTGGTGTGAAACCGTTGGGTGATACATCTTGGCTTATCCGTGACGCGGTGTTTGAGCAGCAAATGGCTTACCGCGATTACCTGCTGGAGACGCACCGCGCGTGTGTTTTTCAAACCTTAGCGGGTCATGAGGACGTGTTTGAAGAGGTGCGCGATATAGTCATCGCTGACTGCGGTTTTGGGTTACACGGCAGCGACATTTCGCGACCAGATGGTATTCATATTAATAAAGACGCTGACCACCCCTTGGTCATCGCGGGGCGCCTCACGCAATTGGATTTATGTGTGTTGGCGGATATAGAGGGGATTTATAGGGTGATAGGGGCGGTTCTCTGTTTTCCAAGTTCTTGGACACTGTCCCAAAAAATTGGGCGCAGCCTTGGTGATATACATTCACCAGTCGATGAATATAACGCAGCGATAGACAAATCTGTTAATCGGATGCTTCGTGCGGTGACTGTTAACCGCCCGCTATGGCGCGCCAATAACCTAATCTACACAGACCCTGATTTGCATCAGCCCCGCCCCGAGGGTGTCGCAAAACCCATCCACCCAACAGCCCCGCGTTTCGTTCGTGTAGAACGACAAAGCTTCGTGAGATTGCCGAAGACAGGCGCGGTTATCTTTGGCATCCATACGAGCATTGTGCCTGCGCAAACGCTTACAAAAGAGAGCCACAGCGCACTTGCTGCAATCAAGCCTAATGTGAAGCCTAAGCCTTAAACGGCCAACCCACTTGCCACCTTATGCAATTTCTTGCATATTAGCGCAAACAGAGGAGGATCCCATGAACGCGCAGACTGAAACAAGTGCTATGACTGCAGATGCAGGCTTTAATATCCCAGACCCGACGACGATTGAACGCGCGCATGGTAAAGTTTCAGACGCAGAATGGGCGGCGCGTGTAGAATTGGCCGCAACCTACCGCTTGTGCGGGCTTTACGGGTGGACGGACTTGGTCTTTACGCACATCTCCTACAAACTACCTGATGAGCCCAATGAGAAGGGCGAAATGGAGCCCCGCTTTTTAATAAACCCATATGGAGTCATGTTTGACGAAATGACCGCGTCAGCTTTAGTTAAAATCGATATGGACGGTAAAATTTGCCAAGACACGCCGTATTTTGTCAATCCAGCGGGCTTTACGATTCACAGTGCGGTTCACGGCGCACGTCCTGATGCTAAATGCGTTATTCATGTCCACACGCCTTACGGTATGGCGGTATCGGCGCAGAAAAAAGGTCTGCGGCGTTACACACAAATGTCCATGCAAGTGCATGATGATTTGGCCTATCACGACTATGAAGGTATCGCGCTAGAGCTTGACGAGCGTGAACGCCTCGTGGCTAATCTTGGCTCTAAATCGTTGATGATGTTGCGCAATCACGGAACGCTGACATGCGGGCCAAGCTGCGGCACAGCCTTTCTTCGCATGTATTTTTTAGAAAATGCCTGTAAAGCGCAGATATTCGCGCAAAGCGTTGGGTCAGAAGATCAATTAATAGAAGAGCCAGAAGCCATGGGTGCGCGTGTTTATCAACAGGGCGCGGCAGCTTTCGTTCCGGGTCTGGGCGATAATTTGGTTTGGCCGGGGTTGATCCGAAAACTGGCGCGGACAAACCCAGGGCACGACCATTAACGGTTTAGGGCTTCGTATCCGTCTTTCGTCCGCGTAGTTTCGGAACGGGGCCCTTTTTGACTGTTTTTGTTGATTGAGAAGGCAGAGACGTAATCGCTATCACGCGCCCGCTATTATCGCGTTCATCGACTTTGATAGACGGGGGCTTCGCTTTATTTGATTGTATCTGACCACTGAGCGCAGGGCTCGGCGCGAGATCTAGCTGACTGACAATACTGGTCATACGCATAACTGTTAAAAGCTGAAGTCCCACAAACAATAAAAACCCTATCAGTAACATGCGTCCGACTTTGGGGCTGATACCAAAGGCATTGGTCTTGCTGTCGGCATTAACGCGGTCAATCAAGTTCCGGCGGTAAAAGGGTTTGGGCGGCGTGACGGCGGCTTGGGCGGCCATATGCTGCGCGCGACCAAATGCGGGCTTCGCAGTGCCGAATGTTTGTGTGTTGTAAGCGACAATCTGACTGCGGCTGCGGCTGTCATTGCGCGGCGCTTGGCCATGGACCATGCTGCCTGATAATTGGGTCAGTACAGCAATGCGTTCACTTATTGGCGGATGCGTAGCAAAACTGCCCTCTACAGCGCCGTCAATCATCATGGCATCGGCCATTGGGTCTAGGCCCTCAATCGTGCTACGCCCATTTATTTTATGAAGGGCAGAAATCAACGCCCCCGGGTTATGCGTAAGGCGCACAGCTTCCGCATCCGCGATAAATTCTCGGGATGACGCGATCAAAAGTCGCGAAACCTTTGTGATTGTGCCCGCCACATTCATCGCAAAATTAAACATCAATAGCATAAACAAAAGCGGTAAGAACAAAATCAGTAAGAAGGCTGATTTACCCCCGCGGAACTTAAACGGATTAATATTATTGAGCATATCCACAGTGCCCATAGATGCATTGGCAACCGCCATCATCTGCATGTCACCATTCATAATATGGGCGATTTCATGCGCGATAACGGCAGAAAGCTCGTCATCGTCAAGCGCATTTAATAGGCCTTGGGTCACGACGACGGTCGCATGTGATTTTGACAAACCACAGGCAAACGCGTTCAAGGCCTCATGCGGAATAACCCCGACTGCGGGGATGGGCACGCCGGCCGCTATTGCGTGATTGGTTACAATAGACACTAAACGGGGATGGGTGTTTTGGCTGACATCTTCAAAGCCAACAGATGATTTCATCAGGCTAGTATGCAAATGATAACGCATGGCGAATAACATGGCGCTAACCACAAAGGCCTGTAAACCCCACGCTTTAAGGTACCGAATGGGCGCGACAAAGATGAAATTGGTTTCGCCGCCCAGCATGATGGGCACAGTCATCAAGACGCCTATCGCAATTTGACAGGCGATAGCAAAACCAGAGAATAAAACTATCGACCGGCCATGGTTTTGCTGAACATGACCATAAAACCCGTTAACGCGAAGCATTATGTTTTACGCACCAGCGAAATTCATCGGAACCGCTTCATCCATCAAAATACGTTCAACGCCTAATGTAAATTGTGCGCGGCGGTGAAGACGCATCTTTGCGGCAATGATGTTGCCAGGAAACTGACGTAGCGTGGCATTATGCTCGTCAACAGTGATGTTATAAAAGCGTCGCGCGGCTGTGATACGGTTTTCTACATCCATATGGGCATTGCGAAGTTCTGTGAAATGTTGTGATGCGCGGCTGTCGGGGTATTTTTCCGCGACTTGAAACAAATTAGTTAGTGATTGCCCCAGCTGTGTCTCGGCGTTCATATGGGTTTCTGTCTGCGGTATTGCGCGCAGGGCTTCGGCCCGCGCTTGTAAGACCGAATTTATAATCCCGACTTCATGGGCGCAGTAGCCTTTGACCATCTCGACGATGCCGGGAATCATGGAATGGCGATGCTTCATCAGAACATCAATATCAGCGAAAGCTGTTGTGCAGCGCTCGTCCAGCGCCATGAGGCGGTTGTAAGTAGACATACCATTAAAGGCGCTGTAGCCCGCCGCGCCGACGCCTGCTGCGATTAAAAGTTCGATCATCATGCTCTCCCAATTTCGTTCGACCATAAGCTGCATCCGCTAATTTGTGGCAAAGAAACATGTTCAACGTTGTCTTAACCAAGGGCTTACTCACGATTAACCATGCTCGCTAAGTCAATCTTAGCGGGTCATGTCTATAGAGGTTGCAAGGGATGTGCGGCGCAGTGTCGGACGACGATAAGGGATTTATATCATGGCTGAATCAATTTTTGACCGTATTTCACGACTTGTATCTGGCAAAGTCGAAGACAGTGTGGACGCAATGGAGCGTGCGGGCGGTACAACCGTTATGCGCGAAGCTATCCGTGATGTAGACCGCGCCATTGATGAGGTACAGGCCAAGCGTGACGAGGTCACTGTGCGTCGTTTGCAAGCGGTGCGTCAGCAAAAGATGTTTCAAGAACGCCTCGATCAATTGACTGAGAAAGCGCGTTTTGCCCTAAGCCAAGACCGTGAAGATTTGGCGGAAGCCGCTCTGTCACGCCAAGTGGACTTTGAAGCCCAAATCACGCGGCTGACTAAAATGGAACGCGCTGCGGCTGAGGAAGAGCGCACATTAGAAGAGGGCATTGCCTCGCTAGAGCTTCGTTCGGCGACGATGAAAGAGGAACTGAAAGCCTTTGAAGCCGCTCGCGCCGATGTTGGCCTTGATGCCGTCACTGGCGAAAGCTCAACGCGCAAATCAGAGCAGCGTATTGAACGCGCAGAGGCTGCCTTCAAACGCGCCCAACTGGGTGCTGGCGGTACTGGCGTTATGGCCCCTGTTGATGTTGAAAATTTCAAACTGATGGGTGAACTTGATACGATGCAAAAGAAAGCAACTGTATCTGACCGCCTTGACGCGCTGCGTAAGGAACGCAAAGCTAGCTAGACAGAGATACCGTTTGGGGTTTGAAGGCGAGGGCGAAAGCTCTCGCCTTTGCTGTTCTATGAAAGGGCCGCCTCTAATTTTTTCACCGTAGCCGAGACAGTATCGGCTATAACAGTGGTTTCATCAGTTGCGTCTATTCTCCACCATCAAACATCGATATCGGCGACAAATTGCGCGTGATCTTGGATGAACTGATAACGCAAATCCGCACGCTTCCCCATCAGTGTCTCGACCATAGCCTCCGTTGACGGTAAATTATCATCATCAATCGTGATGCGGATCATTTTACGGGTTTTGGGATTCATTGTGGTGTCTTTAAGTTGGCTAGCCATCATTTCGCCCAGGCCCTTAAAACGGCCAATGTCAACTTTACCGCGGCCGTTAAAGGCAGTCTCAAGCAGTTGATCTTTATGCTCATCATCAATGGCGTAAGCGATCTTGCTGCCTTGGGTGAGCTTATACAGTGGCGGCATCGCCATATAAAGACGGCCTTGGTCAATAAGGCCTGGCGTGTAGCGGTAGAAAAAGGTGATGAGAAGGGCCGCAATATGCGCGCCGTCAACATCGGCATCGGTCATGATAACAACGCGTTCATAACGCAAATCATCAATTTCAAACTTCTTACCAAGACCTACACCTAGCGCTGTACAAAGGTCTGATATTTCTGCGTTGCGCTGAATTTTATCCATTGTCGCGCTTTCGACATTTAGGATTTTACCTTTCAGCGGCAAGATAGCCTGCGTCTCGCGGTTGCGTGCTTGCTTGGCAGAACCGCCCGCACTGTCGCCCTCGACGATAAATAATTCTGTGCCTTCGGACCCTTTACGCGAACAATCGGCGAGCTTGCCAGGCAGGCGCAGTTTCTTGGTCGCTGTTTTGCGCTTAACATCGCGTGCTTTGCGGCGTTTCACCCGCTCATCTGCGCGTTCTATCGCCCATTCAAGCAGCTTTGTTGCGTCTTTGGGGGAACTGGCAAGCCAGTGATCAAACGGGTCGCGGACAGCGCTCTCGACCAGCTTTGTTGCCTCTGATGACGACAGCCTGTCTTTGGTTTGGCCGACAAAGTCCGGATCCGAGATAAAGACGGACACGAGCGCGCCTGCCCCAAACATAACGTCATCGGGTGTAACGTGGCTGAACTTTTTGCCCATACCCACAATATCCGCATAGGCACGAAGGCCTTTGGTCACGGCTGCGCGTAGGCCTGCTTCATGTGTGCCGCCGCCTGGGGTAGGCACAGTATTACAATAGCTGCGTACGAAGTCGTCGGCCTCGCCAAAGCCAGCCGGCGTCCACCCGAGCGCCCATTCAACACGGCCATGGCCGCTTTCTTTCTTTGAGCGTCCGGCAAATACATCTGTTGTAACAGTCGGCTTTGATCCCAGGGTCTCTTTTAGGAAATCACCGAGGCCGCCAGGGAAGTGAAAGACAGCTTCGTCAGGGACAGCGTCAAGCTCTTGGACAAGCTCTGGCGCGCATTTCCAACGGATTTCGACACCGGGTTGAAGATAAGCTTTCGCGCGCGCCATACGAAATAGGCGTGCGGCCTTGAACGCCGCTTTGGGGCCAAAGATTTCAGGGTCAGGGTGAAAGCGTACTTTGGTGCCACGGCGATTGTTTACAGCGCCTAGCTTTTGGATTTTTCCAAGCGGTTTGCCGCGTGAAAAAGACATAGAATACAATTGTTTATTGCGCGCCACTTCAACGATTAAATCATCTGACAACGCATTGACGACGGATACGCCAACGCCGTGCAAACCACCCGATGTCTCGTAAGCCTTGTTGGAAAACTTACCGCCCGAGTGTAACTCTGTTAGAATGACTTCAAGCGCTGACTTTTCAGGGTATTTCGGATGGGGATCAATCGGAATGCCGCGTCCATTATCTGTGACCGATAGGTAGCCGTCGGCGTCAAGTTCAACCTCGATACGGCTGGCGTGACCCGCCACGGCTTCGTCCATTGAGTTGTCGATCACTTCGGCAAAAAGGTGGTGCAGCGCACGCGCATCTGTCCCGCCAATATACATGCCAGGGCGCAAACGAACGGGCTCTAACCCTTCTAGGACTTGAATGTCTTTGGCAGAATAAGCAGCGGATGCGGCGGCCTTTTTCCCGTCGGCGTCAAACAAATCTTTTTTCGCAGCAGATGCCATGTGCGGCTCTCCAATAGGCAATTTGACGGGCAGGGCGACCCCGCGCGTTTTAATGAATCAGTCTATAACTATGGAGTGATTTGCCCGCCGTGCAAGGGTTTGACCCTCTATAGCGCGGATAAATCAGCGCGTTACCGCCTAGAACAATAGACGCAAAACGATACGGCCCGTGTGTCTTACAAAACCGTCGCGGATGTCGCTATCGATATCAAACGAGAAGGAGCTATATTGGCTGCCCGCTGCAAAAGAGAAACCAAGGAGGAAGCCGCTACCCGGAAACTCTTCAGATTCAATCGCAAAGGGCGTGTTCATGCCGGCAAAGCGGCCCGACGTGAACGTACCGTCACCGATAAATTCATTTCTGTAACCGACGCGCACAGAGGGACGTATCCACGTGCGGCGGCCCATATATTTCGCGCCGACATTAAGCATGGCCGTGGCCGAGCCGCTTTCCGACGTGCGGCTATCAATATCAAGCGCAACACCGAGGTCACCTGTTTCTGTATAAGCCTTTTCATTGAGAGAGATATAATCAAGCGATACAGTTGGGCGCATCCAGATTTTCTCTGTTAGCGCCATATCGTAACCTGCGCGCAGCGTACCGTTATAGTGGATGCCCGACCAGTCGCCTTCGGATGCGCCGATGAAATCACCAACGAGGACATTCCGCTCGCTCTCAAAGTCGTTAAAGCCGACGCCTGCTAAAGCTTCGATACCCAATTTACCTGATTGATAGGCGGCATAGGTGCCAAGCTGTATGGTCAAGACGTCCAGCGGATCATCTTGGTCTGCAACACTTTCAATCTCTGTTGATGCAAAGCCAGCATTAATACCGACCGCATGGAATGGGCCCCACGCTGTATCAAGGCCTGCGGTAAAGCCAAAGCCGTTACCGCGGTATTGCTCGGATAGGCCAGCCAAATCACGATCGGCGAAATAGGCAAATTCTTGTATCCATGCGCCGCCTGGCCGGTCCTGGGAGCGACGGACATTGTCCAAATGTGCGGCCACAGCCCCAGTTGCGCCGTCCACATTGGCAATAACAAATTGTCTGGCGGCTGCGGAAAATTCGGGCAGGAGTTGATTAAAGGCTTGGTTAAACTCATCACCATCAGAAATGTTCACAAAAGCATCGCCCAGCGCTGCGTTAGCCCCTAGGGCCGCAAATGCTGATGTAAACGCAGCGGTTTGAACACCATCAAGGCCCAGCTCATTTGTGTCACGCAAATCAAGTGTAATCAGAAGCGCATTGGGGTCGTTGGGGTCGATGGAATAAGTCGTGTTATACAAAAACGGCGAAGCAACGCCAGACAAGCTACCGATGTCACCTTCGATGACGAGAGAGTTCGCATCGGCCACGCGAAAGACTGTGTTATCCGTGCCGATAATATTGGTCAGGAGCGGTGCAATAGAGGCCCCATCTGCGAAAGTCACGGTGCCGCTCGCGTTAAGCGTGCCAGCGTTACCTGTTGCGCCGTCAAGTGTCGGGCGATAAGCGGATGTTCCGTCAAAGGTGGCGTCGGCTACATCTAAACTATCTGAGTTGGTATTGGTTAGGATGGATCCGTCCGTTACTGACAGTGTCAGCTCGCTACCATTACTCGTGATACCGCCAGTATAGAATGAATTGCCGGACAAGGTTAGACTATCGTTACCGCCGCCAAACGAAATGTCGCCTGCAACACCGCCTGCGCTGACGTTTATGACATCATCCCCACTACCGAGACGAATGTCGCCAATAATGTTAGGATTTAGCGGGTCAATACCGTCATCAGGATCAGAGTCGATCGCGGCAATCTGTGTGATTGTAACGCCAGAGGTATTGGCGGCGAGGTCAAGCGCTACATTTGTAAAACTTGTATCTGCGGTGCCAGCCGAGTCCGAGTTTAGCGCTGTGGCGATAATCTGCCCAGAGTTTGTGATAGTGTTTAGCGTGCCAGACGCGTCCCGTATGGCAAAGGTTACAGCATCGCGGGCGGTGGCTGTGGCGGCGATAATATTTGTGTTGATGAGCGTCTCAAGTGATGCACCTTCCTCAATATCAATCGCAACGACCTGCACCAACCGTGCTGCAATGGGGTTAGCTGTATCAGCATAAATTTCATCTGTTGCTTCAAGGACCTGGGCGCGAATGATACCGCTATTGTTAATCTCGTCGGCAACGGCGCCGTTACCAAGGATGATAATGCGCGATGTTCCGTCAAAGCCGTCAACATCAGCCGTGCCGTCATCGCCAGAACGATAGCTGGTCGCGCTCATCGTGCCAGAGTTGCGAATGCCGCCTTCTAATACAGCGTCGCGAATTTCAAGAACCGCTGTCCCGACATCATCATAAATGCCAGACGAGATAATATCGCCTTCATTGACAAAGGCATAAAGGCGGTCAGCGTCGTAGCCCTCTGCATCAGGGTCGGTAATGGCTGACACGCGTCCAATGGCGATTGGCGTGCCTTGCCCGTCAATAAGGATTGCTGCCGCGCCGCCGAATTGGCCTATGTTCGACCGACCTGTAATCGTCGTTGTCTCTGTTCCGTCATCAGCTGTGGTGGTTTCTTCTGTTTGTAGAAGGCCGATGCCGCCTGTGATATTGCTGCTGAAGGAGAGGGCGTTACCCGCTTGGCGGCGATCCTCATCACCGAGCAATTCACGACCGCGCAAATTTGGGCGATTGGTAAATCGGTAGCCTGTGTTTTGGATGTTGGCATTGTTTGTAAAGCTTCCGTCTATATCGCCAGAGATATTGACGGCTTGAACACCTTCACCGCGCGCAGAGATGTTTGCGGCATTTGCAAGGTTGCCGATGATTTGGCCTTCAATGCCCACACCAACGGAGTTGGCGCCGACAATCTCGATAGAGCCGTCCAGTATCATGTCACCTGTTAAACCTGCGGTGTCCATCAATCGAATACCAAAGGAATTTTCACCCTCTACGCCAAGGCCTGCCGTGCTTGTCATCTCAATGTTGCCGACAAACGGGCTCGCGCCAGAAATAAGGATACCTGTGCGGCCCGAACCATTGGCAAAGGGACCGTCAATCACATTGTCATCATCTGTATCGGTAAACTCAGTAGTGTCACTATTGGATACAATACCGTTGAGCACGAATGAGCCCGTGTTACCGCCAACGATTTCAACGGCCGTGGAGTTATCAACGTCTTCAATGAGAATGCCGCCGTCAATTGTTAGGACATTATCAGAATCAAGCACTGCCGCAGGGTCTGTGCCCGTAACAGTAATGGAACCATCAGACGTGACTGTTACGTCAGAGGGATCGCCGTCTGTTCCAGCGGTTGATGTGCGAATAGTCGTTGTTCGTCCGTCTGTCACCGTAACTTGTGCCGCTGTAAACACACTCGAACCAACAGCAAAACCCAAAACAGCCGTTGTCAGGCAAAGTCTGTGAGCGAGCGAATAACGAGGCAAAGATTTTGAAGCTGACATATGCGGTCCGTTTGTATCATTTATGCAGTGCCGTGCAGTAAGGACGCACGACTCGAATTGTCTTAACCAAGATTGTCCGCCGCGCCAATGAAAGATTGGTTACTTTACGCACATATAACAGAAAATAGCGGGAGTTTTGACCGCTTTGCTGTGATGCTGGTGTTTAGGACGCTTGGCGCACGGCGTGGGCCAAGATGTTGACCATAGTAGCGTGCACGGGGGTGTTACCTATATTTTCGATGCTATGGTCCCTGTCTGCATGATAACGCAGCGTTTCACCAGCTTTAGCGGTCCAGCTTTGGTCATCAACTTGAACCCGGACTTCACCCGTTAAAACGCTAAGATTTTCCACAGATCCCGCAGGGTGAGGGGAGCTTTCGAGTTTTCCACCAGGCTCTGCGCGAAAATCATACCACTGCACCCATTGAACACTGTCAGACCAGCCGATTATCCGAAGCTCGCAAAGGTCATCTTCGCTCCGCAGCAGCGGCGTGTCTTGGCGGCGGATACGTTCAATCAACGCTTCACCGTCGCTATTGGCCAAAAAGGCCTCAACACTTGTTCCCAAAGCCTGGGAAAGCCGGGACAGCGTTGCCAGTGAAGGATTTGTTTCATTTTTCTCTATCTGCGAAATCATGGATTTTGCAACGCCTGACACTTCAGACAGATCACCCAGTGACATTTTATCGGCCATACGTAAACGGTGAATAGTTTTACCCAATTTTTCTGATAGGGCTTCTGTTTGGGGGCAGGCTTCGCGTTTTTGACGGGCCATGAAATGCTCCTAAAAGGCGGCCTGAAAGGTTTGAGAGGCTGCGTGTCACAATTATTTTATGCGTTTTTTCAATAACAGACTAGAATATCGGTCAATCGTTCTATATATAGAACACACGAAATTAGCAAGCCTTTCATTCCACAGGTCGGCCAACCGCTTTTGGAGCACTCATGCGATATCTCCCAGTCCACGTCGATACACAGGGAAAGTCCATCCTGATTGTGGGGGGCGGCCCTGCCGCAGAAGCCAAGTTGCGGACGCTGACAAAAACTGACGCTGTCATACGTTTAATATCGCCAGAAGTAGGGGACGAAGTTGCGCGTTGGGTTGAAGACGGCCTTATGACTTGGGAGCAACGGTCATTTAAAGAGGCTGACTTAGACGACGTTATCCTTGTCTATGCTGCAACAGAAGACGATGACGTCAATGCGAAGATTGCGGCTTTGGCGACAGACCGTGGTCTTCTTGTCAATGCGGCGGATCAAAAAGACGCTTGCGCCTTTATCACGCCCGCCCTAGTTGACCGTAGTCCTGTGATCGTCTCAATCGGCACAGAGGGCACAAGCCCGAGTTTGGCACGTGCGCTTAAATCTGAAATGGAACAGCTCTTGCCGCCAACAGTTGGTGCATTAGCCAATAAAATCAACGTATTAAGGGCGCATGTTAAGCGTAAATTTGAAAGCGTTGCCGACCGTCAACGCTTCTGGGCAGATATATTTGATGGCCGAGATTTGCGCGCTCAATTACGGGTATCAGAGGACGTTTTAGACACGCGAGTTGCCGAGAAATTGGCAGGCGAAGTTGCGGTTAAAAAAGGCTCTGTTACGCTCGTTGGGGCAGGGCCAGGCAGTTCTGATTTACTGACGTTGGGCGCGCGTCGTGTTCTCCATAGCGCCGATGTTATTGTCTATGACCGCCTGGTTAGCCAAGATATTTTGGATTTTGGTCGTCGCGAAGCGGAATATATATATGTCGGCAAAACACCGGGGGGCGCATCAACTGCGCAAGACGATATCAATACTATACTGGTGCAAAAGGCGCGCGAGGGTCACGCTGTTGTGCGCCTAAAATCTGGTGACCCGCTGATTTTTGGTCGCGCGGATGAAGAATTGGACGCTTTGTCTACTCACGGCATTGATTACGCCATTATACCGGGAATCACGGCTGCGGCTGCGGCTGCGGCGTCCATTGGGGCGTCGCTTACAACACGGGGCCGCAATAAGTCGGTCTCATTCCTAACGGGCCATGATGCCAAGGGGTTTGCCGACCAAGATTGGAAAAGCCTCGCGGCACCACATGCCCGCGCTGCGGTTTATATGGGTGTCGGGGCGTCTCGTTTTATCCAAGGGCGGCTTTTAATCCACGGTGCAGACCGCGATATGGCTGTCACAATTGTCGAAAATGCAAGCCGGGACAACCAAATCATAGTCGCGACAACACTATCCGATTTGCCGAACGCCATAGAATCGCGCGGGATTAAAGGCCCCGCGATACTGCTGCTAGGCTATGCGCCGCGTGATGCCGCTGTCATCGCACCGAATATGGGAGTAGCGCTATGAGTGCCAAGCACAAAGGCAAGGGACCGCAGGCCCTAACCGCTAATCACCTTCGTGAAGGCTTCGTTGTATGGCTAACCCCTGACATGGGCTGGTCGCCACATTTTAAAGACGCGCTTTTGTCAGAAGACGAAACCGTGATTGATCAGATGCAGGCCCAAGGCGATAAAGACGACAGCGATAATCTGATAACGGGTGTCTATTTTATCGATGTCGATGCCGAGACTAAATTACCCGCGCGTTACCGCGAACGGTTTCGTGTTGGCGGGCCGAGCTATGACACGGCAGCCCATATCAAAAAGCACGGAGTGCGCTAATGTATCGTTATGATGAATTTGATCACGACATCGTCCAGAGTCGTGTCGCCCAATTTCGCGACCAAGTGCAGCGCCGTCTAGAAGGGGCCATTACTGAGGACCAGTTTAAACCGCTGCGTCTACAAAACGGATTATACTTACAGCTTCACGCCTATATGCTGCGCGTGGCTATTCCATACGGAACACTAAATTCTAAACAAATCAGACAGTTAGCAATGATTGCTGATAAATATGACCGCGGTTATGGTCACGTCACAACGCGCCAGAACATGCAGTATAATTGGCCGGAGCTGACCGATGTGCCGGATATCCTCCAAGACTTGGCCGATGTTGAAATGCATGCCTTTCAGACGTCAGGAAATTGCATCCGTAATGTCACATCAGACCCTTATGCAGGTGCTACGTCAGAGGAAGTCGAAGATCCGCGTCCAACGGCAGAATTGCTGCGTCAATGGTCAACCATTCATCCAGAATTTGCCTTTCTGCCGCGTAAATTTAAAATTGCCGTCACGGCGTCCAAATCTGATCGTGCGGTTATTCGCGCTCATGATATCGGTATTGAGATTGTGCGTAATGACGCAGGCGAAGTCGGCTATCACGTCCTCGTAGGCGGAGGATTAGGACGAACACCAATTATCGGCGTCACATTACGAGCGTTTTTGCCACGCGTAGAGTTGCTGCCCTATTTGGAAGCCGTGATGCGCGTTTATAACCGCTATGGCCGCCGCGATAATAAATACAAGGCGCGCATCAAGATCCTTGTTCAGGAAACAGGCATTGAAGATTTCAAAGCCCAAGTCGACGCCGAATACGAAACATTAGACCCCGCTGAAATTGCTGTATCGGATTCAGAAGTAGCGCGTATCGCCGCCTATTTCGCGCCGCCAGAGTTTGAGGCGCTATCGGATGAAGACGCTGAGTTTGACGCAGCCTACAAAGCAGATGCGAGTTTCGCCAATTGGGTTGATACCAATATCGCAACTCACAAAGCGCCTGGCTACGCGATTGTGAATATCAGCCTAAAGCCGCTTGACCGCGCGCCGGGGGACATCACCTCTGATCAAATGCGGGCCGCGGGTGATTTGGCGGATGAATTTTCATTCTCGGAACTTCGCACCACGCATCAGCAAAATATTGTGCTACCGCATGTAAAGAAATCCGACTTGCCAGCGTTGTTCAAGGCATTGGCCGCGCATAAAATGGCGGACGCGAATATCGGCCTTATAGGCGATATTATCTGCTGCCCAGGCATGGATTTCTGCGCTCTTGCCACGGCGCGGTCTATCCCGATTTCACAAGCGATATCAGAGCGGTTCTCTGACCCCGCGCGGCAGCGGGCCATTGGTGAAATGCAAATTAAAATCAGCGGCTGCATCAATGCCTGTGGACACCACCATGTCGGTCACATCGGTATTTTGGGCCTAGAGAAAGCTGGTGTTGAATTTTACCAAGTCAAGCTTGGCGGTGATGCTTCTGAGACAGCAGCCGTTGGCGACGTGACAGGGCCAGGGTTTTCACATGATGAATTACTCGACGGCATTGACCGCCTTGTTGATTTTTACATGAGCACGCGAGAGGAGGGCGAACGCTTTATCGACAGTTACCGCCGCCTCGGTATGGCGCCGTTCAAGGAGGTGCTCTATGGCACTTGATGCTGTTTTGATAGAGGACGGTCACGCGAAGAACGCGGATCACCTAGTCGATATTCCAGACCTTGCGACCTTCATCGCCGCCAATGCGGGCGAGGCGGTAAGCCTGTTCAATGATGTGGATTTAGGCGCGCTTGCCCCGCAGCTGCCGAAGCTGAAAACAATTTTGGTGGATTTCCCTAGTTTTGCTGATGGGCGCGGGTTTTCTGTGGCGCGGCAACTTCGTAAAACGCACGGGTTTACAGGGCAGATAATTGCTGACGGCCCGCTCATCCCCGATCAATATTCCATGGCCTTGCAATGTGGTTTTGACGCTGTGCGCGTCGACGGCGCAACCTATGCCCGCCAAGCCGAAAGCCATTGGTTTGAGGCAATGGACGCGTTTAAATCCGCTTATCAACGTGGCTATACGCTTAAAAATGGCCCTGCGACGTCAGTTTTTGATGCGCGCCATACGTCTGTTAAGGCGCTGGCGTCTAATGATCCTTATTTTGGGTATAGCGCGGAAAAAGCGATTGAAACGGCGCTGGCTGATTATGACGGAAAGCTCGTTTTGGCTTCGTCCCTTGGCGTCGACTCGGTCGTGCTTTTGCACATGGTTGCGCAGATTGATAAGTCCGTGCCGATTATCTTTCTTGATACAGGCAAACATTTTCGCGAAACGTTGAGTTACCGCGATATGCTGATTGATGATTTGGGTCTGACGGATTTCCGGAATATCCGCCCTGACCCAAAGGCTTTAGGCGATGAAGACCCCACGGGTATGCTCCACGCAGCTGATCCTGATGCGTGTTGTAACCTGCGTAAAGTGCGCCCGCTGGACGGCGTGATTTCCGGCTTTGAGGCGCGCATTACGGGCCGCAAACGTTACCAGACGCCTGACCGTCACGACATGCCAATCCTAGAGCTTGGCGGGCGACAAGCCAAAGTAAATCCGCTGGCCTATTGGGAGGCGAAAGACGTCACCCGCTATATGCGTAAACACGATTTGCCGCCGCATCCGATGCTCGCGCTCGGCTTTCTATCCATCGGCTGCCAACCCTGCACCACCCGCGTCTCAGAGGGCGAAGACCCCCGCGCAGGCCGCTGGCGTAACAGTGAAAAAACCGAATGCGGTATTCACTATATCGACGGCAAATGGGTGCCGATGGAGAGCAAGAAAACGTTTGAGGTATTTTAGCGACCGCAATTGATTTGATCAGTTGCAGCGGAATAGGGAAATCGCTTCGGCTACGACGGCATTGCTACTGATGCCGGCGTTGCAGTTCGCTGACAACGTCGGCAAATTTTACATTCTTCGCGGCCAGTAGAACCATTAAGTGATAGACTAAATCTGCGGCTTCGCTTGTCAGTTTGTCATCGGTTTCCGCCACCGCGGCGAGCGCCGTTTCCACGCCTTCTTCGCCGACCTTTTGCGCGGCGCGGCGCAAGGGGCCTTGGAGGAGGGACGCGGTGTAGCTGCTATCGGGATCTGCCGTTTTACGGCCTTCGATGAGGTCTTCAAGATAGGCGAGGAACCCTAGACCTTCAGGACCGCTATCACCAAAGCAGGACGTCGTGCCAAGGTGACATGTCGGGCCAGCGGGCACGGCGCGGATAAGCAGTGTATCGTTATCACAATCCACCGCGATGCTCTCGACTGATAGGGTGTTGCCGCTCGCCTCGCCCTTCGTCCAAAGCGTATCGCGAGACCGCGAATAAAACGTCACCAAGCCTGTGTCTGAGGTCTTCCGCAGGCTTTCTGCGTTCATATAACCCAGCATTAAGACTTGCTCCGTGCGCGCGTCTTGGACAATGGCTGGGACTAACCCGCCGCCTTTTTCAAAATCTATTTTCATATGCGTATCTCTATGCCAGCGGATTTCAAGTCGCGTTTGAGGTCGGGAATGGCAATGACCGATTTGTGAAACACAGACGCTGCTAAGGCCCCGTCGACTTGCGCGCGTTTAAAAACATCTTCAAAATGCGCGGTTGCGCCCGCCCCGCCAGAGGCGATGAGGGGCACAGGACAAACCTTGCGAATAGCGGCGAGTTGCGCAATGTCATAGCCCTTGCGCACCCCGTCTTGGTTCATACAATTGAGGACAATCTCGCCCGCGCCGCGTGATGTGGCCTCTATCACCCAATCAATGGTGCTGCGGCCTGTTTCACGGGTCTTGTCGGGGTCACCCGTATGAGATTTAACGCGGTAGGTGCCGTCCTCCTCAAAGGTGTCAATGCCGACGACAATGCATTGTTGGCCGTAAGCATCACAAAGCTCATTGATAAGGTCAGGCCGTGCCAATGCGGGTGAATTAATAGATATTTTATCTGCGCCAGCGGATAGACGCGCACCCGCTGCCTCTACCGATTTTATGCCGCCCGCGACACAGAACGGAATATCAATAGCGCGCGACACGGCGCTGACCCAATCAGGGCTAATGGTGCGGTCATCAACAGATGCTGTGATGTCGTAAAAAACCAGCTCGTCAGCCCCTTCATCTGCGTAGCGCAGGGCAAGGTCGATGATGTCGCCGACGTCTTCGTGGTTGCGAAATTGCACACCTTTGACCACGCGACCGTCGCGCACATCAAGGCAGGGGATGATGCGCCGTGCTAGCACGCCAAGGCCTCTTCAAGCGTGAATTTGTCCTCATAGAGTGCTTTGCCAATGATAATGCCGTGTGGCTTGAGTTTTTTGAGACGTTTAACGTGGGCGAGCGTGCCAACACCGCCAGAGGTGATGAGTTGAAGTGTCGGGTAATCCGCCGTGATTTGCTTATAGAGATCAACATTGGCCCCCTTTAGAACGCCGTCGCGCTCAATATCGGTAATCAACACAGTCTTGAGCCCGCTGCCCATGTAGTCATCTAGTACCGCATTTAGGGTTTTTGCGCCTGTTTCTGTCCAACCGCGCGTCGCAGGATAATAGTCGCCGTCTTCACCTTTATGGACATCAAGCGCGACAACAATACGGTCTTGGCCCAATTCATTGATCCAGAATTTCACCATTTGCGGATGGGTCACGGCAAGAGAGCCAATCACGACACGCTGTACACCACCATTGAGCAAGCGCTCAATATGGGCCAACTCGCGCAAACCGCCGCCCGTTTGCACTTTTAATCCGCTTTCCTTAGCAATCTCAATAATCAGATCGGCTTGTTCGGTCTTGCCATGTTTTGCCCCGTCCAAATCGACGATGTGCATCCATTCAGCACCCGCTTGAGCGCATCGCCGCGCGACTTCCAAGGGTGAAATTTCATAATTGGTACGTTGATTAAAATCGCCCTTAAATAGGCGCACGCAGCCACCGTCCATAAGGTCAATTGCGGGGTATATCATATTGAAACCTTTAGGAAATTTGATAATATCTTGGCCCCTGTATCGGCGCTACGTTCGGGGTGAAATTGACAGCCCCAAACGTTTTTATGGCGCACAACGGCGGAAAAGTCTTGTCCATATTCTGCGGAAGCGAGTGTTATTTTTGACAATGGCGCGGCAAAGCTATGGACGAAATAGGCATAGTCCTTATCCGTGATGCCCTCTAGCAACGGGTCATCTTTCACGGGCTTGAGCGTATTCCACCCCATATGCGGGCTGGGCAGGTCGCCCGTATCAAGGCGCGTGACTTTGCCGGGGACCAGACCGAGGCCTTGTGTCTGTTTCCCACCTTCATCAAGGGTCTCAAAAATTAGCTGCATACCAAGGCAGATACCCATAACAGGTTGGATCAGCGACTTTAAAACAGGGGTGAGACCGAGTGCATTGATGTTTTGCATGGCCAAGGGCGCGGCCCCAACACCCGGGATTATGACCCGCTCAGACGTGAAAATGACTGACGGGTCACGCGATACAATGGGGTTAATACCCAGCCGTTCAAAGGCAAATCTGACGCTGGCTAGGTTCGCCACGCCTGTATCAACAATGACAAGGCTCATTAAAGCGTGCCTTTGGTAGACGGAATATCACCGCCGACAACCGCAAAGGCTGGGCGAAGCGCGCGACCAACACCTTTAAAGCTGGCCTCTATCATATGGTGCGTATTCTCACCTTCCACGTCTATCTGAATAGACGCGCCAAGTGTTTGGGATAGGCTTTGGAAAAAATGCGGGCACATTTCTGCTGGAAAATCGCCCACGTGATCTGTGGGGAAAATGCCTTTCCAAACAAAGGCTGGACGTCCCGATAAATCAATGGCCACGCGGGCTTGGGTTTCGTCCATAGGCATAACGAAGCCGTAACGCCCTATGCCCGCTTTGTTACCCAACGCCTCTTTTAGCGCTGTGCCAAAGGCAAGGGCAACATCTTCGACCGTGTGGTGGGCGTCAATTTCCAAATCTCCTTCACAGGCTAGTGTTAAGCCCATGCCGCTGTGTTTGGCGATTTGCTCTAGCATGTGGTCAAAGAACCCGAGGCCTGTGTCAATTTTCACCGTCTTGGGGTCATCAAGATTTACGCGCACGGCAATGTCGGTCTCATTGGTTTTGCGGAACATCTCGCCAATACGCTCTTTGCAGGTCATCGTGTCGCCCACACCAAAAGCATTTAACGCAATTGTATTCTCCTCTGGCGAGCCAATAGACAGGCGCACGCGATTTATAGCGGGATAGTGGCGAATTTTAACATTGGCCTTGGACAGAGCCGTCAGGACTTTTGGGGCATCCGAGAGTTCCATTAAAAAGAAGTTCGCGCGCGACGGATAAAGCGTTTTGACAAAGGGTGAATTGGATAACGCTTTGCCCACGCGGTCTCGCTCTGACAAGGTCTCAGACAGGCGCTGCCCATGCACCGCCATTGCGCTAGGGGCCAGCGCCGCCATAACGGCTTTCTCCACGGGGCGGGGGATGGGGTAGGGCGGCAGCACCTTTAACATGATGTCGATTACACGCGGGTCGGCAATGGCGACACCCGCGCGAACGCCAGCAAGGGCATAGATTTTGGACAATGTCCGCAGCACAACAATATTTGGGAAATCTGCGATACGCGCGCTGTAGCTTGGCACGTCTGCGAACTCTTGATAGGCCTCGTCAATCACGATGAGGGTTTTTGGGAAGGCCTTACATATCTCCGTAATCAGCGCGTCATCCATGACATTGCCCGACGGATTATTGGGGGTGCAGAGGAATATGGCTTTCAGATTCTTAGCTGCATTTGCCGCGTCCATAATGCGGTCACGGTTCCATGTGTAATCATCATTGAGCGGCGCCTCGACGACGACCGCGCCTTGGATGTCGGCACATGTTTTGTAATAACCAAAAGTTGGCGGACAGATAAGGACACTGTCTTCACCGGCTTCGCAAAAGGCGCGGGTCAGCACTTCTATGCCTTCATCAGCCCCACGACCCACCATGACCATATCAGGCGTGACATCGTACAACGCGGCAAGCCGTGCGCGCAAGGCCGGCGGCTGTTGCTCTGGATAGCGATTATAATCAGATGCGTCCGTGACAGGTGGCGGCGCATAGGGGCTCTCATTCGCGTCTAAATGTAGCGCGTCAGTTGTTCCCCCGCGCGCGGAATAGGCATTAAAATTGGCAATGGCTTTGCGCGTAATGGATAAAGGCCAATCTGTCATGAGGTCATTGCTTTCAATCTTAGGCTTACGGCTAAGCGGTGTGCGTCAAGCCCCTCTAGGCTCGCCAGACGCTCTACCGCAGGGCCAAGGTTTTGCAAACCCTGCTGCGTTAATTCCTGCACAGAGATGTATTTAATAAAGCTATCGAGCGTTACACCAGAATAGGCGCGCGCAGCCCCGTACGTGGGGAGTGTGTGGTTTGTGCCACTCGCATAATCGCCAACAGATTCTGGTGTCCAAGGGCCAAGGAATATAGACCCTGCGTGGCGGATGTTGGGTGTCATTGCGTCCGGGTCATCCATTTGAATAATCAAATGTTCAGGCGCATAGGCGTTCACGACGTCCAAGGTCGCTTCGCGTGTATCTGTGACAATCATTCGGGCCAGCTTTAGCGCGGCCTCGGCAATTTCACGGCGGGGTAAGGTGGCGAGTTGACGCAAAACTTCGACTTCAATCGCGTCTGCCGTCTCTGTATCTGTGCAAACGCAGACGACTTGCGCCAAAGTGTCATGCTCAGCTTGAGACAGTAGGTCTGATGCGACAAAGGCGGGGTTTGCATCTTTATCAGCCAAGACCATAGCTTCGCTGGGGCCAGCGGGTAGGTCAATGGCGGGGCCGCCCGGTTCTTGTGCGGCGAGGGATTTTGCCGCTGCAACATAGGCATTGCCAGGGCCAAAAATTTTATCACATTTGGGAATGGTTTCTGTTCCGTAAGCCATAGCCGCAACGGCCTGCGCGCCGCCAACCATAAACACATCTGTCACATCACATAAATAGGCGGCCGCCAAGACGGCGGTGTTAATCTTGCCGTCTTTCCCGGGTGGGCTGACCATTACGCGGCGTGTGACGCCTGCGACTTTTGCGGGCAAGGCCAGCATGAGTGTCGTTGAGACCAGCGGTGCGGTTCCGCCGGGGACATAAAGCCCTGCGACCTCTATCGCGCGCGGTTCACGGCGGCACATCACGCCTGGCTGTGTTTCTACCCGAATAGTGTCGGGCATTTGCGCGGCGTGAAAGGCGGTGATGTTGGCCTTGGCCGTTTCCAGCGCGGCTTTATCGTTTTTATCCAATGCGTCCCACGCGGCTTTTAAATCGGTGTCTGGGACACGCGTATCAGTCAACGTCACACCATCAAAGCGCGCGGTGTAATCCTGCACGGCCTCATCGCCGCGCATTTTTACCGCCGCCATTATGGACGTTACAGCCTCAATTATGCTCGCATCAGAAATGCCTGTCGGTCTTGCAATGGCCGCTAGTTTCGCTGCCGCGTCCAAATCTGACCAGATAAAACGTTCCACGGCTAGCTCATCATCTTTTCAATTGGCAACACAAGGATAGCGCGCGCACCGAGGGCTTTAAGGTCTTCTAGCGTTTCCCAAAACACGTTTTCTGTGCAGACGGCTTGGACAGACACAAGGTCGGGATTACCCGCCAGCGGGATGATGGTGGGTGCGTCAGACCCCGGCAGTATGGCGCGGATAGCCTCAACTTGATTGGTTGGTGCATTCATCATGATGTATTTCGTTTCTGACGATTTAATGACCCCGTCAATGCGGCGTTGTAGCTTCTCAAATACAGCGCGTTTTTCATTAGACATCTCGCGTGATGAGTTGATCAGCACCGCCTCGCTATCGAGGATGGTTTCAAAGGCTGTCAAGCCGTTTGCTTCTAATGTCGCGCCCGAGGACACCAAATCGCAAATGCTTTCGGCAATACCGATGGATGGGGCCAATTCAACCGCACCTTTCATTTCGACCATTTTTGCGCGAATATTATTCTGCGTTAGATAACGCCCCAAAACACCAGGGTAGGTCGTGGCGATGGTTGTATCAGTCAGATCCCTTGCGGCCGTGATACCGCTTTTATTGCTGGCGGCCAGACACAGGCGGCAGCGCGAAAACCCGAGCCGCATAATTATGTCCGCATCGATGGCTGTTTTGGCCGATAGTTGTTCTTCGACGAGGACATTTTCGCCGACGATGCCGATATCCGCCGCACCTGTGGAGACAAAGGACGGGATGTCGTCGTCACGCACAAGTAGCAAATCAATGGGCATATTTTTCACGCGTGCGAGGAGGCCACCTCCGCGTATAGCAAAGCGGAGGCCGCATTTTTTAAGTAGCGCATAGCTGTCATCGGCCAGACGACCTTTTTTCTGTAGGGCAATACGAAGACGTGGAGAGGACATAGGAATCTCTATAATATGAGGGAATTTGGACTAAGCGGTTTTGTTGCGGTCAAGCACGATACGATAGCCTTGATGGGGCTCGTCTTTTAAAAACCGTGCGACACGGCCAATTGTTGTTGTGCTGACACCTGTCTGTGCGTTGATATCACGGTAGGACGCATCTGTACTATCGAGCAACCGCGCAACATGCCACCGCTCGGACAGGGCGCGAAGCTCTGCGGGAGTGCACAAGTCAATCAAAAAGCGCTCCATGTCATTTGCCGTATCTAACGACGCAAGGGCGCTCGCGAGGTCTTTGCGCAGGGCGGGGACATTGGGTTCTACTGTGTTCGACGCTGTTAATGTATCAGTCATGACCTATTTCATTTTGTATTAGCGTGCTAATACAGTGGCCGCAGATGAATGCAAGCAAAAATATATAGAAAAATTGAATTTTCTGTCGTTCAAAAGGCGGGCAGGGATGGGGCACGGGTCTGTAAAACATCATCATTCGGACTTGCATCGCTTATGCAATCCCCTTATACGAAGCCCAAATCAGCGCCTTCCTTGTGAGGGCGCTTTATGCATTGGAGTATCTATGGCCCGCGTTACTGTTGAAGATTGTATTGAAAAAGTTGAGAATCGTTTTGATCTTGTTTTGCTAGCGGCACATCGCTCGCGCAACATTTCTGCCGGCTCTGCGCTGACCGTTGACCGTGATAATGACAAAACACCTGTTGTGGCTTTGCGTGAGCTCGCCGAAGAGACGCTTGATATGGGCGACCTTCGTGAGAGCTTAATTTCAAATCTACAGCGCGTTATCCTTGATGACGATATGCCTGATGAAGAAGATCAAGCGCCTCTACTCGCGCTTGAGCACGGCGAAGCACAGCCAACAGAAATGAACGAAGCAGACCTATTGCGCGCTATGCAGTCCGATCGCGATAACGATAATTCAAATCGTTTCTAGTTTCTGCGAGACATTATTTATAAAGCCGCCTTGTGAAAGCGAGGCGGCTTTTTTGTATGAAATATACAAAATCTAGTCATTATTCGTGGGATGAAGTCACGCGATTGTTATCTTTGTGCCACTTTTGAGCTTGTAAAATAAATATTCAGTCGTATTTAAGGGGTTGAAATCCACTAATCGTGGGAAGGTTCCCAATATGACTATTATCGAAACACTTTTGCAGCGCAGTGATGCATTGGCTGACAAAAGCGGGCTGACCGTTTCAACGATATCACGCAAGATACTGAATGACGGTAAGGGCTTGGCGCGCCTGAAAGACGGCGGACAATGTACCGTCAAGACATTGGACGTCGCGCTGACGAAGCTTACGGCGCTTGAGGCTCAATTTAATGGCTCTAAGCCTGGTTTGACCCATTTGGACCGCTTGGAGGCTGAAGCTATACACATCATGCGCGAAGTCGCCGCCATGTGCGAAAATCCCGTTATGTTGTATTCTGTCGGTAAAGACAGTTCTGTGATGCTCCATCTGGCAGAGAAAGCTTTCTACCCGTCCCGTCCGCCTTTTCCGTTGATGCATGTGGACACGACGTGGAAGTTTAAAGAAATGATCGATTTTCGCGATCGCCGCGCCAAAGAAGTGGGCATGGATTTAATCGTTCATATCAATCAGCAAGGTGTCAAAGACGGTGTGGGTCCCTTTACCCACGGTTCAGCTGTCCATACTGACATCATGAAAACCCAAGGCTTAAAGCAAGCCTTGGACGCCCATAAATTTGATGCGGCTTTTGGTGGGGCGCGCCGGGACGAAGAAAAATCCCGCGCGAAAGAGCGGATTTTTAGTTTCCGCTCTGAAAATCACCGTTGGGATGCAAAAAACCAACGGCCAGAGCTTTGGAATATTTACAACACACGCGTCAAAAAGGGCGAGAGCATGCGCGTATTCCCGCTGTCCAATTGGACGGAACTCGATATCTGGCAGTATATATACAAAGAGAATATTCAAATTCCTGATCTTTATCTCTCAAAAAAACGTCCTGTTGTCGAAAAAGACGGTGTTCTCATCATGGTTGATGATGACCGCATGCCGATAGAGCCTGGCGATGTTGTCGAGGAAAAAATGGTGCGCTTTCGGACCTTGGGCTGCTACCCGCTTACCGGTGCCGTCGAATCTGAGGCCGTGACGCTGCCCGACGTTATTCAAGAAATGCTGCTAACCACCACATCAGAGCGCCAAGGGCGCGTCATTGATAATGATGCAGGCGCATCGATGGAGCAGAAAAAAGAAGAGGGGTACTTCTAATGGCTCATCATGATGATTTGATTGCCAAAGATATCCTTGGATATTTGACGGCCCAAGAAAACAAATCTTTTCTTCGCTTCATTACATGCGGTTCTGTCGATGACGGCAAGTCGACCCTTATCGGCCGTTTGCTTTATGACTCAAAGCTAATCTATGAAGATCAGCTCGCAACGATTGAAAAAGACAGTAAGAAGTCTGGTACGCAAGGTGATAAAATCGACTTAGCGCTTCTTGTTGACGGTCTTGCAGCGGAACGCGAACAAGGCATCACAATTGATGTGGCGTACCGTTTCTTCAGCACGGACAAGCGTAAGTTCATTGTCGCCGATACGCCTGGCCATGTGCAATATACCCGTAATATGGCTACAGGTGCCTCCACCGCTGACGTGGCTGTTCTGCTGATTGACGCGCGTTACGGGGTGCAGGAACAAACCCGCCGTCATGCCTATATTGTGTCGCTCTTGGGTGTGAAGCATGTCGTGGTTGCGATTAACAAAATGGACCTAAACGGTTTTGATCAAAGTGTTTTCAACAATATTGAAGTTGATTTCCGTAATTTCGCCAAAGACTTAGGTTTTACCGATATTACTTGTGTGCCCATGTCTGCGCTGGACGGCGACAATGTTACCGTTCGCGGGACGCAGTCTGACTGGTACAAAGGCCCGACACTTTTGGAATATCTTGAAGATGTTGACGTCGCCTCGGCCACACAAGACGCGCCGTTCCGTTTGCCTGTGCAATGGGTGAACCGCCCGAACCTAGACTTTCGCGGCTTTTCTGGCACGGTCGCGTCTGGTGAAATTTCCGTTGGCGACCACATCATTGTTACGCCGTCAGGTAAGCGGTCTAAGGTCAAAGAAATTGTGACCTATAACGGTAATCTAAAGACAGCACGCGAAGATCAAGCCGTGACGATTACGCTGACTGATGAAATTGACATTTCGCGGGGTGACATCATTTGCAAAGTCGACAATCCCGCGCCGCAAGCGGATCAGTTCCAAGCGCATCTTTTATGGATGAGCGAAAGCGCCTTATTTCCAGGGCGCCAGTACCTGATAAAAACGACCAATAAGACTGTGCCAGGCAGTATCACGACGCTGAAGCACAAGGTCGATATTAATGATTTTTCCGAAGTTTCAGCTAAAACGCTAGAACTCAATGAAATCGGCATTGCTAATATTGGCTTGTCTGCGCCCATTGGATTTGATGCCTATAATGACAACCGTAAAACAGGGAACTTTATCGTTATCGACAAGCAAACCAACGAGACCGTTGGCGTTGGCATGCTTGATTACGCGCTGCGCCGGGCCTCTAATGTGGTGTGGCAGGACTTGGATGTTAACAAGACCGTCCGCGCGGCCCAGAAGAACCAAAAGCCAGCTGTGCTATGGTTCACGGGCTTGTCGGGATCTGGCAAGTCAACGATTGCCAATATGGTCGAGAAACGCTTGCTAGATTTGGGGCGTCATACTTACACGCTAGACGGTGACAATGTCCGTCACGGACTTAATCGTGATTTGGGCTTTACGAAAGAAGACCGGGTAGAGAACATTCGCCGCATTGGTGAAGTCGCCAAATTGATGGTCGATGCGGGCTTGATTACGATTGCCTCCTTTATCTCGCCTTACCGTGCTGAGCGACAGCTCGCCCGCAGCCTGGTTGAGGATGGTGAATTTGTCGAAGTGTTCGTAAACACCCCCTTGGAGGTCGCCGAAAAGCGCGACGTAAAAGGTCTTTACGCCAAGGCCCGTGCCGGCGAGATTAAGAATTTCACGGGTATTGATAGTGAATATCAAGCGCCTGAAAGTCCCGAGATTGTCATTGACACGGTCAAAATGTCGCCTGACGATGCGGCGGAAATGATAGTTGCTTATCTTTCTGTTAAAGGCTTTTTGGACGGCACGGCCTAATGCGATGTTTTGATGTTTTTAATGGTGATGCTGACGGGATTATATCCTTGGTGATGCTGCGCCGCGCAGAGCCGCGCGACGCTGTTTTGGTTACAGGCCGTAAACGTGATATCAAATTACTGGACCGTGTTGATGCGCGGGCAGGGGATCATCTTACTGTTTTAGATATCTCTATGTTATCTAATATGGACGCACTGACTCGTATTTTAAGTGCTGGTGCGAGCGTGTTTTACGCGGATCATCATAAATCAGGTGACATTCCTGACCATCCCAATTTAGAGGCGGTTATTCATACGGCGCCAGAGGTCTGTACAGCGGTTCTCATCGATCAAATCCAAAACGGCTCTTACCGTGAATGGGCGATTACGGCGGCCTTTGGCGATAATTTCCCCGCAATGGCCAAACGGCTTGCTAAGACTGTGAGCGATAAAGGGAACAATCTGCCACTTGCAGAGCTTGAACGGCTCGGCATGTTAATCAACTATAATGGTTACGGCGGGTCAGAGGCAGACCTCTTGTTTCACCCAGCAGAGCTGTATCGTCAGCTCGCGCCTTATGACACGCCTATGGATTTCTTATCGGCTAAACGTGACGTGTTTGAGGCCCTCGATGCCGGGTTTAACACTGACATGGCGACCGTGGAATGTTCTGACGTTATTGATGAAACACCCAAAGGTCTTATTCTGGGCTTGGCTGATAGCGCGGCTTCCCGACGCGCCTCTGGCACTTACGGTAATCAACTCGCGCAAGATTTTCCAAATCGTGCCCACGCCATTTTAACGGCGCAAGACGGCGGTTATCTGGTTTCAATTCGCGCGCCGCTATCTAACCGCCGAGGTGCCGATGACCTTGCCTTGCAGTTTGAAACAGGCGGCGGTCGCTCCGCTGCCGCTGGCATAAATCATCTTTCAAACAATGACTTAGAGCGCTTTGTGAAGGCTTTTAGGAACGCGTTTTAACGCATCATCACCTCTGGCAGCCCCGTCGCAATCTGCGGCACGGCGATAACAAGTGCAATCACAACAAACTGTATCAGGATAAACGGTAACACCCCGCGGTAAATCGCTGGCGTTGTCACCTCTGGCGGGGCGACTCCGCGCAGGTAAAATAGCGCAAACCCAAAGGGCGGGGTTAGGAAACTGGTTTGTAAATTCAGCGCCATCAAAACTCCAAGCCATATGGGGTCCATCCCCATGCCGAGCAGCGGCGGCGCGACCAGCGGCACCACAACGAATGTAATTTCAATAAAGTCTAGGAAGAAGCCCAGCACAAACATCACAATCATCACCAGCGCCAAAGCGCCCCATTTGCCGCCGGGGGCCATAGACAGAAAATGCCCGACAAGTTCATCCCCACCAAAGCCGCGAAAGACGAGGCTGAACAGCGTCGCGCCGATAAGGATTGTGAAGACCATGGCGGTAATGTGCATCGTGGTGCGCGAGACATCCCCCATAACCTTCTGCCGCACAAGCGGTAATGACGCACCTAATGCGCCCGCCACGGCCAAGGCGGATATAATCAAGGCCGCGGCCAAGCCTATGCGTTCGGTTGTTGTCCAGTCGCTTTGGCCAAGGCGCACGTCAATCCCGAACATATCAATGACGACCAAGGCTGCAATTCCCAGGGCGGCTGCTACGGCGCCGCGTCTGGCCCAACTTTGCGGAGTAAGGCGGTAAGCAGCGAGCAAAATAGCCCCCAAAGCGCCAAGTGCTGCGCCGCGTGTTGGTGTGGCGTAACCTGATAAAATAGAGCCTAGGACGGCGATAATTAGAAGGATTGGTGGCAACATGGCTTTGAGTGTGCGGCGGATAAAAATACTGACTTTGACATCATCTGGCCACGGCACAGCGGGGGCCGTTTCTGGTTTTAAGAACGCTGTGACGGCAATATAGACAGCGTATAAAAAGACGAGGATAAGTCCGGGGAGCAGCGCGCCAGCAAATAAATCACCAACAGATATGACGCCTGTCCCGTCCAACCCATGCACGCGCTGTGCCTCTTGATAGGCATTAGACATTTGATCGCCGAGGATTACGAGAACAATTGAGGGCGGGATAATTTGCCCTAATGTGCCAGAGGCCGCAATCGCGCCAGAGGCCAGAGACGGCGCATAATTGCGCTTTAGCATCGTCGGTAGGGATAGCAGTCCCATGGTCACAACGGTTGCGCCAACTATACCTGTAGAGGCGGCAAGAAGCGCGCCGACCATAACAACAGATATACCCAACCCCCCACGAAGCGAGCCAAATAAATCACCCATCGCTTCTAGCAAGTCTTCGGCGATGCGTGACTTTTCTAGCATCACCCCCATAAAGACAAACAACGGCACAGCCATAAGGATTTCGCGTGTGATAAGGGGATATATCCGTCCCGGCAGTGCGGCTAAAAACGCAGCATCAAAAGTTCCCGTCGCAATGCCAATGGCCGCAAAAATCAGGCTGACCCCAGAGAGGGTGAACGCCACATTATAGCCCGCCATTAGACCTGCACAAGCACAGCCAAACATAAGGAGTGATAAGATTTCAGGGAGGCTCATAGCCCAGCCTCTGAATGGGATATGCCTTCATGCGGCTCATCATCGGGCGCAAATAGTTTGGCAATGCCCGGCGGGCGTGTTGGGCGTGTGTCACCATTGAGGCACATGGCCGCGCGCAAGGCGATCGCTAGGGCTTGTGCAGTCATCATCAGCGCGAAAATCGGGATGAGTGTTTTCAGCAGGAAGACGCCTTTGATGCCGTCTGCCTCGTTCGAGCCTTCGAAAATACGCCAAGCAAAGTTCACAAAGCTTTGGCTGTCCCATAAAATAATCAGGCAAACGGGGGCGAGCAGAGCGTAAAATCCGATAAAATCGACCCAAGCGCGCTTGTGCTGGCTCATAGTGTCATGGAACACATCGACGCGAACATGTTGCCCTGCAAGCAGCGTAGCGGCAGAGCCCAACATTATGACGCTGGCATGAAAATAGGTCGCGCTTTCAAATAGCTTTGTCCAAGACACGCCGAAAATTGACAGGGCAAACACGCCAAAGGCGACCGACAGAACAAGTAGCGGTAAGGCCCATTTAATGACCTCGCCGACACCATATGAGACATCATCAATGAGTTTTATAATGGCATCGCAGAAAGCCTTTAACCCGCGCAATCCCGGCACGACGATATAGACGGCCGGTAGTAATAATAGGGGCAGAGCAGCCCAACCTATCCCCTTCAAGGCGCTAGCGGCAATATCGACAGCGGCGCTCACTTACCCGTCCATTGCAATCTGGCGTGCTTTGATGAAGGCTCCGTCGCTAATCTCTGTCCAGCCGCGCATGGCATTGCGGGCCGTTCGGTAGCTTTCGTATATAGCGCGTGTGCTGGCATCTTCGCTGCCCATATCCGCCACAACATCTTCCGCAATTTGAAAAACGGTCTTTGTGATGTCGTCACTAAACACGCGCGGTGTCACGCCGTAGTCTGTCTTTAGCGTCTCTAGCGCGAGACCATTGCGGTAACTATATTCTCCAAGACTCCAGTGATTAGCATAGGCACAAGCATATTTAATCATGGCTTGATCAGAAGCGGGCAGTGCGTTCCAGACATCCAGATTTGTTCCAATCGCCAATGACGCACCCGGTTCATGAAACCCTGGACCATAATAAAACGGGGCTTCGCGGTAAAATCCGAGGGCTATATCATTCCACGGCCCAACCCACTCTGTGGCGTCAATGGCACCAGATTGTAGGGATTGATAAATCTCCCCGCCCGCCAGTTGCACAGGAGAGCCGCCCAAACGGCGAATGACTTCGCCGCCAATTCCAGGGATACGCATTTTAAGGCCTTGGAAATCCTCTAGCGTATTCATTTCGCGCTTATACCAGCCGCCCATTTGGTGACCTGTATTGCCCGCTTGGAACGGTTTGATGTTGAAGTTTTCAGATAGTTTATCCCATAACTGTTGACCGCCGCCGTGATCAATCCAGCCCATGATTTCAGTTGCCGTCATACCGTTGGGCACGGTTGTAAAAAATGAGAACCCCTTGGATTTGCCTTGCCAGTAATATTCGGCCGAGTGATACATATCGGCGGCACCGGTAGAGGTGGCGTCAAAGCATTCTAATGCACCAACAAGCTCGCCCGCCGCGAAGACTTTCACATCGAGCCGTCCGTCACTGAGATCGCGCAGAGCTTTGGCGAAATAATTGGCCATCTGCCCGAGACCCGGAAAATCTTTTGGCCAACTTGTCGCCATGCGAAACTCACGGCGGTTTTGGGAGAGGTTAGGCGCGGATAGATATGATCGTTTGGCGTTCGACTGGCTATTGGGTTTACCTTTGGACCCAACCACACCCAAAACGCCCGCCCCTGTTGCGACGGCTGCTGCGGCGGTGATAATATCTCTACGCTTGACCATGGTGTCCCCGTGTAATCAGACTCACACTCTTGTCATGACTATATCGTTGGGACAATCTGTATCAAGGGGGAATGAAATGAACAGGCTAGGTCATTGAGCAGCAAAAAACCGTCGCCGAAGCGACGGTTTAGTATTGAGGGCGAAAACAACTGATTGAGCAGCATTTTCAAATTGGCTCCCCGAAAATCTGTTTAAGCAGCATTTTCAAATTGGTTCCCCGAAAATTTCCGCCTAGGCAGCATTTTCAAATTGGTTCATGGTGTTATGCGCACCACCGGCCTTAAGCGCGCGGTCACCACCCGTCATTTCCTTAAATGTATCACCGAGGTTCGATCCGACTTCATGCTGGTGCTTCACCGCAGAGACATTTTGACGAATTTCTTCGCGCTGGATATTTTTAACATAGGCCAGCATTTTATCTTCGCCGTAATAGCCTTCTGACAGGTCATTCATAACCTTGGCCGTGCCGTGGAATGTCGGCAGTGTAATAAGGTTATGGAACACGCCGGCTTCGCGGGCAATATCGGTTTGGAACGCTTTCAGACGTGCGTCTGCTTCGACACCGAGCGCGTCTTCGTCATAGGCGGCCGACATAAGCTGGGTATTATCAGGATAGTCACCAGCGGTGATTTTACCAGACGCAATCCAGTCTTCGCGCACTTGCTTACGCAGGTTTAGCGTCCAGTTAAATGACGGGCTGTTATTATATGTCAGCTTGGCATGAGGCGCTTTTTCGCGAATGCGGCGCACCATGTTGGCGATTTGCGCCACATTGGGTGTCGCTGTTTCAATCCAAAGCAGGTCGGCGCCGCCGTCATTCAGACTACTAATGCAATCTTCAATCACGCGCTCTTCGCCTGTGTTCTCTTGGAACTTATAAAGGCCATTGGGAAGACGAACGGGCTTGCGAAGCTCGCCATCCAGCTGGATAGCGATGTCGCCATTGGCGAGCTGGTTCAAATCTGACACGGGGCTGGTTTCCAACCATTTCGTATATTCCGCTGCCATATCGCCCGCTTCGCGAGACACAGGGATTTTCTGTGTCAGGCCAGCACCGAGGCTGTCCGTACGGGCCACAATAACGCCGTCATCTACGCCGAGTTCTTCGAAAGCCATGCGCACAGCGCGGAGCTTTTCGATGAAATCTTCGCGGGGCACAGTGACTTTGCCGTCTTGGTGACCGCATTGTTTTGCATCCGACACTTGGTTTTCAATCTGGATGCAGCATGCGCCCGCCTTGATCATTTCCTTGGCCAGAAGATAAGTCGCGTGGACATTACCAAAACCCGCATCGATATCTGCGATAATGGGGCGGACATAACTTTCAAAGCTGTCAATTTTGGCAAGCGTCGCGTCGCGGTCTTCTGTGGTCTTAAGCTCTGCGAAGAGATCGTTGAGGTCAACTTCGTCGGCTTGACGTAATGACACATAAATCTCTTGAATCAGGTCAACAACGGATGTTTTTTCGTGCATAGACTGGTCGGGCAGATGACCGAAACGGTTACGCAAACCCGCAACCATCCAACCAGAAAGATAGACATAGGCCTTATCCAGCGTGCCTTTTTGGCGTTTAATCGCGCGCATCATTTGCTGTGCATGAAAGCCAGACCAACAGCCCAGCGATTGGGTGAACTCACCAGTGTTCATATCGTAACGCGCCATATCGGCCCGCATCACCGTGGCCATAGCCTTAGCAATGTCGAGATGGGTTGCGTAAGTGTTTTGCGTTTTAAGTTGGGCTAAGTCTTCCAATGGAATGCCTGCAGGCGCACCATTCGGGTATCGGGTCTGTAAAGCTGTGAGTGTTTGTGTGTAAGTCATTGTTATGCCTCCAAAATAGCGTAAGCGGGGATGGTTAGAAAGTCAGGCAACACAGGAGCGGTTGCACTGTCGTTGAAAATTTGTGCGGCTTCAGGGAAACGCGCTGTCTTGAATGCCTCTTCGCCAAGCTCAGCCTGTAGTTTTGCGACTTCCTCGCCAAACAGACGCTTATAAAGTCGCTCTGAGAGTGTCTCTTCAAAGCCGCCGTCCATAGTGACCGACGCGCCGTGAGCAAGCCATTGCCATATTTGCGCGCGGCTAATCTCAGCCGTGGCAGCGTCCTCCATAAGGTTATGGATGGGCACAGCGCCGCGACCGCAAAGCCATGCACTAATATAGCGGATACCGACTTCGATATTCGTGCGTACACCCGCCTCCGTAATCGTACCTGTATGGGGCGTTAACATGGCCTCGTCTGATATACGGGGCTGTTGTCGCTTGGCGTGTATTTGGTGCTTGCTGGGCATATGGGTATCAAAGACCGACATTGCGTCAGCCACCATGCCGGGATGGGCCACCCATGTACCGTCATGGCCGAGTTTGACTTCGCGCGTTTTATCGGCGCGTAGTTTGGCAAAGGCGCTGTCATTGGCGGCATCATCACCTTTCACAGGGATTTGGGCCGCCATCCCGCCCATCGCGTGGGCACGGCGTTTATGGCAAATAGCGATTAAGCGCGACGCATAGGCAGCGAGAAATCCTCGGTCCATGCCGACTTGACCGCGGTCAGGCAGAGTGAACTGCTTATGATTGCGCAGGGTCTTGATATAGCTGAAGATGTAATCCCAGCGCCCACAGTTAAGCCCCGTAATATGGCGGCGCATAACATAGAGGATTTCTTCCATTTGAAAGGCGGCGGGCAGGGTCTCAATGAGGACTGTCGCCTTGATCGTACCATTAGGGATATCTAAGATCGCTTGCACGAAATTAAAGACATCATTCCAGAGGCGGGCCTCTTGGTAGCTTTCAATCTTTGGCAGGTAGTAGAACGGCCCGCGCGCGCTATCGGCCAAGATTTTACCATTGTGGAAAATATGCAGGCCAAAATCGACGAGGCTGGCGGACATGGGCTTCCCGTCAACGGTGATATTGTTTTCCTCTAAGTGCCAGCCACGTGGACGCACGAGCATTGTGGCGGAGTCTTCATTCACGGCGTAGCTCTTGCCGCGCGCTTCATCCGTCAAATTCAAATCACCGCGAGCGTAATCGCGCATGTTAATCTGACCGTTCATCATATTCGCAAAAGTCGGGCTGCTCGCGTCCTCAAAATCGGCCATGAACATCTTCGCGCCAGAATTAAGGGCGTTGATCATCATTTTGCGGTCAACGGGTCCTGTGATTTCTACGCGGCGATCTTGTAGGGCTGGGGGGCAAGGGTCGACTTCCCATACGGAATTGCGGATATGCGCGGTCTCTACAGGTTGTGTCGGCATTTCCCCGTCATCAAAGCGTTCTTGTTGCAAACGGCGGTTCTCTAGTAGTATGCGGCGCTGCGGGCCAAAGCGGCGTTCAAGATCAGCAAGAAACAACAGCGCATCGGGCGTAAGAACTTCGTCAAAACGCGGGCCTGTTTTGCCGACCACCTTGGCCAAAACCCGGTGGCGAGGGATGGGGGATTGTGTATTGGCGGCTTCGATTGTCATGACAATATCCTGTGCTTGTGTATTAAGTTACAAGCACACTGTATTTACAAATGAAGCTGTGAGTCTATAAGTAATTGAAACTACTAGGTATTCTTGTTTTATTTGTAAAATTAATTGTGATTATTTTGTAAAAGTTGTAAACAAAGCTATGGCAAAGTCAGACGAAAAATTATTAGTTGGCCCTAGGTTGCGGCGGTTCCGTACCTCTATGGGCATCACTCAGGCCCGCATGGCGAGTGATTTGGGTATATCGACCAGCTATCTGAACTTGATGGAGCGTAATCAGCGGGCTCTATCGGCCAAGGTCTTGCTGAAAATGGCCGAGATTTACGACTTTGACCTTGCGGGTTTTACGGGGGCGGGTGACGCGCATCTTGTCGCCGAAGTCTATGAGGCCATGCGTGATCCCTTGTTTAAAGGAGCAAGTATTTCCAAATCAGAGGCCGAGGATATTGTCAGCAGCAGCCCTAATGCTGCGCGAGCCTTGTTAAAGCTATATAGTAATCACCGCGACCAAGCCCTGCGCGCATCCGAGGTTGGCGCCGATAGGGATAAGGTCGAATTACTCGAACAAACTGGTGAAGCGGTTGAGAGCGTGCGGCGTTTCATTCATGCAAACCGCAATCATTTTGACGCGCTTAACCGCGCCGCTGAAAAACTGGCTGGTGAAATTGGGTTTAACAAAGCCTTTGTTGTCTCGGCCCTGACTGATCGCTTGCGCGATAAGCACGGCCTGTCGGTGCGGATTGTGCCGATTGATATCATGCCGCAAATGCTGCGCTATTTTGACCGTCATTCAAAACGTATAAACCTGTCTGAATTGCTCCCGCAATCGGGGCGGCGCTTTCAGCTGGCCTTTCAAATCGGAATGCTGGAACATCGTGAGTTAATTGACGCGATTACGGCATCAGCGAACCTACCAGGGCGAGAGGCGGAGGGGCTATGCCGTACAAATCTGGCTAACTACTTTGCCGCTGCTGTGCTTATGCCATATGGGCGGTTCTTTAAGGAAGCCGAGCAGTGTAAATACGATATTGATTTACTGGCTCACCGGTTTGGGACAAGTTTTGAGCAAACGGCGCATAGGCTAACGACATTGCAGCGCCCTGATGCGCGCGGTGTGCCGTTCTTCTTCATTCGTATTGATGTTGCGGGTAATGTATCAAAGCGGTTCAGCGCGGGACGGTTTCATTTTTCCAAATTTGGTGGGGCGTGCCCCCTTTGGAATATTCATGAGTGTTTCAGCACGCCCGGACAGACGTTAACCCAAGTCATTCAAATGCCAGACGAGACAACCTATTTTTCTATCGCGCGTATGGTCAGCCGTAGCAACGGGACCTTTAACGCGCCGTCGCAAAAATTTGCTATAGGCTTGGGATGTGACATTGCTTACGCGCCGCGCCTTATTTATGCTCAAGGCCGCGGCATTGATACATCTGCGCCGACGCCCATCGGCACAAATTGTTATCTCTGCGAACGGCAAAATTGTCGTCAACGGGCGCATGCACCGTTGAATAAAACGCTGAGTTTCGACCCGCGCGCACGCGGCGTATCGCTATTCACGTTTAAAGATGAGGATTAGATGTTATTTTCTTAAAGCCCCGTAATTGGGGCAATCTATAGCCTAAATATGGTGACTAACGGCAATATTTGCACAATAATTTGGCAAAATTTGTGTGATGTTACCACGGAAATATAAGCTATAAGGTATCATTATATGGCCTCTAAAAATCGTTATGCCGATGCGCCAAAGAATGCTGATTACACGATTGATCAGCAATGGGAGAGCTATAGCGCAGCTGAACATGACCGTTGGGACCGTTTATTTCGTCGTCAACGCGAAATTCTACCTCAGCGCGCCTGTTCAGTTTTCCTTGATGCTATGGCGCGATTGGAGCTATCGGCGAGCGGGGTACCGGATATGGCGGAGCTCTCGGATAAGCTAGAGCTGCTAACGGGATGGCGGGTTGTTCCTGTGGCAGACCTTGTGCCTGACGATGTGTTCTTTGATCACTTGGCTAATAAGCGCTTTCCGGCGGGGGCCTTTATTCGGCCGGAATCTGAATTTGATTATTTGGAAGAGCCCGACATCTTTCACGATATTTTTGGACATGTTCCGCTGCTCGCTGACCCAACATTTAGTGCATTTATGCAGGCCTATGGTCAGGGCGGTCTGAAAGCCAAAGGGCAGGGGCAATTGCATAATCTTGCGCGGCTTTATTGGTACACGGTTGAATTTGGTCTTATAAAAAGTCCAGATGGATTACGGATTTTTGGGGCGGGAATATTGTCATCACCAAAAGAATCTGTCTTCTCACTTGATGATCCGTCACCTAATCGTATTGCCCTCGATCTTGAGCGCGTCATGCGCACCAAATATATCATCGATGATTTCCAGCAGAGCTATTTTGTAATCGACGATTTCCAGAGCTTACTTGATAGCTGCTACCAGAACTTTGAAGCGCTTTACGACTGTCTACGCGGTCAAAGCGATATTGACGCGCATGAGGTTGTTACGGGCGATGACGTGTTGCATCACGGCACGCATGACTATTTCAAGGCGAAAGGTTCGGTTGCGTCATAACCATAAATCCAATCAAATTGGCTGTGCTGTGCGGCAGGTAGGTGTTGCGCAATTTTTAACTTAGCATCTCGAAGGAACTTGGCTGCACCCGGGCCGTGGTGGAACATCGCGGCATTATCTAAGGATCGCTTTTGTATCCGCGCTGTGCGGGGATGACGCATAATTTCATAACGCCTAAGCGCAGAGTCTATATTGGGGCCGTCGCGCATAATCTCGCTGGCAAGGACATAGCCGTCCTCAATCGCCATTGCCGCGCCCTGCGCCATAAAGGGCAGCATCGGGTGGCAGGCATCGCCAAGTAAGCTCACGCGACCTTTCCCCCATGAAGTCGTATTTGATGCGGCATGGTCGAACAGGCCCCAGAGAAATGTTTCTTGGCAAGCATTGAGGAGTGTCGTGAGACGCGGATCCCATCCTGCAAAAGCTTGCCTTAAGGCCTTAACATCGCCTTTCTGGCTCCAGCCTTCATCTATCCAAGCGTCCCGTTCTTCGACCGCAACAAAATTAATCAATTCACCGCCGCGGAGGTAATAAGCCACACAGTGCCGCCCCGGGCCAAGCCATGCGGTTGCGTCAGGCGGCAATGTGTCTTTGGGTATAGTTGCTGTTGAAACTATACCGCGCCATGCGATTTGACCTGTAAACCTTGGCTCGACTGCCCGAGGGTTTATCTGTTTAGCAATGGTGGAGCGCACTCCATCGGCCCCGATCAGAGCGTCACCCGTGTAATGTTTATCTCCGCAATGTAATGTTACTTTCTGAGCGTCTTGGTCAAAGCCCGTCACGCTATGGCCCAAATGTATTGTCACGCCAGCTTTGGTCGCGGCATTCCGCAAAATGTCGTGTAAATCTGCACGGTGAATATGAACATAGGGTGCGCCGTAGCGTGTTTCATGGGCATCGCCAAGCGGCACCCTTAGAAGGGGGCGGCCCGCTTTAAAATCGCGCAGCACAACATTGTGGGGCGAAAACCCGCGCTTTATAACTTCGGCGTCTATGCCCAAAGCGCGATGAGCATGCATGGCATTGGCGCTTTGTTGTAAACCCGCGCCGACTTCAGCCAGTTGTGTGGCTTGTTCGAACACGTCAACGACGGACCCTTTTTGCGCCAAAGCCGTTGCCGCTGTAAGGCCGCCAATACCTGCGCCAGCGATTAAGATGTGGGGGTATTCCGCCATGTTGGGCTAGACCGATGCAGCCATAATCTCTTGTGCTGTCTCTGAAAGGGTTTGACCAATTTTGGTGAACTTAAGTTCCAGCGGAGATGACTGTCGCCATATTAAACCAATTTTACGGTTCGCCATAGGGTGATCAATGGGTCGCACGAAAAGGTCAGGGTCTTTTTTAGCTTCGGAAATAGCATAGAGGCTAGGCAAAATAGCGATGCGCCCCCCCATGGAGGCCATTTGCCGGATGGCATCAAGGCTTGTGCCTTCATAGTCAGAACTCATCACGGCGCCCGATAAGTCGGCAAGGTTTTGCACAGTTTGTGTGAGTTTGTGACCATAGCCGAGCGAGAGCAGCTCGCGTTTTGCTAGGTCTGAAATACTGACGGGGTTACGCGATGTTGCCAAAGCATCATCAGGTGCCACGCAAATATAGAGCTTTTCTTGCACCAAAGGCATGCTGTGTGTGTCGCTACTGTCTTCAGATGTAGAGATAATAACGTCAAAGCGCCCGTCGCGTAGGTGATTATAGAGGTCTATCGTGCGTTCTTCACGCACAGAAATCCGCAGATTAGGATATTGGCGGTGAAGTTTGCGGACCGCTTGTGGTAAAAGATACGGCCCGATTGACGGCAGTACGCCCAAGCGAACTTGTCCAGCAAGGCTATTTTCAGATTCGCGGGTTAGATGCTTTAACGTTTCAACATCCCGAAGAATTATACGGGCACGCGCGACAACGACTTCGCCGATAGGGGTTAGAATAGCGCCGAGGCTGCTACGCTCGAGAAGCGGTGCGCCGAGTTCGACTTCCATATCTTTAATCTGGGTCGATAAGCTGGGTTGGCTGACAAATGTGCGTTTAGCAGCTTCGGAAAAGCTTCCCGTTTCCGCGATTGCAACGATGTATTCTAGTTGTCGAAGTGTTGGCTTCATGCGGATGGTTCGCCTTTGTGCCCTTAAGTTGGGTATAGTTTAAAGCTATGGCTCCCATAGTATATTTATATTTTATTTATGTAAAGCAAATGGCTACACCGCGACTGCGATATTAAAGGAGTTTGCAATGTTTCGCGTAAATCAAACTAAATTATGGTCCAATCGTTCTGGATCAACTGGAATAATGTCTCGTTTTAGTGCCTCTATCGAGCGTTGTCTGGAAATTTATTATCATAATCAACAGCCAAAGTTGGTTCCGATTGCCCCGCAATCCAAAGCGACGACGCAAGATAATTTTGCTGAAACGGTTCGTCGGCGGCGTCGTGGCCGTTACGGCATTGCACAGGTATCAGATATCAAGACGACTTGGTATTAGATCAAATACAGCTCGCCAGACTGCGTATAAGCAGCGGCGCATAATTTCTAACTGGAAGGAAAACCCATGAAAGCTATTACAGAATTCACAGGAAAAATGAAAGCTGAGCTCACTTTGCTAACCCTTATTGTGCTAATTGGTACAAGCGCATGAGTGGTTTCGAAGATAGTTTAAATCGTATTGAGGCGTCTTTAAAGAGCAAAGATTATGACGCTGCCGTTCGGGATTTTGACGCAATGACATCAGAGTATATTGAATGTGCTTCCCGTGTTGATACGGTATTTGATAAGGCTATTGCGGCTTTGTCGACACCTGACTGCCGCGCGACAGGGCCTCATCCTGATGCACTCAAGCTAATTCGACTTAAAGAGACTATGGCGGCCCGCCGCTAAGGTTTTATAATCACTTCCTTCCCTCGGGCCCCGCTATTTCCGTCCTCCCCCTTAAGGAGAAATGGCGGGTGCCCACTTTTTTTGGATAACTTTCATGCCACGTATTGTAAATAAAATTCAGGACTTTTTAAAACTAGAAACGTCCGCAGGCTTCGTCCTTATGGCCGTTGCTATCTTTGCTCTTATTGCGAATAATTCGCCTCTTAGCGGTTTCTACTCTAGCTTCTTATCGACCCCTGTTGAGGTTCAATTTGGCGCCTTTGAGATTGCCAAGCCTTTGCTTCTTTGGATCAATGACGGCCTAATGGCCATCTTCTTCTTCCTCGTGGGACTGGAAATAAAAAGAGAGGTAATGGAGGGTGAATTGTCATCTTTTGACAAAGCCGCTCTGCCTTTATTTGCCGCTATTGGCGGCATCCTAGTCCCAGCGTTGATTTATGTATATTTCAACATCGGTGACCCGATTGGGGTGCAGGGGTGGGCGATTCCTGCTGCGACTGATATTGCCTTTGCGCTTGGCGTGTTGGCTTTGGTCGGTTCGCGTGCCCCAGTTTCGCTTAAAATCTTGCTATTGGCTGTTGCCATCATCGATGACTTGGCGGCGATTATAATCATTGCTTTGTTCTACACTGCAAATCTGTCGATTGTTGCTTTGGGATGGGCGGGTGTTGGCACAATTGGCTTAATCATTCTAAACCGTATGGGGGTAATGCGTATTACACCCTACGCTTTGATTGGTCTTTTTGTATGGGCCTGTGTGCTTAAATCTGGTGTCCACGCTACACTTGCGGGTGTTGTAACCGCATTGGCTATACCACTTCGCGCCAAAGACCCGTTGGCAAGCTCTCCGTTGCACCGTGCAGAGCATGGCCTGCATATTTGGGTTGCTTTTCTTATCCTACCGCTGTTCGCATTTGCCAACGCAGGTGTCTCTTTGTCTGGTATCAGCATTGACGATGTGATGGCCCCAATTCCACTGGGTATTGCGCTAGGTCTGTTTATTGGTAAGCAACTCGGCGTATTTGGCTTCTGTGTAATTGCGGTCAAGTTAGGATGGGCAAAACTACCTTCTGGTGCCAATTGGCGTCAAATGTACGGTATCGCCTGTTTGACCGGTATCGGTTTCACAATGAGCTTGTTCATAGGAACATTAGCCTTTGATGGTGATGAGACGTTGAATGCCGTGCGACTCGGCGTATTGATGGGATCTATAGCCTCTGGCGTGCTCGGATTTGTTATGCTTCGCTTCTTCTCAGGTAATAGCGAAACAGTGGCTCAAACTCCTGCGAGCGCTAAGCCGTAATAGGCTCAATCGGGCCAGCGTATTTAAATCGCTGGCCTGTCCACCATTTGGAGGGGACCATGACGAATAGTAAAGTTGGTGTCGATGCAACGGCGTCGTCAGGCAGTGAGCATGGCCTAGATAATAATGCCAACGCAGCGGAAAATAAGACCGAAGGAAAGTTAAAGAAGAACCTTACACTTTTCGATGTCTACGCTATGTCCACTGGCGCGATGTTCAGTTCTGGACTGTTTCTTCTTCCTGGCATCGCAGCATCTTATACGGGGAATTCAGTTTGGTTGGCATATCTGTTGGCCGGTTTTCTGATTTTACCCGCTATGTATTGCATGGCCGAGCTGTCAACCGCTATGCCGAAAGCTGGCGGCACCTATTATTTCCTCGACCGCTCGATGGGCCCTTTAATGGGGACGATTGGTGGTCTTGGGTCATGGATTGCTGTTGTATTTAAAAGCGCCTTTGCCCTTGTGGGTATGGGGGCTTATCTTGGCCTATATCTGGACATGCCTTTCGTTGTGACGGCGATTATTTTGACGATAGCTTTTGGGCTTATCAATATATTTGGAGCCAAAGAAACGACGATGTTGCAACGCATATTGGTGACCACATTAGTGGTAATCTTGATTGCGTTCGTCATTTTGGGTTTTCGTGAAACAGGTTTTGTAAATGTATTTAAGACGGACGCGGAATACGGCTCTTTTTTCAAATCGGGACTTGTTGGTTTTGTTTCGACTATTGGTCTTGTCTTTGTTTCTTATGCGGGCCTTACCAAAGTGGCATCTGTCGCGGAAGAGGTCCAAAATCCGGATCGAAATATCCCATTGGGGATGACCTTATCCCTCATTACAGCAACCGTAATTTATACTTTAGGGACGCTAATTCTTATTAAATTATTAGAGCCCCAAGCCTTGTATGAGAGCTTAACGCCAATTGCTGATGCAGGACGACAGTTCTTGGGATGGGTGCCGTTTGATTTCGGTGTTATCTTAATTGTCGTGGCTGCTATTGCGGCTTTTGCGTCGACTGGCAATGCGGGGATCATGTCGGCGTCTCGTTACCCTTATGCAATGGCAAAGGACAAACTTGTCCCCGCCAGCTTATCAAAAATTGGTCGCTTCGGTACCCCGACGACAGCGATTATCTTTACGGTTCTCGCGATGATCGCTGTGCTGTTGCTATTTGATGTCGCGTCAGTTGCAAAGCTTGCGTCTGCTTTTCAGCTATTATTATTTGGGCTGGTCTGTATTGCCGTGATTGTTATGCGTGAGTCGCGCATTTCGACTTATAAACCAGGCTTCAAAGCTCCATTCTACCCATGGTTGCAGATTATTGGGTTGCTGGTTTCATTTTGGCTTATCATCGAAATGGGTATTTTAGCCATCGCCTTTACCGGTATGGTCACAATCGCCTGTGTACTGTGGTATCAGTTCTATGCGTCTCATCGCGTCGAGCGTCGCGGCGCAATTTTCCATGTCCATGAACGCTTGGGTCAACAACGTTATGAGGGACTTGAGCGCGAATTGATGACTATCATCCATGACCGCACACAGGCAGAGAACCTGTCTTATGAAGCTTTGGTTGCGCGCTCAGTCGTCATGGATTTTCGCTATGGTCAATTTGACAAAGACCAACTGATTGCCATCATGTGCGAAAAAAGCCAAGAAAAGTTTGGAATTGATCCTGAGGTCATCAAAGGCGCATTCTTAGACCCACGAAGCTTTTTTCACCCGTTGAGCCCGAGCGTTAACATTGCCTATAGCGCGAGTGAACTCGTTGACGAGCCGGAATTATTTGTCTTCCGCTTCGGCCCGCGCACGCGCGTTGATATTGACGAAATGTCTCATTCACACACGCTTATGTTCTTGCTGGCACCGATTAAACCCGCAGGTCTTGATTTGCGCCTTGTTGGTCACTTAGCCGAAGTTATTCAAAGTGATATGTTTGACCAGCGTTGGTTGGCGGCTAAAACAGAACGCGAGCTCAATGAAATATTGATGCGTGATGATCACTTCCTGCACGGCCCCATCGTCGGTATGCCGTTACTGGCCGAACAAGTTGGCAAAACGATTGCAGAGATTGACATGCCCAATAGTTGTTTGATTGCGATGATTGAACGGGATAACCAGATTATTATTGCAACACCCGATGCCAAGTTGGAATTAGGGGATGAAGTTGCTATTATTGGTGAACCAGACGATCTCGCACTGTTTAGTAAACCAAAGATATAATTCTGACGGTGATAGTGCTGCCCAATAAAGGATAAGACTATGGGATTGGAACTCGCATTATCGACGTTGCTGTCGCCGATAGTTTTATTCTTTGTCTTGGGGCTATTTGCGGCTTTAATGCGCTCGCAAATGTCAGTTCCACAAGATTTCGCCAAAGGTCTGGCGATTTACTTGATGATGGCCATTGGCCTAAAGGGCGGCGTGGCAATGTCAAAAACGCCTGTGACATCAGAGATGATTGGCGTTTTCATATTTGCGACGGCGTTATCTTTTGCTTTGCCATTTTTTGCCTATCTCTGTTTACGGAAATTCTCAAAGCTTAGCCGCGTTGATGCGGCGGCAACCGCAGGGCATTACGGCTCAATTTCCATTGTTACCTTTGTCGCCGCGACCCAGGCCGTTATTTTTAGTGGTTATACGAGCGCGGGGTATCTTGTGGCGGTTGCTGCAATTATGGAAACACCCGCGATTATTTCCGCTCTTTACCTAGCCCAGCGCGGCTTTAAAAAAGAGGGTAAGGTTGTTGGCTCAGAGAGAGGCGAGGTCGCGCGCGAAGTTCTGCTTAATGCTTCTGTTGTTGTTCTTGTCGGGGCGCTTCTTATTGGTCTGATTGTTGGTGAAGACGGCATGAAGACTGTAGAGCCGTTTTTTGTGACACCGTTCCAAGGTGTGTTATGCTTGTTTTTATTGGATATGGGATTATCCGCTGGACGTGGGTTGCGTCAGGGGTGGCGGGAGCTTGACTTCGGTAGCCTTTCATTTGGTATTTACATGCCCGTTCTGGCGGCAGTTTTTACGGGTATCGTATGCGGCTACGGCATGGGACTGAACGTTGGGGATTTGACCATTATGATGGTGCTAGGGGCTTCTGCATCATATATCGCCGTGCCTGCCGCCATGCGCTTAGCCCTTCCAAAAGCTCAACCGTCGATATATTTAACACTATCGCTGGGCGTGACATTTCCGTTTAACCTAACGGTGGGTATCCCGCTTTATATCTTCATCGCACAAATGATTGCGGGGTAACTACCATGGACATGCATCCAAAAAAACGACTTGAGTTAATTATTGAAACGCCTGCGCAAAAACGTGCAGAGCGTGTCCTGACAGACGTTGGTGTCACGGGCTATACAGTCGTTCCAGCGATGGCAGGCTACGGCGGTCATTCACGTTGGCGGCGTGGTATGGATATTTCCAGTAGTCGCGATATGGTCGTTATCCTGTCCATTATGGACGAGGAGAAACTGATAAAAGCTATCGAAGTACTTGGTAGCCTTCTAGGAGACCATATCGGGGTTGTTAGCGTTTCTGACGTGTCAGTCGTGCGTAAAGATATCTTTTAAAATACCTGTGGGAGAAGGGCGGGTTAATGCCCTGTATTGCCGTCCCCAAAATCGCGGTATTTACCGAGGAATAACAGCGATACACCACCGATAATAAATCCAACAGCTGCATAGGATAGCACGGTTGAGTAATTAGGATCTGTACCCCGTATCAGGTTAAAGATGATGGGCGATGTACCAGAGCCTAGGCCAAAGGCAGCGTAAACAATCCCGTATATCCGCCCATAAGCTTTCATGCCAAAATAACGGGATGCAAAATAGGCCATGAGGTCAAACTCAACGCCCGCTGCAACACCAACTAAAACAAGCGCGATTGCGTTGACCCAAACACTATGGTCACCCATCAATATGTAACAACCAATCGCAGGCACGCTTAGGAATATACAGCCAATCAATGGCGCCCAGAAGTGATCGACCAACCAGCCACCTAACAATCGGCCAAACAAAACTGATAGTCCAATCAAGCCTGCGCCGGTAAAAAAGCCAGTCGCAGCTGAATCTGTGTAGCCTTTATCAAGTAAGATAAATTTAGAGTTGGCAATAATCCCCGATATAACGGCGCCTAACAACATGAATGAGAATAAGATAATCCAGAAACGGTAGTCTTTGAACGTCTCGCGCAGTGTCAACCCAGGTAATTCATTAGCGCCTTTAGCGTCATCTGATGCCCCCATGTAAACATAGACAAGATAGGCGACTAAAAACGCAAGCATCAACCATATGACCCATACGGGACCTTGAGTTGTTAGCGTAAGTGTCATGGACCCAAATAAGATGACGGATAGGACCGAGCCATAAATGAAGATTTTGTTCCACGGCGTTGTCTGCGCGGCCGCTTTTAGTGCACGCTCTTCTTTTTCATCGCGAAACAACCGAAAGGCAAGAGGCAGAGAGAATAGTAACGGCAAGATACCAACGGCGACATAAGCCCATCGCCACCCAAAATTATTGATAAAGGCTTGTATATAAGTCGGCGCTAAAAAACCGTATAACCCTGTACCCGTCAGCGCAATGCCTAACGCCAGACCTCTGTGATGGTCAAAATTATTCACAATAGCCTTGGACCACGTGATAGGAAGGGTCCCAGCCCCTAGGAATGCGGTAAAGAAAAAGATTGTATAAAACACCACTGGATTAGGTGTCATCAATGAGAAGCTCATTGTGCCAATGGCCAGTGCTATGATGGCGGGCAGGAGAACTTTCCGAGCGCCAAGCCTATCCACAAGTTGCCCAGCGACAGGCGCGCCGACTAAGACGCCCGCTGTCATATATAAAAAGCCCGCTGTAATCATCTCGCGCGACCAGCCAAACTCTTTGGCAAGCTCAGGGCCGATGATAATCAAGGCCCAATAGGGTAAAGGGCTCAGACAGAGTGCAATACCAACAAGAGCAGATAAAACGATGGGCCAACCATTCGCCCATTCGGACCGCGCATCAACATGACCGTGGTCATTATTATCGCCACTTTGCGTTATCTCATTCATAATCCGACCCCTTGATATACTTTTATACTGTTCTGCCAGTATAATGGCCGTAGGGAGCTTGCGCTATGACAAAGCTGATCAAAAAATCACTGAACCGGCGCGCGGTTTTGGCGGGCACAGGTGCCATGTCGATAGCCGCATTTGCGGGGTGTAAAGCGACAAAGCCGAGGTTTGATACCGATGTGCTGATTTTAGGGGCGGGTCTATCGGGCTTGCATGCTGCGCGACTGCTCGAAGCCGAGGGTAGGAGTGTCATGGTCGTTGAGGCAGCAAACCGCATTGGCGGACGCATGTCTACGCTGAGCCACGAAGGCGGTACATATACTGAGGCGGGTGGAGAGCAAGTTGGAGCGAGCTACGCGCGCATTTTAGATACGGCGGCAGAGTTGAATGTCGGCATGACAAAGGATAGCCCCACACGACGCGGCGTTACACATTTTTACGCAGATAAGGTCTACAGTCCCGATGATTGGGCAGCGACGCCTGATCATCCTTTCTCGGCGCCCTTTAAAGGGGCTGGCGCATCAACGCCTATGTTCGCCTTGGCGGGACGAAACAACCCGTTGAAGACAGCTGTGGATTGGCGAGACCCTGATTTCTCCAGCTTTGATGTCAGTCTTGAGACGTTTTTAAGCAGCAACGGGCTGGACCAACGCGCGCTAAACGTCATTGATCGTACGCTTAACGGTAATAGTGTAGATAGCTATTCTGTGATGAATTTATATCGTTCCCTACAGCTTTATTCGCAATCGCGGGATATGGGGCCGTCTCTGTCTGTGGACGGCGGCGCGCAGAGGTTACCCGAAGCCATGGCACTATCATTATCGGGGGCTGTACGCCTTGATACTGAAATAGTAGAGATTAGCGTTAGCGAGAATGACGTGACTGTGACCGATACAACAGGACGACACTTACGCGCTCAACACTGCATTTGCGCGCTACCCTTTGGGGCGCTGCGTCACATCAAAGTCTCTGCGCCCCTGTCGGTACCGCAACGCGAGGCGGTTTCAAACTTACCCTATACACAAATTTTACAACTCCACTTCAAAGTTCATACGCCGTTTTGGGATGTTGATGGTCTGCCCGCTGATATGTGGATAGACGGACCGCTAGAACGTATATTTATGGGACGCGATAAGAGCGGCGAATTGACGGGATATGGTCGAGCTTGGATCAACGGAACAGGAGCGACCTATATGGCGAGTCTACCCCGTGGTGACCAAGAGGCTTTGTTGAAAACTTCGTTGTCATCCATGCGGGCGATCAAGCCAGATGACATTTCCCTTCTGGCCGTGCCCAATTGGACATCGCAAAATAGTCTCGCGGGTGGCGCTTACATGCATTGGGCACCAGGACAAATTAGTCAGTGGTCAGAGGTTATGGGCGCCGCAGCAGGTCGACTATCCTTTGCTGGTGAGCATCTGAGCTATTTGCATACTGGGATGGAAGGAGCAATGGAATCTGGAGAAAATGCCGCATTGGCGCTTTTAGGAGTCTAAATAGTCTTGTTGCGTCAAACAAACAGGATTAAGTAATCATCATGAGCGAACGACGTGGACATCTGGCCGAAATGGCCAAAAATTTTGATAATCCTGAGATTAAATTTTTATTCTCCGAGGGACGAGAGCGCCATTTTAAAATGGGCGAGCACTTAATAACTGAAGGCCAAGCAACTGATTATTTCTATGATCTTTTATCGGGCACAGTTGCTCTGGCTCGTAATGGACGCGATGGACGTCGTCAAATCTTGTCATTTATGGGAGCGCGCCAATTTTTAGGCGCGGCCTCTACACCCGGATACCCAAACCTTGCGACGGCGCTGACTGATGTTAAGGCTATTTGCTACCCGCGTGCTGCGTTGGAACGTGCCTTAGCAACGACACCAGGATTAGCGTCCGAATTTCGGGTTGTCTTAACGCGTATATTAGAAAGCTCACACGATCATATTTATACCATTGGTCAACGCTCTGCTGTTGAACGGGTCGCGTCATTTTTGCTGTATTTACGCTCAAACCAAGCCCGCTTCGCTGTCGAGGGCCCCCGTGAGAAAAGTGAATTGATTGATTTGCCGATGACACGGCTTGATATTGCTGATTTTTTGGGACTAACAATCGAAACCGTCAGTCGTGCGTTCTCATCGCTTAAGAAAATGGAGGCTATAGGTTTTACCGATAGTCATTCTTGCACGATTTTAAATATTCAGCGCATTCGGGATTTGGGTGGTCGCGAAGATTTTACCGCCCATCGTGGTTCTAATTAATCATTTCAATCAAGACCCTTGAGAATTCTCAAGTGCATGATTTGTCCTATTTCCTAAAGCTGTGAAAACGGAGAAGATTATGTCTGAAGAAACACACACCCTAAAAAAAGAAATGCCAGTTCTGGCCCGCCATGAAGGTATATGGGAAGGCGTTTACCGCCATTATGATGCGGACGGCAACAAAACGGATGAACATCATTCCCGTTTGATCTGCCGTTTTCCAACGGATGGCCCGCATCTTTATCACCAAACCAATATCTATACTTGGGATGATGGGCGCACGGAAACCCGTGATTTTCCGGCGACGGTGCGTGACGGCCGCCTTTGGTGGGACAATGAATTTATCCAAGGCTGGGCCTGCGATATGGCGCTTGACTTTCATAAACGTACAACGGTTTTAAATTGGGTGCGCACGGGCGACCCAGATTTATATCTTTATGAGATGATACAAATTTCGGACTGCGGTCAAAAGCGTGCGCGGACGTGGCATTGGTTTAAAAATGACGCGCTATTCTCTCGTACTTTAGTTGACGAGCGCAAAGTCAGCGATAGCTGGGCAGGGCATTAAGCCTAACGCGGCCCAAACACGCGACATAGGTAACATCCAAATGGCCCCTTGGATTTTTCTCCAAGGGGCCATTTTATTGATTAATACATCCAAAGCACCGGTTTAATGCGACGTGTGTCCTGGGTTGATTACCGGTTTGGCAAAGTTTCTTTTCCCTCGCGCACAGCTTTGTAATATTTCCAGCTCGTCATATTTTTGCGCGTGTCATCAAGCGGCGGTGCGCTATCATATTTAGGGTAGTGCGTTTTAATTTCGTTTTTCAACACATCCGGCAAATCATCAAAGCTCTCTAACTTTCGACCTGCTGTGTGAAAATAAATTGCGCCTTCGCGTCCAGACATTTTCATCCACGGTAGCCAGTCTGACATACGGGCCCAACCAACTGCGGCATTGGCGCTGTTTTTACTGCGGTCAACCAAATCATCGAGCATACCGAAGAAATTAAACATCTCGGTCGCGTGGTAGGTCCCGCCAATTTCGCTTTGATATTCACTGGCAAGTGGATTGGAATAAAACAGAGGAACGGTGAAGCTCATTTGCCAACGATCCCCTAGTACTTCGCCCGCAAAACTTGCGGGTTGTCCATTGCGTCCAAGTTCATAAAATCCGTTATTAACAGGGTCATTGGCCACATGCATGACGTCAACAGTTTCACCTGTCCAAGGGTTGTCCCATGTCTTTATGACTTCGCCCGTATCTTTATCGACATAGATAAGCAATTCCCGCGTTACGAGCTTGAACCCTTTTCCGCGCGTTTCATCTGTATGGTCGACACAGGCACGAATGTTCATACCCTCGACGTTGAAAAGATGCTTGTCGCGCTCCCCCATTTTACGGGAATATGCCCGACCGTGCCAATAGAAAGTCGTTTCTTCACCATCAACCAGTGAACATTGAACCTTACGCATGGCATCAAGTGCACCTTGGGTCGTGTTTAAATCGATGGGGCCGTCCGCGCTATTTGCGACTGTACAGCCGGCTATGGCCATAACTGTTGCGGCTACGCCTGTTAAAAGTTTTCTCATGTCGTTCTCCTGTTTATTGTCCACTGCCAGTTTTTAAATTAATGCCGGGTGTTATTGTGTCACTCCCACGGGTGCAGCTAACTTGCATCCAGCGCAGATTGATACCAATGCGCGGCTCATCCGGTGATGTCCAAGCGTAAGACGCGGCCTTATCTTCGTCATCGCCTTTGTAGGTATAAAGAACAAGGGACGGGCGGTTGTTACCAGCAGCCCAAACCACGTTACGAATTTTCAGCCCCACGCGCGGATGATCATCCCCAGTAACCCAAGCCCGTCCGCCTTGGTCGTGCAGCACGACGTCATTGTAGAATGCATATGAACCGTCTGTTTTTTGCGGGCTGACCCAGCATTTAAACATCTGTGCACGACGCATTTTAAACGGGCGGTCAGGATCGCCAAAAACAAACCCCGTATCGGACGCAATCACGGCACCACCGCAGCCTTCGCCGCGAAAGTGCTCTAGATTGCGTGTAAAAATACGGTCACAATCCGCTTGCCCTTCACGCGTTTCTCGCGATTGAATTTGACCTTCTTTGATGAAGTATTCCAGTCTAGCCTCTGTCGTTCGCCCCGTTGTCGGGCTGTCAGTAACGGCTTTAAATCCGTTCCCATCGGGCGTGATGGTCAGCGTTAAACGGGGGAGGCGTTTATCCTGTGGCAAATCAAGGTTTTCTTGGAAATAAACTTGTTCCTGATTGTCATAGACACCAGGTAACATCGCCTTGAATTCTCGCAAATCGCGCTCTGCGATTTTGTTTAATCCATCTGATTGTCGGTCTTGTGCGTCGACTGTGGGACTACAGGCCGCGAAAATGGCTGCTGATATCAATAGAGCCCGCATTAGGATGCGTCATCCATCGTAAATTTGGGGGCATCAATGACAAGAACTTGAACGTCAGCAATGTTGTCACGCATTGCTTTGGCGGCGGCATATTCAGGCGAATTCCAGAAGCGATGTATCGCCTCCCGATTGGGCCATTCGGATATAACCATCGACGCCCCGTCACCCCAATCGCCTTCTAGTAATTCTGCACCGGGGCCGCGCATGACGTAACGTCCCCCAAATTTTGAAACGAGTGCTCCCGCTGCCTTTCCGTATCCCGCAATAAAAGCGTCACGATCTTTTATTTTCGCGGTTACAATCATATAGCTGCGCATATTTTTCATAACGCTATCCTAATTTGACCGTTGTGCAGTCGTTTGATTTTTATCATGAGATATTATCGATAATATCAATGCCGATACGCCCGTTATCCATTTCAAAAGCTGGGGATTTATAGTTTCGCCAATCTTCAAATTCAGAGCCTTGGATATCTCCTGCGGCTGCTTTGGATAAGTCGTAAAGGGCGCTGTCTGTTCCGCATATTACTGTTGAGCATTTGACGTCTTTAATTCGGCATTTGGCATCATATTTAAAGGCGGCTTTGAAAGCGTCATTGCGATTTGCAAAAGAGCGTTGGCTCTCGACCCAAAGGGCATAGCTTCGGGCGCGCTCTGTTTCGCTATCACCTTTTACTGATTTATCAAAAGCGGATTTTATATCCTGTGGCACACCGTCAGGGCGAAGCGACGCGGCATATTTATCCCGTGTCTCTGTGTCAAAATACGGTACGTCGACCAAGATCATATTTTGGATGAAAGTAGGGTGGCGCGCAGCAAGCTCGATGGCGACCAGATTTCCTGTATGAAAACCAACTAAGCGCACCCCTTTTAGCGATGTTATAAATGGAAGAAAAGCTTCCGCATAAGCCTCAATCGTGGGAGGATGGATAAGGGTGTCAGAGCCGCCATATCCGGGATAATCTATGGAATAAACTGTATGACATTCATGCATATGTGCGGCGGCCGTTTCAAAAAATAATCCTGTATGCGGGGCAGGTGGCAACATGATGATCGGCCAATCACCTATGTCGCGAAGGCCTGGCCACTGGCGGTAATGGATTTGGGCTCCGTCATCACCAAAATAGCCTTTACGCATCAGTGAGTTCTCTTGCTGCTAATTCTTTGCGGTACAAACGATAGGTTATAGGCAGGAGCAAAATACAGGGTATGCCGTAAATGGCGGGCTGCGTCGCCATGGCAAGGTTTAGCTTGTCCTCGCCAAATACGGAGGTAGATAACCATCCCACAAGAAGCGGTGAGATAAGTCCGCCAAATAAAGTGATCGCCAGATAATAATAGGCAACGATAGAGCCTCTGACGTAACCTGGTGTGATTTGTAGCAGCGCCGTAACACCTGTGCAGGACACCATGCCAATGCCGATTGTTGCAATGCAAAGCACACCGAACGCGGTCCATCCTGTTGGCATCATCGGCGCAATAATTGTGGCCGGCACCATGATAAACAGCCCGATAATGGCAATTAAAAACGGGGCATCCGTTCGCCCACGTTTTGACCATGCATCTGACACAATACCTACGATGAAATAGGTTGGCAGGGCGAAAATCAATGTCGCGGCAGCATTGCGCCCCGCATAGAGGGCACGCCCCCAGTCTTCTTCGCCATATGTGCGTTCAAACATTTCCGGTAGCCAATTAAATTGGGCATAGGCGATGCTGACCATGGTGACAAAAATCGATACAAAACACATCAAGGTGGCCCAGCGAGATTTCGCGAAATTCACGGCGTCCGCATAGCTATTATCATCGCGTTGTTTGCTCTCTGTGCGCGGGGGTTCCTTCAAGAAGAAAAATAATACGGCAACAAGTAATCCTGGTGCGCCGACAACAACCATGATCATTTGCCAGGGTTGTAATTCACCAACGATTGGGAACGACATGGGCCCTGTGCCCTCAAAGATTGGCAGAAGTATTTTGACAATAAGACCCGTTAAGGATGAGGCGAGAAACAACGCGGCAGAATAAAATGCAATTGGTTTTGCGCGGCGTTCTTTTGGAAAGCTATCGCCTATAATAGAGAAAGCAGCTGGGCTTAAGACAGCCTCGCCAAGGCCGACAAACATACGCGCGATAAAAAACAGACCGAAGGCCAGTGCTGCGCTGGTCGTGAAATTAGTAACAAGACCAGTGGCAACGGTCGCGACACACCAAATAGCGATACCAAAAGCAATAATCCAGACACGTTTTTTACGGTCCGTTAGCATGCCAAATGGGATTGCGGCAAATGCGTATAGCAAAGTAAATGCGAGCGCCAACCAGCCCATCTGCGTGTCGGTAAACCCCAAGTCAGCCTTAATTGGTTTGGTCAGGTATCCAAGGATATAACGGTCGAGCATAGAAAATACGTAGGCCAGCGTCAGAAAACCAACCATTGACCACGCATATGTGGAGGTCGGATATGTCAGGTCTTTATCAATGGCGTAGTTATGGTCATTCATGCCGCAGCCTTTGTGATGAGGTAGATAACGACCAAATTGCCGTCAAAATCGACAATGCCGATTTCGCGACCTTCACGCCCGTCTTTGGTGATAAGCTTGTCTTCGGGATAAACTTTCAGGCCCAGTGCACGCGATTGTTCCAAAACGCGGTCAATATCACGGATTTCAAGAATAATTGCGCTGCGGCGGGGAGTGTCGATTATTGGCTTTGCATCAGGCACCTCGGTCAAGGCCATGACGTTGGCTTGTTCTGTTGTGCCCAAAACGGCAAAGCGCATTTTGTTGTGTCGCTCAATTTCAAACACATCATAGCTATAGCTATCCTTCGCGCTGTCTTTGATAAAGACGACATCAAAGCCCAGCACATCTCGGTAGAATGTAAGCGCGCGCTCAATATTGGCGACAACAAAATTTGACCTTTGAAAGCGGATTGCAGGCTTACTCATCTTATACTCCTAGGCGTCTTTGACTTTAACGCAGCGCGTACCGATATTTGTGCCGTCATAAACTCCGATGAGGGCCTCGGGCATTTTTTCAAATCCCACGAGTTCATCAATCAGAGGTTTGAGCTGCCCAGAGGCTATCCAGGCGGCTAGCTGCGCGTTGCAACTTTCAAATTGATCCAGATAGTTATAGACAAAATAGCCATGCATCGTTGCATTGGCATCGCGTGTCTTGGTGTAATTTGTCAGGCCAAACTTTTCCTTGCGCGTATATTCGCTGATGGATCCGCACAAGATTATGCGCGCATTATAGGCAAGGTTATCCAGAGCCGCTGCTAATGTTTCGCCGCCAACATTATCAAAATAAATATCGATTTCTCGTTTTGATAGTGCGCGAATACGGGCTGCGACGTCCTCGTTTTTATAATCAATGACATCATCCGCGCCGAGACCTTTCACAATAGCGCATTTTTCAGGGCCGCCAGCTATGCCGATGACATGGCATCCAACAATTTTGGCCATTTGAACGACCATATGGCCTACGCCGCCTGCCGCACCTGATACCAAAACGGTCTCCCCCGCTTTGGGTTGTCCTTGATCAAAAAACGCTGTGTAGGCGGTTAGTCCTGTCATGGACAGGATGCGGACAGAATGAGCGTAAGATAATTCATGATGTTTGACACGGAGGAACCGCTCACGCGCTGTCATTTTTGATATTTTGTGAGTTTGCCAGCCAAGTTGCCCTTGGACGATTTCGCCGTCCTGCCAATCAGGGTGGTTTGACTTTACGATACGCGCCACGCCGCGACCGTGAATAACATCGCCAATGTCCAGTGGGGCTTCATTACTCATGGGACTATTCATCATATACATCCGCATGACAGGCGCGATACCGAGGTAGAGCGTCTCCAGCAGAACTTCACCGTCTTGTGGGTCTTTAATGGGGGCCTCTTTATAAAGGAAATCAGAGGCTTTTGGTTTCCCTTCTGGGCGCGCGCCTACACACCATTGTCTATTCACCGCGCTCACTGTGCGGGCTCAATTTTTGTGACTTGATTACATTCAAAGAAATGTCCGTCACCGTCCCATAAAAAAGTGGATAGGAAATGCTTTGTTTCGCCTTTGGCCCCTGTCGTGGACCATGTCTTCGGCTCTCCACGTGTCTTAAACCCCCTTGCTTCTGCACGCTCAAAAATCTCTTGCGCGTTCTCTGCGACAACAACAAAGACAGGGCGGCCGTAGCCTACCTCATAGGTGATGTCAGGGGCTGGCATAACGGGGTCTAAAAACTCCATTAGGCCAACCATGCCAATTTCTGCATGTTCAAACTGAATAATGCACAGGCGTAAGGTGTCGCCTTTTTTACCAATCGCTAGACCGCCGCCGTCCAGAACAAAGGGCCGATCAAACCAAACTTTTGCCCCCAGAACGTCGCGGTAAAACTCTAGCGCACGTTCCATGTCGCGCACCATGAGTGTTGTGCGTTTAATCTGATTTCCCATGTCGGTCCTTCCCAATAAACAAGATGCCAAGCCCCAGCGCCCAAGAGGCCCATTTTTCAATCATATCGGCTTGCGTACCGTCGATATTGGCGAATATCACAGCCGTCGAAAATCCTATGATAATAGCGAGTAGAACCTCGCCGCCTCTAACTCGCCATCCAAGGCATTTCGTAAGGACAGTTGGTCCGAACGCCGCGCCCAGCGCAACCCAACTGAAGAGGACGCGGCTAAATATATCTTTGGGTAGAAACAGCGTCATTAGCACGGCTAGAATGGCGATTGATACCATGGCAATACGGCCAAATAATAATGCACGCGCCGGGTCACGGTAAGTTAGACCCATGTCATGGGATACAGCAGAAGCCGCCGCCAGTAACAAGCTATCGACTGTAGACATTACGGCAGAGAGCACAGCGGCAATGACCACACCGGCCAAAACGGGGGGGAGGTATTGCTCTGCTGCTGCAAAGAACAGGCTCTCTCCGCCTGTATCTATTGAGAGTTTGCGACCCGCAAAGGCTAAGCAAACAAGACCTGTGTAGATAATTAAGCCCCAGCCAATCGTTATAGCAGCCCCTTGGATACGCTCGCTTGAGGACCGCACCGCCATAATACGGTTCAATAGCTGTGGCTGCCCTAGCGCGCCTAACCCTGTACCTAATAACCCCATGGCAACGCCAATGCCCGCCATGCCTGCTGCCCCGCCCGTGAAGCTGATATAGCTTGGGGTCTCGACTGTATGTATATGGGTCATGACAGCGCCAATACCGCCCGCAGCATGAAGCGTTGCCAAAGGTACTAAAATACAAGCGAGCATCATCACAACAGCTTGTAGGGCGTCGGTGATAGACGCGGCCCAAAACCCGCCAAGCAGGCAGTAAATAACAATAACCGCCGCGCCGATTAAGATGGCTTCGGTTGCATTGATATTAAAAATTTCTGTCAGCGCGTTGCCAGCCGCTTGAAACTGGCTTGAGATATAAAAGACAAAGCAAAACAATATCATCAACGCACAGACTATGCCGATACTACGTTTCCATTTTGCGGATACGTCACCCGTTATAAAATCAACGATTGTCATATATCCGCGGCTTGCCGTTTCAGAGTTAAGGCGCGGTCCGATAACAAACCATGTAAGAATGTATCCCCCAAATATACCAGGGATAAGCCAGAGCCCAACGGCGCCTTGGCTGAACACCAGCCCTGTAAAGCCGAGCAAGACCCAGGCGCTGGATGTTGAGGCGGCATAGGATAATCCCGCTGTCCAGGCCCCAAGCCCTTGGGCCCCTAGAAAGAAATCAGATTCATTGTGGACGCGTTTGGATGCCCAAAACCCGACTCCTAAAAGTATGATTTTATACGCGATGAGCGTGAGCAGAACGATTGTTGTCGATGCCATAAATCCCCATTATTTTTCTATTGTGTTAAACCGCACCCTAACGCGGGTTTTGATTTAAGTCAGGTGTATATTTACCCGCTAATATTAGCGTTAGAGAAATATGGAGGAAATTATGAGCGATAAAGCCAAGCGTGCCCCACGGTTATCCGAGCCGACTTATATGTTTATCTGCACGGATGGGCCTAAGACGAAGCCACTCCGCGAGGAACATCTGTTTGGTCATTTAGATCATATTGAGGCGAATAATGATGCGTACCGCATCGCGGGGCCGTTTCGTGATGACGCAAGCGGGGAGATCCTCGGTAGTTTCTTCCTCGTCAAAGCTGACAGCAAAGATGCCGCGTGGGAGATTATGCGCGGTGACCCTTATATTAGCTCTGACATGTATGCCTCAATAACTTGCCAGCACTTCATGCCAGCCTGCGGTGAATGGATGGGCGGCGTGATTTGGGACCAAGACGAAATTCGCGCTAACATGCCAAAATACACGTGACCCTATAACGGCGGGCTTTTTGAATTTTAAATAATGTCCGAGGCTTTAAGCTTTTCTATCACATCATCTTGGCGAGATTTGTAGAAATCTTTTGACGGCGGATTTGTTCCATCGCCTAGCGTTCCAGACGGATGCATGTCCATTTTCGCAAACATTTCTGCGTATAGCGCAGTGGGCTGACGTGCCAGCATATTGTCCATGCCGTTGCGCGCGCGTCTGTATCGTAGCGCAGTTATGTCAATATCAGCACAGGCGGTAATACTTTCGCCGCCGGGTGTTTCCGCGAGGATAATACCGCGGTCATCGACAATCTGGCTGCGAGCGTCTGTGCTATAGGCTGCCAAAGCGCTGCCTGTAATGCCTGCTGAATTGGCGGAAATAACGTAGCATTGGTTTTCTTGCGCGCGAGCAAGCTTGGCGACGTTTTTATATGTCCATTGGGTGCTGGCGGCTTCTGATGTTGGGTGCAGGATCACCTCTGCGCCTTTGCAGGCCAGTATGCGACTAATCTCTGGGTAGCGAATTTCCTCTGATGCCAGCGCAGCTAGGCGGCCGATGGGCGTGTCCAAGACAGGGAATAAATCATCGACGCTGTAACGCTTTAAATATTCATCCCACACATCATAAGGTGAGGGCGCATACATAGAAATCAACCGGCGATACCGTAAAGCGACATGGCCCGTAGGGTCGATAATAAAGCTAGCTTGAAAATACAAATCTGGAAAATGGGGATCGTTTTCATAGGCGTTACCCGCGATATAAATGCCCGCATCGGCTGCGATTTTTCCAAGCGCCTTATATTCTTGTCCCTCCACATCAATGGCGGCTTTTGATTGCCAATCACGCGCGGACTCGCCTGCTGGAAAACCCGTGAGGAAATATTCGGGCAAACAAACGAGTTTCAAGTCAGGGCCATGGAAGGCCTTGGCCGAGAATATTTGCCCGCGGATACGGGCAATAGAGCCATGCATGATAATACGGCTTTCCTCGCGGGACGCACAGCGATTAACGGCTTTACATTCAGTCTGGAGGGCTAAGGCCTTATAAATGATGGGGTTTGTCATAATCAGCTCTCTTTTCACACGGCCTTAACAGCTAGCGCTTGAGCGCCATTTCATCTTGACCTAAGTCATATTTCACCCCGCGAAAAGACCTATCAAGATAAAAACAAAAAGCGAGAGACGTGTGAGCCAAACTTTAAATGTGAAAAACCCGCGTACGGGCGAAGTGGATTATACAATTGAAGCCCTTGATGCCTCTGAGGTTGCAAGCCTGGCCGCGAGATTGCGTGGAACGCAAGGTGAGTGGCTATTACGGGGTTTGAAAGGGCGTGGAGATGCGCTGCTAGCGTTGGCTGCGTCATTAGAAAATCATGCAAACGCGATTATTGCTGCGCTTGAAATTGATACGGGTCGCAAAACGATTGCCTCGCAGGAAGTAATGGGCGTTATTGGCTCATTGCGCGGATGGACGCAACTTGCGCCGATGCTAATGCCAAAGCCTGAATGGACGCAAGGACGTATGAAGCCTAATTTCAAGCATCAGAATGACTATATACCTTACGCGCTTGTGGGTGTGATTAGTCCTTGGAATTTTCCAATGACCCTCTCATTTATCGACGCAATACCCGCTTTAATGGCTGGGGCTTGCGTGATGATAAAACCGTCAGAGGTCACGCCGCGTTTTGCCGATGCCGTTTCGAAAGCCATTGAAGAGGCAGGGTTGTCTGATGTTATTAGTTTTGCGCAAGGCGGCGGCGCGACAGGGGCTGCGTTGGTTGATAATGTGGATTGCGTCTGTTTTACAGGATCAGTTGCCACCGGACGTAAAGTTGCGCTCAGCGCGGCTGAGAACCTGATTCCAGCAAATCTTGAGTTAGGTGGCAAGGACCCAATGATTATAACGGCATCGGCTGATTTAGATAAAGCGGCAGAATTAGCTTTGCGCGCCAGCGTATTGGCTACAGGGCAGGCCTGCCAATCTATTGAACGCGTATATGTGCCTAGCGAACATTATGATAATTTTTTGGATAAATTAGTGTCTAAGGCCGAAGCCGTTAAGTTGAACTACCCCGATATATCACAGGGTCATATCGGGCCGTTTATTTTTAATAAGCAAGCGGACATTGTCGCAGGGCAAATCAAAGACGCGGTCACCAAGGGCGCACGCGTTTTAACAGGCGGCGAAATTCTGACACATGGCGGTGGTCGGTGGCTGCGCCCGACGGTTATTGCCGATGTGACCCACGCTATGAATATTATGGTCGAGGAGACTTTTGGTCCGGTGGTTCCCGTGATGGCCTATGACGGAATAGAGCACGCCATAAACTTGGCGAACGACACGAGCTTTGGTCTCTCAGGTGCCGTTTATGCAGGTACGATTGAGGAAGCCCATGAAATTGGACAGCACATCAATGCTGGAGCGATAAGCCTGATGGACGGTGCGTTGACGGGGCAATATTTTGAAGCCGGAAAGCAGAGCTTTAAGAACTCAGGGCTTGGCCCATCGCGAATGGGGGCAAACGGTTTCTTGCGCTTCTTTAGGCAAAAGGCTTATATCGCCAATACGGTCTGTCCGTTGACGATAGACGATTTTGCCGAAACCTAATCTTCATTTTGAAAAGCGCCCCATGACAACCAAAGACGACGCGATACAAATTCACATGACCACCAGCGAGATTGGGCGTATTACGCTTAATCAACCCGGTAGGCGTAATGCGCTGACAGCGCAGATGTGGGATGATTTAACCGTTGCATTAGCTACGGCGGCCGCTGACCCTGATTTAAAAGTCTTGATTATTACGGGCGCTGGGGAGCATTTTGCGGCCGGTGCGGATATATCTGAGTTTAGCAAACTTTATGCCACGCCAGACTCGTCCGCGGTTATCTCTCAGAAGATATCGGTCGCGTTGGACGCTATTGCAAATTTTCCGCGCCCCACAATTGCTAAGATTCGTGGGGCTTGCGTAGGTGGGGGTACGGGTATTGCGCTGGCTTGTGATTTGCGCTTTGCGGACGGCACAAGCAAATTCGCTATTACACCGGGTAAGCTTGGTCTTGTTTATCCGTTCTCCGATGTGCGTCGCCTCGTTCAAACAGTCGGGCAATCCGCAGCTAAAGATATTTTGTTCTCTGCCCGATTAATAGAAGCCGAAGAAGCAAAAACAATGGGATTAATTGATCGTCTAGTTGACCAATATGCGCTGGATCAAGAGGTGCGTGATTATGCCTTGTCAATTTGTGGGACATCAAAATCATCGGTGCAAATTACAAAACAAATGTTCATGGCTATCGCCGAAGGACAACGCGGAGAGACCGCATCAACCAAAAAATGGTTCCTTGATGCATTCAGTAGTGACGATTTTAGAGAAGGTTACTCGGCGTTTTTGGAAAAACGCAAAGCTCGATTTTAAGGCGCTACTTTTAATTGCGCATGATTGGGACATGTTGCGGAATTGACACATTGACGCAGTTATTTTGGCCGTTTCAGCCTGCAAAGTGAAATATATGACATAAATCAAATGAAAAGCAGGTTCCTAGGCGTTTATAGAGTCAATTACAGACTCAATGTTACGAAAAGGGGACAAAATGAGCGTTTTCAAACAAAATTATAAATCAGGTTTAACAGCATCCGTCGCCATTATCGGCGCTATGCTTATGGCTGATGCGGCCATAGCGCAGGTTAATGAAGACGACGAAATTATTGTAACAGCGCGTCGTCAAGCAGAGACGCTTATTGAAGTTCCCGTTGCGGTTGCAGCCTTCAATGAGGCTGCCATTGAAGATCTTGGCCTTCGCAGTGTCGATGATGTTGCGCGCCATACGGCTGGTTTTTCATTCTCCCAAGCGTTTGGTCGGACCACTGAGCGCCCTGTTATTCGTGGTGCAGCAAATATTTTGGCGGGTGTACAATTCGGTGTTGAATCAGGGGCCGCATATTTCATTGACGGAGTTTATTATTCGGGTGATCTGCAAGCGCTTGATACACGCGGATTAGAACGTGTTGAGGTTATTAAAGGCGCGCAATCTGCGCTATACGGGCGTAATACTTACTCTGGTGCCGTAAACTTTATTACGAAACGTCCAAGCAAAGATGGCTTTGAAGGCTCTGCCGAGGCGTTAGTGGCAGAAGACGGCGAAGTCGAAGTCTATGGCCGTATTTCAAATTCACTGGCGGATAATCGTCTTGGGTTTTCTTTGTCGGGTCGGTATTATGAATACGGCGGTGACAGCGCATGGATAAACGCCGACGGCGGTGAACAGCTTGGTAAAGAGCAAACATTGTCATTTAACGCCGTTGTTGATGCCGACTTTAGTGATAATTTCTCTGTGTTGGCACGGCTTGGTTATGTCGAAGACCGTGACGGCGCACGCCCGTTTAGTTTAGTCGGTGCCGAAAATAATAACTGCTTTCCAGGTTACAGGTCAGGCGCTTATTACAATCCCAACCACTTAAGTTTTTTGAACCCACCGTTTGCAGGTATCTTTCCAGACTCAGTCACAACAGACAGCACATTCCAGTATTTTTGTGGCAATCTTAGCCAATTTGAAGATCAAGCCCCCGCCCAAACGTTATCAAGCGGGCCAATTCAAGGCGTTATTCGTGATATGACGTTCGGTACGCTTAAGGCCGACTATGACCTAGACAATGGCTATACGGTCATGGCGCAGGCTGGCTTCCGTGCACAAGACATTATCGCCGGGTCGGATTCTACACATCAGGTTGGAACGATGAACTTCTTCCCAATCAGCCCGTTCTTCTCTATCCCGCAGGCTGATGGTTTGTTCTATAATGCGGCTCTGTCAGAGAGCTTTGATTATTCTGGTGAATTGCGTGTGGCATCCCCAGCAGAGGCCCGCGTACGATGGTCAGCGGGTGGTTTTTATTACAAAAGCGAAGACGACCGCTTTAGCGTCAGCTTTGCCAATACGGCTCCAGATTTTATCGGCGGCCTTGGCGACACGCTAACTGTTGAGAACAAAGCCATCTTTGCTACATTGGATTTCGACGTTACAGAGCAGCTGTCCTTGTCTTTTGAGGCGCGTTATCAAGAGGAAGAAAAAGGCCTTATTGACAGAGCAGAAAGTGTCATAACTTATGACGAGGTTGCGAAATCGTCTGATTTTATTCCAAAGGCAATCATTAGCTATGACATGGCGAATGGCGCATCACTTTACGGTAGCTACGCCCATGGTGTTAAACCCGGCGGTATTAATGGCCCGATTGGTATTCCAACCAATAACGAAAGCTATCTACCCGAAGAAAGTGATAGTTTTGAAATCGGATTTAAAACGCGCACTGGGGATGGCAAAGGCCAGATTACACTGGCGGCGTTCTTTAATGATATTTCACAATATCAACTGACGACGCCTGTGGCCGTGGCAGGGTCTACAGCTGTAAATTCCGTGGCGACCAACCAGGGTAATGCTGAGATTATGGGCTTTGAATTTGAAGGGTTCTATGACCTGACAGATAATCTGACCCTTGGCGGTACTTATGCTTATACCGATGCGGAATTCACATCGGGCTGTGATGACTTCCAGTTCACGCTTAATTCGGGTGGTTATCTGATCTCGCCATTTGATCAAAGCAACCCGCCGAGTGTTGGGACAATTCGCGGCTCTGCGGACCCAAATAACCCAACATTTGATCCTGATGGCTTATTCACGGGCAATTTAAGCTGTTCGATTGCTGGTAACAAAATTCCAATGACGTCAGAGCATCAGGCGAGCATTTATTCACGCTTTGAAATGCCCGTGAACGACACAATGAATTTCTTTACAAATGCAGATTTGACCTATGAAAGCTCTAAGTTCATTCAAGTTCATAACGGCATGGAAACTGGCGGCGCGACATTGTTGGGAGCTCAGATTGGTGTGAAATTTGATAGTGGCTTACGGATGGAAATTTTTGGTCGCAACATCTTAAACGAACGTACACCTCCGATTGCGACACGTTGGTTTGACTTCTTTGAAGGCTTTAGCACTATCAGTGCGTCTACGCCTGGCGCCACGTCGGTTGACCGTAACCCAACTGGACCGCGCGGCACGTTTATTTCCTACCGCCGCGGTAGCCAGTTTGGCGTCCGTGTAAAAGCGGACTTCTAAGGCGAGAAAAATACTTCCCTAAGCCCGGCGTTTTGCGTCGGGCTTTTTTGTAAAAGGATGAAGAACATGAAAGCAATTTTGAAATTTGGAGCAACCACTTTCTTCGCGGTTTTATTATCGTCTTGTGGTGCAAATGCGCCTGACAAGGACGCAGCTAATGATACAACAACCTCGATTGCGGCCCCAGATGCGGCAATGCAGAAATTTCCGACAGACCTTCGCCGTACTTCGCTAATCGTGTCTAGCATTGACGAAAGCCTCAAGCTCTACCGCGATGTTTTGGGTTTTCAGGTTAATTACGATACTGAAGTTACAATGAGCGGGAAGTCTTTGCCCGCTGGCGAACCAGGGGCCAAAGCCCGCCTCGTGTTACTCAGCACCAATGATAGTTGGGTCGGCTGGATTGGTATGCTGGAGTGGTTAGACCCAAAATTGGAAACACCAAGCGAACCTCGCCGTCGTCTTGGTATTGGGGATGCGGTCTTAGTATTTAATACTGAAAACGTTGATGAACATTGTGCTGCGGCTGCGAAATTGGAAGGTATCCATATGACGAACCCCGGCAGCGAAACAACCTATCCAGGACGTAACGGCGCACCGCCCATTGTTGTGCGTACATGTTACCTATTTGACCGTGACGGATACTTTATGGAACTGAATAAGATACTTGACCGTGAAAGCTACCAATAAGGTGATTATGCGCCTAACAGCTCTTCTTATCGCGTCATCAGTATTGTCATCTTGCGCGGGTATGTCTGACAACAATACGCCGTCAACATCAGAGCAATTTGCAGTAATTTTTGATAAGACTTTTGAGACAGCAAAAGATAGCGATGGATCCATTATTCGAGACAGACGAATGCGTATAAAATCCGACGCTTTAACGGGCGTGTGGTTCTATAGCCAAATGAATACGGGCGAGGATTTTAAACTCTATCGTCAACGCGTCTATAATTTCGTCGAACGTGATGACGGGCAGGGGTTGGTGCAAAAGGCTTATGGTCTTAACGACCCTGAACGTTATGCAGATGTCTGGGAGCGGCCTGAATTGCTTGCTCAACTCACGCAAGACGATTTCAAGCCGACGTTTAATGCTGGGTGTGACCCGCAATGGACACAGGGAAGCAATGGCGACTGGTCAGGGTATGTTGACCCACAAACATGCGTTATCGATTCTAAGCGCCGAAATATGCAAATACGCATTGAGTCTGAGAGTTTTTTGTCCGCAGATTTATACCAAACAACAGAGCGTGGTTATGACATTGATATGAACTTCTTATGGGGCTCGAAACCGGGTGAAATGAACACGCGATTCGTTACTCAACCCTAGTGATTTCGTTAAGCCTAAAACGGTTGTGTCGTACCAATAAAGCCGACAATCACGAGCAAAAGATAGGTCATCCGGACCCAAAACCGCGATTTGTTCATCGTCTTGAGAAGCGGTGCTTCTGTTTCTTCCGAGGAACCTTTCTCAATCAGGGCCATCAATAATGGTCCAACAGGCTTAAACATCACGTCGATCAGAATAGCGGCGACGAATATCAAGCCAAATAGTAAGGCCTTACTCGCGAGCCAGTTGGGTTCTAGCGGGGCATTTGTTACTAGCGATAATCCGCCAAGACCTAAATAAAAGGCTGCCAAACCCCACTTCAACACCATCTCTATCTTCTTAAGTTTTGTTGCTTTTGGCGTTTGCCCGGCGAGATGCGCCGCCCAGACGAGCCATAACCAGCCTAAGCTCACCGCCCATGCCGCAACCACACCCCATAAGGGCACTGCCCAATAACCGCCGGCCGCAACCAATGATATTGTGCTGGCAATCATGAGAGCCCACGCCGTACGCGGCCCCATATCCGTGATAACCAATAGCTTTAAAATTGTCAGACGTTCCTCAATGGAGTAACTGCGTTTACGGAAGTGATCGCCTAATATGGCTACCCCTAAATCAGCGCCAAGCCAAAACACAAACAGCAAGATGTGGAAGAAAACAAGGCTGCCATAAAGCGTGATCATCGGGACAGTTCCACTAATTCATAATGCGTCATCATATAGCCGTCCACGCCGCCACGCAGGAAGATGCCGTCTTCATCATTGGTCGTCCACATAACATAGGGCGGATGCTCTTCGGGTAGACCTTCGGCTGTATCGACAACCTCAAACCGTCTTGCTTCAAACGTGCCCGCGCCAACTGTAATGGTCTCATTGCCTGTATAGATTAAGCCAAATGATAGCGGGAAGAGCTCTGGTCCTGTTGCGCCGCGGTGATCAGGGGAACTCATCATTACATTGGCAATGCGGCGCTTTCCAGGCTCGCAGCCCAGCGGGAAGAACTTACCCAGGAAGCCGTCATTAACAATGGCGTGATTGCCAAACCATGTTGCGGGCGTGTCTAAGGGCATTGCCTCGGACGCCCGACCTGTTTTGACGTTATAGACTTCAAGCTCGCACGCGCTGTCCGTGAAATAAAACCAACCTGAGCCTTCAAATTTGCCCCCAATCGTCAATCGGGATGCACCGTCGCGGGGCTTCATCGTTTGGGTATCAAAACAGCTCGTAATATCACGGATGACATCTGGCGCATCGTCAATTTCACAATGCGCATGGAGGACAGAGGTGCCGTCACTTTGTTGGGTCAGGGTGAAAAACTCTCGTCCACGCTCTTGATTCATCCGGTCAGGCTTTTTGGATGTGTAAGCTATCGTACCGCGTATGGTCCTATGGTTTGTCATTATAGCCCCCTAAAGCGCGACAATACATTTGCCGACATTTTTGCCAGTCATCAGTTTTTCCATAAGCGCGCCCGCGTTATCTAAACCCTCAACACGGTCCTCAGTAATTGTCACTTTGCCAGATTTAACCCAAGGCGCGACTTCGGCGCGAAATTCTTCCCAGCGGGGATAAAAGTCATAGACAACAAGGCCGTGGACAGTTGCCCGCTTGCCAACAATTGGCCCGATGAGAGTCATGGCAGGTTCAGAACTGTGGTAGTGGGCAGCCAAACCGCAAAGCACGACACGGCCGTAAAGATTGAGGTTTTGCATGGCAAAAGCCAATTGGTCTGCGCCGACATTCTCGTAATGGACTGATACGCCGTCTGGAACGGCAGCTTTGTAATCATCTTTCCAATTTTTTGATTTGTAATCAACGCAAGCGTCAAAGCCGTAAACGTCCTGGACCATTTTGCATTTCTCTGGCCCGCCCGCGATGCCAATCACGGTCTTCGCGCCTCTCATACGCGCGATTTGTCCTGCCGTACCGCCTACAGGGCCAGCTGCAGCATTGACCGCGAAAACATCACCGTCATGAACACGGGCAAGCTGCGTGACGCCAGACCATGCAGTTAACCCAGGCATACCTAGAACGCCGGCATAGGTGCTTAGGGGGGCTGCTTTGGCGTCTACCACAGTAAATTCATTATCAAAAAACGTGTTAAACTCGGCCCACCATCCATCTGTTGCGTGGATGTGGTCGCCTTTTTTGACTTTGGGTGTATCGCTTTCAATAACTTCGCCGACGATGCCGCTGGGAATTTTCCCTTTCATGGGTATCGGTGGTTTTTGGTGCATATGCCCTTTATTCAGCAGATGGCCAACATAGGGATCAATAGAAATGAATTTGACCTTCACCAACACGCCGCCGTCGGGGCATTCGGGTCTAGCAACATCTATGGCCGTGAAATCCTTGGCTTTTGGAGCGGACTCAATACTATGTTTTAGGACGATTTGTTTCATTTAAGCCTCTATCATTTCGATTAAAGTGCCGTCGGGATCACGGAGCGTGCCAACGCGTTTGCTTTTATACATTATCCCGTCGCGCCGCGTTGGCGGTGTAATCCATAGCCCGTCATTTGCGGCCATAACAGCTTCAAAATCAGGATGATGAAAGGACGCAATTGCGGCGCAAGGTGGCAGCATACCGTCATGTGTTGGACGGGTGATTGTGCCGTCGGGATATTGGTCGATTTCCAAGAAGACGTCGCGTTCATGCTTTAAGGTCGCGATTGTGTGTTTTGTATCCGCGGGCAAATTAAACGCATTGTTGATCATCGAATAAATCAATTCGATGCTACGGCCTTTTTCAATCAACAAGTGCTTTTGCATCCATGCCCCTGTGGCTTCCATGTCAGAACAGGCAAGGACAAGAATGAATAAGCTGTCAATCAGGCTTTGAGCGCGGGGAAGATCATATTCTGCAAGGTCATCACGAATTTCAGTCAAATAGACAATCTCATCATCAGGCCCTTGAACTTGCATAGGAAAAATGGCGGGCAAACCGTCAAGTTCTTTGGGTGGCCCGATAATTTTAAATGGTGAGCGCTCCATGCGTTCATTGACCGTCAGCGTATCTTGATTGCAAATTTCAATAGCCGCCCACCCGTAACTGCGCAGGGGCTTATAACTCGGTACCGCGGCTTGTTCAATCAGGCGAATATAGATTTCGCGGTTAGAGGCGGGTTGTAGCAAGACATAGCGACAGCCCGCCGTTTTAGGTGCGTCCCAACTCTGTGCCAAATCTTTGGTAATTACGCCTTCTTCAACACATCGATAATCGAGCCAGTCGCAATATAAGGCGCGAGAGGCCGCAATATTTGCAACCGTCAATGTTGTTCCCCGTATGAGATGCACGGTTAGTCCAATCCCAAAGCGCCAGAGTTAATAACACCGTCGGGGTCAAGACCTGCTTTAATCATTTTAAGAACCTCAAAGGTCTCTGGACTCATGTTCTTCGCATAGGGATATGTGCGCCCGATTTGGAAATGCGCTGCGCCGTATTTTGAAAATATATCCAAAATGCCTTGGCGGGCTTGTTTAACGAAATCTGTGGCGTCTGGGTTTGTCTCAAACCGTTTGATCCGTTTCAGGACCGATGGCTCAACCGTGATTTCGTGGATGGGATGGATTTCCTCGGGCCAGATAAACACAGGTTCTATGAGAAACCCATTGGTTGACAGGGTCGTGAGCAGATATCCTGTTGTGATTTCATGCGTGTTAAATCCATCTTCCATCGATGCAAATAATGCTTCAATTTCAGCCAAGCATTCGGCACCGTCACCCATGCCGACAATGCCGTGTATAGGAACCCAGCGCTCTCCCTGCGGCCCTAAAATATTGTTCAGCGGGCCAAAGGGATTGGCGCGCATAATTTTTGGAATAGAGTTTTCAATTTCGCTGCCGCCATGACGGACCGCTATGTCTTTCAGGGTTTTCACTTTAGCAGCGACTTCTGCGTCCGAATGCCCTTCGACCATGAAATGCACAGAATAGGCGACATTATCCATATAACCGCGTCCAGCCATAGCGACTTTGGCGCCCTCTTTTAGGCCTTTAAGGATACCGCCTTTTTGTTTCGTAATGACATTGGTCAGGCTTTTAACATCGGCGGCAAAACTAGCGCGTTTCATGCGCACGGCCTGCAGATTAGGGTCAAAGCCAAATAACTCACAGGCCAAGCCAAGACGCCCCATTTCCATTTGCGACCGCACCCAACCGTCTGATGTATCAAATTCAAAACTTGCGTAACCTTCATGCGCGGGTAGGGGAATTAAGCGAAAGGTAGCCTCTGCTTTATAGGCCAGCGCGCCAGCATCAGAGAGGAATAATCCTGTTAAATCAGGGCCGTATTGCCGCCAAAAGGGTTTGCCCCTTGGGCTGGCCGCTGTGCCTGTTTTCACGATTGTGCCGTCAGCTAAGACAACGGTTAGTGAGGTTACGCTGTCGGTCGACGGGCCGTGTGTGCCTGCGCCGAAGAATGCATTGTTTTGGGAAAGCCCGCCACCAATCGTTGAACTAAACCCCGATAACGGTCCCCAAAACGGCGTACGAAGGCCGAGTGGCTTCAGCGCCTCATAAAGAGCCATCCATGTGACCCCAGCTTGAACGGTGACATACATATCGTCAGCGTTGATCTCGAGAATCTTATCCATTTTGGAAAAATCCAAAATACCCGTCTTATCCTTTGATGGTGTATAACCATTGGTATAGGACATTCCGCCACCGCGCGGATTCAAGCGCACTTTGCCGCGAGAGGCAATCTTCACCGCCTCTGACAATTGCTCTGTATTATGGGGGCTGATAACAAAGTCTGCGGTTTCACCGACTGACCAAATATCTTGACTGAACAATTCGCGTTTGGCTTTTTCATCAGACAGCCCTGCTGCTCCCAAAACTTGTGTTAGGCTTTTCATATCATCGTCAGATAAGCGCTTGTTCATTGCGGTTCCTCATATCTATGTCGTATTTCATCTAACCTATTGTGATTACCGCTTTGTTGACTTTGCGTCTCGTCAATCGCTGACCTTCCATTCATCACAAAGCGTGCGTTTAAATAGCGCACCATCTTTAAACCAATGCCATGTTCGGGATCGTTGCTGTCCCGTAGAGCCCATGGCGATAATCTCAAAAAAATTGGCGCCAGGGTCATCTTTGCGGTCCAAATTTAGCAAAATCAGCCCGTCTTTAGTTTCCCAAGCAGATCCAGAGAAGGTCTCCAAATCCCACCAAAGCCGCCCGTCCCGATATGTGCCGGGGAGGGTTGCACGGTATTCCCGACCATCATCCCATGTGAAATGATTGTGTTGAACATAGACGTAGTCACCTGATGAGGGAAACTCACACCGTACGTTCACCGCGTGTTTATCTAATATCTCTGCGTCCCGATTTATATGGGTGTAAACGCCTTCCCAGGTGCCTGCGTGTGCACGCATGGCGGGCATATGAGCATGAAAATCATCAAATTGTGTCATATTTGCATCATGATTTTCGACGCAGAGTTTCGTTTGTTTCAAATCAAAGTCTGATTTTTTTTCCAAGACAGATTTAGATTATCAACAAAACAGTTCTATCAAGAGAACGCGAGGGACCACAAACGCGCAACGGGAGGCCCACATGCACACAACACGTAAAAGACTAATTTCAACTTCATCACTTCTATCCATTATTGGTGTCGGCGCTTTGCTGGCAATGCCAACAGTCGCGCAAGCGCAAATCGACGAAATCGTTACGACGGCGCAACGTCGGACCGATACGGTTCAAAATGTACCCGTTGCCGTGACAGTGATTTCCGCAGAAGACTTAGAGACAAAGCAAATTAGCGGTACTCTTGATTTGCAGAAAACTGTCCCCAATCTAAATTTGGCAACAAATACAGGCACGGCGAACGCGGCGCGCATCTTTTTACGCGGTATTGGCGAGGACGAAAGCCGAGGTGCTGTAGAGCCAGCTATTGGTACATATGTTGACGGAGTTTATTACGGACGTCTTGTTGGATCATTGTTTGATCTGGTTGATCTTGAGCAAATTGAAGTTCTACGGGGTCCGCAAGGCACGCTTTATGGTCGAAACAGTAATGGTGGTGCGATTAAAATCACAACCGTAAAGCCGCAAGACGAGACATCCTTTAGCGGTAAAATCACTGTCGGTAATTATGAAAGGCTCGACATCAAAGGAACAGCAAACCTTGCCGTTACCGATAATACGGCTGTGCGTATTTCAGGTCTGATGAAGTCGCGTGACGGGTTTTTTGATATTAATCCGTCAGGTGCTGCGGCAAACGAAGCGTTAGAGGGCGTCGGTAAGGTCGATACTTTGGCGTTGAGGGGTATGCTTAGTCATGATTTTGGTAATGGATGGGATGTCCTTTTGACGGGTGATATGACCAATGATGATTCTGATCCTATCCCGGCGTCCATCGTTGATAGTCTTGATCGGGACGGCAATATTTTCACGGTAGAGCCTGCCCCCGGCGCAAATTGCGCAACAGGCACAACAGCGCCAGCCGGTCCGTTCCAGTTCACCCGACCCGTTGGTTGCTTTAATGGTCACAGTAACGAGACACGGTCACGCGGTCTAGCTGCAACGATTAATGGCGACCTTGGTGGATATGCATTGCAGACCATTACGTCCTACCGCACACTTAATGACGATTTAAGTTCACATATTGGTTTCCCGTTTGCACAAGAAACTGATCAGGACCAATTCAGCCAAGAGATCACGCTTAGCTCTAATTTGGAGGGGCCATTTAACTATGTCGTTGGGGCCTTCTATTTTAAAGAAGACCTACAACTTGATACGGCTTTTGTGTTCCCATTCACTTTGACGTCTGAATCAGAGAGCATTGCCTTCTTTGGTCAGGGTGAATACGCCGTAACAGACCGCGCAACAGTGACCGCTGGTGTGCGTTATACAGATGAAAGCCGTGACTTCTTTGGTCAAAATCTATCATCGGGCCTTAGCAATACAGCCGACCAAAGCTTTGACAACCTAAGCTACACGGCCAAGCTTGATTATGATGTGACAGATGACATCATGGTCTACGGGTCTTATTCGACAGGGTTTAAGGGTGCAGGCTTCTCGCCAGATTGTTTCGGTCCCACCGGTTGTTTCTTACCCGTTCAAGAGGAAGAGGTGAAAACGATTGAACTGGGTTTCCGGTCGCAATTTATGGGCGATACGCTGCGGTTCAATGGTACATATTTTAACAATCAATATGATAATTTGCAGATTGCTGCGACCGTTCCGGGACTTGGCTTCACACGCTTTAACGTGGACGAAACTGAAATTCAGGGTTTTGAGTTTGATATGTTGTGGCAGCCTGTTGAGAATTTCGAGATTGCCGCCAATCTTGGGCTTCTTGACGGGGAATATCAGCAGCTAACCCTCGATCAAGCGACGGCGCTTACTAATAGTGGCGTTCCTTGCGTTGGCGGCGTTCCGACCGTTGAATGTGCTTTGGGACTGGGCCTTAAAAACGCCCCTGATTACAAAGCGAATGTAGCCGCGACATATACTCTGCCGCTCACCTCTGGTGACCTCTCATTCTCTGGCGACGTTAGTTTTGAAGATGATAGCTTTAACCTTGTTGCTAACTCGCCAGCCAGTGCGTTGTCTGAAATTCCGACTTTGGTCAATGCACGCATCGCTTATCGTCCAGATGATAGCTATTGGAATATCGCCCTTTGGGCCAAAAACTTGACGGATGAGGAATATTTCCGGGCTGGTACAGCCACTGGCAATGCCGTTTATGCGGCTGAACCCGCCACTTACGGCGTTGATATCGGCTTTAATTTCTAAGCGGTTTAAATCATTTGATTTAGGGCAGTCGCATTTTGTGCGGCTGCCCTTATATTATATAGATATGAACCAAACTTTGTTTGATAAATTATGGGACGCGCACCGCGTAAAGTCCTTAGACGGTGATGAAGACCTAATCGCCATTGATCGTGTGTTCCTGCACGAGCGCACAGGCAGTGTCGCGCTTATGTCTCTGCTAGAAGCTGGGCGCACTCCGCGACATCCAGAGCATGTTTTTTGTACAATGGATCATATTGTTTCCACAGACGCTGGTCGCGGCGCGGATAGCTCTCGCACGCCTGATGGCGGCGTGTTTATTACGGCCACGCGCGAAGCGGCGAAGCAGGCCGGCATAAACCTGATCGACGTGTTAGACGCTGAACAAGGTATTGTTCACGTTATCTCACCAGAGCTTGGCATCGTGCAACCCGGACTAGCGCTTGTTTGTCCTGATAGCCATACATGCAGCCAAGGCGCACTTGGCGCGCTCGCCTGGGGTATTGGCTCAACCGACGCGGAACACGCGATAGTGACAGGGTGTTTGCGCGTGAAAAAGCCGCCTCAAATGAGAATTCAGATTGACGGGAAATTAAGCGCGGGCGTCACAGCCAAAGATTTGGCTCTTCACATCATCAAGACCTTCGGGGCTGCAGGAGCTAGACGCTGCGCCGTCGAATATTGCGGTGAAGCTGTGAATGCGCTCTCTGTTGAAGAGCGCTTAACCCTTTGCAATATGGCGGTTGAGTTCGCGGCATTTACAGCCATCATTGCGTCCGATGATAAGACCGCAGACTACCTGAAGGGCAAGCGCTTTTCCCCCTCTGAGGCGCATTGGGGCGCGGCAACGGATTATTGGAAAAATTTGCAGAGTGACGCGGATGCTAATTATGATTTTGTGCATCATATTGATGCCACCGCCGTGCGCCCTACTGTAACGTGGGGGACAAGCCCTGCTCAAGCAGCGGCGATGACCGACGCTGTTCCAATTTTGGATGATGATAACGAAAAAGCGCTCAATTACATGGGGTTATCAGGTGGCGAGCGTATCAGCGCGCTGAAGATTGACGGAGCCTTTATTGGGTCGTGCACCAATGCGCGACTATCTGATTTACGCGCGGCGGCCACTGTTTTGAAGGGGCAGAAAGTCGCGGACGGTGTTACAGCGATTTGCGTGCCTGGATCCATGTCAGTACGGCGCGCGGCCGAGGCGGAAGGCATCGACAGGATTTTTAAAGATGCAGGCTTTGTGTGGGGGGCTGCCGGGTGTGCCTTTTGTTTTTATGCAGGAGGAGACACATTTGCGCGAGGGTCACGGGTCATATCCTCCACCAACCGCAACTTTGAAGGTCGGCAAGGCCCAGATGTGCGCACACATTTGGCAAGCCCTGCCGTTGTCGCAGCGTCAGCTGTGATGGGCACCATTTGTGCCCCAGAGGATGTGTCATGAACGCGCCGTTTTTAAAATATACGGGTATCGCTGCGCCACTGATGGTGGATAACATTGACACGGATCAGATCATCCCATCTCGCGAAATGAAATCGGTCAGCAAAACAGGGTTGAGCGGGGGTTTGTTTGCAGGGCAGCGATATGTGTCAGGACGAACCGTTAATCCTGACTTCGTTTTGAACAAAGCTGAATTTAAAGACGCGACTATATTACTGTCGGGGAAAAACTTTGGCTGCGGTAGCTCACGCGAACATGCGGTTTGGGCGCTGAAAGAATATGGTTTTCGCGCCATCATTGCCGAGAGCTTTGGCGAGATATTTTATAATAATTGCGTGCGCAACGGAATTTTACCCATTCAGCTTTCTAATGACCAAATTACAAAGCTAGGCCGTGACGTGACCATTGATTTGTCGTCGCAGACAGTTGGCAATTTTCATTTCGATATTCCAGAGGGCGATAAAGCGATGCTCATTGGTGGGCTCGACCCAATTGCTATGACGTTGAGCCATAAGGCTGATATTGACCAACACTTTGCGCGCGACAGCCAACAGCGTCCTTGGCTCTATTAAATAACGCCTTTGGCTTTCAAGGCCGCAAGATCTAGCCCTAAGTCAGACAAAAGTTCATCTGTATGCTCGCCCGCTTTGGGTGGGTCCAAAGACAAAGCTAAGCGCTCACCATTGAGCGATATGGGCAGGGCGGGGAGTTTGCACCGTCCGCCGTCTTCCATTTCCATATCCAGTAGCCCGCCGCCCGCATTCAGGTGCGGGTCGTCAAACATATCTTCTGGTCGACCAATCGGCGCAAAGGGCAGGCCAAGCATTTCTATTTTAGCCATGAGTTCGGCCTTAGTGAGGGATTTGAACTTGTCGATTATCTGCGGCAGGAATTTGTCTTTATGAATAACACGGTCACGATTTTCAGCCAACGTCGGGTCGTCCAGTAAGTTTTGTAAATCAAACGCTTCGCAGAGTGTCTTCCACTGACTATCGCTCACTACTCCAACAAAAACCTGTTCATCATCTTTGGTCTCAAATAATTGATATATGGCCCAGCTTGATACGCGCGCGGGCATGGGCGCGGCGGCTGTGCCTGTGACGGCTTTTTGTGCCATATGCTGCCCAACAAGGAAGACTGTGGTCTCGAATAAGGCAGCGCTAACATGACTGCCTTCTCCTGTGACGTGGCGTTGATTAAGCGCTGCCAAAATACCCATCGCGCCGAACATACCACCAGTGACGTCGATGACTGATGCGCCAGCGCGCAATGGTTGCCCTGGGGGGCCTGTCATATAGGCCAGACCACCCATCATCTGCGTGACTTCGTCGAGCGCCGTGCGGTGAGAATAAGGGCCGTCAAGAAACCCTTTCTCAGAGCAATATATGAGTCGTGGGTTTAGGGCTTTTAACGCCTCATACCCAAAGCCAAGCTTGGCCAGCGCGCCGGGACGAAAGTTTTCAATAAAAACATCAGCGTCTTTAATCAAATCAAGCACCGCTTGTTTGCCCTCTGGGTATTTCAGATTAATGCAGAGCGATTTTTTATTGCGGTTGTACATCGGGAAATATCCAGCCCCCGCCCCACGGAGCCTGCGGGTTTTATCGCCGCCCAATGGCTCGACCTTAATGACTTCCGCTCCCATATCGGCCAGCATCAACCCCGCGCACGGCCCCATGACCATATGGGAAAACTCTATGACTTTTATACCGTTAAGAGGGGTTTGCATTTTGGCTCACAAATTGTTGGTTAATCTCGCCCGCAGTTAGAGTGTTGACCTCTGGATTGTCTTTGACATGGGCCAAAAGCGCCCTCAAAGCCCATATTCGAAACGGTTGTCCGATGACATATGGGGTTAGTGTCAGGCCCAGCATTTGTCCGCCAAAACGGGTATGTTCTGACACGAGCAACTCTATGGCATCTTGGATTTGTTTCAGCCAGCTTTCTTCTGTTTGGCGACGCGTATGAAGCAGGGTGAAATCGGACAGCTCATAGCTATTGGGGATAAGGGTCACATCGGTCGTTATTGCGACAGGCAGTTGGTCCATTTCCCAATCCAGACAATAATCCAATCCCGCGCCACGCAGCAATCCCAATGTGCGCGAGCTTTGATTGCGGGCAGGCGATAGCCAGCCTTTGGGCGCGCTATGAAAACAAGACAGCGTTTCTGTTATGAGAGCTTTTTCTTCACTCGCTGATAGGCCTTCGTGGTGGATATGGTCTGTCGATAGGCCGTGGGCAATAATCTCGTGTCCTGCGTTTTTTATAGCGTCTATCAAAGGGGGATAACGTCTTGCGACCTCGCCGTTCACCGCAAAACTGGCTTTTACATCGGCGTTTTCCAGCGCTTCTAAAATACGAAACACGCCCACGCGGTTGCCGTAATCGCGCACCGTAAAATGCCGTAAATCAGGGTAGGGCGTGACCATGGCACCCGGATGTTTAAACGGCACCCCGCTGGGGTTTAATGGAAAAAACTCTAGCGGAATGATGAGAGAAACCGCGACTTTCGTGCCGTCTTTCCATTGTATATTTTTGCGCTCTGTTGATAGACGCCACTTATAAAATTCATGGTCTTGGCCATAGCCGCGCTTTGGATAGGTGAGGTAGGACTTATCCATGGCTAAACCCCGTCCCGCCCGTCGCTACGCCGCGCGCCTTAATATCATCAAGGGAGCTATCCCAATAATTATCGATAAAGTGCTTTGCAATCTCGCGTCCTGTTGCGAACCACACATCGTCGCGATGCGCGGTGATATGGGCGAGGGCTTGCTCGAACATCTTTATGCGGTTGGGTTGACTAACCAAATAGGCATGAAGGGGGATGCACATGACTGTGCCGCTACGTTCGCCTTCTAGTAATAATTGATCAAAATGACGTTTCAAAATATCGGCATAACGGTCCGGGTCCATACCCATGACGGAGTAAGTAATCACGTCATTAACCTCGAGAGAGTAAGGCATAGACACAAGCTTGCCCGTTTTCGTCTTAAGGGGCTGCGGTTGATCGTCTTGGAACAGGTCGCAACTATACCAAAAATCGTTTTCCGCAATCAGATCAAGCGTCGCTTCTGTATGGGTCAGGGCAGGGGCAAGATAACCGCGAATACGCTGCCCCGTGGCAGCCTCGACACTGCGAATGCTGTCATCAAGTACCGCTTGCTCTTGGTCGGGCGATAGGCCGTAGCTATAGCGCGTGTTATAAATACCGTGGCTAAAAAACTCCCAATCGCGCCGCGCGCAATCCTCAACGATCTCTGGATGATGATCACACAGCGCAACGTTTAAGCTGACTGAGCCACGAAGCTTGTGGCGGTCGAGGAGCTCCATAAGACGCAAATGCCCGACGCGGTTACCAAAGTCCCGCTGGCTATATTGCTGCACATTTGGAACGGCATTTGGCCAAGGGCTACGCTGCGGATTACCTGGCGGCATAAATTCATAAAACTCGATATTGGGCGCAATCCAAAACGCAAGTTTCTTCCCCCCAGGCCACGTAATCTTAGGACGGTTCGCATAGGGCCAATAGTCGTAGAGGTTGGGATCAGCCTTCATAACCCTCTATCCATTCATAGACTTCGGCCACATCAACCACGTCGGCGTATTTGATGAGTAGGTCGGTGAGGTTGGCAAAGTGATAGCTTTCGTGCTTATCCGCAGTCGTTTCTATGGGGACAATTGTGCGGTAGCCGTATGACAGGGCGTCGACAGCGGTCGCGCGCACGCATCCACTTGTGCTGCCGCCTGTGATGACGACCGTGTCGATTTTGTGGAATGTCAGAAAACTGTTGAGCGGCGTCTCAAAAAATGCACTTGGCATGCGTTTGGTGTAAACGGCGTCGACATCGCGGTGAATATCTAGGCGGTCATCAAATTCTGCTCGCTCGCTACCAAATTTGATATTTTGCAAGCTATCGGGGGTGTTGGTGCGTGTGCCCCACACGCCGCAATCGGCTGCGTTTTCCATATAGGCGACATGTGTCCAAATAACGGGCAAATTCTTGTCTCTCAATGCCTTGGACAAATTATTGATATGTGTCATCTGTTCTGGATCAGTAATATATCCTGTTTTGAACAGGTCTGGACGTGTGTAGGCTTTTTGCGGGTCAACGTTGACAATTGCCATGCGCGAGCCGTAGCCAAATCGTTTGCGGGCTGGATTGGCGCGGATTTCATCGAAAATTTCGCGTGCAGTTTTGTCTGATAAGACCATTGTAGATTCTGTGCTCATGGCTATGTCTATCCCTAATCACGGCAGTGTTTGGCTTGATACACCTCAACTCGAGCTTAAGATTTAAGCGGGATAAGACGCACATGAAAGACAAAATTTTAATCTCCGAAGTTGGGCCACGTGACGGTTTGCAAAATTGCAAAGGCGTGATGCCGACGGACATAAAAAAACGCTGGATTAAAGGTCTGTATGACGCGGGGCTCAGAGAGATAGAAGTCGGGTCATTCGTGCCGCCAAAGCTGTTCCCGCAGTTGGCGGATACAGCGGAAATTGTCACTTACGCAAAGACGCTGCCTGGTCTACGCGTATTGGCGCTTGTGCCAAATTTGCGAGGCGCTCAGGCGGCAATCGCGGCGGGGGTAACATCCATGGGGTTTCCATTATCTGTATCAGAGACCCATTCGGTTAAGAACCTCCGTCAAACCCATGATCAGGCGGTTGAAAATGTCGCGGCGATCGCAGCGCTCATAGCCGAGCAGCCCAAGGGTGAGCGGCCAGAGTTTGAAGGCGCGCTATCCACGGCCTTTGGATGCTCCATTGAGGGGGTGATTGCTGAGGATGTCGTGCTGCGTCTGGCGGAACGTCTAGTCGCGGCCGGTGTGGATGAGCTTGGTCTGTCTGATACGGTGGGCTACGCCAATCCCGCACAGGTGAAACGCCTTATCCGCAAAACGCGCGACGTCGCGGGCGCGGATAAAGTCAAATCTGTGCATTTACACAACACTTACGGACTGGGTATTGCCAACGCCTTCGCGGCTTATGAAGAGGGCATTAGCGTCATCGATAGCTCGCAAGGCGGGCTAGGGGGCTGCCCTGCATCCCCCGGTGCATCAGGCAATATCGTGACCGAAGATTTGGTTTATATGTTTGAGGCTATGGGTGTCGATACTGGGATTGATTTGGAAGCCCTGATTGATTGCCGCAAATATCTCGCACAGGGATTGCCTGGTGAGCCGATTTACGGATTTACGCCCAATGCAGGCTTGCCGAAAAGCTATACCGCTTAACCACAAACCTCATAGCTCAGCAGCTCAACATCGGTCGACAAATAACCGTCTTTTACAGGTTCGACTTTGGTCAGATCAGTTGAGAGATATTTTTTATTGTCATCGCAAAATATCGTCACGACCGTTTTATCCGCACCCATTGCGGTCTGCACCTTAAGTGCCGCAATCAAATTAGCCCCTGATGATATCCCCACAGCAAGACCAAGCCTGGCGGATAACATTTGCGCCATAATAATACCGTCCCCGTCATTGACACAAACCACATCATCCAACGTATTCAGGCATACGATGTCCGGGATAAATTCATCGGACACGCCTTGGATACGGTGCTTGCCGACTTTGTGACCTGTGGTCAGGGTTGGGCTCTCTGCGGGCTCCATGGGGTGGATTTTCGTATTGGGGCAGAGTGCACGAAGCGCTTTACCAACGCCCATCACTGTGCCGCCTGTACCGACCCCAGCCACAAATGCGTTAGGGCAGGCACCTAGCTGCGCTGCGATTTCTGGCCCTGTCGTGCCGCAATGGGCTTTGCAATTATCTTCATTAGAAAACTGACGAGGCAAAAAAACGTCATTGCGTTCACGTGCGAGGTCTTCGGCCATCTTGATAGAGCCTAGAAACCCGCCCTCCGCGTGCGATACAAGGCGCACATCTGCACCATAGCTTTTCATGAGCGAAATGCGTTCAACAGACATCCAATCGGGCATATAAATCCGCACGGGATGGCCAAGGGCCCGACCCAACGCACAAAAGGCAATGCCCGCGTTGCCGCTCGTGGCCTCAACAATCAAATCACCTGCTCGGAGCGCACCAGTCTGGTAAGCACAACGCAGAACTTCAAGCGCCATACGGTCTTTGATAGACCCCGATAAGTTGAAATATTCCAATTTGGCGTGAATGGTGCGCAACTCTCCCTGATATTTCAGTTTAACAGCAATCAAAGGTGTTTTGCCAATTAAACGCTCAATAGCTTTGAACATAGGGGGTAGCGGTATTGGTGATACGGCCGTCGTTTTTTTCGTACTAGTGCTTACAAAGTCCAGCATGATAATCCCTATTTTTCTTGTCATGTTACAATGTGGGCTATCAAAAATCTTCGCAGTGAGATGTCGTAATTGCTGGTAAATAAGAAATATTTTTGTTATATTTGCCTAATGATAGAAAAATTACACATTAATGACGTTCAAATACTAGAAATTCTACAAGCTGATGCCACCCGCTCACTCGAATCGATCTCGGATGAAATTGGGGTTTCGCTGAATACCTGTTGGCGGCGCGTGCAAAAACTGGAGGAAGCGGGTATCCTCGAAGGGCGCGTGGCGCTCGTTAATAATGATAAGGTTGGGCTGCCGCTTACCGTATTTGTCTCTATACGGACGGATGATCATTCCAAAGTATGGGCGGATAATTTTGCTAAAACCGTCCAAAGCATGCCAGAAATTGTCGAATTCTACCGCCTCGCGGGTGATGTTGATTATATCCTAAAAATGATGGTGCGAAGCGTGTCCGATTACGACCGGGTTTATCAGCGCCTGATTGCCAAGGTAAAAATATCCGATGTATCTGCGAGTTTCGCTATGGAAAAGATGAAGTTTACAACTGTTTTGCCGTTGCGCTAGCGCTATCCCAGCGCCTTTTTTACCGCATTGAAAGTGCCAACTGGATCCGTGTCCATAAAGCCAGAGCCCCATTCAGGGTGGTCAACGACCTCTCCGTTTTGCAAAAGGGGCCCAACGCGCGGCGTATAGTCAAATAGCATATCCGCAGGGTTAAGCACTGTGATTCGGTGCGGTAAGGCACTGACCCGGTCTTCAAAAACGGCGTTATAGGCAAAGGCGGCCTCATGGCCCCATTCATAGGCTTCGCCCGCCCGCATGTTTTCTGCCATGGAAGCCGCTAGCATTTCTAGGCTTACATTGGGACCGCGGTATTTCAAGGCTTGCGCCCACATATGGGAGAACCGTGTTCCGTCGTCATCAAGCGGGATGGGCTTGAACATCGATTTAAACCCTTCGCGTTCTTCAACGCTCAGCACTAAAGCGGATACCATAACAATGCCGCCGACATCACCGGGGCGTTGAAACGCCATTTCTGTTGCGACCTTCGCGCCAGTATGGTGCCCGACAAGATCAACAGTCCCTAAATCAATCGCGTCTACGGCTGACCAAATCTCACGCGCATAGCCTTCTATGCCAATAGGCGCGTCGGGTACATCGGACTCGCCGTGACCGGGGCTGTCTATGGCCACGACCAAACGGTCTTGGCTGGCGACCTCCATGAAACGTATAAACTCGCGGGAGGATTTCGGGCTTTGGTGCAGGCATAAGAGCGTATTATGGTCGCTCGCCTTACCCGCGATACGGTAATGCATCTGCCCGTAATCTGAGTCTACAAAAGCCCGACGGATGTGGTTCTTTGTTCCTAGGCTCATTCGCTGACGCCTTGCAGCCTACGAATATCGGCCAAGTCCTTGGGTGGCTCACGCCATAGCGGCGCGTCACTTTCAACATAATCCCGCAAGGTTTTGGGAACATTGTTGTAATCCGCGATGCGCCATGTCGTCATATGCATCGCGCCTTGGGTCACGAGCGTGCCATTCTCATCTGTGAACTGCGCCCATTTCGGTAACGGGCCATAACGCATAAACGTAATCATGCCGGGCTGACTATCATCCTGTGGAATGACAAAATCATAATTTTCAAAGGTTTGGTAGCGTTGGCTCTGGCCTGGAATTTCAAAATCCAAAAACAACGGCGCCGTATAAAGCCCTAAATTACCGATTTGTCGGACCGTAATATCAGTACCCGGGCCGATAGAACGAACGTTGGGGGCTGTGCCTTGTTCAACCATCGTTTGAAGATAAGGCTCATCTTTGTCTGTTTTGTATTCATAGGTGATGAATTGATACGGATAGGCAATTGGCTCCACAGGCTCACCGTTGACTTCACGAATGACTTCATTCGTCTCTATATCGCGGTAAAAATAAACTTTGCGCGAATATTGATTGGTCATGGTCGGGCTTATGCGTTCCGCGCGACCCGCGTCATAGCCTTCAAAATTATAAAGGAGCTTGCCGCCTGGAAAGGCCCGCAAGGTGCCAACAGAATACCAATAAACGGGATCACCTGTGCCAGCGCGAGAGCGCACCCAGGTCTTATAGCGCTCTGGCGTCCAGCCTGTTGCAGAGTCAGAGGCGGGGTTAGGGAAGTCAGCTTTAATATTTGGTGATTGCGAATCAGAGCTATCAGAAGAATGCGCAGAACAGGCTGCCATATTAAGGGCTGTAACTGCGACGCCAGTGGCCAGCAAAACTCGTGTGATCACCTTATTCAGCCCCCAATTCATGTCCAATATCTTCTGAACTTGGCTCATTAACGTTATCCAAGGCTTCAATTTCTTGCTGATAAATCCTGAGCACACGCGCGAGATATTCTTGGGTCCATGAACCGCGTGCCTCTGCAATTGGTTTTGGGGGATTATACGCTTCTATATCAGATTGGGACAGCGTTCCTTTTTCTTCCAAAATACGTTCAACCGTATCTAGGCGCTCCCGCATTACGGCCACTTCTTGTGCGAGGGCCATGGTGACAGCCAGCACACGCTCGACATCAGGGTCTTTTAGAAAGTAGGGACGCTTGCCCTTGGGTTTGGCACCTGCCAATTTAAGAGGGTCGATGGCTTCGGTCATTATTGCGCCGCCTCTTTCACCGCATCTGATTTCTGCCCGCCGACGATATGCCATGCAGCTTTGCGGCCGTAATCTTCGACATCGTCATTGGCGTGCTCGGGGAACAGCGATGCATCGACGACGGCTGCAACGCCGCCGTGAACTAATTCATCGCGCGAGAAACCAGCGTCGACCATCCATTGGTCCAAATCCAGTTCGTGCATTTTTGTCCAAAATGGCTCATTATTGTAAAACGCGTCCCAATCACGGATGGCTTGCTCATATAGCGGCATATCAGCCGCATATTGTGGCTGCTCGACATGCATAACAAGGCCACCCGGTGCGAGCAGGCGGTGACTTTCTTTCATGATTTTTGGCATCGCTTTGACAGAGGTTTCATGCAAGAACATGGTGGATTGCACCCAGTCAAAATGACCGTCAGGAAAGCGTGACAAGTCCTCTGCATTGGCTTGAACAAAGGTAATATTCTCTACACCCAGCGATTTTGCGCGCGCTAGACCGTAACGCAGCACAGGCGCGCCAGTATCCACACAAACGACTTCTGCGTCAGGATAGGCTTGCGCTATTGGCACGACGTTTTGGCCAAGACCGCCGCCAATATCTAAAATTCTTTTAGGCGCAAAATCAGGGCGGTTCTTTTGCATCCATTGCACAACGGCTTGACCACCGCCGTCTGAAAATCTGCCTAGACCACCGCCTGTTGTCACGAAAATACCCACATCATAATTGGCGGCACCCGTCACGTCACCCGGGACTAACTCATCATGGTAACTGCCTGGCATACAGTGATGGTCAATCGATGACAGATATTTTGGAATGTCTAAATTAGCATCAAGAACAAGACGGGGGTCGTCTTTTGTCATTTCAGCCGCTTTACTATTAAGCTCATTTGCTTGGCGAAGTGTCACCCACCGCCCAGCTTGTTGCCGAAGTTCCATTGTGCCGCGACGAAGGGCGCTCCAATGCTGGAAGAGAGAGTCTTCAAGAAGAGCTTTACGCACTTGATTGCGGTGATTGGGGAACGGGTTTTTTGGTTCAACCCGTGTTTCATAAGCCGTTTTTACGCCAGGAAGGATTTCACTTGCAAGGTGGCGGTTTAAATGCGCCAAGAAATTAAAGCGTGATTTCTCATCATGGGTTGTTTTGGGCGACATACCGTGAAGGCCAACATTGCGGTAATCTGGCGGGCCGTCATAGCTACGCGGCATATTTTTATCGCTCATAATATCCTCCATAATTTTCTTTTGCTTATAATATTTAGTCAATTTGGAGTTGACGAAAGTCAAGGCGAGTTGTCCAGTAGCTGCACAAAAGGGTGCGACATTTACGGAGGACAATCCCATGACAAAGATATTGGTCTTATTTAACCTAAAACCCGACACCAGTGTTGATGATTATGAGACTTGGGCGCGGACAGTGGATATCCCGACCGTTAACGGTCTTGGCTCTATTGAGATGTTTGAAGTCTATAAAACAACAGGCCTATTGTTCTCCGACGATAAACCGCCCTATCAGTATTTTGAAACGCTCGATATTTTGGATATGGACAAGTTTGGTGCAGAAGCAGGATCAGAGACGATGCAAAAGATTGCAGCCGAGTTTCAGGCCATGACTGATGATCTGGTCTTTATCAGCACAGAGAAGCTGTAATGCGGCTTATAGGTAAAACCGCTGTTATCACAGGGTCTGGGCGTCGCGGGGGTCTTGGTGAAGCGATTGCGTTGCGCCTTGCCAAAGACGGCGCGAACATCGTGATTTCCGACATTGGCGCACCGCGTGATGCAGCCACGGGGGCGGAGCATATCGGTAGCACAGATGAAATGGAAAGCATCGCCAGTGAGCTTCGCAAGACGGGTGTAGAGGCGTCAACGTGTGTTTGTGATGTTCGGTCGTTGGATGATGTGCGAAAGCTCGCCAGTCATGCAGTTGACACACATGGTTCACTCGACATTTGGGTCAATAACGCCGGTATTGGCTATATTATGAAGCCGTTACTCGACGTCACAGAAGATGATTGGCGTGCTGTGATCGATGTAAATTTATCCGGTAGTTTCTTTGGCGTCAAAGCCGCTGCTGAAGTGATGGTGCCGCAAGGCAAAGGCGGCCGTATTGTCAATATCGCGTCCCAAGCCGCCAAATCAGGCTTCCCCCATGCACAAGCCTACACCAGTTCTAAACACGGCCTCGTCGGCCTCGTGCGCTCTGCTGCGACTGAGCTTGGTGGGCATGACATAACGGTGAACAATGTCTGTCCTAACCATGTCACAACGGCATTGGGCGCTTGGCAAAACAAATATTTTGCCGAAGTCACGGGTGCCGCTAGTGTAGAGGATTACCTGAAAGCGATGGCGGCGCGCATACCGATGGGCCGCCCAGGGTTACCCGAAGATACCGCCAACGCCGTCGCGTGGTTATGTTCTGATGAAGCGCGCTACATTACGGCGGAGAGCATGAACGTCTCGGGCGGCGAGGAACCACATTAGATGACAGTTCCTGCCGACCCAGCCCCCAAAGACTTCACTTGGCCTAATGGCGCGAAACTGGCTTTGTCGATCGTCGTTAATGTCGAGGAGGGGGCAGAGCGCGGTATTTTGCAAGGCGATAAAGCCAATGAACCTGTTGATGAACTTGTCTCGGGCCTCAAAGCCCCTATTCGTGTCCACGGGAATGAAAGCAATTACCAATACGGTATTAATCGCAGTGCGCCGCGTATTTTAAAGGTCCTCGATGCCGCGGCTGTGCCAGCGACATGGACAGTTTGCGCACAAGCGCTAGAGAAGGCACCGTGGATAGCGGACGCCATTATGGCGCGCGGTGATGAGCCGTGTAGTCACGGCTACCGCTGGCTATTTACAGCCTTTATGAGCGAGGAAGAGGAGCGGGACTTTATCGCAATGGGGACAGAGTTTATCCTTGCGACATGCGGGCGAAAGCCTGTCGGCTATTTATCGCGCTATCTACACACAGATCATATTCGGCGTTCCCTCGTGCGTGAGGGTTATCTTTATCATATGGATGATTATTCCGATGATTTTCCACGTTGGGAGCAGATTGATATGGGAGATGGTTCGTATAAGCCATTGATAATATTACCTTATGCAGTCGATAGTAATGATATGAAGTTTTGGCTGTCACCAAGTTTTACGGCGCAGATGTGGCTGGATTACGCCAAGCGGACATTTGATGAATTGCTTGTGGAGGCTGAGACAGAGGGCGCACGGATGATGAGCCTTGGCCTTCATTTGCGCATTATTGGCCGTCCTGGTCGCATTTGGGCGCTGCGTGAATTTTTAGTTTATGTCAAAGACCGCAATGATGTGTGGGTCGCTCGCCGCGAAGATATTGCGAACCATTTTGCCAGCCAGGTCAAGCCAGGAGCGGTATAGATTATATGATGCATCATCGATCCCTTTTATTTGTGCCAGGTAATCGTCCTGACCGTTTCGACAAAGCCTGCATGGCGGGCGCAGATTTGGTCTGTATTGATTTAGAGGACGCTGTGGGTGCGGGTGATAAAGACAGCTCGCGCACGGATGTTTTGTCGTGGCTGTCGCAATCAGACCACAAGAATGTGTCTTTGCGTATTAACGGCATTGATACTGATGCGGGTCAGGCGGACATAAAGGCTCTGCAAGAGGCGGATTTAAGCCTACCGTTTGTTATGGCCCCCAAGGTTGACAGCAAGTCAGAGATTAATGATTTGGATGACGCTTTACCCAGCGGTGTTGGGTCACTTTTTCCAATTATAGAAAGCGCGCAAGGTCTTGAAAACGCTTATGATATTTTCAATACAAGCCGCGTTACGATGGGGCTGTTCGGCGCAGTTGATTATGGTGCTGATTTGGACTGCGCGCTTTCGTGGGAGACGCTTTTGTTTGCACGCTCGCGTCTCGCCAATGCGGCGGCGGCGGCGGACACGCTTCTCTTTGATGTGCCGCATATCATTGCGCGCGACTTAGAGGATTGCGAGGCCACAACGCGTCAAGCCAAAGCGCTTGGTATTCATGCGCGCGCCGCCATTCATCCAGCGCAAATTGCGGCAATCCACCGCGCATTATCCGCCAGCACCTTTGAGATAGAACAAGCCAAGGCCATAGTCGCAGCCTATGAAAAAGCCAACGGAAACGTCGTTATTGTTGACGGTAAATTTATCGAAGCCCCCGTGGTCAAAAAAGCCCTGCGAGTTTTGGCGCAAAACGAGAGTTAATTATGGTTGGTTCAGTCAAAGAGGTCGGTCCAAACAGGTTTAGAGAGACCTTTGGCCGCTATTACGAGGATTTTGAGGTTGGTCATATTTATGAACACCGCCCAGGGAAGACTGTGACTGAATATGATAACCACATGTTCACGTTAATGACGATGAACACGCACCCCATGCATTTTGATGATGAATTCGCCAAAGCGTCTGAATTTGGACAGTGCCTTGTTGTTTCGCCTTACACTCTGGCCCTTTTGATTGGTATGTCGGTCACAGATTGCAGCCAGAAGGCCATAGCCAATCTGGGCATGGACGAAGTGAAATTCACCGCGCCTGTCTATGTTGGACATACGATTTACGGCGAGAGTGAAGTGCTCGCCAAGCGAGAGAGTAAATCTCGTCCTGGGCAAGGCATCGTGACCATTGTGACGCGGGGTTATAACCAAGACGGCACAATGGTTTGCACCTTTAAACGCAATATGTTGATCCCAGCCAAAGGGCAGGCGGTCGAAGACAAAGTTGAACATTACTAATTTACCCAAGAGGACGACGACATGAACGCCATACCGCATGAGTCCAGCTGGACCGTAGAAGATGAAAACATGATGCTGGACACCATTGACCGTTGGTGCCGCGATGAAGTGCGTGAAAAAGTCATGGCAATGGAACATGCTGATGAATATCCCCACGCTTTTGTCGAGCAGATGAAAGAGTTTGGCCTGTTTGGCGCGACAATTTCGCAAGATTACGGCGGGCTGGGCCTGTCGGCATCGACCTATGCCAAGATTGTAACGCGAATATCAGAAGAATGGATGTCCTTGACGGGTATCTTTAATTCTCACTTGATGATGGCGACAGTCGTTGAAAAATACGGGACAGATTTCCAGAAAGAATATTGGTTGCCGAAATTTTGTTCTGGTGAGATTCGGGGCGCGCTTGGCCTAACAGAACCTAATGCTGGTACGGATTTGCAGGCGATTAAAACCGTCGCGAAGAAAGACGGCGACCATTACGTTATCAATGGCGCAAAGACATGGATATCAAACGGAATCCAGGGCGGCGCGGTTGCGCTAATGGTCAAAACCGATCCAGATAGCGACCCGCGTTACCGCGGCATGTCTATGTTTATCACGCCAAAGGTTGATCCTGATACGGGCGATAAGTATAGCGGCTACACAACGGGCAATAAGATGCAAAAGCTGGCTTATAAAGGCATTGATAGCGGCGAGTTGTTTTTTGATGATTACCGCATTGATGCCAAACGTCACCTGATTGGTGGGGAAGAGGGCAAAGGATTTTACATGGCTGTTGGCGGGCTTGAGCTTGGCAGGATTAACATTGCTGCGCGCTCTGTCGGTATTTGCAACCGCGCTCTTGAGGAAGCCACACGCTACGCCCAAGAACGTAAAACATTCGGCAAACCAATTTGTGAGCATCAGGCGATACAACTGAAGCTTGGTGAAATGGCAACGCGCGCGAAAGCGGCGCAACTGATGACGTTGGATGCTGCGCGCGCCTATGACACGGGTGAGCGCTGCGATATGGAAGCCGGTATGGCGAAATATTTCGCGTCAGAAGCGGCGGTGGAAAACAGCCTAGAAGCCATGCGTATCCACGGCGGTTATAGCTATTCCAAGGAATATCCCGTCGAGCGTTTATTCCGCGAAGCGCCGCTGATGTGTATCGGCGAAGGTACGAATGAAATGCAACGCATGATTATCGCCAAGCAGCAGATTGCGCGGAATAAAATCTAAATGATTGAGAACAAGGTTGCAGAACAAAAACTAAATGAGAGTATGCGGCGACTGGGTGAATTGCATCTCGAAAAAGCTAGAGCCTGCGCTGTCCAAATTTATTCTATTGGGTCTGCTGATACACCAGAACTCTGGAGCAATAAATTCAGAGAAGACTTAATTGTAAATCTTCTGGACTTTGGTTTTCATGCAAGGCGAGTATTATCATTGGCGGAAATTGAAATATCAAATGGTTGGCGGGAGAAATTTTCGACTACGCGTAACCCTCGTGCTTTAACTTATGAAATCGAAGAAAATTACTCTTATTGCCTTAATTACCTTCATCACATGACAGGTTTTGGAATGATACCTACAGTTATAGACGGGAGGAAAATGTGGGCGCAAAATATAGATGAACATCAGCTGAGATTTGTAGCTGTAAAATCTGATAAATATCCATCTCGAACTATTGATATTGTTGCTCTAGCTGCGGCTTTTCTTGGCGATGGGATTATTGCAATTAAAAATACTAGACCTGAATGGCGTTTTTGATATGACCCAACATCTTCCCCTCAAAGGCGTTCGCATTATCGCGGTGGAGCAATATGGTGCGGGGCCATATGGCACGCAGCTTTTGGCCGATTTAGGGGCAGAAGTTATCAAGATTGAAAACCCTGACACAGGCGGGGATGTATCGCGTTTTGTTTCGCCGCATTTGATTGGCGAGAAGGACAGCCAGTTTTTCCAGACCTTTAACCGCAACAAGAAATCCTTATCCCTTGATTTAAAAGACCCCGAAGGTCGCAAAGCCTTTGAGGATCTCGTCAAAACGGCCGATGCGGTATCAAATAATCTTCGGGGTGATTTGCCTGCAAAGCTGGGTCTTGATTATCCGTCGCTGAAAGCGATTAATCCAAAAATCGTTTGCGCTCATTTATCGGCCTATGGGCGCGGTAATTCGCGCGAGGCCTGGCCAGGCTATGATTATCTTATGCAGGCTGAAGCGGGATTTTGCTCTGTTACGGGTGAGCCAGACGGCCCGCCAGTACGCTTTGGTCTGTCTATGGTGGACTTTATGACAGGCAGCATGTTCGCCACAGGCTTGGTCGCAGCCGTATTTGGCGCGCATAAAACAGGTGAGGGCAGCGATATTGATGTATCGCTATTTGATACCGCGCTGCACCAATTGTCATACCCTGCGACATGGTATTTAAACGCAGGCGATGTTGTGACCCGCCAACCGCGCGGGGCACACCCTGCTATTGTGCCAAGCCAGTTAATGGAAGCAGGTGATGGCTGGATTATGTTTTGCTGCCAAACGCAAAAGTTCTGGGAACGCGTTGCCGAACGGCTTGGTCATGATGAATGGGTAACAGACCCGCGCTTTGTTAAGGTGGAAGACCGCCGCAAAAACCGTGCTGTCGTGCAAGAGGTCATGGAAGCGGTACTTAAGACAAACACCGTTGCTCATTGGATGGACAAGTTTGGTGGCTATGTCCCAGCCGCACCTGTCTATGATATCGCCCAAGCCATGGATAATCCCTATGTCGCCGAGATCGATATGATTTATACAGACAAGCACGACGGATTTGAAAATGGTAAAATCCGCCTTCTATCTTCGCCCTATAAATATAACGGCCAGCGCCTCAAAGGCGGCATCGCGCCAGAGCTTGGGGCTGATACCAAAGACCTTTTGGGATGAAGCGCCCAACAGGGAAATTAGGCGGGATAAAAGTCCTCGACCTTTCTGCGTTTTTGCCGGGGCCGCATATGTCGATGATGATGGCGGATCACGGCGCGGATGTTGTGATGGTCGAGGCCGATAATGGTAGGGGCGAGCCAACCCGTCATATGGGCGAGACCTATGAGGACGGGACATCTGTTTGGTTTACCAATATTGCGCGCGGCAAACGCAGCTATAAAGTGAATTTAAAAGACACGGCGCAGCATGGTGATTTCATGACATTGGCGGCGGAGGCCGACGTTTTTATTGAAGCCTTTCGTCCCAGTGTTGTTACCCGTCTTGGCGTAGATTACGACGCGATTAAAGCGGTTAATCCGGGCGTGGTTTACTGCTCCATTTCAGCCTTTGGCCAAGACGGACATTACCGCGACAAGCCTGCACATGATTTGATCATTCAAGCGATGGCAGGTACGGCGGACTTAACGCGCGGGATGGATGGCACCCCTGCGCTGACACCTATGCCAAGTGCGGATATGGCGGCCTCTCTACATGCGCTATCGGGTATTATGATGGCGCTATATCGGCGCACGCAAACGGGTATGGGCGATTATCTGGATATCTCCATGTATGACAGCCTGTTGTCTTGGGTGCCTAATGTCACGGGGGCTGTTTTTGCACATGATAAACAGCCAAAGCGTGAGGAAATGCGAAGTTTTGGTGGCAACGCATTTGTCAATATCTACGAGACAAAAGATGGTGGTCATATTGTTCTAGGGGGGTCAGAGCCAAAATTTGTGACCAATGTGCTAACCGCGCTGGGCGCGCCGCAATTAATTGAGGCGATGAAAAAACCCGTGGGGCAGCAAGACGTGGTTAAAGACTTTTTATCCAAGACTTTCCTCCTGAAAACGCAATCAGACTGGGAAAACATTTTTAAAAATATTGATTGTTGTTGGTCAACGATACGCAGATTGCATACAGCCCTAACGGAACCTCACGCGCCTCTCGTGAAAGACGATACAGGCAAAAGCCATATCAAAAACCCAATAAGGTTTGCGAGTGAACCTGCGCAGCTATCTTTCGATTTGCCCGAATTTGGACAGCATAATGATGATTTAAAAGGCGGTTTTTAATGGCGCGCCTGTCTCCTGTTGCGGACGACAATATCCCAGCAGCAGCCAAACCACTTCTGGATTTTGGCCAAAACCTGATGGGGTTCACGCCTAATGATGCCCTGATTATGGCGCGCAATCCGGCGCTTTTGAAGGCATCTGCAGACATGGTTGGCGCGCTTTATGGCGGCGGAACCGTGGAGCCGGGGCTAAAACGCCTTATCGGTTACATCACCTCATCGGCGGCGGGGTGCAAATATTGCCAAGTCCACACAGCCGACGGCGCGCATAAGGCAGGCGTTGATGATGCGAAGATCAAAGCGGCGTGGGATTACGAAACATCAGATTTATTTACAGACCGCGAACGAGCAGCCCTGAGGGTTGCGCAGGGCGGAGGCGTGACCCCGTCAGCCGTTACGGACGCTGAATTTGCAGACCTAAAGACCTATTTTTCTGATGATGAAATTGTTGAGATTGTCGGCGTGATTGCGATGTTCGGATTTTTGAACCGCTGGAATTCTGTTATGGGCACAGAGCTTGAAAATAATCCGCTGGCCTACGCGGCGTCGATTAATTTGGAGACGCGGTGATGGTCGGCCGGCGCACAGTTCTGGCGGGCGCAACGCTGGGCGGACTAGCCGCTTGTGCGCTAAAAGGGCAAACCAACGTCAACGCCTTGCCTGATAAACGCCAAACATTCGTACTGGTTCACGGAACGTGGCACGGCGGCTGGGTCTGGAAATATGTGCGGAATATATTGGAGGACGCAGGCCACCGCGTTTTTACACCGACACTGACGGGTTGCGGCGAACGCGTGCATTTGTCATCGCCAGATGTGGGGCTAGACACACATATCAAAGACATCATTAATGTCATAGAGTTTGAAGACTTAACGGACGTGTTTCTTGTTGGTCACAGCTTTACGGGCGTTGCGATTACAGGCGTTGCCGACCGCCTGAAAGACCGCATAAAGCACATTTGTTTTTTTGATGCACTTGTGCCTTTTGGCGATCGTATGAGCGGCGCGCCGCGTAAGCCCGATGGAAGCTTGGCTGATTATTTTGTCAAACGTCAGTCCAGTTTTATTGACGGCTATAAAATGGATTTATTTGCAGATTATCCGCTTAAGATGCTGTTACCCGAAGATCACTCAAAAGCCGATTGGGTGCGATCAAAAATTACCACCCACCCTGCTAAAACATGGATGGATGTCCTGACGTTAAAAAATGGTGGATGGTCCGATGTGCCGCGCAGTTTTATTCATTGTGTTGGCCAAAAATTTGCGATGAGTAGCGAAAAAATGGTCGGACCTGCACGCCAGCCGGGATGGCAATTTATTGAGCTCGATATCTATCGTGACGGCATGGTGACACACCCAGAGCTTGTCGCAAAAACATTTTTGAAACTCGCGGAAGCATGACAGCTCGCTCTACGACACTGATACAAAGCCGCTGGGGTTTCATCATTTTCATGTCGGTGATGTGTTCATTATCACCCTTTGCTATGTCATTTCTTGTGCCCGCTTTTCCGAATATGGCGGTTCAATTCGGCAAGCCTGTAGCGGACATTCAGTTTCTAATTTCTGTGTTTTTGATAGGCCTTGGTGTTTCTCAGCCTATTCACGGTATTGTATCGGACCGTATAGGACGCCGCCCAGTTCTTATTTTTGGTTTTAGCATCTTTGTGCTCGCCAGTATTGCAAGCGTGATAACAACATCATGGAACGCCTTGGTCCTTTGCCGTTTCTTGCAGGCCGTTGGTGTTAGCGCAGGAACAGTCATTAGCCGCGCAATCGTCAATGATGTTCAGCCCCGTGAAGAGGCCGCAATTAGCTTGTCTTATATTTCAATCGCCATGGGCGTAGGGCCGATTATAGCGCCTATATTTGGCAGCATTTTAGATGACACCTTCGGCTGGCGGAGTATATTTGCCGCTTGCGCTATCACAGGGATTATTATCTGGCTGATGGCCGTCATGCGCCTTCCCGAAACAAAGCCAGCTGATACAGAGCCGCGCGATCTGATAACAGATTACAAGCACCTCCTTAGTAACACGCAATTTATCGGTTACACGCTGATGTTCGGTTTTGGGCAAGGTGTGTTTTTTGCTTATTTACCGTTTGCACCCGATTATTTTGAAAATGTGCTCGGTCTTGGCACCTCTATTTTTGTGACCTCATGGATTGCATTGTCTTTGGCGTTTATGGCTGGCTCCCTGCTTGGTACACGGCTTACGCGTCGGATTGGTATGGACGGCGCAATTTTAGGGGCGTCATTATGGCTAATTGGCGCTATGGCTATCATGGCTACAACTTATCTGGTTTGGGGTGATAACGTGGTTGCTGTCACCGCTTCGATAATGCTTGCAATGGTTGGAACGGGCCTGATTTGCCCGTTGGCCCTCGCAGGATCAATTAGTACAAATGCAAAATTAGGCGCAACAGCAGCCGGATTATCCAGTTCGTTGGGTCTTATTTTGGGGGGTCTGTTTTCTGTGTTTGCGGGCAAATTATATGACCAAACGCTTTGGCCTTACCTAGCCTTGGCGGCTTTTGCCATTGTAGGAAATCTGCTAGCGGTAGGATTAACACGGCGCGGGAGAATAATATGACACGAACAATTATTATTGCGGGCACGCTAGGTCTCACGGCTTGTGTTCACGCGCCAGAATACAATGCCGTTGACCCCGTCAATAAGGCATCGGTTGCGTCTGTCACGCAATTACCATGGCAAGACGTTATTGTCGGTGTCCCAAACCTTGATGATGTGCCGCGTTTATTTACTGAGATCGGCGGTTTTGAAACATTACGTTCTACGGATAACATGCTTTTATTAAGCGCGCCGGGTGCAGATAGCGGGCATATTCGGTTTAAAAAAACAGCATTAGATGCGGTTAAGACACGGCCTTTTGGAAGCCATGCTTGGGATACGGGATGCTATTTTTCTATTATGATGCGAGCGAAGGACATTCCGTCTATTGTGAATGATGCTGCGCCCTTGGGTTGGGAGCCACTCACGGAATTAGCGTATCTAGAATTTGGGCCGTCTAAGCTCAATATCATAGTATTAGGTCACGTTGAGACTGGAATCCAAGTTCAACTTTATGAGCGTTTGACGACCCCGCTACCAGAGGGCTTTACACCATTTAACCGTATCTCAAGGCCCTTTAATATCATGCAAATGGTGGCTGATAGCGATAAAGCTGTCGGGTTTTACCGTGACGTTTTGGGCTTTGAAACGTTTTATCATGGGCCACCGACTGTGTCTCAAAAACCAGAGGTCGTGCCGATTGGTATTCCCAAAGAGCTGTCTATGACGACATCTTATCGTGCGGGGATTGTGACGCCAAAAACGGGCTTAGAGTGGGGCCGTATGGAAATGATTGCGGTTGATAAAACAGGTGGCAATGATTTGTCACCGCAATGTCAAGGTGGCAATATTGGTATCACAGAGGTGCGGTTTAAAGTCGACAATATCAATGCAGTCAAAAAGACACTGACCTCGCGCATGACACCCATGCAGATGGAAGCCCATCATATTAGCGTCAAGACACCCGATGGTGCCAATATCACCTTCTATGAGAATAAGGGCGTGGAGTGAGTTTAACCCAAGACATAGCGCAGATGTTACGTCGAGCAATAACGGACTACGACCGCGCACGTGCGGCAATATTGTTTTTAGATTGGACAGCTTGCGCTGTGGCGGGCGCGTCCGAACCAGCAGGGCTGAAAATGACCAAAGCCTTCAAGGGTGACTGTGGCGATTGCACACGCATTGGCAGCACAACGGCGTCCGTTCAAATGGCGGCTTTTCATAACGGTGCTCTCGGTAACATTTTGGAAATGGATGATGTTGATAAACGCGCTGTGTTGCATGCCGCGCCTACGGTTATCCCGGCTGCACTGGCGATGGCCGAGCATGTCGGCGCGAGCGCAAATGACTTTCTTGACGCTATTGTCCATGGTTATGACGTTACCATTCGCATTGGCCGTGCCGTAGGGGCGTGTCATTACGCATTTTGGCATAATACAGCAACATGCGGGCCGTTCGGTGCAGCGGCAGCGGCCAGTCACTTGCTTGACGAGAGTAATTTAGTATCAGCCCTGGGCTTGGCAGGGACGCAGGCTGCTGGCCTATGGCAAACACGGCATGAAGCGGACAGTATGGCCAAGCAAATCCACGCCGCCCACGCCGCCCAAGTCGGGGTGCAGTCGGCTATATTATCCGCGCAAGGCTTTCAGGGGCCGCGTATGATTTTAGAGGGCGAACAAGGATTTTTCAAAGCCATGTGTCCTGGCGCGGATCCGCGAGACGTCTTGGCAGATTATAGCCATCATGATGAAAGCACTTGGCTTATCCATCAAACCAGTATCAAGCCCTACCCAGCGTGCCGCCACGCCCATGCGGCGATTGATGCGGCGTTATTGGCGCGCAAAGCGGGTATAAATGCTGATGATGGTATTATTGTCGAGACTTACACCGATGCACTGAAATTTTGCGATAGACCAAACCCGCAAACGACGATTGAAGCAAAATTCTCACTTCAACACAGCGTCGCCGTTACACTGCTTAAAGGTGAACCCAGCCTCGATGATTTCAATCCTAAAAATACAAATGAGGCAGTAAAGGCGTTGCGCGATAAGATTGAGGTTAAAACGTCCAAGACATTCGACGTGGCCTATCCAAACCATTACGGGGCTGCGGTTATTATTGACGGGCAGACGTTTGAGGCCACAGATGCCTATGGCGATCCAGAAAACCCCATGAGTCTTGATGCGGTTAAGGAAAAAGCGAAGCGATTAATGCATTATTCTTCTATGGACGAATCTCGGGCTGAGGCGCTGATAGAGGCTTCACTAAACGTAGACTTAGAGGCTTATAAGGCTTTGATACCATGAGCGATATTTCTAGGAAGTTTGCGCAATATGCGCTGAGCCAATCCGTATTTTCAGACAGCGCCTATGATAGTGCCAAGACATTTATTCTTGATAGTCTAGGTGTCGGGATCGCTGGTTCAAGAGCACCGTTCTCAGCTGCAGTGTGGACAGTAGCGAAAAATTGGGGGCAGGGCGAAGGCGCTCATGTTTGGGGTCGCGGAGTCAAAACCCCAACCGCAACAGCAGCTTATATGAACGGATTTCAAATTCACTCTATGGAATATGATTGCGTGCATGAACCCGCCGTTGTTCATCCCATGGCTACGATATTTGCTGCGGTTTCTGCGGAAGCTGAACGTCAAAACGGCGTCACAGGGTTTCAGTTGATGGAAGCCGTCATTGTCGCTGTCGATATCGCCGTAGAACTTGGTGTGGTAGTGCGCTCCCCGCTTAAGTTCTTTCGCCCAGCCACGGCGGGATTATTTGGGGCAACATTGGGTATCGCAAGGCTGCGCGGATTTGATGTTCCAACGGCACTCTCTGCTATGGGATGTGCACTCGCCCAGTGCGCAGGTGTGATGCAAGCCCATGTCGAGGGAAAACCAACGCTACCCGTGCAAATCGCTGGGGCTGCGCGTGCAGCTGTCGTGGCCTGTGATTTGGCAGAAGCGGGCCTGCACGGGCCAGAGCATAGTCTTGACGGGCCATATGGATATTTTGCCATGTTTGAAGATGAGGTTGATATAAATTCGGCGGCGGATTTGATTGGTAAAATCCACCGCATTACCGAAGTCAGCTGGAAGCCTTTTCCTACAGGACGCGCCGCACAAGGCGGGATCGTTCTTTTACAAAATTTGATGAAACAAGGTGTTACGCCCGAAAGTCTGGACAGTTTAGTGCTGTCCGCGCCGCCGATTATTCCGCGCCTTGTGAACCGCCCTGCTGGTGTTGATATGACGGCCAATTATGCGCGTCTTTGCTTCCCTTATTTAGGTGCCATCACCTTGCTGCGCGGGACCGTGGGGTTGGATGATTTTACAAAGGACGATTTGGGCAATTCGGATATTCACGCCTTAGCGTCAAAGATACAAGTTGAGACAAATCATATTGCCGACCCAGCCGAATTTGTGCCCCAAAGTATGACCGCAAAGCTCTCTAATGGGGAGGAACGCATAGCTATGATTGCTAAATTGTTTGGCTCACCCGCTGACCCATTATCGCAATCGCAACATATCGATAAATTTAAAAATTGTGTTGCCTTTGGTTTGAGTGATGTCAAAGCCAAACAGGTCGCTGACAGGCTCATTGCACTTATCGATAATTTAGAGGGTTCAGAAGACTGCAGCGAGGTATTTACGCTGGCTTCGGGCAAATAACATATGTCAAACGCACAGGCGCCTACATATTTTGATTGGGTCAAGCCCGATGATATTCGTGCGGATCACCCCATTGGCAACGACTTTGTGCAGTTCGCTAAAAACATAAGCCGAGACGAATTATTTGCGCATCAAAACCGCCTGTTCAAACGCATGTTAAAGCGGGCCTGGATGACACCGTTTTATCAAAAATTATGGGGCGAGCAAGGCATTGAGACTGGAGATATCAAAGGGTTAGAGGACCTACATAAACTCCCTATTTATGACAAATCAGACATTATGGCCTCGATAGAGCGAAAGCCGCCTTTTGGAGATTTCTCTGCCCTTGAAACCTATGGCGACAATCAGCCGCCGGTAAAATTTCACACAACATCTGGCACAACCGGTAAACCGCAGGTGCTGATATTTGGGCCGAAATCACGAGAAGTGCAGAACTTACTCCTTGCGCGACTTTATACGCTACAAGGTATTGGAAAAGGCGATATTGTTCATTCTGTTTATGGGCATGGCCCTATTAACGGCGGTCACTATGTTCGCGAAGCCGTAACGCATTGGACGCAAGCCATATTTGTGTCTGCTGGAACAGGTGTAGAGACCCGGTCTGTCAAGCAAGTCGAAATGATGCGTGATTTCGGTGCTACGGCCATCGTGGGCTTCGCTGATTATATTAAAAAGCTAGCAAAAATAGCACGTGAAGCCGGTATTGAGCCGGGCGTTGATATTCCTGTTCGCACCATTTCGGGCCACATGGGTCGTGAAGACAAAGCCTCTGTCTCTGAGATGTGGGGCGGGGCGGAATGTTACGACTGGTATGGTGTTGGCGATACGGGGGCAATCGCGGGTGAGGGGCCTGACCAAGACGGCTTATACGTCATGGAAGACGCGCAATATCTAGAAATTTGCGATATAGACACGGGTAAAGCCGTTCCAGATGGTCAAACGGGGGATATGGTTTGCACGTGTCTATACAAAGATGACGTCTATCCCATCATCAGGTTTAATACCCATGACGTCTCCGCTGTAAGAACAGGAAAATCCAGTCTTGATCTGAATTTTACACGCATCGAAGGGTTTTTAGGGCGTTCTGATAATATGGTGAAACTCCGCGGTATCAATATTTTCCCGCAAGCCATTGGCCCCCTTATGGAAGAAATCGATGCTTTTGGCGGTGAGTTTTACTGCAAAGTTGATCGTGATGCTGCTGGGCGTGATGAGATGACTGTAGTCGCTGAGTGTAAAGCGCCAACAGATGATATTTTGGTGCCAAAGTTTGAGGCCTTGTTGAAAGAAAAATTAGGTCTAGGTATGGCGGTAAAGTTAGTGCCAATGGGTTCCACCAGTGATACAACGCAGGTTGATGTGCGGCAAAAGCCCATACGTTTGGTTGATACACGGTTTAAATAATGAATAAAAAACAATCGCTTGAGGACCTAACTTTAAGTCAATTGCGAGAGGCGTTTCTCGCCAAAACTTTAACCCCTAGCGACTTCCTAGAGTTTTGCCTTGATTGTATTGACCGCCTCAATCCTAAAATAAACGCCGTTCTCGAGATCTACGCAGACACAGCTCGTGCGGCCGCGGCGGCATCAACAGAGCGTTATGCGGCAGGACGTGCCCGTTCTGCGATTGACGGCATGCCAATGGGTGTGAAAGCTAATATCGCGGTTCGGGGTTACGTCTGTCATGCGGGCATAAAAGCTTATGAAGACCGTATCGCGAAATATGACGCAGATATTGTGCACCAATTACGGCGCGCAGGCGCAATTATCATTGGGTCGCTGAATATGGAGGAGGGCGCATTAGGGGCGCAAACTGACAATCCATGGTTTGGTAAATGCTATAATCCCGTCAAAGACGGCTATACCCCCGGTGGGTCAAGCGGGGGGTCAGCTGCGGCCGTTGCAGCGGGAATGATGCCAGCCTCGCTTGGCACTGATACAATGGGCAGTGTGCGTATTCCGTCGTCCTATTGTGGTATTGTCGGGTTTAAACCCACGCCTGGAACCTATTCGACGAAAGGGGTAATTCCGCTGTCTACGACACTCGATACCGTCGGCACACATACGAAGACAGTGAAAGATGCCGTCATGATTTACGGGGCTGTTACTGGATTTAAGGGCAAGATTGACACTCGCGCACCGCGTAATATGTCGCCTTTTGACATCAGCCAATCGGACGTATCGCCAGATGTCTCGACGGCATTTGTCGCTGCTTTGGAGACGATAAATATCCCGACGACCGTGCCAGTATTAAAGGGTTATGATTATTCCAAGCAGCGCCGTGCAGGACTTATCATAAGTGAGTATGAGGGCGCGAAATACCACGCGCATAAAAATTTTGAAACATCTGACGGCTTTAGCGAACAGTTTAAATCTATGCTGGCGTTTGGGGCAAAACAAAGCCCCCAGAAAATAACAGAGGCAAAAGAAAAGCTATCAAATGCAACCCATATGGCTGATGATTTTTTTAATGATGCGTCTTGTCTTATCGCGCCAACAGCCCCCCAAACGGCATTTGAATTTGGGCAAGACGTTCCCGTCAATCAGGCTGATTTTACGGCTTTTGCTAATTTCGCAAAACTTCCTGCGCTAAGCTTACCGATTGGCAACGACACTCACGGACTTCCGATTGGTTTGCAAGTCATGGCCAAATCTGGGCGCGACCGGGCATTATTGGGCATGGCTTTGGCCTTAGAGGCAAAATTTTAGAAACAAAGCCCATCTTTAGCCGTATAGTAATTTCCTATAACACTGCAAGGGACCGCTATGGCTATCCAGACACGTAATCCGGCAACGGGTGAGATATTAAAAACTTTCGAGCCGCATAGCGATGCCGAGGTTGATTTGCGTATCGCTAAGTCTGTGGTTGCGCATAATGAATTGCGCCTTTGGAGCCTAGAGAAACGCGCGACACACATGCGCAAGGTCGCCCAAATCCTACGCGATGAAGCGGAGGTCTTGGGCGAAGTTGCTACGTTAGAAATGGGCAAGACGCTTACCGCCGCAATTGCCGAAGTGAACAAATGTGCGCTCGGTACAGAATATTATGCAGATACGGCAGCTGAGCATTTAGCTGACGATATTGTCAAAACTGACGCGCAGAAATCATATCGCAAATATCTCCCACTAGGGCCTGTTCTGGCAGTCATGCCGTGGAATTATCCGATATGGCAGGTCATGCGCTTTGCTGCACCCGCGCTTATGGCGGGAAATACTGGACTATTAAAACATGCATCAAATGTGCCGCAATGCGCGCTTTATATTGAAGATATTTTTACGAGAGCTGGGTTTCCCGACGGTGCGTTCCAGACCCTTTTGATCGGCGGCGCAAGGGTCGAGCGCATATTGCGTGATGACCGCATAATGGCAGCGACACTGACGGGATCAGAACCCGCAGGGGCGTCTGTGGCCGCAATATGCGGGAGTGAAATTAAGCCGACAGTGTTGGAGCTTGGCGGATCAGATGCCTTTATGGTAATGCCGTCAGCTGACATTGATAAGGCCGTAAGTGTGGGCACAAAGGCCCGTACACAGAATAATGGACAAAGCTGCATTGCGGCTAAGCGCTTTATTGTTCACGCCGATATCTATGATGATTTTAAAGCCCGTTTAAAATCAAGTTTTGAAGCCTTGGTTGTCGGTGACCCTATGGACGCGACAACTGATATTGGCCCGCTTGTCAACGCGCAAAGTCGTGACGAGGTTGTTGGGAAGGTCGAGCGTGCCTTAAAAGACGGCGCCATTCGAGTTTGCGGGGCAGACGCAATGGATGGGCCAGGTTATTTCTTCACACCCGGTATCATTGAAAATATACCCGAGACGTCTTCTATCTACCGAGAAGAAATATTTGCGCCTGTGGCTCTGTTGTTCAAAGCGCGTGATATTGACCACGCTCTAGAGATTGCCAATGACAGTCCGTTTGGGCTGGGCGGGGCCATATTTACACATGACAAATCAGAACAAGATGTCGCTATTCGGGATTTACAAGCGGGCGCAACTTTTGTGAACGCTATGACATCATCAAATCCGCATTTGCCATTTGGCGGGATTAAACGATCAGGATATGGCCGAGAACTCGCTGCAGAAGGCATTCGGGCTTTTTGTAACGTCAAAACAGTCTATATTGCTTAGCAACAAATATTACGGGAGAGACCATGAGCAAGGTTTATAAGAACGCGGCAGATGCCTTGGATGGTCTTACCTTTGACGGCATGACTGTCATGTCAGGCGGGTTTGGTCTTTGCGGCATTGCGGAGAACCTTATTGCGGCGCTACGCGATAGCGGTGCCAAAGACCTAACGGTTGTGTCAAACAATGCGGGTGTCGACGGCTTCGGTTTGGGGCAATTATTAGAAACCCGACAAATCAAAAAAATGATTAGCTCCTATGTTGGTGAGAACAAAGAATTTGAACGCCAATATTTGTCAGGAGAACTGGAGCTTGAATTTAATCCGCAGGGCACATTAGCAGAGCGCATCCGAGCAGGCGGCGCAGGCGTTCCAGGCTTTTACACGAAAACAGGGGTCGGCACGCTGATTGCTGACGGCAAAGAGCACAAAGACTTTCCCAACGATGAGGGAAAGCCCGAGACCTATATCATGGAGACAGGTTTGCGGGCTGACCTTTCTATTATGAAAGCGTGGAAAGGCGACGCCGAAGGTAATCTGATTTTCAATGCGACGGCGCGAAATTTTAACCCGCTTATGGCAACGGCGGGCAAGTTTACGGTTGTTGAAGTTGATGAAATTGTCCCCACGGGCAGTCTTGACCCCAACTTTATCCATACGCCAGGTGTATTTGTGCAGCGCATTATCCAAGCGGAAACGGAAAAACGGATTGAAAATTTAACCGTGCGGGAGGGCTAATCAATGTCAGATAAAACAACAGGTTGGACACGTGACGAAATGGCGGCACGCGCGGCAAAAGAGTTAGAGGACGGTTTTTACGTCAACCTTGGCATTGGCATTCCAACGTTAGTGGCGAACCATATTCCTGAAGGGATGGATGTCACGCTGCAATCGGAAAACGGTATGCTGGGCATGGGACCTTTTCCCGTGGCAGGCGAAGAGAATCCTGACCTGATTAATGCCGGCAAGCAAACCATTACAACCCTTCCTAAATCTAGTTTCTTTGACAGTGCAACTAGCTTTGCCATGATACGCGGCGGGCATATTGATCTGTCTATTTTGGGGGCTATGGAAGTCGCGGAAAATGGTGACATCGCCAATTGGATGATACCCGGTAAAATGGTCAAAGGTATGGGCGGCGCCATGGATTTGGTCGCAGGCGTTAAACGCTGTATCGCGCTGTTTGATCACACAAATAAGCGCGGCGAGAGCAAGTTTTTGAAAAGCTGTACGCTTCCCCTTACAGGAAAAAATTGCATCGACATGGTCATTACCGACCTCGGCGTTTTCGCTAGAGATGGTGAGCAGAGACGCTTTAGATTGGTCGAGATGGCCACAGGCGTCAGCGTGGAGGAGATCAAAGCCAAGACTGACGCTGATGTAATTTATGAATAAGATAGACACGTCGATACGCTCATAATTTTCTTGCATCGCCGTCGCTCTGGCCCATAATTAATTTCATGACCATAACAAGACGCGAAAACTTATCCCTGTTATTCGGTGCTGCGGCGCTATCAGCGTGCGGATCTCGCGAAAGTAAAACCGAGCCAAGACCGTTGTTATCCCCCTTGGCGGGAGCAGGACTTGTTGTTGTGCAAAACGGCGAGCGGGTATTTGAAAACGCCGCTGGTTATGCGGCAGGTCTAGACCCGTCAGAAGACTTGCCGAAACGCCCTTTCACACTCGACTCTCCGTTTCGGGTGGCGTCAATTTCTAAAGTCGTTGTTCTTTTGACGGCGATGGGAATGGCGGATCAAGGCGTTATCAATCTCGACGATGATATTTCTGATATGATCGGTGTGACACTGCGTAACCCGCAATACCCTGATCAAATCATTACATTGCAAAATATATTATCGCACCGTTCGTCTATTTCTGATCCGGCCGTTTATTGGACTGACCCGTCAGGTGACATTCGATCACTTTTATCGGATGATATGTTTAATGACGGACACCCTGGGTCATGGTTTGAATATGCCAATATCAATTACGGTATTGCGGCGACGGCCATGGAGGCGGTTGGCGGAGAACGGTTTGACGGTCTCACCCGGCGCTATGTCTTAGACGACTTGGGTATTGATGCGGGCTTTAATTGGGCGGGTATGAGTGCGTCGACACGCAAAGGCGGTGCAACTCTATACCGCAAAGTTGATGGTCAGATGACAATCCAAGTCGACGGCCCAGAAACATTTACTGGGAGCGGGCCAACGCTTTACGGCAACGACCCAAATTTCATTTTAGAAGACTATGTTCCGGGCAAAAATGGGACGTTATTGTCACCCCAGGGTGGTCTTCGCGCGAGCCTGAATGATCTTGTCAAATTGGCCCAAAAACTAGCGAATTATCCGCAGCTTCATAGCGCTGACTGGATTTATGACGGCTCAAATGGTGCCGGTGACGGCGGCCATTTTGTTAGTTTTGGTGCAGGACTTTATGTCTATCCACCAGAGCTATCACCGATAAAGGGCCAATTGATGGTGGGACACCACGGTGAAGCCTACGGCATGTATGGCGGTATGTGGCATCTGCCGCAAATCAATGCGCAAATTGTGCATGCTGTAACGGCAACGCCAGAACCTGCGCGGCCGTATTTTGAAGGGCCACCCGCGATAGCACCAGAGTCGCGGGAGTTACTGGATAAGGCGATGTCAGTCTTAGGGTTAGCTTAATCTGCTAAACCGCCTAGTGCAGCTTTTAATGCGTCTAAGCTATGGCCGTATTTTTTCCACCGATTAATAGATCCAGAATAAAGCGGTTTGCGCACTTGCACGGAACTTGCGCTATCGACAGCTGCTTTATTTTCGTGAAAATTCATACAGGCCTCATCCCATGGCAAGTCAAAGAAATCCAACAAACGCCGCGTCTGCTGCTCTTGATCTAAAACCATATTTTCATAGCCCATTTCCATGATGGCTTGTGGTGGAAGCATGGTCTGCCAATGCCCCATCAAATCATCAAAGTGCTTATAAAAATCTGCAGTATCAGCAAGGTCATAGCTATAGTCGTAATCGCGTGCCTCTGGTGCAAAAAGCTGGCGGTAATTCGACAGGCAGCTATCCATAGCCCCGCGCCGCACAACGATAAATTTCGCATCAGGCATAAGGCGGTGAATAAGACCTACATAAAGAAAATTAAGGGGTGTTTTATCAATCAGATATTTTGCGTCACTCGCTAGAGTTTTGATGTAATCGCGATATTGCCCAGCGACACCATCAAGAGTGCTTTGCTGGCCTGCGGTAAATGTTTGTACGTCTAGCAGTGTCGGCGATGACATTCCAAGTTTAGCTTTCACCATAGGCGCAATCACATTTAACTCTCCGGCAGATGTCACGAGGGGGTGCGAAGACAATATACGGTCCATCAGCGTTGTGCCAGTACGCGGCATGCCAATAATGAAAACGGGTGTGGGTGAGGGCTCCACGCCAGTCTCAGATAGGTTTATAAGAGACGCGGTCTTTAGGGTGGAAAATAGCTTAACTATGGCTGATTTGTCATAGCGCACCTCTTTTCGTTTTAGTGCTTTCGCGTCATGCAGCCATTGTAGCGAGGCCGTGTAGTCTTCTAAATCTTCATAAGTCTTAGCAAGACTATGTCCTAGCATTAGCTGTGCGCTGCTATTATTTTTGAGCGACGTAAAGAGAGATTTTAGACGCGGGATGTGATTACGGGCCTCAGTTTGTGACTCTAGTGAAACGAGAGAAAACCAAGCACGGTAAAATTTTGGGTCAAGCTTTACACAATCAAGATAAGCTTGTTTTGCGAGCTTTATATTCCCCAAAAATTGTGCAGATGCAGCCAAGTTATAGTGAAAGACGGGCCATTTGGGATTGAACTTCACGGCCTTTTGAAAATGGGGCAGGGCCGTTGCATGGTCCCCAAGGCGGCTGTAAATCGTGCCAATCATGTCTGATATGAGCGCGTCTTTGGTCCCGCGTTTTGCAGCTATATCAATGTGAGCTTTAGTGGCCTCCAATTGTCCTGCGCCCAGCAGGGCTTTGGCATAATAAGCTTGATAGCGCGATTGACGCGGTTCTAATTCCACAGCTTTAGCAAAAAACTCAAGGGATTTGGTTTTTTCACCGTGGTCAGACGCAACAATCCCCAAAAAGAAGAAGGCCAGTGGGTTTTTTTCATCGCGCTTCAACGCATCAATCGCCTCTGTATATAGCGCCTTATAATTGCGAGCGCCGAGGAGCTTTGTGCCCGATGCAAAAGTAAGTGGTCCCATATAAAGTCCCTAGCAGGCGCAATATTAATTGACAAAGCAATTCAGACCGTAAGACTGTTCAGATAAATACTCACCTCAATTCATGGGGCATAGGGGATAAAATGGCAGGTAGTTTTGCAGTATTAGACTGGGTGGTTATCGCGGCCTATGTTGCTCTTTTGGCGGTGATGGGATGGGTCTTTTCCAAGAAGACGTCTGAAAATTCGCGTGATTATTTTTTGGGGGGCAACGCTATGCCTTATTGGGTTGTTGCCATTTCTGTACTGGCGACATCGCAGTCTGCCGCCACTTTTTTGGGTGGACCTGATCAAGGTTACCGCGGTGATTTTACTTATCTGTCATCCAATATAGGCACAATAATCGCTGCGATATTTGTAGCGCGTATCCTAATCCCTAAGTTTTATGAGCACCGCGTCACAACGGTTTACGAGCTTTTGTCTATTCGCTTTAACCCCGCGACCATGCGGGCGGCCGGGGGGATGTATTTAGTCGGACGGATTTTTGCCAGCGGCTCTCGTTTGTTTCTCGCGGCCATCGCGGTGTCTATGATTTTATTCGGTAATATCGATGCGAGCAGTATTATAATTGCATCGTTTCTGATGATGGCGCTAGGGTTTTTGATTACATTTCTAGGCGGGATTAATTCCGTTATCTGGAGTGATTTAATCCAGTTCCTTATTTACACATTAGCCGCGCTCGGTGTTGTCTATGTCTTGTGGAATGCAATTCCAGCAAATTATAGCGAGGTCGTAGAGGGTCTCGGCAACACGCCAGAGGGGCAAAATAAGCTTACATTATTTGATTTTAGTATCAATTTCAGCGCGCCCTTTGCGATGATTTCTGTGATCACGGGTCTGACGTTACTGGGTATCGGCAGCTTTGGTCTTGATCAAGATATGACGCAACGCGTGCTAACTTGCAAAACCGCGAACGAGGGCGGCCGCGCGCTTTTAATTTCGGCAGTCCTGGCTATTCCAGTTGTGGCTATATTCATCGGCATTGGGAACCTGCTTTATGTGTTTTATGAACGCCCTGACCTTATGGGTGCAGCGGTCAATAGCGCCGAGGGCCGCGAATTTAGCGGCGAAAAAATTACAGTCTTTATGCACTATATTTTAAACGAACTCCCCGCAGGGATGCGGGGCCTTGTGACTGTGGGTGTTGTCGCCGCCGCTGTTTCGACCATTAATTCTGGCCTGAATTCTATGTCATCCGTCATCATCGAGGACTTTTATAAACCGTGGCGACAAAAACGTGTTTCGATGGAAGAGGTTACGGATAAGCATTTTGTGCGCGCAGGGCAAATCTCTATGGGTGTTGTGGGCATGGCTTTATTTGGTATGTCCGTCTTGTGCTTTTTCTGGCAGCAATATTCCGATACGCCCTTACTCGAATTTGCGCTTTCTGTGATGGTGTTTGCCTATTCAGGCCTCTTGGGCGTTTACTTTACCGTGATATTTACCAAGCGGGGATCACCGATATCGGTCATGCTGGCACTGGCCGTTGGCTTTTTGGTCACCCTATTGCAGCAACCCTATATCGTTGATACGCTCGGGCTACCGGAAAGCTGGAAAAGCCTCGCCTTTTCATGGAAACTTTGCATCGGCACATTCATTGCCTTTTTAGTGTGTGTGGCGGGAAATAATAATCAACTCAGCAAAACGATGACGCAGCAGGAGATTACGGCATGACAATTTCTTCTATGACGGTAAAAGCACTTATTGGCACTGCATCCATTATAGGGCTTTCCTATTTGGCGCCCCTTGCTGCCGCTCATCCTGTAAACAAGGCAGCTGATGCCTCAGTTGAACGCTCAACACCTATTGATATGAATGTGCTCGATACAGACGCGATAAACGCGATTGATGCTTTCAATACTCCCGGCATGTCCATTGGTGTGGTGCATAAGGGCGCCGTTATTTACGCCAAGGGTTTTGGCCATCGCGACCTAAACGATAAACGCCCCGTGAACTCAGAGACCTTGTTCCGCGTTGCGTCTACGACCAAGGCCTTTACGGCGGCGTCATTGGCTGTGCTGGTTGATGACGGGGTTCTTGATTGGGATGACCGCGTTATTGACTACCTTCCGGGATTTCGAATGTCCGATCCATGGGTGACGCGAGAGTTCACAATTCGTGATCTTTTAACCCACCGTAGCGGCCTAGGTCTTGGCGCAGGGGACTTGATGCTTTGGCCAGAGCCAACGGGTTTTACGCGTCAGGAAATGATTTATAATCTAAGGCATTTAAAACCTGTCAGCGGATTTCGTGATAAATATGCCTATGATAACTTGCTTTATATTGTAGCAGGCGAAGTGGCCGCCGCCGCAAGCGGTATGTCATGGGAGGACCTCGTCCAGAGCCGTATTTTAGACCCGCTGGAAATGGATTGTTATGCGGGTGAGACGCCGCGCACGGCCATGCGCAATACGGCTATCCCTTACGGTTTTGTTGACGAGGAAATCGTCGAAGTGACCCGCAATAAAATTAGCGGTAAGACGACAGCTTCCGCTGCGGCTGGCGGGCTGGTATGCAATATTGACGGGATGAATACGTGGATGCAAACGCAACTCGCGGGCGGTGTTGGGCCCAATGGTGTGCGCGTATTTAGTGAAGCGCAACGCGACGCTATGTGGACATCTCAAACAATTTTACGCGTCGGCCAACGCGAGCGTGAGCTAGACCGCACCAACTTCAAGACCTACGCCTTGGGCTGGCGTAAAGAGGATATGCACGGTTATGAGGTCATCTCTCATACCGGCACCTTATCAGGGTTTCAGGCTTACCTTGCGCTTATCCCCGAATTAGAACTGGGCGTTGTTACGCTTAATAACGGTTCAAATTACGGTGCCAGAACGGCGGTCGTGCAGACGGTATTAAAAGCCTATCTAGAGCAGCCAGATCGGGATTGGGTTGCTTATTACGCTACTCTACAGGCAGAGGCGGCCGCCAAAGCAGAGGCCGAGGCCGCTTTAGAGGGTGGGGCGGCAAACGATAACCGCGAAGGGTCTGGCACTGTTAATCGCCCATTGCCTGATTATGCTGGCGCTTATGTTGACCCATGGTTTGGTCGCGTTGATATTACGCGCCAAGGTGATGATTTACGGTTTCAATCAGATAAAATGGTCAAAATGGCCGGGACGTTAGAGCCGTTTGATTTAAACACATTTATCGTGAAATGGGACGATAGAGAGTTTCGCGCAGATGCCTATATGCGGTTTGAAACAAATTTTGACGGCGAGATTTCGGGTGCAACTATGCGTCACGTCGACCCAGAAGGCAGTTGGAGTTTTAATTTCCAAGACCTAAATTTTGCGCGATCCGAGGACTAAACGCCTTCAGCTTTTGAATAGCTAGTGCTTGCATGAAGGCGGAAGATCCTGTGAGCAAATCTTTCACGTCTCTATCCGACGTGTCGCTTATTTGATCGTTTTGACGGATAAAATATTGTCGACATAGCTTTCTGTGTCATTAGACATTAGCGGTAGGATTGGCGTGACAGAGACACCGTTCAATGTCCCAATATAAATCGACCCATCGGGTCTTTTATAACGCATACCGTGGACGTCATGAATAGCGAAGGGTTGTCCATCAGATTGCCCTAAGACCATCAGGACGTGTCCAGGAATATAAACGAGGTCGCCAGGCGCAGCATTTTTCAAACGCTCAATTTTCTCGGCTTCATTTTCATGCTTTGCAAAACGATCATTCTGCCCGATATCGCTATCTCTTTGGTCGCCCGAATTGCGCGGCAAAAGAAACCCAAATGTCTTGTAGATTTCTAGTACAAAGCCAGTGCAATCCCGTCCATTATAGCGGTGACCCCAGCCGTAGCGCTCGCCCAAAAACTTGAACGACTGTTTGATAATATTGGCTTGGGTATGGGGAAGGTATCCTATGTTAACGTCGGCTTTGCGTTGAATGAGGGCATGTTTGAAATCCAGACTACCGTCTGATTTGCGCACAGGCAAAAGCACCATATGATTTAAATAGGGGTTTTGCCCATAAAGACTGTTTTTAAATTCATCAGGACGGGACAAGGGCAGGCGAACGCCCATGTCGAGCTGTAATTCAGAGACCGCTGGAACCTCTGGGTTATAAACGGTCGAGACTTTGTCGCCCGTAATCAGCAGAAAGTTATCGGTATTACCATAATCCAGAACGCTGGATTTATCGCCGAGGGCTATATCAGATTTCCTGACCCAAGCTGTGTAATTATAACTTTGGATGAGTGCCCACTGACGGTCTGTGCTTTCGTGCAAGACGGCAACGGCATCACCGGGGAATAGCACAGATTCTTGGAACCGTTCAATGTCGCGGTCCTTGGCATCATGGCTAAACAGTAAATCATTTGTAGGGTAGGTGCGTATCGATGTCCGCTTCACGGTCAAGGCATAACGCACAGGATTGCTAGCCCCAATCGTTGAGAGGTTTAGCATCGCTTCATAGCGTGCAAAATCATCCGCTGTGACCTCTGTCCCGTCGCTATATATGCGTGGGTAGCTTGGAATATTGCTAATCGAGCGCACGATGTCTGTCAGTGCCTCGCGCGACAATATTCCGGGCAGGGCGGCTATATTGTTAAGCGTGTCATCAGAGGCTATGCTTGCGGCATTAAACGACTGTATATCCGGGACGCTCATTAAGACGTCATTTGACGCTTGGGTAAGCCAATAATCAGGCGATAGGTGTTTTTCACGCACGTCGATCACATCAGATACAAATGCATCTTGAAAGCCTAAATCCCATGTTGGTTCTGTTTTACTCATATAGGGTTTGCCCTCAGATGTTGCGCAAGCGCTTAGTAACACAGCTGCCAAGGCTGCCAAACCAATGGATGTCATCATTTGCCCAGTTTTCATGTCACACTCATGTCAGAGATAGAAGAATTTTACCAACCAGTAAGCCGCCGCCTGTCCCGATAATATAGCCTAGCATAGCCATTAGAACGCCAATTGGGATTAATGCACGGGAATAGGCCGCCGCAAGAATTGGCGCAGAGGCTACACCACCAATGTTAGCCAGCGAAGCAATACCGCATGAAAATAAGTCCAGTTTAAACAGCTTTGCGACAATAATCATACAAAGACCGTGAACGGCCAGGATCATAAAGCCAGCAATAATGAATATTGGCGCTTGGGTCAGTTCCGCAAAATTTGCGCGCGACGCAATCAAGGCGACGATACCGTAAAGCATGACATTACCAAGCTCAGACGACCCCGCCACACCGCCAAGCCGTGTTACGGCCCCGACCGCGCCCATTACCGTTACAATTAAAACGGTCCAGGTTGTCTTTGAAAAGAAATCTGATACGGGCAGAAAGCTCGCGAGATAGGCAGAGAAAGCAGATGCCGCCAACCCCAACCCAATCAAAAGCATTAAGGACGCCGTCGTGATTTTCGCATTCGGGTTCTTTGCATTGGCTTCAATCTTGGCGCTAACCTCATCTATCAGCGCGGTATTGCTTTTCGTCCAGGCGTTAAAGCGGGGGGATAGCGGGACAAAAGCCAGTAACAACATGACCCAAATCGCATAATTAATCGAATCCATCAGCAATGTGTAACCCATGCTAATGTCTGGGACGGAGAGTGCGCCTTGTATCGCGACCATATTTGCTGTGCCGCCCATCCAACTACCGCTAAGGGCTGCGAATGTCATCCACGCCGTGTCTGGCAAAAATGATTGCAGCAATAAGAAGGTGACAACAATACCGAGGCCAATTGATAATGAGGCCGTTATAAAGGCAAACAGCATTTTCGGGCCCAAGGCCGCGATTTGCCGAATATCACCCTTTAAAAGTAGCAGGAAGATCATGGCGGGAAGGAGGTTGTTTTTTACGGCACGATAAGTCGTATTGACGCTATCCGTTTTCTCCCAAAGGCCAAAAGTCGATAGCAGCATCACAAGGAAGTAAAGCACAACAATGCCGGGTATGATTTTGAAAATGCGGTAATTCTTTGTGAACTCCGCATGGGCAATCAGCCCTACAATCAGGAACAGAACGGAGAGATATGCAAAGCCGGTTGTTATCATGAGTAAGCCGTTTGGCCCAAGACTGCGGGTATGAGGATTGTTCTAATGCTGTCTAATGTAATCATATCATTGCCCTATAAGCCACTGGCTGTTGGGGCTATATCGAGTTGTGCAACGCTTTGTGACGAATTGGCCAAAAGTGCATCTAACCTATTAGGATAATATTTCTCAATGAGAGCAAATAAGATTGCATTGGTTTCGATGGATGGCTCTCCCGTCAGTTCATTTGGCCTAAAATGAAGCTGAAACGCCATGATCACATTGCGCGTTTGGTCGTCGAGCACACCTGTCGTCTCAATCTTATAGCCATAGGTGCTAAGCGCAGTTTGCACTTGTAATAGCGAGACAGGGCGCGTTGCAAATTGCTGCCAATATTTCTTTACCGTATCATCGTCAAACCAAGCGCCGTAGCCCATTTGGTATAGCCTTTCCCACGGGAAGCGAGGGCCTGGGTCAATTTTGCGCTGTGGCGCTATGTCAGAATGCGCCACGACATGAGTGGGTTTAATACGCGGGTGCCTTTTTAAAATATCGCCTAGCAATGTTCCGACCAACGCCATTTGTGTTTCGGGATAGTCAGGGTAAAAACAAAGCCGTTTGATACGGTTTTCTTTAGAGGCCGCGCTTAGCGGGGCCGTTGGCGTTGCCTCTTGATTGACACAATAGGTCTGATTGACAATTTCAATCCCGATGGAGTCATCATTCAGAGCCTCTTTGCCCGCCCAATAGCTCCGTCCTGCATGCCAAGCACGGTCTTTTTCGGGCACGAGCTGATAAATCTCAAGCTTGTCTTTCTTATAGCTCTCGTCACTGGGGTCAGGGACAAGGTAATGCGAACTTACAGGATTAGACGATGGCTTGGTGAGTATCCGCAGCGAGTCCTCAAAATTGGCAGAGGTGTGGTGAAGTACTAACACGCTAACCCGTCCGTTAGAATTCTCTGATGGCACCACAGTATAGTTTTGCGATAGCGCGGATACTGTGGGCAGGGAGGTGCACGCTGTCAAAGCTAGGGCGGCGAGTGCTGTAAGAGTAACGCTTATTGATGATGTCCAACGCTGTCGTATGCGCGCAGTGTAGCTTTGCGAATTTTTATACTTAGACACGATGACATCCAACTCCCGAAAACATAATATTATGTATATGCCTACAATGATTTGGCGTGAAAATGAAAGTGAAAATTGGTAGTATATTGGTATACACTAAATTTCATTCTTTGGTCATTTGGTATTGTTTTTCAATAAATTCGGCTTAATTGGTATTTGACAGACGTTGAATTGTGAAGTTACTGTAATATTATGAGTCTCTCCGTCTAAGCGCGGACTACAACCACCATAAGGGATATAGCAATGGCGAAAACTTTTCCAAAATCACTCAAATCATTTTTGATGTACAACAGGCTTCTTACAAGCACAGTTATCGCATCGTCTTTGGCCTTTGCAGCGGCACCTGCCATGGCCCAACAATCAGGCACCGTGATTGGTAATGTTACAGGCAGCAATGGATCTGGTTTATCGGGTGTCACTGTTGAGGCCCGAAGCGCGGTTCTTCCTGGTGTTCGTTCCGCGACCACACAAGAGAACGGTCGCTACCAGCTACCGCTCCTTCCTCCTGGTCAATACACGCTAACATTTGAGAATTCTGACGGTGTCATCATCGAACGCCAAGCTTTTGTGTCTTTATCACAGCGTATCAGCGTTGATGTCGCTTTTGATGGCGGCGATGAAGTTGTCGTAACGAGCCAGAGAATTGCACTGGACACTGGTCAAGCGTCATTGGGTAACTCGCTGGGTATTGAAGCCATCGAAGGTGTACCGCTTGGGCAGGAATATCGCGACCTGCAAAAACTAATCCCCGGCGTTCAATATACCGAAGATACCGTGCGCGGCCCAAGTGCTGGTGGTAGCGGACAAGATAACGTCTATCAATTTGACGGCGTTGACGTCTCGTTGCCTCTGTTTGGTACGCTGGCTTCTGACCCCTCAACACACGACATTGACCAAGTCTCTATTGTTCGCGGCGGTGCCAAAGCGATTGGCTTTAACCGGTCGGGTGGTTTTACGATCAATACAATTAGTAAACGCGGCACGAACGAATTTAGCGGTCGTCTGCAATATCAAGCAGAATTTGCAGGCTTGCAGGCCAATCGTAAAGACGAGGACTCCGTTGTTGACTTCAACGAAGACCGTCGTTGGATCACAGCCAGCCTTGGCGGCCCGATTGTTGAAGACAAGCTGTTTTTCTACGGATCATATTATCGCCCAACGATTAGCCGTAAACAGCGTGAAAACGCTCTGGGTGAACTTCCTGAATTTAAGAGCGAGCGGGACGAATTTTTCGGCAAACTCACATGGGCGCCAACAAACGACATTTTGCTAGACGCCAGCTTGCGCTCGTCTGACCTTGAAAGCCGCAATAGCGGAATTGGAGCGTTTGACGCAGTTTCAATGTCACGTGGTAATGATTCTAAATTCCAACAAGCTATTTTGGAAGGCTCATGGGTCATTGATGACGTTAGTAACGCCAGCTTTAAATATACCAACTTTAAAAATGATACGGCGGGACGCCCAGACACTTTGTTTGACGTCGATGTATCCTTCGGCGCTCCTCTGCCTGTCAACTCGCTTGACTCAATTGGCTCATTTACTGTGCCGCTGTTGCGTGACGGCGAAGCGGATTATAACGCCTTTGTTCAGCCTATCATTGACCAATTTGGTAACGTAGCCGGTGGCGGCGGTCGTATTGGCGGCAGTGACCTGATTAACGAGCAGGATTTTGCACGTGAATCGATTGAACTCACTTATGGCCGCACCTTTAATCTGGGTGACACGACCCATGACATTCATATTGGGTTCCAGCGCCAAGAAATCAGCGAAGATTTGGCCCGCACATCCAACGGTTTCGGCCGTATTAGTGTCCCCGGTGGACGGACATTTGCTGATGACGGCGTAACACCTGTCTTTTATGAAGCGCGCGTTTTCCAAACAGGGATTGTCGGTGGTAATGGCGACACAATCGTTCCGCGCTCGATCAAGTCTGAAGCGACTTTGCAGTCTTTTGAGATTAACGACACGATTGAAAAAGGTGATTTCACCTTTAACCTTGGTGTCCTCATCAGCAATGACATCCTTTACGGCCAAGGCTTACGTGAAGCCGCAGGCACTGTGTCTGGTTTTGAAGTTGCCCCCGGTAACAAGTACAAAATGTATGAAACAGATTGGGAAGACATGATCCAACCGCGCGTGGGCGTGAATTGGGATTATGATGACCGGAGTTCGGTCTTCGCCAATTATGCCCGTTATCACCCGTCCGCTTCATCATTGGCCCGTGCGGCGTCTTGGGACCGTAACCTCTCGCGTGAACTCCGTCTGCGTTATGACGCGCAAGGCAACTTCATCGAAAGCTCAGCCGTACGCTCATCCTCTGGTAAAGTCTTTGCCGATGGTCTTAAACCCCGTAAAATTGACGAATACCTCATTGGTTGGGAACAGCAAGCCACGGACGAGTTAAGAGTTCGCGCCAGCGGTCGTTATCGTCAGGGTAATAATTTCTGGGAAGATACCAATAATACGGCACGTTTGTTTGGCAATGCGCCAGCGGATATCCAAGCGCTTGGCCTCTATGTGCCAAATCTTGATGAAATTCGGGCCGAAATTGGCGGGTCGTCTTACGTGATTGCCCAGCTTGATAATGCCGAAACCCGTTATTACGAAGCCGCTTTTGAGGCCGAGTATAATACCGAAAAATGGTATCTACAGGCGTCTTATGTCTTGTCGAGCTATAAAGGTAACTTTGACCAAGATAACACAACGACCAATAACGACCAAAACATCTTCATTGGGTCATCCAATATTGCCGATGGACCCGGACGTCAGCTTTGGGACAATAAAGAAGGCACATTGAAAGGTGATCGTCCGCATCAGTTTAAGCTTTTTGGTTTCTACCGTTTGCCGTGGAATGCCCAAGTGGGTGGCTATGCCGCGTACCAGTCTGGCCAGCCGTGGGAAGCATGGGATGTTGAAGTCTACCGTGCCTTTACAGGTAGCGGCAGCAGCACCATTCGTTATGCCGAACCCGCGGGGTCACGCCGTACAGATTCGCATTTCCAATTGGATATGAATTATGTCCAAAACTTTGAAGTGCTAGGCGGATATAACATCCAACTCCGTGCTGATTTGTTCAACGTGTTAAATAGCCAGACGGGTTACAACATTCAGCCGAATAGAAATTCGCTGAGCTTTGGTGAACCGCTGAGTTTCTACAACCCGCGTCGTCTACAATTAGCTGTGAAAGCCGAGTTCTAGTAAACTCAAAATATAACAAAATTAAACCCGGCTCTTGTTTCAAGGGCTGGGTTTTTTGCTGTTTAAAATGTGTTGTTCCTATCTGTGCTTGGCAAGCCATAACGCACCGTTAAGGGCATCACCCTGCGGCTTGGATAGTTTGAGGCGGATATCTGGCGACATCCACGGTTCAATTCGTGGGGCTAGTCCCCCTAGCAGAGCAACATTTGGCACATCGAGGCCAAAGAGGCCACGCACCATAATTTCCACATGCCATGCAGCGTGATTGGTAATAAGCCGTCCGTGATAATCCCCAGTCTCGGCGGCATTCACGACCTGCGGTGCCATGGTGGCATATTCTGTCGCTGTTGCGCGGTCCATCCAATCGACGATGGCTTGCGTGTCACTGCCAAATTTTTCTAAAACGGATCGTGTCAAATCTGAATGCTCGAGCCGTCCATCTGACGCGCGCAACGTAATACGGATAGCTTGAAGGCCAATATAAGCTCCGCTACCTTCATCTGAAATTGGAAAACCATAACCGCCCATCCGTAGTTCTTTGCCACCGACCTTCGCGATGCCAATGCTGCCTGTGCCAATTGACACGATTCCGCCGTCTTGGCCGTTATGCGCACCAATATTGGCAATATCAGCATCATTGGTGATTGTCGTTTGCTTAAAAGGAAACGTTGTCGCGGTCATCTCTGCCATGGCACCAGGACGACCAATTCCGGCGATACCCATGCCCGCTTTGATCATCTTAACGGCCTCAGCGTTTAGACCCGCGTCACGGCATACATTTTCATAAGCCTCGGTTATCGCGGCAATCACGGTGGCTGTGCCTAAGCGCATATTACCGGGTCCAGCAGTGCTTTCGCCCAGAACCTTGCCGTCCGCATCGCTTAATCGCGCTTTGGTTTTTGTGCCGCCTGCGTCAATGCCTAGAAAATACATATCCCACCTTTAATGCCACAATGATACCGTATGGCTGGAAGAGGCTACACGGTGATTATCCAAGGGTAAATCTTTGAATTTCATCCGCAATAGTATATTGGTATTAAAGTGGCATTATTGCCTGATACCAGTTGGATACGTCATGAAATTTAGAACGATTGCTAATGCGCGCGTGTTATCATTTGGCGATGACTCAATTTTGCGGACTATTCATATAAATACAGAGGGTCGCATTCAGGCTGTCGAAGTCTACCAAGAGACTGATATTTTGGGTGAGGGGGCTTTTGACGCAGAAGGTCAAATCGTGCTGCCCGGTTTTATTGACGTCCAAGTCAATGGCGGCGGCGGAGTATTATTTAATGACCATCCCACAGTGGACGGCATTGTAGCGATAGGTGCCGCCCACCGTCAATTTGGAACGACAGGCTATCTACCCACCCTTATCAGTGATGATCCACAGAAGATGCGCGCGGCTATCAAAGCTGTCGATAGCGCTATAGAGGCTGGTATACCCGGTGTGCTAGGCATTCATTTAGAGGGGCCATATCTGAACGCGACCAAGCGCGGTGTTCATGATAGCGAGAAATTTTCTCGTATTGGACCAGACGAAATAGCATTATTATGTAGCTTAAAACACGGCAAGACGTTGGTGACGCTTGCTCCTGAACTGACGACACCCGATGTCATTCGCACACTTACGAACCGCGGAGTAATTGTGTCTGCAGGTCATACATTGGGGACCTATGATGACGGCATGAGTGCGATTGAGGCTGGGCTACGGGGGTTTACGCATCTGTTTAACGCCATGACACCCCTTGCTAGTCGAGAGCCGGGGATTGCGGCAGCGGCCATTAACGATAAACGCGCATGGTGCGGTGTTATCGCCGATGGTCATCACGTACACCCTGCCATGTTGCAAATGGCATTTAGGGCAAAGGCGGGACGGAATATTTTCCTTGTGACAGATGCTATGCCGAGCGTTGGCGCCGCGCATAAAGATTTTTCCTTAGACGGGCAGCCTATCACAGTAACTGATGGTCGGTGCCTGACGCGTGAGGGAACTCTCGCAGGATCAGATTTAGATATGATGTGCGCCGTTAGAAATGCACAGGCGTTCTTTGATATTTCATTCTCACAAGCCGCTGAATTAGCCAGCATTGTTCCCGCGCAATTCTTGGGCTTGGATAATAATTACGGTTCAATCAGTGTAGGGCAATGGGCCAATATCAATCTTATCGATGATAATATGTCGGTGACGAAAAGCTGGATAAAGGGCGTGACTGGATAAACTCTACCCCAATTGCTCGCTTTCTAAATTCATTACAATATCAAATCTATCGCCTCGATATGCTGAGCGCGTAAGCTCCACTGGCGTTCCGTCACGTAAATATGACCGCCGTTCAATGCGTAAGAGTTCACCAAACTCCTCAATCGATAACAGCCCTGCCTCTGTTGGGTTGGCAAGGGATGCTTTGACGCGTTGTGTGCCGCGAGCAGGACGGTTGCCTTGGCTTTCCAGAGCCTGATACAGGCTCTCTTTAATATCTTCGATATCGGGTAGCAGCCGTGCGGGAACCACAGCGTTTTCAATTGCCATAGGTTCATTTTCAAACTGACGAACCCGGCCCAACCTTACGACGCGGTCTTGGGTTGATATTTGTAATATCTCTGCTTCTTCAACTGTGGGATTACCATAAGCTTTCATAATCCAAACAGCGTGCGGGTTGTGACCCTTTGTTTGAGCGCTTCCTGTGAAGCCCTTTAGGCTTGAGCCTAAATTTTCTACATTGGGGAGAATGAATGTGCCCGCTCCGTGGCGCCGCTCTACAACACTGTCCGCCACTAATACATCGAGCGCTTTTCGGATTGTAACGCGTGATACGCCACTGATCTGACATAGCTCTCTCTCGGATGGCAGGGCCTCTCCGGCGACGACATCACCGCGCGCTATAAAGCTACGAATGTTTTTAGCAATCTGGATATAATGTGGGGTCGATACTGATTTATCAGGGCGAATATCTGCCATTAACATCGCGACGACCCCCCCTGAGTTCACTTAAATTTTAGTCTTGTTCTCTATCTGAAAGTGTAACACAAACAATGCTATTATCAAAACCGCGTAGGCGCTTTTACTGTCACGTTTTAATGTTCTTAAAAGAATGACCTGTACGACAAAATAAACTTACTGGTTCTCAAAAATACCAATTGCAGCCCTTAGATTGTCGTTCGCTTGGATTAAAATACCCTTGGATTGTATATGGCTTGCGCCGAGGCTGACGAGCACTGCCTGCTTAATATGATTATTGGTCTCAGCCAATGCGGCTTTGGCTGTGTCTGTAGAACACGCTGCTATTTGCGCGACCATGTTGATTGCACGATTTTCTAGCTTTGCATTCGATACAATCATATCAACCATCAAGCCGTCATAAACGCGGCCCAAACGGGTCATAATGGCGGTTGATAGCATGTTTAAAACAGCCTTTTGCGCGGTCCCGGCCTTCATACGGGTCGACCCAGCAATGATTTCACCGCCCGTTTCGGCTAGTATTCCGTGGTCGGCCTCGTTGAAAATGGCGGTATTTGCATTGTTGACGATGCCAATTGTAACCGCGCCGCGTGACCGTGCTTCGCGTAATGCACCAAGTGTGTAGGGTGTTTGACCGCTGGCTGCGACGCAAAAAACGATATCCTCTGGCGCTGTGTCAATACTTCTGATGAACACGTGACCGGCCTCTATATTGTCCTCTGCGCCCTCTTGGCTTGTAACAAGAGCGTCCATACCGCCCGCCATACCGTAAACGATCCGCGTGTGGGGCCAGTTAAATGTGGGGCCAAGTTCGGAGCCGTCCTGCACGGCTAAACGGCCTGACGTGCCCGCACCGATATAGATTAATCGGCCAGCTTTGCCTAAACGATTTGCGGCCATGTCCACGGCGTCAGCTATCGCGTCTATAGAGGGTTCCACGGCTTGAACGGCTTTCACCTGTCCGTCGTACATGGCTTTGACGATATCGCGTGTGGGCCACGTATCAAGCCCGCTATATTGGCCTATTATTTCCTCGGTCATAGGGTAATTAACCTCTCTACACGGCGAATATCACACTAGCCTTGAGGCTATTTCTGTCAATCAATTGCTCGGCGGGTAGATCAAGTATTTTGCACGAACGGCCTTGAACGCATCTAAATCTAATTGCCAACTTTGGCGAATAGCCGCTTCATTTAGCCCGCTTTTTATTTGATCTCTAAGGTCTTCATTTCCGGCCAATTTATCAAAGAAATTTCGTTCAAGAAAAAATGTGTCTTTGTTGGGAGCTGCTGCGTAAAATTTTAACAACCATTCTAAATTTATCGTAGCGTTAGGTGTGGGCATTGTGGCTGCCGTATTCCTCAGGTCATAGCCAAAACATAAAGCACCATTTAGCTTTGGGTTTCTTGCGCCAAAGCTTGGCTCGGGGCGAAAGCTAAAATTTTGTTTTGGGTATTGAGGATGACCGACAATTTCGAACGGGAAGGGCGTTCCTCGCCCAATACTGACAACTGTGCCTTCAAATAGGGCTAGTGACGGATATAAATATACGGCGTTCATCGTTGGCAAGTTGGGTGACGGCTTTATTGGCAAAACATAGGCCGTGTCCCGTGCATAGTTTGCAATGGGCACGACTGTTAAGTTCGCCTGAATGCCGCCCGCGAGCCAGCCTTCACCATTTATCATCTTAGCATATTCACCAATGGTCATACCGTAAACGAGCGGAACAGGATGCAGGCCGACAAAAGATTTTACCGAAGGTTCCAAAACGGGGCCGTCAATGTAACCGCCGTTAGGATTGGGACGGTCAAGCACGATAACTTGGATGTCATTTTCGGCTGCAGCCTCCATCACATAATGCAACGTGCTGAGATAAGTGTAAAATCGTACGCCGACATCTTGGATATCAAAGACGATGGTATCAACGCCATTGAGAGCCGCCTTAGATGGTTTTTTGTTGGCTCCATAAAGCGACAGAATAGGCAAGCCAGTTTTGGTATCGATATCATCATCGATTGTTGCCCCCGCATCGGCGTCACCCCGAAAGCCATGTTCAGGGGCAAATACTTTTGCGACGGATATGTTATTTTCAATTAAGGTGTCGACTAAATGTGTGTCTCCAACCAATGATGTAGCATTCCCAACGACAGCAACCGATTTCCCGCGAAGCTTTGGCATATAAATATCGACACGTTCACTTGCCACGATAAAACTCTGATTTTCAACGTTATTTTGGTTGCAGCCAGTCAAGAAACATATGATGAGGACAAGTAAAAATCTGCCGATTGTATTTTTTGCTAAGATCATATGGGTCTCAATTACATCATCTTGAATAAATCATATTGTGTCGGCCTGATAACAAAAGGCAAGAATAATCGCGGCTATGGAAGCGTCAAAATCTCTTATCTAGCGCCTATTTTTATCAAAGAGTCGCGTTATAAGGGTCAAATAGAAAACGGCTTAGATAGATAAGAGTTATGGCACAGATTAATCCTGATATTACGGCGCATTTAAATGTTTTGGGGCAACGTGCCAGAAAGGCCGCTGCTGGCCTAGCTTTAGCGACAACAGAACAGAAAAATGATGCTCTTAGAGAGGCGGCAAAAGCCCTTATAGACGCTTTGCCTGACCTGATATCTGCCAATGAGGCGGATGTTGCGAGTGTAATGGGACACAAAGCAGATGCCTTTATTGATCGTCTGATGTTAACGCCACACCGCATAGAGGGTATGGCACGGGCCCTGATTGATATTAGCGAGCTACCCGATCCGGTTGGCCGCACCTTAGCCAGTTTTGACAGGCCGAACGGGTTGAAAATAAACCGCGTTGCTGTGCCTATCGGGGTTATTGGTATGATTTATAAATCGCGCCCTAATGTGGGTGCCGATGCCAGCGGGCTATGTTTGAAATCTGGCAATGCCATTATTCTGCGCGGTGGTTCAGAAAGTCGGCGCTCAACAGATATCATCGTCAAAGCTATGCAGTCAGGGCTAATGAGTGCGGGCCTACCCAAAGACGCTGTCCAAACTGTTGGCACAACGGACAGGAGCGCCGTCACGGCGTTATTACAAGCTGATCAATATGTTGACCTTGTTATACCGCGCGGCGGCCGCGGCCTTGTCGAACTTGTGCGTGACACGGCAAAAGTGCCGACATTGCTTCACTTGGACGGTAATTGTCACAGTTATGTGCATAGTGACGCTGACATAGACAAAGCTGTCGCGATAATAACTAATGCCAAAATGCGCCGAACAGGGGTTTGCGGTGCAACAGAAAGTATTGTGGTTGATAAGGCTGTTGCTCCCCATTTTCTGCCCAAGTTAGTCGACGCCTTAAAGGGATGTGAATTGCGCGGCGATAAAGCCTCAATCGCGATAGACTCTCGCATAATGCAAGCGTCTGATGATGACTGGTCGACTGAATATCTGGACGCTGTGGCATCAGTAAAAATTGTAAGCGATATTGATTCTGCAATTACGTTTATATCCGCTCATTCTTCGGGTCATACCGATGCAATTATTACTGAAAATACAAATGCAGCACGCCAATTCATGGCCTCAATTGATAGTGCCGTCGTTATGCATAACGCTTCAACGCAGTTTTCCGATGGTGGGGAGTTCGGCATGGGGGCGGAGATTGGTATCGCCACAGGCAAAATGCATGCCCGTGGCCCCGTAGGATTAGAACAGCTGACCAGCTTTAAATACCTTGTTTTTGGTACAGGGCAAATAAGACCTTAGATTAGTCGTGCGTTTGTGCCGTTTGCTAGATGACGACTTTGCGAACGGCTAAGCCGCTCTAATCAAGGGCTTGAGGCTCGCATGAATATCAGGACATTCTTGGGCCAGAAAATCAAGCAACGCGCGCTCATTGGCATCAATTGTCCCGTCCCGGTTCAGTCGGTCGATTAACCAGCTTGCCTCTGTTTGGATAATACGTTCAGCATTAGCGACAGCCTTATGGTTCATATGTATTGCTGTTACTTTTTCTGATTGCAGTTGTTCACGCCAAGCGGAGAAGCTTTTGGCGATATTGCCAAGATTAAGCATACCAACGGGGGAGGTGTCCTCGAGCCATTTTTCACGACGAAGGGCTTCATTAGCCGTTGGTTCTTCCCACGCGCTAAGGGCCATTAGGTGATTTGCAATTGCGCCTACAAAGAGGCGTTGCCAACTAGGATGATTTTTCTCGCTCTGACAGCGCTCGTTTAAGTCAAATAAGGCTTCGGCCTCCATTTGTGATATGCTGGCCCCCGTATCACTACTGACGGCATAAAGAACAGTTTGAAGCAAGTTAACTTCGGCCTCTCCAATAACTCCAGCTTGTAACGCGCGGCCCTGACCCCAATAGCCATCGCCGCTGATAACCGCCGCTTTAACGAGATCCAAAGCAAATTTTTCCAAGCGCTCGGTAACATTTTGCGCCGTTTTTAGCACGCTCATTAGAATTCCGATTTCAGTTTCGGTGCAGACCTCGCCGTCTTGTGCAATCCGCGCGATAAGCCAAGAGGCCTTGGCATCAGTGACATAACCTTTGGGGACAGTCTGCGAGACAAGAAAATGTGTGATGGCATTGATAAAATACTCGCGCCAACCGTTTGGCGTCGTCATTGTATCATTTATCACAAATAGAGCGTCGGCCTCCACTGGACTAATATCAAAATCATGGCTGGTCGCACGACGCAGCGTGAGTAGCCCTGCCTCAGTTAATTCGCCTTGTGCCGTAATCTCTTTGATAAGCTCTTTAAACTTTGCGTCGTTCATCTTGTCCTCGCGCCAAAACTATTGGTTTATTGGACGATAAGGTAAAAAGCTTTCAATTCGCCTAACAAAAAACCCGGCACTAGGCCGGGTATAAACTCTTATGAAATATAGAACTAAGCGGTTTGTTTGTTATCAGCCGCTGGTTTAATTGGTGTTGGCGCCTTGGTTTTACGCGCGCATTTTCCGTCAAAAAACGCGCCATTCGCAATGCTAAGTTCATCTTGTGTTAAATCGGCGGCTACATTGGCCGTCTCGGCTAGTTCTACTGAAATCGCAGTGACTTTACCTTGGACTTTGCCTCGAATAAGGACGCGGTCTGCTTTGATAGTACCGTTAACAGAGCCTGACTCGCCAACAGTCAAAACGGAGGCGATGATGTTACCATCAAGACGACCGTCAACTTGCACTTCGCCTTCGGTTTTAATGTCACCATTAATAGTGATATCGCGACCAAGAATTGAAGGAACAGAGTTACCTGCTGGACGAGCGGATGATGTGGATGGTTTTTTCATAGTCGGGACTTCCATAGGGGCTGTTGTCGTTGGGGTAGTCGTATTTTTTGGAGTGCTGCTTTTACTGAACATAATTACCTGCCTTTAAAAATTTATCGGGGTCATAATCATGACCTTGAAAAAAAACTTCATAGTGTAAATGTGTGGCGGTACTACGACCCGTAGACCCCATAGCCCCTATTTTTTCACCTTTTTTGACGCGCGCACCGCGTTTGACGTGAATTTTATCAAGATGCGCGTAACGCGTTACAAATCCGTGGCCATGGTCGATTTCTACAGACTTGCCGTAGCCACCATTACGACCAGAAAACTTAACAATACCATCGGCTGTGGCTACGATCTCAGCACCGCGGTAAGCACCAAAATCAACACCGCCGTGAAAGGCAGGGCGACCATTCATAGGATCTTTGCGCATACCGTAAGCACTCGTACGGTAGTGATCAGATGCCACAGGGATACCAAATGGTATTGATAACATGGCATTGTCCAAAGCTTCAGCTTCCTTCACCCTAGCCTTGATAGAGGCTACACGGTTCGCCATTGAGGACCCTGATTTAGCTATGTCATTATCCATCGGCACAAAAAGGCCACCCTCCCCAAAGCCACCATTCTTTAAAATCGTATCAACGCTAAGCTTTGTTTCGCCGACGATGGCGCGGTTACGCTCGATACGGTCAAGCGTTGAGGCCTCAGCTTCCGCTAAGATTTCATTTTGTGTGATTTTCAATTTTTGAACATTGGGGTCGATATCAGTATCAATTTCAAGAGCCGCCATCTTGCGTAAATCTTTACGGGGACGGCGGGGAAGCACATCACGCTCTCTGGGATCCATCAAGACGCGGCTGCTCGCGTATTCAACGGCTGTAATCGGCTGCATCGTTGAGCGACCTGTTGAATCGACAAACTGTGCGATTGTATCGGTGGCTTCTGCAAATTCGCGTGTCTGAGCCTCAAATGTTTGGCGCTGCTGTGCAATTAAATTTTCAGCATTTTGAAGTTTTGCCTCAGCATCCGCAACACGGCGATCAAATTCAGCTTGGAGTTCTTGGCTAGATTTAATTTTGGCGCTGAAGGGATTGTTACCTAATATAAGCGACCCCATCGTCAATACGCACCATAAAGCGACAACTGTAAGGGTAGAGACGACAGCCAACTGAATCCGTGTGGTTAAAACGAAATAGTGAACTTCACCACCTGTCCGGTGGTAAATCTGCCGTTCAGGAAGATAGTGTAGAATACGCGAGCGGCATTCATCTCTAATGTCGTTCAGCATGATTCCCCAATCAGAGTACAAGTCTAGTATATCATATGCCCTAAACTCTTATAAAACTTAAACAGATTTGTAAGGTGTTTTACAGTGAAAACAAGAGAGCCTGTCTAAAAATTCATGTGTTAGGGGCTAGTGGCATATAAAATTCGCGTGGAAGCTGCGCTTTATCGCGCGCAACCACGTTGAATGGCGGTTTTAAGGGCCCTTTGAAGTATTTTTTGACGAGTGTTTGAAAGTGCAGCGCATCATCTATTGTCGAATTACGCGTAATTACACTAAACCAACGGCGGCCAATCGCGACGTGTCCCACCTCTTCAGTGTAAATAATCTCTAATATCGCCGCACTTTTAGAATCGCCTGCAGATTTCAGCTTCTCTATCATCGCGGGGGTTACGTCCAAACCGCGCGCTTCTAACACCATAGGTGCAATTGCTAGCCGTGCTGCAAAATTGTCTTTTGTCGCAAGGGCCGCGTCCCAAAGCCCGTTATGGGCTGGCAGGTCGCCGTAGGTAACGTCCATTTCCGATAATCTATCCGTAATCAGTCCGAAATGTCGGGCTTCGTCGTCACACACGCTTATCCAATCCGAAGCGAAGGCTTTGCGGTCTTCATGGGGCAGAAGGGGGTTGTGAATAAATCGCGCAACCATATCCGCAGCCAAATCAATAGCGTTGAATTCAATATGGGCAACGGCATGCATAAGAGCGGCCCGACCGTGTTCTGATCCGAGCCTGCGCCGCGGCACATCACTGGGCGAGACGCAAACTGGACGCTCTGGACGGGCGGGGTAATCTTTTGGCGAAATTGGTTCGCCAATATCGACACCGTCTTTCCAAGCTTTGGATAATGCATGCGCGGCAACGACCTTGTTCTGTGGATTGGAGGATTGTAAAACGCGCTCAGCCAGTAACGAAACCGTTGTCACGACTAGGCTGCGGCCTCAATGGCGGCGTCTACGACGGCGTCAACATGCCCTTTTACACGGACTTTGCGCCAAATTTCCAATATCTTGCCATTGGGATCGATTAAAAATGTGGAACGCTCAATGCCCATATAAGTTTTACCGTACATGCTTTTTTCGACCCACACGCCGTAGCGTTCAATCATATCACCCTCGGCATCAGAACCCAGCGGTATGGTCAAGTCGTGTTTAGCGACAAATTTATCATGTTTGGCAACTTTGTCTTTCGACACACCAAGAATGTGGATATTCTTTACCTTTAGCGATTTCGCGTGCGCCGAGAACCCAATCGCCTCTGTCGTACAGCCTGGCGTGTCGTCTTTTGGGTAAAAATACAGGATGAGGTAATGACCTTTGAAATCCGATAGGCTTATGTCTTCACCACCGTCACGCGGCATAGTGACATCAGGGGCGGTATCACCAATTGATAGGGCTGGCATAAAATTCTCCGTTACGGTTGTGTAACCTACATACGACTGACTAGATTTCTAGGTTTGATGGGCTTAAAGCACAAGACTTATGATGCACTCTGTTGACATTGATACTGCGCCCAACGCAACAGTTGATCTTGCAGAGACAGGGGATGGTGACGCCGCGCGTCCTCAAAAGTTCAAAGCAGTCCTCTTGCGTATCGGATACCGCATTTTTCGCCTCTTAGGGGAATTTACGGCTATTGCGCTGGGGTTAGCGTTCTTTTGGACATGTGCCATTAATATTTTAGTGGCGCAGAAAACACTTGATATTAGCTTTCTGAAACCGAATGCAGCCCTGCGGTTTGCGAATGCTTTTGATGGTCAAACTGCGGATGTCGGGACAATGACCTTGGAATGGCACGCCAAAGATAACACAGTCACATTTGAAGCAACTAATATCGTTGTTAAAGATGCAACTGATGCCCCGCTACAAACCATAAATCGCCTGCAAGGTGACCTGGCTCTGCGTGATGTGCTCAGGGCTAAACTAAATCCTATTGCTGTTTCAATTAATGGCGGACAATTAAGCTATAAACGCGGTGAAGACGGTCGCGTAATCGCGGGGCTTGGTACGCCGAGTACCGTAGGTCAGTTCGGGCCGATATGGGAAGGTGGCGGCACTGCAAAAAATGCAGATACGACTAACCTACAGCTAGAACGGGCTCAGTTTCGTAATGTAACAATATTTGTGCAAGATGCCGTCAACGATATGGATTTAACCCTGGTTGACACCTCGCTGTTAATCAATCGAGACGACAACCAAATTCAATTTGAAGGCGACGCAAAATTGCAAGCCCTGGATACTGAAAGCCAAAGCGACGTGACAATTGCGGGTGCAGTCAGCGATGATTTTCAGGACTTCGACCTGACGCTTGATATGAAAGCGTTCAATCCAGCGCAAGTTTTGCCAAAGGCCGGACCATTATCGCAGGCCCGAATGCTAGATGCGACCATGGACTTTAACGCTATTGTTAAAGCGAACGCGGCAACCGGTCTGACTGCATTATCACTCGATGTGATCGTGGGTGAGGGGCAACTCATCACCGCGGAGCGCAGTGATACCTTTCGTACAGCCTCTATCTCGGCTGATTATAACGTAGAAGACATGACGTTAGATGTTACTGAGTTGGATATTGATAGTAATCAGATATCGGCAAATGGCACAGCCACATTAAGCGGCATTGGGACGCCTGCCGACGGTTTTTTTGCAACACCGCTCGATTACACACTGAACATGCGTGATGTTAGGCTTGATTTAACGCCAAGATTTGACGCGCCGCTCTTGGCTAACACCCTCACAGCCGATGGAACTTGGGATAAATCGTCAAATTTAATCGTTTTTGATAGCCTTATAGCAGATTTTGGAACCTATCAATTTGACCTCTCTGGGCAATTTGACAGAGATAATGAAGGCTCCCCCGAGTTGATTGTCGTCGACGGCAAAATAAACGGCATAATGACTCGTGAGGATTTGCTGGGGTTATGGCCAAGTAATTATATTCTAGGGGCTCGCAACTGGATCAAAAACTCCGTCATACAGGGTGATTTGTCCAATTTTGACATAGCCTTGCGCGCAAATGCGGAGGCCTTAGCGCAACCGACATTACCAAATGAAGCCTTGGTCATGACATTTGACTTGGTGAATACGGATATCCGCTACATTCGCACGATGACCCCTGTAACCGGGGCGATGGGGCGCGGCAAGCTTGAAGGTAACCGTGCAACGGCCGTTTTGGATAGCGGCCGGGTAGGCAATATATCATTAAGTAACGGCACCGTCGAAATCCCGCGCATTTATCCATATGGCGGGACACTCAACATTGCTGCGGACGGCGAGGGACCCGTTCAGGACCTCTTATCGCTTATTGATGAAAAGCCATTTGAATATGTCAGTCAATATGATGTTGAACCAGATAGTTTTACGGGCCACGGAAAAATTCGGCTTAGTCTTAGCCGGCCTCTCCGTGAACGTATAAGCTATAACGATATTGATTATACCGTTACGGGCACATTATCAGACGTTACTGCCCCCTTCGCCTTGGGCGATTACAGTCTGAACAATGGTAATGTCACCATGTTAGTGGATAGAGACAGCCTGTCGGTAAAAGGGCCTGTACGCCTCGGTGCGTGGGACGCGGACTTGGCCTGGAACGAGACATTTGATGCCGGTGCGACGCCAACCCGTTACCGTATTAATGGTGTTCTTGGACGCGATGACCTTGACGGCTTTGGGCTTGGATTTCGAGAATTCATTGACGGTGATATCGGCTTGAAAATCGACGCGGTTGCTGATGGTTTAGATATCACGGGCGCTACGGTGACCGCCGACTTAAGCAAAACGGACCTACGCCTTGGGCCATATTGGAGCAAAGACGCAGGCGTTAGCGCGCAAATGACTGGGGACATGTCTTTTACCAAAGTTGCGGGTTTGGGCCTGAATAATATTCAAATCCAAGCCCCAGGCCTTGATGTAGCGGGGTCGCTGGACCTGGCGACTGATTTTCGGTTGATAAATCTAGACTTATCCCGCGCAAAAATTGCTGGCTTCATCGACGCGACGGTGCAGATGAAACCAAGTGAGGAGCAAGACAGATTCAATGCTTTGATTACGGGCAATTATTTGGACGTCTCGCCTTTCGTGGCGGGCATGGTCGGCGGTGACGAGGGGCAAACATTAGACGTGCCAATACTACTGACCGCGGCTTTGGGGCGGCTTGCTTTAAATGAAGCCTATGTTCTAAGGGACGCAAATGTGTTGTTTGCTCATGACGGTATTGGCGTGCGTCAGGCGCGCCTAAAAGGCGTGGGCGATAACGGCAATGTCATGTTGGATCTACAGACGGATGACGAAAATTTACAGCGCGTTCTAAAGCTGGATATCCCGAGCGCGTCTGATGCGGCTTTTGCTTTTTTGGGCTTAGAAAGTGTAACGGGCGGGATATTAGAGCTTGAAGCAACCATGCCAATAACGGCGATAGAAGGGCCTATTATTGGCACAGTATCCATAGCTGATATGCAATTAGTCGGCGCACCCATCATGACGCGAATATTATCCTTGGCCTCTCTACAAGGCTTGGCCGACGCAATGTCGGGCGAAGGCCTTCGCTTTGAGAGTGCAGAAATTCCGTTTTCGCTGGATGGTTATAATTTGTCAGTACGCGGGGCCCGAGCCTCCGGCCCCGCGCTAGGGATGACAGGCGAGGGTGAAATAGACTTTTCCGCAAAGACCTTGGACGTAAACGGTGTGTTGGTACCCGCCTATACGGCGAACTCACTGCTGGCGGATATCCCCTTGATCGGCGATATATTTGTCGGCAAGAAAGGCGAGGGCATTTTCGCACTGAGCTACACTGTGAGAGGACCGTTCGAGAAAAGCCAAGTTGCGGTTAACCCGTTATCAGCCCTCACACCGGGTTTTTTGAGGGGAATATTTGCGCCCCAACGGGAAAAACTGCCAGAACAAGTTATTGAGAAAATTGAGAGCGTGCGGCCAGCAGCCAGTGAATAAGCTAGCTTGGCTTAATCAGAGCATGACGTTTTTTGCCCACTGATATTTTTATGACTCCGTCCTTAATGTCGTCTTGGCCAAGCATCATATCCGGGTCACTGACGCGTTCATCGTTCACCTTCAGGGCATTGCCTTTAATATGGCGACGGCCCTCACCTTTTGAACTGGCAAGACCGACCAATATAGCCGCGTCCAAAATATTCATCGCGACATCAGAGACCTCAAATGTCGGTAATCCTGCGGCCGCGCCGCCTTGCTCAAACGTTTTGCGGGCTGTGGCTTCTGCATCCTTTGCGGCGGCTTCTCCGTGCAGCATTGTTGTCGCCTCATTGGCCAGAACAATCTTAGCTGTGTTTATATCTGCGCCTTCTAAGGACTCCAGTTTTGCAATCTCGTCTAACGGTAAATCCGTGAACAGCCGCATAAATCGCCCGACATCGGCGTCATCCGTGTTGCGCCAAAATTGCCAGTAATCATAAGGTGATTTGAAATAATCAGCCCCCAAAGCGGGGTCACTGTTCAGCCATACAGCCCCGTCAGCCGTCTTACCCATTTTACCGCCCGATGCCGTGGTAATGAGCGGCGTAGTAAAGCCGTAAACCTCATTACCTTCCATGCGACGGGTCAGGTCAACACCTGTTGTGATATTACCCCATTGGTCAGATCCGCCCAGTTGCAAGGTGCAGCCGTAACGCCGATTAAGTTCAACAAAATCATAGCTTTGTAGCAAGGGGTAGTTAAATTCCAAGAACGTCATGGGCTGCTCATTTTCTAAGCGCCGCTTCACTGTATCCATTGTCACCATGCGGTTGATTGTAAACAAAGGCCCAACATCACGCAGAAATTCGATATAGCCCAGTCCTTCTAGCCAGTCGGCATTATCGACCATTATAGCACCGTTGGGGCCGTCAAAGTTAAGGAACCTGTCAAACACACTCATGATACCGTTTTTGTTCTCGGCAATCTTCTCTGTGGTCAGCATGGCGCGGGATTTGTCTTTGCCGGACGGGTCACCAATCTTGGTCGTGCCGCCCCCCATAAGAACAATGGGGCGTCCGCCAGCACGTTGTAGGTGCCGCAGCATCATAATTTGCACTAATGAGCCGACATGCAGGCTTGGTGCGGTACAATCGAAACCGATATAACCGGTGACTGGACCGTCAACGCCTGCTTTATCTAAGGCAGCTTCATCGGTACATTGATATAAAAACCCACGCTCGACGAGGGTTTGCATCAGTTTGGATTGATATTGTGCCATGAATCACGCCTATAGTGATGGTGAAAGGCCTTCTATCAAAGGCACAAACGATGTCAAAGGTGAATACAGCCGCAATGGATAAGCAAAACCTCACAGCTATCGGATTGATGAGTGGGACGTCGCTAGACGGCGTGGACGCTGCGCTTGTTCACACAGACGGGGAAGCGCATGTAAAGACAGCTCAGCATATCTTTCGGGCTTATACCGATGAAGAACGCGCTGTGTTGGTTGAAACAATGCGGCAAGCAGTAAAGTGGAATTTTGTCGGCCCATCGCCCAACATATTCGCCAAGGCCGAAGACATTGTCGACGCCGCGCATGTGGACGCCATTACAAGTTTATTAGCTAAGACAGATACTCAAGACATTGATCTCATCGGTTATCATGGGCAAACAGTTTTGCACCACGCGGCCATTCAAGGACAAGGGCAAGGGCAGGGCCAAAAAGGTGCAACGCTTCAAATCGGACGCGGCCAAGCCCTCGCCGATGAATTTGGCATCCCAACTGCATATGATTTTCGCAGTAATGATGTCTCCGTAGGCGGCCAAGGCGCGCCATTGGCGCCTGTCTATCATAAAGCCTTGGTGATGGCGGCAGGATTGTCAGGCAACACAGCGGTTATTAATATTGGTGGGGTTAGCAACGTCACAGTTGTGGTGGCGGACGGTAATATTGCGGCCAGCGACTGCGGTCCCGGCAACGGGCCGCTTGATAGCTGGGTCTCGCAAAACGGTCTGGGTGAGTATGACAAAGACGGCGTGTTATCGCTACGCGGCACACCAGACATCGCACGGCTAGAGGGGTGGCTGAAACGCCCTTTTTTCCTCAAAAATGTGCCGAAATCAGCAGATCGATATGATTTTGATGTTCTATCAACAATGCACGGGATGAGCATTGATAATGGGGCTGCAACACTATCGATGTTCTGTGCCTTAGCTATCCAAAACACACTTAACCAATACCATCAAGCCATTGAAAATATTGTTGTTTGTGGGGGCGGTCGACATAACCCTGCTATTATCGCCGCTCTAACAGAGGCTTTATCGACGAGGGTTATTAATTGTGATGATTTAGGCTGGGACGGCGACGCGCTAGAGGCTCAAGCCTTTGCCTATATGGCTGTGCGTCATAAAAAACGCCTGCCGCTCTCATTTCCGAGTACGACAGGCGTTTCAAATCCAGTTACAGGTGGAGTGTTGGCGACACCAAATAAGTAGCCTTAGCCGTCAAAGCCTAGCAAACGCGGCTCACGCGGCGGGCAGTATCGGTCTTCTAAATGCTCATCTAGGTAATCATCGATGACGTCCATCGTGATATCTAGGTGATTGGTGTAGAAATGATCAGCCCCTTCAATGGGGTGGGTGGAAATTTGTGTGCCTTTTTGCACGCGAATTTTCTCGACGACGCGGTCAACATCATCCGCGGGAACAATACTGTCATTCGTACCGTACGTTACAAGGCCAGACGCGGGGCAGGGCGCAAGGAACGCGAAATCATAAGTATTCGTCGGCAGTGACATAGAAATAAACCCCGCAACTTCCGGACGACGCATCAAAAGCTGCATGCCAATCCATGCGCCAAAGCTATAGCCAGACACCCAACTAAACGGTGCGTTTTGGTTAAAGCTCTGCATCCAATCGAGCGCATAGGCGGCATCTTGCAATTCGCCTTGGCCATTATCATAGACGCCCATAGAGCGACCAATACCGCGAAAGTTAAACCGCAGCACGGAAAATCCGCGACGCTTATACTGCTCATACATCGCCACAGGTATGCGGTGATCCATGTGACCGCCCGCTTTGGGGTGCGGTGACAATATCAGCGCACAAGGCGCAGCCGGATCATCAGAGGGATGATAACGGCCTTCTAAACGCCCTTCTGGGCCCGCAAAAATTACTTCAGGCATAATGCACCTTTATTTCATAATGCCGCTGCCGAAATAGTTTGGAAAAAGGCGCGGTCAAATCTTGACTATTTTAGTCGGGATTAATATATCCCCACTGTATTAATGGTTTGGCGGCGTCTTATCAAGGACTCTGGCCAAAAGCGAGTAAAACCTACACTTTAGGACGAATTGACGTGAAATTAACGGCAAAAGGACGATATGCGGTGATGGCCGTGGCTGATATGGCCGCGCAGACTGACTCTGTGCAGCCCTTTGACGTTCATACTGCGCCAATCATTCCCCTACGCGATATATCGACTCGCCAAGGCATATCCATTCAATTCCTAGAGCAACTCTTCGGAAAACTCCGTAAAGCAGGATTAGTTGAGAGTGTTCGCGGGGTTAAAGGGGGGTACAAGTTATCCCACGATCCGAGGCACATGCGCTTGTCCGCTATTATCAGCGCAGTGAACGAGGATATAAAAGCGCATGGCTGCACACCAGAAACCAAGAAAGCTTGCAACGGCCTGACGTCGCGTTGCTTGACACATAATCTATGGGGTGCGTTAGAGGCGCATATTGGAAACTTCCTAGAACACGTCAGCGTGCAAGATGTTGTGGATGACACGGTACATCTCCCGGAGTTAGCGCTAGAGGCCGCGCAATGACCTCTGTTTATCTTGATCATAACGCAACCAGCCCTATTCGGCCCGAGGTTATCCAAGCGGTGACACATGCGATGACTGTTGGTGGCAATGCCTCTGCACCGCATAGCCACGGTCGTGCCGTCGGCAAGCTCGTATCCGATGCGCGGGAATCTGTGGCCCTTGCTATGGGTGTTTGCGCGCAAGACTTAATCTTTACAGGGAGCGGCACAGAAGCGGATAATATGGCCATTCACGCCGCCCATCGCGGCGGGTGTAAACGCTTGCTTATTTCGGCGATGGATCACCCCGCAACCTATGACGTGGCGGCGCATTACGGAATTGTGCACGAGATTATCCCGACAAATACAGACGGTGTTGTGGATATGGGTTGGTTGGACAACCGCTTGCAGGCTTGGGACAATCAGACTGACGGGCGACCCTTTGTCTCCCTGGTTGCTGCAAATAGCGAAACAGGTGTCATTCAGCCATTCGAAGATGCAACGGATTTGGTTCATGGCGCGGGTGGGCTTATCCTGATTGATGCTGTGCAGGCGCTAGGTAAACTGCCCATGACTTATATGGCAGATTATATTGCTGTGTCCGCGCATAAAATTGGCGGGCCACAAGGTGTTGGCGCGCTTTATGTATCGCCAGATGCCCCGATGAGCCCCTCTATGATTGGCGGGGGCCAAGAGCGCCGTCGCCGCGCAGGCACGTTAAATGTTGCAGGCATCGCTGGATTTGGCGCAGCCGCTAGGGTCGCAACGGATTTGGGCCATACACAGGACTTACGCGATTACGTTGAAGCACATTTGAAGGCGATGGAGCCTGACATTACGATCTTTGGTGAGAAGGCAGACCGATTACCAAATACCAGTTTTTTTGCTGTGCCTGATGCCAATTCTACAACATTGATGATGGCGCTTGATTTATCGGGCGTATCAGTCAGCACAGGCATGGCGTGTTCATCTGGCAAAGTTGGACCAAACAGAACGCTGCGGCATATGGGACAAGACGCAAACTGTCCTAATGGCCCAATCCGTATAAGTTTTGGGTACAATAATACGCAGGACGATGCCGACGCATTTTTATCCGCATGGGCGAAGATTCGCCGCAAAGATTTACCATTACAGGGAGCCGCATAATGGCCACTGACACACAGACAAAAGTTGCAAAAGACAGTATCGAGCAGAGTACCGTTGACGGCGTTCGCTCTCTTGAGGCTGATAAGTATAAATACGGCTTTGATAGTGATATTGAGCAAGAGTTCGCGCCCAAGGGTCTGAATGAGGATATCGTTCGTTTCATTTCCGCCAAGAAGGATGAGCCCGAATGGCTGCTCGAATGGCGGTTAGAGGCGTACCGCCGTTGGCTAGAGCTTGATGAGCCAGATTGGGCCATGGTCGATTATCCGAAAATCGATTTTCAGGATATGTATTACTACGCTTCGCCGGTGAAGAAAAAAGAGCTGAATTCCCTTGATGAGGTCGATCCTGAAATTCTGGAAATCTACAACAAACTTGGCATTTCTCTCAAAGAACAGGAAGTTTTGGCAGGCGTAAAGGGCGCGCCAAAAGTTGCCGTGGATGCGGTTTTTGATAGTGTGTCTGTGGTGACGACGTTCAAGGCGGAGCTAGCCAAAGACGGCGTTATCTTTTGCTCTTTTTCCGAGGCTGTAAAAGAACATCCTGAACTTGTGCGTAAATACATGGGCTCTGTTGTGCCCGTCACGGATAACTATTACGCGACGCTCAACAATGCTGTGTTCTCAGACGGGTCATTTGTTTATATCCCGCCTGGGGTGCGCTGCCCGATGGAGCTTTCAACTTATTTCCGCATGAACGCTCAGGGCACGGGGCAGTTTGAGCGTACATTGATTATTGCCGATAAAGGGTCCTACGTCAGTTACCTCGAAGGTTGTACAGCGCCTATGCGGGACGAAAACCAGCTCCACGCCGCTATTGTAGAAATCATTGTCCATGACGACGCCGAGGTCAAATACTCAACCGTACAGAACTGGTGGCCAGGCGACAAAGACGGCAATGGCGGGGTCTATAACTTTGTAACAAAACGCGCAGATTGCAGGGGTGAAAACTCCAAAGTCTCTTGGACACAGGTCGAGACAGGCTCTGCCGTTACGTGGAAATACCCGAGCTGCATTTTGCGCGGTGATAATAGCCAAGGCGAGTTTTACTCCATCGCTATCACCAATGGCTATCAGCAAGCCGATACGGGCACAAAGATGATCCATTTGGGCAAAAACACCAAATCACGCGTGATTTCCAAAGGTATTAGCGCGGGCAAGTCCAACTCGACGTATCGCGGTCTTGTGACGGCGCATAAAAAGGCGACTGGTGCGCGTAACTTCACGCAATGTGATAGCTTGCTGATTGGCGATCAATGCGGGGCGCATACGGTGCCTTACATAGAAAGCAATACGCCAAGCGCGCAATTTGAGCATGAGGCCACGACGTCAAAGCTGTCTGATGATCAGCTGTTTTATTGTCGTCAACGGGGCCTGTCAGAAGAAGACGCAGTTGCGCTCCTCGTGAACGGGTTTTGCCGGGATGTGTTACAGGAATTGCCGATGGAATTTGCCGTTGAAGCCCAAAAGTTGGTGGCAATTTCGCTTGAAGGGTCTGTTGGTTAATGGCGTTTTCAACGCCAAAATTAATCGGCTTTGGGCTTGGGGCTATGGCGATTGCTATGGCGCTGATTACCTATAGCCGGGTGAGCGACAAGGCTATCACCCCCGTTGAGCAGCCAAGTTCGGATGAAAGTCAAATGCCTATGTCCGAGGACTCTGTGCAGGGCGAAGAGATTATGCGAATCGCGGATATTGATTTTCTAAGCTATTCAAAAGACTTAGCGCGGTGGGTTGAACTGGATACGATGGAACCCCTAGAGAGTGCCGTTGCGAAGATTGAGACTTACTTTTCACCCCAGGGCGGCGACATCAATGACTATGATGTTCGCCAAACGGGCACGCAGACGGAAAGCATATTCTCTAGCTTTGACGCGGAAGGCGGCAAAGTCGTCCTCGTGGAACGCATTAATATGCGTGACGACAGCGTGAAGGCGCAGCAGTTTTATGCGGTGTTTAAAAAAACCGACACAACCGAAGTTCTGATTGACTACGGCATGAAAATTAAATGCGCGCGCGGTGACAACACGACAGACTGGCAGACCGACAATTGCCCTTAACCCAATTACCCTTATTTGACATCACGGAGGCCAAAATGGCGAAATCAAAAACAACACGCAAATTCATTCAACTGTCCGAGGGCGAATTAAATTATTCCATGTCCCGTGCCGTCGTGCACGGGGAATGGTGCTTTGTGTCGGGCACAATGGGCTATGACTATAAGAAGCAAGAGCTTCCAGAATCAGCCGCGCAGCAAGCCATGAATACCTTCACCAATATCCGCCAAGCGCTCGACGCTGCCGGATTTGAGTTGGGCCATACCGTGCGCGTTCAATACACAGTATCAGACCGTAAATACGTCAAAGAGGTTCTACCTATTATTAAGCAACATTTTGGCAAGATACTTCCCGCCGCCACAATGGTTATCGCCGAAATGGTGGATCCAGAGGGTAAGGTTGAAATCGAAGTGACGTGCTTTAAGGGCTAGCACAAACAGAAACGAATAGGTCACCCTCGGACTTGACCCGTGGGTCCACCGCTCGCCTTGAGATATATCCTCGGGTCAAGCCCGAGGATGACGAAGAGAAAGAAAAGTAATGCTTAAAATAAATAATTTATCGGCCACGGTCGACGACGGAAATAAGACGATTATCGAAAACCTATCCCTTGCTGTGCCAGCGGGTGAAGTCCATGCGATTATGGGGCCAAATGGTGCTGGGAAATCGACGCTGTCTTATGTCCTGACAGGTCGTGAGGGCTATGACGTGTCTGGCGGTAGAGTCACGCTGAACGGTGAAGACTTGCTGGATATGGACCCCGAAGAGCGCGCGGCGAAAGGCCTGTTCCTGTCATTTCAATATCCGCTGGAAATTCCGGGTGTGCCCACCATGACATTCCTGCGCACAGCGCTTAACGCCCAACGCAAAGCGCGCGGCGAGGATGAAATCTCTGCGCCAGAGTTTCTCAAGAAATCCAAAGCCACCGCCAAAGCTCTGAAAATGGCGCCAGATATGCTTCGACGCCCGCTTAATGTTGGCTTTTCTGGTGGCGAGAAAAAGCGCATGGAAATTTTCCAAATGATGATGCTAGAGCCTAGCTTTATTGTCATGGACGAAACCGACAGCGGCCTTGACGTTGACGCGCTGCGGATTGTGGCGGACGGCGTCAATGCCCTGCGTAGGCCTGACCGCGGCATGTTAATCATTACCCACTATCAGCGTCTGCTTGATTACATTGTACCTGATGCTGTGCATGTCCTCGCGGGCGGTAAAATCGCGGCTTCTGGTGATGCTGACTTTGCAAAAAAGCTCGAAAAAGAAGGCTATGACGCCTATGTCGCTTAATCTTAATTCACTCCCGAACCGTCGGGACGAGCAATGGAAATGGACAGATGTTCGCGGCCGCGTGACTGATGGTCAAGCTGGTCTGTCTGTGACCTGCCTGCCGCATTTTGACCTACCAGACGGCGTGACTGTGTCCGAAGTTGACGACGTTGACATCACGGCCGATACGCCCATGGCGGCACTCGCCCAGCAACTCGGCGGTAAGGTCTGGCATCTTAATGTTGAAGCGGGCGTGGCCGTTGATGCGCCGCTGGTTGTATCTAATTTATCACGCGGTCATTGCCGCATCGCAATCACAATTGGAAAGGGCGCGTCGCTATCCCTCATTGAACATCATGCGGGCGACGCTGGCGGTTTTTCTAATCAATTGATTCACATAACCGTGGGTGAAGGCGCGCGCGTTGAGCGCACCGTTATCCATAATGACCCCGAGGACCATGTTCGCGTGGCCACGGCACATATTACCGCTTGGGCAGAGGCTAAAATCAATCAATATGCGCTATCCTTTGGCGGCTCACTATCTCGGCTAGAGACCCGCATGGCAGCGATGGGGCGCCATGTTGAGGCGACGCTGAACGGGGCTTATCTCCTAGAGGGTAAACGCCATGTGGATATGACCAGCTATATTGATTTATCCGTGCCTGATTGCACCATACGTCAATCTGTCAAAGGTGTAACCACGGATAAATCACGAGGCGTCTTCCAAGGAAAGTTCCACGTCCGCCGCCCCGCACAGCACACTGATGCCGTTATGCGCCATGACGCCCTAATGTTATCTGACACGTCTGAAATTCGGTCCAAGCCAGAGCTAGAGATTTACGCCGATGATGTGGCCTGTGAACACGGCAATACCATCGGGCAGCTTGATGAAAGCGCACTATTTTACATGCGTCAACGCGGCATCCCGCTGGGTCAGGCGCGCGCATTATTGACCGAGGCTTTCGTCGCCGACGTGTTTGACGATATGTCCGATGAAGATGTGCAAGAGAGCCTTCTAACTCAAATCCGTGATTGGTTAGGGACGCACTGATGACATTCAACATCGACGACATACGCGCGCAGTTCCCGATCCTCTCTCGTGAGATTAATGGCCATCAATTGGCCTATTTGGATAATGCCGCAAGCGCGCAGAAACCATCTGCCGTCATTGACGCGATGAGCCATCAGATGAGCCATACCTATGCCAATGTGCACCGCGGGCTTCATACGATGGCCAATGAAACAACGGAAGCTTTTGAAGGCGCGCGGGCGAAACTAGCAAATTTCCTCGGCGCGCCCTCGCCAAACACTATCGTCTTTACCAAAGGCGCGACAGAGGCGCTGAATTTGGTCGCTTACGGATTAGCTCACACCATCAAAGACGGTGACGAGATTATAATTTCGCAAATGGAGCATCATTCCAACATCGTGCCGTGGCATTTCCTGCGTGAACGTTACGGCGCGGTTATTCGTTTTATCCCGGTAACAGATCAAGGTGAATTGGATTTAGACGCGTTTAAGGCGATGTTATCAACCAAGACCAAAGTTGTCTCTATTGTGCATATGTCCAATGTTTTAGGGACTGTAAATCCCGTCAAAGACATGACTAAATGGGCCAAAGCGGTTGGCGCGACGATGATTGTCGACGGCACACAGGCCGCTGTGCATATGAAAGTCGACGTGGCCGACATTGGCTGTGATTTCTACGCCATGACTGGGCATAAGCTTTACGGCCCCACGGGCATTGGCGCGCTCTACGGCACGGCGGACGCGCTGGAGCGGCTGCAGCCCTTCCAAGGGGGCGGCGAAATGATTGAGGACGTGTTTGAAGACACCGTGACATATAACGACCCACCGCACCGGTTCGAGGCGGGCACCCCGCCTATTTTAGAAGCGATTGGTCTCGGCGCTGCAATTGACTGGTACAGCCAATTTGATATGGACGCCGTACATCAACACGAAATGGCGGTCTATCATCACGCCGTTGATGGCCTGCGTGATGTGAACAGCTTTCATATCATCGGCGAAACCCGCAAGAAGGGGCCTGTGCTGGCGTTTAATCTTAAAGGTGCGCATGCCCATGACGTGGCCCAAATCCTTGATAAATACGGTGTCGCCGTACGCGCGGGGCAGCACTGCACGCAGCCGTTAATGACGCGTATGGGGATACATTCGACCGCGCGCGCCAGCTTTGGTATTTATAACACTTTGGACGAGGCTGACCGCCTTGTCGCTGCCGTTAAAAAAGCAGCCCTCTTTTTATCCTGACCGAAAACCCTATATTGGTAATGCTATGACCGACACAATGACAGACAGAGCCCGCAAAGCCGAAGAAATGGCTAACGCCCAAATTCCTGGCCTAGCCGCGCATGAGGCAAAGGTAGAGGCTATGCCAGATACAACGCCAGAGCCCGTCCGTGATGTCATTGACGTGTCTGGCGCGCCCATAGAGCCGCCTTCTGATGATGAAATCGCACAGATCACAGAGGACGTTATTGGGCAGCTAAAATCCGTTTATGATCCCGAAATACCAGTGGACATCTATGAGCTTGGTTTAATCTATAAAGTCGAGCTAGAAGATGATCGCACGCTGAAAATTGACATGACACTCACTGCGCCAGGCTGCCCCGTGGCGGGTGAAATGCCCGTCTGGGTGCAAGAGGCCTGTGCCGTGGTCGCTGGTGTGCGCAAAGTTGAAGTCGCCATGACATTTGACCCACCCTGGACCATGGACCGCATGAGCGAAGAAGCAAGGCTTGAGCTGAATATGCTCTAGTAAAGGAGCCAGATATGACAGAGACTACGACAACACCGACCCGTACACGCCGCCCGCGACCCAAACTCGTTACATTAACGGACGCCGCAGCCGCGCGCGTACGCGAAATCTTGGACGAACGCGGGGAGGGATACTTGCGTGTTGGGGTCAAAAATGGCGGTTGCGCGGGTATGGAATACATCATGGACTATGTGTCCGAAATTGCACCCTTTGACGAAGTGGTCGATGACAAAGACGTGCAGATTGTGGTCGATTCAAAAGCCGTGCTTTTCATCTTAGGCTCTGTCGTGGACTACGAAGTTGATATTTTATCCTCGCGCTTCACATTTAAAAACCCGAATCAAACTGACGCTTGCGGATGCGGCGAAAGCGTGACGATATTACCGTTTGAGGATTAGAAGGACGCTCAATCAAAGCTGACCTTTACAGCGTTAAGTTTAGTCCCTAAGACTTGAGTATGAGCATCGCATTACGTAACAATGGTTTTGAGCATTTATTTGGTGCACTTCTGAGCATAATTTTTGGTTTTAGCACCCTTAATAATGATTAAAGTGATATCCGTTTTTTACACTTGTTGCTATTGTCGTTTCTTTTTTCATTTTCATCGTGATTTGGCGACGCTATTTTCCTGTGAATGTCAGTAGCGACGGTAAAATCGTTTTCCATGCGTTTAGTACTATCCCGATTGTTGGTCTTTTACTTGGTTACTTGGTCGGGTTTTTACTCCAACGGATTATTCAAACAGGAAATGAGGTGACATCGCTCATTATACCATTAGGCTTTATATCAATGGGATTTGTTACCCTGGGTTCTGGTATCAGTTTGCTTATGCTTTCGAGATTTATTCCAGACGGTGCTCTATGTGATGAACGGGATCGGCCTAAGGCTGAACCAGTGTCCCGCACACCAGACGGGTCAACATCGGTTTAACGGGCCAAATTTAACTCATTGGGTTCATGACATTGTCGCGTAATTTAGGCAGCACACGACTATTGGATTGATAAAACGGCGTAAAAACCGCACTAAACAATTGATAAAGCCCGACATGATAGCGCCGTGCGGCCGCATATTGCCCTAACGCCATACCAATATCATCATATTCATCCAGACTGTCTGCGAGCGCTTTTGCATCAAGCAGGGCCATATTCGCGCCTTGTCCTAATTGCGGGCTGGCTTGGTGGGCGCTATCCCCGATATAGGCAATGTGATTGCCGAAAGGGCGCATCAACGTACCGTGGCTATAACGGGCCGCTGTCATATCGCTGTGGGATTTAATCTGCGCGACAAAGGGCGCAAACTCTGACCAAAGCGCAATTGTTTTGGCTTTCCAGGCGTCCAAATCACTCTGATACCAATCAGACAGGCGCTCTCGTGGCTCGCTCCAAAATATAGCTGCGCATTGTTTGTTGCTGCCCGGCATCGTGCCAATGGGCAGGACACCGAGCATATGGTGGGCTTTTTGATAAGATTGACTGAGCCGGCCCGTTGGGAGGTTTGTGCGGTCAGGCCATGCCACAGCGCCCCATAAGGCGCCGTAGCCAAGTGGACGGCTCTTTATCGGGCTTAGCGGTGAATGCGCGCCAGAGGCATCAATGACCAGATCGAAAGGGCCGTGAACTCTGCCGTCTTCAGAGGTCAGTGTTCTCTTATTGCTGGCGTGCTGGGTAGAGGTGATTGATGTGCCGCCAATAATGGTGACGGATGATTTCATAAGGGCTTGGTAGAGCGCATCAAACAAGCTCGCACGGTGAATGCCAATGCCGAATGTAGCGCCGCCCGGCGGGCCGTAATCGACGTTTAGAACGGCACGTTTACTGTCACATTCCGTACCAAACATCTTAAATATTTTGTGACCTCGCGCGAGGATAACATCGGACAGTCCTAAGAATTTCAACACATTAAGCCCGACGGGTTGTATCACCAGCCCTGAGCCAAGCGGTTCAGGCGTCGTAAAGCGGTCAAAAATCTGGACGTTATGGCCAGCGCGCGACATCATGAGCGCCGTCGCCATACCGCCGATACCGCAGCCCGAGATGCCAATATGAAGACGACCAGCCATAATGTCTGTTAGCATAGTCGGCGCGATATAAGATGCGGTAAATTTGCATATCTATGTATCAATGATAAGACCGCCCTATGACGGTTGATGAGTACAACATCTTTTGCGAGACCCTCCCTGCGACGCATTATGTGCAGCAATGGGGCGGGGCGCATGTTTGGAAAATTAGGCCTAAGTTTTTTGCTGCTGCTTGGGATGATGCAGATGGTTTGCGGATTACGTTTAAAGCCACAGACATGGGATATGAGATCATGCGCGATATGCCGGGGCTACGTCCTGCGCCCTATATGGCATCGCGCGGCATGACGTGGATACAGCATTACGCCGCACCTGGGCTAGATGATGATAATTTGAAAACCCATATCAAAGCGTCCTATGATATGGTCGTGGCTAAGCTGACGCGAAAGCAGCGCGCAGAATTAGGCATAGAGGGTTAAGATTATGAAATTACACTATAATCCTATATCACCCTATGCCCGCAAAGCGATGATTTTCGCCCGTATTCACGGATTGGATGTCTTGGTTGTTGACGCGAAAGCCGACGGCATACGCGGCTATACAAACGGACTAAACCCGCTAGGTAAGATTCCTGCGCTAGAGCTTGATGACGGCAGAGTGTTGTTTGATAGTGTTGTCATTTGTGATTACTTTGACAGCCTGTCAAACACCCCTTTGCTGTCTGACGACCGTGACACGCGGTTTTCTCAGAAAACGTTGCATGCGCTGGGCGACGGCCTGTCTGATGCAGTTTACAATTACCGTTACGAAATTGCGCGCGAGGAAACATTGCACTGCGCGCCGATGTTAGAGCGTCATACGACGGCCATGGTCATGGGAATATCGCATCTAAATGACATCATAGAGACTCTTGGCACGGGATGGAGCTACGGTAATATCGCGATTATCTGTGCTTTGGATTACATGACATATCGCGCGCCGCATGTTGACTGGGCGGGATTATCGCCAGCTTTGGCGATATGGCATTCAGCTTTCAAATCTGAAGCCGCCTATGTGGATAGCTATGCTTATCCGATGGCAAAATAATGCATTGCTCAACGCTGCATAACGACGATTTTCAAAAGACTGTATTTGATAGGTTTGAGGCTAATATCGCAATGATTACAGAGCGTTAGGGTTTACCATGGATTTTGATGCAATTGTTATTGGTTCAGGTATTTCGGGCGGCTGGGTTGCCAAAGAATTGTGCGAGCGTGGACTAAAAGTCTGTGTCCTAGAGCGGGGGAGTGAATTTGATCCAATGCGGGATATGTCAGATAACCTCGACCCATGGGAAACGCCCTTTGCTGACCGCGTTTCAGAGGCGGAAATTGAGGAAGATTACCCTATTCAAGGTCGCACTTATGCGTTCAAAGACAGCACAAAGCACCTCTGGATAAAAGATAGCGAGCACCCTTACGTTCGCACAGACGGCACGACATTTAACTGGCGGCGCGGCGGCAAAGTTGGCGGTAAGTCCCACATGTGGGCGCGGGCAAGTTACCGCTTGGCTCCTTATGATTTCGCGGTCAATGCAGAGGACGGTGAGGGCGTCGACTGGCCCGTGCGTTATGATGATATCGCCCCGTGGTATGACTATGTTGAAAAATTTGCAGGGATATCAGGCGGACGTGACGGCCTTGCGCAACTGCCAGATGGAAAGCACTTTCTCCCGCCGTTTGATCTGACCTGCGCTGAAAAAGATTTGCAAAAGTCATTGAGCCAACTTTATCCAGAGCGGTCTTTAATTATTGGACGGGTCGCAAATTTGACTCGCGCGACTGATGACCACACAGCCGTAGGGCGGGGACAATGCCAAGCGCGCAACCGCTGTTATCATGGCTGCTCTTACGGCGGGTATTTCTCATCAACATCGGCGACTTTACCTGCTGCGAAAGCGACAGGAAAATTGACCCTCATCCCTAATGCGATAGTTTCTAAGCTGATCCTTGACCCGAAATCCCAGCGTATTTCCGCCGTGCAGGTGAGAGATACCAAGACAGGCCTGGGCACAACATATCGTAGCAATATCGTTTTTCTAAATGCCTCTGCCATAGCGTCGGCCATGATTTTGCTTAACTCGGCATCCGAGGACCGGCCCACTGGGCTGGCTAATCGTTCAGACCAAGTCGGACGAAATCTAATGGATCATCTAGGTGGGTCACGGGTGCAGGCGCGTGTGCCGGGGCATCTTGATAAATACTATTATGGTCGCCGGCCCATTGGCGGCTACATCCCGCGTTACCGTAATTTCCCCGCTCGCGATCAAGACTATAAACGCGGCTGGGGATATCAAGTCTATTCCAGTCGAGGCGGCGGGACGGGCCGTCGTCCCGGGGTTGGCGATGAATTTAAAACGGCCAATCGCACACCAGGGGACTGGACAATCATGCTAGATGCTTTTGGCGAAGTTCTGCCGCGTGCGGATAATCGCGTTACGCTGCATAAAACCAAGACGGATAAATGGGGACATCCCATTGCCAATATCAATTTCCAGCTTAGCGAAAATGACAAAGTCTTGATGCAAGCCGCACACAATGACGCGATAGAGATGCTCCGTGCGGCGGGTTTTGATAACATTATTGAGAACCAAAAACCCGGGACAGATATGAAGGGCGTCAATGGCCGCATTCACGAAATGGGCACAGCCCGCATGGGCCGCGACCCGTCAACATCTGTGTTGAATAAACTCAATCAAGCCCATGATATTGCTAATTTATTTATTACAGACGGGTCTTTTATGGCGTCATCCGCCGTGCAAAATCCGTCGCTTAGCTATATGGCTTTTTCTGCCCGAGCAGCGCATCACGCGGCTGATTTACTCGAGGCGGGGGTGCTTTAAGAAATAAAACTGGCCTACTTCAGCGGCGTTTTGAAAAAGGCGGGCATGTCATCGCCGAAACCTGAGACGGATGATTTACCGCCTTTGTCCTGACCGCGACCGCGGCGTTTGTTTTGGCGGTCATTCTCGCGGGCTTGATCTTCGCGTGTTCTAGCCGGTTTCGCTTTGGCGGGTTCTGACCGAGAATTAGATTTTTTAGCATGTCCGTCTTGACGTTTCTCAGTCTGATTGGTGTCGCGGGATTGTTTCTTGTCCCTATGATTAGTTGACGACTTGCTATCGCGCTTATCACTATTGCCGTCCGGGGCTTTGCGACTTCCACGTTTTGGCGCGCGCTTGCTATCCTCTGTGCTCTGATTTTTAGCAGAGGTCTCTTTTGACGTGTTTTCAGTTGAACCGCTGCGGCTTGGGGCTTTGCGGCGGGCAGGGGCCTTCCGACGACCCGAAGTTTTAGCGGGCGCCTCTGATGCCGTCGTTTCTACAGGCGCCGTCTTCTCGGCTTTACCCGTGGGTGCTTTCTTCCGACCCGGCGGGGCCTTGCGACGACGGCTGTCATCTTTAGCGACACTGCGTTTGGGTTTGTCATCTGAAACCATATCCTCGGCTTTGGACTTAGCGGCTTCGTGCTTTTTTATCTCGCGTTCTTTTTCGCCGTAATTACGGTCACGTCCGCCTGATGAGCGTCGCTTGCTATCTCGTCCACCGCTGCGTCCGCCTTTATCACCTCGTCCACCCTTAGCGCCGCGCCCACCTTTACGGCCCCGTGATTTGTCTTCTTTCTGGAAATCTTCCAGTCCTGGGATTTCCATCTCCTCGATTTCGTCTACTTTAATCATGTGAAGAATGGCTTCATAATTCTTTTGATCAAGGCGCGCGACGAACATGACTGTATCCCCTTTGCGGCCCGCACGGCCTGTACGGCCAATACGGTGCACGTAATCCTCTGCATGGCCAGGAACGTCATAGTTAAAGACATGCGATACGGACGGCACATCAAGGCCCCGGGCTGCAACGTCACTCGCGACCAAGACTTTAATCTCACCGTTTTTAAACCGCTCTAGCGTTTCCGTGCGCAAGCTTTGGGCAAGGTCACCATGAATGGGTTCCGCCGAATGACCATGTTTAGTCAGGGATTTGGCAACGATATCGACGTCACGTTTGCGGTTGCAAAATACAATCGCATTATCAACATCGGAGTTATCAATAATCCAACGTAGCGCCGTGCGTTTCACTTTGGCATCAGAATTAGGCAGACGCACAATACGTTGCGTGACGGTCTTAGCCGTCATATTTTTACGCGCGATCTGAACTGTGGCTGGCTGATGCAAGAACTGATCAACAAGGCGTTTGATCTCTGCTGGCATCGTGGCTGAAAAGAACAGTACTTGGCGCGTAAAGGGTGTCAGATTGAAGATTTTTTCAATATCGGGAATGAAACCCATATCGAGCATACGGTCAGCTTCATCGACCACGAGGGTTTGCACACCCGTCAGCAAAATTTTACCGCGCTCAAATTGATCAAGCAACCGGCCGGGCGTCGCGATGAGGACGTCAACGCCGCGCATAAGCTTGCGGTCTTGTTCAGCGAATGACACACCACCAATTAGCAGCGCCATTTCAAGCTTTAGATATTTGCCGTAAAGCTCAACATTCTCAGCCACTTGCGCAGCCAATTCACGCGTCGGGCAAACGATAAGGCAGCGCGGCATGCGCGCACGGGCGCGACCCTTGGCCATTTTATGAACTGTCGGCAGAACGAAGGCGCCGGTTTTGCCTGTGCCCGTTTGGGCAATGCCAAGTACATCTTTGCCTTCCATGGCATAGGGAATGGCACGCGCTTGAATCGGCGTCGGCTTTTCGTAGCCCATATCGTCTAGGGCTTTTATGATTTTAGGATCGAGGCCCAGTTCCTTAAAGGTCACTGTTACGGGGGCGTCGGCGGGAATCTCTGTGGGGTCGTTAGTTGCGGTCAAGTGTGTCTTTCAGACGATGGGCGCACATGTCGCGCCGTTATAATGCGCAGAAATACCCGCGCTGCGTATTTGGCGCAACATAAGGCCGTTCGCCCAAAGGTCAAGCGCTCTATGCGCCGCGTGTTTTGGCCTGATTTATTCATGCCGAAGCGCGTCAATCGGGAGCATTTTAGCGGCCCGCCTTGCTGGGAAAAACCCAAATATTACGCCAATAAACATGGCCGCCAGAAGCGAATAAAATCCGACTGCAAGGCTAGGGTTTATACTGAAGTCACCGTCTAGCCCCATGTTAATGAGGGCAATCACACCGTAACCCAGACCAATGCCGATAAAGCCGCTGAGTAAGCAAAGCATGGCGGATTCAATTAGGAACTGCCACATGATGTCACTCTCAAACGCGCCCATGGCCATACGCAAGCCAATTTCACTTGTGCGTTCTGATACTGTCATCAGCATAACATTCATCACGCCAATACCGCCGACCAGCAAAGCAATAGAGCCCATAGCCGCGAGAATATAGCCAATCATATTGATGGCTTTGGCTGATTCTGCGCGCATGGAGCGTAAGCTAAACATACTAAAATCAGGGGCATCATTAATGCCAATGTTTCTGCGTTGCCTGAGTATTTGATCAATCGTGCTTTCGATTTGATCAAAATTAGCGCCAGCTTCGCCGAGGACTTCAATGCTATTGACGTGTTTATGGACAAATTTATCGCCGCCAACCAGTTTTTGTCGCGCAAGGCCAATGGGTATCCAGATATAGCTCTCACGCGCTGATGTGCCGTCGCCATTGCCGCTACTGACGATGCCTTTCACGCGAAACTCGACACCGTTGATTTTTAGAGTTTGTCCCAAGGCATATTGGTCTTTGAACAATCGCTTGACGATACCCCGACTGATAACCGCGACGGGCGCGGCGCTGTCTAAATCATATTGAGATATCATCTCGCCATCAGTTAGTTCGTCCTCTTGCAAAAGCGGGTAGTCGAGATCAATCCCGGTTACAGTCGCCGAAATATCATCACCTAGGGCGGCAACACTTTTAACCGATACTCTAAGAGTGCCTGTAACAGCCGTCACATTTCGAATACCCCGTAGTGCAGCGACATCTGCTTCTGAAAAGCTAAAAACGGGGCGGCTTTGAGAGGCGCGACTATCGGGCCGCTGCGCGCCGACATAAATCGTGCGAGCGCCAACGGTATCAAATGCCTTTTCCATTTCCGTTTCTGCGACTTCGCCTAAGGTCAGCATGGCAAAAACTGACGCAACACCAATTATAATACCAAGAGATGTCAGGGCGGACCGCACAGGACGCTCGGCGAGCGACACGAGCGCTTGTTGGAAGGGATCTAAGAATCGCATGACACAAGCTTAGGTTAAACACGGCCATAAAAAAACCGCGCATATAGCGCGGCTTTCTCATGTTGAACTATAGACCTTATCGGTATTTATGAGGCCGCGCGTCTGTGTTGGTTGGGTTATAGCGATCGCTCAGCAGTTTTTGACGGCTATTCATATCTTGCGATACGCCGTCAATATAAACCGCTTCGGCGCCTGTCGTAACTTCCAACGGGTCACCGTCCCAGATAACTAGCGTAGCGTCACTGCCGACTGACAAATCACCTGATGTGCCGCCAAACCATTTGGCTGGGGTGGATGAGATTGAGGCAAAGGCCTTATCCCATGACAGACCTGTTCCAACGGCGTTACCCGCATGTTGGGACAGCACACGCACATTATGCGATAAGTCTGCCGTGCTGGTCATCACGGCATAGTCAACGCCGGCGGCGTCAAGGATGAGGATATTATCCTCGCGCGCGCCTACGGCGTCAAAACTGCGCGGTAGGTTTTCATGCGGGTCAACCATGACCTTTATGCCCGCCGCCGCAAGCTCGTCTGCTACCATCCACGCTTCAGCGGCACCGACGACGACGATGTCAATCTTGAACTCCTTTTTAAGATCAATAATCGTCATTAAATCAGATGCCCGACTGGCCGAGATTAGAAATGGCATACCGCCACGGGCAGCTTGGAACAATGCGCCTGCGTCACGGCGGGATAACATATCGCCGTCCTCGGGCCCGTCGTAACGGGCGGGGTAGGCAGCTGCATCATTTAACGCCGCGCGAAATTGCGACAGTGCCGCCGCGCGCGACCCGCCCGCTGTGCTGGCTCCGCCAGCCCCCAACTCGACTGAGATAAAAGCGTCGGTATTTTCAATGCTATCAAACTGACCTGACGTGTTAGCAATAAGCCCCGTGCCGCCAAAGATGTTCATGCCCGTACCGGGAACAGAGGCGATATGGGTGATGCCTTCGACCCGTGTATTGCCCATAACAGGTGTTTTGGGGTTGAAGCTATCAACGGCGCGGTCACTGACTGATGTTTTGCTTTCGCGGCCTCGAATATCGTTAGTGGATGATTCAAGGCTGATTTCGACAAGACCGATTTGGGAGTAGGGGGCAAAGAGACCCGGCGTGACCCATTTGCCTGTCCCGTCAAGCATAGTAACACCATCTGGCGTCGGAATGTCTGCCGCGACTTGCGCAATCTTGCCATTACGAACCAGCACATCGCCGGCCTCAATGATACCTGCCGCTGTATTCGTGACGACTTTCGCGTCTTTAATTAAGACGTCCTGCGCGAGAGCAGGGAGCGCTGAACCTAGAAGTAGGGCGACCGTGATTGAGGTCGTGAATGTTTTCATTGTCTTGCTCATCTTAATTGCCTCCCGCTGCATTGCCAAAGCTCAATGGCCCGGGCTGTCCGAGGCGGAAATCACTTTTCGGCTTCAAGCCGCTGTTACGGTCAAGAACAACAGCGCCGTCAATCATAACGGTTTCGGGCCGCGCATAGGTCGAGAACGGTTCTGCGTTCCAGAGCACAATGTCCGCTCGCTTTCCAACCTCCAAAGACCCTGTTTCGTCATCAATGCCGAGCGCTTTTGCAGGGTTTGACGTCAACCACATCCACGCATCCGCGCGAGAGATATCAAGACCTGCGCGGTTACCATCAGACCAGGCTTTGGCGACTTCTTGGTTGAGGCGCTGAATACCGTAAGCATCATCAGAATGGATCATCGCGCAGGCGCCAGCGGCATGGACAAAAGGAACGTTCTCACGAATTGTGTCGTAAGCTTCGGCTTTAAACCCGTACCAATCCGCCCACATTGCCGAGCATACATCGTTTTCTTTCAGCAAATCAGCGATTTTATAGCTTTCAATCGCGTGGTGGAATGTCGTAACTTTATAGTCAAATTCCTTGGCGATATCTATGATTTGGGCCATCTCATCCGCGCGGTAGCAATGCATTTGAACAAGGATTTTGCCGTCAATAACATCAGCGAGTGTTTCGAGTTGTAAATCACGCTTGAAGCCGTCACCGCCTTTGTCGCGTTTCTCTTTATACTCCGTCGCCTTGATCCAGTTTTTACGGTAACCCGCGACATTACCCATGCGAGAGCCAGGACCACCTTTGTTCCCGTAAACGCGTTTCGGGTTTTCACCACAGGCCATTTTAAGCGTATCGGGCGCATCTGGAAACTTCATGCCTTGAACCGTGCGGGCAGGGACATTGCGCAGGGTCACGCCGCGACCGCCAAACAAATTGGCTGAACCGGGAAGGACGTGCAGTGTTGTCGTGCCGCCTGCCAGGGCTTCGTCAAATCCTGGATCTTGGGGCCATACGCCGTGTTCTGCGTCCACTTCTGATGTGACGGGGCTCGTGACTTCATTACCGTCACTATGCGCGCGAATGCCGGGGGAGGGATAATTCCCGAGGTGGGAGTGAATATCAATAATTCCAGGCGTCACATAACGACCTTTTGCATCCACTGTCACGTCAGCATTGCCGCCGTCAATATCAGTGCCAATCGCCGTTATGCGGCCGTCAGTAATTAGGACAGAGCCATTTTCAATGAACCCACCGATGCCGTCATAAATGCGCGCATTAGTGATTAGCGTCGTCTCAGACGGAAGCGGTTGATAGGTCGAAGCAAAGGCAGGAGCTTTGTCAGCATCGCTGTCGTTATCCTTTTTCGTGGTTGTTTCGTTACCGCATGCCGCTAGGCCCACAATAACCGCGCCCAATAGGGTCAATTTCAAAGTCGTTTTCATGGGGGTGACTTAACCACGGCATGCAATAACGGGCAAGGGGGCAAGGGCCAATTTTCAGGCCGCTATTCTCTTTTACGATATGTTGGTCTATAGCGCCGCAAACATTTCAATACGAGGCCGTTACAATGTCAGCTAATTTTCAAAGCCAAACGCCAGCGCTAAATGGTATTTACAGTGGATTATTCACGGCTGCGGAGAATATATATGCGCATCTCAAGAAGGGATCTGGCCTACATATCGTCGAGACGAGTAACGATTCGGGTGACGCGCAAATTGGGCTGGATGTTATTGCAGATGAAGCATTTTTTGACTCGCTCAAAGATGACCCGAATGTGCGCTATGTCGTATCCGAAGAACGCCCAGGCTTAAGCAAAATATCAGACGGCGATTACAGCATCGCACTCGACCCGCTGGACGGATCGAAATCTGCGCTGATTGGCATTCCGAGCGGGGCTATATTTGGCATTTTCAAATCCGCTGAGACCGATGTGGATTTTCACGGCGGTAACATTGTCAGCGGTGGATTTTTTGTCTTTGGCATGAATTTGGAAGTCTATTTCGCCGATGGAGACAAGGTTTTTAAAGGCCTATTTGACCAAGCCACGTCTCAATGGACAATCCTGCCCATCACAGCGCCGCTGCCCATCTCTAATGTATGGTCTATCAATGGGGCCAATATGACGGTGTGGGATGACTGGCTGCAAGACCACTATGCCGCGCTATCTGACGCCACAAACGGCCAGACACCCATCAATATCCGCTGGTTTGCCTCTATGGTGTCCGATATTAAACGCCTTGTGTTGCAAGGCGGCATGTTCGCCTATCCACGCGCCAATCGCAAAGGCTATGAGAAGGGGCATCTGCGCCTCGTTTATGAAGCCATTCCCATGTCATTCCTAATCCACGCCATGGGCGGCGCATCATCCAATGGGCAGCAATCGCTACTAAAGACACCCGTGAAAACGCTCCATGAAAAAACGCCCGTATTTATAGGTGAGGCGGATAAGATTGCGGCGCTTCATAAGGCGCAAGAGTAACGTCTCGCGAAAATGTATGTAAATCGCATAATGTTTATTATGAGAAATTATAGATATGTGAAGTCGTTCAATATCAGAGACTTATAGCATTATTTCCATACCATCGTAAGCCACGCTTTGGGCTGGCAATATCTCTTTGCTCAGCACATTATAATCTAAATCAATATGCATATTTGTGAAGACGCCGTGTTTGGTTTGCGTCGTGGCGAGCCAGCGTAGCGCTTTGTCGGCGTGGGCGTGTGTTGGGTTCTCTAGGTAGCGTAGCGCGTCAATAATCCAGTAATCTGGACGGTCGATACGTGACAGGACATCAGGCGCAATATCGTGAACGTCTGGTGTATAGACGATGCGGTCGTTGAGCATGAAGCCCAGCGACGGTGTCGGGCCGTGTGATAATCCGAGCACACCAAAGGAAATCACGCCACCGGGGCCGTCAATTTTGATGTTATCGCCGTCTTTAATCAGCGGTTGGAGCTCCATTATGGGTGGATGGACGCGGCCTTCTGGTATCTCAAAACAATAGCCGAAACGATTGAAAACATTGCCTTTTGTGTGCTCATCCATATAGGCTGGGATACGTTTTCGCATACGGTATGCCAGCGCGCGAAGATCATCCAGCCCGTGGACTTGATCGGCATGATCATGGGTGTAAAGCACTGCATCAAGGCGTTGAGTGCCCGCATTTAAGAGCTGTTCGCGCAGGTCTGGTGACGTATCAATCAGCACTGTTGTGCAATTATCCACTGTCGAGCCGCCCTCTTCTGTCCATTGTTCAACAAGTATTGAGCAGCGCGTACGCCGGTTTTTGGGCTCTTCAGGGTCGCAAAAACCCCAATCGCCGCCCACGCGCGGCACACCGCCCGATGACCCGCAACCGAGTATTGTCACACGCAGTCTAGGTTTCATGACGTTGGCCGCTTGGCTTTGGTGAACAGATTAAAGAAGTTATCCGTGGTGATCTTCGCTGTCTCCTTAAGGTTCCATCCTTTCAGCTCAGCTAGCTTATGCGCGACATCGACCACAAAAGCTGGCTCACAGCGATGTCCACGGTGCGGCACTGGCGCGAGATATGGGCAATCTGTCTCTATCAAGATACGGTTGTCTGGCACAAGTCCGACAATCGCGCGCACATCATCGGCCTTTTTAAAGGTAATGATACCAGAAAACGCAATGTAAAGCCCCATATCAAGCCCGCGCTGCGCGAGCCGTTCGCCAGATGTATAGCAATGCAGCAGCGCCGGGAATGCACCCTTAGTCATTTCAGCCTCTAAGATGTCGCCCATCTTATCATCGGCATTGCGTGAGTGAATAATTAGCGGCAATTGTGTCTCTCGCGCGGCGTCAATATGAGCGCGAAAGTTCTTAAACTGCGCGGCTTCGTCGCTATAGTTATAATGGAAATCCAGTCCCGTTTCGCCGATGCCGATAACTTTCGGGTCAGATGCTTTTTCAATTAATTGCGCTGCTGTGATGTCGGGGTTATCTTTGGCGTCATGTGGGTGCGTCCCGACGCTGGCCCACATATTTGGATAGCAATTGGCAACAGCGAGCGTGGCGTCAAAATCCGACAATTTGCAACAAATGTTGAGCATGGTGCCGACGCCCGCATCAACCGCGCGTGCCACAACATCGTCAAGGTCACCCTCAAATTTCTCGCCGTGCAAGTTTACGTGACTATCGACAAACATTACGCCGCTCGCAGTTCTGAAAGCGCGGTAAGCAAGACAGTTTTCTTATCCATATTAATCGCGTCCTCGACCCGCTGCCACTCACCCATTTTAGACCATAAGCGCATCCAATGCTCCGCAGGCTTGCTCACAGGGAATGGTTTAAAGGCGCCAGTCCACTCTCCTGTCACGGAATATCGGGCTTGGCTTTGTAGTATATCTTGAAGGCAATCCCAAAATAATTGCCGCGAGGCTGCTTGGTCTTTTAACGACAGTCGCCCGGCCATGGTTTGGTCAAAGCTGCTATCGTTTCGCTCCAAGCTTGAGATGAACCGCGTCAGCGGACCCAATACTTCATCTGCGTTCTGAACGAGCGCTAAGGCTTTGCCCGGGCCACCGCGCGATAGCTTCACAGCCCCATCGATTACATTGGGCGCGGCATCGATTTGATTACGTAGCCACGGCATTATATCCGCCTCTGGCACGGGTCGTAATTGCATGAGCATACAGCGTGACCGAATAGTGGGAAGCAATCGTCCTGGTGAATTAGCCAGCAATAATATCAAAGCGTCTTTTGGCGGTTCTTCCAACGTCTTGAGTAATGCATTCTCAGCGTTGCGGTTCATATCATCCATACAGTCGATTATGGCGATACGCGGGAGCTTGTCCTCCGCTGGTGTGTTCTCAAAAAAACTGTTCATGTCCCGCACGGCCGCAACGGGGATTTCGGTTTTAAACCGTTTGAGTTTTTCGTCATAAGGACGGCGGAGCACAAACAAATTACCGTGACCCTGCGCACTGATGCGTTGCGAAACGGGGTCTTCGACGGGAATGTTCAGACTGCCGCGCAGTTGCGACTGACCGCCCAGCATATGGCGAATGATACGGTAAGCAAGTGTCGCTTTGCCAACACCCTGCGGCCCTGTGATAAGCCACGCATGATGCAAACGACCTGAATTTTGTGCGCGTAAAAACTGCGTTTCCGCGTCTGCATGACCTATCAGGTCATAGGTGTCTCTAGGGTGGTCACAGCCTGGCGCGCGGTCGCTTTCCGGCAGATAAACTGTTTCCTCGCGCCGCATCTAGGCGTTATCAACCGCCAACTTACCCGCAAGATCTGGGAACTTCTGCGTCACACCAAAAAACAGGCGCGTTTGAACGGCGTCTTTTTTCGCACCCCCATCGAGCACGAAGATGCGGTCTTGGTTCTTATCCGCAATATCAAGAAAGGCCGCACGAAGCGTATTGTGAAACTCCATCGACTCTGCATCAAAACGCGAGATTTCTTCACCGCGAGTCTCCACACGTTTCATGGCAATAACCGGGTCAACATCAAATAGAATTGTCAGATCTGGCTCAAACCCGCCCATAACGGCGTCATGAACGCCTTTTACGCGCTCCGCACCAATGCCGCGCGCATAGCCTTGATAGGCGACGCTGCTATCAGCAAAACGATCACTAATGACCCACGCGCCGCGCGCAAGTGCTGGTTTGATAAGCTTTTCAACATGGTCTAGCCGCGCTGCATACATTAACAGAAGCTCAGTCATGCCCGACCACCGATCTTTTGTGCCGTCGAGTACCAGTTTACGAATGGATTCTGCCCCAAATGTGCCACCAGGTTCGCGTGTTAGTACTGTTTCAATGCCGATTGCATTGAGCGCATCAGCCAGACGTTTGGCCTGTGTCGTTTTACCTGCGCCTTCACCGCCTTCCAGCGTTATAAATTTTCCGCGTTCCATATTACCCTCTTATCTTGCTGACTAATACGCTGATAACGCGTGAAAAGGCTGATTTTTGTTTAACGTCATTGGCTGCGACTAGGGGTACAACACGTATATCACGGCCAGGCTCTTGGATAATCAAATCGGCAATCACGTCACCTTTTGTAACGGGAGCCGCCACAGCTTTATACCGAATTTGTGTTTTAAGGCGGGTGCGGTCTGGACGGTATAATCCACTGACGACATCCTCAGTAACGACGGCTTCAACGGCATCCTCTGCCCCCATAAAAACATCAATACTTTCAACAACATCACCAGCTTTGTAAAGGTCATAAACATCAAAGCTGTCAAAGGCCGCCTGCATGAGGCGCACACTTTCTTCGCGGCGCTCAGATTTACTCCCAAGTCCGTTCACAACCATGATACGGCGGTCTTCCCCGCGTTTGGCTGAACCCACAAGTCCGTAACCAGAGCTTTCCGTATGACCAGTCTTTAGGCCGTCTGCCCCTGTAAAACGCCCCAGTAAAGGGTTGCGGTTGCTTTGCGTAATCCCATTCCATGTAAAAGACCGTTCGGAATATAAGCTATAAAACTCTGGATATTCAGACACAAAACGCTGCGCGTAACGCGCTAGATCATATAGGCTGATATTATGCTCAGGGTGTGGCCAACCTGTCGAATTACGAAATGTTGCACTATCAAAGCCTAATGAGCGCGCATGTTGGGTCATCATATCGGCAAAGGCGGTCTCTGAACCCGCTAAACCTTCGGCCAATACGATACAGGCATCATTGCCCGATTGAATGATAACACCTTTCAGCAAATCCCTGACGGCGACCTTAGAGCCAAGGTCTAAGAACATGGTTGAACTGCCAGATTTTGCACCGCCGCGACGCCACGCTTCTTCTGATACTGTGAATTCTGTGTCTAGGGTAATGCGGCCCTGGCGAATGGCATCAAATACCAACTCAGCCGTAACAATTTTTGTCATAGACGCCGGTGCAATCGGCAGACGAGCGTCTTTTTCAAATAATATAGAGCCTGTCTCATAATCCATAATAATGGCGTGGGGGGCCGGTGTATTAAAACCAGATTGAGCAGAGGCCGTCAGGGTGTTGCAAAACAAAGCCGTTGATAGACAGAAACTTAAAGCTAAAATGCGGTTCACGGAAATCTCCGGTGCGGTGCGACAGAATCAAAAAAGCACGCCATAACAGCGTGCTTCTTAGTTTTCACATCCACTTGCCGGGGTAAAGGCCCACGCAGTGATTATATTAAAATATTACTTTATTGTATGGGTGTAATTCACCGCAGGTATCCACTCTGCTTTGACCTCTGAACCTGACTTGGCCATATGGATCGGGCCTTTAATCGTCAGGGTCACCACACCGTCATCTTCTTCTACGCCCTGTGGTAATGCAGGCTGCGGGACGGCTTGGGGCACAAATTGTGGCTCGGCGGTCTTGGGCACAACGGGTTGCGGCGTCGGTTGATAGGGGGCAAATTCACGCGGCATTGGCGCGGGTTGCTGTAAAGGCGCGGCAGGTGGCGTGTAAGCTTGTGCTTCGGGTGCCTGTTGTCTGCGTAGCGGTTGATAGCCTTGCGGCGCAGAAGGCTGCGTTTGAGGGGCGAGTTGCGGCACAGGCTGCGGTATAGCTTGCGGACGCGGCGCTTCTACCATGCGCGACGGTGCCATCGGGTCAGCAGGGCCGACATAACGGACGCGAACACGACCAATGCCGTCTTCAATTGTACCTAATGCGCTTGCGGCAGCTTCTGATAAATCAATGATACGGTTGCCAACAAATGGGCCGCGGTCATTCAGGCGAACCATAATGGAACGCCCATTATCCAGATTAGTGACATGTAACATGCTGTTCAGTGGCAATGTTTTATGCGCGGCTGTCATGTCATTTTTGTTGTAAATTTCGCCCGTCGCAGTGGGTTTGCCGTGGAATTTATCACCATACCAGCTTGCCTCACCGACCTTATCATAGTCAGGTTGATGCTTTGGTTTATAGCTTTTACCCATGATAGAGTAACGCTTACCAATGCGTTGGTGCTTGTAAAGATCACGGTCAACCATGGATGGATCAAATGGCACAGAGGCCGTTGCGGACGGGGCTGGTGCGCTTACTTGTGGACGCGGCGCGGGCATGCTCTGCGGCTCATAAGGTGACGGAATAGAGTAAGCTGGACGTCCGTCTGGTACGGTTGATACACGCGGCAAGCTTGGCCGTGTCAGAGACGCCATCTTGACTGCATTTTGATCAATTTTATACGTGATGGGTGCACCAGAGGCGACCTTAACGCTTGAGGTTGTCGAGCAGGCCGACATCGTCAACGCGCAAGCGCCTGCTAAAGTTAAAGACACGATTTTTTTTACGTCAAAGACCATCATCATAACACTCACCATCTCTACAGCTTTCGCCGTTTCCCACATTTCATTTATGAGATACCAATCTGTGTCGGTTTTCTCTTCATTGGGTGTTAAGCTAAACGAACAAGTTTAAACTCAGGTTTGAAAACAGACCTAATGAACAACAAAAATTCAGGGTTGCCAGAGGGTTAACGCCCGACCCGCTACGGGGTTTGTGCGGCGGATGAATAGTGAAAAGCTATAAATGCAATTTTTGTCATAAAAGGGTTGCGAGCCGCGCCGAATATGCTAATCCCGCGCGTGCAGACCAAGCATATCCTCGGGTGGGTGGCAGAGCGGTTGAATGCACCAGTCTTGAAAACTGGCGTGGGGGTAACTCCACCGGGGGTTCGAATCCCTCCCCGCCCGCCACTGCTTTGCAGTCGCTCTCCTCTTCTTTTTTAAATGCAGCGTGTTTCCCGTGGTAAGTTGCATGTGTTGGTCAGCATTTAACGCCGCACATTTTTTGTGCAGGCACATATCGTTAGTGTTTCCCGCATCATAAAATATGTATTTGCTCCGACATCTCCTTAGGGTAGCTCTATGGCTAATTCACTACAGTCCGAATATAAAGCTGTCAGACTGATTGCCGTCTCCAACCGAACCGCTATCGACCCGAACGCGCGGGCGGGCGGATTATCAGTGGCGCTATGGGATACGTTAAAGGCTTCCAATGGACTTTGGATTGGCTGGAGCGGTAAAATCAAAGATTTCAGCAGTCAAAAGGCAACACTTGCGAGCGACGACGGCGTAGACTTTGCATTATGCGATATGAGCAAATCGCAATATGAAGGCTTTTACCTTAACTACGCGAATAGTGTTCTTTGGCCTCTGCTTCATAACCGACTTGATCTTGTAAATTTTGAAACTCATGACATTGGTCCTTATCGCGATACGAATGTTCAATTTGCCAATGCTGTGGCGGCCCATGCCAATCTTGATGACTTTGTTTGGGTGCATGATTATCACTTTTTTCTACTGGCCCATGAATTAAGAGCTCAAGGATGGACGGGGCAAGTCGGTTTTTTCCTTCATATTCCCTTCCCCTCGCCTGATGTCTTTCGCGCCTTACCAGAAGCCAGCGAACTTGCTCGCGCGATATGTGATTATGACATTGTCGGCCTACAAAGCACAAAAGACGTGACCAATTTGAAACAGTTTCTATCGGAAGATTGCGGCGCGCAATATATCGGCGAAGAAGATGTGATGGTCTTTGGCCGTCGGGTCACAATCCGTCACTGCCCGATAGGCATAGACACGCTTAGTTTCAAAGCTGCTACAAAAAGCGAACCCGCCAAAGCTGCAAGCCGAAAGCTTCGTAAGTTTTCAGGCGACCGTAAGTTAATCATCGGTGTTGACCGTATGGATTATTCCAAAGGATTGCCGCAGCGATTTGAATCTGTCTCCAAACTCTTTGATAATTACCCTGAAACACACGGCGCAACGTCGTTTATTCAAATTGCGCCGCCGTCTCGTAGCATCGTGGATGAATACATACAATTAAGAGAAGAACTCGACGGTCTTTGCGGACGCATCAATGGTGATTACGGCGATTTGGACTGGATGCCTATCCGTTATCTCGCCCGGCCCTACAGGCGCGAAGAAATTGCGGGGCTTTATAACCTTGCTGATGTTTGTCTCGTTACACCGTTAAAAGACGGCATGAACTTAGTCGCGAAGGAATTTGTCGCCGCACAAAATCCCGATGATCCCGGCGTTTTGATATTATCTCAATTTGCAGGTGCGGCAGAGCAAATGACAGAGGCGCTAATTGTTAATCCTTACGACACTGAGGCTGTGGCCAAGACAATTTTTCGGGCGCTCCACATGCCCTTAGATGAGCGTAAATTTCGCTGGGCTGCGTTAAATGATGGTGTCACACAGCTGGATATCAATTGGTGGAGAGAGCGGTTTTTTGCACCATATGGCGCAAACGCTTCGACCCAGTCCAGCCAAGAGGCCGCGCCTTAATATGACATCTGACGCTATGTCCAATTTCACATTTCCGAAAAACACTGCGCTCTTTCTTGATTTTGACGGCACGCTGGTATCCTTTGCTGATGACCCGAACGCAGTGCATCTGACTTCAGTGCAAACTGATATTTTGCTGAGGCTCCACGCAGCCTTATCGGGGGCCGTTGCTCTGATTAGTGGCCGTGATATTCGTGATTTATCAAAACGCACACCACAGGATTTATGGCGGATTGGAAATCACGGTCTATACGCGGCAGCACCAGGCAAGGCGCCGCCCAATAATATCATTCATTTTCCACCGACTTTGCGGCAGACCCTAGAGACTGAATTACGCGCTCTGCCAAAAGTTTGGATTGAAGATAAGGGTCCTATCCTTGCCATTCATCACCGCGCCAACCCTGATGCCGGCCCTGATATTGTCCGTATCGCAACAAAAGTCATGCAAAGTGCTATCCTTGATGACCAATTGTGCCTGCAAGTGGGTCACGATGTGGTGGAGATTAAGCCAACAGCGGCCAATAAGGGCAAAGCCCTTTTAAAGCATATGTCACATCCTGATTTCACAGGCCGCATAGCCGTGATGATTGGGGATGACACAACGGATGAAGACGGTTTTTTAGCCGCGCAAAGCCTTGGTGGTTTTGGTATTAAAATGGGTCCGGGGCCAACAGCCGCAAAGTACCGCATCGATAGCCAAGACGACCTCTATACACTTTTGGGAACACTTATATGAGCCACTTAAATTTGGGCATTATCGGCAATAGCACGATAGCAGCCCTGATCGATACAGACGCAAAAATCAATTGGCTATGCTTGCCTAAACTTGACGGAGAGCCCATTTTCGATGCGCTGCTCGGCGGTAAAGGTGGGTTCAGTGTGTGGATGGAAGACCGTGTAAGCACGGAGCAAAGCTATGAGCACAATACCGCGGTCTTACGCACGCGTCTGACCGATAAAGACGGTGCAATACTAGACGTCATCGACTTCGCCCCCTATTTTCCCAAACGCGGTCGCAGTTTTCGCCCCGCCAGTTTTGTGCGCCAGTTACAGGTAGTCAACGGCTCGCCGCGAGTAAAATTAGAGATAAACGCCCAAGGCAATTGGGGCGAAAATACTCTGGTACCCAAACGCGGGGTCAATCATATTAGCTTTCAAACGCAAGACGGCGGATTTCGCGTGACCACATCTGCCCCAGTGTCTTATATCCTGTCTAATACAAGCTTTGTGCTGGACCGTGACGTGGCATTCATTTGCGGCCCTGATGAGACGGTCTCTGATAATGTAGACTTCTTGGCGCGCGATTGGCGCGAACGCACAGTAGATTACTGGCGACGCTGGACCCGCAATCTGGCGGTTCCTCCCGATTGGCAGGCGGCTGTGATACGCGCCGCTATCACGCTGAAGCTTTGTGTTTATGAAGAAACGGGTGGTGTTGTTGCTGCTTTAACCACATCAATTCCTGAACATGCCGGATCAGAACGCAATTGGGATTACCGGTTTTGCTGGATTAGAGACGCTTATTTTAGCGTAACAGCGCTCAATCGCTTGGCATCTATGGAAACGTTAGAGCATTACATGCGCTTTTTGCGCAGTGTCGTAGCCCAAGCCAAAGGCGGGCATATCCAACCTGTGTACGGTATTGGTCTTGAGACGGCCCTGACGGAGGATTTCGCAGAGCATCTACCGGGCTACCGAGGTTACGGGCCCGTGCGGCGCGGTAATCAAGCGGCCGAGCATATCCAGCATGATGTTTACGGCCAAATTGTCCTTGCCGCGAGCCAAGCCTTTCTAGACGAGCGTCTATTGTCGCAGGTTGGCATTGCCGAATTTGAGCAACTAGAACCCGTAGGCGAGCGCGCCTTTGCGATGCATGACACACCAGACGCTGGCATTTGGGAATTTAGAACCCTCGCCTATGTCCACACCTCGTCAGCCATCATGTGTTGGGCGGCGTGTGACCGCCTGTCAAAAATCGCGTCATATTTGGGTCTAGAGAAAAAAACGACTTATTGGGCAGAGCGTGCAGAAATTATCAAACGCCATATTTTAGATAACGCCTATAACGCTGATATGAACGCTTTTACCGCCAGCTACGGAGGCGACACTCTCGACGCCTCTGTCCTGCTAATGGCAGAAATTGGATTTTTACCCGCGTCTGACCCGCGTTACGTCGGCACAGTGGAAGCGATTGACCGTGACCTTCGTGAGGGCAATCACATCTACCGCTATAAAACTGCCGACGATTTTGGCAAACCGCAAACCGCTTTCACGGCTTGCACCTTTTGGCATATTGACGCGCTTTACCGCATTGGGCGAGAGGATGACGCGCGCGCGATGTTTGAAGCGATACTGGCTCAACGCAACCACCTCGGCCTCTTATCTGAAGATGTTGATCCGAAAACAGATGAGCTTTGGGGCAATTACCCGCAAACCTATTCGATGGTCGGCATTATCAATTCCGCCAATCTAATGAGCCGTAAGTGGACCGATATTGTTTAGGGCAGACAGTATTAAACGATTAATCCTCGTCATCTGCACTTTCAATGCGGGCCGATAGCGCCGCGGCCATGAAGGCGTCCAAATCACCGTCTAGCACACCGCCTGTGTCGGATGTTTCAATTCCTGTCCGCAGGTCTTTGACCAATTGATAGGGTTGCAGCACATAAGAACGTATTTGATGCCCCCAGCCGATCTCTGACTTGCTATCGGCTTCTTCTTGGGCGGCGTCTTCTCTGATTTTTAGTTCACGCTCATAAAGGCGCGCGCGGAGCATATCCCAGGCTTGGGACCGGTTTTTATGTTGCGATCTGTCATTTTGGCATTGCACGACAATACCTGTGGGTTCGTGGGTGATACGCACAGCACTATCTGTTTTGTTAACATGCTGCCCCCCTGCCCCTGATGCACGGAAAGTATCCACGCGACATTCGCTCTCGTTAACCTCAATATCAATCGTATCGTCAATTTGCGGATAGACCCAGACGCTACTAAAGCTGGTATGGCGGCGGGCAGAGCTATCATAGGGCGAGATGCGCACCAAGCGGTGAACACCGCTTTCAGTTTTCAACCAACCGTAAGCATTTTCGCCTTTAACCTTGATTGTCGCCGATTTAATACCGGCCTCGTCGCCTGACTGCTCCTCTAAGACCTCCACCTTCATGCCACTGGCGTTGGCCCAACGCGAATACATACGCAGCAGCATTTCGGCCCAATCTTGAGCTTCCGTGCCGCCAGCGCCAGGGTGGATTTCAACAAAGGCATCATTGGCGTCTGCTTCACCAGATAGCAGGGCCTGAACTTCGGCTTTGGCAGATTTTTCGCGCAGTCGTGCCATCATGGTTGCGGCCTCAGAGAGCAATTCCTCATCACCCTCCATTTCTGCCATTTCGGCGATTTCAACAGCATCAGATAAATCAGAGCTCAGAGATGATATTGCCTCAAACGACCCTTCTAGTCGCGCGCGTTCTTGCATTAATTTTTGCGCGCCTTGCGGGTCATCCCAAAAATCAGCTTTCTCGGACAGCGCATTAAGTTCGGCTAAACGCCGCTCCGCAACGTCCCAGTCAAAGACGCCTCCGCAGCAATGTAACAGAGTGTTCAATTTCCGTTTTTAATGTCTCTAAATCAGCACGCATGGCAAATCCCAGCTTATACAAGCAATGTTTATCGGTCGTTCAAAATTGGAGGCTTAGATAACCTTAATACAAGCCGTCTTCAAGCTCATCTTCTTTGGGTTCGACGGTATCAGGCTTCACATCGGCTGGTAGAGGATTGTTGACAGTTGGCACAGACGTTTCAGGGTCAGCTAAGACCGGCGTCGCGGCTGGGCTTGGCGTATCGGGCAACGCATTTTCGCCAACATTACTGTCCTCGCCCAATGTCTCTTTATTGTCGTCTTCATTTATGACATCAGCCCCATCGACCGTAGAATCGCCCGCTTCGGCCACATCGTCTTCGAAATCAAAGCCACCACCAAAGAAACTATCCCGTGCAGTCCCAACGCGAATAGTAGAGCTTAGGTCACCAAGCTTGGGCTCAGTTCCTGCACGAAACGCTTCTAGAATAAAATCTGGTGCTCCGATATACGAAGGCTCACCCGTATCGCGGGTTACAGGCGATAGCGTAATCCCCTCTGGAATACGAAACGGAACAACGGCTTTGTCTTTCAAAGCTTCACGCATGAAATCACGGAAAATAGGCGCTGCGGCTTTACCGCCAGCTTCATTGGCGAGTGGACGCGGTGTATCGTAACCGACATAAACCCCGGCAACGAGGTCAGGTGAGAAACCCATAAACCACGCATCTTTATAGTCATTTGTTGTTCCAGTTTTACCGCCAAGGGGGCGTCCCAAAACCGAAATTGATCGTCCTGTTCCGTTATCAACGACGCCTTTTAGCATATAGGTGATTTGATACGCCGTGACGGGATCCATAACTTGTTCGCGGTCATCTGGTAGCGCTGGTGGAGAACCATCTGTCCACTCCTCGACCTGACACTCGGTACAGGTTTTATTGGCATGGACAAAAATCGTTTTACCATCGCCGTCTTGAACGCGGTCTAGGATGGTGGGCGTTATTTTCTTACCGCCATTAACCAACTCCGAGTAACCCGTCGCCAGACGCAGCATTGTTGTTTCGCCCGCGCCTAAGGCCCAGGCGAGTTCGGATTTGACCTCGTCATATATACCCATATCTTCGCCGTAGCGTTTGACCTGGCCCATTCCAATATCGTTCGCCATCCGCACAGTCATGGCATTCTTTGATTTCTCTAATCCAAAACGTAGCGTTTTCAGGCCGTAAAACTGACCTTGGTTATAGTTGGCAGGCTTGTAGAAAACTTCGCATTCCTCGTCCTCGATTGGATTGCCTTCGTCATCTGTTTTCACAAGCTTAGTGCGCGTCCGCCGCAGGCTTGGTGTATCGTCAACGGGGGCGTCTGCGCCTTCCTCTTCTTGAATTTCACGGCACTCATCCGCGTCATCACGCTCAATGATAAAAGGCGCGTCCAGCACTTGGGTCGCGGGTGTGTAGCCTTCTTCCAACGCAGCGGCATACACAAAGGGCTTAAAAGCCGAGCCTGGCTGTCGGTAAGCTTGGGTAACACGGTTAAACTGGCTTTGCTCAAAGCTGTAACCGCCCACCAAGGCGAGCACACGGCCAGTATGCGGATCCATAGCAACAAGGCCGCCGTTCACATTGGGTACCTGACGCAGATTATAACGCTCGGCGTCTACATTTTGGCGCTCAACAAGGATAACATCACCTGGCGAGAACATTTTTGTCATGTCCTCTGGCGCTGGGCCGCGACGGCCATTCTCTAATGGCTTACCCGCCCACGCCATGTCTTTGACGTATAGCTCTCCCTTAGCTTTGATATCAAAATCTTCCGTGCTCTCCCCGTCGTCAGGGGCCCGGGATAGGTCATCGTCAAAAGCTAGCTCGGCCTTATCTTTTGATACATTCATAACCAGAGCAACACGCCAATTACCAATATCGCTGGGTACATCAACGGCGTCTAATTTTGCTTTCCAATCGGAGAAGCCGTCAATAGAGGCAATTGGGCCGCGGTAACCTCTGCGCATGTCAAAGGCTTCTAATCCTGAGCGCAGCGCGTTGCGGCCTGCAAGTTGTAAGCGCGTATCCAAAGTCGTGCGAATGGACAGACCGCCCTCATATAATTCATCTTCGCCGTACATGTTAAAGATTTGCTTGCGGGCTTCTTCGACGAAATATTCGGCTGCCAAATATTCATCACCATCAAAGCGGTCGACAACGACCAAGTCTTGCAACCGTGCTGCCTCCGCCTCAGACTCTGTAATATAGCCGTCTTCGGCCATACGCCCAAGAACATAAGACTGCCGCGTTTTCGCGCGCTCAAAGCCGCGCTCATTGCTCAGTTGGTAATTGTTTGGCCCCTTTGGTAGCACAGCCATATAGGCATTCTCGGCGATATCCAATTCATGCATGGGCTTGCCAAAATAATTAAGTGATGCCGCCGCCACGCCATAGGCACCCCGACCAAAGTAAATCTCATTGACGTAAAGCTCCAAAATCTCGTCCTTCGTCAAAGCCTTTTCCATGCGCCGCGCAATCATAATTTCGCGCAATTTACGGTCTATCGAATACTCATCACCGACGAGGAAGTTTTTCGCCACTTGCTGCGTAATTGTTGACGTTCCGCCGACCCTACGCCCCTGAAGTTTTGTTGGGACCGCCATGAGTGCCGCACGGCTAAGGCCAATCGGATCCCACCCATTATGAGAGTAAAAACGTTTATCTTCGGCGGCGACAAAGGCGTGCTGCAATTGTTTTGGGATCGTTTCAATTGGAACAAAAACACGGGCTTCTTTTCGAAATTCTGAGATTAGTTTGCCGTCGCCTGCATGAACGCGTGACATCACAGGCGGTTTATAATCCGATAGCGCCTCAACAGAGGGTAAATCTTTGGTCGCGCGGATAAAATAAACAAGTGCAAAAATCATCAAAAAGACGCCGATAACGGCACCTGAGATTACAAGCCATTTTAGAATTTGCCAAAATTTTGTCATACACCGCTTATCGTTTTCTGCGCTCTACATTCAAACCAAAGTAATACGGCGCGATTATGACCACTCTGCATGAAATGCGCACAATAGCCTTTACAAAGATTCGTCTTTAAAGCGAATTATAAGCATCCATTAGACATAGGTCACGGGCTTTGCGCGTCAAAATACAAATTAATTGCAGAGGTAACCGACTTCAGAACCTTTTTACGGTGTGATGACTTGTTAAGAAGCTTTTCATCAGACGGATGGGACAGAAAGCCAAGCTCCAACAAGACGGCTGGCACATCGGGGGCAAGGAGTACAAAATACCCAGCCCGTCGGTGCGAATTATTGATAAGACGCGTGGAGCCCGCCAATTCCCCGATTAATATATCGGCAAATTGCGTTGAATTAGACTTTGTGCTGCGCTGCGCTAAATCAACAAGAATGTCACCCACAGGGTCGGTTTGTTCTGTTAAATCAACATCCATGATCCAATTTTGCGTATTCACGATGCGTTTTGAGCGTGTCTTAGCCCTATCTGCGAGTGTGTACACCGTGGCCCCGCGCGCATTTGGCCCCGCAGAATCAGCGTGAATAGAAATGAATAAATCCGCGCCGCCCGCCCGCGCAATTCTGATACGCTCTTTATGTTCGACGTAGACATCTTTGGACCGCGTCATAATCACGTCGTAGCGCCCAGTTGCCAAAAGTTGTCTTTGTAACTCTTGGGCCGCCGTCCATGTAATGACCTTTTCTTTGGTACCCTTTTGGCCAATTGCGCCTGGGTCTCGCCCTCCGTGGCCAGGATCTATTACAATGACAGGCCGGCGATAAGGTCTGGAGGCGACGCCCACGCTTTTGGGCTTGAGTATAGGATAGGGCACAGTTGTTTTAGCAAAATATCGAGGGTCTAGCTCATTTGCTTTTACAGTTTTTACTGCCTTTGGCGCATCCGACGTGCTTGGGCTTCCAAAAGTGAAAGTCATTAGCCGGCCGTTTTGACGCTCAATAGGTTTTAGGTTCTTCTGTTTTAAATCAATAACTAAGCGGGTTCCGTTACCGCGTCGTGCGTAGCGTACAGATTTGACAATGCCCTGCCCATCTATCGTGTTGTCCTTATGGGACAGTTGAAAGCTTGCGTCATTCCAATCCATCACGAGACGTGGATTGTCATCATTAATCGCAAACACAGTACTCGGTTTCGGAGCCTTGCCTGTAAATGTGATATCGATTCGCACGTTCTTTTGAGAATCAGAGGTAATATCAACACGGCTAATGTCTTGCGCATGGGCCGTTCCGCCCCATATCAATGTTGTGGCCAGCATTACTAGAGTAAAAATGCAAAGCAAATTGCGCACGAAACAGGTCCTTTGTGGTTAACAAAACTGTAATAGCGGCCTAAGCGTTGACATTGGGTTACCATAACGCCCGCAATTTCAGACAATCGCACGCCGTCAGGCAAAAAGGCTTTGCGCATTGCCATGTAATGAGGCAAGGTCACACCATCAGAGGCTGAAGCACCCTAAAGGCGTGCCGCCTTACCAGTATCATCCGATACGCAATAAGAGATACGATGAACGCAGCATTTAAAAATCTACGATTTAGCGCGCCGATGGGCCGCCAAACGCTGCGTATGCCAAAATATCAAATAACAATCACAAAACAACAGCCCGCGCGTCTTATACGCGCCACCCTAACGGCTTTCGCGCCTGTGTTTATGCACGGTTTAGCGCGATTACTGGCCAGTTTACGGATAGGGCTATCTGGAGCTTACCATGTCAAAGAAAATGCTTATCGACGCCTCCCACCCGGAAGAAACCCGGGTCGTCATTGTCAACGGGACGCGGGTTGAAGAACTCGATTTTGAAAGCCGCAACAAGCGTCAGCTGCGCGGCAATGTCTATCTCGCGCGTGTCACACGCGTAGAGCCCTCACTACAGGCTGCTTTTGTTGAGTACGGCGGAAACCGTCACGGTTTTCTCGCCTTTAGCGAAATTCATCCCGATTATTATCAAATCCCCTATGAGGACCGCATGGCCCTTATTGAGGCGGAAGAGGCCGATAATGCCGAAGCCGACGAAGAAGATGAAGCCAAGGAAAAGGCAGTCTCTGCTAAAACAAAAACAAAATCAGACGATGACGATATTGACGATGATGATATCGATCTTGACGCATTAGAAGCGGCCGAAGACGACGAGGATGACGCCGAGGACGATGTCGACCCGAATGAAGACCTTGAAGAAGACGCCACGGATGAAGACGACGCAGAAGTCGCTTCAGAGCAAGTTAAGACGGCGCAAGTCCGTCGCAAGCGTATTCAACGTCGCCGTTATAAAATCCAAGAAGTCATTAAGCGCGGCCAAATCCTGCTAATCCAGGCCGTCAAAGAAGAGCGCGGCAATAAAGGTGCGGCCATGACAACTTATTTGTCGCTGGCAGGACGTTATTGCGTGCTTATGCCTAACACACCGCGGGGTGGCGGCATATCGCGCAAAATCGCAAATAGCTCTGATCGCAAGCATCTCAAAGCCATTGTCAATGATTTGAACGTGCCGCCCGGTATTGGCGTTATTGTCCGCACAGCGGGGTCTAAAAAGACCAAAGCTGATATCAAACGCGATTATGATTATCTAACGCGGCTATGGGAAACTATTCGCGAGACAACCCTGAAATCCACGGCCCCTGCCCTTATTCATGAAGAAGGCAATCTGGTCAAACGCGCCATTCGCGATATGTATAATGGCGAGATTGACGAAATTTTGGTGCAAGGCGATGATGCTTATCGCAATGCCAAAGACTTCATCAAAATGCTCATGCCGAGCCATGCGAAGAATGTGAAACATTACAAAGACTCCGTCCCACTCTATTTGCGCTACGAAGTTGAAAAACAGATTGAGAACAGCCTGCAATCCGTTGTGCAGCTTAAATCTGGCGGTTACCTCGTTATTCACCCGACTGAAGCCCTTGTTTCTGTAGACGTAAACTCTGGCCGTTCGACAAAAGAACGCAATGTCGAGCGCACGGCGCTTAAGACTAACCTCGAAGCCGCCGAAGAAGTCGCTCGTCAAATGCGCTTACGTGACCTTGCGGGCCTTATTGTGATTGATTTCATTGATATGGACGAAAATCGCAACAATCGTGCCGTTGAAAAGAAGATGAAAACAGCCCTCTCAGAGGACCGCGCCCGTGTTCAATATAGCCGTATTTCACAATTCGGCTTGATGGAAATATCACGGCAACGCCGCCGCCGTAGCCTTCTCGAAGGCTCGACCGCCTCGTGCGAGCATTGCGATGGTGTTGGCCGTAAGCGGACAATTGAAAGCAGCGCCCTCGCCGCCATTCGCGCCGTTGAAGAGATTGGAGCGCGCGGCCAAGCCAAGCGTATCAAGCTCAAAGTCTCCCCTGACGTCGCGCTTTATGTCTTTAACGAAAAACGTGATTTGCTGACCAAAGTCGATGAAGAGTTTAACCTCTTCACGGAATTATCGGGTGACGAGAACCTTATCCGTCCATCCTTTGCGATTGAAATCGTTGAGAAAACGTCTGGTTCAGACGATCCATTGGAAGCCATTGAACGCGAAAACAAAAAGCTTAATCACGAAATTCGGAACAAGAAACCCACAGGTCACAAGCAAACGTCCAATCAAGATGATGACCAAAATGACGAGAACGACGGTGATAAGCCCGCCAAAGCTGACACAGACAATCGGTCTGATAATACGTCCGATGAAAGCCGGGGTAAACGTCGCCGTCGCGGACGCCGCGGTGGTCGCAATAAACGTCGTGAGGATACGGACACGTCCGAGTCAACTGGCGAGGACAATGCCGCCGAAACTAAAGGTGAAAAAACTGAGTCTCGCGATGCTGACAGCAAACCCAAGCGTAGTCGCGGGCGTCGTCGGAAAGCGCAAGACAAAGACGAGAATACGCCAGAGGGTGCTGATGCAAAAGCGGGTGATAACACAAGTGACAAACCAAAAGGGCGTCGCCGTGCTGCACCAAAGCGTAACTCACAAGCTGAACAGGCGTCTTGGCCTTCAGTAGAGCCAACGATGGACGCTAAAACTGAGACGACAGAAAAATCGGTCGCCAAAGTTCCGTCTCGCAAGGGCGTAAGAGCGGCCCCAGGTCGAAAGCCTATGGCTGATGCGGCCAATGAGGCCGCTGCTGAGACGAAACCTCAGCGCACACGGAAGGCTCCGACAAAGAAGGCTCCAACGAAGAAAGCGCCTGCGGAGACCGCCACCGCTAAAAAGGCAGCGACAAAGCCAGCCGCGAAAAAGGCCCCTAGTCGCAAAGCGCCTGCGAAAGCAGCTAATGCAGATAAAGCGCCCGTGAAGAAGGCCCCTGCGAAGAAAGCCGCACCGAAAAAAGCGGCTACCAAAACAGTGGCGAGCAAAAAAGCGCCCGCAAAGACAACTGCTGCGAAAAAAGCTTCCACTAAAAAGGCGCCTGCTAAAAAGGCTGCTGTCAAGAAGGCTCCTGCCAAAAAGGCTGCTGCGACGAAAGAAGCCCCAACGAAGAAAGCCCCTGCAAAGAAAAGCCCTGTGAAAGAAACCACAGCGGCCAAGCCTGCGTCAAAACCAGCACCGATTAAGGCACAGACGCCAACATCGACTACGCCACCAAGCCCGTCGGATGGTAAGAAAAAGGCTCCTGCACGCCGCGCTGCACCCTCAAAACCCGGATCTGATGACGATGATAAGGGTGGTAAGAAAAAAGGGGGGTGGCTCTCACGTATTCTAAAATAGAGCCTACATTGACCTCACAATAAAAAAGACCGCACGAAACTGCGGTCTTTTTTATGAGACATCGGCAATGCGCTACACGATTGCGTTATTCCACTGTATTCTTACAAGCCGTTCACTTGACCCCGCGCACGCAAATGCCGATGTTCACAACGTTATATTCAACGCTTTGAGATAGTTATGCCGCGACTTCGATCTAAATTTAGCAGAGCCGTAAAGACTGGGGCGGCTGCCCTGCTCGCCTCCGTCGTTATGGTCGGCGCGTCTACATCGGCCGATGCGCAATCCCTGCTTCGTGATACGGAAATCGAGGACACGCTGGAGGAATTCACGCAGCCCATACTAGCGGCCGCAGGGCTAAACGGATCCAATGTCGACTTATATATCGTCAATGACCCGTCGCTTAACGCCTTTGTTACCCGCGGGCAAAATATCTTCCTTCACTCTGGCCTTATCCTGCAATCTGACACACCCAACCAGTTAAAGGGCGTTATCGCCCATGAGGCAGGTCATATTGCAGATGGTCGTATTGCCCGTAGCGATTACAGCAACCGCAGTGCTTACGGCGCCATGTTAATTGCCGCAGGTTTGGGTATCGCGGCTATTTTGGCGGGCGAAGGCGGTGCTGGTGCAGCCATCCTAGCGGGGTCTCAACAGTTTGGCGCACTTGAGGTGCTCGCACACACGCGCGTTGCCGAATCTGTTGCTGACCAATACGCCGCGCAATATTTAGAGCGTACAGGTCAATCTGGCGAAGGCCTTATCCAATTTTTTGAAAAATTCCGTTACCAAGAAGTCTTCTCACAGGCCCGTCGTTATCCTTATTTCCGGTCTCACCCGCTCTCATCAAATCGGATTGATGCTCTGCGTGAAGTTGTCGCCGAAAGCCCTTATCGGGACGCCGTTGATAGTCCAGAGGACATCAAACGTCTGGCGATGACAAAAGCCAAACTGCGCGGCTTTTTGGACGCCCCGCAAACTGTATTTCGAACATATCCCGAAAGTGACCAATCGGACGAAGCCCGCTATGCGCGGTCTGTTGCCTATTTTAAGGGTGCTGATCTGCGTAGTGCCATTAGAGAAATTGATAGCCTGATTGCGGATTATCCAAAAAATCCGTATTTTTACGAACTTAAGGCGCAGATGTTATTTGAATCAGGTCAAGGAACGGCCTCTATTGAGCCTGCAGAACGCGCCCTTGCCTTAAAGCCCGACGCGCCGCTTTTTGAAATGGCTTTAGCGCAGGCTTTGATTGAAACCGCCGATCCTGTCGCCGTTGACCGCGCCGTTGAGCTTTTAAAATCCGCCTTGCAAAAAGAGCGCGATAACGGCGCAGCTTGGTATCATCTGTCCCAAGCTTACGGCCGCCAAGGCAATAATGCGCTCGCAAGCTATGCGACAGCGGAACAAGCTTTTGCTTTTGGCGATTTGAACCGTGCTCGATCTTTTGCTGAACGTGCGCAACGTGACATGGTGCGTAATACGCCTCAATACCGACGCGCTGCTGACATTGTCGTGATATCAAACACACAGCTTGCAAGTCGTGGCAAAGACCGTTACCGCCCTAAACCGTAAAACAAACCTTAAAGATTTTAGCCTATGCGGGCGGGATACACGGGAGATTATCATGAAAACACTCAGCGCTATTGCCTTATCACTATCCATGGCAGCCTTTGCCGGTTGTGCACAAGCCACACCAGCAGATATTGAACGCAAACAGGTCGAAGCCATTATTGCTGATTACCTCATGAAAAATCCCGAAATAGTCCGCGATGCCCTAGAAGAGCTTGACCGCAAAGTGGAGCGCGAAGCGATTGCCACTGTTTATGAAAGCATCAAAGGCGATAGCCGCAATGTTATCTTGGGTCCAAAGGACGCCAAGGTCACTATCATTGAGTTTTTTGATTATAACTGCGGCTTCTGTAAACGGTCCACCGACTGGGTCGGCGATGTGATGAAAAAGCATCCCGATGATGTCCGCGTTGTGTTTAAAGAACTGCCTATTCTCGATGGCCGCACGGGCACATCTCGTATGGCCGCCAAAGCCGCCCTCGCCGCCCATAAGCAAGGCAAATATGCGGAAGTGCATTTCGCCCTTATGGAGGCGACAGGCCTATCAGAGGAACGCATCCAAAAGATTGCCAAAGACTCTGGCTTGGATATGAAAAAATTTGAAAAAGACCGCAAAAGCCCAGAGCTTGACGAGCAACTCGAAGATGCTTTAATTCTGGCGAACCGTATCCCTGCCCTCACTGGGACACCTTTCTTTATTATCAATGATGACTTCCTTGCAGGTGCCAATACAGACCGTTTGCAAGCCATGCTGGACGCTGCGCTAGAGGGTTAAAACCTTTCCTTGCTACTTGCGAAAATAACTAATTTCACGCATAGGCGGGCTTTGACAAAGGCCCGCCATGTTTGCATTTAGCGCTGCATTATTTCCTGTTATTATTATTGTCGCGCTGGGTCGTTTCATCGCGTGGCGGGGCGTAATAGCCCCCGATGGTTGGCGCGCGATCGAACGGATAAGTTATTTTCTTCTTTTTCCCGCGCTTATCATTCGTGTTCTTGCAAAAGCCCCTTTTGAAAGCGCGCCATGGGCCCTGGCAGGCACATTAATCGCAGCCCAATGTATTTTGGGCCTTACGGGTTTACTTCGCCCGTCTATGCGCAAACGCCCCAATCCAGCAACAGGCAGCATTATTCAATCTAATGTACGCTGGAATACCTTTGTTGCGCTATCTATCGCTGGATCGCTTTACGGTGTTGAGGGCTTGGCACTTGTTGCCATAGCGGCAGCCGCCATGATCCCCACAGCAAACATTTTATCGGTTTTGGCACTCACGCGGTTTGCAAATAACGTGAACGGAACAACGCCGAATGTAATACGTGACCTTTCCAAAAATCCTTTGATTATCGCCTGTGTTATCGGTGGGTTTTTAAACGTCACAGGCTTCGCCCCGACAGGCGTTGCGGATAAGACCCTGGAAATTATGGGGCAATCTGTTATCGCGCTTGGGCTTTTGACGGCGGGGGCTGGCGTTGATTTAAGCGCCCTGCGCCGCGCAGGACCGCGGACATTATTCTGGTCTGTTGCGCGATTACTGAGCTTGCCGCTACTTGTCTTATCCATCGGACTTGCGCTTAGTGTGACACCTATGCATTTGGCGATTGGTGTTATCGCCGCTAGCACACCGACGGCAACGAATTGCTATATCCTCGCAAGGCAGCTTGGCGGCGACGCTCCGCTTTCCGCAAATCTGATTGCGGTCCAAACCGTACTGGCTGCGATTACAATGCCAGCCGTCTACGCGTTGATGTTATGGGTGAGCGCGACCTAGGCAGCGTCCGCTTTTCTGGACTGCATTGTATGCAACGCGTTTTCAATAACCTGTGAGGGTAGTAGTTTTTGCGACAAGCCTTCGCTCAACCGACGTCGGAACAACCGCGCGCCTGGCTGTCCGGCGTAAATACCCATGATATGTCGAATAATGGCCTTGGTTGATGGATCGGTATCCTCGCGCGATTGTGTATAGGCAATAACGTCGTGCACGATGTCATCGCGACTACGCGCAAATGCTGGCGCACTATAAACCGCACTATCAATTTGCGTTAAAATCCACGGGTTATGATAGGCCGCACGGCCCAGCATAAAACCGTCAAGGCCTTGGGTTTGATTGAGCGCATCGTCTATCTCTGTCAGGCCGCCGTTCAGGACAATCTCAAGTTTTGGAAAGCGCGCTTTCATATCGCGTACCAAGTCATAATCGAGCGGCGGCACATCCCGGTTTTCTTTTGGGCTTAACCCTTGAAGCCATGCTTTGCGCGCATGAATTATAAAGTGTTTGCATCCAGCAGCCGCCACAGTCTCTATGAAATGCGGGAGCGTTGTCGCGACGTCTTGGTCATCGACGCCTAGCCTGCATTTGACCGTCACAGGGACATCACTTGCGTCTGCCATGGCGCGGTAACAGTCCGCCACAAGCGGTGCATCATTCATCAAACACGCGCCAAACGCCCCGGACTGCACGCGGTCAGATGGGCAACCAATATTTATGTTAATCTCGTCATACCCGTAGCTCGCTCCGATCTCTGTGGCGCGGGCGAGTTTAGAGGAATCCGATCCGCCAATCTGAAGCGCCACGGGGTGCTCGCTATCATCAAAACCGAGTAACCGATCTCGCGAGCCATGAATGACCGCATCAGCCACCACCATTTCCGTATAAAGACGCGCATGGCGACTGAGCCGCCGGTGAAACCAACGGCAATGGCGGTCCGTCCAATCCATCATGGGCGCCACACTTACTGTAAACTCTTGATTTTGCTTCATTTTTTGTTATACTTCAAACACTTAGAAAGGACGCGTGTGCACTCAAATTCACTGGAAATCACCCCGATTCTCTGTGTTACTGCACACAAATTGCACACGATATGGCAACTATAGTAAAACTTAAATCAGGCAACTACCGCGTACAGATTAGACGCAAGGGCCAGTATGCGTCAAAAACCTTTTCAAAAAAAGTCTGATGCTGTCTCTTGGTCATTTGAAGCTGATCGAAGAACTGAAACAGGACGAGGAATAATAGCACCTAAAGTTAGTGGATTTAGTACATTTGGGCAACTCATCGACTTACATATCGCAGATATGATTGAGGTCGATAAACCATTAGGAAGATCCAAAGATTTTGCTCTCCGTACTCTTCACAAGCATCTTGGGAGAGTTCGCATCCCTCACCTCACTCGAGCAAAAGTTATAGAATATGGCAGACTTCGGGCCAAGGAAGGTGCAGGCCCTGCAACCCTATCAGCAGACATATCCTATGTTCACACAATTATCACCCACGCTGCCGCTGTGCACGGTGTCAACATATCTACAGAGCAAGTAGATTTGGCCAGAGTCGCGTTAAGACGGTTAGGCCTGATTGGTCGGTCGAACGAACGAGACAGACGCCCTACTCAATCAGAGCTAGATAGGCTTATTAGCTATTTCGAGAACTTTGCCAAAACTGATATGCCTATCGCTAGGATAATCAAATTTGCTGTAGCGACCGGTATGCGACAAGGCGAGATATGTAGAATAAATTGGGAGGACGTTGATGCCAGGACGCGATGTGTCGTTTTGCGCGATAGAAAAGACCCAAGGAATAAACAAGGCAATGACCAACGGGTCCCAATGATTAATCTTACAGGGTATGACGCATGGGCATTACTTGAGGAACAAAGGTTTCACTCAAGCGTAACAGGACGAATTTTTCCTTAAAGGCCGGTCTGTTGGAAGTGCATATAGAAAAGGTCGAAATAAGTTGGGTATCGAAGATCTTAAGTTCCATGATTTTCGGCATGAAGCGACCAGCAGATTGTTTGAGGCCGGACTAAGCATTGAAAAAGTAGCGCTTGTTACAGGTCATAAAGACTGGAAAATGCTAAAACGTTACACTCACCTCGACCCTGCCGTCGTTTTTGCCGAATATAGGCCACCAGAGCCAAGTCACCTATCATCTGTAAGGCCCATATAAAAAGAACCGCCAAAGCAGCTCATATGATTCATTTATTTGTATTCCGATTCAATCAAGCAAAAAGACTATACGTATCCATATCAGGTTCTTGCATGATTTGTTTGGTTAAGCCCGACCATCTAGCCAACTCATCAATATGGTAAAGCACTCGTCGTCCGTGTTTATGAAAGCAAGGACCCTTTCCAGCACATCTCATGTTGTTCAAAGTACGTGGATTTAAACGCAAATACTCTGCAGCCTCTTCTACTGTCTTATACGGACTATCAATTTTACTTTCTTGCCTCTTCTGCTGAGGTAAGCCATCAAGTTCTCTTTCCATATCTTAGCTCCTGTTTCATTCGATGATGCGCACTAACGTGCGCATCATATCAATTTGTACTAGTTTGATTTAGGCCGCGACCAAACCAAGTCTGCCCCGTCTTCACGATCAAGGAGCGCTGCGTTAAACGGTTTATACATTTCTGGGCCGTCAAACTTGATGCTAACGTAATCCACCGGCTCTTTGTCATCGTCTGGTTCAGATGTCTCATTCCATCCGACACCGAGATCACAACGGCCGGATTTGACGAAGTAATCCGGGCTATTCTCAGATTTCTTCTTTTCATTGGGAACAATGCGTACCTTTCGGCTCGTCATCATGGTGACTATCGTGCCTTGATAGCCGCCTTTTTCCATGGGTTTAAATGTACCTATATTAGCCATATCGAAGTCCTTTCAAAATTGGCGTTAATCGAAACAGTTAAGCCAGCTCGCGCTTAGCCTTCTTAAATCCAGTATCGCTGGCTAAGAAGCCGGCAAGCATGGACGGGATGAGCGCGCCAATGGACTGTTTCTCTCCATAGGCCTTCTCATAAATGGCGGCATAAGCCTCCAAATCTGCATTGAGTTCGTGCGGCAGCGTCACCGGAACTTTGACGGGTTTGTGCTGCTGCAATTTTGGTAACTTAAGGTTCGGCTTATCAGCCATAGCTATCCTCCATAGGGTTTAAGAATGAGATCACGGCTGACGATGACGTTAAACCGCCATCCCTGCCGTATTTTGAGTGTGGGCTGCACATTGAGGTTACGGTCAATGATGCGCTGCCCTGCTATATTAGCCGTGTCCTGGCCTGCATTTTGAAGTGCGCGCGTAAGGCGGTCGCCGTCATCACTGGCAAGCTCTGACCCTATTGATAATAATGACGAAAGCGCAGCCCCTTTAATGAACTGCCATGTATGTCGATCCACCTTGTCCTTGAGGCCTGCAAAACCTTGGGCATCGGACCCTGGTAAATTATCAAGCTGAATGCTGTCACCATTGGGCAGAATAAGCCGCGTCCAAACGACAAGCGCCCTGCTCTGCCCGAACGCAATAACGCTATCGTAACGCCCCATAAGACGAGATCCCTGCGGTATTAATAAATGCTGCCCTGTTACGGTATCAAAGACGTTTTCGGTGACTTGGCCGATAACCTGTCCCGGCAAGTCAGAATTAAGCCCTGTGACCAATGAAGCCGGAATAAGATTACCCGCCATGACCTGATAAGGTGAGCGTGGCGAGACGAGTCCGTGACTATTGTAAATCTCGTCATTCTCGCGGTCTATGAATGCTTGTTTCAAATGAGCCAGCCCATCGAATTCAATGATCAAGTCGCCAGAGTTAGCCCCTTAAGCGAATAGCGTGCCATTGAATATGATCTGCTAAGAAAGTTGAGATAAAATAATAACTATGGTCGTATTCGGCGTGACTGCGTAAAGTTAAATCAATATCTGTGTCCTGACAGACGGCTTTTAAAGCATCCGGCTTTAATTGCTCCGATAAAAACTGATCACCTAGACCTTGATCAACAAGTAGTGCCTTTGGACGCGCCCCATCTTCTATTAAAGCGCAACTATCATATTCACGCCATTTTGCCCTATCCGAGCCAAGATAGCTCGAAAAGGCCTTTTCTCCCCAAGGGCAATTCATCGGGTTAACAATCGGAGCAAAGGCAGAAATTGACTTAAATCTGCTAGGATTTCGCAGGCCTATCGTTAAGGCTCCATGGCCTCCCATTGAGTGTCCTGTTATAGCTTGTCGTGACATGTCAGCGGGAAAATGTTCTGAGATGAGCTTTGGAAGTTCATCTTCAATATATGTTTTCATTTGAAAATTCTTAGCCCAGGGCCCCTGTGTGGCATTTAAATAAAACCCGGCGCCTTGGCCAAAATCATAGGCTGCATCATCTGGGACACCATCGCCTCTCGGGGATGTGTCCGGCGCAATGAATATGATGCCATGCTCCGCACATGCAGCGCGAAATTCACCTTTTTCAGTCACATTGGCATGTGTGCAGGTTAGGCCTGACAGGTATCATAAAACAGGAAATGGACCTTTGCCGGGTGGGACAAATACGGAAAAAGTCATGTCAGTAGATGTACTCGAAGATGGATGTGAATAAACGCCTTGGATGCCTCCGTGCGACCTAGCTGTGGAAACCGTTTTCACTAATACACCACAACGCTTCTTATAGATTTACCTGCGTGCATAAGATCGAAAGCCTTATTGATATCTTCAAGGCTTAAAGTGTGGGTTATCATCGGATCGATCTCTATTTTGCCGTTCATATACCAATCGACAATTTTAGGAACGTCGGTGCGCCCCTTAGCGCCTCCAAAGGCGGTGCCTTTCCAAACCCGTCCTGTGACAAGCTGAAAAGGGCGTGTGGCAATTTCTTTGCCGGCTTCAGCAACACCGATTACAACAGAGACGCCCCAGCCTCTATGACAGGCTTCAAGGGCTTGACGCATGACGATTGTATTCCCTGTGCAGTCAAAGGTAAAATCAGCACCACCCTCCGTGAGTTTGACAAGTTCATCAACAACATCGCCCTTGAGTTCTTTAGGATTGACAAAATCTGTCATGCCAAATTTGCGGCCCCAAGCTTCTTTCTCTGCGTTTATATCAACACCAATAATTTTGCTTGCTCCGACCATACGCGCGGCTTGCAGTACATTCAGGCCAATTCCGCCAAGCCCAAAAACAACAACATTATCACCCGCTTGAACTTTTGCCGTATTGGTAACAGCGCCGATACCGGTCGTGACCCCGCACCCTATATAGCAGCTTTTATCAAAGGGGGCATCCTCACGAATTTTAGCAACCGCAATTTCAGGCAACACCGTGAAATTAGAAAATGTGGAGCATCCCATATAGTGATAGATTGTTTCCCCTTTGTAAGAAAACCGCGAAGTTCCATCCGGCATGAGCCCTTTACCTTGGGTGGCGCGAATGGCCGTGCACAGGTTGGTTTTCCCAGACAGGCAAGACTTACACTGCCGGCACTCTGGTGTGTAAAGGGGGATAACATGATCCCCGGGTTTAACGGATGATACACCGGGTCCAACCTCTCGAACAATGCCGGCTCCTTCATGCCCCAAGACAGACGGGAAAAGCCCTTCGCTGTCCAGACCATCCAATGTGTAGGCATCGGTATGGCAAATACCTGTGGCCATAATCTCTACAAGAACTTCTCCGGTTTTAGGTCCTTCAAGGTCTAGTTCGACAATTTCCAATGGTTTTTTGGCTTCAAAAGCTACGGCTGCACGCGTTTTCATAGATAGTTTTCTTCATGATTTTAGTTGAGGGTTTTAGGGTCGACGGCCCTCTTATAGTCTCAATCTCTAATGATCTTGAGCTAAGGTTTCAGCGCCTTTTGATCTTATAATCGCAATAATCATCAGTAGGGCTGCAACGGCGCCATAGCCTAAGAGAACGTTACTTAAACCGCCGAGTGGTTTGTAGAGCGCCACAGCGACTAAGGGCGCAACGAATTGACCGAGAAAAAACATGCCTGTCCAAAGCCCTGTTCCTCGGCCTCTCACATTTTGCGGCAAAATGCTCATGACCCAAGCGAGCATTGTAGGCAGTAATAGGCCTGCACCCAAACTTGTAATGATCATGAATATAATCGTCATAGGAAGCGCCGTTGAAAGCCCCATCCCGCCATAGCCAAGCGCAAAGAGGGCCATGCCAATCGCGAGAAGTTTTGGCCCGGATGACTTAGATTTGATTTTAATAAAGGTAGAGGCCCCAATCATGACACCTAAATTAAACGCCGCGCCAACCGCACCAATGACCCCAGGACTCACCTCTTGGCTCAGCAGTAAAATATCACCAAGTTTTACGATTGTCGTGTAGAAGAATATCCCGACCCCTAGCGTAACGAGGAGTAACGGCAATAAGGATTTCCATGGCAGCGACCCTTTTATCCCGCTCGTTTTTTCAAGCACAGCCGGTTCGAATAGTTTCCATAAAACCAATAGAGCAATGGGTATGGCCAGCAAATAGAGAAGGAACGGGCCACGAGACCCAATCGTTTCGCCCAGCGCACCGCCAATTGCGATGAGGAAGATGGCGCTGACACTTACGGCACCAATTTGTATGCCGATCCATTTTTCGCGCGCAGCCCCTTTGAAATAATCTCCAACGAGCGCTGTTGCGACTGTCATAATAACAGCCTCAAAAACACCCAGGCCAATGCGCGCCCCGATGATCTGTTTAAGGTCAGTCAAAAAATATGGAACAATACCAATGGCCGCATATCCCAGCAGCGCGAACACAAGCAGCATTTTTCGGCCAATACGGTCGGAGAGCCAGCCTGCCAATGGCGAGAAAATAGCCACGCATAATGCTGGGATTGTGAGGGCAATGGGAACCAGAGCTTTACTGCCTGGCACACCGGCAAACTCCCGGCCTAAAAGAGGCATCACCGGCACTAAGGAGATTATGGCCATTGCCGGCATAATTGCGGCGAGCACCAAAATAATACCGTGTATGTTCCGCGCTTCAGTTGTCGATGTTGTAGCCATGAAGTTCCCCTGTTTAGAAATCAGTATCACCCATCTCTAGGAATAAACCAAATCGATAGTATTTATGATATTTCACAAATTTTTCTTATACGTTTTCGTCTTGTTTGCTCATAAAAATATCAAAAGTATCGGCGACCGTTTTCGACATTTCGCTTTTCACATTTGCGGCTTTGACCGTCTTAGCCACCTCTCGCATCTCTTCGGCCCGCCTAACGCCATGTGTGCCAACACGCTCAAACCAATAATCAACCCGGTCTTGCTCCCAGCCCATACCGGGAAAGCTGCCATGCAAAGACGATTTAATTTCATCTTCAACACCGTAAAATGCCGCCGTTTGAAAACATTCCAGCGTTAGCGCCTCCATCCCCTTAATCATAACCGAGCGGCACATTTTAATTGCTGCTGCTCGTCCTATCTGCGTGCCAACGCATCTCACATTCAGCCCTAAGTCTAAGAGTGTTTTTGAGACTCCATCACCGTCAGCATGCGACAAGAGCAAGGGAACAGCAGCTTTCAAAGGATAGACGGGCGCCATAATCGCAATATCAACAAGAACCGGACATAGCTTGGCATTATCCTGTTTGGTTACGGGCGCTACAGAGTTCATTTCGAGATAATATTGACCAGGCCTCAAGTAAACTGCGGCCTGGCGTGCTGCGGCCGACGCTTGGTCAGCTGTTACAAGACTTAGAACCAGCTCCGCCCCTGCTATCAGATCCGAAAGCGTGTCCTGAAAGGTCACGCCGGCCGCAATAGCCTTGGATTTCATCTCATCATTTTTGATAAAATCATAGGCATGGACATCTGCGTGCTGTGACAAATGCTGACCGAACATATGTCCGGCTTCACCAAATCCTATAATTGCAATCTTCATAGGAAGACCGTCCCGTCCATAATCTTGCGGGCGGTTCGTAAAAGGGCCGTACGAATAACCGTGCCGCCTTCCCACTCAAGCTCGACAGTTAAAGCACCGCTGGGATGTTCAACATTAACTCGGCATGGATTATTGTCTTCAAAAACAGCCATACCTTCCGCGACGCTACCTATAATCATACAGCCGGCGGCATCTGATGCCGCCGCCAGCACGCCAACAGCTTGGTGAACGCGGCGGGGAATAAAGGTGCGCGTGGAGATAATCCCCCCCTGTCTTGGGGGCGCAATAAGACACATTTTGGGAATTGTCTTCTCACTCACATCGCCCAAATTCATCAAAGTCCCTGCCTGTAGCCGAATGAATTCCAGCCGCACCTTTAGCTCTTCATTATTCTCCAGGTCTTCAAGGGATTCGTAACCTGATAGGCCAAAGTCAGCGGCGCGCAACAATACGCTTGGCATACCGTTATCAACCAAGGTGCACTCAGTTCCGTCTATCACATCTATAACCTGTCCCGTTGGCAATAAGGCACCGCATTGCGCGCCTGCGGTACCAAAATAATTTTGCAGGATTGGCGCATGGCTTTTTGGAACACCGTCAATATGGGCGTCGCCCTTATATATCACTTGCCCGTCAGGCGTTTGGACAATGAGATCGGCGCGCGAGTCAGAATTGACCATATAAACCCGAACTGTGGTTTCAATATTTTGTGCTCTGACCAATCCACGTTCGATTGCAAAAGGACCGACCCCAGCAAGCATATTACCGCAATTTTGCGCGTCGGAAATCATCCCAGTATCCGGCGTGACTTGCAAAAACAGATAATCGACATCAACCCCGTCGCGCTCTGAGCGCGAAACAATAGCAACCTTACTTGTCAAAGGATGCGCCCCGCCAATACCGTCAATCTGTCGGCCATCAGGTGAGCCCATAATAGCTAAAAGCGCTTTATCACGAGCCGCTTTTTCTTGCGGTAGATCCTCAGCCAGAAAAAAAGGCCCTTTTGAGGTACCGCCGCGCATGATCATGCAGGGAATAGAGTTCATCTCGTCTCCTGCGCAGTTGAATGACCGGGCCAATACAGCCGCATCGGATTTTGGACCAATAATTTAAACTGTTGGCGCGGTGTTGTCGCAATATTTGGAATGCGGTCGACTAATAGTCCGTCATCAGGCGTATGCGTTTTCATATTGGGATGCGGCCAATCCGTCCCCCATAATACCCTGTCCGGAAAACGCTGAACCAATGTTTTAGCAAAAGGTACCACATCATCATAAGGCGGGCCTGCAATGGTCAGGCGTTCAGGACAGGAAACCTTGACCCAAAAATTGGGATTATCTGCCATCAATTTTACGAACCGTTTAAATTGCTGATGCGCGGCGCCGAGGCTGACATCGGGACAGCCCATATGGTCGATGACAACAATCGTCGGTATTTGCTCGAGAAATGGAGCAATGTCTTCTAGATCTTCAGCTTCGAAATAGACAACAACATGCCAGCCCATTTTGGCCACTCTTTTGGCTATTTTCAGATATTCGGATTTTGGCGTAGGATCGACGAGACGTTTGAGAAAGTTAAATCTCACGCCTCTCACACCCACTCTGTCTAAGCTTTCAAGCTCTTGGTCAGAAATGTCAGGGTCGACTATGGCAACGCCCCGGGCTTTACCGTTTGAGCGCATGAGACAGTCGACCATGGCGTCATTATTTTTACCGTGGCAGCTAGCCTGAACCAAGACGTTTTTATCAAAGCCCAAATGGTCTCTTAGAGAGAAGAGCTTAGCAGCAGGCGCGTCAAAAGGGGTATATTTGCGGATGGGTGAGTATGGAAATTTATTTGATGGGCCAAAGACATGGCAGTGAGCATCCACAGCGCCTTTGGGTACCGTAAACTCAGGCACTTTCGGGTTCGCGTGAACATCACGCGCACCTTCCGATGGAGGCTGGGCTTGTATTTTAGACATCAGATATATTTCAATCCTTTGTCTTTGAGGCGCTCTCTCATGCCATAGACATCAAGGCCCAGCTCGCCTGCGGCAAATTTTGCGCGGTTACGAGCTTCCTTCTCCTCGCGCGCATGGGCATTTTTCAAAACCTGCTCCGCCGTGCTATGCGGCACAACGCATACCCCATCATCATCAGCAACAACGACATCGCCCGGGTTAATAGCCTGTCCCGCGCAGACAATTGGCACATTAATCGATCCTAGGCTTTCCTTCACAGTGCCGGTGCCGTGAACATATTTAGACCAAACGGGAAAATCCATCTCCTGAAGTTCCGCTAAATCCCGCACGCCACCTTCAATAATAAGGCCTCTTACGCCCCGTAACTTTAGCGCTGTAGCAAAGAGATCGCCAAAATAGCCGGCATCGGATTCAGAGGTCGGGGAAATAACTAGAATATCACCTTCTTGACACTGCTCAACGACAACGTGAATCATCCAGTTATCAGCCGGGGGAATAGATACAGTGACAGCATTGCCAGCCACACGCGCGCCCGGGTAAATCGGCCGCATATAGGGCTTCATACAGCCTGTTCGGCCCTGAGCTTCTGAAACCGTTGCCACACCCGATGTGCTCAACCCATCAACGACCCTTAAGTCTACTCTGTCAATGTTCTGAACAACGACATGGTCAACCATATTATCCTCACTTTAATAGCTAATATGAATTATTATCTTGAAGAGCTCTTTATGCCAGTTCGAACTCAGGCCCTACTATTAGAAAATACGAATTGACGCTAACAAACTGAGCGCAGCTCATCGATAAAATTTGATTGTGACGTTGTTGGTCTCCAGCCCTCGCGGTGGGTCAGTCCAATCATTCTGTTCAGGCGGCGGGGTAATTTACACACAATTCTGAGCCAGCCCGCCTGCAATTCCACAGCGACTTGATCCGGAGATAAGATGGTCAAGCAATCCGTTTTCATCAAGATTTGACGATTGGCGATAATAGAACCGCACTCAACGGAGATACGCGGTACAGAAAGCCCTTCATCCTTAAAAAGACTTTCCCAATTTTCCCGCAACGGCACGCCGCTATTGGGAACGCACCAAGGATACTCACTCAACAGCTGTACCGGCAACGGACTTAAAGATTCAGATGAGGCTAAAGGGTGACCGGAGCGCGCCACAATTACCGGGGCATCTTCAAATAATGGTGTTTGTATCAAGTCAGGTCCCGGACCGGGGTCGCGGAGCGCGCCAATTAGAAAATCCAGTTCGCCATTGCGCAGAGGCTCTATCAACTCAATATAGGAGCCTTCGGCAATTTTTATGTCAATATCAGGAAAGCTTTGCTGATATTGCACGATAGTAGACGGAAGAACACGCGCACGGCATAGCGGCATCGCGCCAATAGCGACACAGCCTGACTTTTCACCCTTAAACGTTGAAATATCCTCGATCATGTAACGCAGTTCCGCCGCCGCCAGTCCAAAACGGCGAGCCTGCATAAGGCCAAAATCTGTTAGAACGACCCCGCGTCCTTGTCGTCTTGTCAGGTCTTGCTGCAAAACGATTTCAAGGTCACGAATGGCGCGGTGTAAAGAGGCTGTAGACAGGCCTGTCAAGTGTGATGCTTCCGCATAATTGCCGCCACTGGCAAGCGCGAGGAAGGCTTTTATTTGAGTATGGGTAACGTTGCGGCGTCCAATATGTTTAAGCATGTCGAGGGCGCGCGGATAAATCAGATGCGCGGCTTCAGTAGGCTGCATGCCCTCAGTTTGACGATTAAACAGGCGAACATCTAATTGGTTTTCAAGTTTCACAATAGCTTGGGTCACAGCAGATTGCGATAAGTTTACAGCGCGCGCCGCGGCTTGGAGCTTACCCAACTCAACGGTTTTCACAAAAGCGCGTAAATGCCGGATATTAAAAAGCCACTCCTCCATGACCACTGGTTAGCATTTTCTTATACCAAATGTAGACTCCTAATTCGGCTTAGCGTGATAAATTCGCTAAATTATGCTCATGGATTATCGACGAGACTTCCCATGACCCTCATTATTGATTGTCATGGCCACCAAACACTAGTTCCGCAAGCGCATTTGGATTTCCGAAAGGCCCAGATGGACCGCCTGTCTGACCCTTCACAGCCCCGCCCGACCCTACCTGAATATCCGGATGCGGAACTCCACGAAATCATCGCCAACAATCAGTATAAATTACAACAAGAGCGCGGCGCTGATATTACGATCTTTTCTCCGAGAGCCTCTCGTATGGAGCCGCATATCGGGGATAGTGAAACTTCGGTTGATTGGGCCCGCGCTTGCAATAATATGATCAAGCGCAGTGTTGATTTATTTCCGGAGAACTTTGTCGGGGTCTGTCAGCTTCCGCAACAGGTGCGAGACAAAAAACCTGTCGGCCTAGAAGACGCCATTGAAGAGCTTGAACGCTGCGTGACTGAGCTCGGCTTTGTTGGGTGCAACTTAAACCCAGATCCCTCCGGCGGTCATTTTTCAGCGCCGCCTTTGACAGACCGCTATTGGTATCCCCTGTACGAAAAAATGGTAGAGCTTCGCGTTCCCGCGATGATTCATGTCTCGGGCTCGTGCAATGATTGCCTCCATGCGACAGGTTCATATTATATCGCCGCAGATACAAATGCTTTTATGAATCTCATGCAGGGTGATTTGTTTTCAGATTTTCCGGAGCTTAATTTTATCATACCACATGGCGGGGGCGCTGTGCCTTATCACTGGGGACGATATCGCGGCCTGGCGGATATGATGAAGAAGCCACCCCTTGATAACTATGTGATGAATAATGTTTATTTTGACACCTGTGTTTATCACCAGCCCGGCATTGACCTTCTCTTTGATGTCATTGACCCTAAAAATATTCTTTTTGCCTCTGAAATGATTGGCGCCGTACGCGGCATTGATCCGCAAACAGGTTTCTATTTCGATGACACCAAACAATATGTCGAAAACTTGGGACTTGCAGCTGACATTCGCCACAATATTTTTGAAGGCAATGCCCGCCGTGTCTACCCACGGCTGGATGAAATTTTGAAGGCCCGCAGATTATGACTAACACCCTGCATGATTATACAAAAGAATTTGAAGACATTCCGGGAACGCGGGTTTTCACAACAAAACGGGCGAGACAAGGCTATTGGCTCAATCAGTTTTGCATGAGCTTGATGAAACCCGAGAACCGCAAAAAATGGCTCGCCGACGAGCAGAGCTATATCGCCGATTGGAAAATGACGGCAGCGCAGAAAGAAGCCTTACTGGCCCGGGACTATAACCGCCTGCTCGATTTGGGAGGAAACATCTATTATTTAGCTAAAGTTTTTTCAACTGATGGTCTGTCTTTCGTCCAAGCCGTATCGACTATGACCGGCATGAATGTGGATGATTACAAAGCCATGATGAGCGCCGGTGGCCGCTCACCTGATGGCGTTCGGTCTATAAAGGATGGAAAATAACATGGCTAAAATTACCGCAGGCGTCGCGACAAGCCACGTACCTTTGATTGGCGTAGGTATTGATCAAGGCAAACAGAATGACCCTTATTTCAAGCCAATCTTTGCTGGTTATGAATGGACAAAGGAATGGATCAGTAAACCGGAAAACAAACCTGATGTCGTTGTTTTAATCTTCAATGATCACGCCTCAGCTTTTGGGCAAAATTTGATTCCAACATTTTCCATTGGCTGCGCTGAAGAGTTTGCGCCCGCTGATGAAGGTTGGGGGCCACGGCTGGTTCCGAATGTCAAAAACCACCCAGACCTCGCCTGGCATATAGCGCAAAGTCTGATCATCGATGAGTTTGACATGACTATTATCAATGAAATGGATGTTGATCACGGTCTGACAGTGCCCCTTTCCGCTATGTTTGGTCAGCCGGATGCATGGCCTACACTCGTCGTGCCGATTATGGTCAATGTAATCACCTATCCCATCCCTTCGGGCGATAGATGTTTTCGTCTCGGACAAGCGATTGCGCGTGCCGTGGAGAGTTTTCCCGAAGACTTGAACGTTCAAATTTGGGGAACAGGCGGCATGAGCCACCAGTTGCAAGGCCCGCGAGCAGGATTGATAAATCAGGAATGGGATCAAAAATTCCTAGATGATTTAACGGCGGATCCCGAGCGCCTGCGGACCATTCCTCATATCGAATATTTACGAGAAACAGGGTCGGAAGGCATTGAGATGGTTATGTGGCTTGTCATGCTCGGCGCTCTTGATGCCCCCAAAGAATTACACCGTCATTATCACGTCCCCGCATCCAATACCGCGCTCGGGCATATTGTTTTGGAGAATAACCCATGAAAGTACTTATAGCGGGCGGAACCGGCGCCTTCGGACGCAAACATCTCGCCGCCCTTGAAAATATCGACGGTGCAGAAGTTGTCTCTCTGATTGGAAGCGATGAAGCTGTAACAAAAGCAATGGCGGAAGACCGCGGCATCCCTCATTGGTCTTTAGATCTGGCAGAAGGGCTGGCCAGAGATGACGTTGACGCCGCCATTTTAGTGACGCCGACCCAGATTCATGCTGCGCAGGCTATCCAGACGTTGGAAGCCGGAAAACACTGCTTTGTAGAAATCCCTATGGCCGATACTATTGAAGATTCTCGCCGCTTGGTCGAAGTCGCAAATAAAGCTGGCAAGAAAGCCATGGTTGGCCATGTACGCCGCTTTAACCCGCCGCATCAATGGATTCACAATAAGGTCGTTGCGGGTGACCTGAATGTCCAACAAATGCAGGTAAGAACAATGTTCTTCCGCCGTACCAATACGAACGCTTTAGGAGAACCTCGTAGCTGGGTAGATCATCTTTTGTGGCACCATTCAGCGCACACGATCGATTTATTTCAATACCAAACGCAGGAACCGATTGCCGATGTTTATGCCGTCGCGGGTCCGGTTCACCCAGAACTTGGTATTTATATGGATATGGGCATTGTGATGCGCACGCCGTCGGGCAAGGTTCTCAATTTGTCTTTGTCGTTTAACAATGAAGGGCCGCTAGGGACTAACTTCCGATATATTTGTGATAACGGTACTTATACGGCCTATTATGATGATATGAAAACCGGCAGCGGCGATGTTGTCGATATCTCTGGTGATTTCCCAATAACAAATGGCATTGAACTTATGCAGCGCGAGTTCTTCTCCGCCATTGAAGAGGACCGGGAACCAAATGGCTCCGTTCAGCAAATCTTGGCAACACATGAAGTCATGGAAAAAATCGAGAAAATGGTAAACGGGCAACTCAGCCAATCTTGATGAAAACCGATGTCGTCATCATCGGTGCAGGCCCGTCTGGCCTCATGCTGGGCCATTTACTCGCTCAAGCTGGTATAGATGCCGTCATTCTTGAGCGCCGCTCAGGTGAGTATGTTCTCTCGCGCATCCGTGCTGGCGTGCTCGAACAAGGCACGATCAATATCATGAAACAACTGGGACTGGATGAACGTCTTCAGGCTGAGGGCATTCCCCACGACTTTGTATCGCTGACCGACCAAGACAAATTGATTAAGATTCCCGTTAGAGAACTGACCGGAAAGCACGTTGTTGTTTATGGGCAGACAGAAATCACAAAAGATTTGATGGATGCAGCACCCAGTCGCCGGGTTCAAACGGTCTATGAGGCTGCGGATGTCGCTTTGCATAACATTGAAGGTGATGCGCCTTTTGTTACTTATGAGAAGGATGGAGAAGAGCACCGCATAGACGCCCGATTTATTGCGGGGTGTGACGGGTTCCACGGTCCCTCCCGCAAAGCCATTCCGGCATCAGCATCAGCATCTGTAGAGCGTGTCTATCCCTTTGGCTGGCTGGGTATTCTGGCCGATGTACCGCCCTGCGCGCATGAAGTCGTCTATGCCAATCACGATAACGGTTTCGCACTGGCCTCTATGCGGTCTAACACGCGCAGTCGCTATTATTTGCAAGTCCCGACGAATGAGAAGATCGAAGGCTGGTCCGATGACCGCATCTGGAACGAACTTAAAGTGCGGCTAGGATCAGAGTTTTCAAGTAACATTACCACCGGCCCCGCCTTGGAGAAATCTATCGCGCCGCTACGGTCATTTATCTTTGAAAAAATGCGCTATGGCAGTTTGTTCCTCGCCGGAGATGCCGCACATATCGTACCTCCCACAGGTGCCAAAGGTCTCAATCTTGCCGCCTCAGACATTGCTTACCTCGCGCCTGCTCTGATAGATTTCTTCAAGAAAAATGATCCGTCAGCTATTGATGCTTATGAAGCGAAGGCCTTGGCAAGGGTGTGGAAATCGTCTCGTTTCGCATGGTATTTAACGTCTCTGATGCATAGCTTTCCCGAGGACGGAGATTTTGGGCGCAAAATGCAGATCGCAGAACTCAATTATATCGCCAACTCCAAAGCGGCTCAAATGAGCATCGCTGAAAACTATATAGGTCTCCCCTTGTGAACTTACCAACCAGAGTACTGAACGGGAAAAAGCTATGCCCGATAGGATTGGGCTGCATGTCGTTGAGCCAAGCCTATTACCCCCTGCCCTCGGAGAAACATGCGGAGGCCCTTTTGCATCACGCCATCGATATTGGTTATAATCACCTCGACAGCGCGCGGCTTTATGGGCTCGGTCATAATGAGGCTTTATTGTCCAAAGTGCTAAAAACCCGCAGAGATGAGGTTTTTATTACATCAAAATGCGGGATTGAATTCGACGATGGTAGTCGGCGCATTGATTGCCAGCCTAAAACGATCCGCCGCGCCGTTGATAAAAGCCTTACCACAATGGGAGTTGATTATATCGACCTCTACTATCTTCACCGCTTAGATAAAGACACTCCTATAGAAGACTCGGTTGGGACATTGGCAGATTTAATCAAGGCCGGGAAAATCGGCGCCATCGGCCTTTCTGAAATGTCAGCGATGACTCTTAAAAAGGCAACCCAAGAACACCCTATCGCCGCAATGCAATCAGAATATTCCCTTTGGACCCGCAATCCGGAAATTGCCGTGCTGGAAACATGCAAACAGCTTGGCACGGCCTTTGTCGCTTTTTCACCAGTTGCCAGAGGTGTTCTAGCCGGCGGAGTGACAAATCCTGCCATGCTTGACCCAAAGGACTTGCGCGCAAAACATCCCAGGTTTCAGGATGAAAACTGGATACAGAATTATAATCTGGTCGCGCAATTTGAGAGTTTAGCTGCATCAGCAGGTTTAACGCCGGCTCAACTCTCCCTCGCTTGGGTCTTAGCGCAAGATAAGCATATCCACGTTATTCCGGGAACCGCTTCGATTACGCATCTGGAAGAAAATTATGAGACGCTTAATCAAAAAATTGATCCACTCATATTAGATAAGGCTGCCGCATTAATTAATCAGCAAACTGTCTGCGGCCATCGTTACCCACCGGGAGCGCGCAAAGCGATTGATACTGAGGATTACGCACCCGCATAAATGCTAATTAAATAGACTAAGCAAGAAACGTGCGCCATCCGGTATGTCAAATATCACCGAGAAGATGATTTGAGCAATCGCGATTGTGACCCAAGTTCCGTATCCGGTTTTCTTATCCAGCCCGCCCCATGCTTTAACGAAAACAAAAAGAGCCGGTATCCAGAGCCAGTGGCTAAAAGAGGCCAGGCCTAAAGTCAGCTTCGCTCCCGGCAAAACTGCAATCGCAACAAAGAGCAAAACATGGCTGGCAATAATCGTGGATAAATAAATCTGGGCTTCTTTTCTCCATAAAACGAAAAACAAACCCGCCCCGATGATAATATCTTGAAAGGCCATCCAGACCTTTGCAAAAGTCGAAATGCTCATAAATTGCATGCCGAAAATTGCGTTTTTCTCGGGGAAAGACATGTTCTCTGACAGTTCAGGACGCGGTGCTCCCGCCATTAAATGGGGCAAAGCCTCCAGCATGAGCATGAGCAGAACAACAACGATAAAGATTATGGCCCCAAGGCCGCGTGAACCAAACTTCATACCGATTATCCTAATCTATGCTCACGCAAACTGATCTCTCTATCTATTGCGCCGCTGGTTTTGGGCCCGGTACAAAGACTCCGTTTTCTTCGGCATAAATATCCCATGCCGTCATCAGACGCTCAAAAACCTCCGGGTTTTCTTCTCGGACATTTTTGCTCTCACCGGGATCTGATTGCAGGTTAAAGAGTTTCCAGGATGATGGGGCTTTGGGGTTCCTGGCCATAGCAGGATTATCCTTCTCATAAACCGCTTTCCAGTCTCCCATGCGCACGGCGCGCCTCAAATGAAGCTCCCATGCCATCGCATCATCAGTTGAACGTACGCTATCAGATTGGCCTGTAAGGATGGGGACCCAAGATTTAGCTGTCGGTGCATTAACTCCGTTTTTCGTCACAGACGGCGTCGTCAGGCTCGGATCATACTCAATATCAGACAGATCAAGCGTGGTCGGCATAATATCGCGCACAGACAGAAGACTATCCGTGATGCGCTGACCATTTATTCCCGGCCCTGTAATAAAGGCAGGCACTCTTATGCCGCCATCATCGGTGTAACCTTTATAATCCCGAAATGGGGCCATCGCGGCTTCCGCCCATCCACTTTCATAGGTCAGAAAACTGTCTTTTGTTCCCATTTTAGCAAGGTCCACATTACCTGCACCGATTGTTTCCATGACCTGGGCCTTGTTCTCGGGAAGCGTAGAGTTTGAAGATCGGCCAATAAGCGGTCCCTGCGGGATACCTTCAGCTCCATTATCAGACATGAATATGATTACAGTATTATCGTATTCACCTGTCGCCCGTAAATGAGCGAGAACTTTCCCGACATTTTGGTCAAGAGAATCGACCATAGCCGCATATATCTCCATCTTGCGGGCTCTGATTGCACGCTGGTTCTCATCCAGTGAATTCCAATCACCCAGCGGAGATAGATCAGACACTGAAATGGATTTTTCTATCAAGCCCAGCGTTTTCATCCGCGCCAACCGCTCATTTCTGAGGGCCTCCGGGCCAGCGTCATAACGACCTTCATATTTCGCAATCAGATCTTGCGGCGCTTGCAATGGCCAGTGCGGAGCTGTGAAGGCAAGATAGGCAAAGAAAGGCCGATTATCACTGTCTTTCGTACCCACATAATCAATCAGCTGTTCTGCATAAAAGTCGCTGGAGTAAGTGCCGACCGGATATGTCGCCGTTTTTCCATCTTGCGTATATTCGACAGGTTCCAGTGCAGGGTCACCGTTTTGACCGTAACCAAAGTGATCACCACCGCCTCCGAGCAATACAAATGACTTATCAAAACCATGTTCGGCAGGTTGATGCTCTGGCTTATCACCCAAGTGCCATTTACCCGTCATCATGGTTCGGTAACCTGCCTCAGAGAACTTTTCAGCTATGGTGGTCGTTTCAGGCCTTAGATAACCCTCATATCCGGGTCTTCCGAGCAAGAAAGGGAAGGCTGTCGGCATGGCTTCTGCCATCGCGCCCATGCCAACGACATGGTTATCTTTTCCTGTAAGGAGCATTGAGCGTGTCGGTGAACAGTTCGGCATAGCGTAAAAATTGGTCAGACGCAGGCCTGACATGGCAAGCGCATCCAAATTTGGCGTGTCAATTTCTCCGCCAAACGCACCTAAATCAGAATATCCCAAATCATCTGCAACGATGAGAAGCACATTAGGTTGACCAGCCAGAGTTGATTCTACGCTCGCTGCGCCGTCCACTTTTTCCGCCTGACTGCATCCGACCAATAAAGCTGAGCCGGCAATGGCAATCACAGTATTAAAAAGACATTTTCTCATAGTGTTTCCCCGGAAGTCTCTCAACATTCGTCTTAGCATAACCTAAAAGGCCCGCCCGCATAAACATACAGACGGGCCAGTAATATTCAGTGCAAATTTATATTAGAAATTCGCACGGATACGAGCACCATATGTTTGCGGCGCGCTGTAGACACCGTAGGCTAATCCACGATTATTCACATTACTATTTTGAAGATAACGCTCATCCGTCACATTGCGCATAAAGACGGACAAAGACCAAGCCGCATCATCTGGCGAGAGTGTAGCGTCTAAATTCAAATTCACATGTGACTTAACCTGCAATCCGTCTGTGAAGAGGAAGTTAGTCTCTTGCTCTGAGCGATAAGAAGCATCTGCCGTCAGGCTAAGATCATAATTATTCATCTCAAAAATATGGTTTATCCCGAGGTCTGCTCCAAATTCTGGTGAAAATAGTAATGAATTTCCTGAACAATCGTAACTTTCAATGGGCACCTCGTTACCTGGCGATAGGCCAATTGTTTCACACCCAAATCGACCACGGCCCTCATCAGAAATGAGCTGTAGGTCATCATATGTAGAGTCTAGGAACTGAACATTACCGTAAAGAGTTGTATTATCTGATGCGGCCCAGATAACGTCAATGTCCAGTCCTTTAATGGTGGCATCGCCATTCGCAATGGGAAAGGCTGACGCACTATCTAACGTCGTGAAATATGTCACCTGTTGACCATCATATTTCCATAAAAACGCCTCCGCATTTACTTGAAGCGTATTATCGAGGAAACGGTTTTTGGACCCGATTGTGAAGGCGTCGATAAATTCAAAGTCATATGTTGGCGCTGCAAGACTAAGATCGACACCGCCCGCACGGTAGCCGCGCTCATATCCAGCATAGAGTAAATTGCTATTACCCCAATCCATTTCTGCGCCGAGGCGATAAGTCAGTTCATCAAAGTCGAGTTCTGACTGCAAGGCCCCTTCGCCAACATTCACAATTGCCCCAAGCTGAGGAGCAATTCCCCCCGGCAATAGCAAATTATAAAACGGCGGACGTCCCTGTCCTGGTACTGTCGCCACGGAATCTGCTGCAATCAAACCTCTGGATATGAAATCTGCAATAAAGGCATCCCGATCAGAGGTAATAGGGTGAAGTGGCATGGCGCCTGATGCACATCCATTTCCGAAGCTGGCACCGGGCGTCAAGAAATTACCCGTAAAAGGCGCTCCGCCACAGAAAGTCACAAATGTGTCACTGATACCCTCAGCAAACTTATTATCTTTTGTATAACGCAGGCCTGCGTTCAAACGGAAAGTTTCAGAAACATCAAATGTGCCCTGACCAAATATAGCCCAAGAGTCACCGCCATTGTTATAATTTTGAATAGGTGAGGTAAATTGTTGAGCGAACACTGTGCTCGTTTTAATGTCCTCATCAATATAAAACGCACCAATAATACCATTTAACGGCCCATCAAGATCCGTTGTAAAACGGGCTTCCAAGCTGGTTTGATTGTTCTGCTCATTCGTTTTAGCAGGCGCAAATCCTGGCCCAACAAAAGTATAATCTTGGTCAGATTCTCTATAGGCTGGAATTAAAGTAAATGTTCCAGCGTCGGTTTGGTAGTTAATTTCAGCCATTATACCAGTAAAGGAAATGTCCTGAAATAAATCATCTCCATCAAGTGGCTGAAAAAACGCAAAAGAAGGCGTATGCAATACACCGCCTCTGACCGCATTAGCAGCATCCGACGTTGGACCTGAATCAATGGCTACTCCCGAAGGTGTGAAATCTGTGAGCGACCCGGTATCGTTGCTATAGGTCCCGAATAAATCGCCACCAGGGCCTTTTGCATTATTCTCAGAATAGTCCGCAGCAACTCTAACGGAAAGCTGGTCCGTCGGTTCAATCAGTACTTGTCCGCGCAAACTAAAAGAATCGGCATCATTTGTTCCGTCATCAGAATATCCATCCCGATTAAGGTAATTACCCGATAAACGAAAAGCTGTTTTCCCGTCACCAATATCAAAATTTACCGCGCCCTGAAGGCCAATCTTGTTATAATTTCCATACTCACCTTGGATATAACCGGAGTTTTCACCTAAAATTGGCTTCACAGGGATGTAGTTCACAACACCGCCTGTCGCATTACGTCCGTATAATGTACCTTGGGGGCCTTTCAAAAGCTCAACACGTTCCAGGTCATATAACGCCTGGCCCGCAGCACCACTTGAACGGCCCAAATAAACACCATCAACGTTTTGCGCCACAGCGGCATCTGTCAGCGGGTTAACCGTTAAGGCGCCAACACCTCGAACGAAAATGCTGGTCAATGGACCGCCGCCAGCACTTATACCCAAAGCTGGCGACAATTTCCCAAGATCTTGAGCTGACTCCAAACCTTGGCGCGTGAGTGAGTCTTGATCGATTGCCTCAATCGCAACAGCGGCATCCTGTAAGGATTCTTCACGGCGCTGGGCCGTCACGATGATTTCATCAAGGCCAGAATTTACTGAGGTTGATCCGCTGTCTTGTGCCTGAGCGAATACAGCAGATGCAGACAGCAAGGCCAGAGCCCCACATGATGTTGTTAAGAGTCTTCTGAGCTTCATGACTATCCCCTAGTGATTGACGTTATTGTGCCTTTTTATCGAAATATGTATTGCAGAGTCGGGTTAATTATAAAAATCTATTGTTTTTATAATAACGTATTTGATTTTTCGATACATTGAGCGTTATTATAAGGCTGCTTGTAATTGTAAGAGGCTTAGCTCAGATGAGATTTAAAGGACTGGATCTAAATCTTCTCGTCGCGCTGGACGCACTTTTAGAGGAACAAAGCGTCTCGCGAGCAGCTGAACGCCTGCATCTTAGTCAGCCGGCCATGAGTGCAGCTCTCGGCAGGATTAGGGACTATTTTGATGACCCTATATTAAACCTGCACGGCAAACGCATGATCCCAACATCGCATGCCCTCAGAATACAAGACGAATTAAAAGCTGTTCTAGGAAGTGTCGATGCCCTCATATCAAAAACCTCAATGTTTGATCCGGAAACGTCTACTCGAAAGTTTACAATTACAGCCTCAGATTATCTGACCCAAATCATCTTCGTTCCGCTCCTAAGGGACCTGAAGTCGATTGCCCCCCATATACAAATGGAAATTTTGCCCCCTGCGGACTCCACGCTGGAGCTTCTCGCGCAAGGCCGCATTGACTTTATTACAGTCCCTGAGCAGGTTTTATCAGAAGAACTACCTTCAGAATTTCTATTTGAAGAGCGCTTTGTAATCGTTGGATGTAAGACAAATCCACTTTTTAAAGAAGGCCTGACCGAGAAACAGTTCTATGAATCCGGGCATGTTGTCGCAAAGCTGGGCCGAAAACGCCCTTTATCGATATCCGACCAAGGACTAGTGGCCCGCAAGAAGCCTCGCGATACTGACGTTACTGTCAGCTCGTTTTTATTGGCCCCCGAAATGGTTGTAGGCACAAATAGATTGACCGTAATGCATGAAAGATTGGCCAAAGTCTTTTCAAAACGCCTCCCTATCGAAATTGCAGCGGTACCGTTTAAATTTCCGTCCCTGAAAGAATATGTCCAATATCACAACACGCGCCGCGAGGACCCGGGAATAAAATGGATGATTGAACAGGTAAAAAAGCAACTATAATTTAAATTGATGCATATCCATAAAAACAATCACTTTTTATAATTTCAAATTACTCTCTATCTCTTGACGAAATGAACAATCGTAGGGGTCACTACGAATATCGGGAGCTTTGCAATGCCACGCGTAAATGACATTAGATATATTGGCTATGGCGTCTCAGACGTAGAAAAAGAAAAACGGTTTTATCTTGAAAGCTGGAAGCTCGAAGAAGTCCCAAGCGATGACGACATGGTTTATCTCGTCGCGCCGGGAAGCACAGCTGGCTATTCTGTTCGCTTGCGCCAAACGGATGAGCCGAGAATTGATGTTATCAGCTGGAGTGCGAAAGACCGGGCGGAGGTTGATGCACTCGTTCCCCAAATCGAGAAAGCCGGCGGTAAAATCATTAGCCAACCCCATGAGTTAGAAAGCCTGGGCGGTGGATATGGTTTCCGCTTCTTTGACATGAATGGGTTCACCACTGAAGTCTCAACAGGTTTTGAGACACGCGAGCCGGAAACCTTGGAAGCCGGAGATCCACGCCCTGAAAAAATCAGCCATGTTGTGCTGCATTCCCCTAATCACAAGGGATATGTCGAGTTTTATGAAAAAGCTCTCGGCTTTAAGGTCTCGGACTGGCTGGGAGACTTCATGTGTTTCTTAAGGTGTAACGAATGGCACCACCGTCTGGCTATCCTGCCCGGACCGCCGGCTTTCAACCATGTGGCTTACGATGTCCCGGACGTGGACGCTGTTATGAAGGCCGTCCCTCGACTACGCGAGACAAATGGTGATATCGCTTGGGGTCCCGGACGGCACACGGCTGGAAACAATGTCTTCTCATATTATGTCACGCCCGCAGGTTACGCCGTTGAATACACCTGCGACCTAGAGGCGGTAGATGACGAAACTTGGGAAGCCACCGTACACAAACCCAGCAAAGAAATTATGGACCAGTGGGGCTTTGGTGTTGGCGGCCCTGAGACCATGCCTAAACCAATGCCGGATGCAGGCTTATTTAAAGACATAGGAATTTAAGAATGGCCCTTTACGAATTCTTCCCAAATTATATTTGGAACCTTTCAGTTGCCATCGCTGTCGCCTCCGGTGCTGAGCTCGGCGAAATTGTTGATATGTGTGAACCTATTAAGCGCGCTGCCGATGAGGGGGCCGACGCGGGCACCCCGCAATTTATGAAACAATGGGCCAAAAAGGCCGAAACGCTTTCAGAGCTTGCTGATGAAGATTTAACGCGGGGGCGCAAGTTTTCCGCCGCCGAAAAACTACGTCGTGCTTGTCTTTACTATACGACCGCCGAGCGCATGCAGAGTGCGGCTTTGCCCGAGAAAGCCAAAACCTTTGCCAAAGCGCAGGACGCATTTAAGAAATATATTGAGTATAGCGGGGAGAATTGCGAACGGGTGGAAATCCCATACAAAGACGCAGTGATCCCTGCCCTATTCACCCGCGCTGAAGGCGTTGAAGGTGAAGCACCTTGCGTTCTGTTCACCAATGGGCTCGACAGTAATAAAGAGCTTCTCTTCTGGACTTGGCTACCACATGCCTTAGCCAAGCGCGGCATCTCCACGCTCTGTATTGATCAGCCGGGAACGGGCGAAACTTTGCGCCTCCACGGCATGCCAGCCACGCCATTTGCGGAGGAATGGGCGACGCCTTGCTATGAATACCTTGCCGCGCGTGATGATGTCGACGCTGACCGTATCGGCATTTCTGGCATTTCCTTGGGCGGGCATTTCGCCGCTCGGGCGGCGGCTTACGAACCTCGCTTTGCATCGGGCGCGGTATGGGGCGCCAATCACAACTGGCATGAAGTTCAAATCGGCCGCCTAGACCGTGAAGGCGAAAACCCTGTGCCCCATTATTGGAAGCACGTTTACTGGGTATTCGGCGCTAAGGACAAAGAGGATTTCTTCAAGAAGGTCGAAGGCATGAACATGAACGGCCATATGGACAAAATAAAAATGCCGTTCTTGATCACGCACGGCGAAAATGACCGCCAGATCAACGTGAAATATGCTCATCAGGCTTTTGAGCAAATGACCAATTCTGTTAAGTCTGAGCTTAAAATCTTCACGCCTCGCGAAGGCGGGGTTGAACATGTAGGCGCTGACAACATGTCTTATGGCCGCGATTATATTGCTGATTGGTTTGCAGATACGCTTGGCGGCCGCACGGCTTAGATATGCAGGGTCACGCTTCACATATCCCTATGGACGTACCGAGGCTCGAGATCGACCCTTTCTCTGAAGAGTTTCTATCTGACCCATTTGCATATCATCCACGTCTTCGTGAAATCGGTCCAGTGTTTTGGCTGGAAGCAATTGGCGTTTATGGTGTGGCGCGCCATGAAGAAGTTACGCAGGTTTTAAAAAACCATGAGGTTTTCGTTTCCAGCCGCGGCGTAGGGCTAGCTGATTTTTCTAAAGAAAAACCTATTAGGCCGCCTTCGCTTTTGCTGGAAGCTGATCCACCCCTTCACAACAGAACACGCGATGTGATGAATCGAATCGTCGCGATGCCGGTCTTAAAAGGGCTCGAAGACGAATGGCGGGCTAAGGCTAAAGATTTAGTTGCGGAGTTAATCCGAAAAGATGAGTTTGACGCCGTAATTGACCTGGCGGAAGAACTTCCGATGCGAGTTTTCCCTGATGCTGTAGGCCTTATGGATGAAGGCAGGCATCACTTGCTGACCTATGCCGCCATCGTATTTAATGCATTTGGTCCACGAAATAAAATCTTTGAAGACGGTATGGCAGATGCTGCCGAGGCCTCCGAATGGGTTGCTAAAGCCTGCAAACGTGAAAATTTGAAGGAAGATGGATGGGGCGAAGCGGTTTATAAATCTGCTGACCGTGGTGATTGCACCCATGCAGAAGCAGAACGGCTTATACGATCTTTATTATCAGCTGGGGTTGATACGACGGTAAACGGTGTTTCAAACTTGATGTACGCTTTCACTCAATTTCCTGATGAATGGGAAAAGATGGGTACTGACCAGAGTTCGACACGACGAGCGTTCAATGAAGGTCTTAGGTGGCGTTCAACAGTCCAGACTTTTTTCCGGACGGCAGCCCAAGACACGACACTCGCTAATATTAATATTCCTGAGGGATCGAAAGTCCTCACCTTTTTGGCGGCTGCTAACCGAGACGAAGGGCGTTGGGAAAACCCAAATGACTTCTCTGTCACCCGTAATGCATCAGGACATGTAGGTTTTGGTCACGGTATTCACGTCTGCCTTGGCCAAATGGTTGCGCGTATGGAAGCGGATGCATTACTATCTGCGATGCGCGAAAAAATATCGCGGATTACGGCGGTGGGCGCTCCCAAAATAAGGCTGAACAACACTTTGTGCTCTATCGAAAGCCTGCCCGTTAAAATAGAGAAAATAGGAGAGTAGAATGACCAAAGCCCCTTTTCGCCGGATTGTGACCGGACATAATTCCGAAGGCAAAGCTATTATACTCGAAGATAGCCCGCCGCCCCGTGTTCAACGGGTTGGCGGCGATACAGGCCCCATGTTTTACGAGGTTTGGAATACGACGGCCACGCCTGCACCTATTGATCCTGCAAGCGGTGAGCCGCATGAGGATAAAATTGTTCTGGCACCTCCTGCTAATGGAACGCGCATTCGAGTATTGGATATTCCGCCAGATGATGCCAGTTTTGAAACGATGTCAGCGGAAGAGCGTATTGCCCATTTCGAGGAAATCGGGGCCGGCGACGCAGTCGCGGATGGCGGTAATAGTGAACGTCACGCCCATATGCACAAAACGGAAACCATTGATTACGGCATCGTTCTGTCGGGTGAAATCGTTTTGATTATGGATGAAGGTGAAACACTCTGCAAAGCAGGCGACATTATTATACAGCGGGGCACAAATCACGGTTGGGCCAATCGCTCTGATCAAGATTGCCGGATCGCTTTCATTCTTATTGACGGTAAATTTTCCCCCGAACTCGCTTAACCCTACGGGCCTGCCCATGAGACTTGCTACGCTAAAATCTGATAAGCCTGATGGCACGCTTGTCATTGTTTCAACCGATAACAGCCATTATGTCAGCGCGGGGTCGATTGCGCCTAATCTTCTAACTGCAATCGAAGAGTGGGCAACGCTTGAAAGTCAATTGCGCCGTCTTGCGGATGGTCTAAATGCGGGAGATCTGAACGAGGCAAAGTCATTTGACAGTTCTCATGCATCTGCCCCGTTACCTCGATCTTGGCAATGGCTCGACGGGTCAGCCTTTCCTCAGCACGGTCACCTTATGCAGCAGGCCTATAGCTTACCGCCCTTAGATGCCGGACAACCCCTTATGTATCAAGGGTTATCGGATCGCTTCTACGGCCCGTCGGATGCGGTGCCTTTTGCATCGGAAACGGACGGCATAGACTTTGAAGGAGAGTTTGGCGTTATTGTAGATGCTGTCCCGATGGGTATTTCTGCAAAAAACGCAATGAACCACATCAAGCTGATCGTTCAGATCAATGATTGGAGCTTACGAAATTTTGGTCCAACCGAGATGAAAACCGGGTTCGGGTTCGTCCAAGCTAAACCGCCATGTAGCATGGCCGGTGTGGCTCTAACACCCGACGAACTCGGTGAGGCGTGGCAAGATGGACGGGTTCATCTTCCGCTCCGAGTAGACTGGAACAACAAACGATTTGGTGAGGCACAAGGTCATGAGATGGAATATGGATTTCATGAAATCATCGCTCACGCAGCCAAGACACGCGATCTTGTTGCAGGAACGATAATTGGCTCGGGCACAGTCTCAAATAAAAACTATGCCGATGTCGGTTCGTCCTGCATCTCAGAACGTCGGGCTATAGACATGATTGAATTTGGAGAAATTCGGACGCCTTTCATGTCTTTTGGGGACAGCGTGCGCATGGAAGCGCGCAGTCAAACAGACGCACCTTTATTTGGCGCAATCGACCAGCAAGTGAAACAAAACTAGGTAAGGAAATACGTTATGGCGATCAATGAACCCTCCTTCCAAGGTGAAGGTAAACCTTGGAAAGTTTTAGTTATCGGCGCTGGCATTGGCGGCTTATCGGCTGGCATTGCTCTCCGGAAACAGGGGTATGACGTCGAGATGATTGAAAAAGACCCGGAATGGACGGTCTATGGTGTCGGTATCATTCAGCAAAATAACGTCATTCGCGCCATGTATGAGCTTGGCGTGATTGATGATTATATCGATGCGGGTTACGGTTTTGATCACGTTAAAATTTTCGCGCCAAACGGCATGGAAGTCGCCAAAATACCTCTTCCGCCTCTCGTTGAAGGATATCCGGCCAATGCTGGTATTGCGCGCCCTGCCTTACAAAAAGTTTTGGCTGAAAACACAAAAAAATCAGGAGCAGAGATTCGCCTTGGCCTAACGGCAGCGGAAATAAATGACAGAGGCGACTATGTTGATGTGACCTTCAGCGATGGCAGCAAAGGCCGCTATGATCTCGTAATCGGAGCGGACGGTGTTTATTCTCAAACCCGCAGTACATTATTCCCGGACATACCTGGCCCGGAATTTACTGGGCAATCTGTCTGGCGTTACAACTTTGACCGTCCTGAAGATATGGAAGGTTTGCATGTTTATAATGGAAAAATCGGGGTCGGCCTTGTTCCGATGTCAGAAGACAAAATATATATGTTCGTAACAACTCCAGAACCAACACGGCCATATTTTGAAAAATCAACTTTGGCTCAGGAGATGAAGGACAGACTTCAACAAGCTTGCCATACGCTTCATCATTACGCTGACGACATCACCGATAATGACGGCGTCGTTTACCGCCCTTTAGAATGGCTCATGATCGAAGGCGACTGGCACAAAGGCCGTGTCGCCTTGCTGGGTGACGCCGTTCATTCGACGACTCCTCATCTGGGCCAAGGCGCAGGGCTTGCTATCGAGGATGCTCTCGTGATCGCTGATGAGCTTTCAAAGGCCTCAACCCCTATTCAGGCCTTCGAAAACTATCGAAACAGACGGTTTGAGCGTTGCGACTATGTCGTGAAAAACAGTCTTGCTATTTGCTACGGACAACTCGGAAAAGGACCCTTGGTCGACAACAGCAAAGCAACCGCAGAGTGTGTGGCCGTTGTCGCAAAACCTATTTAACAAGGAAAACTGAATGTCCAATTTCACGAGCGTTACTGATATTCCAACGCCAAATGCCGGCAAATATTTGCAACAAGTCTGCAAGCATTGGGCACATAATCTCGATGTTACGTTTGATTCTGAAAAAGGTAAAATCATCTTTCCAAAAGACGCACGAGGCGCAGATTGGCCTGATGAAGCCGTCGTAAAATTTGAAGCAAAACCCAATCATTTGACGTGTCAAATAAAGGCTAGCGCTGAAGGCCAGAGAGATGGGCTCAAAGGCGCTGTAGAACGCCACATAGATAGGTTCGCCTTTAGAGAGGGTGCTTTAACTTATAATTGGAATGATGGATAAGAATGCGATTCAAAACATCGTTTTGAATGCCGCCCGAATTCTCATTGGCTTTAAGTTTCGATGAAATTTTTATTATTTATGCGTCAACTTTTTCTAACTTTATTTGTCCTTTCTACATTGGGCTGTGCGCGAGAAATGACAACCGCGACGCAACAAGCGTGCACACTTGCCGATTCTAAAACAATCGCTCTGCCAGCAGCAAATGTCCTATTAGGGTTGCACGCATATTACCCAGAAGAGCGAGAGAGAAAAGTACAGTTAGAGGCATTTGATATCGATGAAACAGAAGTCACAAACACCCAGTTTCGAAATTTTATAATTGCTACAGGGTATGTGACGACTGCTGAAAAGATTCAGCCAGGTTCAAACGCGGCAGGTGGCGCCGTATTTAGGCCCCCTTCGGCAACCAATCCGAATTGGTGGCAGTTCGTCGAGGGTGCAAATTGGCAAAATCCTGAAGGTCCAGACTCAACGATAGATGGACGTGAAAATCATCCTGTAGTTCAAGTTTCATTGGTCGATGCGAGAGCATATGCAGAATGGGCAGGTCGATCATTGCCGACTGAAGACCAGTGGGAATATGCGGCACGTGGCAGGTCTGATACGACTTACGTTTGGGGGGAAGAACGCGCACCCGGTGGAGTTGAGAAAGCCAATACATGGCAAGGGGCCTTTCCAATTCAAAACACGGAAAAGGATGGCTACAGACTAACCGCACCAGTTGGATGTTTTGAACCCAATTCCTATGGCCTCTATGATATGATTGGCAATGTCTGGGAGTGGACACTTACCGAATATGAAGAAACACCCACCCCAAATAGCTATGCAATAAAGGGGGGATCGTTTTTGTGTGCCCCAAATTACTGCGCCCGTTACCGCGCTCCAGCTCGCCAATCTCAAGAAGCTGACTTCTCAACAAATCACATCGGGTTTCGAACTGTAAGCCGAGAGTAATCGCACCGATACAGACAGTACAAAGCGAATGCGCTCAGAAAGAAAAGATAAAATATGTCCAAAGTTTACCATAGTCCAACTGAGGCCCTTCAAGGGCTTTGCAGAAATAATATGACAGTAATGTCGGGCGGATTTGGCCTTTGCGGAATTCCCGAAAATCTTATCGCTGCTTTGCGCGAAAGCGGCGCTAATAATCTCACAGTAATTTCAAATAATGCAGGCGTCGACGGTTTCGGCCTAGGGCAATTGCTCGAAACCAAACAAATCTCCAAAATGGTAAGTTCTTATGTTGGTGAAAACAAAGAGTTCGAGCGGCAATATCTTGGCGGTGAGCTAGAACTGGAATTCAATCCGCAAGGGACGCTTGCTGAGCGCATACGCGCTGGCGGGGCCGGCATACCCGGGTTTTATACCAAAACCGGTGTCGGCACGGTCATCGCTGAAGGTAAGGAGCATAAGAGCTTTCATGGGGATACATATATCATGGAAACAGCCCTCAAAGCAGACTTATCCATCATCAAAGCTTGGAAAGGTGATGCAGAGGGGAATCTAATTTTCAAAGCAACAGCTCGCAATTTTTCACCGATGATGGCGATGGCTGGCGCGATGACTGTCGCTGAAGTGGATGAAATAGTACCTGTCGGAACACTTGACCCTAACTTTATTCATACACCGGGTATATTCGTACAACGTATTGTTCAGGCCGTTTGCGAAAAGCGAATAGAACAACGCACGGTTAGAGAGGTATAAGCGATGGCTTGGTCAAGAGACGAAATGGCTGCAATCGCAGCGGGAGAACTGCAAAACGGGTTTTATGTCAATTTGGGGATTGGAATTCCCACATTAGTTGCCAACCATATACCGTCAGATATGGATGTGACGTTGCAATCTGAAAATGGAATGCTAGGCATGGGCCCTTTTCCGACAGAAGATGCAGTTGACGCCGACTTAATCAACGCAGGAAAACAAACAATTACGACATTACCAAAGTCCAGTTTTTTTGATAGTGCCACCAGCTTTGCCATGATCCGAGGTGGTCATATTGATTTATCAATTTTAGGCGCGATGGAGGTCTCAGAAACTGGAGATATTGCCAACTGGATGATCCCAGGAAAAATGGTCAAAGGCATGGGTGGAGCTATGGATTTAGTGGCAGGCGTAAAGCGGTGCATTGCTGTTTTTGACCACACGAATAAACGTGGAGAAAGTAAGTTTCTCAAGTCATGCACGCTTCCTCTCACGGGTAAGGCGTGTATCCAAATGGTCATTACAGATTTGGGAGTATTCGACTGGGACAACTCACAAAATAGCTTTCGATTGCGCACCCTTGCACCGAGTGTGACCTTGGATGAGATAAAAGATAAAACTGAGGCAAACATCATTTGGTGATAGTCATCCCGGGCAATGCCAGGACTAGATCGGCTTCAGTTTTGTGCCACAACACGCCTAAAACAAAAGACATTAAGCAGTGTATGCGACGCCAACAGTCCAAGAGAGGCTAGGTCGCTTAATAAAGTTAAATTCAATGACTAAAGGTTAGACTTAGCCAAACTTGCCCCGCCAAAGAGGCCTGCATCGTCGCCTAATTCTGGTGTAACTATCAAGTTATCTATCTCATCCTTTGATTGTCCGAGATAATTGTTCATTAGTTGAGCATATTGATGCCGCACATTCCCAATCAGGTGAGGCGCTAACATCAAACCGCCTCCTAAGACAATTTTATCAGGGCGCAGCATTAAAGACAGCACATTGCAGGCTTGGGCCAAGTAATAAGCTTCAATATCCCAGCCTACATGCCCTTCCGGTAGCTCCGTCGGATCCCCAAAGCGGCGTGTCATAGCCGCCGCAGAGGCAAGTCCCTCCAAGCAATCTCCATGTATAGAGCAGCCGCCTGAAAACGCTTTATCGGCGTCATGACGCTGCACTCTGACATGTCCAAATTCAGGGTGGTTGGGCTTCCCAATGAGGCTACCATTGGCGAAAAGGCCGGCCCCTATACCTGTTCCAATCGTAACATAGGCGGCGGTATTCACGCCTTTCGCAGCCCCCCATTCCATTTCAGCTAAGAGAGCGCCGTTAACATCAGTGTCTATCGCGACAGGAATTGAGAGCTCCTGCTCGAAATAGTCTTTCAAGTTTGTTGCAGCCCAACCGAGTTTAGGGCCATCCAATATCATTCCGTAATTTGATGAGTTGGGATCAACATCGATAGGTCCGAATGATGCGATACCCATAGCGCTGGCATTAATGCCTTTAGCGGATTGCTCTTGGAAGAAGGCAGCGCATCTCGATAAGGTCTCATTTGGGTTTGTGGTAGGAATACGCACGCCGGCTAAGACTCTACGGTCATTTTGCTCATCCTCCACCTGAATCAGGGCGCACTTGAATGTTGTTCCGCCAGCATCAATCGCTGCAAAAATGGGCGCAGGTTCCAAACCGTCGTTTAAAGCCATAAAATTACCTTTCTAAGGACAGTTCCTGTCTAATATATATCCAATGTCTGGCCGAATATGCGTGAAAATAAAATAAATTGCAATCGATTGTATTTCTGGTTATACAAGGCAATAAGCGAAATCAAAGAGCGCTGGAAACACATTTACAGCCGTCAAAGTTGCATCCGTAAGACGAAGCTTTAGGGGAAACGACAATGAGATCAGAAAAGCCTGACACCGCCCCCTTATCCATTGGTGAAAAAGTTGGCTATGGCCTCGGCGACATGGCTTCGAACTTCTATATGGGGTTCTTTGGTATTTTCCTGCTTTATTACTACACGGATGTTTGGGGTATTTCCCCTGCCGCCGTTGGTGTGATGTTCCTTGTCACCAAAATTATCGATGCTTTTAGTGATCCCGCGATGGGACTGTTGGCCGACAGAACAGAGTCCCGTTGGGGTAAGTATCGGCCTTACCTTTTATGGGTAGCCGTGCCTTACGCAGCACTTGGTTACTTATTGTTTTTAGGCCCCGACCTCTCGCAAAGCGGAAAATTAATCTTCGCCTATGTCTCTTATTCGCTTGTTATGCTGGGATATACGGCGATTAACGTACCATATTCCGCGCTGCTGGCCGTTATATCCCCCGTTGCCATTGAACGCACCAAAGCTACGCAATTCCGTTTTGTTTTTGCCTCTCTCGGAACATTGGTTGTCAGCGCGACGACAAAACCGCTTGTTGAATTGCTCGGAGGTGGCAATGAGGTGCTAGGCTTCCGCCTGACAATCATTCTCTTCGCTATCCTCACTGTCATTCTTTTCTGGACTACATTTGCTACGACCAAGGAGCGGATTAAGCCTGAAAAACACAGCTCAAGCGCAGCGGACGACATGGCTGTTCTACTCAAAAATATATCGTGGATTGTATTAGCGCTTTCAGGCATTTTAGTCGTCATAGGATTGATAAGCCGCGTCTCATCCGCCGCATTTTATATGAAATATAATGTTGCTGACGGGAGTGAGAAAATCTTGTGGTGGATGGACAGAACCTCCTTGCTCATAACTTTAGGATTCGTCGGGCAACTCTTTGGGGCTCTGTTGACGCCAACATTTTTACGCGTGTTCGATAAACGCCAGTTGATGATTTTTGCCAATATTTTAAATGCAGCCTTGCTTATCGGCTGTTACTTTGTTCCGCCGGAAAATTATTGGGTAACGGTATTTTTTCATAGCGCCAGTATTTTCTGCTTCGGCATTATAATTACTCTCCTTTTTGCAATGTACACAGATTGCGCGGAATATGGGGAATGGAAATCTGGGAAAAACAGCGCAGGACTCACGGTTTCGGCCTCGATGTTTTCGCTTAAAGCCGGGTCTGCTATTGGTAGCGCTGTGCCAGCCTTCATCCTCGCTGCGTTCGGGTTCATTGCCAACCAAACCCAAACACCTGAGTCCCTTCAGGGTATACGAATCATGTTCAATTTTGTGCCAGCGATTTTCTTTTTCATCGCTGGTGTGCTCATGGTGTTTTACAAACTCAACGGAGCGACGGTTAAGAGAATGGAGCGCGAACTTCTAGCTCGCCGTTCTGACACGTCCTCTACATCAATATAACTGTTTGAATGATGACTAAGCCCATGAAAACTATCGTGACCGATAGAGAGCCACTGCCTATCCCGGCTCCTTACCCAATGCCGTTTAGCGCGACGATTGCGCATCCCAATCTTATGCTCTGGGATAGTTGGTGTTACGCAGAGGGCGGAGATTGGCATTTGTATTGCTTGGCTCTCTCTAAAATTGACGGCAACGGCGAGCGCATATATCCGGAAGATCGCAATCAGCACAAATTCCACGTTCGCCATTTCAAGAGCCATGATAAAGGGCAGAGCTGGTTTGATTGCGGCGTTTTCCAACAACCTCATATCACGCCAAATGGTTATTTTGATCGTAATATCTGGAGCGGTTCCGTCCTTCCCCTACCGGATGGCCGCTTTATTACGGGGTTTACTGGAATCCGCGAAATTTCCGGCGATCGTCCATTTCTCCAGTCAATTGGCATAGCTATTTCCGATGATGGTATGCGCGCTGAACATGCCCAACCTGAACCCCTGTCCTGTCCGCTGCGCGATTACGATCAAATCACTGCGCTCGGATATTATTTGGGACCGAAAGAAACGCTGGGCCATAAAGACGGCGAAGAAGGCGGGCCAATTCTTTCTTGGCGAGATCCGTTTTTATTTCGTGAGCTGGATGGAACGCTACAAGCGGTCTGGTCTGCGAAAGTCTCCCCAAAAGAAGGCGCTATGGCGCATGCAACTTTAATTGAAACGAGAGTTGGTTTCGAAATTGAAACCCTGCATCCTCCCCTAACTTATCCTGACGGCGACTTGTTCACGCAGGCTGAAGTTCCGAAGATTTATTTCAACGCCCAAACGGGTAATTACTTTTGCGTTCTCGCAGCATGCGACCGTCTCTATGAAGGGCAGGATGATAGTGAAGTGACGAAAGTCACACGGCTTTATCGCGCGAAAGCTCTGAGAGGGCCATGGGCACCTTTTGAGGACTCTGGATCACGATTGAAGGGCCTTGAGCACCTTTTTGGCGGCAGCATAATTGAGACAGATTTTGAGGCACGCGAAATGACAATGCTGGCACCATATACTGAAATGGCAGATGACGAAATCGAACTCACTTTCGCACCGCCAGTTAAGATAGAGTACTAGCCTGCGCCGCACGACCCCCGAACAATTAGCTCCGTGGTCGTGAATTGCGAACTGGCTTTTTTGCCCTTTATTTTCTTTAGCAAGAGATCGACCATAAGCTGACCGCCTTGGGCAATGTTCTGATTGATCGTCGTCAAGGACGGCGTCGACATGGCAGCTTGGCCGATATTGTCATACCCCACGACGGAGACATCTTCCGGGATAGATTTATTCTTCGATCGCAAGGCATGAATGGCCGCCATAGCCAAGACGTCCGAAGCGGCAAAAACGGCATCAAAATCTTGCCCTGACTCAATGTATACCACAACTGCATCAAAGGCCGATTGTCCGCCGAAGTTCAGCTTTAAAATAGCGTTTGGATCATACGCTGTACCCGCTTCATTATGGGCCTGAATTAAGCCTTTGTAGCGCAGAGCAACTTCTGGCAAATCAATGTCGCCCAGAAACAAAATACGCTTCCGGCCCAGCTTGAGTAAATGCGATGTGGCAAGCTTCCCGCCTTTTACATTATCACTCCCCACAAGCGTATAGGATGGTTCGCCATCAGCGCCCCCCCAGACGACAATTTTACTATTGGTCGCGCTCATCGCGTTAAGGCGTTCGCTTCTACCCGCTTGCCCGATGACAATTAGGCCATCCGCGCGCCCAGAACGGAGAAGCCGCCGTTCAGCAATAACCATCTCATCTTTTGGCACGGATACAATCAAATCATAGCCGTGCTCAGACGCTGCATTAGACACAGACCCAACCATTTCCAAAAAAAACGGATCTGAAATTGTTTGCTCAGACCCGGGCGCTAAAGGGATAACAATACCGATGGCTTCACTAGATTGCTTGCGCAAATTACGCGCCGCTATATTGACGGTATAGCCGATTTCATCTGCAATTTTTAAAATGGCTTCTTTCGTATGCGGTTTCACCAATGGGCTATCATTTAGAGCACGAGAGACTGTTGAAATGTCAACTTTTGCAAGCCGCGCGAGTTCTGACATTGTTACTTTTTTGGCCATATTTTACTCTTAACCATTCTCGACGGGTAATCAATTTTATTTGATAGGGCCAAGCGTGCCGGATAACCAATCTTCATGCTGAGGAAACTTCGCGTAAACTTTATTCAACATATCGGTTTGGTCAAAGACGACTGGCGCCGCATTTATCTGTCCCTCACTCATATAGCCCATACCAAAAAGCAGATATTCGTAACTTTCCAATGAAAATAGGCGGTGATTGCTCAAAAGGTCGACGTCGTGAGGTGGACGCTTTTTCCACTCTTTGAGTAAATTTTGAAGCGCAGCTGGTGCGCGGCGAGGTGCGGTCGCATCATCCCAGAAAGGCGTGTCGCGTCTTTTGGAGGTCAAATAATGCAAAGCGACATAGTCCAAGATTTCATCAAATAAAGTCTGCATCAACTTATTAAATTGGTTTGTGGTCGCCGCGTCAAAATGACGATTAAACCGCAATATGTCAGCCACGCTTTGAGCTGCAAACTGCATCATATATAGCCCTGTAGACTCCAATGGTTCAACAAAACCATCTGCTAATCCAATTGCCAGGCAGTTGCGGTGCCAAGACTTGTTTCTTTTATAAGTCTTAAACCGAATATGTTTGACCTCAATATCATCAGCATGCGGCCCTTCGATTGCGCGCAGTTCTGCTTCCGCCTCATCCGAGGACAAGTGCGCGCTTGAGTGAACATAACCAAGACTTCTGCGCGATCGTAAGTTAATATCCCATAGCCAGCCTGCACCTAGGGCTTTCGCAGAGGTAAAGGGCAATATATGGTCCGGTCGATGAAGCTCATAGGGTACAGACATTGTCACGGCACGATCGCACAATAAATGCTCAGAATAATCCTGAGTCTCAGGCATGATATGTTTAGCCAAATGGGCTGAGAAACCTGTGCAATCCACATAAAGGTCAGCTCTATATGAGGCGCCATCTTCACTCACCAGAGCTTGAATATCACCCGCCTCAGAAATCTCGACCTTCACAATCTTTGCGAGCTTATGCGCGATTCCATTTTCGGTTCCAAAGTCAGTGAGAACCTTTCCCAACTTTACAGCGTCCAAATGGTAGGCATATGGAAAGGTCGATTGATATTCCGGCCACCCCATCGCTTTTGGCGCGAGGCCTTTCGTGCTTGTATTTGATAAAATTGAGAATTGATTTGAAAAATTCTCACCACCCATTTGATTACTGGCAAGCCATGATAGTACAGCAGGATCCGAGTTAGGTCTTTCGCGCCTGTCAAAGGGGTGATCAAAATGCTCACCCTTATTCCAACCCTCAAACCTGATCAGCGATTTAAAGGTGGCATCTGCCCCTGTCATAAATACCTTTTCACTGATGCCAATGGCTTTCAATGTTCGGCGTATGCTGGGGACTGTTGCTTCGCCAACACCAATAACAGGAATGTCAGGTGCTTCGATCAGCGTAATTTTTACAGGTCGCTGCGAGTCTTCATTCAGGCGCGCATTTAACAGGCACGCGGTCATCCAGCCAGAGCTGCCGCCGCCGACAACGATAATACTTTCTACCTGCGTATTGTCTGCATTTGCTGCCATTTTATCCCACCTGTTAGGCGTTGAGCGTAGCAAGAAAATAGGCTAAAATACAATCGATTTCAGAGAGCCATATGACAGATAAGCCGTTTAAAATTACGATCGTAGGCGGCGGCACAGCCGGCTGGTTGACTGCGGCTTTTATAAGTCAGCAGCTACCCATTACGTCTGGACGTGAAGTTCAAATCACACTCATTGAAGCTTCGGACATTCCAACGGTGGGCGTAGGTGAAGCGACGGTTCCTTCCTTAAGAGAAACACTTGCAGCTTGCGGAATTTCAGAAATAGATTTTCTCACGTCCTGCGGCGCAACATTCAAACATGGGATTAAATTTGTAAATTGGCGACTGCCACCTGAGGTCGATAAGGGCGAGTCATACTTTCATCCCTTTGGTGCGCCCCTTAAAGTTGGAGCCGTTGACCCTCTCAGGGTTTGGTCAAAATTACCTCGGGAGAAGCGCGGCAATATAGCCGATATATTTTCCGTACAGTCTGAGATGGCGGAAATGGGAAGAGCGCCTAAACATCTAAAAGACAGACCTTATGACGGCGCACTCTCATACGCTTATCATTTGGATGCCGGTAAATTTGCTGAATACCTGAAACAGCGCTTTCGCGCACAAGGCGTTAAGCACATCATCGGTAAAGTCGCTGAGGTTGACTACGATTCCAGTTCAGAAAATATATCCGCTTTAACCCTAGATGACGGCACAAAGCTGACATCTGACCTCTATATTGACTGCACGGGCTTTGCCGCGCGGTTGATAAACTCGGATAAGCAGAACCCATTTATAGATAAAACGGATGTCCTTTTTGTCGACAAAGCCGTTACAACCCGGCTTCCGACGAAAGGTACAGCAAGTATTAACGGTTTTACGACCTGTACAGCGCAAAGCGCGGGATGGATTTGGGATATCGTCCTGCAAAATCGCCGCGGAGTCGGCCATGTCTATAGTTCTAAATACATTAGCGACGCTCAAGCAAAAACTGAACTTGCAAGCTATATTGGGCAGAGCGAAGACGCGCTTGATACGCGTACGCTCAATATGCGTATCGGCTATCAACAGCATCAATGGCGCGGTAATTGCGTGGCTATTGGTCTTGCAAGCGGGTTTTTAGAGCCGCTCGAATCGACGGGTATTTATCTAACTGAAATGGCAAATTGGGCATTGGCGGATATGCTACCGCGTTACATGTCAGGCCATAATCCGCAGACGCAATATACGGATGCGATGGTCCATCACTATGAGAACATCGTAGATTTTCTGAAGCTTCACTATGCCATTAGCGAACGGCGGGATACGCCGTTTTGGCGCGATAATGCCAATCCCAGCACATGGCCTGAAACACTTAAGGCTAATCTTGCTGCCTGGGAGAATGATGTGCCGTCCGTCTATGACTTCGGGCGTTCTATCCAATGTTTTTCGGCGACGAACTATCAATTCGTGCTCTATGGGATGGGCTGGAGAGGGCATAAAAAGCCTAGCCACCTGACCGATCAAGCAAAAAATTTAATGGATCAGCTCGCGATTAGGCGTGCACGTTTAAAAGAATTTGTTTTGCGCGATACGCTACCCAACATCGAAATTTTCGCCTCCTTCTCGCCCTCAAATAAAGAATAAAAAAAGCCCGCCAAAAGGCGGGCTAAGGTATTCAGGGAAAGCTACGTCCAGTGACAGACGCAACAGTAAAAACTGAAAGAGACAGAGGCCTCTTTCAGAGAATTTCAATTTAGAATGTGTAACGCAAGCGACCGGAAATCGTCCGTCCGGTAATAGAACGGCCAATCGTCGTATCGAGATTACCGTCGCCATTGGTATCCCAGCCATTACGGCCATCATTGGCAGATTCTGTAATGCCAGCAGCGTCAAAGACGTTGTTTGCGTTAATCGACAGCTCAAGAGCTTCGGTAACATTCACCGCACCATAAAGATGCACGACTGAATAGCCGTCTTGGACAAGCAAGTTGTCATCCAATGAGAAGCTGTCACTCGTTCCAACCCAGCTGCCGCCAATGCGGAAGCGGTCAAATGTATAGCTCGGTGAAACCGTCCAGATCATATCAGCCTGGCGTTGCGGGGTATTGCCTTCCAATGCTGTGTTTTGAACACCATTGTCTTCCGCACGCGTGATTTCAGCATCTGTAAAGGTCGCTGTCGCAAAGAGGTCAAAGCCACCATTGTTGTAATTGGCTTCAAGTTCTACACCTTTTGAATCGTACTCACGTACGCGTCCGTTAGGGGTACCAGATAAAATTTCGACGTTGGACTCTTCTGTGTTTGTAAAGAATGCCGTCGCATAGAAATCTAGATCACCACCAGCAATGTCTCTGTTTTGCATTTTGAAACCAATTTCATATTGGTCTGCAACGTCAACATAGGCATCGTCGCCGCCGGGGCGAAGTGAACCATCAGGATTGCGCACGCCAAAATCAAGGGCACGGTCAAAGTTAAAGCTGGCACCGCTAGAGGCGCGACCAAATACCGAGAAATCATCATAGAGGCGATAGTTTGCGCCAACGGACCACGCTGTATTATCAACTTCCAAATCAGCGCGTGCGCCAACTGTTCCAGTGTTCAATGAAACACTTGATTCAGAGCCCGTAATTACGCCGTCATTATTGACATCGAAATCACCGCCAGCCGCTTCGAGACGAACACCCGTTTGTGTCATATTGTCAAAACGAACACTGGCATCAAGTGTGAGGGCGTCATTAGTCCATGATGCTGCGGCGAATGGTGAGCTAACTTGACCTTCAAGATCGTAGTTTCGGTTTGAACCGTCCCATCCAAAGGCTTGGTTTACGCCGTGAATACCATTGATAGATTGCGGCGTTGCAATAAGAGCAGCATCGTTTTCAGTCGTGGTGCGTAGCTCTGACCAGTGCCAATCTTGATTGAGGTTCTGGTTCATGAAGAAATGACCGAGTGTTACGTCAACAACAGAGCCGCCATTAAGATCAAAGCTTTTCGATAGTTTTAGCTCATTGGCGAAGTTGCTCATGTCATCAAGCTCAACATCGAAAACAGCTACATTTGACGCGATGCCATTTGGCAGGTTCCCGGCTGTGACAGCTTGGCCTGCATTCGGGCCATTAAAGTAAGTTGACCCAGCGCCGAGGTCCGCAGCTGATGATACGCCATTTGTAAAGCCGCCAAGGAAGCGCCCTTTAATGTCTTGATAGCGCATTTTGTTGTTGAAATTGATGCCGCTACCGAGATCAAAATCAACTTCAGCGCCAATGGCTTTCACTTTGTGATCAAGGCCATCCGCTAAGTCATATGGAATTGCATTGCCCGCACCATCAACAGAAATACCATTACGTGTCAGATTGCTGTAGATGCTGTCGTTCTGCGCTTCAAAGCTGCCGAGGCTATCTCCAACAACACCAACGCCGCTGCCATTATCTGTGCGAGAAACCAACTGCGGGAAGTAGGCAGCATCCTTTTTATCAAGCCACTTACCTGTGACGCGAACGAAGCCGTTCTCAAACTCTTTTGTAAGTGTCCCGCGAATTTGACCGCCGGAAATAGGGTCATAACCCGAGTCGCGATAATCACCGCCCTGCTGGAAGTGACCACCGATGTGGAAATACATATCCTCGGACAATGCACCACCATATTCAGCATCAAAGCGCATGTCGTCATGGTCAAGACCGTAAGTGATAGCTGCGCTACCGCCTTCTTGTTGGCCTGTTTTGCCAATGATGTTAATAATGCCGCCAACGCCATTTGTTGTCAGTGTTGAAGATGTACCGCCGCGAACTGATTCGATACGGGCCAATGTCGAGTCGGCTTTCACAAAGCCATCAGCTGGGGCGAAGTTAGAGTCACCAAACAATAGGACAGGTAGGCCGTCTTCTTGTGTTGACAGATATTTTGCACCACCCGTTGAAATAGGAAGACCACGAACAGCTACGTTGGAGTTACCGCCGCCAGAAGATGATTCTGAACGAATACCTGGTAGATTACGGTAGATCTCAGCGAGATTGGTTGGGGCGAGGTCTTGAATTGTTTCTAGGTTGATCGAAGACACAGAGATTGAGGTATCAATCTTGTTCTTACCTTTTGAACTCACAACACCTGTTGTAATCACTTCATCCATATTAGCGTCTTGCGCGAATGCTGGTGACGTCAGAAGTGCAGCGGTTGCTGCAGTTGCGAGTAGTTTTTGGCTGGTACGAATAAACATCGATATCTCCCCTTATGGCCAGTTTTTATTTTTTTGTTAGCCTGAAAGCCTAGTCAAAAAAACTCACCAACAGACAATTCCGAACTTGACATGACTCATATTACAAACGATTGCAACAAAAAATACAAACGATTGTATAATTATTTTACGTCGTGGCAAAAATATCACATTCTAGAACGATGTGGGGAAAGACCTATAATAAGAGCCGAAAATATGGTCCGGCATAAATAGAGTAATGATGAGTAAAATAATCTCGCACGAGTAAGGTTATATTCCATCTGTCACAAATCGTTTCAAACGGCTTGAGGTCGATCTACACTCGGGAGCTCCAAGTATCCCATCTTTAATGTGATTGAAGATAGAGAATGACAGGGAGTTTTCATGGAGGAATCAGGTAGTCACTTGCAGACGATTTTTAAGTCCGAAACTCGAAAAGAACATGACGAGCCCATTCATGTGTCCATTTTATAAAGTGAACAGCATTTAAGCGATTGTTTAAACTGTATTGTCTCTATTGACTCTTGCTTTCGCACTCGAAGCCATACCTAAACGCCGCCTTTATCAAAAATGGCCAATTGTCATAATAGTGTATATTATTGACATTTTGGCATATAGGCCATATATTGGTTTCCAAGGAGCCTATTATGCAGTTTCAACAAATCCATAGTGGTAAACGGGCGACCGCCCTGCCCCAAGGCACGTTTCAGATTACGGATTCTGAAGCGGAAGCTGGGGCACGTTTCGCCGTTAAGGTGTTTGAGCTTTGGGGCCTGAACGATACAGAGAGCTGCATTCTATTAGGTGGTCTTGGCACCTGCACCTATGCACGTTGGAAGAAGGGCCGTATCGGCCCGATGGATATGGATAGAAAAACGCGCCTCTCCATTCTGGCCGGTATCCATAAGGGTTTAAAGTATCTCTTCACTGAAAAGCAACGTGGCTATGACTGGATTAAGAAACCGAATGCACATTTCGACGGCGCCCGCCCTTTAGACATTCTCCTGAATGGTCGTATGACGGACCTCATGGCGATAAGAGACTACCTCGACGCAATTCGTGGCTAAAGCTCAGTTAAAAACAAAACGCGTGAGATGGACGAAAGCCTATCGTATTATCTCATCTATCTTTCCGCCCATTGACCTGTTTGAGGACACATCCGACCCGGAAGACTGGGAGTTATTGGCCTCTCTGGAAGCCAAGAGCAATCCTCGAATCGTAGAGGTGATTGGGCAACTCTCGTTAGTGCCGCCCGAACGCCGTGTCTCAGGCCCAGGCGCGTTATATGTAATGGCTCCCTTCACCCACGTCAGTCCAAATTGGGCGGGTAGGTTTCATGACGGTACCTTTGGTGCTTACTATGCCGCGAATAAAGCCGAGACCGCCCTTGCAGAAACAATGCACCATCGTTCAGCCATCTATCGTGCAAGCAAGGAAGTGTCCGGATGGTTCTCTCAATATCGTGAGCTTATTGGAAAAGTGGATCATAGCTTTCACGACCTGACAGAGCGTGAAGACTACACGGACTGCCTAGCACCGGATAACTACGTTGCCTCTCAATCCCTCGCACGTGACTTACGCCAACAGGGTTCAGATGGTATTCTTTACCCAAGCGTCAGGCATGAGGATGGATTATGCATTGCAGCCTTTTGGCCCGATGTGATCGGAGTTCCAATGCAAGCTCGTCACTTCGCCTATCACTTTAATGGCGAATTCATTGATATGTATAGAGATGAAACAAGCGGCGAAGTCTTCAAAATCATTCTATAATTGGGCCTCATTTGAGCTCATCTGACATCACTCAACATACCCCTAAATATTGCTGGTTTTGACCCTCAAAACTTTTTCGTACTGCACACAAATTGCACACGCGGGCCTCCAACCCATTGAAATAATTAAATAGTCTGTCCAATCCATCATGGGGGCGACAGAGACAGTGAATTTGTCCGAGGGATAATTCATGAGAAGAGCGTATAAGGGATAGTGGATATAAATCAACAATCCCTTATCTGTGGTGGACTGCGCTAGGCTGTGGCCGCCATATCCATCGCGTCTTTTGCGTTCTTTTCAATCGCGTCCCAATCTTGGGCGTTGATTAGGGCTTGCGACGCTATCCATGTACCGCCAACGGCATAGACATTTGGAAGCGATAGATAATCATTCATATTTGAAACCCGCACACCGCCCGTTGGCATGAAACTAATATTGGGCATGGGTGCATAGACGGATTTGATTAGGTTTGCGCCGCCAACAGCGCCTGCGGGGAATAATTTCACTTTGTCAAAACCAGCTTCATAGGCGCTAAGCGCTTCTGAAGGCGTCGCCGTTCCCGGCAGCACAAGTAATTCTGTAGCTTGAAGGGCGGCCTGTAACTTCGGTGACAATCCGGGGGATACAAGGAAATCAGACCCTGTGTCCTCCGAACGCAATACATCATCGGGTGTCAAAACAGTGCCTACGCCTAAAATCATTTTGGGGCAGTGTTTCTTGATTTCTGTGATCGCTTCGATGGCTTTTTCCGTGCGAAGTGTGACCTCAATGGCGTTAATGCCTCCGCGCTGTAAGGCCTCACACAGAGCCACCGCATGTGCGGGGTTATCAATAGCAACAACGGGGATTACGGGTGATTTTGACAATAAGTCGGACATAAATTCTCCTAAATTTCTCACGGATTAGTCTGTTTTCCCAAAAGTCACAAGACCCAAGCTTTATTCCTTGGTGATAAATGTTCTAGGTCAAGGTTCTGATGGAGGAGGGTTCACGCGAATGCCCAACATATCTAAAGCGTTCCCTTAATCAGCTTCATCACGGCGGAAAAATCAAGGTCATCTTTATCCGCCGCTTCCATTAAAGCATAAAGCGCCTCTGATTGCGCACCAAGGGGCGTGGCGGCTTTGGCGGATGCTGCTGCCTCCTGGGCGAGCCGCATATCTTTTAACATCATCGCCGCCGTAAAACCGGCTTGGTAATCACGGTTTGAAGGCGCGTTTTCAACAGGTCCCGGCGCGGGACAGTAGCTTGTCATTGACCAGTTTTGACCTGATGCGGTTGAACTAATGTCAAAAAATGTTTGCGCGTCTAATCCGAGTTTTTCAGCCAGATTAAAAGCCTCGCATGTGCCAATCATATGGATACCCAGTAGCATGTTGTTACAAATCTTTGCAACTTGGCCATTGCCTGCACCGCCTGCGTGAAACACGTTTTTACCCATAATGTCTAAAAAAGGTCTCGCGCGGGTGTAAGCCTCCTTCGTGCCACCGCACATAAAGGTCAACGTACCAGCTTGCGCGCCGCCGACACCGCCTGACACAGGTGCGTCAATCATAGCAAAGCCTCTATCATGGGCTTGCGCATTGACATTGCGGGCCGTGGTGACGTCAATTGTGGAACAATCAATGAAAAGTGCATCAGCTTTGGCATGGGTAAACACACCGTCCTCTCCGGCGTAAACCAAGGACACATGCCGTCCAGCTGGCAACATTGTTATAACAACATCAGCCGTTTTAACCGCGTCCTCTGCATTGTTCGCCGCTATGCAGCCTGCCGTAACAGCGTTAGCAACCGCGTCTTTGGAAATATCAAGCGCGCGAACCTCATGACCCGCCTTAGCCAGGTTTGCGGCCATGCCAAGGCCCATATTCCCTAATCCGATAAAAGCGATAGTTGTCATTATTCGTTCCTACTGCCGTAATAATCCGCGCGAAATAATAACCCGCATAATTTGGTTAGTGCCTTCTAAAATTTGATGCACGCGCAGGTCGCGTACAATTTGCTCAACGGGGTAATCTTTCAAATATCCGTAACCACCGTGCAATTGCAGCGCGTCATTGGCGATTTTAGAACACGCATCGGTCGCGTAGCGTTTCGCCATGGCACAATATTGTCCTGCATTTGGCGCGCTTTCGTCCACCATATTGGCTGCACGGTAAAGCATCAGGCGGGATGCTTCCAACTCTGTCGCCATATCGGCGAGCATAAATTGTGTATTTTGAAAATCCGCAACGGCCTTGCCAAATTGCTTTCGCTCTCGAGTATAATCAAGCGTGACGTCCAATGCCTTTTGCGCACCGCCCAAACTACACGCGCCGATATTGACACGACCACCGTCAAGGCCTGACATAGCAAAACGAAAGCCGTCGCCCTCTGCGCCGACACGGTTGGTGGCTGGGACACGGCAATCTTCGAATATCACTTGGGCCGTAGGTTGAGCGTTCCAGCCCATTTTGCGCTCATTAGCGCCAAAGCTAAGGCCCGGCATATCTTTCTCAACGACGAAACATGACACCCCGCGTGCGCCGTCATCTGACGTGCGGGCCATAACGACATAAACATCCGACCAGCCCGCGCCCGAGATAAAGGACTTACTCCCATTAAGGATATAATCTTCACCCTCCTTCGTCGCTTTTGTCGATAGTGCCGCCGCATCAGACCCCGCCCCTGGCTCTGTCAGGCAATAGCTCGCGATAAACTCACCTGCCGTAAGTTTGGGCACATATTTCGCGCGCAGATCATCAGAGCCGTAGCGGTCAATCATCCATGTCGCCATGTTATGAATGGTCATCATCGCCGTATGGGACACATCCCCGCGCGCGAGTTGTTCAAAGACCAGCGCACTATCAAGCCGCGATAACGCCGTACCGCCGTGCTCCTCGCCTGTGTAGATACCCATAAACCCTAGCGCAGCTGCACGCTCAAACACGCCTCGGTCAAGGCATTTTTCTTCGTCCCACCGCGCGGAATGAGGGGCTAATTCGCTATCGGCGAATTGGCGTGCCATGTCTTGGATAAGCGTTTGTTCTTCTGTAAATTGAAAGTGCATATCTCACTCTTTTTCAGGTTTGAGACGTCTTGATTGGGTTTTACGCATCTCATATTGCCGCATTGGCATTGCATCAATTGTTTGAAAAAGTTCTTGGATAGGAACAGTGTTCAACCAACGACGTTTTGGACCGCGGTCCTTACCAATAAGCATAAACTCATCGAACCGTTCACAGGTTAATGCCTTACCATAACGCAGCATAGTCGGGTCAGATATAAGCTCAAGGCCATCATTTTTGTTCTGAATATAGGCCTTTTGGTCGCGAAAGACGACAAGTACCAAGTCACGCTCTTGAAACCCAGGCCAATTCATAGTCGGTGCAATGGCATCTAGTGGTTTAGCCGCGCAGCTTGCTAAAATTCGTGAATGCCCAAGTGGAGAGTTTGTCCCTGCACTAGCTATTAACGGCTGCGCTATCACGCTGACTGCTGCGCCGATGATAGCCGCAATCCTGAATTTACGTAAGAGAACGTTTAGCATGGCAGGATTAAAACGTCGGAATAATGAATGCGCTGTCTTCTGTCTCGCCTTCTGGCCAGCGTTGGGTCACTGTTTTAACCTTGGTATAGAACCGAAGTCCTTCCATGCCGTATTGATTGGCGTCACCAAAGGCAGAGCGTTTCCAACCGCCAAAGCTGTGGTAGGCAACGGGCACCGGGATGGGCACGTTAATGCCGACCATGCCAACCTCGACACGGTCTGCAAATTCACGCGCGACACGACCATTTTGCGTAAATATGGCCACGCCGTTTCCGTATTGATGCTCGGATGGGAGGCGTAGCGCGTCTTCAAATGTATCAGCCCGCACAATCTGTAGCACAGGGCCAAAAATTTCATCTTGATAGGTTTCCATATCTGACGTCACATCATCAAGCAGGCTCGGCCCAACAAAGAACCCGTCTTCATAACCTTGCAGCGAGAAGTCGCGACCATCGACGACCAATGTTGCACCCTCCTCTACGGCTTTGCTAACTTGGCTGTTGATACTGTCACGGTGGGCTGCTGTCACAACGGGGCCGTAATCGGCGTCGGGATCTTCGGATACACCGACCTTCATGGCTTTAATCGCGGGCAACATTTTATCCAAGAAACGCTCTGCTGTTCCTTCGCCCACCGGCACGACGACGGGCAGCGCCATGCAGCGTTCGCCAGCCGAGCCAAACGCGGCACCCAGTATATCTTTCACGGCCTGATCCATATTGGCATCGGGCATAATAATACCGTGGTTTTTCGCCCCGCCCATGCACTGCGCGCGTTTGCCGTTCGCTGTCGCGCGAGCATAGACATATTGCGCGATATCAGAGCTGCCGACAAAGCTAACGGCCTTAATCGTTGGATGATCGCAAATTGCATCGACGATTTCTTTGTCACCATTGATACATTGTAGCAGGCCAATTGGCCCGCCAGCCTCGACAAACAATTCGGCCAACCGCATCGGGACAGACGGGTCTTTCTCTGACGGCTTGAGGATGCACGCATTACCTGTGGCAATAGCCATGCCAAACATCCACATCGGGATCATAGCAGGGAAATTAAAAGGCGTAATCCCCGCGACAACACCTAGCGGTTTGCGCATGGAATAAACGTCAATTTCTGGCCCTGCGCCGTAGGTATGTTCGCCTTTTTGACTATGGGGAATACCGCAAGCAAATTCGATTACATCAACGCCGCGGATCACGTCACCACGGCTATCGGCCAGAACTTTGCCATGCTCACTTGACAACATCTGCGCGAGGTCATCCATATTGGCTTCAACAAGCTGCTTATACGCAAACAGAACACGGGAGCGTTTTTGTGGATTAGTATTCGCCCAAATCACTTGCGCCTTGGCCGCAGAGGCCACTGCGGCGTCGAGCTCGCCCGGGGTCGCCATAGACACTCTGGCCTGCACAGCACCTGTATTTGGGTTAAAGATATCCTTACTGCGCGAACCTTGTCCCGCTACACGCGCGCCGTCGATAAAGTGTCCAATGGTGATCATGCAAATACTCCAATATCAACTATAAAATTAAGGATCGGTGCCCTAGTGTCAGTAAACACAGTCTATCACAGTTATCAAGCGTAGCGTCATAGGCAGAGACGATATTTCCAATACTAAAACTCTTGAGACAGTAGAGTTTCATATAACACTAGTCAGCGATGCAGGATTTTAAATCAATAGCGTCATTACTAATGCGCGCTTTGTCTAGGTTGAGCCTTTTCGTCAGAGTCATTTTCCCAAACATAAAATCACGCGGGGCGTTAACGGCATCGACGGCAATAAATTGATTGTGCTTGAAATAATATGCGGCGAAGCTTCGCCCGCTATTGATATCACCGCGAATGACAACATCATCAAACCCTGTCGATAGACCTGCGATTTGTAGTTTGAGGTCAAATTGATCAGACCAAAACCACGGCAGACTATTATACGGTTTTGGCGCACCGTTAATATGGGTTGCAATCACCTTCCCTTGTTCCGTTGCATTAGGCACAGACTCCAGCCGAACATGGCGCTGATAAATGGGATTGTAATGCCAAGTAACGTCGCCTGCTGCATAGATATCAGGATCAGAGGTCTGGCAGAACTCATTGACCTCGATACCGTTGCCAATTTTCACGCCTGCCGCCTGGGCTAGCTCAACATTAGGGACAACACCGATTCCAATAATCACCATATCTGCTTTGAAGTTTTGCGCACTAGACGTCATGACCTCTAGCCCCTCGTCCGCGACTTTAATCTCTGACGCGATAACATTTTCAAATATTGTCACGCCTTCTTCGCTGTGAACGCGACGATAAAAATCAGACATGATAGGCGCCGTGACCCGTTGTAAAATACGCGGCATGGCCTCAATCACTGTGACGGCTAGACCTTGTTTGCGCAAAGACGCAGCCGTCTCTAGCCCAATATACCCACCGCCAATAATAAGCGCAGACGTTGCCGCCTTTGCTTTTTGCTTTATCGCGAGAACGTCTTGTGTGTCCCGAAGGTAGAAAACATTGTCCAAATCTTCGCCCAGTACAGACAGCCTGCGGACACGCGCACCTGTTGTTAGGACAAGCTTATTGTAAGTAAGCGTTTCGCCATCATCGGTAAGGACGGTTTTGTCGTTGCGATTGATAGCGCCGACTCGGACGCCGAGTTTCATTTCAATACGAGCCGCCTCATAGCTTACAGCGGGGCGGATCAAGATATCATCGATGGACTTCTGTCCAGAGAGAAAATCTTTGGACAGCGGCGGCCTGTGATATGGCAAGACAGCCTCATCACCAATAACCATTATATCGCCGTCATAACCGCCCTGGCGCAAGCTGACACTCGTTTGAGCAGCCGCATGGGACGCCCCAATTATGATGATTGATTCTGACATAGGGCCTTATATCATCGAATACAGGTCTTCATATGCCTTTGGGTGCATAATATTACGTTAGCGTGCCGTAGTGTAGCGCGGCGCCCATGCCGCCAAAATCCGAGCAACATATTCCGCGTCTTTTGGATCTTTAAGAAGCAGATGATCTGCCCCATTCAGCGTGATGAAGCTTTTAGGGTGACGGGCGCGTCCGAAAATATGGCCTGCGTTATCAATCCGCACGACAGCGTCTTGCGGCGAGTGAAACACTAATAAGGCGCGACCAAGGTCTGCGATCTCTGCGGCAATATCATGATTGGCGATGTCGTCTAAAAACTGTTCTTTGATAATAAAAGGACGCCCACCGAGCAGGACTTTGGCTTGGCCCTCTTCTTCAATCTCTTCAATTTGATCGGCGAATTGGTGAATGATATGGGTCGTATCACAAGGTGAACCAATGGTCGCTACGGCCTTACATTCGGGGATTTCGTCAGCCACCTTTAGGGCCGCCGTACCCCCAAAACTATGCCCCACAAGAATACAAGGGGCCGAATGGTTTTGCCGCAGATAACCCGCCGCCTTGCGCAAGTCATCGCAATTTGTCGTGAAATTTGTATCAGAAAAATTACCGCCAGATTCGCCCAGACCCGTAAAGTCAAAGCGCATCATGCCGTATCCCTCCTCGACCAAAGTCGAGGAGATTGTACGAACGGGTTTTAGGTCTTTGCCAATGGAAAAACCATGCGCGAAGAGGACCCAGCTTTTTACTTCGCCTTCATCAGGCCAGTCAATTTTTGCCGACAGTTCATCACCTAGCGCCCCGGTGAAGGTGATTTTCTCTGTGGGCATAGCCCCTCCTCGCTCTCGCTTTACTTGATTACATTACCGTCCACGTCGAGTTCAACCATGCGGTAACCCAAGGCTTTCACATCATCAAAGATGGCATCTTTGTCGCCGACAACGACCATAATCATATCGGCAGGATTGACATATTTTTTCGCCAAAGTGTCAACGTCTTCTTTGGTCATATTGCGCAGGATTGCGTTCTGCGTATCAACAAATTCCGGCGTCAGGTCATAGTTCATCATCCGCGAGAGGAAACCAAGCTTTTGACGCGGGGTCTCATAAGCCCTCGCGTCACGCTGGCCAATGGCACTTTTGGTAAAGGCGAGTTCTTCGTCCGTAATACCAGAGCCGTAGAATGTGTTCATTTCATTGACAAACTCAACGATAGATTCAGCGGTTTTGTCTTTTTTGACACCGGCTGAGGCCACATATGTTCCGCGCTTTTCAGACCCGCTAAAGCGAGAGCGCGCACCGTAAGTATAGCCCTTATCTTCGCGTAGGTTCAGGTTAATGCGGCTATTGAAAGCCCCACCGAGAACATAGTTCATCAAGCCAGCGCGGTAATATTCGCCTGTCGCGTCATAGGGTAAGGCCCGACGTCCAATACGAATTTCCGACTGCGCGGCATTATCTTTATCGATGAAATACAATGTCCCAGTCTCTAGCGCAGGATACGGCTTATCTGCCGCGGTTGCGACTTCACCTCCTGACCAATTGCCCAGAGGGGACAGAGCTTTTTTCACAGCCGCTTCGCCTAAATCACTTACCGTTATAACGCTAGCAATCGAGGGCGAATAATGCGCCTGATAAAACGCTTCATAGTCTGACAATGTTGTGTTGTTCACGGTCTTTAATGTGCCAGAGCCACTCCAAGCGATAGGGTTGTTATCGCCATACATCAGGCGATTAAACGCCCCCCATGCGAGGCTACCCGCGTCTTTTTTACTTTGTTTAATGCCTTCAATCGTTTGCGACTTCAGACGGTCAAAATCATCTTGTGAAAATTTTGGCTGAGTGAGTTTTTCCATAGCAATGTCCATGGTCTCATCCAAATTTTTGGTGAGCGTACGCATATACATTGTCGTGTAATCGTCACCACTGCTAAAGGATATGAATGAACCAAGCTTATCAAGACGGTTGGATAGTTCTTCTGCCGTGCTTGATTGCGTTCCAGCATCGTTTAGGTATTGAGCTAGATTAGTGGCTAAGCCCAATTTATCCATCGGATCATGGGATTGACCCATTTTCAACTGCAACTGAATGGTTGTTGTTGGAACTTCGTCATTTACAGACCCAAGAACCTCTATGCCATTGTCCAGCGATGTCGTGTAAACAGGTGGGACAACAACCGACGGATTTTCACCAGACGGCGGCACAACAGAACGGTCGAAATCATCAACAGGCAAGGTCCAGTTAAAATTGGATGTGTCCGTGTTTTCTGGAATGGTGCGCTCGTAACGCTCCCATGTATCAGGGGCTGCTATTTTATCGCCCTGACCCTTTGGAACGATGCTCATGATCACGGCGGGTTTGTCTTTTAGGTATTGATTATAAACCCGCATGACATCCGCGGCCGTCACGCTTTCATAACGTTTTATATCGTCCATAATACCGTCGGGCGTATCACGATACGTCTCGTAAGCCGCCAATTGGCTCACTTTGCCCGACACGCTCTCGAGACCATAAATCATACCAGATACAATGCCGGCTTTCACGCGTTCCAGGTCATCGGGCTGTGCACCCCGCGTTTCAAACTCAACGAGAGCGTCGCGCATGGCTTTTTCCAGGTCAGCAAGTGACGCACCTTTCGCAGGATTTGGCAGCGCATACATTGTAAATTGGCAGCTGATTTCGCGGCATCCGTGCCCTGCGACAGCATTGACAGCCAAGCCTTCTTTTTCAAGATTTTTATAAAGTAATGACGTCTTTCCGTCGCCCATGATGGACATCAGAACATCAAGCGGCGCTTCGTCAGGGTGATTGGCATAGACCGTTGGCCAAGACATATAAACCAGCGGTAGGGAGACGTTGTCTTCTAGTGAAATATAACGGTCAGTATCCAATGTGACAGGCACATATTCCGGATCTGTGACCTCTGGTCCGCGTGGGATAGAGCCGAAATATTTATTGATCATCTCAAGCGTTTCTTGCTTGTCTATATCACCACCAATGGTCAAAACCGCATTATTAGGCCCGTACCAACGCAGGAAAAACTTTTTCAAATCATCAAGGGTGGCGCGGTCCAAGTCGACCAGATATCCAATCACAGACCAGCTGTAAGGATGTCCTTCGGGGAACATGGCTTCGCCGACACGTTCACCCAATAAACCATAAGGGCGGTTATCGACACGCTGCCCGCGTTCGTTTTTCACAGTTTCGCGCTGCACTTCAAATTTCTCTTGCGTGACGGCATCAAGCAAAAAGCCCATACGGTCCGCTTCTAGCCACAACATTTTCTCTAACTGGTTTGACGGTACAGTTTGGAAATAATTCGTCCTGTCCGAATTGGTTGTGCCGTTCAGCGTTCCGCCAACTTCGGTAATGAGTTTAAAGTGCTGCTCATCTGCGACATTCTCTGAGCCTTGGAACATCATATGTTCAAAGAAGTGCGCAAAACCTGATTTGCCAATATCTTCGCGACCAGATCCAACGTGATAGGTCACATCGACATGTACAAGCGGGTCAGACTTATCTTCATGCAGGACAACGGTCAGGCCATTGGGCATTTCGTATTTCTCAAACGGAATGCTGACGTTACCACTTTTGCCGGATTTTTCGACCAAAGTTACACCCGCAGGCAAAGTGATATCTGGCGTGGGTGTGGTGGTTGTGCCGCCACAGCCGATGAGCAAGGCAGCGGTTGCGGCGCTTAGCAAACAATATTTTAGTTTTGATGTCATAGTCGTCATGGCAGGTTCCTGTTTTTATGCTTTATGCGTTTATGTCATTAATTGGCGCTAAGTCCAAGGGCGCCTTGGTTGCTTATCTTTTTTTGATACGTCCTCTGTAGACCGACGCCTTGGAGCGGGGCGGCTTTCGGTACCCAGCCTACCGCCACCAAATTCAATCAGCGCCTTAATCCGTTTTTCAATCGGTGGGTGAGTTGCAAACACACCAGCAAAGCCCGTGCGTGGGTTCTCAAATGCCATCTCACGAACCTCCGCGGGGACTTGGGTGAGTTCTGCATTACCAGATATTTTCTGTAGCGCCCGTATCATGGCGTCTGGGTTTTTTGTTAGCTCAACCGCCCCAGCATCGGCCATAAATTCGCGACGCCGAGATAGCGAGAACCTAATAAGCAGCGCCAGCATATAAGATACAGCCACAATCGCAATGCCGATAAAAATAAGCGGCGCGGCATTGCCGCCTCCACTGCGCCTGTGATTATTGGTTCGCGATATATTCGTGCGCATCATCCCGCGAAACATGCCCTCCCCGATAAAGGAAAATATCCCGACAAATATAACGGCAATAATCAAAAGCCGAACGTCCTTGTTTTCAATATGCGAAAGCTCATGCGCGATAACAGCCTCAAGCTCTTCGTCGTCAAGACGGTCCATTAATCCGCGTGTCAAAGTAACGGTATAATTCTTGGTTCGCACACCGCTGGCAAAGGCGTTCATCACTGGGGTCTCTATGACCTTTAATTTCGGCATGACAATACCGCGCGAGATACACAGGTTTTCCAAAAGATTATAGGCGCGCGGCTCTTGTGAGGGGCTGACAGATTGGGATTTCGTCGCAAAATCAATCATTGCTTGGTGCCCCAAAAAGGCAACAGCAAACCATGCCCCGGCTGCACCGAGCGCGATTGGCGCTGTGCGTGGCAAGCTATCAAGGGCGAAATACAACCCGTCTTGGGTCGACATGTCTCCTTGAAGTCCTAAGAACACAAGCATCAAAGCCGTGGCCAAGGCAATCAGCAATACTGGAAAAAACGCCAACAAAAATATGCAGCGTAGATTATTATTCCAAATATGTGTTTTCAGACCGTAAGCTTGCATCGCGTGTGGCCCTAATGTTGATGGGTCAGGACGGACACCCTAAGAGAAGTCCACCTCGACAGGTGTTTGCAACGCAGTGCGCCCTTCTGGAGCTTCGAAAAACTCACGCGCAACAAAATTGAACGGCCCTGCAATCAACACAGCCGGGAACTGTTCGATGCCTGTGTTATATTCGCTAACCGCGTTATTATAAAAGCGGCGAGAGGCAGCAATTTTATTCTCAACGTCGGAAAGCTGGTCTTGCAATTGCAGGAAGTTCTCATTGGCTTTCAAATCTGGATAGGCCTCTGCAAGCGCGAAAAGCTTTCCAAGTGCCTGTTGCAGCATTCCTTCTGCAGCCGCTTGCCCCTGGACAGAGCCTGCTGATACAGCTGCGTTACGCGCAGCGATAACCTCGTTAAAGGTCTCTTTCTCGTGCTTGGCATAACCTTTAACCGTATTGACTAATTGCGGTACAAGATCTTGGCGCTGTTTTAGCTGCACTTCAATGTCAGACCACGCCTGATTACACGTTTGGCGGAGCGCCACTAATCGGTTGTAAATACCGATAATGATGAACGCGAGAACGACAATAATGCCGATTATCACAAGTAAAAATTCCATAGTGTCTCTCCAAACCTATAATATTATCAATTAACGATAATTTGGGCGCTTTCACAAGCTTTAATTACGGCGCTCACGTCAATCTATTATCAGGCACAAAGCGCCCAATGCGGGAAAACCCACGCGGGGCCATACGACCAGCAGCAGCCCGTTTGCCTTCTAGCGTTGTCCATTCTGGTACACTGTTGGTGCGGCCTGAATTATCCACAAAGCTAAGGCCGTCTTCAGCCGCAAAAGTGGTGACGTCTGCCAAACCCCCATCTTTATATTTTTGAATTCGCACCCCCTTACCCCGGCTCATGACGGGGAGTTCCTCAACATCAAAAACAAGGATTTTACGGTTCTCACCAATGGCGGCGACCTTATCACCTTTAACGGCGATACAGCGCGCGGCCTCTGCGTCGCCCTTCACATTAAGCGTCTGCTTGCCCCCGCGAGTTGAAGCGATAATATCCGCTTCGGCCACGCGGAAACCATAGCCTTCGGTACTGGCAATCAATAACTCTCGCGCCTCGTCATGCACAAATAGGCCAAGCGGGACGTGATCATCTTCCAAATCAATCATCAAACGGATAGGCTCACCATTTCCGCGCCCCCCCGGCAGCTTATCTGCGCCAATAGTATAAAACTTACCATTAGTCGCAAATAATATAATCTTATCAGTAGTTTCCGCTGGAACGATAAAAGCAGGCGCGTCGCCTTCTTTGAACTTAATGCTATCGACATCATCCACTCTGCCTTTTAGCGCACGAATCCAGCCTTTCTCGGATAGGACAACCGTAATCGGTTCTTTGGTAATAAAGGCCGTTGCCAGATCAATCTCGATATCGGGCTGGTCAGCAAAGGTGCTGCGGCGTTTTCCGATGTCAGATTTGGCATTGTAGTCATTTTTGACGGCCTTGAGCTCGTCCGCAATGCTGGCCCATTGTTTCATATCAGAGCCAAGCAAAGCTTCGATATCGGCTTTCTCGGCCGCCAGCGTATCAAATTCAGACTTGATTTCAATTTCTTGCAACTTGTTCAAAGCGCGAAGGCGCATGTTGAGGATTGCGTCCGCCTGTCGCTCGGTCAGTTTAAAGGTCTTAATCAACTCCATTTTCGGTTCATCCTCGAACCGGATGATGCGAATAACCTCATCAAGGTTCAAAAAGGCAATCATATAGCCGTCAAGCACCTCCATACGGTCTTCAATCTTGCCAAGGCGCTGTCGTGAACGGCGCTGCAGCACCTCGCGGCGGTGATCAAGAAACGCTTGTATCACCTCTCGGAGGTCCATGACACGTGGCGTCCGTGTCGCGTCCAAAACATTCATATTTAGCGACACACGGCTTTCAAGCTCAGACAGCTTAAACAAGCTTTCCATAAGGAGGTCTGGCTCAATATTTTTGCTCTTGGGTTCCAAGATGATGCGAATATCTTCGGCAAACTCGTCGCGAATATCCTCAAGCCACGGGACTTTCTTTGTCTCAATCAACTCTGCTAACTTCTCGATCAGGCGTGATTTTTGTACCTGATAGGGTATTTCCGTGACAACAATCTGGTATAGCCCGCGCGGCAAATCTTCTTTGTGCCAGCGCGCCCGTACCTTAAACCCGCCTTTGCCAGTCTTATAGGCCTCCAACATATTTTCGCGCGGCTCTGTGATGATGCCCCCAGTCGGGAAATCGGGGCCTTGGATATAATTCATCAGCGTTTCAATACGCGCACTGGGTGTTTTAATCAGGTGCAGCGCCGCGTCACATATCTCGGCCACATTATGCGGCGGAATGGACGTCGCCATGCCCACAGCAATGCCTTGCGAGCCATTGGCCAGCAAGTTTGGAAATCCGCCGGGCAAGACAACGGGTTCTTCGTCCTCTTCATTATAGGTCGCGATAAAATCAACAGCGTCTTCGTCAATGCCCGCCAAAAGCGCGACACCCGCTGCTGTCATTTTGGCCTCAGTATAGCGCATGGCGGCTGCGCTATCGCCGTCAATATTGCCAAAATTCCCCTGCCCGTCGACCAGCGGATAGCGCGCGCTGAAGCTTTGCGACAACTTGACCAGCGCGTCATAAATCGACGCGTCACCATGCGGGTGATATTGGCCCATGACGTCACCCACAATCCTAGCGCATTTCTTATGCGCGTTTTCAGGATTGAGCTTTAACATCCGCATCGCATAGAGGATGCGGCGGTGCACGGGTTTGAGGCCGTCACGCACATCGGGCAAAGCGCGCTGCGTAATCGTTGATAACGCATAGGCCAAATATCGTGACGACAGCGCCGTATCGATATGTTCTTCAATAATGGAGTCGTCGCCGGGGACGCCGTCAATCGTCGTATCGCTCATGTTCTGTCCAAAGGTGGAAAGTGATTCGTGACCTATAGTCTAACGCGGTGTGGGCGCTCTTGCATGGCCTTCTTCGGTTAATCTGGTAATCATCTGTGCACGGGCGTCAGGAAGCGTGCGGTTTACGCCCCATTGCACCCGTGTTTCCAGAAAATACCCCGTCAGAGCCAATCCGTTATGCACGTCTTCTGGTGTTACGTAAGGTTGCCCCATCATAAAACTCGGAAGCGCGTAAAGCTTATCCAGATAGGGCTCTGCCGCACTAGCGCTGACCGCGCGGCCAGAGCGCGGGGACACGTGAGTCAGGTTATCATTGCTGCCCGTGGCGGCACAGGACGACAAATCAAGACCGTAACCCATGGCTTTCAAAAGCCCCGCTTCCCATTGCACAAATAAAGCGGGCCAAATATCGGGGTTATCCATATTATCAAGCAGCACCTCAAAGGCGTCGTAAACATAGGGATGTGCTTCGCGTTCAGGCAGCGTTTCGCGGGCAATGGCACAGACGGCATTAAGTCCAGACAGCGCCATACGGTCATCCATCAATTCAGCCGCGCGAGACGTCAGGGCTTCGACGGTAAAATATCCCAAATGTTCAGAAAGCCGCGCGTGCCAATCAAGTTGTATCTTATTACCAGGTTGCAGGACGGGGCGCATTTTACGCCCTACGCCGCCGCGCACAAGGCCCGCGTGACGGCCCCTATCACGGGTTAGAACTTCGATAATTGCTGAAGTCTCGCCGTGTTTGCGCACGGACAGAACATACCCCTCTCCGCTCCAATCCATTAGCGTGCCTTAGACATCAAAATTGAGTCCGCTTTCAGCATAGCGCGCGCGGTCGTCCGTCCATCCTTCGCGGACTTTCACGAAAAGAAACAGATGCACTTTGACACCCAACCAGTCTTGCATATCTTGGCGCGCACTCGCCCCAATATCACGAATAGTGCGTCCACCTTTACCCAGAACAATGGGTTTCTGGCTATCGCGTTTCACGTAAATGACTTGGTCTATACGAATATCGCCGTTTTTCTGCTTCGTCCATTTCTCAGTCTCCACCGTAGAGGCATAAGGCAATTCGTCATGAAGCCGTAGATAGAGTTTTTCACGCGTAATTTCGGCCGCCATGAGGCGAGACGGTAAATCAGCCGCTTGGTCTGGAGGATATAAAAATGGTCCTTCTGGCATAGCGCTGGCGAGCGTTTTTGATAGCGCGTCAACACCGTCACGGTTCAGTGCAGAAATCAGGAAAATTTCGTTATAAAAAGTATGGTCTTTGAACGCGGCAATGACTTCAAGCAATTGATCATGCGGGATTTCATCAATTTTATTAAGCGCGAGGCAAATAAGCCCCATTTTGCGGGTGGATAGACCTTTGGTGACGCGTTCGGTATCGGCGAAAGCCTTCTTATCCTGCGCTGTGGGTTCTTTGTGTAAGACTCGCAAGTAAGCTGGCGCGTCAACCACATGAATAACAGCGTTAGAATCGTCCACACCACTCCATGCGGCATGCACCATAGAACGCCCCAACCGGTCATCGCCACCGGCTTTAAATATGCCGGGTGTATCGACCAAAACGACTTGGGCCGTAGCGTCATCATTGTCTTTTAACATGGCAATACCGCGCACTTGGAACCGCGTGGTTTGCACCTTATGGGTCACAATCGATACTTTTTCACCGACAAGGGCGTTCACAAGGGTCGATTTACCTGCATTGGGCGCGCCAATAATGGCGGCAAAGCCTGCTTTTGTGTTTGTCATAATGGCCAGTTTTCCAATAAATGTTGAGCGGCGTAACGTTCTGCGTCTTTTTTCGATTTACCCGTGCCGCGCGCTGATCCAATTTTGGCGACGTCAACCTCGACCACAAATAGTGGGCGATGATCTGGGCCCGATTGTTCAATGACGCGGTAATCTGGCGCGCCCCCGCCGACAATTGACGATTTCTCTTGCAACTGCGTCTTTGGGTCTTTGGCGGCCTTTTTCATAACAAATTCAATCTCTTGCGCCCAAAACTTATCATAAAAAACTTTGGCGGCTTCAATGCCGCCGTCCAGATAGATAGCGCCCAAGATAGATTCGCAAGCATCCCCTAAAATAGATGTTTTTTCGCGGCCACCTTGCTTGTCCTCTGATTGTGACATCAGAAGGGCATCACTCACCCCAATCGCTCGCGATACGCGCGCACAAGTTTCTTTGCGAACAAGCGCGTTTAGCCGCCTCGCAAGCGCACCCTCATCCTCTTGTGTCGCGTGAAACAACATCTCTGCGGTTAGCAATCCCAGTACGCGGTCGCCGAGAAACTCAAGCCGTTCGTAATTAGCGATTTTGCGTTGTCCATCGCCATAAGATGAATGTGTCAGTGCTCGCCCAATGAGGCTTTTGTCTTTAAAGACATAGCCCATACGGCTCTCAAGGGCCGCAATTTTAAGGCCGTGACCATTCATCAGTCTATGCCTTTGAAAAAGCGCTTGCCGTTTATCTTATACCACGTCCAAGGTTTTTTAATCGAGAAGTCTCGCTGCACCGACAACAGCACAAATTCGGCTTTGCCGATAAGGTTACCCGCCGCCACATAACCAACACCAGCGGGGGCAGGTAAACGGCTATCCCCCGAATGGTCACGGTTATCACCGAGGAAAAAGTAATGCCCCGCAGGCACGGTGAAAACCGAAGTGTTATCAGCCGGCGAGTTTTTCAAATCATCATAAATACGGTTTTTATCACCGCCAGGTAACGTCTCTATTTGGACTTCGACAGGGTCGTCATTGCCGTATCTATCAAGGCGAGTTTCTTCACCCTCTGTTGCAATACCGACGCGCTCTCCGTTGATATAAAGAACGCCACGTACCATTTGGATTTGGTCACCCGGTAGGCCGATCAGACGTTTGACGATGTTATTAGGCCCGCTATCAAGTTTGAATACAATGACGTCGCCGCGCTTAGGCTCGCGTTCAAAAAGGCGACCTGATTTCACGGGGAAAGGCAGCGGTGTCGCCGCATATTTCCCATAACCCAATGAGTATTTAGATGTGATGATATAATCGCCTTGAATAAGGCCCGGTTGCATTGATCCTGACGGTATATGAAACGGTTGGAATAAAAATGTGCGTAAAACTAAGGCAATACCAACGGCCCACAACACAGTAGACACAGTTTCGCGAATTGCGCCGCCTTTTTTGTTATCCGCTTTGTCGTCTAGCTTATCTGTTTTGGTTTTACTCATGCGTCCGTCTTGTCTCTATAAGCTTCGCATATAGCAAAAGCTTGCGCATAAGGATAATCATCTGTCAGACTAATATGCAAGCGCGCAAGCTGTCCGACTGGCGTTAGGCTTTTCAAACGATCGGTTGCACCGCGGTGTAATCGAATGGTCGGACGCCCAGAGGGGTCATTGGCAACCTCCACATCTTTCCATGTTAGGTGTCCTGTCCTGGGCCCTGCTAAAGCCTTGGCAACGGCCTCCTTGGCGGCGAAACGCTTGGCATAATAGCTGGCTTTTCCTGATTTAGGCTCGCAATAAGCTTGTTCACCTGTCGTGAAAACGCGGTCAATAAAGCGTGCGCCATGCCGCTCGATGTTTTTCTCTATTCGGCGAATATCGCAGAGGTCCGTCCCTATGCCGATAATCATACGCGGGCAGCATCCATAATGCGGCGCATTTCCAAAATCGCAGGCTCCAAGCCCATAAATACAGCTTCCCCAATGATGAAATGCCCGATGTTTAGCTCGACTGCCTCTGGAATAGCGGCAATATCGCTGACGTTATCAAATGTCAGACCATGACCCAAATGCACCTCAAGGCCGAGGCTATGCGCGTAGGTCGCGCCGTCTTGTAGCGTCTTTAGGATTTCAGCCGCTAATTCGATATTGTCATCCTCATGCGCATGAGCATAGGCCCCTGTGTGAAGTTCAACCACAGCCGCGCCGCATGATTTTGCCGCATCAATCTGCGTGCGTTGCGCCTCTATAAATAGCGATACACGCGATCCGTTTTCTGTCAGCTCGCGCACAATCGGCGCAACGCTATTATGCTGACCCACGACATCAAGGCCGCCCTCTGTGGTGCGTTCTTCACGGCGTTCAGGCACTATGCAGACCGCTTTAGGCTTGAGGTCGAGCGCAATTTTCAACATCTCAGATGTCGCAGCCATTTCCATATTTAACGGTATATCTTCGCTCTCGCAAAGCGTTTGCAGACGCACCATGTCATCATCGCGCATATGGCGGCGGTCTTCGCGAAGGTGTGCGGTAATGCCGTCCGCACCGCTTTGTATAGCTGCCCACGCGCCTGCTACCGGGTCAGGGTGGGCGCCGCCGCGTGCATTACGAAGGGTCGCGACATGATCAATATTAACACCTAGGCGGAGTTTATCACTCATGGCTTATAAATTCCGGCTACTAAAGACATGGGGGGGTATCGCGGCGAGATCATCTGGCATGGCATCTTCGCGATAGGCGGGAAACGCTTTCGCCGCGAGTGAGATAAGCGGAACACCGATATCCGCTGTACCGTTAGAACGGTCAAATATACACGCCCCGCCCACAACTTTGGCACCCGTTTTTTCAATGCTTTTGATACATTCACGCGATGACAGTCCGGTCGTGACAATATCTTCAACCATCAAAACCTTTTGACCGGGCTCTAAGGAAAACCCGCGGCGGAGCGTGAACTCACCATTTTCACGCTCTGTAAAAATCGACTCAAGCCCCATATGACGCGCCGTTTCATAGCCGGGAATAATCCCGCCCATAGCAGGCGCAACAATAATATCAGGCTGCACGGGTAATTCAGCCCTCACCTTATCAGCCAAAGCCTTGCAGAGCTTTTCTGTTAAGGCAGGATTTTTAAAGATAAATGCTTTTTGTAAGAAGACGGGGCTATGCAATCCCGATGACAAGATGAAGTGTCCTTCGAGCAAGGCTCCAGCTTCGCGAAATACATCTAAGACGTCATCAGTGTTCATTATCAATCTCGCTTAAGGCTAAGGTCTATTGCGCAAGTTCAGCGCGGGTACGCTTGGCGGATACCACATAGGCACTGGTACGCAAGGCTGCAATGATTTGTGACAGATGCCGGTTGTCAGTCACTTCGACATCGAGCACCATATCAAAGAATGACGGGCTACGCTTCAGCGTTTTAATATTCGTCAGATTACCCGCTGCCTCGCCGATGATTTTAGTAACGTCGGCGAGAGATCCCGGCACATGTTCAACCGTTGTTGTGATACGCGCAAGGGCCGCCGTTTGGGTCGCGGCGCGGCGCCAACCCAGGTCAAGCCAGTGATCATCGGGATGATCCTCATTGACCAGTGTTTCGCAATCAATCGTATGGATCATTACGCCTTTGCCAGTTTCTTGAATCCCAACAATACGGTCCCCAGGAATGGGCGAACAGCATTCTGACAAATGCATACCGCGTCCGGGGCTTACCCCCTCGCCTTTCACGTAAAGCTTGACGGTATTATCATCAATCAAATCACGCTTGACGAAATTATCCAACTCTTTGACGCTTTCGCGACCCGGAAAGACGGCATTCATGAATTTCTGTATGGATAATTCACCGCGCCCAAGGGCCTCAAAAACCTCATCGGCATCATCAAGGCTTAGGCGGCGCAAGCTGTCACCCAAACCAGCAATACTAAAATCTCGATCTTCGCGGGCAAAGGCATGTTCGGCGAGCATCTGGCCAATGCGACGAAATTCCGCTTGTTCCCCGTCGCGGGTCAGACGCCGTAATGCAGAGCGCGCTTTGCCTGTGGCAACGATGTTCTCCCAACCAGGTTGTGGTTCTGGCGCGCCGCCGCGAATGATACGCACAACATCACCATTACGCAGCAGTGTGCGAAGCGGTTGCTCTCGGCCGTTAATACTAGCCCCAATACAGGTGTCGCCAACTTTGGTATGCACGGCATAGGCAAAATCAATCGGCGTTGCTCCACGCGGCAGGGATATGAGGTCGCCTTTAGGCGTGAAGGTGAACACTTGATCTGCGAACATTTCTAGCTTCGCATGCTCAAGAAATTCATCGGCGTCACCGCTTTGCTCCATCATCTCTACAAAGGGTCTGATACGCCGCAGCGGATCACCGCCACTATCGCGCGCAACATCTGCGTCAAAAGCATAGCTCTGGTCTTTATATGTCCAATGCGCCGCCACGCCGCGCTCAGCGACATCTTCCATACGCTCTGTACGGATTTGTATCTCTAGACGTTTATTTTGCGGCCCCAGCACTGTGGTGTGTAGCGATTGATAGCCATTAGGTTTTGGCACAGAAATGAAATCACGAAAGCGCGCTGGCACACAGCGGTACTCGCCGTGCAAAACGCCAAGGATGTGATAACAATCCGCCTTATGCGGCAGTAAAATACGAAAAGCATAGATGTCGGCCACATCTTCAAAGGATATACCTTGGCGTTGCAGCTTGCGCCAAATGGCATAGGCCCGTTTCTCTCGACCATATACACGGTAATCCAAGCCCGATTTATCCATCAAATCACGTAGCGCGACTGACATCTGGCTAATCGCGCTTTCCTGGTCCGCGCGCCATGCCTCGAGTCGTTTCGTGATGCTCTCAAAGGCGGACGGGTTTATGTGTTGAAAGGATAAATCTTCAAGTTCTGAGCAAATTTTATCCATCCCGATACGGCGCGCCAGCGGGGCGTAAATATCCAGCGTTTCGCGCGCAATCCTTTCCCGGGAAGCCTGTTTCGGATGATATTGCAGTGTGCGCATATTATGCAAACGGTCACAGAGCTTGACCAGTAACACCCGCACGTCCTTGCTCATGGCCAAGACAAACTTTTGGAAGTTCTCGGCTTGCGCTTGTTCGCGTGTCGGGTTTTGTGTTGTCAGCTCAAGCTGCCCCAATTTTGTCACGCCGTTAACAAGGTCGGCAATCTCTTGCCCAAAGTGCCCGACCATTTCCTCATAGGTCGTGTCGGTATCTTCTAACACGTCATGGAGTAGCGCCGTGCAAATGCTCGCTACATCAAGCTTTAGTGTCGCGAGTATTCCCGCAACTTCGATGGGATGCGCGTAATAGGGATCGCCCGAATGACGCATCTGATCACCATGCGCTTTCATGGCAAACACATAGGCTTTGTTTAGTAATGCCTCGTCTACTGACGGGTCATAGGCGCGGACCAAATCGACCAATTCATATTGGCGAAGATAGGTCTGACGCGGTTCGGCCCCCCCGTCAGTTTTTATGTCGATAACTTCGTTCACATCTTAGATATAGGCGCGGTAATTTCGCGCGGCAATCACAAAGGTGACGCAGTTTTTACGAAACAACCGTGGTTTTGTTGATTTCACGCGGCTTTAAGGTCACAATTTCTTCTGCAAGTGTCGGGTGAACCGCGCAGGTTTCATCAAATTGTGCCTTAGTCAGACCAGCTTTCACGCAAATACCAAGCGCTTGGATGATCTCTGGGCTATCATCACCAACGATGTGAATGCCAATCACCACTTCGTCTTTACCTTGGGTGATAAGCTTCATGAAGCAGCGTTGCTCTTTATGGGCAAGCACATTTTTCATTGGGCGGAACTTGGTTGTATAAACGGTAATATCATCGCCGTGTTTCTGACGCGCATCGCCCTCCGTCAGGCCGACAACGCCAATGGGCGGACGGGTAAACACGGCGCTGGCGATATTGCTATGATCATAAGCTGTCGGATTATCCTTAAATACGGTTTCAATGAATGCCGCCCCTTCGCGAATTGCCACAGGTGTCAAGTTCACGCGGTTGGTAACATCCCCCACGGCGTAGATGTTCTTTGCCGTGCTTTTTGAATACTCATCAACGACTACAGCCCCGTTTTTATCAACATCAACACCTGCATTTTCCAGGCCCAGTCCCACTGTATGCGGTTTACGACCTGTTGCCATGAACACCATGTCGGTTCCAATTTTAGAGCCGTCATCGAAGGTCACGATAAGGCCGCCGCTCGTTTTTTTAATCGATGTCGGGGAGATATTAAACTTCGTCTCAATCCCATTGAGGTTTTGCAACACACCTGTCTCGTCGCGTACGTCCGGATCAAAACCGTTCAGCAAACGATCCCCACGGTAAGCCTGCACCGTCTTAACACCTAGACCCGCATAAATACCTGCAAATTCAGACGCGATATAACCGCCCCCAATAATCAAGGCGCGCGCTGGCAATTCATCCAATAGAAAAGCGTCATCAGACATGATGGCATGCTCTATGCCTTCAATATCAGGCATCCACGGGCGACCGCCTGTTGCAATTAAGATTGTCTTGGCTGTTACTTCTTTGCCCGATGTTTGTAAGCGTACCGTATGGGCGTCGACAAATTCAGCCCGTTCGTTAAACAATGTCGCACCGTTTTTCTCTAATATCGTCGAATAAATTCCAGATAAGCGGCTAACCTCTGTCTGGATTGCGTCGCGAAGAAACGTCCAATCAAAAGAGACATTATCAAGCGACCAGCCATATTTCTGCGCGTCTTTAATGGCGCCGCCGAAATCTGCACCATAGACGAGGAACTTTTTAGGCACGCAACCGCGCACGACACAAGTGCCGCCCGGGCGACTCTCTTCGGCCACACCAACTTTTTTACCTAGCTGAGCCGCGAGGCGGCCAGCCCGCACACCGCCAGAGCCAGCCCCGATGACGAACAGATCAAAATCAAATTTACTCACGGGACAACTCCATTACTTTTGCATGATCAGTCTCGCCAATCACAATGACATCGGCCAAATCAATAAATAGGCCATGTTCCATAACGCCAGGGATACGGGATAAAAGATCGGCAGTATCCGCAGGTTTGGGTATTTTGCGGCACCGACTATCAAGGATATAGTGCCCACCATCGGTAACTAAAGGGCCGCTACCATCTTTTTTTTGTCGCAGGACAGTTTGTCCCGCTTCACAACCAGATTTTATGAGCGCTTGATAAATTTTCTCTGCTGTTAACGCCATACCGAACGGATCAACTTCAATGGGTAGCGGGAATGCGCCAAGGACATCGACCATTTTGCGGTCATCCGCGATCACAACCATGCGCTCTGACGCATGGGCGATAATCTTTTCACGCAGTAAACACGCGCCGCCACCTTTAATCAGGCAAAATTCAGGATTCACTTCATCGGCACCATCAATCGTCAGGTGGATGCGTTCGATCTTATTGGCATCCGCCAAGGGGATACCGTTTTCTGTGGCAACTTGCGCGGTACGCGCCGATGTCGGCACGCCTTGAACGCGTAAGCCCCCTGCGACGCGCTCGCCTAAATGCTCTAAGAATATCTCGGCCGTGGAGCCAGACCCTAGCCCCAGCATCATGCCGTCTTCGACAAAATCGAGTGCCGCAAGGGCGGCGTTTTCTTTGGCATTACTCATTTTACTCTAGCCCTTTTTTGCTTTTCGCTTGGCTTGCGCGGCGTGATAGCGCACGGCCCAGCCGTCTTTATGTGTTTGCGCTGCCCGCGCAACAGCCAAAGCCCCATCCGGCACATCACTTGTTATAACGCCGCCAGAACCGAGAAACGCGCCCTCACCTATCGTTACGGGCGCAACGAGCGAGGAATTGGTCCCAATGAAAGCCCCGTCCTTAATGGTCGTTTTATGTTTAAAATAGCCGTCATAATTGCAGGTAATTGTGCCTGCCCCGACATTGACGTTTTCGCCCAATTCCGCGTCACCGATATAAGACAGATGATTAATCTTACTGCCTTTGCCGACAACCGCTTTCTTGGTTTCAACAAAATTCCCAACTTTAGTCTCTGCTCCTAATACCGTTCCGGGGCGCAGCCGCGCAAAAGGCCCAATCTGTGCGCCCTCGCCAATTTCAGTACCTTCGATATGGCAGAACGGATGCACGGTTGTGTTTGCGCCAATGCTGACGCCTGGGCCAAAGACAACATTTGCACCAATATCACAATCTTGGGCAATTTGCGTATCATAACAAAATATGGTGCTGTCAGGGTCACGCAGCGTGACGCCGTTATCAAGCGCCGCCTTGCGCGCCAAAGCCTGAAATGACGCCTCAGCCAGTGCCAAATCAGTGCGAGAGTTCACGCCTAGCATTTCGGCCTCGTCGCCAGTGACCGCCGTGGCCGATAGACCATCACCACGCAGAATTTCAACAATATCAGTCAGGTAATATTCGCCCTTGGCATTGTCATCCGTCACGCGAGAGAGTGCGCTATAAATGTGCGCGCGCGAGGCGGCCATGACACCACTATTACATAGCCTGACGGCCAGTTGCTCTGGCGTCGCTTCTTTGGCTTCTACAATGGCCGTTAATTGACCCGCATCAGTAATTAACCGTCCATAGGCACCTGGCTCTTCCGGCTCAAAACCGAGGACGGCAACATCAGCACCGTTATCAAGGGCGTCAAAAACACAGGTTAAAGTATCGGCTTTAATCAGGGGTGTGTCTGCAAATAAGACCGCAACATCGCCGTCAAAATCACCAATAGCGTCTTTGGCGCACAGTACCGCGTGACCTGTCCCGCGTTGTGGCTCTTGCACAGCAATTTCTAAACCCAGGCTTTCTGCCTCGATGCGGACGTCTTCATTGGACGCCCCAACAACACAGACGATGCGCGATACGCCTGCCTCTCTTACCATAGCGGCCACCCAAGACAGCATGGAGCGCCCCCCAACATGATGAAGCACTTTGGAGCGTGCAGATTTCATGCGGGTGCTTTTCCCGGCAGCAAGAATTACGGCAGCACGGTTTTGCGTCATTTCAGCCCTTTGATATGATATGACTGCGCTGCGATAGTTCACGGAACTGCGCGAGTCGGATTGACATTATGGTTTTATACTCTGTAACGGAAACAGCACAAAGACGCACGATTCGATTGCATAAATATGAAACAAAAATTCGAAACGATGCGCGGGCCGCTTTCACTTTGTTTTGATCTAGACGGAACACTGGTCGATACTGCACCTGATCTTATCCGCGTGCTTAATATTGTTATCAAAGAAGACGGGCTCGCGCCTGTGAATTATGACCATGCCCGTCGCCACATCAGCTATGGGGCCAAGGCCTTGATTACCGATGCCTATAAAACCCAAGGTCGCGCCGTTAGTGGTGAACGGGTGAGCACCCTTCAAGCCAAACTTTTAGAGTTATATGCAGACGGCATTGCCGATCACAGCCGGCCTTTTCCGCATGTGCGCAAAATCTTGGACGGCTTGGCGCGCAAAGGGCATGATTTATCGGTCTGTACGAATAAGCCGGGCTACCTTGCGCGGCCCCTACTCGCTGAACTTGGTATGACTGATATGTTTAGCGCCATTGTTGGCAGCGAAGACGTACCCAATAAAAAGCCCGACCCGAACCATATATTCGAAGCTGTTGGTCATAATGACCCGTCGCGTATCGTGATGATTGGGGATGGAGCGCCAGATACTTTGGCAGCCAAAGCGGCCAATGTCCCGTCAATTTTGATGCGCTACGGATATTCCACAACACCCTTTTACCAGCTAGGCGGCACAATTATGTTGCGCTGTTTCTCGCAACTGCCGTCAGCCCTGATAAGGCTGACGCGTTGATTTAAACGTTTCAGTCAACCGCGCTTAAGGCAGATAGCTTAAGCGAAGTTTTCCGTTGAACGTGTTGGCACGCCGTTGATCATATTAGATCGTACGTCCGTGCGTGCAGACCGCATAGACGGCAAAAACGCGCCGTTGATCAAGTTAATTTTGACGTCATGACCACGGTCGGCCCAATAGGCTTCAATCTGGTCTTTCAAGCGCTCTGCGCCTTCTCGTGTACAATAATCACCTTTCATGTGAAAATCCTTTCAATTATGTGACAGCCCGTCCCGGAGCCATCCAAAGCTATTCCGCCCATGTCACAGAAATAAGAGAATTACGGTGAAGTTCAAGACACATCACGTCGCAGTTTGCTAACAAATAAGTGAGGGGTCTGCGGCGTAGTTTTCAGCTTACGTTCAGAAAACGGTGTGAAATTACGCTTATATTACGGGGAGTTAAGGCGCAGTCCCAATTTTCACCTGAATTATGGCAGAACTGTGTCAAAAGCCAAGACCTTTGCGCAGTCAAAAGAAAAGCCCGGTCAAAATGACCGGGCCTTAATGACAATTTTTTAATTAAAAAAGTTGACTAAGCGCGCGCGATTGCGGCTTGTATGATAGCTTTTGCGCTTTGAATGTCCGCATCGCTAGCCCCTTTGACAGAATCAAGCTTGCTAATGAGAACCTGCGCATCATCAAGACGGCCCAGGGCGACATAAACTTCGCCCAGTGCTGCATATGATTGGGGCGCATTAGCGAAAACTCTATTGGCCAATTTCAGGTGCTTCACGGCTTTGCGGTAATTACCCTGCTTTTTCTTGGTCAGGCCCATGTAATAATTAGCCATGGGGTTATATGGATCACTGCGGAGTGAGCGGTGCAAGAGCATAGACGCCGTTGTTGTATCACCTTCATTATAATTAATGATGGCGCGCGACAGAAGGTAACCTGTATTACGATCTGAGTTAAAATCAGACGGGAGATAAACTTGAACTGGAACCGATGAACGGTCAAAGTTAGAGCGCAAATTGGCATTATTATTTCCCGCATTAGCGAGAACTGGCACTGCAAGTCCAATAGCTAAAACAACAGCCGTTTTTGTAATTCTACGCATTGTCAGATCTCCGATTGCTTTATTGCTATAACACATATCGCAATCAGACCCTAATGCGGTCATTTGTCCAGCATGTAATTACGTGTCGTCGGCAGTGAGTCGACCGCATTGGACATCTGAATTTGAAAATTCATATGCTTGCCAAGACGAAAGGATAGCTCACTAATGACCAAATAAAACTCCCACATACGGCAGAATTTCTCGTCAAACATCTCTGCGACTTGTTCACGGTTTGCTTGGAACCGCCTGTCCCATTCAGCCAGCGTTTCTGCGTAATGTAATCGCAAGATTTCAACGTCTGTGACCCAAAGCCCCGCTTTTTCAATCTCAGCGAATGTTTCAGAAAGCGCCGGTGAATATCCGCCCGGAAAGATATATTTGCGGATCCATGCCCCCGTTGTACCCGGCCCGCCCTTGCGGCCTATCGAATGCACCAACGCTGTGCCGTCTTCGCTCATCAATTCTTTTATTTTGGAGAAATACTCCAAGTAATGCGCAACACCCACATGTTCAAACATGCCGACAGACACCACGGCGTCAAATGTTTCATTTATATCGCGGTAATCCTGAATACGGATATCAACTTTATCTTCTAGCCCGGCATCAATGACACGTTGCCGTCCCATGGCGTGCTGCTCGTCGGATAAGGTCACGCCGACAACGCTAACACCATATTCACGCGCCAGATAAATGGCCATACCACCCCAACCGCAACCAATATCCAGCACGCGGTCACCCGGTTTTAAGTTCAGCTTCGCCGCAATATGCGTCTTCTTCAGGGCCTGGGCTTCCTCCAGGCTTATATCAAGGGTCGGCCAATAGGCGCAGCTATATTGCAAGTCTTCATCCAAAAACAGACGGTAGAAGTCATTCGACAAGTCATAGTGATGCTGCACATTTTTACGCGATGCAGAGGTCTTGTTTCGTTGGTGCCATTTACGTATTTTCTTCAGCCAACCTTTCAACGCCTTTTGCATCGGGTGGCCGCGCAGATTATCACGGTTATGAGCAAACACATTCAGAAGGCCGCGAATGCCGCCCTCCTCGCATATCAACGTGCCGTCCATATAGGCTTCGCCAGCGCGAAGTTCAGGATTGAAAAATAAGTCCCGATAAAGCCGCTTGTCGGTAATGCGAATTGTCGCGTTTGGTTCGCCACCTGGGCCGTGGACATGCGCCTTCCCTGATACATCGATGATGGTAAGTTGCCCGACTTTTACAAAGCGAGACATAAGTGCGTTTAACAAGCGCATGAGCGGCCCTCCAAATGGCTTGGAAAGAATGCCGCAAATCGGCCCATAATTGCAAGGGTGTGATTAAAAAGTGATGTGAGTGTGATAGCACCGGCAAGCTGTGCTTATGCGGACTATTTCATTGCCCCCAACCAGTGCGGCGCAAAGCTAGTAATCCTCCAGTATGTCGAGTTCGGCCCATGTCGGGTCTAAAAGCTTTGCCTCAGCATGGATTAGACGGGCGATTAAACACTCATCCAGTCCACGACCTTAAAATTATGGGTTTTTGACAGTGCCAAAAGCCGCTTATCTGGATTAACCGATACGCCTACATCGGCAAATTGCATGATCGCAAGGTCGGAATAACTATCTGAATACATTGTGATGACTGTATTATTTCGTTTAAGTTCTGGGTTTTCATTCAAATAGCTTTGAACACGCGCTAATTTCTCATCCCCGTAACAGTTTTCAGAGCCAAAATATGGGGCCAGTCTATCATGCTCCCAAGCCATATCTGTTGCCACATAGTGATTAATGCCAAGACGTCTCGCTATAGGCGCGACGATTAAATCAACTGCGGCACTGGCTAGCATTATCGTATCGCCTGTATCGCGGTGCGCTTGAAGCGCCGCAACGGCTCCGGGACGCAAGCCACTGTTAACCTCGGCCTCTGCGAAATCTTCGGCCAGTTGGGTCAGTTTTTCACGCGACCAACGCGGCATAGCCCAACGCATCATGGCTTGTTTAACACGCACCCTTGGGATTGCGCCGCGCTTATAGCGAAACTGCGCCCAACCCGCTGACAACAGAAGAGGCAACCACACATGCGGGCGGTAGCGCACACAACGCAGAACAAAACGTCCCCAAGTCCCGCGCTTAGTCAGCGTATAGTCGAGATCAAAAATTGCCAAATTGCCAGATGACCCACTCACGCGCTGTCCATCCAGGATACAACAGTTTTTTTGGTAACAGTCGCTTTGATAACGACGCCGATATTAATCACGATACAAATCCACGTCCAAGCAGCGACAGCGTAAAACCCCCATATTCCTGCCTGCGGCACGATAGTACTCGCTATAATCGCCAGCATAAAGATGAAAGTGTTAGGATTGCGCCGTGCCGTATATATCCGCAGGAAAGAATTAAAAGGCCGCCAGACATGGATATGGAAGCCGTGCTGGAGAATAAATATCCCTTCAATGACACGGTCAACCACGTAACCGACCATAATCAGGGCAAGCGCAATCGTCATAGCGTTCGGCCAAGCCAAGACCCCGCCAAGACCAATAAACCATGCAAAATACCAAAAAGACGGATGAATCAAATCAATGCCGTGGTCATAGATATTACCCCACCATGAGTAAGTCATAGTGGTGCGCGCAAGCTTCCCGTCTACAGTATCAAGGAACGTCATAAACCACCCGGTAACAAAGCCCAAAGCCCACTGCCCTTGCATAAAAAAGTAAAACGCCGCGACACACAAAACCAAGCCAATTGTTGTGACCATATTGGGCGATAGCTTCATGGCGGCACAGGCACGGGTGACATAAAAGGCAGGTAGCGGCCAGAAATACTTAGTGACAAAATCTGTGATACCTTTGTAAGAGCTGTCAAACTGACGCTGCATAATCGTGGTCATCGGGGTGCGCATAACATTCAACGCATAGGGCGGCTCTGACTTTCGCAGAGCTTTGTTATAAATATCAGAAATGGCGTCAGGAGATTTGGCCATAAGGCCGTGTTTATTGAGGATGCCATCGCTTGCTTGCATACCGATAAGCGTATGAGGTTTGACGGCTTGATGAGCATGTCCGCCATTAATCCCAATAATTTCACCATCCACGACAAGGGCCGTATTACGCGCAGCAACAAAGGCGCGACAGAGAGCTGTCGACAATATCCAATCAATATTCAGAATGACGGAGGCGCCCTTGGTACTCACATATGAGGCCCCTGCCTTTTTAAACGCCCGCTTTTGCCAATCCATCAACGACAACCCCCAAAGGCGTGTGTCTGCACGTGCCGCAACCGCCCCAACAAAGCAAACGGTTGGGGTTAATGTTGACTGGGTGTCTGTGACTTTAACATCCATTTACAGCATGTCCTTCTTACAATTCAAAGAGGCGTTAAGCGCTCGCTTTGCTGTGATTGCAACAAAAACAACAGCGAATATATTGCCGATAATCGCGGCCCAACCCGGTGCCATTTGCCCGACCGTTGTGGGGCTGAGTGCGAACAAAGCTACGATAAAGATGAACAGGCTGAGTGAGCGCGCGTAGATCGCTTTTTCAGGACAATCCGTGGCATAATAAATCGGGTATAACGGTGCAACAATGCCGAGTAACGCCGCCGCAGGCACAAGTAACGATGCCAGCGGTGCAGCGGCTGCATAATCTTCGCCAAATAATGCTGAGAGCGCATTGGGCCCCAAAAACATTAATAGCGCCGAGAAAAACAAACCAAAGCTTAAAAGGACAAAGGCCGTGCGGGTCACAAGTTGCCAAATCTTTGTGCCGTCCCCTGAACTGATCATCTTGGCAATCTCGGGATAAATGACTTGGTCAAATAGTTTAAAGCCTTCAGATAGAAGCTTTGCCGCCTCCTCTGCTATCTTGTAAATCCCGGCAAAGGCTGGTCCAAATATCGCGGTCACAAGCAATAGCGGCAGATGCAAATGTCCCGCCGCCAAAGTAGAGTCTATGTTGGATTTAATCGTAAAAGGCCATAGCCCAGCCCGAGGAGAGAAAAAATCGGATTTAGCGCGGATAACCATGCCGAGTAATCGCCGACGTTTAAGCTCTAACATAGCCGCTACAGGCAAGAAGATATAGCTTACGAGCGAGGCGCCAAACCAAACGCACAAAAATCCTTCCAAACCCCAGCCAGCATGGGCGGCATATATCGCGCCAAGCAGACGCGTCGTCGGCATAATCAATGCCTTTACCGCCAAGACTTGGAATTTATCAAAAAGGCGAAACACGCCAATTGATGTGCCAAGCTGTCTAAACAAAATCACGATACAATAAAGCATCACGTAATGCTGTAATTCGTCAGCTGACAAGGCACTTTCGCGCGACAAGCTTGGGAACTGTGATCCAACGAATATGAAAAAGCTAAACAATGCTATCGCCATAACGTAAGCGGCTATTGCTGATAAAAAATCAAGCGTTATCCCGAACTTGAACAGTTTTGCTAATGATTGTGCATCGTCTTTGACAACATCATCACTGCCAAAACGAATGATACCTTGCCACGCTTGGAAGGTAGCCACTTCCGAGAAGAAAAGCATATAGGCATGAAGAAACATGATTGTCCCAAAAGCCAGCGTGCTATCGAGCGCGACCGCCGTGATTGTCAGCGTTACAAATCCCATCACAGCAGCAAGGGTCTTTGCTCCGACCATCATGCCTGAATTAGCGGCAACACGTTTTCCAGCCGACGCGCTGGAGGCCGTTGATAAATCGGGTTTTGTCGCAGACTTTGTCACGATACAGCTTTAGCCTGTTTGCGCGCTAATAATATAGCCTCCACGAGGGTTTTATCCGATGGCTTATCGACATCAATGGCGGCCTCAGCGATAGGGATAAGGACAGGTCGCGCGGTGATACCCAGTGTTTTGGAGACTTGCGAGAAGGCGTCGTCAAAACTCAAACGCCCTGACACATATTTCAATAGACCGCCTAGCCCCAATCGCCACGCGAGTTTCCACGGCTTTTTTCGGTCATTTTGGGCTTGTTGCCAAAATCGTATCGCTTCAATGCCATTTTCATTGGCCACGTAAAAAAGATTGCAGCCCGAGACAGCAATATCTGAAAATTTCAAATACGTACGTTTCATATTCGGATAAGCGGGCGCAATGACATTCTTTTCAGCCAGCCCAACACAAAAATCAGCGCCTGTCTTCTTAGCCCCAGTGATAAAGATATCAATCATCTCTGCTGTCAATAACGGGTGATCTGCGGTGGTGATGAGTAGCGGCACATCTATCCCCGCTTCAATCGCGGCCATGGCGCTACCCGCTGGACCTGGTTTTGATGGTGATTGAATAAGGTCCGAATGGTAAGACGCATCAAATCCGCTGACGTAGAATGCATCCGCGACAGTTGCGCGACGCAGCGCGGCCAGCACATAATCAATCATTGGCATACCGTTGAACGGCAACAACGCTTTGCGATCAATGCCGGCTTGCGCACATAACGGGTCAACTACGCCTTCGCGCTGCCCCGCTAGGATAAGAACATTGGCCACTTTATCCACGTTAAAGCGCCTTTTCATACATGCGGTATGTTTTATAACGCTTGGCATCGGCTTGTTCGCAAATGCGTATCATGCCCGCATTGTCTTCTAAAATCCACGACAGTTCGCAATGGGTAAAGCCCTTTTGCCGTCCTGCTTCAAAGACCGTCTCGCAAAGCTTGGCTACAATCGCGAGGCCTTTCTTTGTGTTATGCCATTCACGGCGCAGCCCCATAAGCGGAATGCGCGCTTGCTTTACACCCTTTATTTTGAGGCGGTTCACCAAAGTCCACCAGCCAAACGGCAGCAGTTTTCCGTCAAGCCCAGCCGTGGCTTCGTTCAAATCCGGTATCATCCAGATATAGGCGACAGGCGAGCCCTCAATCTCGCCGACCCAAAGGCCTTCTTTAAACATCAACGGCTTAATCTCTTTGGCCATGTGTGTGATTTGCTCATCTGAGAACGGGACGAAACCCCAGTTCTGCGACCAGGCATCATTAAAGATATCCATGACAATGTTCACGTCGCCCAAAAAGTCTTTGGTATTCATCGGGCGTATTGTGATGTCAGGGTCCTTATCGGCAATTTTGACCATCATCTGCGTTTGCCGAGGCCGCGGGTATCCCGCGTGAAGATCAGCCTGATAGGCATACATATCAACGGCTTTGCTCATGCCAAAGTTCTCAACCATGTCTTGATAGTCAACCCGCCCATGGGACATCATGACGACAGGCGGGGTATCAAATCCGTCAATCAACAGACCGCATTCCTCATTAACGGACCACTGCGCGGGACCGACCATACGGTCCGCGCCTTGACTTAATAGCCAGTTTTGTGCCGCCGTCAGAAGTGCGTGGCCAACGGCCGGGTCAGCCTCGCAATCAAAATAGCCGAAATGCCCTGCTTTGTCATTGTGATGAACTTGGTGCGCGGGGTTAATAAAGGCCGCGATACGTCCGACAACGCGGTCTCCCGTTTCAGCTAAAAACAATTGCCGCGTTAGCGTGGCTGCCACGGGGTTCTTATGGGGTGATAGCTGTTCTTTGCGCTCAAAGCGTAGCGGTGCACGCCATGAAGGCTCACCTTCGTAAATCCGATAAGGCAAATCTAAAAACGCTTTTTCCTGTGCCCTTGAGGCCACAGGGATAATCGTAAATGATTGCGATATTGCTGATGAGCTCGGCATGGTGGCAATGTCCCCTTGCCACGACGGAATCGACGCGGGTATTTACACCTTTGTCGGTTTAATCGTCTTGCAGGTCAACTACGTTGATAACGATATCTGCGCCTTGAGGGCCGACTTCAAAGGCCGCTTCTTCAAACTTCGGCATCCGCAGCGACTTAAACTCGATATTATTGGACAGCACAAAGGGTTCTTTTGGCGTGAAATTCCACTTTTTCTTGAGCTTTCTGTTGCCGTCTAGATCGTGATAGCCCGCCAAAGCATATGTGCCTGCTTCTGGCACATTAATACACATCATCATCGGGCCGTCCTCGGCTTTGTCGCGAATAGAGCGCAGCCGCCCTTTTTTAGATAAAAACCCGTCCTCTGAGTTATAAAGCTCTAGCTTCATGATGCCGACAGCTGTTACGCCCTCGATAGTGGCGCGAATCTGTAGTCCATCCGCAACACAGGCATCAGAAAAATCATCAGGGTATAATTCCAGTTCTTCATCGTTATCTTGCGCCAAAGCGGATGAAAACGACAAAACACTGATAAATAACCCTAAAAAGATGAAGCGAATGTTTGCGTTCATGGTCATGTCTCATTATTGCCAGAGGTTAAAGGATAACGGGCTTACTTGTCGCATATGGTGAGCAGCCCGCTCTTTGTAAAGAATTATGCGCAGTAGGAAACATATCGAAACATATGGGACGTCTTAATCAATATCTTTTGAAAAGATCGCTCATTAATATCGGTGGGCTGATTATTTTCGCGATTGTCGTGCTGCTCTTAGAGCGTCTTCTGCGTATTTTCGAGATTGTCTCAAATTCATCCAACCCTGCGGGTGATGCCAGTTCGATGGTGATTAACCTGCTCCCGCATTATCTTGGCATGGCTCTGCCGATGGCGCTTTTGCTGGGTATCACAATCACAATAGACCGTTTTAGTAAATCATCAGAGCTAACCGCTGCCCTTGGCGCAGGCGTATCCCTGCCCCAAATGACACGGCCCTTTATGTTTATCGCAGCCGTTCTGGCCGTTATCACCCTATTTGTAGAAGGCTATATGCAGCCTGTCGGGCGGTATAATTACCGCCAAGTTGTTCATGTCGTCAAACAGCAATCTTTCACAGCAGCTTTGCGCGAAGGCACCTTTACCGAAGTCGGAAACCGAACATTTTTCGCCGGCACAGAAAAAGCGGGTAGCGCCATCGGCCCCATTTTTATCTACGAAAAATTAAAAGAGAACGGCGAGCAGACAGGTGTGCGCATCACAACAGCCGACGAAGGTCGCTTGATTGTCCGCGAAGCTAGTAACGAGCCTGTCCTGCAACTGGCAGAAGGCCAAAGCTACCAGATTGTCGGCGAACGCCAGCTTGACGGCGACCTGAGTTTTAGCAGCGGCGCGGTGACAGGCAGTGTTGATGATAATATGTTTCGGATGCGCGGCGATGACGAACGCGAAATGACATCGATAGAGCTATTTCAAAACCGTCGCGGCGAAATATTTGATAGCATTGATACCAATACCAATAACGCTGCCCTGCACTTGCGATTAGGGCGCGCGGTGTTGCTGCTTATCCTCCCGTTCATCGCTGTGCCTTTTGGTCTGAACTATGGCCGTAATCCTTCATCGGCGGGTATCTTCATTGGCGTTGTCATGCTGGTATCGCTACAAAAAGCCCTTGAATTGGGGCAGAGCCTTGGTGCGAGCGGCACAATACCGCCTTGGGCGGGCATATGGCCAACTATAATTGCTGTTGGATTATTCGCGGCATGGATATTCCGCAAAAGCGCGTATAAAATGGGCCAACCGCCCCTCACCGCGATTAGCTTTTATCTCAACGGCTTACAAGAAGGCCTAAAGACCCGCATCAAACGCGTTGGGACGATTATCCGTGGGGATACGGCCTAGTGTTTAAATTCCTCACATATCTATCCAAATCATTTTTTATCACTTGGTTGACCGTTGTGTTCGGTTTCTTGGTGCTGATCGGACTGCTTGATTCACTTGCCAATGGCGGGGATATTCTGGCTGATGACGGAACATTTGTGGATACATTCCGCTATATGGCTTACCGCGCGCCCGTCATATTTGACCGCATCTTCATCTTTACAATCCATGTCGCCATATTGCTGACCTTTGTGAAACTTATCCGGAATCACGAACTTGTCGCCCTGCTGGGGTTTGGTATTTCAGCGCCGAAGCAAATCGCGCTGCTGGCGCCTGCGGTTTTAACGGCGGGACTGGTATCTATTATCGCAATAAACGTCCTTATGCCGCCTTCTGTTCGCGCGCTACAAGCCTGGGGTATTGGCGAGTATAAAATAAAAAATGTCACAGAGGACAACCCGCTCTGGATGGAAGATGCGGGCCGTATCATGCGCGCCGCAGACCGCGATAGTATGAATACGCTCGGCACGTTAGAGCTTTACGAACGCTCACCCGACACGGGCGCGATAACCAATGTAACATGGGCAGAACGCGCCGATTTTACGGGCGATAGCTGGAGATTATCTGGCGTGCGTACATTGGACGTCAAAGGCGCGGACGGCGAAGCGCGGCAAGCGGAAACAGTGGACGGCAACATCAGTTGGGAAACCAAGCAAACCCCGCAATCCATTGCGCGCCTTGCCGCTGAACCGCGTGATTTAGCCTTGTCCGATATGGCCGTATTTAGTGAAAAGGGAAATTCGGGTAGCAAGCCGAGCTTTGCTTACGGCTTTTGGTATCTACACCGCATTACGCGGCCTTTGGCGGCACTGCTTCTGCTACTGCTGGCTGTGCCCATTATGCAACGCGTCGGGCGACAAGATACAGGTGACCAAGCCTTGATTATCGGCATCACAGCGGGCTTCTTATTCCTCATTATTGACGGCGCTATGGCGACATTTGCGGCCTCTGGCGGTATTGCGATTGGATGGGCCATAGCCTTCCCCCTGCTGGTTGTTGGCCTTATTGGTAGCTTCTTGCTGCTGCGAACTGAAAGCCTGACATAGGGTCATGACGGCGCCTGCCCCTGTTTTTATCGTCAACAATTTGAGCGAAACTGTCGCCAAGCGTGGATCCATCCTGCGCACGGTGGCGAGTGACACGAAGGCTGTGCTTTACGACAACGATATTTTCGATACGCTAGATACCATCGTTAAAGAAACCCATAGCAAGAGCCGCGATCACGTCTTTATCGAAGGTGGTGACGGAACCTGCCAAGGCGTGATTACGGCCTTTATGGCCCATTATGCTGCGCTACAGCCCCTACCGCGTTTCACGCTTGTGCCGGGCGGCATGACGAACCAAGTTGCAGGCGTGATTGGTATGAAACGCCCCACTGCGCAAAAAATTAAAGCGTTGCTCGCGGGGCAGTTTACCCATGAAAAACTGCCCCTCATCACCGTCACATCCGGGTCAAATAGTGTTAGCTATAACGGCTTTCTGTTCTCCACGGGGGCCATTCCGATGATCACGCAATACACCAAGCAGAAGCTGCATAAGCGCGGCATTGGTGGTTCGCCAGCCGTCATTGGCGGTATTGTACGTGGGGTGAGCGGGCAGCGCGCAGATGTGATGCACCCGACTCCCATCACACTGACCATAGACGGCGGCACGCCAATATCAGACAATCATTTAGGCACTGTTCTGACCACACTACCCAGCCTTTTTAAAGGGCTGGATCCCTTTTGGGGTGAAGGCGACGGTGAATTACGCCTGACATATGCCAAGGGTGACGCGCGGCGACTACTGTCAAATATCGTCAGCCTGTGGCGCGGACAAAAAAACATCGATAGAACTGCGGATGGCCTCAGCAGCTATAACGCTAGCCAGATAGACTTTAATTACGCTGGCGATGTTGTTCTCGACGGCGAAACGCTTGACCTGCTTGGCCCTAAATTCACAGTAACGCCCTCACGACCCGTGAGCTTCCTATGGTAAATCCAACTCCCGCTAATCCAGACCCGCTTATTGCGCTCCTTAAACATTACGATCACGTAGAGCCGAGCGCACGGGTCAAGACGGTCTGTGATGCCATATCAAAGCGCCATAACGGTCACGTTCTGGGATTTGTCTATTACGGCTCGTCTCTGCGCGATATGAACAATGCCGATAAAATGCTCGATTTTTATGTCCTGATTGATAGCTACCGCAAAACACATAAAAACCCGCTGCGCGCAGCTTTAAACGCGATGATACCGCCTGCGGTTTATTATCACGAAATGACACATCAGGACGGGGTCCTAACCACCTGTAAATATTCGCTAATATCGATTAAGGCCTTTGAAAACCGCGCGACATCAAAGGCGTTGTTGTCGACAGTTTGGGGGCGTTTCTCCCAGCCTTGCGTCATGTTGTTTCCGAAAGATGACACTGTTAATGACCGTATTATGCAGGCCCGCGCCAAGGCTGTGCGTCATATTGCAAGCGAGACGATACCGCTGCTGGAGGGCCCTGTTGATACGGCGACGTTCTGGGCGCGGGGGTTTCGTGAAAGCTACCGCACAGAATTACGGCCTGAGAGCTCTGACGGACGATCACGCGAGATTGTTGCCCGTTATCAAGAGCGCTATGACGCCATTATGGCAGAGTTGTTCGGCGCAGCAGACGAAAGCCTTTACGCCCTGCCCCCTGTATCAGCGGGTGCGAAACGCCGCTGCAAAACGCGGTGGGCGTTCCGCCGTATGTTGGGCAAACCTATGACCGCTATACGCCTTATCAACAATGCGGCGACATTTGACGGCGGGCTTGATTACGTACTTCGGAAGCTTAAAAACCACTCTGGCGTCACAATAGAGCCAACCTCATTTCAAAGGAAACATCCCGTGATTTGCGCCCCCGTATTAGGCTGGAAACTATGGCGCAAAGGCGCGTTTCGCTAGGCCGTTATTCTGCCGCCTGCATTTTAGTCATCATGGACTGCATCATTGACGCTTGGTTCGTCTTCAAATCACCAAAAGCTTTGATGATTTGATTGATGTCCTCTTCTGTATGAGCCGCCGACAGACTAATCCGAAGTAAGCTAGAGCTTTGCGGCGTCCCAGGCGGTACAGCCAAATTCACGTAAACACCGCTTTCAATCAGTGCGTTCCATTCCATGGCCGCGACCGCCTCATTCGGACGGCGCACAGCAATAACGGGGCTAGGCTCAGCACATAGATCATAGTCCATAGCCGCCAAACCAGCGTGCAGTTGCGCGGCGCGGTCTTTCAAATTCTGCCGCAGATGCGCGCCTGTTTTAACCTTTTCAACAGCCGCTCTTGCTGCGCAAATATTAGACGGCGTGGCACTAGCGGTAAACATATAGGGTCGCATAACCTTGCGTGTGATTTCAAATTCCGGGTGCTTAGACGCACAAAACCCGCCAACAGAGGCGAGTGATTTTGAAAATGTGCCAGAGATAAAATCAATTTTATCAAGCACACCTTGTTCCTCGGCGATACCGCAGCCCGTGGGGCCGAACACGCCGTAGCTATGGGCTTCGTCAATGTATAGATAGCCGCCGTGACGGTGCGTAACATCCACAAATTCATCAACGGGCGCTATGTCGCCGAACATGGAATACATGCCCTCAATCACGACAAGCGCGTTGCCGCCCTCAATCTCGCCTTGGCGGCGCAGTCGTTTGTCTAGGTCTTCGGGACTATTATGACGGAACCGAATGGTCGATGCGCCCGTCAGCCGCGTGCCGTCGATGATACAGGCATGCGCGTCAGCATCCATAAAGATGATATCTTTATCGCCCGCAAGGCCCGCAATGGCCGCCAAATTCGTCTGATAACCCGTAGTAAAAACCACACAGCTTGGCATGCCCAAATGCTCCGCTAGGGCGTTTTCCAAATCAATATGTTCGTGGTAGCTGCCGTTGGCTACGCGCGAGCCTGTGGTGCCCGTGCCGTGGCGCGTCACCGCGTCTTTGGCCGCTGCCATACAGTCTTCGTCAAATGTTAGGCCGAGGTAGTTATTGGTACCCGCGAGCAGGATTTCGCGGTTGCCGACGCGGCCTTTGGTGGCCGATAAAATATCGTCAAATTGAACACCCAATGCGTCTTTGCCGATTTTCATCATCATATCGACGCGGGATTGTAACGGGGCGTATTTATCAAAAAGAGACATAGATTTGACCTGATTAAGACGTGAGTTCGGTAATAGCGTTGACAAGCTCGCCGACTGTTTTGATGTCGGATACTAATTCCATCGGAATAGAAATATCATAGTGATCTTCTAATCCCATAACCAAATCAAACACAGCGACGCTGTCGACTTCCAAATCCGACACAATACCGCTGGTCAGTTTAATCGGACGGTTTTCAGGATTATAGGGCTTTAGCAATTCACAGATTTTATCGAAAATCTCATCACGGGTTGGCGCGGTCATAAAATACCTATGATTTAGTGTCAGACCGATATGCGGCCAAAGTTTGGGACAGACGATCTGCCATAGACGTATCGCTTTGAATCAACGTCTCACTACGCCAATCGTCATAGAGGAATTCTCGCAATTTTCCTAGGGTCAAGTGGCCGCGGCCAAAGCTCAATGACAGCGCAGACGTAACAGCTGCAACGGGGTATAAAACACTTAACGGAATAGGCACCGCTTTGACAGGTTTGCCAACAGCCTCTGACGCCATTTGCGCAAATTCTGGCCACGTTATCTGCCCCACAGTCGCTGGCGACACTGTCTGGCCGTCATAATCGCCTTTGACCGCGCGGGTGATCAGGTCATTCGCCAAGTCCTGCACGGCGACCAGTGAAAGATAACGCTCCCGCCACCCCCGACCGCCCGGTGCAGGGAGAAAACCACGGTCTATGGCCGAAATAATAGGTTTTGTTGCCTCATCCCCGGGCCCAAATACCGCTGGCGCACGAATGACCGATAAAGGCCCCGAATAGGCGTCCTCCACCGCATCTTCGCCCGCCCGCTTTGACGCTGCGTAAGGGGACAACTCAGGCGCGCGGGCCGCCATGGATGAAAGCAAAACAAAACGCTCAATGCGCGAGTCATTACATGTCTTGGCCAAATCAGCGCTGGCCGTCACATTAACGGCGTCAAAGGCAGCACGATTGCGCGCTTTGATGAGGCCAGCCATATGCAAGATGACGTCGGCCCCCTCTATGAACCCGGCGTCGTTATCGCCCAAAGCCCCCTTAAAGATCGTCAAGCGCGGATGACTTAAATTATTTAATTTCAATGGGTTGCGAGCCAAAGCTCTCACGCGATAGCCAGCCGCAAGTGCGGCGGTTATAACATGCCCGCCAACAAACCCTGTGCCGCCCGTAATGGCAATGAGCGGTGCGTCGGTCACTTAAATTTAGACAGTATCAGATTTGACGATTTTCATCGGGGTTTCGTCGAGCAAGTCGATGATCTGACCCGTGACAAATTTCTCTTTTACGCGTGCACGCGACAGCTTGCCTGAACTAGTGATAATCATGGTGCCACGCGGAACCAGTTGCAATTTCACAGGGACACCGACTTCTAGGCGAATGGCCGCTGTTACAGCCGTGTAGATCTCATCCAGCAATTGCGGGTCACGCGTTCGGCATTCCAGCAGAAGCATGATGTTTTTCTCATCACCTGCCCCGCCCGTCGCAAATGAACAGGCAAGGCCACAGCGGTGCGGTGCCGCTGCCTGTGCGGCCCATTCAATGTCTTGTGGCCAGATATTGCGCCCATGCCACAGGATTAAGTCTTTAAACCGACCCGTAACCACTAATTGGTCTTCTAACCAGTAGCCCAAGTCACCGGTGTTGAGCCAACCATCTTTGGAAAATGATGCCTCTGTCGCCTGTTTATTGCGGAAATACCCCGGCGATACGCTAGGCCCCTTGAGGAAGACTTGTCCAACTTGTTTTTGGCCCAAGACGTCACCGTCAAAATTACGGATTTCAATGGCGTGATCAGGCAACACTGTACCGCAAGCGACAAATGTGCGTTTTTGCTCGTCAGGCGTCAAATCGCTTGCCTCGACGGCTTCGGATGTGCGCTCATAACGGCCCATATCAATTGTATGTTTTAATAACCCCTGCCCGAAAGGCGCGAATGTGGCCGCCAAAGTTGTCTCTGCCAAGCCGTAACTCGGCTTGAACGCATCCTCAGCAAACCCCATAGGACCAAATGTTTTGGCAAATTCCGTTAACGGTTCAGGACGCACCATATCACCGCCAATACCGGCTGCACGCCAGCTGGAGAGATCAAGCTCTCTGTCCTCGCGCCAACGGCGCACGCAAAGCTCGTATCCAAAGGTTGGGCTATAAGACAGTGTACCTTTGTGATCAGAAATAAGCTGCAACCACGTCATCGGACGGCGCGTAAAGTCTTGCGGATCAAGATAATCCACGGTCAGCTGGCTCATCATCGGCGCAATCATGAAGCCAATCAGGCCCATATCATGATACATCGGAAGCCAAGTGGTGCCGCGGTCATCCTCTTTCATTTGCATGCCGTCACGGGTAATGCCGCGACAATTAGACGACACAGAAAACTGCGTGCCCAAAATGCCCTTTGGCGAGCTAGAGCTACCAGATGAATATTGGATATAGCACAAGCCGTCAGGACCGTGCGGACGTAAGTTGTCACCCTGTGGTAGGGTAAGCACATCCTCAAAACTAATCACTGGAACATTGGTATCGTTGAGCGCGGAACTCATGATGCTTTCCATGCTGGCGGGCGTGAATAACGCGTGAAAATCGCCTGTTTCGGCCATACGCTGTAATTGACGTTCATAGCTACTGCGTCCACCGAGCGTTACAGGTAGCGGAAGCGGCGCTGGGACTAGCCCTGCATATTGGCAAGCGAAGAACAGCACGGCAAATTCTGGCGAACTGACAGCCGCAATGCCAATGCGCGCGTCTTTATCCGCAAATTTCACAAGGCGCTTAGCCACATCAACCGCACGCTCACGAAGCTCACGATACGGCAGCGCCGTTTTCAGGTCGCCCTTGCCTGTGTAAAAGTTAAATCCTGTGTCACAGGTCGCGGCATAATCAAGGCCGTCACAAAGCGTCGGAAAATCAGAATGGATAATGGGTTTCGACCGCAGGGTCGGTGTTGGCATTGTCATATTATCCCCTCAATATCCGGGTTTTGGCGCTTTGGAGCATTATAGATTCGCGCCTTATCCATTTATCAACATAATTTGTAAAGGAATCACAAACGCTTAGCATCCCCCTAGGCTGTCATGTCATGTTACAAAATATGACAGTTATATGACTTGGACATAAGGCTATTAACAGTGAAAAGGTGTTTATGGACGACCTCAATGATGGGGTTAGTCGTTTTCCTGCCGCTCGGTCCACTCTTACTATAATGCCCGCTTCAGGGGTTTCACGGTGTGCGCTAGAATGGATGGTGGGCGATACTGGGATTGAACCAGTGACCCCTGCCGTGTGAAGGCAGTGCTCTCCCGCTGAGCTAATCGCCCGTTCCATAAGTTTGGTTACCCAAGGTTCGCCAAACGTCAAACGAAGTCGGGTCATTAAGACCCCGTCGCATTAAGTCAAGCCATATCCAGCTTTTTTGCCGCAATCCGCGCCAAGGCCATACGTTCTGCAACCACATCGGGGGAGACATTATCCGCCTCCGCAGCCTCAAAAACCGCAGCCAGCGTGTCAGCAAGGCCGTTAAGCTTTCCGTCCACCCAATTAGGGTCGTAATGGCCTGATAACTCTGCGGCGACATTGATAATCCCGCCGCCGTTAAGGACATAATCAGGGCAATAAAGGATACCGCGTTCATGCAATGCTTGACCCATATCAGGGGTAGCAAGCTGATTATTGGCCGCACCGCCGACTATCTTGACCTGAATACCGCCGATTGTGTTAGCGTTAACGGCTCCGCCCAAAGCACAGGGCGCAAACACATCGGCATCCACCGCATGAATGGCTTCAACAGGCACAACGGATGCATCAAAATCGGATATAGCAGACTGTAAAACGTCATCGCGAATATCAGCGACAATCAGCTTTGCCCCTGCCGCATGTAAATGGCCACAAAGTGCGTAACCGACATGACCAAGCCCTTGAACCGCGACTGTTAAGTCACTGAAATCATTCTTATTAAGCTTGCGTTTAATCGCAACACATAGCCCACGATAGACCCCGTCTGCGGTTACAGGAGATGGATCACCAGAGGCCGCGGCGCCTTCGTCTAGGCCTGCAACATAATCCGTTTGCCTATGGATAACGCGCATATCATCAGGCGACACGCCGACATCCTCAGCGGTGTAATAGGCGCCGCCAACTCGGTTTAGCGCGCGCCCATAGGCGGCGAATATAGCCTCGCGGTCGAATTCGCCCTCGGGCTTCATAATGACGCCTTTACCGCCGCCGTGCGGGATATCCGCCATAGCGTTTTTAAGGCTCATAGCGCGCGATAGGCGCAAGGCGTCGGTTAGGGCAGACGCGCTATCTGCATAGCTCCAAAACCGTGTGCCGCCTGCCGATGGTCCCAAAGTTGTGGAATGGACGGCGATAATGCAGCGAAGTCCGCTGTCAGGGTCAGAGGCAAAGGCCACATGTTCATGGTCATCAAAATCAATATGGTCAAAAATCATATGATGCCTTCGCCGTTATGATTGCGATACAGTCTTTAGCCCCGATGCCGCGGCCTTTAACAGTCCCATGGCCAATGTCGCGCCAGTGCTGTCGCCAATGCCAATCCCTAAGTCCACCATGGGCTTAAGGCCCATTCGGTCAAGAAGCGCAGCATGGGCGGGCTCTGAGGTAACGTGTCCCGCATAACAATGCGAAATGGCGTCAGGACGAATTTTATGAATAACGGCGGCTGCCGCGCAGACCACATAGCCGTCAAGGATAACGGGAATGGCCTGGTGTCGGGCAGCGATAATGGCCCCGACCATGCCTGCAATATCACGCCCCCCAAATAGGGCCAGCACATTAAGCGGGTCGCTAAGACCGTCTTTGTGAACATCAGCCGCTTTTCTGACGGCTTCGATCCGGGCTTTGGCAACAGGGCCTGTGCCGCCTGCCCAATATTCGGGCGTGCCGCCGTATAGACCGTAACAAATCGCCGCCGCCGCTGTGGCTGATCCAAACCCAGCATTTCCGAGCACGATCGTATCTGCGCCTTCGGCGACGACTTCCATACCAAAAGCAATGGCCGCCGCACAGTCGCGTTCAGACAAAGATGGCTCTTTGGTGATTTTGGCCGCTGGATAGTCGATGCCCATCTCATATACTTTAAACGCGGCGCCGTGGGATTGTGCAATACCCCGTGCAGCGGCTGCACCTTCTGTCATCCCGCCGACACGTTCTCTGCATCCGATAATAGGGTCTGCACCGATGACGTCTTCCGCCACGAGATGTGAGCCTGCAAAGACTGCGACCAAGGGACGGTCAATACTGGGCAGCGGGCGGCCTTGCCAACCCCCAAGCCACATTAGCGCGCGACCCAAACCGCCAAAGGGGCTCAGCGCAGGGACAAACCCCGCGAGAGCTTCCTCTACCGCGTAGCGCGCTTTTTCATCCACCGCAGGCATATTCGTGACAAGCGCGCGAATATCGTCAAAGGGCTTCCCAGTCTCCAGTGAATCTTGGGCGGGTGTATCTTGGGCGGGTGTAGACATAGAATCAGGCTCCGATAAGAAAACACAGTATGAGTTTATGATACGCCTCACAACGCAGAAAAACTGGACATTTAGGAAAAATTATCCAAAAGACGCAAAAATTCTGACTGTTAGGGGCATTTCAACATCTTAGTCTTAGTCTACTCCTATGTTTGATGATGTCTTGAAAACCGTTCTAGCCGTTGGCGTGATGTGTTTGGTCTCGTTTTGGGCCGTCACAAATCGCCATATGCTCTATGAAGCCGCCGGTCTTATGCCTGCGCAAAATACTGAACAGCAAACGCAAAACGTTGCATTAAAGACAGCTCAGAAACCGCAAAAAACCACCAGTAGCGGGGGGCGTGTCTCAATCCCGAAGTCCGCGCGTGATGGGCAATTTTGGACAGAGGCGAGGGTCAATAATCGCATTGTCAATTTTCTAGTCGATACTGGGGCTGGCTCCATCGCTTTGACGCCAGACGATGCCAAATCTGCAGGAATTAATCCTAGGCAGCTCGATTATGACGTCATTATCCGTACAGCTAACGGTGAAGGGCGCGCGGCGCGGGTGAGCTTAAAATCCGTACGTGTCGGCACAATTCGCGTGAAAAACGTCGAAGCCTTAGTCGTCGAAGACGGATTATCTGTATCACTCTTAGGTATGACGTTTTTAGGCGAGATTAAGAAAATCGAAGTGACGCCAGATGCGATGGTCTTAAGAAATTAAAAGACCACCTTTCGCGCCATATTGAGAGCAATTAGCAATAGACATATCCCAAAGACCAACTTCAATCTTTTTTGGTTCATGCCGTGGGCCAGTTTTGCACCAACCGGGATAGTAAAAAACGCGAGCGCCGCGACAAATATAAACCCTAATAAATTCACATAACCGATTGAAAAGTCTGGTTTTCCGGTAACATTCCAGCCCGAAATGATAAATCCAATTGTCGCAGGTAGCGCGATAGCAAGCCCAAAGCCAGAGGCCGTTGCCACGGCACGGTGAATAGGCACGCCGCATATCGCCATGAGCGGCACTGTAATTGATCCGCCGCCAATACCCATTAAGGCAGACAGCCCACCGATTGTGCCGCCAACAAGGGGCCTTGCAGCCCCGCCTGGCACGGTTTTACATAGTGTAAAATCTGGCCGACCAAAGATAAACTGAAGCGCCATAAAGGTGGCGATAACCGCAAAGAGCATGGTCAAATGCTCGCCAGACATGCGCGGGGCAAGCCATAGGGACGCAACAAAAGCCCCTATTCCAATCCACAGCGCATAGCTTTGCAATGCGTTTTTCGGCCAGAGTAAATCCCAATCCACCGCCCCGTGGCTGTTATGGGCACGCACGGAGCGTATGGCGTTGACGACAATCACGGCTGTTGACGTCCCAACCGCCATATGCATGGTCACGTCAGAGCTATACCCCAAAGTGGTGAAAGCATAAAACAGGGCGGGCACAATCACGGCCCCGCCGCCAATACCAAACATGCCCGCTGTTAAACCCGCCAAGGCCCCGACCCCCGCCAGCGTGATAATTAGCAGGATGATATCGGGGCTCATAACATTATACCGAGGCGATTATATCAGACCAGCCAGTGGGCTAGACGGGTCGGCGTATTTTTTACGCGGCATACGGCCCGCTAAATAGGCTTCGCGGCCAGCGATGACGGCGTGTTTCATGGCGCGCGCCATACGAATTGGGTCTTTCGCTTCGGCAATGGCCGTGTTCATCAACACGCCGTCACAGCCAAGCTCCATGGCAATGGCGGCGTCGGACGCTGTGCCGACGCCCGCATCGACAATTACAGGCACGGTCGATTGCTCGACAATCAAGCGGATATTGACAGGGTTTTGAATACCAAGGCCAGACCCAATGGGCGCGCCCAAAGGCATAATCGCGCAGCAGCCCAAATCTTCAAGCTTACGGGCGAAAACGGGATCATCAGAACAGTAGACCATGACCTCAAACCCGTCATCAATCAGCAGTTTTGCCGCCCGCATTGTTTCTTCCATGTCAGGGTAAAGATGCTTGGGGTCAGATAGCACTTCTAGCTTGACCAAATCCCAGCCCCCGGCTTCGCGGGCAAGGCGCAAAGTCCGCACAGCGTCTTCGCCCGTGAAACACCCCGCCGTATTGGGCAGATAAGTTGTCGCCTTTGGGTCAATGAAATCAACGAGCATGGGCTCATCAGGGTTATCCAAATTCACCCGCCGCACAGCCACAGTCACCATATCCGCACCAGAAGCGGTCAATGCGGCCGCATTTTCAGCATAGGTCTTATATTTGCCCGTCCCGATGATGAGGCGCGAATTAAAGCTACGCCCTGCTACGGTCAAAACGTCTTGCGACGATGTATGGTCATGATTGTCAGGCAATTATCCGCCTCCGATAAAATGGATGATTTCGAGCGTATCGCCGCTCTTCAGTATCGTGGTGTTAAAGGTCGACTTAGACACAATTTCGCGGTTGCGCTCAACCGCTATTTTTTTCTCTGGCAAGCTAAGATAAGCGAGCAATTCAGACACAGTCATATCGTCGTTCAAATCGTCATAATCTTTGCCGTTGACTGTCAAATGCACGTCTAAACCTTTGAATTTCATGGTTGTCGTTATCACACTGCACCGCTAACATGGCCATTCAGCCAAGGACTCGCAATGCCTAAACCCCTCTATATTTTAAACGGCCCCAATCTCAACCTCTTAGGACAGAGAGAACCAGAGATTTATGGTCACCAGACTTTGGCCGACATCGAAGCGGCTTGCGAAGCAACAGCGAATGCTGCGGGACACAGCCTCGTCTTTAAGCAATCCAATATTGAAGGTGAAATTGTCGATCATATCCAAGAGGCAGGCCGCGAGGGCGCGGCGATTATCATCAACCCCGCCGCCTATACCCATACATCGGTCGCAATTCATGACGCGCTAAAAGCCGTTGATTTGCCCGTGATAGAAATTCACCTCTCGCAGCCCGCCAAACGGGAAAGTTTTCGCCAGATTTCCTATGTCGGCATGGCCGCAACAGGCACAATTAGCGGATTTGGCGCAAATTCTTATCAATTAGGGCTGCAAGCCGCGATAAATCTGCTAGACACATAGCTGAATCACGTCGCACTTAGGCGACACATGCATAATTTAGGGATCAAGAGAGACATTTAAATGGCCACGAAACCGACTAAAAAGACGACCTCCAGCGCAACTACCGAGACAAAACTCGTCAGAGAACTCGCCAAAATTTTGAATGATACGGAATTATCAGAGATCGCCATGACAAAAGGTGACCTTAAAATCCGCGTGTCTAAACATGCCGCTGGTGGCACGGTTATGCAAGCGGTCGCCGCGCCGACACCCGTTGCCGCCCCCGCCGCATCTGCCCCAGCGGTCGAAAGTCCTGCACCGACTAGCAAAGCCGACGCTGGCGCGCACCCTGGTGCTGTTAAATCTCCCATGGTTGGTACAGCATACGTCCGTCCCAGCCCCGACGCAGACGCCTTTGTGAAAGCAGGCGACAAAGTCAAAGAAGGCGACACCATATTGCTCGTCGAGGCGATGAAGACGTTTAATCCCATTACGGCCCCGAAATCGGGCAAGATTGAAGAGATATTGGTCGATGACGCCCAACCCGTCGAATTCGGCGAAACCCTCTTTATTATCGTTTAATCATGGCAGAGATGTTCAAAAAAGTCCTGATTGCCAATCGTGGTGAAATTGCGCTTCGCGTTCACCGTGCGTGCAAAGAAATGGGTATCGCCACTGTTGCGGTCTATTCGGAAGCTGACCGCGAAGCCATGCATGTGCGCCTCGCCGACGAATCTGTTTGTATAGGGCCCAACTCTGCGACCGATAGCTATCTCAACATTCCTGCGATTATCTCGGCCTGTGAAATCACCAATGCCGATGCTGTGCATCCCGGTTACGGCTTTTTATCAGAAAATGCTCGCTTTGCGGAAATCGTCGAAGCGCATGACATGGCCTTTATCGGCCCAACGGCGGACCATATTCGCATCATGGGTGATAAAATTACCGCTAAAGACACGGTTAAAGCGGCAGGTATTCCTGTTGTTCCCGGCTCTGACGGTGGTGTCGAAAATTATGAAGAGGCCAAAAAGGTCGCTGAAAAAGTGGGCTTTCCCCTGCTTGTCAAAGCCGCCGCAGGTGGCGGTGGGCGCGGTATGCGCCTTGCGGCAACGCCTGATAAGCTAAAAGAAGCACTGGAAGCCGCGCAGCAAGAGGCCATTGCGGCCTTTGGTGACGGCGCGGTATATCTGGAGCGTTACCTGACAGGCCCGCGTCACATTGAAATACAAGTGCTAGCAGACCAGCACGGCAATGTCGTGCATCTGGGCGAGCGCGACTGTTCCCTGCAACGTCGTAATCAGAAAATCCTAGAAGAAGCCCCCTCACCGACATTGACGGCCAAAGAACGCGCCAAGATTGGTAATATTGTTGCCAAAGCGATTAAGAAAATTGGGTACCGCGGCGCAGGGACAATCGAATTTCTTTACGAGAAAGGCGAGTTTTTCTTCATCGAGATGAACACACGTTTACAGGTTGAACACCCTGTGACAGAGGAAATCACAGGCATTGATTTGGTGCGTGAACAAATCCGCGTCGCAGCGGGCCTCAAGCTCAATTACAGCCAAAAAGATGTGCAGTTTAAAGGTCATGCCATCGAATGTCGTATCAACGCCGAAAATCCCAAGACCTTCGCGCCGTCGCCAGGCAAAGTCATTGATTTCCATGCCCCCGGCGGTATGAATACGCGCTTTGATAGCGGTCTTTATGCAGGTTATTCAATCCCGCCCTATTATGACAGCTTGATCGGAAAGCTTATCGTTTGGGGCAACACCCGTGAAGGCGCGATATTGCGACTACGCCGTGCGCTCGGTGAAATGGTGATTACGGGCGTAGAGACGACAAAGCCGCTCCACGAGGCCCTCATCGACGATCCTGAATTTCAAGCGGGTGAATATAATATCCACTGGTTAGAAAAATGGCTGGACGAGCGGAACAAGGCTGGGAAGTAATCAGGCGTTTTAGACCTTTTTTAAGTCTTTGGGTCAGTTAGCCTTCACTTAACGCGCGCTCTAAGACTGACGGATCGACATTACCGCCTGACAGGATGATGCAGACCGTTTTAATCGAGTCATCGTCTGAAAATGCGCCGTCAAGCATCGCGGCCATAGCGACAGCACCGCCAGGCTCTAGCGTTACGCCTAAATGCTCATGCGCTAGCTTCATCGCGGATAGGCATTGCGCATCCGTCACCTCATATACACCGCTGAGGCGGTCTTTATTTATGGCCCATGTCATCTTACCTGGCGCTGGCGTCATCAATGCGTCGCACAATGTGGGCGGCGGATTTTTCAGGCCCACGCGCATGCCAGCCTCTAATGATTTTTGGTGATCATTATATCCTGCGGGTTCTGCGCCGTAGATTTTCGTCCGTGGTGAAAGCTCTCCCATGGCAAGGCTAATACCAGCACAAAGACCGCCGCCCCCCATACAAGTAATAAGGGCATCAAAGTCCACATCACTACCCGCGATTTCAAGCCCCACTGTGCCCTGACCCGCAATAATATAAGGGTCATCAAAGCTCGGCACGATGATCCGGCCGTCGCGGGCGGCGATGTCATCGGCCATGTCTTCGCGGCTCTCGGTTAAGCGGTCATAGACGACAATCTCGGCACCATCAGCGAGGACACCGCGAACTTTGACGGCAGGCGCGTCACTCGGCATCACAATCAGCGCGCTCATGCCAAGCTCTTTAGCAGCGCGCGAAACACCTTGCGCATGATTGCCCGATGAATAGGCCACGACGCCGCATGCACGCTCGGCCTCGCTCATGGCAGACAAGCGGTTAAACGCCCCCCGGTATTTAAACGCGCCGACCTTTTGATTGCATTCTGGCTTAAACCAGACCTGCTTCCCAACCTTGGTGTCGATCACGTCAGACCGTATCAACGGTGTCACAACGGCATGACCCGCCAGTCGATCAGCAGCCATAACAACATCGTGATAGGTCGGAAGGCGGTTCATATGAAACTCTTTGCATAAGTTTTGTTGACCCAGACTTTAAACGGTGGAAAAACACAATCAACACAAAACAAATTACGGGGAATGCTATGCAAGGCTTAATGATGCACCACGCGCTAATGATCAGCGATCTGATCGAGCACGCGGCAAAGGTCCATAAGGACCGCGAGATTTACACGCTCAACACGGATTTATCAGAGCATCGTTACAGTTGGGGTGATTGCGCAGCCCGCGTGCGCCAACTGGCAAACGCTCTAATTGCCGCAGGTGTCAAAGAAGGCGACCGGGTGGCCACGATTGCGTGGAATAATTACCGCCACATTGAAATTTACTATGCCGTGTCATCCATCGGCGCGATTGTGCACACGATCAATCCGCGTCTAAAGCCAGAGCAAATCGGCTGGATGGTTAATCATGCCGAAGATACCATGTTGATGTTTGATACAACATTCGGCCCGATTATCGACGGCGTATCCGCCATGTGCCCCACAGTCAAAAAGTGGATTTGCTTGTCTGACAAAGCGGGCATGCCAAATTACAAAACCGATGTTCAGGATTATGAGAGCTTTATCGAAGGCCATGCTGATACGATCGACTGGCCCCGCTTTGACGAAAACACTGCCTGCACATTGTGTTACACATCTGGCACGACGGGCGACCCTAAGGGCGTTCTATATTCACACCGCTCCACAATTCTGCACGCGATGGCAGGGTCTTTTCAAGACGTCATTGGCGCGGGGTCCAACGATGTAATCCTTGCGGTCGTGCCGATGTTCCATGTTAGCGCTTGGGGCCTTGTTTATTCTGCTGCTATGGTCGGCGCGAAATTGGTTATGCCTGGCCCCGGCCTAGACGGCGCCAATATGGTCAAAATGATCAACCAAGAAGGCGTAACCTTAATGGCGGGTGTGCCGACCGTTTGGCTGGGTATTTATAACCATGCCAAAGAGCACGGCATTGATTTACCGACGGTGAAAAAAGCCCTTGTCGGCGGTTCTGCCCTGCCAGAGAGCTTGCTACGCGCATTTGAACTCGACCTTGGCATTCCGATGCAACAAGGCTGGGGCATGACAGAAACCAGCCCGCTTGGCACAACCTATTCGGCCTACCCCGGCACGGATATGTCAGATTATGAGGCCACAGTGTCAGATAAGCTTTTGGCGGGACGCCGTATTTTTGGCGTCGACATGCGTATCGTCGACGACGAAGGCAATATATTACCCGAAGACGGCGAAGCCACAGGCCACCTCCATGTACGCGGGCCGTGGATTTCATCAGGCTATTTCAAAGGGGCAGGCTCTGATAGTTTCACCGATGACGGCTGGTTTGCGACAGGCGATGTATCTGCCCTGCATCCGCGCGGCTATATGGAAATCACAGACCGCTCTAAAGACGTGATTAAATCTGGCGGCGAATGGGTCAGCTCTATCGAAGTTGAAAACGCGGCCTGTAATCATCCAGATGTTGCTATGGCCGCCTGTATCGGTATCGCCCATGAAAAATGGCAAGAACGTCCGTTTTTGATCGTGCAACCCGTTCCCGGTAAAAAACCCGATATTGACGAGATCAAAAAATGCATCACCGATAAATGCGCAAAATGGTGGCTTCCCGATGCGATCGTCTTCCAAGACAGCTTACCATTGGGCGCGACGGGGAAAATCCTAAAGCGTGAGCTTAAGGTGGTTTATAAAGATCATTACGTTAAGTAACAAAATAAGGGCGGGGTTTAATATCCCGCCTTTCCTTCCCCTAGTTCAAATAGCTTTCCGCGTTCAGTGATGAGAATAATCACAAGCGACAGCAACCCCAATCCCACAAAGCCGAGCAATATGGGCGCGACTTTGCCGTTAAATTGCGACGACACAGCGTAGCCAAACCCGCTAGCGATTGTGGAAGTAAAAAAGCCGTAGACCGCACTGGCCGTACCCGCGACCCTGCCTTGTGGTTCCATGGCAAGGGCAGAGAAGTTCGCCCCCAGCATACCAAAGCAGCCAAAGGTCAGCGCAAATAAGGGTAAGAACACCCAGAACATTTCGCCCATAAATGTCATAATCAAAAAATTGCTAAGCGCTAAAACAATGAAAGCAATTAAAATGCCGTGGCTCAGCCGCCGCATACCGTAATGCTCGACGATACGTGAATTAGTAAAGTTCCCAATCGCAAGCGTCCCCGCAATCAACGCGAACCAAAGCGCAAATTTATCACCGCGCCCGAACACATCGTCAAAGATTTGCTCTGACGCTGCGATAAAGGCAAAAAGCGAACCGAATACAACGCCGCTTGCCGCCATATATCCAAAGGTCACGCGGTGTGACAGGACTTGTGAAAAGCCTTCTTTAATGCGCGTAAAGCTTAGCTCCCGCTGGTTCTCTACAGCCAGTGTTTCGGGCAGACGAAAGCTAACCCATAAGAACGTCAATACAGCGGCGACACCCAGCACGCCAAAGGTCCAACGCCATCCCGCCAGCACCATAACACCTTGGCCAATCGCAGGGGCAATGATGGGAATAATCATAAATATCGTCATGACCAGCGACATGATACTGGCCATAGCACGGCCCATGGTCAGGTCGCGCACGATGGATGTCGCGATAACCCGTATGCCCGCCGCAAATATGCCTTGTAAAAAGCGGACGGCCAACAGCAATGCAAAAGACGATGTCGCCATACACAGCACAGCAAATATGCCGTAGAACACAATGCAAAGCCGCAGTAAATTGCGCCGCCCAAACCTGTCAGAAAGCGGGCCAAAAACAAGTTGCGGCGCGCCAAACCCTAGTAAATAAGAATAAAGCAACCACTGTTGACTATTCGGGTTTTCTAGCGCGTAATACTCACCAATCGTGCCCATAGCGGGCAGCATGATATCAATCGCAAAGGCGTTAAGCGCCATGAGCGCGGCGACCATACTCACGAACTCCCAAAGCGGCATGGGTAGTTCTGCATTGGCCAGACGCGTTTTCGCTTTACTCGCCGCTTTCGCATGCGTTTTTTGCGCAGCTTTTGAGGCAGCTGGTGTTTGCGGTTGGTCTGTCATCGTCGTGATATGCGCCTATTGGGAAAGCTTCGCAACCCACAGATTAACAGCGGTCTTGATTACTCTAAAAAATCAGAAATCTCAGCGAGAGTTTTCTTGATAAGCGCGTGGGCGGGCACATGCGCTCCCTCTGCGGGATGTCCAACAACCAACAGGACAAAAGGCTTTTCAGACTTAGGCCGACCGCATATATCGCGCAAAAAATTCATCGGCGCGGGTGTGTGGGTTAACGTCCCCAAGCCTGCGCTATGCAGCGCCGTAATCAGCATGCCCGTGGCGAGGCCAACAGATTCGGTCACGTAGTAATTTTTCTTATCTTGACCGGCCTGTTCGCCGCCTCGTTTTTGGGCGAAAACGGCAATTAACCAAGGCGCGGTTTCTAGGAACGGTTTTGATGCATCTGTGCCGAGCGGCGCAAGCGCGTCTAGCCATTCATCCGGCGCACGACCCCCGTAAAACTCAGCCTCCTCGGCTTCGGCAGCGATGCGAATTTGGCGTTTAATATCAGGGTTTGAAATGGCCGTGAAATGCCAAGGTTGATGATTAGCCCCACTTGGCGCTGTGCCCGCTGTTTTAATCGCAGTTTCAATGACGTCGCGCGGGACGACTCGGTCCGAAAAATCTCGAATAGTCCGGCGTGTTGATAATGTTTCGCGCACAGCTTCGACCCGCGCCAGCATTTGCGCGTCACTGACCGCGTCATATCCAGACAGCGGAACTGTGTCGTGATCATTATATTGATTAGACATTAAACGGCGTTCCAGTCCAAGATGACTTTGCCCGTCTGGCCCGTTTCCATTAAATCAAAAGCCTTTTGGAAATCCCGTGCAGGAAAACGGTGAGTGATCATCGGGCTGACGTCTAGCCCACTGTCCAGTAGCGCAAGCATTTTATACCAGGTCTCATACATCTGACGCCCGTAAATACCGCGCAAAGTAAGCGCTTTGCCGACGAGCTTTCCAAAATCAACAGGAAACGGTTTGGCGGGAATACCCAGCATAGCGATATTGCCGCCCATCAACATAACATCAAGCATTTGATTAAAGGCGGGCTCTGCCCCACTCATTTCCATGCCAACATCAAAACCCTCTTGCATACCAAGCTCAGCCATAACAGCGCGCAAGTCTTCGTTCATTGTATTGACCATGCGAGTGCGCGTCGTAACTTTTTTCGCAAAATCGAGCCGCCAATCGTTGATGTCGGTCAGGACAATGCGCCGTGCGCCCGCCCGTTCAGCGACTGCGGCGGCCATAATGCCAATGGGGCCAGCCCCCGTAATCAAGACATCTTCACCGACCAAATCGAACGACAGCGCCGTATGCACGGCATTGCCCAGTGGGTCCATAATGGCCGCAATATCAAGCGGAAAATCATCCCCCAGCGGTATGACGTTAAATTCAGGCAGCGCCAGATATTGCGCAAAGGCGCCCGGTAAATTGACACCGATACCTTTGGTGTCGGGGTCCAAGTGAAATTTTCCCGCCCGTGCGTTGCGGGATTTACGGCCAACAACATGGCCTTCGCCCGTCACGCGCTGCCCGACCTTGACCCGGTTCACTGTCGAGCCAATGGCCGCCACTGTGCCGCCATATTCATGGCCGACCACCATAGGCACAGGCACGTTCTTTTGCGCCCAATCATCCCATTTATAAATATGCATATCCGTGCCGCAGATGGCGGTACGCTCAATTTTAATTAGCACCTCGTTGGGCGCAATCTCTGGCACAGGCACATCCTGCATCCAGAGGCCTTTTTCAGCCTTTGCTTTGACTAGCGCTTTCATCATACCGCTCATGAGATAACACCTAATTCACGGCCGACTTTAGTAAAGGCGGCGATAGCGGTGTCGATATGCTCCGACGTATGCGCCGCGCTCATTTGGGTGCGGATGCGGGCTTTGCCTTTAGGGACAACAGGGAAGAAAAATCCCGTGACGTAAATCCCCTCATCCATTAGCTGTGCCGCCATTTTCTGTGCAATGACGGCATCGCCTAGCATAACGGGTATAATTGGGTGATCGCCATCGGGTAATGTGAAACCTGCCTTAGTCATGCCGTCGCGGAATTGCTTGGCATTCGCGTTAATCTGGTCGCGCAATTCATCGCCCTGCTCCGCCATATCTATCGCCTTAAGACTCGCGCCGACAATGGTCGGGGCCAAGGAATTAGAAAATAAATAAGGCCGAGAGCGTTGACGGAGCATATCAATGACGCCTTGCTTAGCACATGTAAAACCGCCCATAGCCCCGCCGAGCGCTTTACCCAGCGTGCCTGTCAAAATATCGACACCGCCCAGAACGCCGCAATGCTCGGCAGAGCCGCGGCCCTTTTCGCCCATGAACCCTGTTGCGTGGCAATCATCGACCATCAGCAGCGCGCCGTATTTTTCTTTCAGCGTGATAATCTCTGGTAGTTTTGCGACAAAGCCGTCCATCGAAAACACACCGTCAGTGGCAATCATAATATGGCGCGCACCGTCCGCTTTGGCTTGCTTTAGCTGCGCCTCTAAATCTTCCATATCACTTGTTTTATAACGGTAGCGTTTGGCCTTACACAGGCGTATCCCGTCAATAATAGAGGCATGGTTTAGCGCATCAGATATAATCGCGTCCTCTGGCCCCAACAGTGGTTCAAACAATCCGCCATTGGCATCAAAACAGGCGGCATATAAAATACAATCCTCGTAACCTAGCCAGCTTGCAAGACGCTGTTCCAGCTCTCTATGTTGTTCTTGTGTACCGCAGATAAAGCGGACAGAGGCCATACCAAAGCCGTGATCATCGAGCGCGTCTTTGCCCGCCTGTATAAGCGCGGGACTATCCGCGAGGCCGAGATAGTTATTGGCACAGAAATTGATGACTTCTTGCGTCTTGCCATCCGTGGTCACCACAATATCGGCGGCTTGTTTGCTCGTGATGAGGCGCTCTGATTTATACAGGCCATCGGCTTTAATCGTGCTGAGTTCCGTTTGAATGTGATCAAAAAATGCAGCAGTCATAAGGCGTCTCCAGTAAAGATTTTCAATAGAGTGATAAACTGTTATACGCGCCTATCCACCTTCTAAATCTAACGAAAACACAAAAATTTTGCCTAAACTTGATGAATTATTGAAAGACATTCGCAGTTGCACCCATTGCGCCCATTCAAATCCGCCTTTGCCCGTGACGCCAAATCCAATCATTCGTGCCAATCAAAAATCTAAAATACGCATCATAAGCCAAGCTCCGGGTATTTTGGCCCATAACATTTCTATGCCGTTTAATGATCCTAGCGGTCGTCGATTGCGCGATTGGTTAGGTGTGAATGAAGATACATTTTATAACGTTGATAATTTTTCCATCACGCCTATTGGGTTTTGTTTTCCCGGTAATGACACGAGTGGCGGTGACCTGCCGCCGCGCATCGAATGCGCGCCGCTTTGGCAGGACAAAGTGACAACGGCCCTGCCCGGCACTCAATTAACCCTGTTGATCGGTCAATATGCACAGCGGCGATATTTGGGTCAGCAAGCCCATAAAACTCTGACAGAGACCGTGGCGCAGTGGCGGGATTACGGCCCCAATATTATCCCAATGCCGCACCCCAGTTGGCGCAATAATGCGTGGATTAAACGCCATGACTGGTTTGATGATTTGCTCACGCATTTAAAAGTGCGCGTTCAAGACATCATCACCGAAGCGTCCCATCGCGCCCCATAATCCGAACGCGTGAAGACGCGCTTTGTCCTGTGGCATCTACGGCCTTAATCGTGAAAAATCCTTCGCGATCTGGTTTCCAGACAGACCCTGCCAGCGGCGCGGCATCGACGTAAAATCTGACATTCCCCTGATCTGATGTTGCACTCAGCGTAAAGCCGCGCGTATCAGCGCCTAATTCAGCCGCGTAAATATCAGCGCCGTTTGGCGGGAATAAAATTTGCGGGCCAGTGAGCGCTGCGACTGTCGTTAAGCCAGACGGCGCATCGTCGTCTCGCTGGTAGGCTTTGGCTCTGGCCCTATGCGGCAAGCTATCGAAAATGCTGTAAAGGATAGGTGCTGCGGCTTTGCGCCCTGTCTGGCCCAAACGCGGCGCACCGTCGGGCCGTCCGACCCAAACGACAACGGTCCAATCATCCGTATAACCCGCCGCCCATGCGTCGCGAAATCCGTAAGACGTCCCCGTCTTATAGGCGATATCGACCCCGTTTTTTGACAGCCACCCCGGCACATATCCGCTTGGGGTTGGCGATTGGCGCAGAGCCTTCGTTATATTGGCTGCCGTTTTTGGGCTGACCAGCGACACCGCTTTTGATTGCGGGCTATCCTCTATCCAACGCAGCGCGCGGGCCTGACCATCATTGGCGAGCGCCGCATAAAGCACGGCAACATCATTCACCGACAACCCTGCTCCGCCTAGTGCCAAAGCAAGCCCCGCCTGTTCAGAGCCATCGCCAAGCCGCGTCATATCCACGCCCGTTGCCAGCAGTGATTGCTCTAGCCTTTTACCGCCAATTTTATCAAGTATAGCCACAGCGGGCACGTTCAAACTGTGGCGCAGCGCCTCATCAATACGGACCTGACCATGATAGCGGCGGTCAAAATTTTCAGGACGGTAATTACCAAATCGGGTGGGCGCGTCATTCACACGACTACCCAGCGATATAATACCGTCATCCATAGCAAGGCCGTAGATAAAGGGTTTGAGGGTCGAGCCGGGACTGCGGCTTTGGCGGGTCATATCAATCCACCCCCCCGGACGTGTGCGGTCTGATGATGCCAAATGCGCGCGCACAGCCATGGACCGGTTATCGACAATGGTCACGGCAATGTTAGTGGGGCTTTCAATGTCCCGCATTACGCGCATGGCCAGAGCTTCCACTGTGTTTTGCAGATCATAATCCAATGTTGTGGTAACGCGGGCTCCGCGCTCAGCAAGGCCGTAAGCGGTTATCCATGCGCGCTCGGGCATAGCGCTTCGCGATACATGCAGCGGGCTAACGGACGCTTCTTTGAAGGTCTGCGCGCTCAACAGCCCTTTGGCGTTTAGCTTTGCCAAGACTGCGTTACGGGCGGCTTTGGCGGTTTTGGGGTTGCGGTCTGGGCGGCGGGCCTCTGGTGATTGCGGCAGGGCGATAAGCAGCGCTATGTCTTCAGTCGTCAGTTGGTCTGGCGCTTTACCCAAATATAGACGCGTGGCAGCTTCGACCCCTTCGATATTGCCGCCGTAAGGGGTATGAGTCAGATAGGCCGCGAGTATCTCGTCTTTACTCAGCCAAAGCTCTATTTGCACAGCGCGAATGGTTTCAATGACTTTAGACCGCAGATTTCGCGGGCGCGGTTCTAATTGCCGTATCAACTGCATAGTGATGGTCGACGCGCCAGAGACCGCTTCGCCCTCACGCAACCATGTGCGCGCGGCCCGTATCACGGCAATCGGGTCAACGCCGCTATGGTCGTAAAACCGCTTATCCTCGACCGCGATAACGGCCTTGATAAAACTTGGATCAATCGCGTCTAAATCTGCGGGAATGCGCCATGTCCCGTCCTCTACCGTAAAGCCCGATAACCACCGCCCATCACGGTCCTGGACCACAGATGATACATGGCCCGCAGCGGTGAGCGACGGCGGCACGGCGATGTTGAGCGCAAACAATAGCGCGAGACAGCCTAGCAAGACTACGCCCCATCGTTGTCGCCGCTGCCAAACCTTAAGGAGCATTACAGCGTGCCGGGCCCAGTAATGCGCATACGGCTTGCCTCTGTCACGGCGCTGTCTTGTGGGCGGTACATATCTTCGACCACAACACCGGGATTGACAAAATCACCCGGTGTTACGGCGCGAATGATATAGGCGGCGCGGTAATCATCAGTGCGGTAGGTCTGACGCGAGGCGATGAAACGGTCATCGCGGGCTTCCATAATATCAAAGTCAGAGAGGCTACCAAGGAATGGATACGGCCCCTCTGTGCGTTCACCGTAACGCACGACAACAGCGTCTTTGGGACGCAAAACAGTTTCAATTTCGACCCCCGCAGGCAGCAGGTCCGCGACGACGGCCATACGAGAGCGCCGCGCGGTGGAGTTAAAATCAATCCGCACAATGGCGCGATCGCCTTGTTTTAGGCGTCGCACGTCCATCGGCTCACCGCTCATGGAGAGGTAAGTTTTAGACGCCTCAATGCCCGCCGATATAGGCTCTGGCGCAGAGATTGGCGCCCCGCTATAACTCAGCGTCGCGTAGACAGTCATGTCGCTCTCATTTGTGAATGTCGGCCCCGATACTAGATTTGGGTCCAAGTCAGTGTCATAGAGCTTCGCCCCGACAAGCGTGTTGCTTTCATAAAGCGTTATACCCGTAGCGCTTATTGACGGGGTCTCAACGCCCTGCATCAACGCTTGCATCGCTAGAATGACATAGGCTTTTTCTTGGGTATTCAACCTATCAGCTTTATCAAGGCTAGCTAAGAATGCTGGCAGCATCGCGTCAAGGCTGGCTTGGCTATCCACTTCGGAAGCAGCGGCAATAAAGCCGCCATTATCTCGCAGCGGTGACTGGTAATAATCCCGCCCCGATTGATAGCCTTTCGCCGCCAGGCCTGCCTCGAAGCTACGTTGCGCGCGGCCATTATCGCCCATCATAGACAGGGCTGCGCCGAGATAAGCATGAGACACGGGTGTTTTCATATCCGCGCTATGACGGTCAAAATGATAGCGCATCGTTGGCAGCGATCCTCGCCCAGCGCGGGTTAAAACGTAATGAGCGTAAGCCGCAGCCTCGGCCTTTTCGCGGACATTGTCCTCGGACTGACTATTATAGGGATCTGTTTGAAAGCGGTAATTCACATTGGGATAGCGCGGCATGCGCGATATTTCAGCAACCGCGTTGTAGCTACGCTCAAGCACATCTTTTGGCACGGCGTAGCCTTGCGTCTGCGCCTCTTGTAAGAAAAACGTGACGTGCACGCCTAGCCAGGCCCGTGCGTCGCCGTCGCCTTCCCGCCACAATCCAAAAACACCTTGCGGGTCTTGGCGATTGGCAAGGCGGTTAATCGCTTTGCGTAGACCTCTGACATGGGTCGCTGTACCCTGCCCGCGTGTCTGTTCAAATCCGCCGAGCACCTCTGTATATAAAAGCGGCAAAGCGGTTGCGACGGTTTGTTCCGTGCAGCCATAAGGATAACGCGCCAGCGAATTGACATAGGGCTTGGGATCAAGCCCTGCGACATGAGAAAACGACACATCAATATCGACACTGCCGCGCACAAAATCACCGTTTATGCGGCTCTGGTCTAGCGTCAGTGTCTCGCCCGCGGCTAGCGCGATAATGTCTGAGCGTGTCACAGGACGGTAGGGTGTGCGGGTCTGTATAGGAAAGTCTGAAACCGCGCTATAGCCCGATGGGCCAGAGACATTGAGCGTCATATTATCAACACCCAATGACTTGGCCGTTAGGGTGATTTTATCTTCACCGCGCGCAGCTTGTGGAAGGTCGATGGTCACGGCGTCCCCGGATTCGACAAATATATCCGTTGATAGCGCGGCGGTATAAGTCCCAGCCGCACCTTCGACATTATCAAGAGAAATCGTCGCTTGCGCTGTGTCACCAGGGGCAAGGAAACGCGGGAGGCCAACGATGGCAGGGACTTTGTCGCGCACAGTCACAGGACGCGAAGCGCTGCCCACAGCGCTCTCACTCCATGCGGTCGCCATTAATCGCAATTCGCCGTTAAAGTCGGGTATGTCAAAGCTGACCACGGCCTTGCCGTTTTTAACCGCCACAGGCCCCTCAAACAAAGCAACAGTGCGGGTCGGCACAGCCGTTAAGCCTTCACCGCCGAGGCCGTCACCGCCAGAATTGGCCATAGCAGGCGCCCCGAGATTGGGGTTAAGCAGACGGGCGTAATCATCATAAATCTCTAATCCCAACGCTTTTTTAGCAAAAAGTGTCTTAGCCGCTTCGGGGGATCTATATTTGGTGAGTTGCAAAATGCCTTCGTCCACGGCGGCAAAGCTCATATAGACGCTTTCCCCGCGTGGGGCGTTATCCACTGACACAGTAAAGTCATGCGTCTCGCGCGGACGAATAAGGTCCGGCGTGTCAATCGACAGGTTTAATGTCTGATCCGACCGGTCTAGCGCAATATAGCTAATCCCCACGGCGCGGCGCGGAACGGGTCTATCCGCCACGTCACGCGGTGTATAAAGCGTCAGCATGGCATAGACGCCCTCGCCCCAAGCCTTATCAAATGGCAGCGTGATTTGTGACCCGCCCGCAGCCAGTTCAACGGTTTGTATCAAGTGAATATCTTGCCCCGCAATCACCAGTTCGCCTTGGCCCGCATATGGCGCGTTAATATCAAGAGTGAAGCGCTCGCCCACATTCAGCGGCTCGCTCGGGCCAGCCATTTGGATTTGGTCCGGCGCATCGGATTTTTCGCCGCTGCCCCACCCCACACTAAAGCGGTAGCTGCTTTCTGATCCCGTAGCTGATGTCACGACAAGGCGGTAGCTGCCCCAATCAAGGCGCTGTGAAAACTGCGCTGGAATGTCGGCGGCAATATCCAAAGTGCCTGTGTTTATGACGGTATCGATGACATCACGACGGTAACGCCAGCGTGACCCTTGGCGGAACCATTGATAATCCCAATCTTCCTCAATAAGGCTATAAGTCACCTCGGCATTTATCCGCTCGCCAAGCCTATCTACGGCGACAAGCGCCAAGGACGCGGGCTTGCCTTTGGCAAAGCGCGCTTGACCTGTGTCAGTTTTCAGACCGATATATTCAGACTGTGTACGCACAGGCAGACGCAGACTATCGCGCGTATAGCGACCCCCAGGTTCCGCGACTCCCGCAGTGATTTCCGCACGCAGAGGATAGCTGGTCTTGATATTTTGGTTCTTAATATCAAGCGGCAGTGTCACAAGGCCTTTGCCGTCGGTTGTCGCGCCGCCCATATCAAGAAGCTGTTCTCGAAAATCACTGCCCGCTGGACCAAAACTATAGTCTTTGAAATCGGCAAAAGGGTTTGGGTCGATACGTAGACGCGCCTCTGCCTCTGCTGCCAATCCTGCGCCAGGCGCACCATAGAGAAATTGCGCGTCAATTGTGACGTCACGAATATCATCGGCATCCATTGGGCTCTCATGCGTCTTGAGAGTTAAGCGTAATTTTTGCGGGACGAAATCCTCGACCGCAAAGCGTGTTTGCGAGATTTGCCCAATACCGTCAGCGTTTATGACAATAGACCATTGACCGCGTGCTGCTGAACTTGGCACATTATAGCGATATGTCAGCCCGCCTGCTTGCGACGCCAAGGCCTCTTGATCGATACGAGCCGTTTCCATGATAACGCCGTTTGGGCGCGTGACCTCTAGGCTGACGGGGCGGTCTGCAACAGCGTAGCCTTTTTCATCGCGGAGTAATGCTGTAAATTCGACGGTTTCGCCTGGGCGATAAACGCCGCGTTCCGTATAGGCGAAAACATCAATCGGGCCAGAGACGGTACGCCCATCAACATCATAGCGCGATAAATCCAGCGGGCTACGGTTTAGCTCTAGCACGGCGTAATCACCCGACGTGCCGTAAGCCATGACGGTACGGGGTCGTAGCACTCCTTGGCCTTTCATGATCGCAGCGTCAAAGCTAGCGCGGCCAGACCTGTCCGATTGGGTCGTCGCCAAGATTTCATTATTGGCCGCAATCAGGGTCAGCGTCACATTTGGCCTTAAGGCTGCGCTATCAATTGAGCGCACAGAGACAGAGAGGCCGCTATCGCTGCGATATGACGTCAGGGCCAAATCGGTAGACACAATCCACCGCCACGCCCGCGCCACTTTATCTTCATTGGGCTCATGTTCGCGTTCTGCAGTGACAATATAGGCGCCTGCTTCAAGCTCACCAATAAGCTCGCGCATGGGGAGGACTGTTGTGACCTTCTGATTGCGCAAGGATTTCACAGGCAGCGTGCCTGTCCAGACTTGGCGGCGCAAATCAGAGCCCGCATCTTGACCGTCCCACGACCATTCGCCGTCTAGCGTGGCCTTGCCCGCATCCAAATTGCGGCGCGCAAGCATACGGTCAGACACGCGGTATATCGTGACATCCAAGGCGTCGACGTTAATCGTCTCTAGCGCCAAGCCCTGCGCGTTAATACGCGGCAAGATTACACCCTCACCCGCGAAGCCGACAAAGGCAGGTTTATCGCCAAAGCTAACCTCGCGCATTACATCTTGATTGAGGGATAAGCCGTTCGCTGCACTGAGGCCTGATTTCCACGAAACGTCATAGGTCTCTGTATAGCTAAAGCCAACAAGGCATAGCGTGTCGCCTGCAACGGTAAGCGTAAGCGGCGCAGTGGGAATGACCGTGAAAAAATCACGCAACGCCACGGATTGGTCACTGTCAAAGCTAGCGTTGAAGTTAAAACACTGCGTTGGGCTGTCGGCATTGTCATTAATCTGCGCTGACAAAAGCCGTAAACTGTCTGGTGTGGTTTGCGCGGGCAGCTCTGATGTTATGTCCTGCGGCCGCGCGTCTTGCGTAGGTGCTGTAGCGACAATATCCATATTCGCGACAGGCGAGGATGAGGCCGTCGGGTTGTAAAAGTGATAACCCGCCCACCCTGCAAGGATAAAGGCGGCAATGCCCAAAATGACGAATTTAATTGGATTTTTCATATGGCCCTCGCTCATGACGCTACCGATCATGTTTTCTACATCTGCGTTTATACTGATTCTTGCCATTTGTTTCGGGCTGCGTCGTGACCAAACAAAGGTATCGCTATGGCATGAATATGGCGCTGGAAAGACCAATAAAATTTACCACGCCTTAACTACAAAGCTAAACGAGGTTTTCAGACACATCCCCTATATCTCGTCCATCACCGGGAATAACTCGGGACAATTGACTAATTGGGAATATAATATGTCTATTAAAAAAATAGCTTTAGCGAGCGGCGTTGCAGTCTCGCTCATGGCAAGCACAGCTTATGCGTCTGTCATTGACCGTCCATTCTTCCAAGTTCTCGGCGTTGTTGTCGTTTGGGGTGGCACTGATTTTGACGAAAACTCTGGTACAGCCCCTGTTGTATCTGATTTCGTTCTTCTTACCCCTGCAACTGGCACGGCTGGTGCTGATTTGATCACAGGCGATGTCTACTCTGTTGTTACAGGTAGCCTCGACCCGATTTCTGATTCAGGAACAGCGGTTGACGGAACAGCAACATTTGACCCGGTAACCGGTGAAACATCTGGCGGTACATTCACAGACAACGGCACTGCTGGTGTTTTGGACGCTGCTGATACGCTAACCGCATTTGGTTTGGACGCAACAACTGACGTGTCTGGTGGTCTTGTTGGTTCACACAACTCAAGCTTCTACGTTGCCTCTAATGCAGCGTTTGATATCTTCGCACAAAGCTCTAATGTTGTTGCCACAGGTGACTTCCTGACAGACGGCTTGGATGACGAGAACATCAGCTTTGCCATGTCAATCGAGACATCTGGCACAGACGGTGGCTTGGCCTTTGGTGGTGCAACAGCACAAGACCCATCAACAGGTGGTACAGGTGTTGTCGCAACAATCGACAGCCTTGATGACATGTCAACACAAACGAAAGTGTTTGATGGTGGTCAGCGCACAGCCGCAGCCCCAGGTTCATTGACAGAACAGTCTGTTCGTTTTGACAGTGTTTATACGCTGGATAGCGACACAGGTACTGCTGGTGTTCAAGGTTACGACCTGTCTATGGGTGTGGGTACACTCCAGGCTGACGTGACTTACACAATCTTCGTGCCATAGGCCCACGTCTATAACGAATGAAGGCCGTTGGTTCACGCCAACGGCCTTTTTCGTGTTTGCATGGCTATAAATTTATACCGTTAGGAAAATCGCTTGCTCTCTCAATTGATATAGCTTACTTGAGAATCATTCTTAATTGCATATGAAGACGCGACGCCATGATGACTGCGGACGATAGAACAATCACCCAGGCCGCCTATCCAGAGTTTAGGCTTACCCATGAGCAATCTCTGACCAACATAGCGGATTACCTAAACTGGGTTGATACACAACGCGATGTCATCGATATGTGGCTTGATAGAGTGATTTCGGAAAACGGGAACTTAGCGCTGGCCGAAGCATTAGAGAGACATAGGGAATGGCTAAACAGCATGTTTATTGTGCTTAATGACGCAGGAGAGGTATAATTCTCTCGTGGCCCTTGTCATCAATGCGGAACATGCCTATCTCCGCCGCAAATTCATTCTGATATAGGAGACTACTATGCGCAATACTGTGCCAAATGTTACTTTTAAGACCCGCGTCCGCGACGAATCTATTGGCGGCGACAACCCGTTCGATTGGAAAGACGTCACGACTGACGATTTGTTCAAAGGCAAAAAAGTTGTTGTCTTTTCCTTGCCCGGTGCGTTCACACCGACATGTTCAACGTCGCACCTACCCCGTTACGAAGCGCTTTATGAAGATTTCAAAGCTCAAGGCGTTGACGAGGTTATCTGCGTATCTGTGAACGATGCATTCGTCATGTATAAATGGGGCGTCGACCAAGGCCGCAAAAACGTATTCTTGCTGCCCGACGGTTCTGGCCACTTTACGCGCCAAATGGGTATGCTTGTTGACAAAGACAATCTTGGCTTTGGTTACCGCAGCTGGCGTTATTCAATGCTTGTTGATGATTGCAACATTGAGAAAATGTTCATCGAGCCTGATTTTGGCGATAACTGCCCAACAGATCCATTTGAAGTATCTGACGCTGACACTATGCTTGCTTACATCAAAGGCAATGCCGACAGCAAAGTGGCCTAAGCCCGCTTAAATTTGAAATTTAAAACCGTCCAGTGCCTCACTGGGCGGTTTTTTATGCGTTATAAACACGAACGCTCTAGCTCCGCATGGCGTTCATCGTCTGGCGGTATTCCCAACGGCCAATTTCAATTGTTGCCCGGTCAATGCGTATTTCCAACGTATCAACGGCAACTTGGCGCGCTGATAATTTGCGCCCCTCTCCGACTAAGCTCTCTGCGTTTTCACAGGCTTGGGCGAGTTTCATAGCCCCAATGGCCCGCGCAGACCCTTTCAGCGAATGGGTTACTGCGCTCCAAATTTCGTCATCGGCATCAGCTTGCAGTTGCTTAGCCCAGATATCGACTTGGTTTTTAAACAAGCCAAATATCTCTTTGGTCAGGCTGATATCGCCGCCAACATATTGATTTAAATGATCAAAATCGATCTCGGGTTCAGAATCATTGATATCCATAATGCCACGCTAAACACATTAACGGAATATGAATAGCGCTTTCAGCATAGGCTCAGACGCCGCAGTGTAGACAGGGTGCAAGCTTGAAAGGAGCCTATTATGACCCACACACCTTTTAAAACCGCATTGAAGCTCTCTATCGCGACATTGGCCTTTGGTGCCTTGGCCGCCCCCGCAGCCTTTGCCGCGCCAGCCGTGTCCACTAAAACAGAGATTAAAACGCCGTCCACCGTCGTGAAAGTCGCGCAAAATGACCACCGTGACCGTGTTCGCAGAGACCGCCCTAATCGTGATCGTCCGCGCGTTGAGCGCCGCCGTGATGACCACCGCGTTGACCGCCGCCGCGACCGCCGTGTAGAGCGTCGTCGCGACGATAGACGCTCTGACCGCCGCGACCGCATCCGCCGTGATATTGCCCGTGACGTGCGCCGCGACGTGCGTAGAGATGTTCGACGGGATTTACGCCGAATTGACCGTCGCGTTAATCGCACGCATCGTTCGCGCGGACAGTACCGGCCGTACCGCAGCAACCTTGGCATCAGCTTCTCCTTTGGTAATGGCGGCTATAGCCCGTACCGTTGGGCAAAATCCAACTACGGCTTTTACCGCCCTGGTCGCGTAAGCTTTGCTGGGTACCAGAGCGCGACACGCTGTAGCCGCGTCATTCGTGACGGCTGGCACCATGGGCGCCCTGTTCCGATCAGTGTGCGCGAGTGTTACAACCCGTTCGATGGATATTATATTATCCAAGGATCAGAGCGTTTGGTTCACCACCGCTTCTAAACACAGACGGTGAAAACATAGCTAAGTCTAAACCACGCCTTCATCGGCGTGGTTTTTTATTGTTTCATATGACAAACGCTGGCATCACGCCTTAATCATGGAGATTTATGCGTGTTAAGCTCAGCCCCGATAAAAGCCTATTTCGCCAAAGCGGACACAGGACAAAACCACCCCGCCGCGTGGTTTGGCGTTATCTGGTTCACCATTTTAATATGGATGGTCGCTCAACTTATTGTTGGCTTTCCGATGCTTATGGGTATCGCTTTGGTTGATTCTGATTGGATAAGCAAAATGCCCAGTAGCGCTATGGGAGGGGGCAGCTCTTGGCCCGTAACCGGCTATCTTCTGTTCACAGTCGCGGCGCTGATTATTTATTTTGCGCGCGATAATATGGGATCGCTGTCGCAACGTTCGACCATTACGGCGGCTATTACTATGGCCGTGCTATCGCTTGTTTGTTTTGGCTTTATGATGCAGTCCAACGATGCAGAGGCAAACGCGTTCTTATTGGGATATATAGGCAAGAGCCCGCTGGTTTATCTGTCTTTACTGCTGGTCTTCCCAATCGTCTGCGCGGGGTTATTTATCGGGCAGCGTGTCCTGCATAAACGCTCTATTGTGTCCATGCTAACAGCGGCGGATAAGTTTCGCTGGAAACGGATGCTTTTCTCTATGTTTGTTTTTTGGGCTATTGCTGGCGGCATTTCTTTCGTGATGCATATCACTGGCAATAATAAAGCTGACTTTGTCTTTGATGCCAGCCGCTTCTGGCCGTTTTTCGTTGTCTCGCTACTGTTTATCCCCCTCCAATCCGCGACAGAGGAGACCGTCCTGCGCGGTTATTTGAACCAAGGCCTGGCCCGCATTATCAAAAACCCGTGGATTGTCTTTTTCATCACAAGTGCGGGATTTGCGGCCCTGCATTTGGGCAATCCCGAAATTGCCAAAGGTGCAGAGCAAGGCACAAAATGGATGACGCTTAGCGCTTATTTCTTCTTCGGCTTTTTTGCCTGTATCCTGACCTATATTGACGGCGGACTGGAGACAGCCATAGGCGTTCATGCGGCCAATAATTTATTTGCAGCCGTGATGATGGGCTATGACCATTCGGCCTTACCGACACCAACAGTCTTTCGCGTTGGCTTTAATTCCAGCCTTGATACGTTGGTCACGATCAGCGGCCTAAGTCTTGTCTGTATTGTTATGTATCTGACGCGTGATAAAACATTGGAACGCAGTTATTTCAATTAGTTAGACATAAAGTCTAAAGTGCAGAGCGGCCCCGTTCAGTCAAACGACACACAAGCCAATCAGGCTTTAGCGGATTAGCAAACCAAGGTTCGGCCAAGCCTTTGTCCACACATGTACGAATTAGCTGTGTGCTGATCTCTTGGCCTTGGCTATCAAATAGCGGCAGTTTCCCACCGGGCTGCCTCAGCCCCATTTGAAGATATTGACGTTCAGCACCAGATAGACGTGCATCATTCTTGACGGTCTGCCCCATAGTGGCCCCCATTTTTCCATTCAACCCAATGGCGGCGCAGTCAATGCTGTGCCGTCTCATTACAGGAATAATTAGTGGAAAAGCGCTTATATTCCGTTAAGTTAGGCAAGAAAATAATAAGGGTCGTCAATGTCAGATATTTTTAAGCGTATTAAATCAATCGAAGCCGATGATAGCGACGCTTTGGATGCGTTGGGTTTGCCCCCCGCTGATGACGACACGGCACCAAAATCTGACGCCGCGCAAAAACCAACAGATGAAAATATATCATCCGCGAAACCGCTTAATTTAACTGTGCCCGTCGATGATGCTGGCGAGCCGATTGATTTGGATGAAAGCGACACTACCACGTCAGATAGTGAAACCGCGCCGCCCCCCCGTATTCGCCCTCTTGGCTTAACGCCCGTCGTGCCTTTGGCATCATCCAAAACAAAAAATCAGGATGATAACGCTCTAAAACCAATTACGGCGCCTATTCCGAAGCCGCCGAAACCAGATCTGGATAGTCAAACTAAGAAACCAACCCCTGTTGAGAAGGCGGCAGCGCCCTCACCTACCGCTCCGCAAAAGACTGAAAAGGACACAGTACCAGCCTTTGTCACACGTGAAGCCGTCGGCAGCATAGAGGACATCGCCACAACACCTCGTTTCGGACACATCATGATTATAGGCGTTATCGCCGCCATCATTTGGACGTTGTGCGCCATTGGCTTCACGCTATGGGGGCAAGGCGGGCTCAAAGGGCTACAAGCTATGTCAGCGCTAAAACTCGCGGGCTTCGCCACACTGATTATTGTGCCGATGTTGTTATTCATTTTCTGCGCTTATGCGCTACGCGAATTATCAAAGCTCGCCGTTCATTCTGACCGCCTTTCAAAAGCGGCCCAAGCCATGATGTCACCTGATGAGACGGTTATTACGCGCTCTACCATTATGTCCAAAGCCGTTCAGGCGCAAATTGAGGCGGTAAACCTTAAAGTCTCAAGCGCGATGACCCGTATGGAATTGCTGGATGATGTGGTGAAATCCCAAAGTGCGTCTTTATCACAATCCACATTATCGGCGGAAAATGTCACGGACAAAATTGCGTCTACCCTCACCGCGCAACGCGAGGCCCTAGACGCTGTGGCCAATACATTTGAAAGCCGCATGGCGGGGCTGTCTGTTACGCTCGATAGCCATGCCGAAAACCTGTCGCAGTCCACACAGACGGCGGAGCAAAAAATACAAGAGGCCCGCGTCAGCATCGAAGGCGCCGCAGAGAAGATCAACTCTGCCTCTGATGTTGTGCGTCAAAACGCTGTAGCGGCCGCGGAGACACTCAGCGGAAGCCAGACAGAGATTACAATGTTAGGCAATGCCATCAACACACGGTCAGAGGAAATGGACGCTGTCTACCGCAAACATGTAACAGACCTGACCGCCATGATTGATCATTTGAAAAAAGAACAAGACGAAATGGGCGCGATATTGGAAGAGCGCCTGACCAAAATGCGCGACATGTCTATGTCTGCCAAAGTCGGCGCGCAGAGCCTGTCTGATGCGTCCGATAGCGGGCGGGCCACAGTTGAGGCTTTGGCCGATGCCGCGCGCTTGACCGATACCGCCGTGCGCGCGCGTTTTAAAGAAATGGAAGATATGGTCAAATATTCCACAGCCCGCGCCGAAAGCATCAGCGACACCGCCGCCCGCCAAGTGCAAAACAGCCTATCAACGACCCGCAAAGAAATTGCTCGCATCGAAGCCGATATGATGGATTTGATGGATAAATTGGGCCGTTCACAAAATGCGCAAAACATTGTTGAGCCCTCTGCCGCGAATAACACCTTGGCACAGCAAAAGGAGGCGCTTGGATTTAACACAGACGACCCCCCCAAACCGCGCCGTGTAACCTTGCGACCTCTCGATAGCGATTTCCCGTCTCTTGAACCCGGGTTACCGGCTGAGAGCATAGAGGAGCAGGACACGACTTATGCAGCCCCTGTGGAGCCTGACACTCTGTTTCGTTTAGAGACGATGCCTGCCCCGCCGCCTGTCGCCCTGCCCGACGACCTTGATGATGCGCCTATTTATGACGACACGCAGCTAAGTTTTGAACCCATTGAGGACGGCGACCTGACGCCCCCTGATGCTGACGCGCCGTTGACGTCTTTTGACCCTGACATTGTTCGGTCGGCAATAGAGGATAATGACGCATCGTCAAAAAAAGAAAGTTCATCAAAATGGCGGTGGCGCGGCCTGTTTGGGGCTCCTGAAAAATCCAATGCCTCGGGTCAAAGTGCCGCGAAAGACATTGTGAAAGCCGCGAAGAAAGCAGAAACACCTCACCCCATTAAAGACATCACAATTGTCAAAGCGCTAAGCAATATGGGCCTCAGCCCCGCGGCGATTGTCGACGACGGATGTATTATCGAGGCCGCTAATATCCGCAAATCCAAAACAGCTGACGCGATGAGCGCTGCCGTTGCAAAGCGTATGGCGACCCCAGTTCGGCACCTCCGCGAAGCTGCGATAAATGATGCAGGTTTTAAATCTGATCTAACACGTTTCACCAATCAGTTTCGCACCCGACTTGACCCGATCTCTACAGACAGAGAAGCAATTCGCGAGACATTAGAAAGCGACGCAGGACGCGCATTTTTGCTGTGTGATGCGGCTTTAAATGGGTAAAATTTGGTTGCGACTAGCTGCGCGTCTTTGACAAGACATCGCTTATCCAATCTGCAACCTCGGTTAGGGCCTCTAAATTGGCACTGTCTTGTGCCTCAACAATCGCGGGCACGCTAAAGCTACTCGCGCGCTGTGTTTTTCGAACGTCATAAGTCCCAAGCAACGCACGTGTGGACGAATTTGAAAAGGTCACAGCATAATGAACCGTCGCCAGCGGAGCGCTGCCCTGCCCATTATCAAAGTTTGATTCAAAGCTTCTAACAGTCAAATGCACCCTATATTCCGTGCGTGCGCCCGATGTTGGCAGAACACCGACCAAGTCTGCGCGAGCCGATAACACATCAAGCATCGAATCTTGGATAAGGTCTGGTAACGCTTCGGCCCAACGGGCTTGCTCTGCCACCGCTAAGCGGCGACCATCTGGCGATATGACAATATCCTCGCCGCGCAACGCTTTGGACACGGCCGGACGGTCCACACGCATCACCGCGGCATCAGCATTGGCCGCCACGGATGCTGTCTGGGTTGATAAGCGGTAAACGATATCAGCAGGGGCCGGATCAGGTAAAATACTGGACACACAGCCAGACAGCGGCAACGTCGTCAAAGCCACAGCAAAACAAGCAAAATTGAGGCTTTTTATCATTGGGGTATCTCCACAGTTTCGCGTTCTTCGCCTGCAATAAATAGAAGCGGATTAGCCTCGAGCGAGGTGACAACATCGTTCAGGCTACTGACCACGTCGCGGATGCCGTCGATGGTTTCTTCGATATCTGTGATGCCAGAATTAGACAGACGGTTAATCGCGTCACGCGTATCAACAGTTAGCGCCTCGCCGCCCTTTGCAAAGCCAGAGAAATCAGCAAGCGTTTTATCAAGCTGCGCCATGCTCACTTCGGCCCGAGATATCACGGACGCCACATCATTGGTTACAAGCGCGTCAAAGGACGTGGCGGCATCGTCCACAGCGATGGCTGCCGCGCTTACGTCGATGGCGGCTTTCTCAAAAGATAGCAGGACTTGGTTGATAATATCCGTGTCCAAATCAGCGTCCTGAAGGTTGGCTGTGATGGTTCGGATATTGGACAAGATGCCTTGGAAATCTAAAATCGCGTCCTCGCTCAAAAGCGCATTCACCCGCCCGAGCGCGCGCTGCGCGCCAATAATTACGTCTTCGCCGCCCTCAACCAGCGTATCAATCTGGCTCATCTGTCCCGGAATAACCAGCGGCCCACGCCCTGGTAATTCTGACATCAACGGAAATTCATCTGTGCCACCTGAAATTTGAATATAGTTCAACCCCGTCAAGCCTAGCGGTTCTAGCTGCGCTTTACTATTCGTATGCACGGGTGTCTCAGCTTGAATTTGAATGCTGGCGACCACAGCATTCGTGTTATTCGGATCGAGTTTCAGAGCCGTCACTTCGCCGACACGAAGGCCGTTAAACCGCACTTCACTGCCTTGGGACAGCCCCCGCACGGCGCCTTGGAACACGACATCATAATTATCATATTTCTGGTCAAATTGCGCGCTGGATAGCCACACAATAAAGCTTAGAATACTGGCCATTGCGACCAAGACAAAGACGCCAATCAGGGCATAATTTGCTTTGCTTTCCATGTCCTAGCCCCTGCTTTCTGATACAATATCTTTGACACCCGCGTTGAGTGCGGCGCGTGCGCGTTCCCCACCAAAATACTCTGCCACCCATGGATGGTCATAGGCCATGACATTAGGCAAGCTGTCGTTAATGGCAATATGTTTATCAACTAACACGGCGACACGGTCACAGATGCGAAACAAGCTATCCAAATCATGGGTGATCATAATCACCGTCAAATCCATGGCCTCGCGCAATCCCAATATCAGTTCGTCAAAGGCCGAAGCCCCAATCGGGTCAAGACCCGCTGTTGGCTCATCAAGATAAAGAATTGACGGGTCAAGCGCCAGTGCACGCGCCAGCCCAGCCCGCTTTTTCATCCCGCCAGATAAGTCAGACGGAAACAAGGTCGCCGCCGTTGCCGGTAATCCAACCATATGAATTTTCATATCGGCCAAGCTACGCATCAGCTTTAGCGGTAAGTCCGCATGTTGACGCAATGGCACCATGATATTTTCGCGAACAGTCAAGGATGAAAACAAAGCCCCGCCTTGAAACAACACGCCAATTTGATTGTTAATCGATTGGCGTTGCTCGGGCGTCAGCTCTCGGCGGTCTTGGCCGTAATAGCGCACAACGCCGCCCTCTTGCTGCTTTAATCCCAACAGCGTGTTCATCAGCACGGATTTACCAGATCCAGAGCCCCCAACAAGACCGACAATTTCGCGGTTATTCACGCGAAAATCTAGATTTTCATGGATTACATTCGGTCCAAATTGCGAAAGGATACCGCGCGCTTCAACCGGTGGGGCTGTCATGTCTAAGGTCAAGCTCATGGTTAAACGTCCAACTGTAAGAATAGCATGGCAAACATAGCATCAAGCGTGATAACCGCGAAAATCGCCTGCACGACGGATGATGTCGTGCGCTGCCCCAAGGAGTTGACGCTACCTGACACCGCAAGGCCTTGTCGACAGCCAATAATGGCAATGATAAGTCCGAAGAACGGGGCTTTGACCATGCCCACCCAAAAATGATTCATATCCACGGCGTCCTTTAGACGCGCAAAAAACAAGATAGGCGTTACATCCGTTGGCCCAAGCCATGCGACCAACATGCCGCCAAATATCCCGCTTATCATGGCAAAAAATGTCAAAATCGGCGCGCTGACAAGACAGGCAATAGCCCGCGGTGCAACTAATGTTTCAAATGTGTCCAACCCAATGACACTCATCGCGTCAATTTCTTGGCGCATTTTCATCGCGCCAATTTGCGCTGTAAAAGCAGAATCTGAGCGTCCCGCCAGTAATATCGCAGTGATCAACACGGCAAATTCCCGCAACACCGAGAACCCAACCAGTTCGACCATGAATATTTGCGCGCCGAATGACGCTAATAAATTCGCGCCCATATAGGCAAGCACGGCCCCAATGAAAAAGCTGAGCAGCATGATAATAGGTGCAGCGTTTAAGCCGACCTCTTCGATAAGCGCGACAACGGATTTCCATTTGATACGCTGGGGCTGCACGATCAATTTGCCCATGATAACCATGAATTGGCCCAGAAAGGCAAGCGTATCATAGGTCTCTTTGACGAATTTTTCGGTCGCCATACCCATGCGAACCATGACTTCATACCAAGGTTTTATATCAGGCGGCGGTCGTCCCATACGCGCATCAGCAGCGACTTGCAGCAATGTTTGTTGCCCCTTATTGGGCGTTTTTATCATCCAACTAAAGCAGCTCTCCGCGTCACACCGCGCCGCACGGGCTAGAATATAGGCACCCGCCGTATCAAGATTGGTTACGCCGTCCAGATCATATTGCACTGCATTATAACTATGCCCTGCCAAGGCGTCGCTGACCTGCGCGTCAACTTGGGTGATTGTGTTAAGACTCCAATCCCCGCGCGCGGTTATAAAGGCGCATTCGCCGTCAAAACGTAGCGCAAAATCAGGATTTATCCTTGAATGTTGAAGCGAAGCGTCATTCATAGTGCTAAGGTGCTGTGCAACGGCGTGTAGGTCAAGAAAAGGATAAATTTTGCGCGAAATAAATTCAACAATCGAACATTGGCCTGTAGCAGGAACATTTCGGATTTCACGCAGCAGCTTGACCGAAGTGATTGTCGTGACAGTCGCCATTACTGACGGCGTTCACACAGGATACGGCGAATGTCGTCCCTATGCGCGCTACAACGAGACGGCTCATGGCGTCTGCGCGCAAATCAACAGCCTGTCTGATAAGCTAGAGAGCCTTAGCACGGAGACGCTGCAAGACTTCCTTCCGGCTGGTGCGGCGCGTAATGCGGTGGATTGTGCGTTGTGGGATTTAAAGGCGCAACAGACGGGACAATCGGTGGCGCAGATGCTCAACCTCCTGCCGTCCAAGACATCACGCACGGCTTTTACACTTTCCATCGATACGCCTGCGAAAATGCAAACCGCCGCAATAAAGGCCAAGATCCATAGCCTGCTTAAAATAAAGATTGGGGATTATGACGGCGGCCTAGCAGCCGCTCTCGCGATATTTAAAGCGCGCCCTGACGCGGAACTCATCATTGATGCGAATGAAGCGCTAAGCTTTGAACAAACCCGCGCGATGCGAGACCGTCTCGCGGGCTATCCTGTAGTCTTGATTGAACAACCTGTGCCGTCCAGCGAGACATCAGCCTTTGACGCAGCCGACATGTTGCCTATCATTTGCGCCGATGAAAGCCTTCATACACGCACGGAACTCCCTGCCCTGCATAAGGCAGGCTACCGCGCGGTGAATGTGAAACTTGATAAAACAGGCGGTCTAACAGAAGCGGTGAAACTCATCCAAACAGCACGGGCACAGGGTTTCGTTATTATGATTGGCTGTATGGTGGGCACATCACTGGCCATGGCCCCCGCGACGTTATTGATGGATTATGCCGATGTGGTGGATTTGGACGGTGCACTGCTTCTGGCCAAGGATAGAAACCCAGGCATTCATTATCATGGAGAGTTTATAGATCCCGCACCAAATGCCCTATGGGGGCAGCCACGTGGAGCCTTACGGCTGATATAAGTGTTTTAAGGGTCGCTAGCCAAGACCCGCTGTTTTAAGCGGTGATGATGTCTGGCGCACACGCTGGCCATATTCATCGGTCACATCACGCAGGGCATTAACACGCGCGGCATAACTTGCGAAATCGGGACAGTCTGTGCGGTTCAAACGCTCAAGTGCCGTGCTGAAAACTACCTCCGCCTGACGAGACGTTATCAGGGCTTTCTCCAAACTGCTGAGCTCTGCACGCATGTTGACGCCCAAATCAGACATCGCCAAATATACCTCTGCCGCTTTGACGGTTTGGTCGACATGTTGCTGTGCCGCGCGAATATCAGATGATAATGACGCGTAGCTGGTTGCTGTGTCTGCATAAGACCCTGCGTTCATATCAGCGACAGTTGGCTCTAGACCCTTTAAAAGGACATTAGCCGTGGATTGTACGCGTTTGCGAGAGGCCTTTGCTGCCCAACCCTTATTGACAAATACGGCGTAAAGTTTGCTGGCAGCGCGTTCAACGACGTTACCTTGCGGGGATGTTTGCTGAGCAGATATTGATGTTGTTCCGGCCATGCTCGTCATATCGACGGTGGCACAGGCGGTTAAGGACATAGCTGCCAAGCTCGCGCAGAGTAACTTTAGTCGCATCAAAATCCCCAATTCGTGATGATGGACGTCCATCAACTAGGTCAGCCTAACATACTCAGACTTGCTGAATATTGTGTGAATGCCCCACATCACACAATTCTTTTACTATAAAAAAAACGCAGTGCAAGGGATGCACTGCGTTTGCGCTTTAATGTGAAAGGATTTTAATTTTAAATGCCAAAATAGCGCTGAAGAATACCTCGAACGAGGACAAACCCCATAAATAAAGGTGCAACATATTTGACAAAGAATAAGATGAACCTACCTAAGGCTTCGCCTTCGCCAGCAATTTCCTGCGCTATAATGGTCTTGCTGAGGCGCCATCCTGTAAACAAGACAATCAACAGCGCAGACAGCGGCGCCAAGATCGGACCCGCAAGCCCTGTGTCGATAAAGTCGAAGAAGGCCGGCGACATGAGTGAAAATAAACCGACAAAGGTAATCGCACCACCTGTCAGCCATGCCGCTTTCGCTTTTGTTAGTTTAAATTTCTCTGCGACATAAGCTACGGACGGCTCTAGCAATGACACGGATGACGTAATCGCTGCGAAAAAAGCCAAGAAGAAGAACGCCGCACCGATGTACCAAAAGTCAGCCAACGCTGTCGGCAGTGTTTGGAAGAACAGCCCGGCACCACCCGCAGAATTTAAACCGTGGGTGAATACAATTGGAAAAATCGCGAGGCCCGCCGTAATGGCAACTAGTGTGTCGACAAGACTAATCGTTACCGCAGCCTTCGGAATACTGACAGACCGCGGAAGGTAAGACCCATAAGTAATCATGATGGCGTTACCAATACCGATAGAGAAGCACGCTTGGCCTAGCGCCGATGTTGCCACAGCAGGTGTTATTTTTGAAAAGTCAGGCGTGAACATGAAAGAAAATGCCTGTGCTGTGCCGCCTGATTGCATACCCGTAATGAGAGAATACGCCGCCAATCCAATCAGAAGAATAAAGAAGAGTGGCATCAAAAGTTTTGCCGCTGTTTCAATACCTTTATTGACGCCCCGAGCCACAAGCCATGTCGTAATACCAGCGAATATGAAAAAGTATGGCCATACAGCTTTGACAACTCCGCTTTCTTTACCCAGCGGGTCAGCGAGCATATCCGGGAATTGTTGTGCAATAGACTCAGCTGATAGACCTTGAAAACCATTCCCCAAAAAACGCACTAGATAATTCAACACCCATGCCGCAACAACGCAGTAAAAACTAACAATCAGAAACGACGCTATCATACCAAACCACGCACCGCCGCTCCAACCTTTGGAGACATTGCTTCGAATGGCCAAATCAGTTTGTGAGCCAACAGCGCTAGAAGCCAAACCAGCGCGGCCAATCATAAATTCGCTCATCAAGACTGGAATACCAACGAAGATGATACAGGCTATATATACTACAAGAAAAGCTGCCCCACCGTTTGTGCCTAACTCCGCGGAAAACCGCCAAAGGTTACCAAGACCTACGGATGAACCCACCGCGGCCATAGTAAATGCAAATTTAGACGACCATTGAACGGTCTCTGAGCTAGGAAGTCCTGCCATATTAATCCCCTATAATTTTTCCATACAGTCGCGGAACTGATGAGTTTGGTCAAGGTCTTAACGGCAAAACGCCCAGCTTATGCACGAAATCACAATGCGCCTTACAGCCTATCTTTACGTTCTCTTCATATAAATATCTTAGGTTGCCAATAAGAAGACAACAATGGCGCATAATATGTCTCACATTCCGCAAAATTTAAATCCCCAAGACGCCGTTGGTTTGCCGTTTAAAAACATCCTTGTTGCTGATGATAATTATGCCAGCCGGACTATCATGAAAACATTGCTTGAGCGCGAAGACTGCGATGTCAGTTTGGCGCATAATGGCCGTATCGCAATACAACTTAGCGCGATTGAACGGTTCGACCTTATCCTTATGGATTTACAAATGCCGATCATAGATGGATTTGAGTCTGCTGCCGCTATTCGCAAAACCTGCCGTTACAATCGTAAGACTCCGATATTTGCTGTTACCGCCTATGCTGATACCTCTATAACGGACGCTGTAAAAGCCGTTGGTATGAACAAGACGCTGCTGAAACCGTTTCGTATCGGGGATATTGTCAAGGCGTGGAACCGCTCACACCAGACCGAAGTCTTAGCTAAGCCTATGCACGCAGACACGACGACTTTTCCAAAGACGGGACACGATTTCGCCTTGCTTGATAAAACGGTGCTGTCGCCGCTCTGCGATGCTGCGCCTGCCGATATGTTATCCAGATTAATCGACCGGTTTTGGGCGTCGACGGAAGGTTTTATCGAACGACTGCACGATGATTTGCCCGAGGCCATCACAGGTGATGCCAGCAGTATTGAAAGCTTTCGGCGCTCTGCCCATGCGCTAAAAGGGTCCGCCGCCAATATCGGCATTTTGAAAGGTAGTAAACTCGCCGCGCAACTTCAAAATGCTAAACCTGCCAATATGAAGCCGCTTTTGACTGATCTTGTTGATTGCTTGGACATCACACGGCCCGAATTAAACAGCTTTATAGCTATTCATGCGCTGCCCACGACGACGGCTAATCCCCACCCCGGGGTAGCTCAGACCCCCGGTATAGATGCGCAGACAGGATAAGCCCAAAGCCTGTCATCACAGCTAAGATCACTGTGCCGCCATAAGAAATCAGAGGTAAAGGCACCCCTACAACAGGGATTAATCCCATAACCATTGCCATATTGATAAAGACATAAAGCGCGAATGTCGTGGTTATCCCCAAAATTAAAAGCCTTGAGAACACATGTTTCGTCTGTGTCGACAAAAACAAGCACAGTGCCATCAATGCGCTATAGGCCAGTATTGTTGCGACACAACCAATCAGCCCGAATTCCTCGCCAATCACTGTAAAGATAAAATCTGTGGTATTTTCTGGCACATATTCGCCTTGGCGCTGCGTGCCCTGCATATATCCTTTGCCAGACAAACCGCCGCTCCCGAGCGCGATTTTAGACTGGATAATGTGATAACTCGCACCTGTGGGGTCTGATTCTGGTGATAGTAAGGTTTGAATACGGCTGCGCTGGTAATCTTTCAGTCCGTATTTGAAAAATAGCGGTATCATAACCATGGCCGCTATGGCCGCCCCGCCAATAACGCGCCACCGCACGCCCGCTAGGAACACAAGCGCAAAGCCCGTCGCAACCAATAAAATAGTGGTGCCCAAATCTGGCTGCCGCAAAATAAATTGCATCGGCACGCCTATGATGACCAAAGCGCCTAATAAGCCAATCGGGGTGGAAACCTTGCGTCTCGGCAAATCATGATAATAACGCGCCAAAGCCAATACAATGGCGACCTTCATAATCTCTGATGGTTGCAAGCGTATGAAAGGTAGGTCTAGCCAACGCTGAGAGCCATTGACGGTCACGCCAAATATATCAACCGCGCCCAACAGCAAGAGCGCCACCGCATAGACAGGATAAGCCGAATAATACCACACACGAATATCGATCAAAGCAATCGTGAGCATTAACCCACCCGCGAGAAGTAAGCGCACCAAATGCTGTAGCGCGCCTTGGTTCCAAACCCCGTCAGTGGCCGCTAAAATCATTGCCACCCCGACGGCACCAATAACGTAAACCAGCGCAAAAAGAAGCCAGTTGACCTCATAAAGCCGCCCAATCAGCGAATTGGAAACAGCTGATCCAGACATGGAGCGCCGCATACTCATAATCGAGCCTCGGGCGATAATGGTTTCACCCCGTCGCGTGAGAGAGCCATAGATAGGAGTTGGCGGCTAATATCAGCAGCGCGCCCTGCCCCAGATCCGCCGTGTTCAACGAGTGTGGCGACCGCAAAACGCGGCGCTTCAAATGGCGCGTATCCAACAAAGACGGAATGGTCACGTAATTCCCACGCAATGCGTTCATTTGACCGAACTCCGCTTTCGCGTTCGGCCCGTGAAATGCTGCGTACTTGGCCTGTGCCCGTTTTGCCGGCCATATCAATGCCCCCAAAGCCGAGACTATCTGCGCGGTAGGCCGTACCGCCCGGCTCTTCGCAGACCGACCACATAGCGTCGCGCACCAATTGCAAATGGGTGGGGTCAATATCCAACGCGTCAAACCCGTCTAAATCTTGGCCAATAATCAATGTGGGATTTACAGCCCGACGCCCATTGGCCAGCCGCGCTGTCATAACAGCCATTTGCAGCGGTGTTGTCAAAACAAACCCCTGTCCAATGGCCGCATTATAGCTATCGCCTGTTCGCCAGCCGTCACCAAGCCGCGCCTGTTTCCATGCATCATTGGGCACAATACCCGATGTTTGCCCAGAGATACCAATATCAAAACGCTCGCCGAAACCCAAACGTCGCGCCATATCATGAATAGGGTCAATACCCAGGCGATTGGCAATTTCGTAATAATAAACATCGCAGCTTTGTTTCAATGAATCGCGTAAATCCATTGGCCCGTGACCCCGGCGTTTCCAACAGTGAAAATTGCGGTTACCTAAGCGCACACGACCCGTACAGAATATCTTCTCTTTGGGATCAATAAGACCTTCCTTTAGCCCAGCAAGCATCACCACCATTTTAAAAGTCGATGCGGGCGGATAACCGCCGCCAATGACTTTGTTAAACTGCGGGCGTTTCTCGCTCGCATTCATCGCTGCCATATCGGCCGCCGTCAGACCTGAGACGAATAAATTACCGTCAAATGTTGGCATAGATAAAAGCGTGCGCAGTTCGCCTGTCATAACGTCAATGACCGCAATGCCGCCGCTATCCTCTTCAAATAGGTCTGCGGCATGACGCTGTAAATCCGCGTCCAGTGTTAACCAGACATCGTCACCCGAAACGGGCTTTTCCTTTGGGTCTGGCCATTCGCGCACAACACGGCCACGGGCATTGACTTCGACCTTTAATCGCCCCGCTTTACCTCGCAGGGTTTTATCAGACGCCGCCTCGACCCCTGTTTTGCCAATTCGAAAAGACGGTTGACGCAGTAAGGGATCCTTATCAACAGCAATATCGTCTGGCCCCGCTGTGCCGACATAGCCCAACGTATGAGTGAATAACCCCTTGTGAGGATAGAGGCGCCCCTGCCCAACATCCAGTGCAACACCCGGCAAGTCGGGTGTGCGAAGATTAAGCGCAGCGAAGGCGTCCCAATCCAAATGACTATCAACCAACACAGGAATAAACCGCGCGCGGCGTTTTGCTTCGCGTTTCACGCGCGCACGAACCTTATCCGTTATCGGGACAATATCGGAAATAGCATCAAGCGTGCCGTCAACATCGTCAACTTGTTCAGGCACGATCATAACTTGGAAATCTTGGCGGTTCACCGCGAGGCTGACACCGTTACGGTCTAATATGCGGCCGCGTTCAGGGATAAGTGTTTTAAAATTAAACCGGTTGCGGTCAGAAAGAACTGTGTAGTCTTCTGCCTTAACGACTTGCAGATAATAGAGCCGCGCCGTTAGAGCGCTCATGCCAAGCGCCCCCGCCACGCCTAGAAACGCTGTGCGGCGGGTAATTAAGGATGGGTCAATACGGTCATCACTCACGGGACACCTATGTCACAAAACCGGCACCGCTGCCATCTGTGCTTCTGCGACCAATGGCGCGCAAGCCCAAATAAACAAGCGGAAAGAGACTTAAAACAGGAGCCCAACCAAAAATTAGGGACGTTAATTTTATCGGCTGTCCTATGAATATAAAACTGGCGACAAGCATCGTGAGTGCGGCGACAATAACGGCGACCAGAAAACCAAGCCATAGCTCCATTAGGCTTGATGATGTTTCGCGCGTGTCAGGCCGAAAGACCATGAAATACACTAAATAAACAAAGGGCCAAAACCCAAGGGGTGTTTCACCCAACATATCAGCAAGGCATCCCAGCGCAAATAGACCCAAAACACTTAGCATTGGATTGGCAAGGCGTGGCCATAAGTAAAGCCCTGCCAAAGGCAAAAACGACAGGCCGATATGGTAGGTCAATATATTGACACTAAGCAGAGACAAGACCGTAAGCACAAGCACAGAGGCGATACCGCTTAATGCGAGCCCGCGTGATCTCTGGTCTGATATCTTATCAACAAATGGCATTATTGATCCGTTGCACTATCCGCTGATGCGCTAGGGCCGCCGTTTGACGCCGCTTGGGCTGTAATGTCTTCATCAGGGTTTTCGTCTGGCTCTTGAATAGGTGTAAACGGATAGACCCAGACCCAATCTACAGCACGTTTGTTTGTATGAAGCGTCACATTAAACGCGCGCTCGGACGCAGCAGCAACCGCCTGCCCGATCGGCAGACCTGCTGGCAAAACGCCTTCATCGCCAGAGCTGACAACACCGTCACCGGGCTTCCAATCGGCCTCTGGACCAATGAATGACAAGGACGGCGTAGCGGAATTATTCCCAATTAATATGGCGCGGGCTTCGCTGCGGGCAGACTTCACCGCAATACGCGAGTTTAGATCATTCAGGAGTAACGCGCGCGATGACCCGTTCCCGACACGCACAATATGGCCGTATAAACCGTCCGTCGTCATCACAGCATGCCCTTTGCTTACACCGTCATTGCGTCCGACATTTAAAAGGGCAGAGCGCACAAAAGGCCCATTCGTTTCGGCAACCGCGCGTGCGGGTATTTTAAGGGTCGGGATATCATCGACAATATCAGTTTTTAATATCTCTTCAAACTGGTTGATTTTATCCTGCAGCGCCTTTGCCCGAATTTCGACATCCTTCAGCCGCGCAATTTCTGCCCGTAGACGCTCGTTCTCTTCAAACGTTTCACTGCGCGCTTTCATATTACTTATCATGCGCTCGGCCCCGCGGATGGGCATATTGATGACATTGATGACGGGGGCTGTGATGTTATCAATAACGGCGCGAGGCTTAGCAAAGGCGTCCGACTCGCTGCGCGCGACCAGCATCGTCAAAACGGAAATGACGAATAATATTGTAACAACGCTGAGGAATGTGCGGCGGCGTTGGAACGCGTTTTCAGAGCCGCCCCTCACGTGGCCACACGCTGTGTTAGTCTAGCAAGACAGAGATATGCGCGCTTAAACGCCACTGGAGAGCACGCTCTTCCATTTTTTCAAATTCTCGACCACAGTCCCCGAGCCGCGCACAACGCAAGACAGCGGGTCATCAGCAATAGACACGGGCAGTCCTGTGCGGTTGCGAAGTTCAACATCAAGATTGCGCAGTAACGCCCCGCCGCCCGTTAACATGATGCCCTTATCAACGATATCGGCGGCCAGTTCTGGTGGTGTTGATTCCAGCGCTGTTTTCACGGCTTCAACGATTTGCTCAACGGGTTCGGCCAAGCTTTCCGCGATCATGGCTTCTGTCACGCGAATTTCGCGCGGCACGCCGTTCATCAGGTCACGACCTTTGATCTGTACCGTCATGCCTTCGTTATCATCAGGCATGGTCGCAGAGCCGATTTCTTTTTTTACACGCTCGGCACTCATTTCACCAATTAACAGGTTCGTCGTGCGGCGCACATATTGGATAATGGCATCATCCATTTTGTCACCACCCACGCGCACAGACCGCGAATACACAATACCGTCAAGCGAAAGAACGGCGACTTCTGTTGTGCCGCCGCCAATATCAACGACCATAGAGCCTGATGGCTCGTGAATAGGCAGACCCGCGCCAAGGGCGGCCGCCATGGGTTCCTCGATAAGATAAACATGGGACGCACCCGCTTGTTCAGCCGATTGGTGAATAGCGCGGCGTTCCACGGCGGTTGCCCCTGATGGGACACAAATGACGACTTTTGGCTGGAGGAAGCGGCGGCGGTTATGCACCTTCTCGATGAAATATTTAATCATCTTCTCGGCGACTTCAAAATCAGCAATCACGCCGTCTTTCATCGGGCGGATGGCTTCGATATTACCTGGTGTGCGGCCGAGCATCATGCGCGCCTCTGATCCCACAGCGTGCACAACCTTGCGACCGTTTTTATAACTAAAGGCGACGACGGATGGTTCGTTCAGGACAACATCGCGGCCCTTTACATAGACAAGCGTGTTAGCCGTACCAAGGTCGATAGCAATATCAGATGAAAAAGCGCCGAAGATATAGGATAGCATTCTATGTCCTTATCGCCTGTCTCCAGACGAGCCTTGCTTTTTAAACGAAGCGAGCAACCGAAACGTCATCGGTATCGGTCATGTCCCACTTAAAAACGCAAAATTAAAATCATTGTCCCGCAACACGATTCGTGTGCATTGAATTAATGCGGGTTGAACCTGAAAAAAGCAAGCCATCCCTATGCAAAAGCCCGTATTTTCCGCTATTGCGTCTTGTTTCCTAAGTCTACAAACCGCCGCAGATAGCGTCTTGCCAGTAACATCAATAAAATCACGACACCCGCAGCCCCAGCAAAAGCCAAAAGCGCCATACGACTATCGCCAGACTCTAGCACCCCCTGGCCCAAAAGCGCGACCATAATTATCTTGGGCATTATCCCCAGCGCCGTGCCCAGCATGAACAAAACATAGGCCATGCCAGAGACTCCCGCCGCCATATTCACAAGGATAAACGGCCCCGTTGGGACAAGCCGTACAGCAAAGCTGGTCAGCACAGCATTACGTTTAATAACCGTCACGATACGGGTTACAAATTTACCCGCCAGCACTTCCAATTGTGCAGCCCCCATCAATCGCGCGAGCCAGAAATTGACACTGGCGGAGCACAGCGTTGCGACCCAGGCAAAACCGCCCCCCGTAACAGGCCCAAAGGCCGCAACACAGATCGCGATAAGAACCCATTGCGGCATGCCGATAAAGCTTGCGACGATAAAGATAAAAATCGTGACAGGCAGCGCCAAGCCAGAACTTTTCAAAGAGATAAGCAAGCGAGACAACTCGCCGTCATCAACAGTCATGAAGCCGCGCGCCCATGTTATAATAACCGCAACGATAAGGAACATCATCACCAGCACGCTTACCGCGCGCAGAGCTTTTTTATCCATCGTTAGAAAAAATTGCGGCAGACGCATAATGACCTCACGCCTATGCTCTTACGGTTTTGAGGTCACAGCGCAAGCTATGAAAACATGACATTATCTCAACACAGATTACAGAATGCGACAGCGGGTTCATTGACGCCACTGATAAAAAAAAGGCGTCCTTAAAAAAAGAACACCTTTCACCAAAACGGTAAGTTGCGCATGACTGCTCCGTTTAAAGAGCTATTAAGGCATAATTTACCCTTAATGCGCCGTCAATCGTTAAAATTAGAAATTTTTGCCATGAACGCTGTTCGTTGTGAAACGTTCTCCACGGTATCCCAATCCGCAGCTTGCCCGCGAAACCACGTAAATTGCCGTTTCGCAAAGCGCCGCGTATCCCGTTTCGCAATCTTTATGGAGGCCGCGAGGGCATCTGCGTTATCAAGGCAATCTTTAAACTGTTGCACGCCAATGGCTTTCATGACGGGTAAATCCGCTGGCAACCCGCGCAGCATTAACGCTCTGACCTCATCAAGGCCCCCAGTATCGACCATGGCATCAAACCGCGCATTGATGCGGGCGTATAGCTGTGCGCGGTCAGGCAATAATACCGCGCCGCGCCAATACCGACGCGGAACGATAGGCTTTGTGTCAGCTTGCCATACGCTAAGCGGTTTTGCCGTATTTCTCGCAACACTAACAATACGGATAAGGCGCTGCGGATCATCGCCCAACACGCGCGCCGTCGCAATCGGATCTAAGCGTAGCGCGGTCGCTCTTAGGGCCTTGATACCGTCCTTATCCAGTAATGCCGTGGCATCCGATATGTCAGCGTCTGGCACCGCCGCCAGCCCCTGTGTGAGCGCTTTGAAATAAAGCCCCGTACCGCCCGTCACAATCGGTACACGCCCCCGCGCCATAATATCGAGTATCACTGGCACGGCATCACGCAGCCACATGCCCGTGGAATACCGTATAGCCCCGTCGACATGGCCAAACAAATGATGCGGCACATCCTCCATCTCTTGAACGTCAGGACGTGCCGAGATGACCCGCAAATCACTGTAAACCTGCATGGCGTCAGCGTTGATAATCTCGCCATTCACAGATTTTGCAATCTGCACCGCCCAAGCACTCTTGCCGCTGGCGGTTGGGCCTGCAATACACACAACGGGTTTCACAATAAGGGTCCTTCACATGACACGACACACAGGCTCTAGCGCGACTATCGTCTTGGCGAAACCGCAAAAGTCGGCCATTGACGCCGTGATTGATTATTTGATTGAGACGCTACCCGTGAAAAAAGTCGAGATGCTGTCGGGTGATAAAGCCGTTGACGTCATTATCGACACTGATGCACCGCAAGGATTACAAAGCGACATTGCCGATTTCATGACGCGCAAAGACATTCTCGGTGATGTCTGTGTCGCGGGGTTAGAGGGACGTAAACGGTCGCTATTAATTTGTGATATGGATAGCACGCTTATCGGGCAGGAATGTATTGACGAGCTAGCCGATTTTGCGGGCGTCAAAGACCGCGTTAGCGCCATTACAGAACGTGCGATGCGCGGCGAGATAGACTTTGACGGTGCGTTGACTGAACGCGTTAGCTTATTGAAAGGGTTGGATTTATCCGTCCTACAACAGTGTTTTGAGGACCGCATATCGATTAACACGGGTGCTCGGACCTTATGCCAGACAATGAAGGCCGCTGGGGCGAAAACTGTGATTGTATCGGGAGGCTTTACGTTTTTCACGGGCCGCGTTGCAGAGGCTTGCGGTTTTGATAGCCATCAGGCCAATGTCCTATTGGATAAGAACAGCAAGCTAACAGGCACAGTGAAAATGCCAATCTTGGGCCGTCAAGCCAAGCTAGACGCGTTGAACGCCCATACAGATAACGCCCCCCTATCGGCGGTCGCCATTGGGGACGGGGCGAATGATTTGGCGATGATAACGGCGGCGGGACTTGGTATTGCCTATTACGCTAAACCCGCCGTTGCGGCGGCAGCCCATTGCGCGATTAATCACACAGATTTAACGACAGCGCTATATTTCCAAGGCTACCGCGAATCTGACTTTGTCCAGTAAGGCGGCAACGCTTAGAGCATGAGTGAATAGAACTTATAATTACCGTTTTGGTTCACAAGGATTGTCACGGGGCTGCTACCCTCTTCCATGGACTTGACGGCGTCCATAAAGGCTTCGGGTGACCCTACGGGCTCGAACCCAACCTCTTCGATGATGTCGCCCGGGACAATCTTGCCAGAGGCCTCACTCTTGGCCGCAACTTTAACCACGCGTACACCGACCACATCGTCTTTGATACGGTGCTTACGGCGAACCTCACGGGTGAGTGCCTCAACGGAGACGCCCATGGCGACGCCTTCGATATCGCCTTCGATTTGCGGCTCTAATGTGCCGTCAGCCTTGCGGACTTTTTCTTTCAAGCGGTCAATCTTGACCTCTGCTGTGCGCCGCTTTTTCTTACGGATATAGTCTATTGTGGCCATTTCATCGATGGGCAGTTCCGCAACTTGGCGGAACAGAGCACGCGAATTGACCACGTCATCGCCGTTAATACCGACAATCAAATCACCGCGGCGAAGGCCACCGGTAGCGGCGGGGCCTTTGTCATTCACGCGCGTAATCAGCGCACCTTTAGCTTCGTCCAAACCATAGCTTTTGGCCAAGTTTTTATCGACCGCCTGCACACGAACACCTAATGTGCCGCGCCGGGTTTCGCCGAACTCGCGCAGTTGGGCGACCACGGATTGGGTCAAATCTGCGGGAACAGAGAAACTAATACCAACAGAGCCACCAGTGGGTGACAAAATCGCGGTGTTTACGCCAATCACTTCGCCCGCCATATTAAAGAGGGGTCCGCCGCTATTGCCTTTGTTGATAGCGACATCGGTCTGAATGAAGTCATCATAGGTGCCGTGATTAATATTGCGCGAGCGCGCAGATACAATACCCGCCGCGACAGAGCCATTATAGCCGAATGGGTTACCAATCGCTATGACCCAATCACCGACTTCGGCCTTGGACGCATCGCCAAAGGGCACAAACGGCATATCCTTACCCGCATCAATTTTTAGAAGCGCAATATCTGTGGCAGGGTCACGGCCGATAAGTGTGGCGGTGTAAACGTCCTCATTCGGAAATGACACTTCGATAATATCGGCGCCCTCAATGACGTGATTATTGGTGACGATGTAGCCGTCTTTATCTATCACAAAGCCAGAGCCGAGCGATTTTGATACGCGTCCGCCAATATCCCCGCCGCCAAAGAAGTCGTCAAAGCGTTCCAATGGAGAGCCTTCGGGAAAACGCCCAACATTAGTGTCGACTTCTACGGTCTGTGCCGTTGAAATATTAACCACAGCCGGGCTAAGCCGTTGCGCGAGTTCCGCAAAACCGTCCGGCACGCCGCGCGTCTGAGCGAAAGCCGCAGATAGCGGTAAAAACAAAAGGGAAATAGCTAGGAAAAGTCGTGTTAGAAAAGTCATAGCTTCACCTTAGCGCGCGGAAAATTTTTGCCAAGTCACAGTGACGTTAAATTGCGGTTATGTCGCGGGTGAGAGGGGCTAGCTGCCGATCATCTTAACCGCACCAAAAATCATGACACTGCCCAATGCCACAGAAATCAATCCCGCACGATGGAGCATCACGTCTGGCATCGACATCATTTCCGCATAAACATCGCGCATCCCGCGCGGGAAAATAGCCCAAGCGGCACCCTCAACTGCGAGAGCGCCGCCTATGGCAATCAATAAAACAGTTCCCCAACCCATGATGGTCGCGATCCGTTTTGCGAGCGCCCCTAGCGGGGGCCGCCTTGGTCATCAAGATAGGACAAGAAGTCACTGTCAGGCGACAGCACATAGGTTGTGCCTGTGCCTAGGCCTTTTTTATAAGCCTCCATAGAGCGGTAAAAGGCAAAGAACTCTGGGTTCTTATTATAGGCCGCCGCATAGACATTGTTACGCTCTTTATCGCCCTCACCGCGAATAATCTCAGCTTTTTGCTGGGCTTCCGCGCGGATAATTGTCGCATCTTTTTCGGCTGTTGAGGTAATCTCTAGCGCGCGCTCACGACCCTCTGACCGTAGAAGTTCAGCAATTTGCTTACGCTCTGTCACCATGCGGTTAAAAACTTGCTCCGTGTTGGCTGGCGGCAAATCGGCACGCTTAATCCGCACGTCGATAATTTCGATACCAAAGCTTTTGTCTTTAACAACATTATTAGAGACTTGCTGGATTTCAGCCATCAACTCGGCACGGCGTCCCGCAATGATGTTAGGACGGTCGACCCGACCCAAAACGTCACGCAATGTTGAATCCATGATCGATTGGAGCTGTAATTGTGCGCCGCGCTCTGTCTGTAGGGCCTCATAAAAACGGATAGCGTCAACGATCCGGTAACGCACAAAGGCATCCACAACGAGACGTTCTTGATCCGAGGCAACAAGTTCCACAGGCTGCAAGTCAACCTCTAGGTTACGGCGGTCTAGCGTGATGATATTCTCAACAGGCGACTTAAACTTAAGGCCCGCGTCGGCGTCTTGCCCCCAAGGGTTTTCAACCCGCTTGGCTTCACCAAACTGTAGCACAAGGGCTTGCTCAAACTCTTTGACTGTATGTGTCATGGTCAGAAAACCAATGACAATAAGGGCGACAATAACGCCAAAAATCGTAGTAAACTTCATTAGTTTGCTCCTGCGTTTCTGCCTAAGCGGTCAAGCGGCAAGTAAGGGACAACGCCGCTTCCTGCGGAACTATCCAAAATGATTTTCTCAGCGGGCGCGTAAACCTCTTCGATCGTCTCTAGATACATCCGTTGACGGGTCACGCGGGGGGCCGCTGTGTATTCCTCCAAAATCAGGTTAAAGCGTTCGGCTTCACCGCGCGCTTCGGCAACAACACGACCTTTATAGGCTTCGGCGTCTTGCAAAATTTTTGCGGCGTCACCACGCGCGGCTGGAACTAAAGTGTTCTGCACGGCGGTCGCTTGGTTGATTAGCGTTTCTTTTTCCTGTGTGGCGTCAACAACTTCGCGGAAGGCGTCAACAACGCGGCCCTCAGGCGCATCGGCCTTTTGTAACTGCACTTCGACGACATCAATACCGGCTTTATACTCGTCCAGTGTAAGCTGCATGAGGTCACGCACTGCAATTGTGGTTTCCAAACGTGCAGTCGTAATCACGTCTTCAAGTTCAGATCGGCCTACGACTTCGCGCATCGCGCTTTCGGCAACACCGCGCAGGGCAACATCCGGCTCGTCCACCTCAAAGACATAATCTTTAAGGTCGTTAATCCGCCATAGGACGGTAAAGTTGATATCGACGATATTTTCGTCACCTGTCAACATGAGCGAGTCGCGGCCACCGACTGTCGTTTTTTGGACAACGCGTGTTGGACGGATAATCGTTGTCTCAAACGGGCTCGGCAATTTGAAATTCAAACCCGGACCTGTCGTGCGAACATATTCACCAAAACGCAGGACAACGGCTTCTTCCTGTTGATCAACCTGATAAACCGTCGACAAAAGCATAATTCCAGCACCAACGGCGATAAAAATACCAAACGGCCCAAATTTGGAGAGCGGGCCTTGTGGGCGTCCGGGACGTCCACCGCGACCACCACCATTGCCACCTTGACCAAAGCGCGTCTTAAAGCCTTGGATTACATTTTCCAAATCAGCAGACGTTTCACCCGGACGTGGACGATTTCGGTCAGGGGTTCCCTGCCCTTGTCCCCAAGGGTTCTGTCCTGACGAGCGAGACGGCTTCTTTCCGCCGTCTTTACCGCCCCATGGGCTCTTATTATCAGACATATTATCTCCGTAATTTACATTTGCACTATATGTGGTGCGCGGCGCACTATATATCAAGTCTTATCCGTTTCATTTTCGCATTTCGTTTTGAGGTTTTTATGCTAACCGATCAGCCCGCACAGACATTGTTCTTATACCCAACGCCCGTCATCCTGCATGACCTTGATGGGGCTGGCTATTTAAATCCTGATTTGACCGAGCGTATCCTCGCGAAACGTGAAGCAGACGCGGGTATTAAACGGTCCAATTATGGCGGCTGGCATTCCGAAGTGGACATGATGGTGTGGGCCGAAGACGCCGCCCGCGTCATTTTGGGCGAAGCGATTAATGTTGTGGCCAGCGCGACGGCTGATATTCATCCGCACGGCAAACGCGACTTTGAATTTGACGTGCAGATGTGGGCCAATGTGTCTGGCCCCGGCAATAGCAATCAAATGCATTGCCATCCCGGCGCGCTTTGGTCTGGTGTGTATTATGTCGATGTCGGCGAGGACAGCCCCGACGTGGATGTCGAGGGTGAGCTTCTGCTCGTCGACCCGCGCTTTCCGACCAATGTGATGTATATGCCAGAGCTTGTGAACCGCTATCCTGACGGCAAACCGCAATATTCCCAAACACCTATCCGTCCCAAAAATGGCCGCATGGTGTTATTCCCCGCATGGATGAACCATAGTGTGCGTCCCTATAAAGGCACGCGCGAGCGGATTAGTATTGCGTTTAATCTAATGGTCTCGGTCGCTGACGCGTAGCGTCATAATTTGATTGATAATCAATGTGAATAAGCTGCCTAAATCGCTGGCGATTTAGGCAGTGGCACAATTGCACGCTTACAAATCACTCCGCCGCTCATACACCTTCACAACAAAGGGATGGTCGTCTTTATCTGTTTGCACATGCGGCGTCTCTGATACCAATGTCCACTCGCTTGCTTGAACCGCGGGGAAATGGGCGTCACCCTCAATCATCGCGTCCACATCAGTAATATACATGCGGTCCACATAGGGCATTAACTTGGCATAAAGCGTCGCGCCGCCGATCAACATGACCTCATCTGTCCCTGTCAGCCCTGCAAGCTCATAGCCCCGTCCGATCATGGCGTGTAAATCTGTGAAAACTTCGGCCTTTGGCGCGCTATAATCGCTATTACGGGTCAGCACCAAATTAGGGCGGCCCGGCAAGGCAAACGGCAAGCTCTCCCATGTCACGCGGCCCATCAAGACGGGCTTGCCAAGTGTGGTCGCTTTGAAAAACTTCAAATCAGATGACAAACGCCACGGCAAATCGCCGTCAACGCCGATCACGCCATTTCGCGATTTTGCAACAATCAAAGAGAGCATAGGATTCGTAGACATAATGTCGGGTTACACCAAGGCCGTAGCCGCGTATAGTCAAAGCTGCTGGAGGGACAAAATGTCATCATACTCGGACCGCGAACCGCCCAAAACGTCACTGCGTTACTTTAAATATACGCTTGTCTATATCCTGCTGATCCCGTTTATCAATTGGAGCTTTACCTGGGCGCCTATGGTCGAACTGCCGGGATTAGTTGGCTGGGCGTTTAATCCGGTGACAGTCGTGACGGGCCTCGTCCTTGTCGTGCGGGATTTCGCGCAAAGGGAAATTGGGCATGAAGTCCTCATTGCCATGTTTCTCGCGCTGTTCCTGACCTATGTCACCAGCGGGGCCGAGCTCGCGCTGGCCAGCGGGGCGGCGTTCCTCATCTCGGAACTTATCGATTACGCCATGTTCACCTTCACGAAATATAAGCTCTCAACCCGCGTTCTGCTCTCCTCCGCGATTGCCGCGCCTATTGACACAACGGCATTCCTGTATGGCGCGAGTTTTATTCGTGACGCGCAATTTACTGTGCCGAACGTGGTCATGAGCGTGGGTGGTAAGATGGTCGGGGCCGTTGTGATATGGTGGATTATCAAGCAGCGGATAGAGCGATAAGAGCGGCCAAGGCCAACAGATTTTGTCCACCCCTGAAACCTAACGACATGGTTTCCGGGCGTCCCTTCGGGCCGCGACGGAATGACGGCACCTAAATTATGTCACACCGACGCGACACAGTCGCCCGGTGCCCATGTCGTGAAATCTCGTTTAATAACTCAGATAACGCATATCCCCATATAGATCATACCACTCAGGGTTATCCCGCTCTATCATCCTAATTTTATAATCGCGTCTTTGTTTTTTTAAAAACTTCTCACGCTCAATCGCCTCATTAGCATCTTCGCAGGCTTCGTAATAGACGAGCCGCTTTACATTGTGCCGCTGCGTAAACCCTTTAAGGCGGCTCTCCTTATGGTCAAAAACACGCCCAGCCAAATCACTGGTCATACCAATGTAAAGCGTACCGTTCTTGTGACTTGCCATAATGTAAACGTGAAAATTTTTGACCATTATTATGTCTAACGCAATTTGCACCACCTTGCCACTTCACGAAATGGTTTCCGGGCGAGCGACGCTCGCGACGGAATGACAACACTTAAATCATGTCACACCGACGCGACGCAGTCGCCCGGTGCCCATGTCGTGAAATCTCGTCTAAACCGCCACTTTCCCCGCGATATGCGGATGCGCCTCATAGCCCAATATCTTCACATCCTCATAGGTAAAGTCATAGAGCGACTTAACATCTTTATTCAGCTTTAATCTTGGCAGCGAGAACGGCTTCCGCGTGAGTTGCTCCCTCACCTGCTCGAAATGGTTACTATATATATGCGCGTCGCCAAATGTATGGACAAAGTCCCCGACATCGAGGTCGCAGATTTGCGCCATCATATGGGTGAGTAGTGCGTAGGACGCGATGTTAAACGGCACACCGAGGAAGATATCGGCGCTACGTTGGTAAAGCTGGCACGAGAGCTTGTCTTTGCCGCCGTCTTTGCTGGGCGAGACAAAAAATTGGAACAAGCAATGACACGGCGGCAGGGCCATGTCGTCGACATCGGCGGGGTTCCACGCGGAGACGATATGACGGCGTGAATAGGGATTGGCCTTAATCGCCTCCATAACCTTTGACACTTGGTCAATCACGGCTCCGTCTGGGCCTTCCCAACGTCGCCATTGTTTACCGTAGACAGGGCCAAGGTCGCCGTTTTCATCGGCCCAAGCGTCCCATATTTTGACTTTGTTATCTTGCAAATAGCCAATATTGGTATCGCCCGCGAGGAACCATATCAGCTCATGAACGATTGATTTTTTGTGCAGTTTCTTGGTTGTGACCATTGGAAACCCGTTCGCGAGGTCAAAGCGCATTTGATAGCCAAACACCCCCCGGGTACCAGTGCCCGTGCGGTCACCGCGGTCTACACCGTTTTCCATGACATGAGATAAGAGGTCGAGATATTGCTGCATCTAAAGACGCTAGCCGATTCGAGCCTTACCCGCTAGCGCTAGGGGCGGCTTTGCGCACAGGAATGTGGCTACCAAAGCGCTTGCGAAGTTTCATGAACGGCCCTTCGACCATGTAAAAACTAATGGCCGTCATCACAAAGCTAATCACAAGGGTCAGTGCGATTGACCACGCGTCCACATCCATATTGCGGTGCACGAAATCATAAACAGGGTAGTGCCATAGATAGAGCGCGTAAGACGTCTTGCCGATCCAAACCAGCGGCGCAAGCTCCAAGACCTTAAACGCCCAACGCAGTTTGGCGAGGTAATAGAGATTCAAAATCAGCACACAAATCGCGGCCCCTTGCAGGGAAAAGCGAAAGATATAACGAAAGCTGTCATCACGGATAATAAAGCTCGCGAGCAGGGCTGCGCCTGCCACCAGCACTGGCAAGACACCCGTGATCAAACGTAGACCCTCTATGCCTTTGCGGTGCAGCATAATGGTGAGGAGGCAGCCCCAAGCAATGCTGTCGATCCGCGCATCCGTCATCATGTAATTATAATCTGACACAGGCACATTCAGGTTAAAGTAAACAAACATACGCCACAGCGGCACCATTACGATAATCGCCAGCACAGCCATATGCAGGCGTTTCCACACCAAACCTGCCGCCAAGACGAGCAACGGAAATAGCAGGTAGAAATGCTCTTCCACCGCCAGTGACCAGAGTGGTGTCCAACTCATCAACGGGCTGTAATCCACTGATGCGGCATGAACTTGGTAAAAATTGGTAAAGTAGAACACGGCGGCTAGAAATTCGGTTTTCGTCGGCAGACCATAACCCATCAGGCCCGAAATTAATGTCGTGCCAAACACCATGAATAACAGCGCAGGATAAAGCCGTGCAAAGCGCCGCATGTAAAACATCGGCAAATTCACTCGCCCTTTAGCTTCTTGTTCTGCGATCAACAAACGCGTGATGAGAAAGCCTGAAATAAAGAAGAAAACTGTGACCCCGAAACCACCCGGAACAATGTGATCCAGCCCCATATGGGCAACCAAAACAATCAATACCGAGAGCGCACGCAAACCATCAAGTCCTGGAATGAACCCATAAGCTGACGTTGGCGACAAGGCGTTTGTGTCAATCTGGTTCAATCGCTGCCATAATGACAGATGTGTTTGGTATGTATGGCTAACCATGACAGGCTCCGACGTAAATTTACGTCATGTCATGCAAAATTAGCGCCAAAAGAGAAAAGTAGTGACAGTATTCGTCTTGGTTACAGGCGCAATGCAAGTCGCATTAACTGATAACTTTATTTCTTGGAACGATTGCGTTTGCAATTTTCCATAAACCGCTCAGGACGTTTTATCGTATCTGCTCTTTTAACGACCGATGATGTGCAACTTAGCTGCGCCTTTGATTGCTTACCTACAGCCGTGACTCCCGTCACCATAAGAACACCAATAAGCGCCGCCGCAAGGCCGTATTCAAGAGCCGTTGCGCCAGATGAATTTTTGAAAAATGACTTTAATATTTTAAACATAATCTACCCCACAGAATGGGAGTATAGATATATTAGGTCAAAAAACCCCTATGAAACAGGGTTAAGCTGGACTTAAATAATGCGCAATGCCCATGTTTAACCGCGACCCTATTCCCCTGTTAAACCGCCCGCATGGTTCATAATGTGGAAAATCACATTCTGCTCATGCACGCCTGATACAAGGTGTGCGCCAGGACCAGAGGCGTAAATCGCCACGTCCTCGCCGCCGTGCGTTTCAGAATTTAGCGGCACGAGCGCTTCTTGACGAAAACCGGGCTTTGTCGTGTCCACATCCAAGGTCAACTGACGGCCCGCATTGATGTCAACGTCATAAAGCGCGTCGGCATCTGTGCTGTCGCCCAAATCGCCAAATCCGCGTCCATTGGCATAGGATAATGTCGTATAGGGCTTGCCGTCATCAGCGAGGTTGGGCGTATCCTTGCCGACACCAACGACAGGGCCGAGGATCGGGTTGCCGCGCTTCGGGTATCCCGCGAACGTCATGACGTGGCTATGATCGGCTGTTACAATAATAAGCGTGTCTTTATCACTCGTGGCTTGGCGCGCCGCGTCCACGGCCTCTGATAATGATATTGTGTCTTGTAGGGCGTTATAAGCGTTGCCCGCATGGTGACCGTGGTCAATGCGGCCTGCCTCGACCATCAGGAAAAAGCCGTTTTCATTATCATCTAAGAGGTCAATCGCCTTGGCAGTCATCTGCGCGAGGCTGGGTTCACCGCGATTATCTTTTGAGCGGTCAGAGTCATAGCGCATATGGGATTCGGAAAAGAGGCCCAGCACAGGTGTTGTCGTAATCGTATCAAAGCCCGCTTGGTCCATGACATATTGCCCGCCCGTTTTCTCGACCCATTCTTTGGTCAAATCGCGACCATCTGTGCGGTCGCCCTCAATATCACTATCCGCATCAGACGAATTAAACGCAGCGTCTTTGGGCAGAAAATGCCGACGACCGCCACCAAAGGCGACATCAATACCGATATCATCATAGCTTGCGTCCGCAGCCTTCAGCCGGTCAGGCAAGTTTACAAATTGCGCCGCAATATCAATACAGCCCGCCTCAATGGCGGCTTTGGGCATATCCGATATGTCTTCCCATCCACGATTGGCGGAATGAGCATAAGTCGCTGCGGGTGTGGCATGTGTAATGCGCGCCGTGCTAATAATGCCCGTCATCTTGCCCATAAGTTCAGCGTGTTGCAGCGCGCTTGGGATTTCCACGGCTTTGGCCGCGGCGCAGTCATTGCGGGTCTCAGGCCTGCTGATACCGATGACGCCAATATTGGTTTTCACGCCCGTCATCATCGCGGTCATTGTGCCTGCGCTATCAGGGGTTTGGGCGTCCACATTATAAGTCTTTGACAGGCCCGTGAATGGGAATTTATCAAAGCTAAGCTGGTTTTCCTCGCCCTGCCCGCCTTTAATTTGGCCATCGCGAATACGCGCCGCAGAGACGGTAGACACGCCCATACCGTCACCCACGAACAGGATGATGTTCTTTGCCGAACCACGTTTCGTATTAATCGACGCCATGGCTGCGTTAGCCGCCGCGATATCGCTCGCCCCCGTATTATACCACGTAGACGCTGACGCATTGCTCGTAATTGCAGCAGGAACGACCGCTGCTTTGACAGGCTCTGTTATCTCGGTTGAGTTTACAGTGGCCTGCGTACAGGCCGTTAAGGCTGTCGCCGCCAATAATCCAAACAATAAACGCATCTGAGTCTCCTAAATCTTACGCCTCATTACCATAGCCGCGTGGTTAGCTGTAGACCTAATTGCCGCATCAGGTCATAAAGCTTCTATGACCGATAATGACACTATTCCCTGCCAGATTTACCTCATCACGCCGCCGTCCATTCCTGACATGGACGTGTTTTTAAAACATCTGGAGGCCGCAATCACCGCTGCCCCTGTCGCCTGCCTACAAATTCGGCTAAAAACACCTAACGGAGATGTAATGGATAGTTCAGACGTTGTTCAGGCAGCGCGCGCTATTGTGCCCTTATGTCATAGCCATGGCGTGGACGTGATTATCAATGACGACCCCACCATTGTCGATGATTGCGGCGCAGACGGCGTTCATATCGGACAAAACGATATGGACTATTTCAGCGCCCGCGAACTGCTAGGCGGGGATGCCATTATTGGTGTGACCTGTCATAACAGTAAAGAATTGGCCTTTAAGGCCGCACAGGCTGGGGCCGACTATGTTGCGTTTGGTGCGTTTTTTGACACGCCAACCAAGACGCCCAAAGCCCGTGCAGAATTGGAGATTTTGGAATGGTGGCAAGAAGCTGTCGAAATACCCTGCGTCGCGATTGGCGGGATAACCGTGGCCAATGCCGCCTCAGTGATAGCGGCGGGCGCGGATTTTATCGCCGTGTCTTCGGGCATATGGGCGCATCCGGACGGACCAGCTTCCGCAGTCTCTGCCTTATCAGCGCTCTGTCACTCAGCGCAGGACTAGCCGCCCCTAGCTTTGCCACGACCAAGCCCGACTGGACATTAAATAGCACCCAAAGCGTGGTCACATTTGAAGACGCCTTGCGCGCCTATGACGCAAAAAACTATGACCTCGCCCTTGCTAATGCTAAAATCGCCGCCACAGCGGGCAATGATGAAGCGATGGTACTGGCTGGCAACATGCTGATGAACGGCGAAGCCGGTATCATCAATGACAAAGAGGCTGCTGATTGGTTTCGCCAAGCCGCCAGCTTTGGAAATACCGACGCGCAAGTGCTGCTTGGTAAAATGGCCCTGAAATCACGCGGCGGATTAATGCCGGCCGATGCTTTGGCCTATTTCTCCCAAGCGTCCCAAGCGGGCCGGACAGATGCACGCCGCGCCATTGGCGAAATGTATCAAAAAGGGATTGGTATCGCCAAAGACCCCGAGAAAGCCAAAGTCTGGCTCCGTCAATCCGCCGACGCTGGCGATATTAGCGGCGCACGCAAAATGGGAGACAGCCTGATTGAAACTGATCCCAAATCGGCGCTTCAATGGTATGAAAAGGCCGCCGATGCGGGCGACGCAGAGGCCGCCTATATCGCCGCCGTTATGTATGCCGAAAACCTCGATATCCGTCCGAATGGACGCAAAGCTGCTATGTTAATGCGCCAAGCCGCAGAGTCTGGCATTGCTGGCGCGCAAGCCGATTACGGTCTTTTGGTTTATCAAGGGGCTGGCGTGGAACGCGACATCGACGCGGCAGCGGATTGGTTTAAACGCTCTGCCAATGGCGGCGACAGCGAAGGGCAGTTTCTTTATGCCTTTACCTTGGCCAAAGGCGAAGGCGTGCCGCAAAACTTTGAAGACGCCTATTTCTGGCTGCTGAAATCGGGTGAAAGCGGTGTCGATGATTATGACACAGACCGCAAAGTGCTGCGTAAGCGTCTTGAGGATAATGTGGACCAAGCCGTCCTAATGCGCGCGAGAAACCGCGCCGGATTATAGGCAGTCGCTCTTAAACCTCTTTGGATTGCGCCAGATTGTCGCAAATTCATGACATCTTACTAACGGCTAGATGACATTTTCGTCAGGTGCAAACTAACGTAATTTTCCCTCCGTAGCCTTTATGTCCTCGCATTTTCGAGGGTCAATTTTGGCCAAGCCTCCTCCCCCTTGCTCGGCCACCTAGGAGAGAATTATGACAACCCTTTCTAAAACACTACGCATCGCCGCCCTATCAACAGCCAGCCTTGCCTTTGCAGGGACAGCGTTTGCGGGTGATTGCAGCAGCACGAAAACTGCCAGCAGCACATACATCAAAACAGCCAATGCACACCAAACGACTGTGATGGGCGCAACGATCCAAAATGCAGGCTATAAGAAAAAGGCCAAGAAAAATATCGTCGAGACAGCTGTTGCGACAGAGAGCCTCTCGACACTCGTCGCAGCCGTCAAAGCCGCTGACCTCGTCGGCACATTGTCTGGCGAAGGCCCGTTCACAGTATTTGCGCCCGTTAATGACGCGTTCGCAGCCCTCCCCGCTGGCACAGTGGAAACGTTGCTAAAGCCAGAGAACAAGGCACAGCTAACAGGCATCCTAACGGCCCACGTTGTCGCTGGTAAACTGAAAGCCAAAGACATTGTAAAGCTCGCCAAAGAAAACGGCGGCTCTGTATCAGTCGAGACAGTGTCAGGTGATACCCTAACAGCGGTACTGAACGGCGACACATTGACAGTGCGTGACGAAAACGGCGGTGTTGCTGGCGTCGCCCTCGCCGATGTCAAAACATCCAATGGTGTTGTGCATGTGGTCGATAGCGTTCTTCTACCGATCCAAGGCAAATCATAGTCGGTTTGACACCTAACTAATATTGGCGGATCCGAAAGGGTCCGCCTTTTTTATTGGTGATTTTGACCGTCCGCAATTTCGCCCAATTAATCCCTTGTAGAGCGCGCTCAAATCACTTTACCACAATGCCAAGCGACATAGATCGCATGAAGCAATGGTCGAGTGAGTGCATGTCAAAATTATACTTTAGTTATTCTGCGATGAATGCGGGCAAGACGACCATCTTGTTGCAATCATCTTATAACTATCTTGAACGCGGCATGCATACGCTACTGCTAAAGCCCGCTATTGATAGCCGTGAAACTGACAGTAGCGAGATTATCTCTCGCATCGGCCTAAAGGCAACGGCAGAATTGATTAAGCCGACCCATGACCTCGAGGTTTATATTGCCAAAGCCCATAATGATAAACACATTGATTGTGTCTTCATTGACGAAGCACAGTTTCTGACCCCCAAGCAAGTCTGGCAATTGGGCCGAGTCGCAGATGATTTGAACGTCCCTGTGATGTGCTACGGCCTGCGTACTGATTTCAAAGGCGAGCTATTCCCTGGTAGCGCGACATTGCTGGCTGTGGCGGACGTCATGCGCGAACTACGCACACTGTGCTGGTGTGGCCGCAAAGCGACCATGACTCTTCGCAAAGCCCGCACAGGCGAAGCCGAAACCGAAGGCGCGCAGATTGAGATTGGCGGGAATGAGCGCTACGTTAGCTTATGCCGCAAGCACTGGCGCGAACAGGATACAGACGGTATGAAGGCCAAAACCAAACGCTCACTTTTATAGAGTAATGTCATGACAACAATCACGCCCATTGATTACTCCCTGTGGTCGCGCGACCCCAACGCCTTCGCGGCAGCGCTGGGACAGTCCTTTGTCGAAACAGGCTTTGCCATTATTGACCATCACCCCGTTGATCAATCCGTGATTGACGCAGTAAATGCAGCGGCGAAAGATTACTTCGCCCTGCCCGAGGCTGCCAAGAAAGCCTATGAAGATGCGGATGACGGATACCAGCGCGGGCATTCGTCATTCGGTGTTGAAAACGCCAAAGGCCGTGCGGTGCATGACCTGAAAGAATTTTGGCACACAGGCCGCGCGCTTGATGCGGCTTCGCCCTACCGCGCGATTATGAAAGACACACCGTCCGTCACAGAAGTCGCAAGCTTTGACGGCGCGACCCGCGCGCTATATCATGCCTTGGACGATTTTGGCCGCAACCTGATGGAAGCGGTGGCAATATATTTGGAGCTTGATCAAAACTGGTGGGATAGCCGTGTGGATAACGGTAATTCCATTCTGCGTCTGCTGCATTACCCGCCGCAGATGAGCCCCCCACCCGAAGGCACTGTACGGGCGGGTGCGCATGAGGACATTAATTTGATTACATTATTGTTGGGCGCGGAAGAAGCGGGGCTACAGGCCAAACATAAAGTGGACGGCTGGATAGATGTGAACCCGTCCCAAGGCTCGCTCGTGGTCAATTGCGGCGATATGCTCCAACGGTTCACCGCTTGCATACTGCCTTCCACGACGCACCGTGTGTTAAACCCAACACCAGAACGCGCGAAATTCCCGCGTTATTCCATGCCGTTCTTTATGCACTTAAATCCTGATGCAGTAATTAAACCCATCCCATCATGCCTTGCGCGCGGCGGCGTGGCAGAACCAGAGATTACAGCGGCAGATTATCTCTATGAGCGGCTCGTCGAAATCGGCCTCATAAAGCCCTAGATCGCGACGAGGATACCCGCCAAGGCGGCACTCATCAAATTGGCAAGCGAGGCCGCAAACACGGCCTTTATACCCATCTCTGCAATATCAGACATACGGTCAGGAATAAGCGCGCCGAGACCACCCAGTAAGATCGCGATAGAGCCAAGATTGGCAAAACCGCAAAGCGCGAAGGTCAAGATAACGACGGTACGCGGTGACAAATCACCCTGCACGTCAACAAGGCTAAGGTAGGCGATAAATTCGTTCAGCACGACTTTCTCGCCGAAAATAGCGCCCGCTTGTTGGGCTTCCGCCCACGGCACGTTGAGCATATACATGACGGGCGCGAATATCCATCCAAGGATAGATTGAAGGGTCAAATCCCCTTGCCCGAAAAATCCGCCAGCCCAGCCCAGCAGCCCGTTACACAGCGCAATCAGCGAGACAAATGCGAGCAACATCGCGCCGATACTGACCGCCAATTGAATACCGTTCTGCGCACCAACAGCCGCCGCCATGATGACATTGGGATGCTTGCGCTCATCCGCGATGCTAAAGATATCTGTGTCTGGGACAACAGGCGCGTCAGCCGCTTCGACCCCTGCATTTACAACGGGGGCAATTGGATCCGGCATGATAATTTTGGCCATCAATAGTCCCGCTGGCGCAGACATAAAACAGGCGGCGATAAGATATTCAAGTTCAATCCCCAATTGGATATAGCCCGCCATGACCGTCCCCGAAATAGACGCAAGACCCGAGACCATAATGGTGAAAAGCTCGTTTTTGGAAATACCCGGCAGGTAAGGCTTGAGGCTTAGCGGGGCTTCGGTTTGGCCCACGAAAATATTGGCCACCACGTTTAGGCTCTCCACAGGCTTTGTTCCCGTCAGCCAGCGAATGCCTTTGCCGCCGTAACGTACAATGAACTGCATGACTTTTAAATGGTAAAGCACTTCCATCAGGGCCGCGAAGAAAATCACAACAGGCAGAACCCGCACAAGAAAGCTAAACCCGATATTGTCGCCGGCCAGCCCGCCAAAGACCATATCAATACCGGCATCCGCATAAGACAGAAGCGTGGTAATCTTTTCAGACATCGTCCCAAGCAACGATTGCCCAAAGCTTGAGTAGAGAACGAAAACAGCGATCAGGACTTGCAGCGCAAAACAGACCAGCACAACACGTGGCCGAATAGATTTGCGGTCGTTGGAGGCTAGAAACGCGACCAACAGGATAAGGGCCATGCCCAAAAGGCCAAAGGCTGGATGATGCATGATGGTCCCCTTACGGCGCCGTGGCGCTTTTTTCCATTGGGGCTAATGCGTTACACCTTGTCACCATTTCGTCAAGAAGGGTGTCAAGATTAGCCGTGTATTGTTCTTGGGCAATAACCGTGTCGGCAAGTTTTGAGCTTGGTTTGACAAAAGCTTCGTGGGCGGGCTCTACATCTTCAAAAAACTGCTTTTGCACAAATTCTTCCGTGCGGTTGCGCTCTGCTACGTCTCGGGTCAGCCGCCGCGCAAACCGTAGGTTGGTGGGGCATTCAATATAATAGCTATAGTCAATAAGCTCTCGCATATTGGGACAGGTCAGCAGCAAAAGACCTTCTATTATAATGTAAGGGCGCGGCCGAATGGGCGCTGACGCTCTCTCGCGCATGTGGGTGCCAAAATCATAATTGGGGAGCGCCACAGATTGCCCCGCTTTCAAGGCCGTGACATCATCACGCAGAGCGTCAAAATCAATGGCTTCTGGAATATCAAAATTGGGGATAGTCCCGTCCGATACACGGTCACGGATATCGACGTAGTAATCGTCCTGCCTGATGACCATGCAGTTCTTGATCCCTAGCTTGGCATGTAAATGCCCCGCAAGCGTCGTCTTCCCAGAGCAACTGCCCCCGACAATGGCGATAATATATGACACAGAAAACCCGTCGTGACCCAGTCTTTACACTTCGCACAATTGTTAGCGCGAAAGCCCCCTTTTGACCAGTGATTATACAGTGTTTCACATGACGTGTGGATAGAATGCTGACATGGTTTGACAGCCAACATTAATAAAGTTAAGCGGGCCGCGAACTGTTAACAAAAGTTCATAGAGGTTAATATTGTGATAATTATGCCGCAGTCCCCGAAAAACTGCGATGTTTGTGTAAGTTTTGTCATAAAACTGACGCAGATATCGGCTAGGGGGTGGCCACGAGAAATACCTCAAAGAATCACCTTTAACACAAACGCTTACTCAACTTCCTTCTCCTAACCCTTCTCCATAAAAGAGCTTACAATGAAAAATGTTATCTCAACGATTGGCTTTCGCGCAGCCATCACAACCTCTGCCCTCGCGCTTACCGCCGCGCTCTCCTCAGCCGCTTATGCGCAGGTGACGACGTCGTCTGTCCAAGGCTTCGTAACCAATGAAAACGCAAACCCAATCGCAGGCGCAACAGTTCGCCTCTCAAACGCCGCCACGGGCGTCACGCGGACTGTCACAACCGACGGCACGGGCGCATTCAGCGTTCGCAACCTGCCTGTTACTGGCCTCTATAGCGTTGAAATTTCTGCTACGGGTTACCAAGGCGAGCAAGTCAATGACATCGCCTTGTCACTCGGCGGCACAACGGCCCTAAACTTTGCACTCGGCGGCGGGAATATTCAGGACGAAGTAATCGTGGTTGCACAGCGCCAAGTTTTGGCCAATGTGGCCCCTGGCCCGAACGCAGTATTTGACCTTGTGACATTGGAAAATGCACCAGCGATTAACCGCGACATCAAAGACATCATCCGTCTGGACCCGCGTGTCTTTATCGACGAGAGCTTTAACGATTCAATTCAGTGTGCGGGTGCCAACCCCCGCTACAACTCTTTCACAATTGACGGCCTTCGCCTGAACGATAACTTTGGTCTGAACTCTAACGGTTACCCGACAGAGCGTATCCCATTCTCATTTGACGCCGTACAGCAGGTTGCTGTCGAGCTATCACCCATCGACGTTGAATATGGATCTTTCACGGCCTGTAACGTAAATGCGGTTACGAAATCTGGTACAAACGAAATCTTCGGCAAGGCCTTCATTGACTACACATCTGACAGCCTAAAAGGCGACAAAGTCCGCGATCTGGACGTCAGCAATGACGGCTTTAAAGAAATCCGTTACGGTTTCTCAATGGGTCTGCCCGTTATTAAGGACAAATTATTCCTTTTTGGTGCCTATGAAAAACTAGAAGGCGGAAACCTGTTTGGTGGCAACACACCCGAAGCCACAGGCATTACAAATGCGCAGTTTGATCAGATCATCAGCATTGCAGAAAACCAGTATGGTTATGAGTCCGGTGGCCTTCCGTCCACGGTTGATAACGCTGACGAAAAACTCCTTCTGAAAGCTGACTGGAACATCAACGATATGCACCGTGCAACGGGTACATTCGTTTACAATGACGGCTTCTCAATCTCTGGTTCTGATACAGGGTCAACGCGTCTGTCTGATGGCAACCACTTCTATGAGCGTGGCGCCAAGCTTAAATCATACTCTGGTTCACTTTACTCTGATTGGACAGAAAACTTCTCGACTGAATTTACAACCAACTACATTGACTTGGACAATCGCCAAGACTCTGTGAACGGTGTTGAGTTTGGTGAAATTCAAGTCCGCGTTCCACGCGGCGCAGGCGGCACAACAACGGTTTACCTTGGTGCCGACGATAGCCGTCATGCCAATGATTTGAACTACACGCTATTAACATTGAAAGCGGCGGCCAATTACACAATGGGCAACCACAACTTCAAATTCGGTATCGAGCGTGAAGAGTTTGACGTCTTCAACTTGTTCATCCAAGAAGTGCAAGGCGAATGGGTCTTTAACTCTATCGAAGATTTCCAAGCGGGTCAGTTCAGCGACTTCCGTTATGAAAACGCGGCAGGCTCCAACGACCAAAATGACGGCGCAGCCAACTTCGGTTACGAAATCACAACAGGCTATGTCCAAGACAAATGGCAAGCAACGCCAGATCTTGAAATCATAGCAGGTGTCCGTGTTGATGCCTATACAACAAGCGACGCCCCGCGCCGCAACCAGAGCTTCGTTGATGATTTTGGTTTTGGCAATGACGCGACATTGGACGGCGAAACGCTTATCCAGCCGCGTATCGGCTTTAACTACTCACCCGATGCTGACTGGTCTGTTCGTGGTGGCTTAGGCATCTTCTCTGGTGGTAACCCGAACGTATGGTTGTCAAACAACTACTCTAACGACGGTGTGACATTGTTTGAATACCGCGTACGCGGTGGTAACATCAATGACTTTACATACCCTAACAGTGGCAACCCATTCTTTGAAGTGCCGCAAGAAGGTATTGATGCCGTCGCTGCGGCTCAGGGCCGTGGTAATGTCAATGCGCTTGACCCCGATTTCAAAATCCCATCAATCGTCAAAGCGTCACTTGGCACCACATTTAGTTATGATGCTGGCCGTTTTGGTAGCGATTATCTAGTCAACCTTGATTTCCTCTACAGCAGCCTTCGTGATGGTGCATTGACCCAAGGCATCGGCCTCAACCAAGTCGACACAGCTCCGGATGGTCGCCCAATCTACGGCGGCAACCCGTTCACACCATATCTTTTGACTAATGCCGAGGAAAACGCAGAAACAATCGTTTTGTCAGCCAACGTTTCAAAAGAGCATGACTTTGGCCTTAACTGGAACATTGGTTATGCCTTTACCGATGCAGAAGACGTCAGCCCGATGACATCATCAACAGCGGGTTCGAACTTTGGTAACTTTGCCACTGCGGATGTAAACAACCCCGGCCTGGCAACATCCAACTATGAAACAAAGCACCGTTTCACAGCGTTCCTCAACTACGGAACAGAGTTCGTGGAAGACTATGAAACACGTTTCTCAGTCTTCGGAACCGTGTCATCTGGTCGTCCTTACAGCTACACATTCGGTCGTAACGGAATATTTGAAAGCTTCCGTGATAATTCCCGTCAGTTGGTTTACGTGCCAACAGGCCCAAATGATCCACTTGTGAACTTTGTTCCTGGCTTTGACCAAACGGGCTTCTTTAACTTCATCGACGAAAATGGTCTCGATCAGTTTGCTGGCGGCATTGCCGACCGTAACGCATTCAAAGACGACTGGTGGACAAAAATTGACCTTCGCATTAGCCAAGACTTCCCAGGCTTCCGCGAGCAAGACCGTGTCACTGGCTTCGTTGTTCTCGAAAATGCATTGAACTTCATCGATAGTGATTGGGGTGTCCTAGAGCAGCATAGCTTCCCAGGAGCACAAGAGCTTGTCGATGTCAGTTATGATGGTTCGCAGTATACATATAGCAACTTCAACTCCAATGCAGACGAAGGCGGCCTGTCTGTCGGTGCGTCGACTTGGGAAATCCGTTTCGGTATGAATTATGATTTCTAAGGGTGTCCCTTTGATTGAATTATAAAATAGAAACGGAAGGTTTTGCCTTCCGTTTTTTTTGGTATTTTTTGGTCATTATTTGCCCCTAATGCCAAAAACTTCGTATAAGGATTTATGATGAAAACTTCTCGCAGACATATTCTTTCTGGCGCTGGTGCTTTGGGTGCAGGCTTGAGTTTGGGCGCATGTGCAACGCCAACCAACGGCGCCGCACCCGCGACGCTAAAAATGGGACGCTCGAAATTTGTGCTGGGAGATTTATTTACCCTCGGTGTGGCCAGCGGCGATCCTGTCTCTGATGGCTTTGTTATTTGGACGCGCCTTGCCCCCATGCCTATGGCTGAAAACGGCGGTATTGACGGCCCTGTTGACGTCACGTGGGAAGTATCCGAGTCCCAAATTTTTCAACCCTTTCCAAAGCTGGTCAGTCTATTGCCACTGGCGATTGGGCGCATAGTGTCCATGTCGAGGTTGAAGGCCTAGAGCCGCTGCGCCAATATTATTACCGCTTTGTCGCCAATGGCCAGACCAGCCCAACAGGCCGGGCAAAGACGGCCCCGCGCCTAGGTGCCAAAGTTGATAGTCTGCGTTTTGGTATCGCCTCTTGCCAACATTATGAGCAAGGCTTTTTCAATGCCTATGCCGATATGGTCGAGCAAGACCCGGACCTTATTATCCATTTGGGTGACTACATCTATGAAGCCAGCTGGGGCCCGCAGGTCCGCCGCCAAGCCAGTGTTGAAGCCGAGAGCTTGACCGATTACCGCCGCATTCATGCGCAATATAAAACAGACCCACATCTCCAAGCCGCCCATGCCTATGCCCCGTGGTTATTCATTTGGGATGACCACGAAGTCGTCAATGATTACGCCAATCTGAATGATGAAAACTACATGCCATTGGAGCAGTTCCGCGCCCGCCGCGCAGCCGCCTATAAGGCGTTTTATGAGCATATGCCGGTGCGTCTGCGGTCCAAACCGCATGGCGAAAACATGCGCATGCATGATTACTTTTATTACGGCGACCTGATGACAATGGCGCTGACCGATGCGCGTCAGTACCGCGACGACCAAGCCTGCCAAACGCCAGATGACGGCGGCGCGCAAGTCGTCAATTGTCCAGAGCTTCGCGATATGACCCGCTCTATGTTTGGCAAAGCACAAGAACGTTGGTTGATGCCGTCCTTCCTACGCAGCGGCGCAACATGGGAAGTCCTCGCGCAGCCTACGCTGTTCTCGCGTCTGTTCCAAAAAGACAGAAACGGTGTTCCCGGATCGTGGAGCGACGGATGGGATGGTTACCCCGCCACGCGCGATATGATCATCAATGCCGCCGCACGTCGCCGCCCGAAAAATTTCATCTCTATCGGGGGTGACATGCACAGCTGGTGGCAAGCCGATTTGAAGGAAGATTACAATAACCCTGACTCTCAAACTGTCGGCACAGAATTCGTAACCACATCCGTGACCGCCCATAGCTATGCCTATAACCGTTTCATGCGCATGTTGCCTGACAATCCGCACATCAAATTTTTCGATGACCGTAAACGCGGCTATTCTCTTGTCGATGTCACGCCACAGACGTGGACGGTGCAGATGAAAGAAATGACCTCGATCTACGACCCAACCGCACGCGCGACGACGCGCAAAACCTTCGTCGTTGAAAACGGCAAAGCCGGAGCGGTAGACGCCTAGCATGGTTGGTATTCTTGGCATCATTGTCCTGTTGCTCATTGCCTATGTGTGCTCTGAAAACCGCAAACTAATAAAGCCGCTGATAGTCGTTCGGATTTTGGCGCTTCAAGTCGCGATTGCCGTCTTCGCCCTTCTGACCCCTGTCGGTGGATTTCTGCTGAGCATTATGAGCGCCGCCGTAGAACAAATGGTCGGATATGTTGCCGCAGGAACAGGGTTCATGTTCGGCCCGCTATCAGATGCAGGAAACGGCGTTGTCTTTTTCTTTCAAATCTTGCCGATTATTATTTTCATTAGTGCGCTTTTCTCTTGCCTATTTTACCTGCGGATTATGGATTATATTATTCGCGGCATTGGCGGGGTCATGCGTTGGGTGACAGGAGCCTCCCGACTAGAGAGCACATGCGCAGCAGCAAACATCTTCGTCGGCATGGCCGAAGCGCCTTTGACCATTCTCCCTTACCTGTCAAAAATTTCTCGCGCGCAATTATTTGTGATGATGTCTCTGGGCCTGTCCAGTGTGGCGGGCACGGTTCTGGTCGCCTATAGCGCGCTGGGCATTCGCGCGGATTTATTGATTACGGCCGCTTTCATGGCTGCGCCAGGCGGGCTTTTGATGGGACGGATGTTGGTCCCCGAAGACGGAACCCCCTTTGATGTCGATGACGCTGATGCCGATTTCATGGATAGCCACCGCGCGGGCAGCCTAGTTGAGGCCGCCACAAATGGTGCGCTGGTCGGGCTGCAAATCATGCTGTCTGTCATGGCGGTGCTGGTGGCTTTCTTGGCTTTGATTGCGTTGTTAAACGGCATCCTTGGCGGAATTGGCGGCCTGTTTGGGATGCCAGAATTGTCCTTAGAAGGTATCTTTAGCTATCTGTTTCGACCCATTGCCTGGCTCATCGGTGTGCCTTGGGCCGAGAGCGCGCAGGCGGGTGTTTACTTAGGCGAAAAAGTCGTTCTGAACGAGTTTCTGGCCTATGCCAATTTCGCAGGCTCCATGGCCGAGTTCAGCCCCCAAGGTCAAATCGCGATTACTTTGGCGCTCTGCGGCTTTGCCAATTTTGGCGGTCTTGCGATTATGTTGGCGGGTTTGTCCGCTGTCGTTCCAGAGCGCAAGACGGAGATTTCAAAGCTAGGCTTGCAAGCCGTGCTAGCGGGTAATCTGTCGAATTTTATGAGCGCCGCAATCGCCAGTGTTGTGTTGGGCCTCGCCGCGCTCATCGGGCTGGGATAGCAAAATAGCGCTTGACGGGCCGTAGCGTTTTCAGATAGGACGCGAAAATTTTACTCAAATGTGGCCCATACGGGGTCATGACACAAAGCCCTATCGGGCCTCCAAACCGATAGGCAGACGATAGGAAAAGACTATGAAAGAACTTGGAAGTACCCCTGAATTTTTTGACGATATGATCCCGTGTAAGACGGTCGCCGCCACGGTGAAAAACTTACAAAGCCTTTACAATGAGGCCGTAGAGCGGCTGAATCACGGCTTTGCTGAATTTGCAGAGACGGGAGAGCGCCCCGTGCAAACGCCTGTGACCTACCCTTACCTGCTGCTCAATATCAAAGCCCGCCGCGAGGGCAGCTCTGACCCGATTGGCTTTGTCAGCATCCGCGGTATGGGTTGGTACGGCAGTTCCGTAACGACCCCTGATATCTTCAAAAGCTACCTGACGGATCAACTGACACGCATTGAAAAAGCCTATGAGGTTGATTACTTCGTCGGCTATTGCAATGAGGACATTCCGCTGGCCTTTGCCATTGACCCGTCGACCTTTGAAATGAAAGGCGATTTCACACCGAGGATTCCCGACTACTTTCCGCTTCCGAATCTAAAGCTTATCCACGACGATCTAGCCAATGGTGTCTGGGAACCCGATGACAGCCAGCCCCTGCCGTTATCTTTGTTCCCGGCTTTGCGCACAGATTACTCACTGCAACGGTTGAAGCATTACACGGGTACAAACCCGAATTGCTTTCAGAAATTTGTTATCTTCACGAATTATCAGCGCTATGTTGACGAGTTCATTGAGCTAGCCAAAGGCGCGCTAAAGGGTGATGATCACCACGGATTTTGTAGTCCGGGCCAAGGCATGATCACAAAGGCCGAAGATTACGTCTCTGATCCCAATCAAAAACTGCCGCAAATGCCCGCCTATCACCTGATGGCGGAAAACAATATGGGCATCACCTTGATTAATATTGGCGTTGGCCCGTCCAATGCCAAGACGATCACAGACCATGTCGCGGTCCTGCGTTCGCATTGCTGGTTGATGCTGGGGCATTGCGGCGGTCTTCGTAATACACAGATCCTGGGCGATTTTGTTCTGGCCCATGCTTATCTCCGCGATGATCAAATCCTAGACGAAATCCTGCCGACACAAATCCCCCTACCGACCATTGCCGAAGTGCAAATCGCGCTGACAGAAGCCATTTCTAACGTCATGGAGTTGTCAGGACATCAGATGAAACGCCATGTCCGCACGGGCACAGTGGTAACCACAGACGACCGCAATTGGGAAATGCGTTATGCGGGGCTTCGCACGCGTATCAACCAATCGCGCGCCATTGCCATTGATATGGAAAGCGCGACAATTGCCGCCAATGGTTATCGTTACCGTGTGCCCTATGGAACCCTTCTCTGTGTGTCTGACCGCCCTTTGCACGGCGAGATCAAACTGCCCGGCTCTGCTGAGCAGTTTTACCGCTCCCGCGTTGCGCAGCATCTCAACATCGGGCTAGAAGCGATGTCGATCTTAAAAAGCGCGGCCGAGACGGGAACGCTGCATTCTCGTAAACTGCGCAGTCTGGACGATCCTGTTTTCCGCTAAGCGGGCGTAAAACACGCATGACTATAGGCCGCGCCAAAGACCTTTGGCGCGGTGTTTTGTTTGAAATTTAAAGCTCTGGCCCGTCCCGAATAGAGGCGTGAACGCCGTCATTTAAATCGATGTCGCGTGTATCACATTTCGACATCGTTTGGCTTTGATCCCGAAAAGCAGACGTGTCGTCGGGCGGTAAATATCTCTGCCGTGGCTCTTCCTTTGCCCAGACCGGTGGACGCGCGCAAATCTCATGTGGATAGACATAGGCGGGCGGCAAAGCATTAAAGCGCGATACACTGCTGCCGCGACACACCCAACTGCTGACTGTTTCGGACTTGCGCCGCTTATAATCGCGTTTTGGTAACGGCATAAGGGCGTAGAGGATATCAGTAGTCCCGCATGATTGTGGGCTCGTTTTGGAGCGCGTCTGTGGGCGCGCGTTATATGTCTGTCGCGGCTTTACGGGGTCTTTGCGGCGATGCCATGCATCCTCCCACCGTAATATCGCAGACAAGCCAATCGCCAGATAAGCCGCACGACGCAAGGCCGGGCTGGCCAAAACCTCTGCCCGCCGTGCTTTGGCGATCAAGTCACGTTCATAATCCATCATCAACCGCGTGAAACGGGCCAGAATACGCATGGATTTGAGTTGCGCCGACGCGTCGGATAATGCCGCCAACCGCGCCACCATCTCCTCAAATAGGGCGCGCATAGACATTGCGGTGCTATCAAGTTTCAAATTTGACATGGCCACACCCTATAGGCGTCTATCAGGGCGGGAGGAGAACCGTGACCCCCGACGCAATCAACTGTCATTGGAAAGGCCCCGTTAACCACACGGCAAGACCTTTCGCGCTATTCTACGCCAAACCATTATGTTGAGGATGACTTATGATGCGTTCCCTGATTGCGACAACGGCCTTGGTGGCCACAGGATTGGCGGCTGTGATGATTGCAGCGCCCTTGGCCAATGCCTTTGGCGTGGGGGTGCAACCTTCCACCGTTGAAATGACGGTCAAACCCGGTGATCGTCAACGCCAAGTCGTGACCATCGGCAATGTGCATAAATCAAAAACGATTAGCCTGACGATAGGTCTTGCCGATTGGGCGCTGGATAAAAACGGCAAATTAATCCTAGACCCCCCGGGTGAAACGCCGCGATCAGCTGCCGATTGGATTCGGTTCTCGCCCGCCTCTGTGACACTAAAACCTGAAACATCTCAAGACGTTACAGTCGAAATCTCAGTCCCTTATAAGCTCGAGCATAAAGGCGATCACCGCTTTGCGCTCCTAGCTAGCACCATGTTGCCAGAGTTGAATGAGCGCGGCGAGACATCGGGCGTTTGGAACCGGTATCAGCTGGCGTCTTTGTTCTATCTGACCCTAACACCTGCCAAAAGTTTGCCCGAAGTGACCAGTGTCGCGATTAATGAAGACCTTGCGGATACGATCACGCTTGAGATTAAAAACGAAGGCGACGCCCATGCCCGTTTGCAGGGCACAGCCTTTGTCAAAAACCAATCGGGCGATGTCGTTGCGGAAACACCGCTATCCGCCGTTGTGCTAGACGGGGGGGAGCGGACCTATAATGTGAAGCTAAAAGATATGGACGCGCTGTCGTCGGGCGGCAATTACGTCATTGATTTTCGTATGAACAATACATTCGCGCCGCAAAACAAATTTCGCGCGATGAATGTGGGTATTGAACCACTTGATTATCCGCGCCCATAACACGGTCTCTCTTCGGCAGGCCTTTAAGGCCGCGCTGGCTGGCGCAGCGCTAACGGCTGTCATGGCCCAAAGCGCGGCCGCCAGCTTTCTTGATACTGATTTTTGGTGCCGCACTTACGGCTGTGTGGTGGTTCATGACGGCGATAATTACGACATTTATGACAATTGGGTCTTTGGGCTGAACAATTGTTGCGTGTCCATGGGCCAGCCGCTGATTTCCTATTATGACCGCGCAGGCACGCCCAATGTGACAGGCACACTCGACAATGTGATAGGTGCGCGCGCAAGTAGTACCGAGTCTATGATGTTAGGCTTTACCGACGGGAACAACAGCCTAAGCGCCTTTAATGATGACGGCGACGGATATTTGGATGCGGGCGATAATATGAGCGCCTTTACGCTAAGTTCGGCCACAGATCTGGAACTTGACGGGCCGGGGCGGCAATATTCACACAGCTTTTTTATCAGCTCTCGTAATATGCGCTTTTCTATGCGGGCGCGGGCCAGTATTGCGAATGTGACAGGTGATTTCGCCAACACAATTGGGCTCGGCGATATCAAACTCACACCAAGCGTAACGGACCGCGGCAATGACGAAGGCTTTGATTTTGGCCGCCGCGCAAATGCAAACAATATTACAATTGTGAACGCGGTAGATGATCTCGGCGACCTATCAGGCACAGCGACGCAGATCATGAATTTTGGTCGTCAAAGCGGTATTCGTGTGCGCAACGGCGATATTGACGAGCAGACAATCCGGCTCGATATGCTCTACACGATGCCGCAATATGACTTGTCGATGGGTATTGGGTCGCTGGATATAGATGTGGTCTTTGACTTTTACCGCGAACCGTAACCCACTGATATTACAACAAAATGGGCACCTAGGCCCAATTTTCAAAATTGCTAAGACGCAAAATTTCCATCCTATTTTAGAACAAAAAAATGGGCGGGGTTTGAAGCCCGCCCGAGGTATGGTGGTGTTACCTGCACGGATTAAAAATCCGCTAGGGTGACGCCATGGTAATCGATTGCGTGGCCGCATCGTCTGGCGGCGGGTCGTTTTCTTTGCCGGGCGGCAGCGTGGTGTCGTCCCGCTCAACAGTCCTAATATCATCATCACTCTGCGGGGCTTCGCGCGTGACAGGCACGGCAATCTTGGCCATCAGACGGTCGTAGTCCGCCAGGTTGACGGTGACGCCCTGCCCGCCTTTCAGGCCCAGCTTTGGCTGGCCGGTCGCGACAACGGTGTATTCTCCGCCCGGTAAGTCATCAAAGGCGAACTGACCAAAGCTGGTCGATATGGCGAGTGTTTTATCGCTATCATCCGTTTTGAGCCCTTTGAGGCGTAAAGAGATACTATCAATGCGTTCCTCTCCGTCATCAAATTCAGCGTTGCCATTGGCATCGACATAGGTAAAGCCGCGAATTTGGCCGCGTTGCACCACAGGTAGCGGCACGTCAGTAATCTGGCCGTCATGGATTGTCGCGCGCGTCAGAACGTCCTCTGACTGGGCAAACCCAAGCGGCAGGCTGCGCCCGTCAATGACCACATCATAAAGCCCCACTTTGATATTCTGAACCGTGTAGAAACCCGCCCTATCCGTGCGTAGCGCCATGCGCGTGCCTTTTAAGCGCACCATAGCGTTTGGCACGGCGGGTTCGTCTTCTTGTTTGATGCCGTCGCGGTTTTTATCGACAAAGGCGCGGCCTTTCAGGACACCGCGACCATCTTCGGTTTTCTTATATTTGCGCTTCTCATTGAAATCAAAACGTCCATCAAGCTGGAGGCCGATACGTTGATCGCCGTTTAGATTATTCCGATAAGACAAGCCTAGTGCCATGTTCTTCCCAATCTTGAGACGCCGCGCAACTGACACAGTGAGGTATTTATCCGTGCGTGTTTGGCCTTGGGCATTGGATCCAGCCGCCACGGATTGCAAAATACCGAGGCTCGCATCAAGGCGGGTCTTGCTGCCCAAAATCTCGCCCGAATTAAAGTTGGCAATGACACCGCCGCGCACAGATTGTGTCTCTGGCGTCCAGCCTGCGGTGACAGACGGGGCAATGCTGAGCGCCGCGTCCTTGGGTAGCGGCACGTTAAAGCTGCGCGTTGTGACGTTCACATTGGCGGATTGCTGCACGGCTTGGCCTTTGACGTTGGAATTTTGATATTGAGCGCGCACTGTGGCGAAATCAAATTGCTTATAGGCGCGGGCGCTAAACCCTTGGCCTAGGTTATCGGCCCGCCCATCGGCATAGCTTTGCGTGAAGGCATTGGCGTCAAGCGAGACACTAACGCCTGTATCGCCAATGGCGGTCGCGACGCTGACCCCAACGGACTGCGTTGTGACGGCGTTATCCGTGCCCGATGTCACGCCTGTTGTGGCGACTTGTCCACGCACAGAAGCGGCTGCGTTTTTCAAAAATCCTAAGTCTTTTGAGGGGGTTAAGCGCAAAGAGCTCGACACGGTCAGCTGGTCAAATCCGCGCGCCCGTGTGTCGGGAATAAGGGTGCCGTCATCCGAGATATCGCTATCGGGATTTAGGCCCTGCGTGATCGCGTCTTCAGTGTCTTCTGCGTCCAGCTTAGAGCGCAGAAACTCGACACCGTCATATTGCACGAAACTATCGACCGTAATGGTTTTATTGACGTCATAGCGCGCCGACAGGCTGGCGCGGGCATCCACGGGTTTAACGCGAGCGGGGCCGTCAAAAACACCTAAGTCCGCGCGGGCATCCCATTGAAATTTCTTATCTTTTTTGCGACCCAGCGAACCAGAGATAGCCGACAAGACGGCCATTTGATCGTCCGTGACATTGTCGCGGCTTAGGGATAAGCCTGCTTCCCAGCCTTTGCGGCTAGCGAAACGACCACCAGCGGCAAAACCGCCGTAAGTGACGCGGCTTTGGTCATCGGAAATCTGCACAGCGCCCTTGGTCGGCACACCTGCGGCCAAGGCCCAGCGGCCTTTGTCGGTGACTTTATTGGCCGATACCCCGCGAATACGCCGAAGGCCGACCCCGTCAAGTTCGCGGAAGTCGGCCGAATAATCGCCAATGGAGCCAGATACGCCGTTGAGATGGGCATATTCCAAACTGAGCCAACTGGGCTCTAGCTCGGCCGCGCTGGTCGGCAGGTCCGGCGTTTCATATCGCAATCGCGCATTTAGCTTTTGCACCCGAAAGTCCAAATCGACCGTGTTGATTGTGTCCGGCCCCGCGTGAAAGCTAAGGCTCTCGATTGTCAAAGGCGTGTTTTTCGCTTCTTCATCGACTGATCCTTTTGGCTTGATGGACCCTGATAGGCGTTCGTCTAGCGTGACTTCTATGCGGTTTGATCCCCCGACAATGCTAATGTTTGTCCCCGTCAGCGTTTCGATTGCATTGACAGGCAGCAACAAATTCGTCGGGTCGATATAGGTCACGTCTTTGGTCACGCCGTATGGCACGTCGCGCAGTTTCACCAAACCCGTATCAAGGTTTAACTTAAATTCTGCACTGTCTTGGGCACGGCGCACAAACACTTCATTGCTGCTATCAAGCACACGCACGTCATGGCCAAGCGCTTCGGCAATCGGTAGCAGCGGCAGGATGAGCACAGGGCCAACAGATTTCGGCGCGGGGTTCAGGTTACCGAGCGCAACGTCATTGACGAAAATCTCAAACCCTGTTGCAACGCGCAGACGCGCGTCGAGTTTGAAATCAAAGCTATTGGATTTTTCATTATAACGCCCATTAGCGCCTGCCATAACCGCGATGGCATTAGGGGTCAGTATAAAGCGGTCAGGCGCAATTTCACCAAAATGACGCAATTTACCCAGCGCTTTGCCATTGGCTTTGACGATACCCGTGTCAGTATAAAGCTCCATCACCACGCCGTCTTGTGACCGGCGCACGATCAAGGCCTTAGACACATCGTCATATTCCACGTCATTGCCAAGCGCGGCAAAGATCGGCATGGCATTGACATAAAGCCCGCCTTTATCTGATCTGTGGACTTCAGTGGATTGCAGCGTCTCACCGTCCAATGTCACCGTGATAGAGGTGTCAATTTCCGCGATGAGCGTGGTATTGACGATTGTCTCTGGCACTTGGATAGCGGGTTCCGCCGCAGCAGGCTTGGTCGTTTCAGCCGTTTTAGTGGGTTTTGCGGGCAGTGCAGCCGTGACTTCGGCGGTTTTCACAGGCTCATCCGCATAGGTGTTTAGCGCTGTGATGGGTGTGAACATCGCAGCAATTGACACAAGCATATTCGCAACAAGACGAGGCAATGTCTTGTTTTTACGCGTTTTTACGCAAATAGGGTTATGAGAGTGAGACCGCCCTAGCACTCGGGCAACTCCGCAAGTCGGCGACAGTTCGCATCGCTCATGCACGCATCATTGACGCGAACAGGAACTTGCGACCAACCACCCCTTACGGAGTTGTAGATATCTACCGTGACCGGGGTGCTCGCCATGTTAAATCGGAACTGCTGGCGCAATTCCACTTGGCGTGAACCCAATCGGACATCGTTAGAAATCACATTGGACAACATTGAATTATTTGAGTTTTTCTGAGACTTGCTAGACGAATTGCGCGCATCAGACATAGGAATGGGCCGCTGGCATTCGCCAACAATCCACCATGCTTTATTGCGTTTTTCGTCGACTCGAAACGCGGTTTCACCGTCTATTATTTCGAGCATAACAGCCTCGGTCCCAGAGGCATGCGCGGGCGCAAGCATGGGGCCGGCAAGACTTGCAGCGCAAGCCCAGAACAGCACAGTTATGTGTTTAGATCGTATCATTTGACCCGTTAAAATTACCATTCACACCAAATAGCGGTCTATCGCCGCCTATGGGTAAACTAGCAAAATGGCGTTTAAATCCCCTTAAAATGGGGGCTTACAAAGAGGAAATTACAGCAATAAAGCCGATTCGAGCGATGTTTTTACAGCCCAATTTATGCGTTAATAAAGACCCTAAAAAACGCAACTTAAACCACGGATAGCTCACCTACCCCGCTTTTTGCAAGTCTCTGAAAACACATGTTTTTCGTGGTTAATAGAATTTTTCATTAACCATCAGAACAGGGTAAATAACGCGCTACATTAACTGTAGAAATACACGATAAGATATTGAAATATAACGATTTAATGTGCTGTTAAGCTATTCCCACTCAATCGTGCCGGGGGGCTTTGATGTGACGTCATAAACGACCCGGTTCACGCCGCGGACCTCGTTAATAATACGCGTCGCCGTCTCGCCGAGGAACTCATGGCTGTAAGGGTAGTAATCCGCTGTCATGCCGTCGGTAGATGTCACCGCACGCAGGGCCAGCACATTTTCATAGGTCCGTTCGTCCCCCATGACCCCGACCGTTTGCACAGGCAGGATAACGGCAAAGGCCTGCCAGATTTTATTATAAAGGCCGTGCTTGCGAATTTGGTCCAGATAGATGGCGTCAGCCTCGCGCAGCACCGCCAGACGCTCGCGCGTAATCTCGCCAGGACAGCGAATGGCCAGACCCGGCCCTGGGAAAGGATGACGTTCCACAAAATCAGCATGCAGGCCAAGCTCACGGCCGAGTGCCCTCACCTCGTCTTTGAACAATTCGCGTAGAGGTTCCACCAGTGCCATATCCATACGCTCTGGCAGGCCGCCAACATTGTGATGGGATTTAATCGTAACAGACGGCCCGCCGTCAAAGGATACCGACTCAATCACATCAGGATAAAGCGTGCCTTGGGCCAAGAATTTCGCGCCGCCCACTTTTTTGGCTTCACGTTCGAAAATATCAATGAACGTCCCGCCGATGATTTTACGTTTGCGTTCGGGATCTGACACACCGTCAAGCAGGTCGAGAAATTCATCGCCCGCATCCACATGGATCAGGTTCATATCGTAATGTTCTTTGAACAGGCTGACGACGTGATCTGATTCGCCTTTGCGCATCATGCCCGTATCGACATAAACACAGGTGAGTTGGTCACCAATCGCCTCATGCAACAGCACCGCCACGACAGAGCTATCGACGCCACCAGAAAGCCCGCAAATGACTTTCCCGTCCCCAACTTGCGCACGAACCGCCGCAATCGCTTCGTCCTTAAAGGCAGCCATAGACCAGTCACCTTTGAAGCCGGCGATACCGTGAGTGAAGTTACGCAACATTTGTGCGCCGCGCGGTGTATGCACGACTTCGGGATGGAACTGTGTGCCGTAAAAATGGCGCGTGGTGTCACCGATCACCGCATAGGGCGCGCCGGGGCTGGTTGCGAGCACGTCAAAACCGGGCGCCATTTTGGCGACGTGATCGCCGTGGCTCATCCAAACCTCTTCGCGGCCATCATGATCATCTCCGAACATGTCTTTAAACAAAGGCGTCTTGGCATCAGCTTGGATAAAGGCGCGGCCAAATTCTCCGCTGTCGCCTTTTTCTACCGCCCCGCCCAGTTGCGCCATCATGGTCTGTTGTCCGTAACAAATACCAAGGATCGGCACGCCGAGGCTAAAGACAGCCGCATCTGCGCGCGGGCTTCCTGCGTCCACAACACTGCTTGGCCCGCCTGATAGGATGATCGCTTTGGGACTGAACGCGTTTAGCATCGCCGCGTCGACACGGTTATAAGGGTGCACTTCGCAAAACACACCGCTTTCGCGCACACGCCGCGCGATGAGCTGCGTGACTTGGGATCCAAAATCAATAATCAGCAGCTGCTCGTGATTGGACGGGTCGTGAACGGGGGTATCAATACTCATGCGGCGTCTCTTACTCTTTGGCCATAACGGCAAAATAAAATCCATCTGTGCCTGTGGAGGCTGGTGTCAGGGTCAATGTGCATCCATCTTCGGACCACGGCTTTGGCGCGTCTACGCCAATGCGTTCTTCATAGACCTCCCCCGCAGACAGCAATGTAAACTCGGGGTTAGCCTCTAGGAATGTATAGACTTGGCCTTCGTTTTCTTCGGCCAGCATGGAACAGGTCACGTAAAACAACAGCCCGCCGGGTTTGACAAAAGCCTTCGCCCCCGCCAGCACCACGCGTTGTTCTTTATAGCGTTTCTCTAGGCTATCCTCTGATAGTCGCCATTTCGCATCAGGTTTACGCCGCCACGTGCCGACACCCGAACAGGGCGCATCGATCAGGACTTTGTCCATCTTACCCAATAGGTTTTCCAAGTTCTTGGACGGTGGCTCGACGACATTGACAATATCTGCACCGTTGCGGGCCGCGCGTTGATAGAGCGGGGCCAAGCGGCGCTTGTCGATATCAAAGGCATGAACTGCGCCCTCATTATTCATATCCGCCGCCAGCGCCAGTGACTTGCCGCCGCCGCCAGCGCAGTAATCAAGGATTTGCTCGCCAGGTTGCGCGTTGACCAGAAGGCTGACGATTTGACTGCCTTCGTCTTGGATTTCAATGCCGCCTGTTTGGTATATTTTCTCAATCTGCACATTAGGCAGACGGCCAGAGCCAACGGCAGGCGCAACGCGAAGGCCTATGGGGCTGCTGGGGCATGGCTGCGCGCCTTGTTCACTGAGGGCTTTGAGCGCATCACCCACTGTGGCTTTGATGGTATTAACCCGCATATCCAGCGGCGGGCGGGCGGTCAGGGCTTGGCCCTCGGCTATGGCGTCGTCCGTGAAGTTGTTTTCAAAGGCGGGCCAAAGCCAATCCGGCACATCGGCTTGAACCCAATCGGGGGCCGATGTCAGGTCAATTTTGCCGTTTAGCAGTGCGACTTCATCACCGCTAAGCGCGCCCGGGCCGAATTTATCATCCGCGACTAAGGCTACCAATTCATCAACAGCCGTGTCATTCATAAAGACGGTCGCACCTAAAATTAGGTTACGCGGGCTTTCCCCGCCCATGCGAAAGCCGAGCGAGCTTTTGCACCGCAGCGCATCGTAAACCAGATTCCCAATGGCAGAACGGTCCTTAGACCCCGCAAAACGGTTGGCCTTACCCCAATCGCGCAGGGCCATAGCAACAGGCGTATGGCGGTCAAGCACATCGGTCAGCACATCAATCGCCGCCTGTATGCGGCCCGGTTGACGCATTTAGAGCACCGCCAGAGCGGCTTGCACGACCAGAGCCGTCAAGGCCAAGGCCCCAATAAGGAAGAATATAAACCGCGTCATGATATGGTTCACAGTTAAATGCACAGCGGCATGAGCGATACGGCTAGCGACAAAACCCCAAGCCAGCAAGACGGATACATCCGTCACGGATTTTGTTATATAAAGCAAAAAACAGACCGCAAAGAACAGCAACGGTAATTGATATTGATTATCGAAATTATCGCCCGCGTTTTTCATCCAGCCTTGCCAGCCGTTTTTAGCGACATCGCGCATGTCGACTTTCTTGAGCATGACAGACCCCACCCGCGCCCAGACAAGCCAAAAGGCAATTAAAATCATCATGATCATTTGAATGACCATAGGCGCAAAAATATCAGATTGGCTTAGCATAGTGCGTCCTTAGGTCGGGGTTGAATAATTAGGGGCTTCGCGGGTCATGGCGACGTCATGAACATGGCTTTCGCGTAGGCCCGCATTGGTGATGCGCACAAACTCTGCGTTTTTATGCAGGGTCGGAATGTCTTTAGACCCTGTGTAACCCATGGTCGCGCGCACACCGCCGAGCAGTTGATGCAATATGGGGCCCGCTGGCCCTTTATAGGCAACGCGGCCCTCAATCCCTTCGGGGACGAGCTTCATCGTGTCATTGACTTCTTTTTGGAAATAACGATCGGCCGAGCCGCGCGCCATTGCCGAAACAGACCCCATACCGCGGTAGGCTTTGTAGCTGCGCCCTTGGAAGAGGAACACTTCGCCCGGCGTTTCTTCGGCACCTGCCAGTAAAGACCCGACCATTGCGCTGCTGGCACCTGCGGCTAGGGCTTTGGCCATATCGCCAGAATATTTAATGCCGCCATCCGCGATGACGGGCACGCCCGCTTTATGGGCGACTTTGCAGACATCGATAATGGCCGTTAATTGCGGCACGCCCACGCCCGCGACAATGCGCGTGGTGCAAATTGATCCTGGGCCAATCCCGACTTTTAGCGCATCAGCCCCCGCATCAATCAGCGCTTTGGCGGCGGATTCTGTAGCGATATTACCCGCAATAATCTGTTGGTCAGGATAGGCAGCTTTGATGCGTTTGACTTGTTCAATGACCTTGATCGAATGACCATGGGCCGTATCAATGACCAGCGCGTCAACGCCCGCCTCTATCAAAGCCACGCAGCGTTCATAGCCCGCATCCCCCACAGTAGACGCCGCCGCCACACGAAGACGGCCTTTGGCATCTTTACATGCATTGGGATGGGACAGCGCTTTGTCCATATCTTTGACGGTAATCAGCCCAACGCATTTATAGGCGTCATCAACTACCAATAGGCGCTCAATCCGGTGCTTATGCAAAAGCGCCCTCGCCTCGTCCTCTGTCGCACCTTCCAGAACAGTCACAAGATCTGTGGTCATAAGGTTACGCACCTTTTGCGTGGGATCAGCGGCAAAGCGTACATCGCGATTGGTGACAATCCCGACCAGCGTGCCGTCATCCTCGACCACGGGAATACCCGAAATATTGTAACGCTCGCCAATGGCTTTGACGTCTGCGCGTGTGGCATCGGGGTGGATGGTCACAGGGTTCACCACCATGCCAGATTCAAACCGTTTGACCTTGCGGACTTCTTCGGCTTGCTCCTCAATGGATAGATTGCGGTGAATAACACCAATGCCGCCCGTTTGGGCCATGGTGATGGCCAGCGGCGCTTCGGTCACCGTATCCATCGCCGCAGAGACAAGCGGAACATTAATCGCAATGCCTTTGGTAAGCTGTGTTTTTAATACAGCATCGGCGGGTAATATGTCTGACGCGCAAGGTTGCAAAAGAACGTCATCGAAGGTTAGGCCTTCACGAATCTCCATCGGAGTCTCCATCGCTTTTGCAAGCGGGAAGTATCAGAGATATCGGTAAGGCGCAAAGGGAAAGTGTTAAAGATGTGTAAAAGCTTTCGCGCGGGGCCTTATTGCGTCGCGTTAAAGATAATTTCGCCGTCAACCACAGTCATCACGGCTTTCGCCTCTAAAATATCAGGACCATCGACGGTCATGATGTCTTTATCAAAAACAGAGATGTCAGCACGCTTGCCAACCGTCAGAGAACCAAGGCCGTGATCTTGGAACGCGCCGACCGCTGGCCAGAGCGTAAACATCTTCAGCGCGTCATCACGGCTGACGACTTCGGACGGATACCACCCCGGCCCGCTAAATCCGTTTAAATCTTTGCGGGTCACGGCGGCGTAAAATTCAATCATCGGGTCACCGACCTCGACGGGGGCGTCTGTGCCGCCAACAATAATCGCGCCCGCATCAATGAGTGAGCGCCACGCATAAGCCCCTTCAAGGCGGCTTAAGCCCAAACGGTCAACGGCAAAATGCAAATCCCCAATCGCGTGGCTCGGCTGCATGGACGGGATGACGCCTAAGGCTTTGAACCGCGCAAGGTCATCAAGCGATAGGATTTGCGCATGTTCAACCCGCCAACGCGGCTCGGCTACGGCACGCTCTGATACTGGGACAGCGTCAAAGGCGGCCTCAAACCAATCGAGTAATTCACGATTGGCTTTGTCTCCAATCGCGTGGGCTGTCACTTGTGTTCCGGTGCGCAGTGCATCTTTAAAAATTGCGATACTAGCGTCCCGCTGCATCCGCATGATGCCTAAATTCCCTGGATCATCGCTATAATCTTCAAACAATGCCGCCCCGCGAGAGCCAAGCGCGCCGTCCACGTACAGCTTTATCGCGCGCATAGTGAAATGATTATCCAAATCGGTTTGCACAGCGTTGCTGCCTGGCATCACTTTTCCATTGGGCGATAAGACAGAGCCGTAGACCCGAAGACCAATATCACCGCCATCGACCAAACCTTCGGCCAGCGTCATGTCAGCTGGGTCAAAAGAGACCGCATGGATATTCGTCCAGCCGCGCGAGGCATAAAGCGACGCGCCCTTTATATAAGCCTCTCGTTTTCGCGCCTCTGTCAGCTCTGGATGAAACGGCAGCACAAGGAATGCGGCTTTGTCGATCAGCATACCTGTCGGGGAACCGTCCACCCCTTTTAGGATATCACCCCCATCAGGGGACGGTGTATCGCCGTCAATCCCAGCCAAGGCCAGCATTGCAGAATTGACCACCACGGCATGACCATCCGCGCGTTCTAAGACGACAGGGTGATCGGGCGATACCGCGTCCAAATCATCTTTGGTCGGAAATCGTTTTTCTGGCCAATGGGTTTCAATCCATCCACGGCTGAATATCGTTTCGCCTTTGGGGGTTGTATCAACAGCGGTTTTAAGGCGGGCTTGCAGCTCTGGAATAGACTTTATATCAGTCAGCTTAAGCGACATTTCCTTAATGCCGATTTCCATCAAATGACCGTGACCATCGGTAAAGCCAGGAAACAGTGCCGCACCCGATAGATCGATATTACGCGCGCCCTTACCCGCGTGCTGCGCGCACCAATTGCCCGCGTCAGGCCCGACATAAGTAATAGTTTTGCGTGATATAGCCAGCCCTTGCGCCGTAGGATTGCTATCATCGGCGGTATAAATTGGCCCACCCGAAAAACAAAGACCAGACGGAAGAGAGGTCGCCGTCACGACCGCATTGTTATCAGCCGCAGAACAGCCCGCTAATAAAGCCAAAGCAGACAATCCCAATAAATAAGCTTGTCTCATGTAACCCCCGATTAAACCCTACTTCGACTTTTTACCGCGGTATCCCAGCGCCACCAAATACATTTCCGGACTGCCGGCGCGAGATGATTTTGGTTTGGCGTGGCGGACAGTTTTGAAATTATGTTTAAGGCGGTCTAGCAGGGTTTTTTCTGCCCCGCCTTGGAAGACCTTGGTCACGAAATGCCCGCCGGGGGCGAGGACATCCATGGCGAACTCTGCTGCCGCCTCGACAAGGGCTACGGTTTTTAAGTGATCTGTTTGCTTATGCCCTGTTGTGTTGGCCGCGAGGTCAGACATGACCACATCAGGCGCGCGGCCCAAATGGGATTTAAGGGCATCGGGGGCTTTCTCGCCCATGAAATCCATGTGAAGGATTTCCGCTGTACCAACAGCTTCGACAGGCAAAATATCAATGCCGACAACCTTTTCCGCGCCGAGTTCCAGCGCGACTTGTAACCACCCGCCGGGCGCACAGCCGAGGTCAACGACATGGCTGTTTTTCTTAATCAGGTTGAATTTCTCATCGAGTTCTTTCAGCTTAAACGCCGCGCGAGAGCGGTATCCTTGGATTTGCGCTTTGCGCACATAAGGGTCGTTGATCTGCCGCTCAATCCAAAGCTTGGAGGACAGTTTGCGTCCCCGCGCCGTCTTGACCTTTTTAGTCATCATACGGGTGGCATCTTCGGCCTTTTCAGGCGCAGTTTTACGGCCGCGTTTGGGGCCGTCGGGCGCACCACCAGACATCTTACGAGGCCGCGTATTTTTAGGTGTATCATCCGTCATTAGAATTGGTCTTTGAATTGTTATCACCCTCGTCATCAGGCTTATTATTATGCGACCCCCGATGCGGTGCCAGTTTTTGCGTTTGCTGCATCAATCCCATTAACATGCCTTCGCGAAGACCTCTGTCGGCCACGCGGATGCGCTTTGACGGCCACATTTCACAGAGCACATCGGTAATGGCGCAGCCCGCCACGAGGAGCTTTGCGCGGTCAGCCCCAATAGAGGGCTCGCTCGCGCGCGACTTTAGCGAACGACTGGCCATATCACGCGCAATCGTAACGGCAGCGTCCGCAGGCATCCAAAGACCATCAACCTTGTCGCGCTGGTAATAAGGCAGCTTCAAATGAATACCCGCGAGTGAGGTGATTGTGCCTGATGTTCCGACCAAATGCCCACGTCCCGCATTAAACACATTAGTGAACCGCGTCGCGCAGCCTGCATCATCAATACATTCACGGACGCGGTTTTTCATATCTTCATACCATGTGGCGCGGTCATCATGTTCTGGGATTTGTTCTGATAGGGTCACGACACCCACGGGCAATGACGCCCAAGCGCTAATCGGGGGGCGGTGCACGCGTAATGTCCCGTTCGGATCGCGCAGGCGGCGCACATCTACCCATGACAATTCCGTCGAGCCGCCGCCAATATCAACGACCAACACAACGTCTTTGTTCATATCAATCAGGTTTAAGCAGCCCATCACGGCAAGGCGCGCCTCGACACGCGGCGAAATCACTTCAAGGCTAATGCCCGTTTGCTTTTTGACCTCAGCGAGAAACTCTTCGCCGTTGCTCGCCTGACGGCAAGCTTGGGTTGCCACACAGCGCCAGCGTTTGACGTTTTTAGATTTCATTTTGCGCGCGCAAACACCAATAGCGTCCACGGCCAGTGACATGCTCTCATCCGACAGGCGGCCGGTAGCGGACAATCCTTTACCAAGGCGCACAACTTTGGAATAGCTATCGACAACGCGAAATCCATCGCCCGCAGGTCTGGCGACCAGCAAACGGCAATTATTCGTCCCTAAATCGAGGGCCGCATAGGTCTTGCCTCGTCCCCCTTGGGAACTCCGGCGGTTATTCCGTTTCCGCACAGAGCCGTCTGATGTATCAGGGGCTGTGTTTGCGGGCCCGGATGCTTCTTGATCCGGCATGTCAGTCTTTCATTTACGGTGTCGCCAGAAAGCCCCTAACAGGATACGGCGCCACATCGTTCTTCTCGACCTTCATATCAACTGTCACGCGCAGGTCAATCGTTATGACCTCTATCCTGCGTTATGTGAAAGCGGCTTAGTGCATGTCGATATGATCAGAAAATTGCGACCAATCCGGTTCAGACCGCAAGGTTTCCATGGCTTCATGCTGGGAGAGGAAAATTTGTCCCGTCAATTGGTCAATGAAATCGGAACGGTGCAAGCGTTCGCGCACATGGCTGTGAAGCTCTGATATATGGAGCCGCACATTGGCGCTCATCAGACGCTTATTAATCTCGTGCAGCGATGACAGCGCGCTAGCGTCGATTTTGTTCACAGCAGGACACATCAAAATCAGATCTGTCACCTCTGGAAATTCAACGACAAGCCGCGCGACTTTGTCCTCTAAGTAGCGCGCATTAGCGTAATAAAGGCTCTCGTCAATGCGAAGCGTGATAACAGCGGGGTCAGTCTCGACGTTAAACCGCTCTGCGTCGCGGTAATGCTCTGTGCCTGGGAAACGGCCCACACGCGCCATATGCGGCTTTAACGTCGCGCGAATATGCAACGCCATCGCCAGCACGACACCCACTAGCACGCCCCATTGCACTCCCACCAGTAACACGGCCAAGAACGTCGCAACCGCCGTCAAGCCGTCTGTGCGAGAATAGACCCATGTGCGCCACAGGTTCTTAAACTCCATCATCGAAAAACAAGCGACAATAATCAGTGCAGCCAATGTCGCCAGCGGCAGCGCGGTCAGATAGGGCGTGAGCAGTAGCGCCGTTAGCGCCATAAAGGCGGCGGCCAAAATACTCGCTATGGGGGTTTGCGCGCCTGCACTAAAGTTGACAGCAGAGCGAGAGAGCGACCCGTTCACAGGATAGCCCGCCGTCAATCCAGCCATGACATTTGACGCGCCGAGGCCCAGTAATTCCTTATCCGCATCGACCCGTGTTCGCGACCGCGCGCCCAAGGTTTGCGCAATGGTCATGCTATCGACAAAGGCCACCACAGCGATGACAAGGGCGGGTATCAGTAGCGCCTCATAGGCCACAAGCGATAGCGCGGGAATAGCAAAATTAGGAAGCCCTGCGGGAATATCGCCGACGACACGCAAGCCGAAGCGCCCTGATAAATCCAGCCCTGCGCTCAGCGCGATACACAGGCCGACGACAAATATCGGTGCAATACGCGTGATAATGCGCGCTGTAGTCGGCTTTAAATGAAAGATTTTATACAGACCATAAGCGAGATATTTTTTAACCGCCCAAAGCGTCAAAATTGACCCGCCCCCAATGAGCATCGTCACGCTTTTGGCATCACCAACATTGCTTAGTAATGTCTGCATCAGCGATAGGGCCGTTTGGCCGTCTGATGAAACGCCAAAGATATGACGAAGTTGGCTGATGATAATCAACACCGCCGCCCCTGTGATATAGGCGGACACCACAGGGCGGGACACAAAGTTCATGATGAAGCCTGATTTCAGCAAGCCGAAAATCAGCATAAACCCGCCCGTCATCAATGCCAGCGCCGCCGCAGAAACTAGCCGCTGCCCCTCGGGAATCGTCGCAATCGCTGCCGCCGTCATAAGCGATACAACCGCCGTCGGGCCAACGGATAATTGCCGCGACGACCCAAACAAGGCGTAAATCGCGAGCGGGAAAATTGACGCGTAAATACCAGCTTTGGGTGGCAAGCCGGCCAGCAGCGCGTAAGCCAAAGCTTGCGGGACTAGCAGGATTGTCACGATAATTGCGGCGACCAAATCTTCGGAAAACACGGCAGGGCCGTAGCCGCGCAACCAATCATATTGACGGTGCAACGCGCTCGATTTCTTTACCGCTGTCGGTTCCGCATCAGAGGCCATAAACAGGGTGTGTCAGAATTTGGCGGAACTGACAAGACAGCAGGCTCCAGAAGACTATATCCAGCGCCTGACACGGGTCATGTATTTTTGATACTCAGGGCCAAATTGAGCGAGAAGCGCGACTTCTTCAGGCTTAATTTGAAAGGCGGTCATATAGGCAACAAACCCGATGATGATCGGGAATGCCAGATAGTTCGGCCATAAAAAGGCTGTGCTAATCAAGACAAGCAGCATACCCAAATACATCGGGTTGCGCGAGATGCGGTAGGGCCCACCATTGACAACGGTTGATGTCTTTTCAGGCTTAAACGGATTAACCGTTGTTTTATTGAACTTAAACAGCACACCCGCCCAAAACAACAAAGCGATACCCAAACCAAAAAATAGATAAGAAAACAGGACTAAACCATTCATATTCAACGATAAATTAGGCACAAACATATGGCAAATTTTAACAGCGGCAATGGCCATTACCGTTAATATTGGCGGCGGAATACGGTTAGCCATTACCTTTATTCCGCCCTTCAAATTCTTCTAACATCGGCTTTATCTGCGCGAGGCTATAGCCCGCCTCTGTGACAGCGGCCAGCACGCCGTCCACGCCGAGGCTATCCACGTGAGCAAAGCACCACAGCGCAGCAGAGCGCATACCGCTGGCGCAAAAGGCCACAATCGGGCGCGGCATGGTGGCGAAGGCCTTATGGCTTGCGTCGAGTGTGGTCTGCGGGATGCCGCCCGCCATCGGAATGTTACGGTAGTCAACACCAAGCTCTTTCGCGGCTGCCGCAAGGCTATCCGCGCTTGGTTGCATGACGGCTTCATTATCGGGGCGGTTATTGATAAAACTCATCACGCCTTGTTCGACCAGCGCGGTCATGGTCATGAGGTCAAGCTGACCCGTGACAAAGACATCTCCCGGTAGTTCGCGCATTAAGCCAAAGCCCCCTTAAGCCAGCATCGCTTTGGCGGTGGCAACCACGGCATCAGTGGTAATACCGAAATGCTCAAACAGTTCGCCCCCAGGCGCAGACGCGCCGAAGCTGTCCATGCCAACAAAGCCGTCAGAACGGTTTAGCACCGCGTCCCAGCCTTGGCGAATACCCGCCTCGACCACGATTTTTGGCAGATCTTTGCCAATGACAGAGCGCACATAATTCTCGCCCTGCTCTAGGAACAAATCCAGACACGGCACAGACACGACCCGCGCGGACACGCCTTGGGCAGCGAGCTCTTTATGCGCAGCGACGGCGAGTTGCACCTCTGATCCTGACGCAAGCAAGACAATATCGTCTTTGCCTTCGCCCGGGATAAGCACATAGGCCCCGCGTTCGCACATATTCTTTGACGCGTCATCCCGCAGCGCTGGCAAGCCTTGGCGGGTCAGCGCCATGACAGACGGCCCCGCTGTGCGCTGCACGGCCAGTTCCCAGCACTCCGCCGTCTCTAAAGCGTCGGCAGGACGGTAAGTATGGACATTGGGTATCGCGCGCAGGCTCGCCACATGTTCAACGGGTTGGTGCGTTGGGCCGTCTTCGCCGACTCCAATACTGTCATGGGTCATGACGTAAATCACCCGTGCCCCCATCAATCCCGACAGGCGAATGGCCGGACGGCAATAATCCGCGAAAACAAGGAATGTCCCCGCATAAGGAATAATCCCGCCGTGCAGCGCCATACCGTTCATCGCGGCCGCCATGGCGTGTTCACGAATACCGTAATTGACGTATCGTCCGCCGTATTCACCCGCCTGAATATCAGGCACGGTCGACGGGGTGCGCGTTTTATTGGAGCCTTCGAGGTCGGCAGAGCCCGAAATCATGTCAGTCAGAGATTTGGTCAAAACCTTTAATGCATTACCCGATGAGGCGCGTGTGGCCAGCGACGGCATGTCTTTGGCAAGGCCGTCTTTATAGGCCTGCATGTCGGCCTCCCAGCCTGCGTTTAATTCACCCGCTACGGCGCGGTTAAAGTCATCAGCTTTCCCGTTCGTTTTCAGGCGCGCTTTCCAATCGCGGTGCTCTCGGCGACCTTTGCGGCCCGGACGCGCCCACATTTTATACACGTCTTCGGGGACCTCAAATGGGCCGTGGGTCCAGCCCCAGGCTTTGCGCACGCCCGCGATTTCATCATCACCCAGCGGCGCGCCGTGAGCCTTGTTCGTGCCGGCCTTGGTCGGAGCGCCCTTCCCGATTGTTGTTTTACACGCAATCATCGTCGGCTTGTCCGATTTCTTGGCCGCGCGAATGGCATTGGCAACCTTGCGCGGATTATGACCATCCACCGCAATTGTCTTCCAGCCAGATGCTTGGAAACGCTTATGCTGATCGGTGGAATCAGAAAGGATAACACTGCCGTCGATCGAGATATTATTATCATCCCAGAGCACAATCAGGCGGTTAAGCTTCAAATGCCCTGCGAGCGCAATCGCCTCTTGCGAAATGCCTTCCATCAAGCAGCCGTCACCCGCAATGACGTATGTATAGTGATCGACCAACTCATCCCCGTAGCGCGCATTCATATGACGCTCGGCCAGCGCAAAACCGACCGCATTGGCAATCCCCTGCCCCAGCGGGCCTGTTGTTGTCTCTACGCCTTCCAAATGACCATATTCAGGATGCCCCGCCGTGCGAGAGCCAAGCTGGCGAAAGTTTTTAAGCTCGTCCATCGTGGCTTGCTTGTAGCCTGTCAAATGCAGCAACGAATAAATCAGCATAGAGCCGTGGCCCGCCGACAGAACAAAGCGGTCACGGTCTGGCCAATGCGGGTCTTTGGGGTCAAATTTTAAAAACTTGGAAAACAACACCGTCGCCGCATCCGCCATACCCATGGGCATACCGGGGTGGCCAGAGTTGGCGCGCTGCACCGCGTCCATAGACAGAGCCGCAATCGCGCCCGCCATCGCTTTATGCTCAAGTTCAGATTTAGAGAGGTCGGCCATGGTTCACCTATGGGGCTGATTCTGTTTTGGATAAGCTACACCGAACCACACAGAATTAAAGCGCAAAGCCGCGCGTTGTTGTGGATGGCATTCTACAGCCCAAACGCCATCGCCACGTGATACGTCACGCCCGCGGCTGCATAAGCCAGCAGCATGAGATAGGTGAAGGCAAATAGCGGCCATTTCCAGCCATTGGTTTCTTTTTTCATCACGGCGAGCGTGGACAGGCATTGCGGGGCGAAGACGAACCACGCCAGGAATGCGAGCGCCGTGGGTAGTGACCAGTCGGCGGCGAGCAGCGCGCCAAGTTGCCCTTCTTCGCCGCCCAGCGCGTAAATTGTCGCGAGCGAGCTGACCGCGACTTCGCGGGCCGCCATGGCGGGGATAAGCGCGATAGACATTTCCAGATTAAAGCCGATGGGCGCCATGATAGGCTCTAAGATTTGACCGATTTTGCCTGCAAAGGTCTCTCGGATATTGGTCGCGCTAGCGGGGTAACTGGATAGGAACCAGATGATGATGGAGGCGGGTAGAATGATTTTACCGGCGCGGGTGATGAAGATTTTCGCGCGCTCCCACAGCCCTAAAAAATAGTCCTTTAGGACAGGCATTTTATAGCTCGGCATCTCCAGCAGCAGCGACGGCTTCGCGCCTTTGGTCACTGTGCGTTTCAGCACATAGGCCGCGATTAGCGCAAAGACGACCCCCGCCAGCACGAGCGAGAAGCCAACAAGGCCTTGCAGGTTAAACGGCCCGACTTTGGTGCGCGGAATAAAGGCCGCAATGATAAGCAGGTAAACAGGCCAGCGCGCCGAGCATGTCATCAGCGGCGCAATCAAAATGGTCGTCAAACGGTCGCGTTCACCCTCGATTGTGCGGGCCGCCATAATGCCGGGAATGGCGCAAGCAAAACTGGACAGTAGCGGGATAAACGCCCGCCCGTTGAGGCCCACTTTGGCCATAAGTGTATCAATCAAAAACGCCGCCCGCGCCATATAGCCAGACGCCTCTAGCATCAGGATGAAGGCAAAAAGGATGATAATCTGCGGCAGGAACACAACAACTGCCCCGACGCCTTCGATGATGCCGTCAGCGAGAAGTGAGCGAAACCAGCTATCAGGCAGAGCCCCTTCGACCACGCCCTTTAGCCACCCGATACTATTGAGTATGCCGTCCATCAACGGCCCCGCCCACGCAAAGACCGCTTGGAACATAACAAACAAAATTGTGGCCAGAATGATAATGCCCATAACGGGATGAAGCACAATGTTATCAACACGTTGCGTGAATGTCTGCGCGTGATCGCTTTGCTCGACAACGTCGCGCGTGATGGCCCGCGCCTCGGCTTGGAGCACTTTTAAGCTTTGCTCTGATTGGCTAGGCGCTACAGCCGTACCGTCGCTTAGCTTGGGTAGCCAGCTGTCGAAATAATCCAGCAGAGCCGCCCGCCCCGCGCTACGCACCGCAACCGAGGATATGACAGGTACGCCGAGCTTTTCCTCCAGCGCATTGACATCAATCTCCATGCCGTCGCGCGCCGCCATATCCATCATATTCAGGACAAGCACCATGGGGATGCCGTAATTTTTGGCTTGCAGGACGTTGTGCAAATGGGTGGTGATGTGGCTCGCGTCCATGACAACGACAAGGCCGTCCGGCGCGCGCTCGCCGTCGATGTTGCCGCGAATAGCATCAATGGCCACGCGCTCGTCGATACTGTGCCCGCAATCGCCGTAAACCCCCGGCAAATCCAAGAGCTCCGCGCCAAGGCCTTGCGGGGTCTTGAACAAGCCCTTTCGGTATTCCACCGTTACGCCCGGGTAATTGGCGACTTTGGCCCGCCCCCCGGTTAGGGCATTAAAAATGGATGTCTTGCCGCAATTTGGCGCCCCCAGCAGGGCCAAGCGCGGCACACGAATGTCGCTAATAACGGTCATGATAATTCCACTAAAACTGCGGCGGCCTCGTTTTTACGCATCGCAATCAGGGCCCCGTTCAGCCTGACCGTCATCGGGTTCCGCCCAAACAAACCCCAATGCAGCGGCTCGACAATGTCGCCTTCCGCAAAACCAATTTCGCGCAAGCGGATCTCTAAGTCGGGATCAGAGGCCTTAAAGCCCAGCACGCGCGCCGTTTGGCCTTTGGTCAAATCACGCAGGACAGTCTTTATTGCTGAAGTTTCTTTGGTCATGTGCCTGCTGATACTGCGAATAGGTCGCAAACACAAAGGAAATCGGTCAAAATTTGTCCAAAATACACTGAACTCGAACAGGCATGATTTTTCGAAAATTTCTATGAATTTTTACGAAACTTCGCATAGACAGGCCATAAAGCTTCGCCTATAACGCGCTCCTCTGACACACCGTCAGCGCCCGAATAGCTCAGTTGGTAGAGCAACGGATTGAAAATCCGTGTGTCCCTGGTTCAAATCCAGGTTCGGGCACCATTCACACTTAATAACTTATTGTAATATAACAATAAATTGAGTTGTTCAGAATTTGTTCCCTCCTTTGTTCCCTCCAGCTGCTTAGCGAATCAATTTTCGCTTTGTGCTCATTCTTTATGCAGATTCTCTTTCTTATGTTTCTGCGGGTTCCAACTGTTCTATCCATTGTTCAATCTCGGATACAGTAAAATTAATAGGATCAAGCTTTGTCCTGAAACAGATCAGGCATCCAGCGACCTGCTAGCGCTGTCGGAAAAGCCAAGCGCAGAGACGCCCGTGGCCCGTCTGAGCTAAAGACGCTTTTATACAGAAGCGCAGAGGAAACCCGGTGCGCGTGGCGAGTCGCATTTACAAAGTCTAATGAACTCTGCAGCGGCCAAATTTAGCTTAACTGAAGTCGGGACGACGTTTTTCGATAAAAGCTGCAATACCTTCACGTCCATGATCCGAGCCTGCACAGTGTGCAATCGTGCGGGCTTCAAGCTCCATTTGCGCTTCAAAGCCGTTATTGAATGACTCTAGCAGTAAACGCTTAACGGCAGCATTCGCGTCAGGGGGTCCAAATGCCAATTCAACGGCAATCTCTTTTGCTGTATCCAGTAGCGCGTCCGGCTCCGTGACTTGGGTCACCAGACCCCAATTATAAGCTTCAGCCGCGCTGAGTTGCCGATTCAGCAACATCAGCTCTTGCGTGCGCCGCAGTCCGATTAAACGTGGCAAAACATAAGAAGAGCCACCGTCCGGGCTCAGCCCAGCGCGGGTATACGCCATGACAAACTTTGCTTTAGGGTCTGCAAGAACAATATCACCGCTAATGGCGAGACTGAAGCCTGCACCCGCCGCCATACCGTTAACCGCGACAATCACGGGAGCTCTCATACGGGCAAATGTCGACAGTGCCGCATGAAGGTCATCCGCCAATACTTTTATCTTGAGACTGACGTCATCACCAAATGAAGCCATCGCCTTAATATCACCCCCGGCGGAGAAGAATTTACCCTCGCCTGTCAATATGACAGCGCTTATATTATCGTTGCAGTCACAAAACTTGGCCACGCTCGCAAGCTCTGACGCCATTGTCAGGTCCAGCCCGTTAGCCGCGTCAGGGCGGCTTAGTGTAATCAAAGCCACGCGGTCGTTAACCTCAACTTTCAGAGTTGTATAGTCAGTCACTTTAAGGTTTTACCACGGTTAGTTTCAAATCAATATCAATGTCTGCGATTTTAGTTTTATCGAGATTAAGCCCTTTAGTCAGAGACATCTTACCGAACATGAAATCTCGCGGCGCATTGACGGCGTCCACGGCTATGAACGTGTCGTCTTTAAAGTAATAGGCCGCAAAGCTCCGTCCCGTAGAACTGTCGCCTCGAATGATAACATCATCAAAATCGGTTGAAAGACCGGCGATTTGAAGCTTCAAATCAAATTGATCAGACCAGAACCAAGGCAAGCTATTATAAGGCTTTGCATTGCCCGTCATATGGGATGCAATCACCTTCCCCTGCTCCGTAGCATTGGGCACAGATTCGAGCCGAACATGACGGCCATAAATAGTATTGTAATGCCACGTTACGTCACCGGCAGCATATATTTCCGGATCAGATGTCTGGCAAAATTCATTGACCTCAATGCCGTTACCGATATCCAGCCCGGCCGCCTGTGCCAATTCAATATTGGGAATAACGCCAATACCGATAATGACCAAATCGGCAGGCATATCTTTGTCGCATGAGGTCAGAACGCTCAGGGTATCGCCGTCTTTCTTGATCTCAGACGCGATGACGTTTTCAAGAATGTCTACGCCCTCTTCCATGTGCACGCGCTTGTAAAAATCTGACATGACCGGCGCAGTGACCCGCTGCAAAATACGCGGCATGGCCTCAAGCACAGTGACCTCAAGCCCTTGTTTGCGTAAGGAGGCTGCGGTTTCCAGACCGATATAGCCGCCGCCAATAATCACAGCGCGTTTAGCGGTCTTCGCTTTGTCTTTGATTGCTAGAACATCATCTGTATCGCGCAGATAGAACACATTTTCCAAATCTTCGCCCGGTACGGGCAAACGGCGAATGCGCGCGCCAGTGGTCAGGACCAGCTTCTCGTAAGGCAGCGTTTCGCCGTCATCGGTCAAAACAGTCTTATCCTTGCGATTAATCGCCCCGACCCGAACGCCAAGTTTCATGTCAATATTGGCTGTCTCATAACTCTCCGCCGGTCGGATGAGGATATCGTTGATCGATTTTTGACCAGACAGAAAGTCTTTAGACAAGGGCGGGCGGTGATAGGGCAGCACGTCCTCATCCCCAATGACCGTAATGCTCCCTGCCCAGCCCGCTTGGCGCAAGCTAACACTTGTTTGCGCCGCAGCATGCGACGCGCCAATTATGATGACAGAATCAGACACTATAGGAACACTACCGACTTAAAGAACTTCAAAAAGGCCAGCTGCGCCCATGCCGCCACCAACACACATTGTGCTGACCACATATTTAGCACCGCGGCGCTTACCCTCAATCAAAGCGTGACCCACCATTCGGGCACCGCTCATGCCGAATGGATGGCCAATAGAAATTGCGCCCCCATTTACGTTCAGATTCTCATTTGGAATACCAAGCTTATCACGGCAATAAATCACTTGAACCGCAAAGGCCTCATTCAGTTCCCACAGACCAATATCATCCAACTTTAAACCGTGGCGCGAGAGCAATTTTGGGATCGCGAAAACAGGACCAATGCCCATTTCATCAGGATCACATCCTGCAAATTGAATACCGACAAAACGGCCCAGAGGTTCAACGCCGCGCCGCTCTGCTAATTTAGCGTCCATCACAACGGCAGCTGAGGCGCCATCAGATAGTTGGCTGGCATTTCCTGCCGTAATGAAATTGCCTTGCGTAACGAAGTGGCCGTCTTTCCATACAGGTTTCAGACCAGAGAGGCTTTCGGCCGTCGTTCCGGGGCGGTTTCCTTCATCCTTTTTGAGTGTCACATCTTGTTTTGATATTTCGCCTGTCTCGCGGTTTTTAACGACCATGGTCGAGGCGAGCGGGACAATTTCATCATCAAATTTCCCGGCGTCCTGTGCCGCCGCTGTACGCGCTTGGCTTTGTGCCGAATATTCATCCTGCGCCTCACGCGAGATACCGTAGCGTTCCGCAACAATTTCCGCCGTTTCAATCATTTGAATATAGGCCTTTGGGGCCGCTTCCACAGCGGCTTGGGATACAGAGCGATGCGTGTTCTTATGCTTTGTCTGCACAAGGCTGATGCTTTCCACGCCGCCGCCAACAGCCACATCCGCATTATTCGTCATAATAGACTGCGCCGCCATCGCTATTGCCATCATGCCCGATGAGCATTGGCGGTCTACGGTGCTGCCAGATACTGTGCGCGGTAGTCCTGCGGTATAGGTGGCAAGGCGCCCGATATTATAGCCTTGACTACCCTGCTGCGCAGCGCAGCCCAAGATGACATCGTCAACCATCGCGCCTTCAATCCCTGCCCGCTCAACCGCATGGCGGACAGCGTGACCTGCCAATGCGGGAGCTTCGGTGTCATTAAAGGCGCCGCGAAAAGCTTTACCAATGGGTGTTCTAGCGGTCGAAACGATAAGTGCGTCGCGCATAATATATCCTAACTTTTTCTATTATTGTGAGATATTAGACGGGCCCCAATAGGCCCGCATTTGTGTAATCTTTCCGTCGTCATTAAAATCAAACACGTCAATGACATCGATAATCATTGGCCCTGTCGGCAAAGCAACATCAATCGCTGTGTCCTCTGGTTTGATGCCCGCAACATGAACCTTGAAGGAAAACGCTGCTGATTTATCCGCGATGCATGTTGGCCCGGTTCGTTCAAGCTTTGTCCCGCCCTGTGTGGCCACGGCGTAAAACTCTGAGATAGCAGCCATGCCTAATTTAGGCTCTGTGCCGACAGGGTCAATAACCTGCGCATCCTCAGCGTACAGCGCTGCAATCGCTGCCCCATCTCCCGCATTAAATAAATCAAAATAAGCTTGAACGGCTTCTCGCATTTTGGTCTCAATACTCATCTAAGTAAAATACCGGCTAATTGTGTCGACAACGCAAGCAGGCTTCTCTTCACCTTCAATCTCGATTGTGACGCGAAGGACGGATTGAAAACCACCGCCAGCCTCTTTTATTTCTAGAAACTCTCCATGCCCGCGTACACGTTTACCAACAAGGACCGGCGAAAGAAAACGAACGCGGTCCGTGCCGTAATTAATGCCCATACTCATGCCGTTAATAGTGAGGATTTCATCCATGAACTTCGCCGCTAATGACAGGGTCAAATAGCCATGGGCAATCGTCCCGCCAAAGGGTCCGGTTTTCGCCCGCTCAGGATCTACATGGATCCACTGATTATCACCTGTCGCGTCAGCAAATGTGTTTACACGCTCTTGGGTAATTTCAAGCCAGTCAGACGGGCCGATTTTCATGCCTTCTTTGCCCAACAGGTCTGAGGGTTTCTCGATAATTGTAACAGTCATAATCTCGGCTTCCCTTATGCGCGCTGTGATGACGTGGAAATCACTTCACCGGTCATATAGCTAGAGTAGTCAGAGGCGAGGAAGACCATGACATTGGCTTGCTCCCACACTTCGCTACCGCGGCCAAAGGCTTCTTTTGCTTCAAGCTCGGCGAGTAATTCTGTACTGGTAACTTTATGTAAAAATGGGTGCAACGCGAGGCTGGGCGCAATAGCATTAACGCGCACACCAAATTCCGCCCCTTCAACGCCTGCGCAACGGGTGAGCGCCATAACGCCCGCTTTGGCTGCCGCATAATGGGCCTGCCCTTTTTGGGCACGCCAGCCAAGGACCGAGGCATTATTCACGATAACACCGCCTGTCCCACCAGAATCATAAGAGGCTTTCATATATTGCATGACAGCGCGATTAATTCGAAAACAACCGTTAAGCGTGACATCGAGGACAACCATCCACTGATCATCCCTCATGTCGACCAAGTCGGCTGTCCCGCCTAATCCCGCATTATTGATAACAACATCAATGCCGCCTAACGCCTCAGCTCCCTTAGCTACAAGATTGTCGACATCGTCTTGTACTGTGACATTACAAATCGCGTAATCTGGACGTTGTCCTGTTTCAGCTTCAAGCGCATCCTGTGCTTTTTGTAAACGTCCTTCGTGGATATCAGAGATGAAGACCTTAGCCCCCTCTTCGATACATTTTTTAGCTGCGGCAAATCCAATGCCTGTTCCAGCCGCAGCCGTAATAACGACGCGCTTTCCTTTTAACAGGCCGTGGCCACCGACATAATCAGGTATTGTCTTTAAATCTCTCATATTCATTTAGCCTTTAGTGACCATTTGTCCGCCGCGAGGTTCCCTGGGCATACCTAGAGCGCGCTCTGCAATGATGTTGCGTTGTATCTGATTTGTGCCGCCGTAAATGGTATCGGCGCGTGAATAAAGGAATAGCTTTTGAAGAGCGGAAAATTCGCCCTCATTTATAATCTCCGCGCTTGCGCCCATCACATCAGCTGCAAGCTCACCTAAATTTCTGTGCCATGTTGACCAGAAGATTTTAGATGTAAAATCAGCGCCTGACATCTGGTCACTACTCAGCGTGCGCCTGAAACCAAATTTCATAATCTGAAGCTCAGTATAAGCCTTAGCAATGCGCGTGCGGATCAATGGGTCATTCGCAGCCCCATTTTGTTTAGCGAGTTTGATGACCGCGTTGAGTTCATTTTTAAAGGTCATTTGCTGACCGATGGTGGACGTGCCGCGCTCAAAGGCCAGAAGCGCCATGGCCACACGCCAACCATCCCCGACTTTTCCAACAATATCACCCTCTGCGCATTTTGCCTCAGTAAAGTAAACCTCGTTAAATTCAGACGAGCCGCTCATTTGTTTGATAGGACGAATGTCTACACCCGGCTGATCGAGTTTCACGAGCAGAAACACCAACCCTTTATTACCAACGGACCCTGGCTCGGCTCGCGCAACCACAAAAATATAATCAGATTCAAGCGCGAGAGATGTCCATATTTTTTGACCGTCAATTATCCATTCGCCGTTTTCAAGTCGTGCCTTTGTTTTTACATTGGCAAGATCTGAGCCGGCCCCCGGCTCTGAATAGCCTTGGCACCAAAACTCCGTGCCGTTTTTAATACCCGGTAGATATTTGTCTTGTTGTTCTTTTGTGCCGTAAGCCAGCAAAGTCGGCGCCAGTAAAGTTTCGCCAATATGGCCGCAACGTCCCGGACCGCCATGTTCAGCATATTCCTCGGCCAATTCGATAATATCAGCGTCGCTAGCGCCGCGCCCGCCATACTCGCTGGGCCAATCCAGCCCAATCCAGCCAGCCTCGCCAAGCTTGGCCTCCCATATCTTGCGAAGCTCCGGATAGGCCTCATCATCACCTGGCATGCCGCGCCAACGCAGGCATTCATATTCGCCTTTTAAGTTATCATTTAACCAGTCACGAAACTCGTCTCTCAGGGTACTCACGCAGCCTCTCCTAATAGAATGGTTGCTAGACGTTCATATTCCCGAGCGGACTGCCCAAAAACGGCACGATTAGCTCTTGCCCGTTTAAAGAAATAGTGGAGCGGATATTCCCATGTAAAACCAATCCCGCCATGAAGTTGAATGGCATGGCCGGCAACATCAAAAAAGGCGTCGGAAGCATAGGCTTTGGCAATAAGCGCCGCTTCGACTTTATCATCACCTTCAGCCATCGCGGCGGCATAGACAGCATTTCTGGCAGCTTCGATGGCGATATACATATCAGCAGCGCGGTGCTTAATGGCCTGAAAACTTGCGATTGGACGACCAAATTGAACGCGCTGGCCAAGATATTCGAGTGTCATATCCAAGGCTTTTTGCGCGCCGCCGACGCATTCTGCGGCAAGCCCAATAAAAGAGGTTTTGACAATAGCGTCGAACTGCTCCGGAGTTCCTTCACCTAAATGCATGACATCTTTCATCATAACATCTTGGAGCGTTATATTGCTGAAGCTTCGCGTCGGGTCCATCGTCTCAACAGTTTCTGCACCATAACCTTTAACCCCCTGCGGTATGCCAATGAGTTTAAACTTATCACCATCACGAAAGCTCATGAGAAGGACATCTGCCTGCGCCCCATAGAGCACCATATTGACGCGGCCTGAGAGTTTACCGCCTTCAACAGTCAGCGCGTGATGACCGTCTGTATAAGCAAATATTGCTTCACCTGCCGCAATTTTAGGAAGCCATTCCTCTTTCGCCTCGTCTGAACCAACACCTGCAATCATGTCCGACGCAATCGTGCTGCAGGGCGAAAATGGTATACTTGCGAGCGACGCTCCGAGCTCTTCCATAATTACAACGCGTCCCAAATCGCCCAGAGCTGCGCCCCCATAAGCCTCATCAATCGCAATGCCCGCCATACCTAAGTCTTGCGCAAAAGATGTCCATAGTTCCGCATCATAGCCGGCACCCGATTTGTAAATGTGTTCAGGTCCTTTGCCGCCATCATAGGCGTCCTGTAGAACGCCGCGTACAGCTTCCCTAATCATGTCGTGGTCATCTGAAAATGGAAAGCTCATAACACTTAAGTCCCGTAAACTTTCTGCGCAGGCGGCGTAATTTTCACAAGATCTTCAATAACGTCTCCAATTTCAGATGGCTCATAACGTGCGCCTTTGTCTTTCATCGGGCCAGTTTTCCACCCTTCCGCGAGGGCAAGCTTGCCGCCCCAACTTTCAAAACAATGCCCCGAAACATGGCTTGATGATTCGGAGACAAGATAGACGATCAGAGGCGCAACATTGGCCGGATCCATAACGTCGAAGCTGCCATCTTCCGGCTTTTTCATCATATCCGCCATGACCTCCTCGGTCATACCCGTGCGGCCTTGCGGTGCGACAGCATTGGCAGTGACGCCGTAACGTCCAAGTTCGGCCGCTTGGTTTATGGTAAGGCCAAGTATGCCCGCTTTTGCCGCGACGTAATTTGATTGCCCAACAGACCCTTGAAGGCCAGCGCCTGAGCTTGTGTTGATAATACGCGCATTAACGGTCTTGCCCTCTTTGCTTTGTTGACGCCAGTATTTCGCTGCGTGCGAGCTGATGCAAAAATGTCCTTTAAGATGCACGGCCATGATGGCGTCCCAGTCATCGGGCGATAGTGACGTGAACATGCGGTCACGGTTTTGGCCTGCATTATTCACAACCGCATGAATATCACCGTAAGTATTAATCGCCATTTTCACGATTTCAAACGCGCTATCATAGTCTGTAATATCATTCAGGCTTAACGTAGCTTTGCCTCCCGCCGCTTTAATAGCGTCTACGGTTGATTGCCCGGTTTCAGCATTGATATCATTGACAATGACATTGGCCCCATTTTCGCCAAGAGCAAGTGCATAAGCCCGGCCCAGACCTCCGCCTGCGCCTGTTACAATAACTGTTCGGTTATCACATAATTTCGCCATTTATAGTCTCTCTATGATTGTGACGTTGGCCACACCGCCGCCTTCACACATTGTTTGAAGGCCATAACGCACTTCGCGCCGTTCCATTTCATGAAGCAAAGTGGTCATCAGTTTTGTGCCGGTCGACCCAAGCGGATGACCCAGCGCAATGGCGCCGCCATTCACATTTGTCTTTTCATGCGGGATGCCTGTTTCGCGCATCCACGCCATTGGCACGGGGGCGAAAGCTTCGTTACACTCGGCTAAGTCAATATCATTAGCGGTCATACCTGCCCGTTTAAGCGCCCGCTTTGTTGCAGCAATCGGCCCTGTAAGCATAAGAATAGGGTCATCACCCATAACGTCCAGATGATGAACACGGGCGCGGGGTTTGAGATTATAGCGCTTTACCGCTGCCTCGGAGGCAATCAACATAGCAGATGAACCGTCGCAGGTCTGGCTTGCAACACCCGCTGTAATTAAGCCATGCTCGTCAAACGCTTCCAAATCCGCCATTTGTTCCAGCGTTGTGTTGGCCCGAATGGTTTCATCTTGCTTCAGTCCGTTAATGGACGAAATTTCTCTGTCAAACCATCCTTCGCTACGCGCTTTGGCCGCACGCTGATGAGAGGCCAGAGAGAACTCTTCAAGCTCTTGGCGGGATAATCCCCATTTTTTAGCAATCTCTGACGCGCCGTAAAATTGGTTTACGGGAGCTTTGCCAAACCGTTCCACCCATCCCGGTGACGTATGGAAAACATGGTCAAACCCAAGGTCTTGCCCGGCAACCATAGCTGCACCAATTGGAATTTTACTCATAGTTTGGACGCCGCCAGCAATGACGACATCCTGCGTGCCGCTCATCACGGCTTGGGCTGCAAAATGCACCGCTTGTTGTGAGGAGCCGCATTGACGGTCAATCGTGACCCCCGGAACGCTCAGGTCATAACCTGCAACAAGCCAAGCTGAACGCGCTATATTACCAGCAAGCGGACCCACCGCATCAAGACATCCAAAGATAACATCGTCATAGTCAGCTTCGGGAATATCGTTCCGCTCGACGATTTCGCGAATGATATGTGCGCCCAAATCTGCGCCGTGAATATCTTGTAGGCTGCCCCGGCGTTTCCCGGTCGGTGTGCGTGCGGCGTCAATGATATATGCTTCGGCCATGACGGCTCCTATGCTGCGAATGTTGTGCCGGCCCCGATTGGAAGGCCGCCATTTAAGATTAAATTTTCAAGTTTTTTCATGTGATAATTGCGGCTGCCCCATTCATTGGCCAAGGCCCAGACCCGTTTCATAAAGAGGTGAAGATCCACTTCGAAAGTATAGCCCATGCCGCCGTGAACTTGGACGGCGGTTTCGGCTGCAAATATAGCTGTATCGATGGCAGCAATTTTGGCCGTGTGAACGGCTCGCCCACCTTGAAGGGCTGCTAGGTGCACCATAGGCCGCGTAAATTCTATTTGTGTGTAAACGGAAGCAAGGTGATGCTTAATCGCCTGAAAAGACCCAATGGGTTTACCGAATTGCTGTCTGTCTTTGGCATAGTCTACGGACATATCTACCATGCGAGCTGATAGTCCAACCAGCTGCGCCGCCGTCAAAACCGCGCCGTAATGGTTCGCTAATTCATTGTGCTCGCCGGAAATATCGGCTTTCCAAATGGACCTAAGCGGATCAACTGACGCGCGCGCATTCAGGCTTACATCCGCTTTATCAACCAACTTACCGCCGGTCTCGGACGTTACGATAAATTTGGTGCAATGCTCCGCTTGATTATTGTATGTCTGAAGCGGCGAGATAACGCCGATAGGTAATTTTCCCAGAGCAGCTTGCTCTAGAGCGATTTCCTCTCCCATTTGCTGCAATAGCGGAATAGCAATGCCTGCAAGCTCAACAAAGGGCTCCGGTAGATTGGCATAACCCGCAGCTTCTGCAACACCCGCCATAACGACGAGTGACTGCTCCAAGCCACCCGCTGACTCGGGCGCCATAAGACCAAACAAACCAAGTTCGCCCATTTGCCCCCAAATATCAGAGACAGATTCACCTTTGACGATAGCGCGCATACGTTCTGACGTATTTTCACCGTCAAAAACAGCCTTTGCCGCATCAATCAGATCTTGCTGATCTTCTGTAAATCGGAAATCCATAACGCTATTCCCTCTCTCTACTTGCGTGGTAATCCAAGCACACGCTCGGATAAGATGTTGCGTTGGATTTCGTTTGTACCGGCATAAATTAATCCTGCGAGTGAATGCATATAATTATAAATCCAGCGGCCTTCGTCACTCGCGTCAGTCCCGTCTTGAATTTCGGCATATGCTCCCAGAATTGTAGTGGCCGTGCGGTTCAAGTGCCTATCCATTTCAGACCAAAATATTTTATTGGCGCTCGACTCTGAACTGACGGAAGCACCCGCTCCGACACGTGCGACCAACTGATAAGTAGCCGCGCAAAAGCGTTCTGCATTCATCCAAGCCTGCAGGACTTGTTCGCCCACACCCGAAGACAGCGTGTCTTTATTTTCATTGTAAAGATCAACGAGGCGCGCAGCGGCGGCTTGGAACCGTGAGGGCGAACGTAACAAGAGGCCGCGTTCAAACCCGGCTGTCGCCATCGCAACGCCCCAACCGCCATGCTCCGGACCTAACAAGTTTTCAACAGGAACGCGGACTTCATCGAAGAATAGCTCGGCAAAACCATCTTTGCCATCAAGCTGCGCAATCGGGCGAATGGTTAGCCCTGGACTATCAAGCGGAATAAGAAGTTTAGAGAGACCTTTATGACGCTCGCTTCCTTCCTCCGTGCGCACCAATGCAAAGCACCAATCCGCAAAGACAGCCCGACTTGACCATGTCTTTTGACCGCTAACGATGTAATGGTCACCATCCCGTACGGCTTTGGTACGAATGGCGGCCATGTCAGAACCAGCTCCCGGCTCACTCCAGGCTTGCGCCCATATCTCATCACCCGACGCCATAGGCGGTAAAAAACGAGCTTTTTGAGCCTCGGTTCCATATTCCATAATAGTTGGGGCGAGCAAAAAAATACCGTTTTGACTCACGCGTAATGGTCCATCGGCACCGTAATACTCTTCTTCGAAAATAAGCCATGAGGTCAAATCGAGGCCGCGCCCGCCATATTCTTTTGGCCAGTTCACATTGCCCCATCGATCTTTAAACAGTACGCGCTCCCATTCGCGGTGCTCTTCAAAGCCTTCTTGAGTGTCAAAAGATTTTAACCGCTTTTTGGGTAAGTTATCAGCCAGCCAATCTCGCACCTCGGCGCGAAATTCATTTTGCTCTTGTGTGTATTGAATATCCATTATTTTTTAAACTCAGCTGATTTGCCCGTCTCGACGAAAGCGTCACGCGATTTTTGGCTGTCTTCATGCATATACATTTCAAAAGTGAACCCCTGTTCCCAGCGATAGCTAGCATCAACGTCAAAGGGCTCGATGCCGTTTAAAGCTTGTTTGGCAATGCGGATGGCGTCGCGAGATTTTTCTGCAATTGTCGTCGCATAGACCTTGGCTTCTTCGACAAGATTTTCTTTGGGAACCACTTTCTCAATACCGCCAAGGCGGTAGGCTTCTTGCGCCGGTATTTTTCCGCCTGTCAAAAATGCAGCGCGTACTTTTGCAACGCCCAGCATACGCTGTAGATGGGAAGCCCCACCCATAGCGCCCCTGTCAATCTCCGGGAGAGAAAAATAGGCATCATCCGAGGCAATGACGATATCCGCTGCACCGCACATCAGCACGCCGCCGCCAATAATAAATTTATGAGCCGCAACAATCACGGGCACTTCACACTCATGTATAGCTTTGCCTGTTAGGTAATTTCCTTTGTTAACACCGACAATTGCAGAACCGTCATGGGCAAGTTCTTTTATGTCAACGCCAGCGCAAAAACCTTTCCCTTCGGAGCGTATGAGGATTACTTTCACATCCTGACGACGTCCCAATTCAGTAACAATATTAGGAATCTCGTTCCACGTTTCACTGTTGAAGGCGTTGACGGGCGGAAAATCGAAAACAATCTCAGCGATATTGTTTTGAACATTCGTATGGATAGGCATATTAAGCCCTCACTTTATCTAAACTGTGATTAGCGGATGAGATAATGTCGGCTAATAGCGCTTCACAACTTGGCACATCATCAATGATACCGGCCACTTGCCCGCTCGGCAGCACGCCTTCATGTGGCTTACCTTGAACAACTGTCTTTTGCAGCATGATTGGCGCATTGGCTGCCATCATCGTTTGACCGAATGTCATATCGGTTTTGCTGGCCATTGCCCAAGATGTTTTAAGCATCTCCGGCATTGTCATGCCTGTTTCAGCTTTAAACTTCATTCCATTCTTCATAGCCATGATAAGCATGCCTAGCTTGGATGATTTCTCAAGCTTAGCGAGCGTATCATTCATAATCATACGCTGCGGAAGACCGTCTAATTTCGTAGAGACAGGAATGTTTGTTACGTCTGATTTTAAATACTCGTTCTTTGACGTCACTGGCATCGGGCTGTCTGACGTCATCATAAAACGCGTCCCCATAGCAATGCCATCAGCCCCGAAAGCCAAAGCCGCGGCAAGACCGCGCCCGTCTTTAAATCCGCCGCAAGCGACAATCGGAACCCCTAAATTCTGATCAATGACTTGAGCCAGTAAAAGCCATGTCGGTGTGGCGCCAGTATGACCGCCGCCTTCTTGCCCTTGGCAGACCAGCGCGTCAGCGCCCATTTTAACAGCCCTAGCGGCATGTTTACTTGCGCCAATTGTAGGAACGCATTTCAAGCCTGCGGCTTTAACCTTTTCAACAATCTTCGGTGAAGGGCCACGGCCGTAAGATAGCGCCGCAACATCATAATCAATACACATATCAATGATCCGGTCGATCCCGGGCTGAAAGGCATGAATATTAACGCCAAAGGGCTTGTCAGTGTTTGACTTGATGATTTTGATTTCAGACTCGGCTTCCTCAGGTGTCATAACCGCAGCGGCTAAAAATCCAAACGCACCCGCCTTTACGCTTGCGCTCACGAGTTGAGACGTCGCCACCCAACCCATAGCCGTTTGAATGACGGGGTATTCGCATCCCAGTAACTCAGTGAGAGGTGTTTTAAAGGCGGATGACATGATTAAGACTTGTCCTTATTAGCGGCTTCTTTGGCTTTGTTTTTCTCAGCCATTTCCTTGCTGTAATTCCCTGCAATGAAATCACCCGTAACAATCGTATTATTGGCGTGTGCAAAGTGATGATAGCCATAAGCCGCATCCATTGCGGCGCGTTTTCCTTGCAAATCTTCTGCTTGATTGAGCGTGAGTTTGGTTAAATTCAGACCCATGCGCGGCTGCTTAGCAATTTTGAGCGCCCAGTCTTTTACAGCATCTTCCAGATCTTCACGCGGAACCACTTTGTTGATCATTCCCGCATCACAGACCCGCTGCGCGCTCCAGCGTTCACCCAGCATCAAAAACTCTTTGGCACGCCGCACATTCAGCTCAAATGGGTGAGCAAAATACTCAACACCCGGGAAACCCATTTGCACAACGGGATCCTGGAAGAAGGCATCATCAGACGCGACAATCAAATCGCAAACCCAAGCCAGCATAAGCCCGCCTGCAATGCAGCCTTTATGGACTTGGGCAATTGTAGGCTTTGGCACGGATCGCCAGCGGCGACACAGTTCAAGATAGACCTCTTGTTCCCGTACAAAAGCGAGCTCCGCCCCAGGTTTATTCGCATGATCGTAATTCATTGTACGGCGGTCAGGGCGCCCGACGTGATAATCACGTCCCGGCGTGCCGATATCGTGACCCGCAGAGAAATGTTTTCCGTTAGCGCGCAGGACAATAACCTTCACATCATCATCGGCGGTGGCCTTGTAAAACGCATCATCCAGCGCATAAAGAAGATGTCCATTCTGCGCATTGTGGTATTTCACACGGTTAAGCGTCAGATAAGCAATACCGTCTTCTACGTCGTATAGAACTGGTGGTTCATCTTCAAAAATAGGATCAACTTTTTCCATTACGCCGCCTTCTCTCGTACGCCTGGAGGGTTATCTTTGAATATATAAGCTCGCAGATTATGCGGGTCATATTTCGCAATAATATCAAGCTGCGCTTGCGTTGGATCAGCCGTTGTAGGAATGTTATCAGGACGCATAAGCTCAAACCCTGTATTCTCTTGAACCTCCTCAAACGTCACACCGGGATGCAATGAGCGCACACGAATAGCATGATTAGGCCCTTCAAAATCAAGCACACAAAGATTGGTGATGATTTGGCGATGGTCGAGACCAATCGGATATTTCCCATTTGGATAACGCGCAGGATTATATCCTGCGCCGCTTACCATGCTCACCTCGTCTGCGACTAAAGCACGTTTATTGTGGCTCGCAAAAAACATAGAGGTTCTGTTATTGACTGTATTTCCCGGAAGTCCACGCACACCAAGCATGGTGACCTTTGGCTTTTTGTAATCACCAATACATGACAAGTTCATTTGGCCGTATTTGTCGACTTGCACAGGGCCCACAAAGGCGTGGCGGTTGCCGGCAGCAACGATAGTAAAAACCCGCTCATATCCGATCCGGCCTTCGCGCTTGGTTTCAAAGTCAGGACGCGGGCCAACAGGAACAGGCTCGGACGCTAAATAATAAACACCGTCACTCATCATCATTCCGGGCAGGAAAGTTTCCTTAGCGATATAGCCCGCTAATTTTGGAAGTGTCCCAATCAGCGTTGCAAATACCTCAGGCGTTTCGTCACGAAATATTTCAGATGCGGCGCAAATCGCAAGCTCAGCAAGAGTATAATCGGTCATCTCATTATCTCCTAAAATGCCGGCAGTGGTAGGCTGCGGATATGCTCGGCACCGCCAACTTTTTCGGTGTAATTATCTGCCCCAACAAACTCAGACACGTAATCTTCCCAACCCTCTTTAGCCGTTGCATTGTAAGCTTTAAGATGCGCGACATCGAAGCCGTAATCAGGTCCATTTGATGTTGGATGCGCGCCGAACTCAGCCTCTGCTACACCCGCAACACGGCTGCGCTCGATAGGCATTCGCAGAATTTTATAGTCGTCATTAAAGGCACTCGTCTCAACGATGCGTTCACAGCTAAGGTAAGATTTTTTAGCAGCACGGCAGAACCACTCATCAAAGAACATATCCGGTCCGCCAATCCAACTATTGCCGCGTTGATCAGCTTCAGTTACGTGGCAAAGCGCGACATCAAGTTTCAATGCAGGCATAGCAACATAATGTTCATCGCTGTAGGGACTTTTAATGGTTTTAATGTCAGGATTATAGGTCATGACATCCGTACCAAGTCCCGCGACGCAGGGCAAAAAGTCTAAGCGCTGAGCCGCAGCTTTTAACCCGAGTTGAAACATACCCTCATCAATTTCCATGACATCAAACTCCCCTGCGCTCCGTGCACGGCGGAAATGCGCCTCAAGCGGTATGGCGTCCAAAGTTACAAAACTAAACACCAGCTTCTTGATTTTACCCGCGCTGGCGAGCATGCCCACATCGCAGCCGCCATAAGAGACAATCGTCAAATCTTTCAGATTAGACTTCACAATCTCGCGGATAATCGCCATGGGCTTTTGCCGTGCGCCCCATCCGCCTATACCGATTGTCATGCCGTCTTCAAGAGAGGCAACGATACCGGCAACGCTCATGCGTTTATCTAAGATATTTGTCATGCGTTTGGCTCCGGAAAATTATATTCATGTCCCCAAATATCACCCTCTGTGGATTTGGTTGGGGTAAAAGCGTCCCAGTCTTCAATCGTCTTGCCGTCATAACCGACTTCAAAGGCTATCCCGCCAGGGGCCATAAAATAAAAGCTAATCATTTCGTCATTGGAATGACGCCCCAGTGTGGCAAGGATATGAAGTCCGGCCGCTTTGACGCGGTCCATGCAATGTCCCACTTCGTCCATGCTTCCAACTTCCGCCATAAGGTGAACGACACCTGCGGGGTTTGGAAAATTATACAGCGCAAGCGTATGGTGACGCGGATTATTGGCGTGCATGAAATAAACACGCTGATCTGGAAAATCAGGCGCAAAAGGTGGTAATGTTAAATCATCAGAACAGCCAAAGCCCATCACATCCTCATAGAAACGAATGGTCGCATCGTTTTCCGGCGCGGGCAAAACGACATGCCCCAAGCCCATTTCACCGGTTTTAAACTCTTCAATATCGTGTAGCGGTGTAAAAGCGCTGCCCGTCTCGCGTCCGTAAAAAACTTCGACATTGTTGCCCGAAGGGTCCTGGCAAAAGGCAACAGCCTTAACCGCACGATGAGCCGCGTCCTCATCCGAACCCATAGTCACATCAACGCCAGCATCTTTATAGGCACTCATTTGCGCGTCAAAGACGGCTCTTGATCCCGCATCATAACCAGATGCGAGGTAACGGTCGCTGTCACCTTTGACAATCATATAACGAAAAGGGGCGTCATCCATACGGAGATATTGCGCATCAGCTTTTCCGTAGGATTTGCCTATGCCAAAGCCCAAAACATCTTGTGCAAATTCTGCCCAAGACATCGGGTCTGTTACCTGCAATACAGCATAGCCTAAATTTTCAACACTCATGCTGAAGCCTCCTTTGCCTTTTTCAAATCAAGCGCCACATCAACAATCATATCCTCTTGCCCTCCGACCATACGTCTGCGCCCAAGCTCAACTAATATTTCGCGCGTATCCATACCGTAGTCTTCGGCGGCCTTTTCGGCATGACGCAGGAAGCTAGAGTAAACACCTGCATATCCCAGGCTAAGTGTTTCGCGGTCTACGCGAACAGGACGGTCTTGCAATGGGCGAACGAGCTCTTCTGCGGCGTCCATCAGCTTGAAAACATCACAGCCGTGGTTCCAGCCTTTTTTCTCAATAGCCGCGATAAAGACTTCAAGTGGCGCGTTGCCTGCCCCTGCCCCCATAGCGGCGAGTGAGGCGTCCACACGCCGCGCCCCGTTTTGTACCGCAACTATCGAATTGGCAACGCCAAGGGATAGGTTATGGTGTGCGTGGACGCCACGTTCTGTCTCTGGCTTTAAGACCTCATTATAGGCTTTAAACCGATCTGCATAAGCATCCATGTCAAGCGCGCCGCCGGAATCTGTGACGTATACACATGTTGCACCGTAATCCTCCATCAACTTAGCTTGTTGCGCGAGATGGTTAGGCTCGGCCATATGACTCATCATCAGAAAGCCAATTGTGTCCATGCCGAGATTGCGCGCAAATTCAATATGCTGCTTTGAGACATCCGCTTCAGTGCAATGTGTGGCAACACGCACGGATCGTACCCCCAGATCATAGGCCCGTTGAAGCTCTTCTGTCGTCGCAATACCCGGCAAAATAAGTGTCGCGACAGTCGCGTTTTTGACGACATCGCAAACGGCTTCTATCCATTCCCAATCGGTGTGTGCACCAAAACCATAATTAAATGCGCCGCCATTTAGTCCGTCGCCATGCGCAATTTCAATCGCATCCACGCCCGCCTCATCAAGAGCTTTCGCAATACTGCGGACATGGTCGATGGAGTATTGATGCCGGATAGCATGCATGCCGTCACGCAGCGTCACGTCTTGGATGTAAAGACGATCTTTAGTCGGGTCTTTTATGATACCACTCATGCCGCTGCTCCGAATTTTTTTCGTGCAATCGCTTCTGCAGTGCCCATGCCTGCCGAAGTCATGATGTCGAGATTTCCAGCATACTTTGGCAAGAACTGCCCTGCGCCTTCAACCTCAATAAATATAGTAACCTTGAGACCTTCAAACGTGCCTTGCCCTGGAATGTGCAGCTTATTGTTGCCTGTAAAACGCTCAAACTGGACATCTTGTTTAAGTCGGTATCCGGGAACGTAAGATTGCACGTCAGCAGCCATCTGCGCGACAGAAGCACGGATGTCGTCCTCCTTACCGCCAACAGACAGTACATAAACTGTATCGCGCATCAGCATTGGCGGCTCAGCTGGGTTTAGGATGATAATTGCTTTACCTTTATCGGCACCTCCAACTTGCTCAACGCCCCGTGCTGTCGTGCGGGTAAATTCATCAATATTAGCCCGCGTTCCTGGTCCCGCCGAACGGGATGAAACTGACGCGACTATTTCGGCATATGGGACTGAATCAGACACGCGAGTGACGGCGTAAACCATTGGAATTGTCGCCTGACCACCACATGTCACCATATTCACATTGGGCGCGTCTAAGTGCTCATCCATATTGACGACTGGCACGCAAAACGGCCCAATTGCAGCGGGAGTCAAATCCACCATCTGCTTGCCTTGTGCCGTACAAATATCGGAATGTTTTTTATGGACATATGCCGACGTTGCATCAAAAACGATTTTGATATCGTCCCAGACATCCAGTTTCTGAGCGCCTTCTATACCCGTATGGCTCGTCGCATAACCATGCTCACGCGCCTTCGCTAAGCCTTCTGAGGCCTCGTCAATACCAATCACGCAACCAACTTCAAGAACATCAGACATCTCACTGATTTTCATCATTAAGTCTGTACCAATATTCCCTGACCCAATAATCGCTGTTTTAATTTTTGCCATTATAAGCCCCTATACAAACTCAACATCGCAGGAGCCAAAGCCCGCAACCGTCATTGTCATTTTATCACCTGCTACGACCGGCTCTAAAGGAACCAAAGAACCGGAAAGAATGATCTCGCCTGCCTCGAATGGTATTCCGTATTCTCCCAGAGTATTGGCAAGCCACGCCACGGCATTCTCTGGTGCGCCTTGCACGGCAGAGCCTGCACCGCGGCTTATCTCAACACCATTTTTTGCGACGACAGCCTCTAAAGCTGACAAGTCCAACTCCTGCGGATCAACTTTTTGCGCGCCGAGCACAAACACGCCGCAAGACGCATTATCGGCAACAGTATCGCCGATTTTAATTTTCCAATCTTTGATGCGGCTATCAACGATTTCAAAACAAGGCTGCACATATTCCGTCGCGTCGAGCACATCCTGAGCCGTAACGCCCGGCCCCTTCAGACCTTTCTTTAACTTAAACGCGATCTCAGCTTCCGCGCGCGGGGCAATATGATCCTTCATTTGGACTTTACCGTTCGCCGCAAACATGGCGTCCGTCAAAAAACCAAAATCAGGCTGGAAGACGCCCAGCATGTCCTGCACAGGCTTGGACGTCACACCAATTTTCTTACCAACGACGCGCTCGCCGTCCTGCTTTTGCCGCGCCTTTAAAAAAGCTAGCGATATTGCATATGCATCGTCCACAGTCATTTCAGGATAACGCTCAGTTAATGGCGCCATAGGCTCTCCTGAACGCAGAGCGCCGTAAAGTTCCTGCCCTAACCGTTCTGAATTGAACCCGCTCATTATCCGTTCACCAAAAAATCAATCGAAGCAGCATTAAATATTCGCGCATGCTCAATCATGACCCAATGCCCACATGCATTTAATTCAATCAGGCGAGAGTTTTCATTTGCCTTGATGCATTTCTCCTTACCTTGCGGGGGCATGAACTCGTCATTTGCCCCCCAAAAAGTCAAAATTGGGCAATTCAGCTCCGTCATCCGAGAGCCAAGCTCGGGCGTTTTCATTGTTGTAAGAACTTCTTTAGGCTGCGTCTGCGCAACTGCCCATCGCATATCAATCAGCTCTTGCGTCACGTGTTTTGGATCGTATGTAAATAGCCGCATAACCTCAGCCTGCGTCTCTTTGCTAACACCCGCCTTATTAGCCGCCATCATTTTAGCAATACCTGGCATGCCCCAATAATCGTCTTGCGGCTCCAAACATCCGGGCCCCATTAAAATGAGCTTCTTTACAAAATCCGGATTATTAAGCGCGATTTGAATAGCCACGCCGCCGCCGAGAGAATTCCCAACGAAACTGCACCTTTCAATACCAATCGCCTTTAGCCCTGCCATCAGCGTATCACAGAAAAGTTTGAGCGTATAATCTCCTAAATTCAATGGTTTATCACTATAACCGAAACCAATCATGTCAGGCATGATGACGCGAAACCCTGCGGCAGCAAAGGCGTCTTTATTAAACTGAAAATTCGCCCAAGCGCTATTACCTGGCCCTGAGCCGTGCAGGAACACAACAGGATGACCCGCTCGGTCACCAAATTCCAAATAGTGCATGCGTATGGGACCGGCGTCGACATATCGACCTTCCGGCGGCCCTTTAATTTCGGACGACATTAGAGGAAAAGATCGGTGTTTTCAGCGCCGAGCAATACGGCGCCATAATTACGACCAAAACTCACAGGATTGTTAGCAACATGCGCGCGCGCAATGTGCACATCATGCCAAATGTCTTGAATAGGGGAACCCTCATAGACACTACGGCCGCCAGCCACATCAAACAACATATCCATTGCCTTGATCATTTTCTCAATAACCAGACTGGCTTGGTAACGATATTTAATGCGGTCAATTAAAGGAATCTCTTCGCCGCTTTCAACCTGCTCCATCATTTTATCAAAATTACGGAACAAAACGACTTCAGTCTCATCAATCATATTCGCAACTTCGGCCACACGACGCGTCACATCAGGATCACTCGCAAGACGCGTTACATCCGTTGAGCTTCCCTGTGCATTATCAATAAAGAGCTGTAAGGCGTGCTTAACACCCCCAATAGCAGCGGAGCAAACCACACGAATGAAAGTCTGCGCCCATGGTATGTTATACATTGGGCTTGTTTGAGGGTGCACACCATTAAAACCGTCCATCTGATGATGCGTGCGATAAGTCGGCACAAAGCACGGCTCATCAATGACAATGTCATTGGACCCTGTAGAGTGTAAACCCATAGGGAACCACGTGTCTTCGATAATGTAATCAGGCTTTGGAACCAGGAATGTGCGGTAATGTATTTTCTCTTTTCCTTGATCAAAAATGAGGCCCCCTAGGAGCACCCAGTCACAATGCGCGGACCCTGAACTCCACCCCCAACGACCAGAGAGTTTAAACCCACCATCAACCGTCTCAACTTTAGCGCCAGTAGGGTTATAAGACGATGATATAAGGGTATCAGGACCTGTCTTGCCGTAAACATCATCACAGGCCTTCGGATCCATCATCGCAAGCTGAAACGCGTGTATTGCAATGATACCCGTTGCCCAAGATGTTCCCATATCACGCTCAGCGATATCGATAGCGGCTCTAAAAAATTCGGAAGGATGGACCTCCATCCCGCCATACTGCTTTGGCAATACTGAACGGAAAAAACCAGAGTCGCGCAACGCCGTGATAACGGGCTCACTGATTCGTCTATTCTTACGTCCCTCAGCGGCATATTTTGAAATTACATCCAGAGCAGCAGAGACATCTAAGGTCTCTTCTGTTTCGACAGTTTTTAAAGCAGCTTGTCCCATAATGGTATCCTCCGTTTCCTAGAGTATACTCCATATTGCGTAATTATCAACACGTTAAAATACGCATTTATGGATATTATGTCGCAAATTTAATCAAAATGCGTAATAAATTGGCATTTAATTGCGCTTCAAAAGATATTTTTGAACTTTTCCAGACGCATTTCTCGGCAAAGAGTCGTGAAAAGTAACGCCGCGCGGCACCTTATAATTTGCCATATGAGCCCGTGACCAAACAATGATAGCCGCCTCATCCAGTGCAGGCGCAACGATATGGGCATGAGTAACTTCGCCCAGGCGGTCATCCTTCACCCCGATAACAGCTACATCCTGCACATCAGGGTGTTGCAGCAAAACCTTCTCAATCTCAGCTGGGTAGCAGTTAAACCCGCCGACAATCACCATATCTTTTTTACGGTCTGTGATTTTGACGTAACCTCGGTCATCAGAAATTCCAACATCGCCCGTCTTGAGCCAACCCTCGGGTGTAATCGCCTCAGCTGTCGCGGACGGGTCATCCAAATACCCCTGCATGACATTAAAACCCTTCACCCAGATTTCACCAGCCTCACCCGTAGGGACGTCAAATCCTTCATCATCCACAATGCGCACAAATGTGCCGTCCAGTGGGCGGCCACACGTTTTGGCTATGGTCTCTACATCATCAGTCGCCGAACACAGACTTACAACACCCGTGGACTCGGTCAGGCCATAGGCTGAATAAACATTATCAATCGCCAGATCCTCTCGCATTTTTCGGATAAGGTCGACAGGAATCGTCGTTGCTCCAGTTGTCGCAATTCGCAGGGACGAGATATCGAAATCATTGCGTTGCGGATAATCCAGCAATGTTTGAAAAATTGTTGGAGCGCCCGGCATAACAGTAATTTTATCGTCTTGGATTTGCTCCAAAACCTTAGCGGGATCATAGATCGCAAGCGGATAAATGGCAGCACCCTTTATCAAACAGGCCAGCCAACCTGCTTTATAGCCGAAGCTATGAAAGAAGGGATTGACCACCAAATAACGGTCCTTTTCAGTCATACCAATCGCGGATGAAAACGCCTCGAAGACTTTGATATTCTGACCATGTGAGCTCATAGCCCCCTTAGGCGCGCCCGTCGTGCCGGAGGTAAATATAATATCAGCGAGGTCATCTTCATTTACGCGCGGCTCAGTCACAGCCTCTCCCGCACGGGACAGATAATTTTCAAACGGCGCAGTTGATAACCCATCCTGCATGATCACAGTTTGCTTGAGGTCAGGTAAGTCAAACTCGCTTAAAGTTGCCTCGTAATCCTGACCTAAAAACCCGCGAATCGTGAAGAGAAATCTACACCGCGCACGCTTCAATATGTCTGCGGCTTCACTGCCTTTATACCGCGTGTTGAGCGTCACCAAAACACCCCCCAGCATTTGTCCCGCCAGAGCGACAATAACCCATTGCGCGGAATTAGGCGCCCATATCGCAAAGCTGTCGCCCTTTTTCAGCCCCTCTGCCTCCATAACCCCAGCAATGCGGCCGACAACGTCAGACAACTCTTGATATGTGAAGGACATATCGCCATCCTGCAATGCAAGGGCGTCAGCTTGCTGCGCCGCTTGTTTTAGCAGAGCATGTGGAATTGTGAGCATAACAGACCTTAATTTACGCAAAACATATCTTTGGCTATAGATTTTTACCTGAATGCGCAATATATCTATTAAAATTTTACGCAAAATGAGACTGTATGAAATTCAAAGATAAAACGATTATCATCACTGGCGGCGGAAAAGGCATAGGACGCGCCATCACAGAGCGCTTTGTTTCAGAAGGTGCACACGTCATAATATGTGGCCGTCGAGACCCAGAGACATTGCCGGAAAATACGCATTTCCTTGCGCTCGATATCAGAGAAGCTGAAGCCGCACAGACGCTAATCGACTTTGCCATCGAAAAGACTGGCCGCATAGATTGCCTGATTAACAATGCAGGCGGCGGCCCGCCCGTTGCCAGTGCAGAGGCCAGCCCACGCCTGACGGAAAAAATAGTGGCTTTAAACCTGATGGCCCCGATATACCTCTCACAGGCCGCCTACCCTCACCTCAAGAAAACCAACGGCTCAATTGTCAATATTTCAAGCGTATCTGCCACCCGGTCCTCACCAGGCAGTGTCGTATATGGCGCGTCAAAGGCAGGGCTTCTGGCCGTGACAACCTCACTCGCTATGGAATGGGCCCCTGAAATTCGGGTAAACGCTATTATAGTCGGACTTGTCAAAACCGAAGCCAGTGAAGATCATTATGGGGGCGTAAAGGGCATGGCACATTTATCAAGTGCACTTCCTATGAAACGCATGGGCGCGCCAGATGACATCGCCAAAGCCTGCGCCTTTCTCGCCGATAGTGAAAACAGCTATGTTTCAGGCGCGGCATTAGAAGTGTTTGGCGGCGGTGAACCGCCCTATTTCCTCAAGATTGCAGAAGAGGCCTATAATCTAAAATGACGGAGTTTGAACACCGTCTCGCCGCCGTTGAGGCAGAGCTCGCCATTCGGAATGTGATTGCCCGATACGGACTGGCGGCCGATTGCGGCAATATCGAAATCGCACTGACCTGTCATACTAAAGATGCCACCTATATCGTCAGCAACCCTGACGCAGGACGGAACAAAGCAGCTGGACGCGACCTTGAACTTGTCGGACATGAAGCCATTACCGCAATGCTACAATCTGAACGGCATCAATCCTTACTGCCAAACTGCGCGCATACTATTGGCCCTTTGGTCGTTGAAATCATGCAGGACACTGCCAAGGTCATTGGCTATTCGCGCGTCTATAATGCAGTCGACGGGGACGCGCATATAATGAGAGTCGCTTTTAATCGCTGGGATATGCGCAAAGACCTTCACGACTGGAAAATTGCCCGCCGCGAGAGCCGAGTGATGGGGGAAGAGGCAGCACAAGACCTATTACAAATGGCGTTATCGCCGCATGAGGACAGCCTATGACGGATGTGAACGGCAAAGTAACCTGGATTACAGGCGCATCCTCAGGCATTGGGGCGGCTCTCGCCAAAGTGTTTTCCGATGCAGGCTCTGACATTATTTTGTCAGGACGTAATATTGCCGCCCTCGAAAGTGTTGCCGACGCATTGTCAACCAAAACTCTGATTTTACCTTTTGAGGTCACGGATTATGAGGGCCTGAAATCCCATGTTGATGAGGCCTGGAACTGGTTGGGTCACGTGGACATATTGATAAACAACGCTGGTGTCAGTCAACGTAGTTTGGCCATTCACACAAAGCCGCAGGTTTATACAGATTTACTAAATATTGATCTCATCGCACCGATTTGGCTGACCCAATTAAATCTTCCGAACATGGTAGAGTTAGGCGGAGCGCATATAGTTGCTATTAGCTCTATTGCAGGGCGTATTGGCGCACCACTTCGCACAGCATATTCTGCTGCAAAGCATGGGCTCATTGGATATATGGACGCGCTGAGGGCTGAAGTTGAGCTTCACCATAGTATCCATGTGACCAATGTTCTTCCCGGGGCAATCGCAACCAATGTTGCCCACAACGCGCTGACGAAGGACGGCACGAAACTCGGTAAGTCCGCCGAGAATATTGATAATGGCGATGACCCTTTAGATTGCGCGAGAGCTATATTAGAAGCCGTTCAAAATAGAAAGCCGGAACTTATCCACGCCAATAGCTTTGAACTTAACATCACCAATTTGCGCCACAGCGATCCAGATGCATTTTTCAAAATGATTGGAGACGTCGGCGCGCAGACCGCGGCAGGCACAAAGAAGTGGGAGTGAGGATACAAAAGATAGTAAATAGTGACGACTGTACTTTTTATATTCTCGCCATTCGAAATGTCGTTATTCATCCTGCCCTTTTAACTTAATAATCAATATAACCCTCAGGCCCGGGCGTATACATCAGCTTGTAATTTGGTTTCGTCAGCTCTTGGTCCAGTTTAAATTTTTCGACCAAATTCGGATTAGAGATGTAATGACGTCCAAAGCTTATGGCGTCAGCCTGCTCTGCCGCGAGAGCCCGGTTTCCTCGTTCTAAATCATAGCTGTCATTTAAGATAACCGGGCCGTCAAATTCAGATGCAAGCGCGATATTATCAACGCCCGCCTTCATGCGAATAACATGCAGATAGGCGAGGCGCATTGGGTTTATGATTTTTATAAGGGCGCGGAATGTTTCTTCTGGGTTATCATCGCTTAAGTCATTAAATGGATTGCCGGGACAAATACGGATGCCAACACGCCCTGCCCCGACCTCTTGCGTTATTGCGTCTAAGACCTCGATTACAAACCGCAAACGGTTTTCCAGTGAGCCGCCATACTCATCACTGCGCTTATTCGTTCCCGTCGATAAAAACTGCGCAGGAAGATAGCCACTCGTGCAGTGAAGTTCTACGCCGTCACACCCCGCCGCCACTGCTTTACGCGCAGCCTCACGGAAATCTTGAACAGTTTGCTTTATATCTGTGAGGGTCATGGCTTCAGGTTCTTCAAACGGCACCATACCAGCAGCGTCTGTGTACATTTCACCCTCAGCCTTAATCGCACTTGGCGCAAGCGTACGGGAACCATCAGGTTTATTGTGAGCACTCGCCACGCGCCCACAATGCATTAACTGCATGACAATTTTGCCACCTTTCGCGTGAACAGCTTGCACGACGGAGGCCCAGCCCTTGACCTGCGCATCCGTTACGATACCGGGCGTGCGAACATAGCCCTTGCCGTCAAAACTTGGGTAAACACCTTCTGTGATGATTAGCCCCGCGCTTGCACGCTGCGCATAATATTCGACATTCATCGCTGATGGGGCATCATTCTCATTGGCACGCGAGCGCGTCATCGGCGCCATAAAAATACGGTTCGCACAATGGATATCGCCGAGCTGTATTGGGTCAAAAAGTGTTGGCATAATCGGGACTATCTCACTCTTATTTTTGGGAATTTTGCATTGCGGCGCATGGTTTTTAGAAACTGTCCAATCGGTGCCGCTTTAGCGACTTCGGGTAATATATCACGATTAGGCTTTTGCTCCCAAAAGGCTTTCCAGCTTGGGAAAAGTTCATGATACGCGCCGTCATAAGCCTCACGGTCAGGCCAACGCATTTTATTGCCTCCGACGGGCGGCGCATTTAAATCCGTCGCATACCAATAACACGGCAAGCGGCGGCGGAAATACCAGACGCCGTCTATGCGCTCATAATTATCCCAGTAAATCATTTGCATAATGACCCAGTCAATGCCGCCATCCTTGCGCGGCGTTTCATGTTCATTCTTGGAATAAACAATTCCATGAGCATGGTCGGCATCATCAAATTCGATGATATGATTTCCAATATGGTGAGACGTGCCTGTAAACTGTTGGCGCAATGTGTCATCAAGCCAAGCTTTCATATGTGCGCGGCCGCTGAGCTCACGGCTGATACGAATATCATGCGCGAATAAATTCACATGAGCATCAAGGTCTCGCATATCGAGTGACAACGAATATTTCGCAGCGAGCTGTCGTATGGCGTCTAGCGATTCCAATCGGTCGATGCGTTGATCAACTGTCATATCTGAATGCGGCATAATATGTCCTTCTACTGTTATTTATATGGCATGCAAATACGTGTTTAACAAAAGTAAAATTACGCAAATAACGATATTTCTTTGACTATTCATGTGTAATGCGTATTTATTAGCAAGAAATTTTACGCAATAGGAGATTTCCGTGTCCGATGCAGACCCTCGTGAGTTTAGAAACGCCTTAGGCCAATTTGCCACGGGCGTTACGGTTGTGACAACAACAAATGAAGCCGGCGAACCCGTTGGCGTGACTGCAAGCAGTTTTAACTCCGTTTCGCTCGACCCGCCCCTTGTACTTTGGTCGCTTGCGAAGACATCCAACTCGATGCCCGCCTATCAGAGTTCCGGCGGCTTCAACGTCCATATTTTAGCGTCGCATCAAGACAGCCTATCAAACACATTTGCCCGCCCAAGTGAAAACAATTTCGCAGATGTAAATTGGAAACCATGCGATTCTGGCCACCCTGTACTTCCCGAATACGCCACCCTCTTTCGCTGTGAAACTCAATACCAGTATGAAGGTGGCGACCATGTTATTTTTGTCGGTAAAGTTGTAGAGTTTGAAACCCATAATTACCCGGTGCTCGTCTTTCATGGCGGCAAATATGCCGACGCAAAAGTCAAACCGAAGAAACCTGAAATCAACTTACCTTCGGTCGATGTCGAAAGTGGTCAATATACAGAAGAGTTCTTATTATACCTCGTCTCGCGGGCCCATTTTCAAAGCTCCTACCCTATTCGGAAAGCTTGCTATGACGTTGGCATGAGCGAGCCTGAGTATTTTTGCCTGTCTTTATTATCTATGAACGGCTCCCTCAGCCGCGATGAGATTGTCTCACGGCTTGAGCACACGGGCCATCATCCCGATGAGGAAATCTTTGCGCGGCTCGTGCGCAAAAACTGGGTCACTGATGACACTAAGGCCATATCCATTAGCGATATTGGCCGTGAGAAATTTATTCAACTGCTGGCTCAATCCAAAGCTATGGAAGAACAGCTGACAAAATATTTCACAGATGATGAAATTGACGGCGCAAAAGCGTTCCTCAAAAAACTCATCACAATTACTGGCCAAGATATTCCGGAGTTATGGTAATGCTAAACGACAAAGTAGCTCTTATTACAGGCGGTGGCCAAGGTGTTGGACAAGGTATTGCCTTGGCTCTCGCCGCCCAAGGCGCTCATGTTATCGTAACTGGACGCACGCTGAACAAATGCGAAACAACGGCGGATTTAATCCGCCAGCGCGGTGTCAAAGCCCTCCCTTTGCGCTGTGACGTCAAATCCAAAGACGACCTACAGTCCATCGTTGATGCCACGGTTAAAGAATTTGGTCGGTTGGATATTCTAGTCAACAACGCCCAAGAGGTTGCACGCGGTCCCCTGCTCAGCCTCACGGATGAGCAAATGAACGGAAATTGGGAGTCTGGCCCCCTAGCCACGCACCGATTGATGAAAATGGCCTATCCGCATCTCAAAGAAACGAAGGGCTGCATTATTAATATGTGCAGTTCCGTTATGCGGCGCTGGGACGTTGCTACTTATGGCGCTTATGCTGCGGTGAAAGCGGCGACCGAGCAGCTCACGCGTGCAGGCGCATGCGAATGGGGTAAAGATGGCATCCGTGTGAACGCTATTATGCCTCATGCAAAATCTCCGGCTCTCGCCGGATGGATGAAAGCAAACCCGGTCGAAGCTGAGCATTTTCAAAAAGGTATTCCGCTGGGCTATGTCGGCGAATGTGAAGAGGACATCGGCGCATTTGTTGCAATGATGTGTGCTGAAAGCTCTCGTTACCTCACAGGGCAAATTATTGGTCTTGATGGCGGACAAGCATTTTAAATTACTTTATAATCGGAGGCTCCAATGACGCGCGATGAGAAAATTGACGTCATGCTGGATAAGCATGAAATCACGGAGCTGCTTTACGCTTATTGCAATGCCGCTGACCGCCATGACCACGTAAAAATGCGTAGCCTTTATCATGAGGATGCTTGGGACGATCATGGGTCCTTTTTTAAAGGCCCTGCGATGGAGTTCATTGATATGCTGCCTGAAATTCAAGCGCCAATGGAAATCCTTCATCACAACATCACGAGTAAAAATATCTCGCTTGGTGTTAATGGCGACCCCAACAAAGCCGAAGGCGAGATATACATGATCGCCTTTCACAAATTTAAAATTGAGGATGGCAGTTCCGCAGACTTATTGGTTGGCGGTCGCTACTTTGATAATTATGAGAAGCGAGATGGCGTCTGGAAATTCAGCTTTCGCGCCGCAGGAGCCGATTGGGCTTATTACAATTCACCCAGTCAAACGGCTATGGACCATCCGATGATTGCCGCGACGTATATTGCGACGCCCGGCCCGACCGATCCATCCTATCAATTTTTTAAGACCATGAAATTTGGTCAAAAAATCAAATAAGGCAAATTTGCACCTTACAGACCGAAAACGCGTTTCATAAAGTCGAGTTGCCAAGCTTTGCTTTTAGCATCCGCTTGGGGATTGTTACCCACCGTGTATCCTTGGCCAACACAGCCGCCCACAAGCTCGCCTAAAGTTGAGCGAACATAGGCTCGTTCATTACGCGTCATGTCAGGCTCTGGCTGAAAACGGCTCTTTTTACCGTCGACCAGGAACGTACCTTTTTTAGAATCGAATGAAAACTTACACCCCCGCACAAATCCACCTGGAAATTCAGATAATGGCGTCGCATTTTCCCACGCATGTCCCGCACCCGCAATGACATGACTTTCAACGGAACTTCCGCCTGCTTCCAGGTCTTTATAAACTGACTGGCAGAGCTCAGGGTCAACTGTATTGTCGACGTCTCCGTGAATCGCGAGATAAGGCGCGCCCGTCGTTCCCGTGTGTCCTAAGGTTTGATGGCACGGACCGTAAATATCCATATGCAAGGCAAAAGGCGGCACATCAGGGGCCATAATTTTCTTGAGCCTGTCATCTAATACATATCGGGTCGCCATGCCGCCATAACTATACCCCGTCACTCCAATGCGTTTGGCATCAATAGCAGGGTGAGTCCCAAGCACTTTCAACGCCGAATAAGCATCAGACATAATGTCGACTTCGGTCGTGATCATGGTTTTCATGACATAGGGCGTATCCGCAACCACACCTCTTGGAGCATAATAATCGACCACAAGGGCCGCAATTCCATTTTCAGAAAACAGCTTCGCATATTCAAATTCACGGCCCTCAGCAATGCCTCCACTACCATGGAGAATAACGATTGCGGGAACCGGGTCTTGCGCTGATGCACCCTCGGGCAGGACCAACGTGCCCATACCTGTACTCTCAGGAAGGTCATCATAGCCGTTTAAAACACGCGAAAAATCATAGGGACTTTTGATTGGAAAATAGATTTCTCCGGATTGCTCAGCCTCAAGGCTTGTCTGTGGCTTCGGAAGGCTTGGAAACTCAGGAAGCGGCAAAACTTTTCGAACATTCGTATCAACCGCTGTGACCTCAGGTTCAAATGCTGTATCAGTATTGGTTCCGTCACCCGAAGGTTGGCAGGCCGCCACAAACAATAGTGCCGTAGTCACCGTTAGAAACTGTTTCATATATCCTCGCAAAGCTTAGCAGACTGATTTTACAGATTTAAGTTTAATAGACGCGCGCAGGGTTTGGTTCGTTTGGTGAGCCAAGCATTTCCCGATAAGACGGCGGCTGCTTATCGCCACGGTCTTTAAGTTTATACCGTTTTTCTGCCACTTCCGCACCAATCAAAGTATGCCCGCTTATCTCTGACGCTTTAGGATCAGATGCAATGGCGTGAAGAATATGACCCGTAAACTGAGGTGTTTCTGCCAAAGCCATAAACTCAGTATACTGTTCTGGATGCACTTCGGCGGCAATCATCGCCCGTTCAGTCAATAGCGGGCCCATCCATATTGAAACGGCTTGCACATTAAACGGCTCAAGATCGACAGCCATGTCATGGGCCATTTTGTCAACACCTGCTTTTTGCGCGCCGTATGCGGGGCCATGCATATAACAACTGGCACCAAAAGAAGATCCAAACCCAATGAGACCGCTTTTTTGTTTTGCCATGATGTTAGCCGCATGCCAACTCGCGACATAGGAAGACCGCAGTCCGACATCCATGATATATTGTGCGTCGAGCTCTTTCTCCCAAAATGGCTTCTGCTCAATCAGTTGATGATGAATATAGGCGGCATTATTCATAAGGATGTCGAGCTGTCCTTGCTCATCCATCACTTGTTCAAATAGCTTTTTTACCTGCGCGTCATCTGCGCTGTCGCAAATGACGGCAATTCCCTTGCCGCCCGCATCGGTCACAGCTTGCGCTGTTTCCTCCACCGTCCCCGGTAGAGGCGTGCCGTCCCAACCCTTGGCGGCACCTACTTTTTTCGTGCGTCCTGTCACATATACGGTCATGCCTTTTTCAGCCAGACCAAGCGCTATACCTTTACCGGCCCCGCGACTTGCACCGGTAACAATAGCAACGCGGGGTGCTTTTTTTGTATCTGACATAATATCCTCCAACTTTTTTTAAAACGATAGCATAAACCTCGATACGCGCAATATTTTTATACAAAACTACCGCTTATTGAGAATTATATGGATTATATTCTCATTTTGCGTAATATTTAGGAAGAATAATTACGCAAAGGATATTGCCATGGATAAGAATTGGCACTCATCAATCGAAGCCTGCGAAGTCGTAAATGACAGTGCAGACATACCCTGGGATGATCGCGCCGATGTCATTGTTATCGGGCTGGGCGCCGCAGGTGTGTCGTGCTCCCTCCAAGCGTTGGAACTGGGGCAATCCGTTATTGCCATTGACCGCTTTGACGGCGGCGGAGCGACCGTTGCAAGCGGCGGCGTGATATATGCAGGCGGCGGAACAGCCCCGCAATTAGATGCAGGTATCGAAGACACCCCAGAGAATATGTTCAACTATTTAAAAATGGAAGTCGGCGATATAATCAAGGACAGCACGCTGATGGACTTCTGTGAGCAAAGCGCACCGACAATATCTTGGATGCAAAGCCACGGGGTTGATTTTAGATCAGATTACTGGCCCAACAAAACATCCTATCCCGCGCCTGAGTATTTTCTTTATCATTCCGATAATTCGTTGATTGAAAGCTATAAGGCCAAAGCCAAACCGGCTGCGCGCGGACATCGCGGCTACGTCCCTATTGAAAAAGGCCGCAAAGCACAAAATCTTGGCGGCGCTCTTTTCGATCCTCTTTTACACAGTGCAATTGAGCTTGGCCTGAAACTAAAGACCTATTCAGAGGCTCGGCAACTCGTGACTGACGATAGCGGCAAGATTATTGGTGTAAAAATTCTGACATTTCCGGACCCTGCTATTCAACAGGAATATCAAGCCATGCGAAAAAAAGCGCAACGCCTCATGACGATATACCCTTCCGTTCTGCCGGGCTTCTCATACTTCATGCGCAAAGCCCTGAAAATTTTGGCGCAAGCGGCAGCGTTAGAAACTCAACGAAGCGCGCATTATATCCGTGCCAATAAAGGCGTGTTGCTATCGGCTGGGGGTTTTGTCTTTAACCGAAAAATGCTCAAAGAGCATGCCCCAAAATATCGACGTTGTTTCCCACTAGGAACGGATGGAGATGACGGTGCAGGCATACGTTTAGGCCAATCCGCAGGCGGCGCCGTTGGCAATATGGATCGCGCCACAGCTTGGCGCTTTATTAATCCGCCGCTCTCTTTTGCAAGAGGCATGATTGTGAACGGCCAAGGTCAGCGGTTTATAAATGAAATGGTTTACGGCGCGACGCTGGGTGTTGAGCTTGCAGAAAATCAGCAGGGTAAAGCTTGGCTAATACTCGACAAAGAAATGGTGAAACGTTCAATGAAGGACGTTTCAGGAAAAAAGGCGCTGGCGTTTCAAAAAGCACTGGCAAAGCTGAATGTTTACTTTGGATCTACAAAAGCCACTACAATTGAAAAATTAGCCGAAAAAATTGGAATTGATGGCAACGCGCTTCGCAATACGCTTGCCACTTATAATGCGGTTGGCAAAGGCGAAATAAGCGATGATTTCGGCAAAGGCGTTGATGATATTGCGACTCTACAGTCCTCGCCCTATTACGCTATTGATATCGGGTTACAGGCTAAATTGTTCCCCTGCCCTGCATTAACTTTGGGGGGTTTACGGGTCGAAGAAACAACAGGCCAGGTTCTCACGGGCGATGGACAAACCTTGGCTGGGTTATATGCAGCTGGACGCAATGCCATAGGGGTGGCGTCTTGGAACTATGTCAGTGGGTTATCTATTGCAGATGGCATATATTCAGGCAGACGTGCAGCGCGAGCCATGGCCCGCCCTAATCCTTAGAAATAATTCTAGCGACGCGGTTATCATATTTTAAAATATCAACAACCGTAACCGTCTCAACATGCCGCACACCTTTTAGCGCCAAAATTTTATTACTTGCCAGTTCGTGAACGGCAGGCAACCCCTCAAACAATGACATTGCCATAATGTCGAACCGGCCAAACATTTTAATAACAGCACCAATTTCCGGCATCTCCGCAAGAGCGTCTATAACCTCTTGCATCAGGTTTTGCTCAACATGAATACCAATCGAGCCAAGTTGAGGACGGTCGAGATTATTCATATTGGTTACAGCCGTAAACCGAATAAGGTTCTCATCCTCCAAACGCTTCACGCGCGACCGGATAGTGCCTTCCGTGAAGTCAAGTTTGGCCGCAAGCTTACGATTGGAAATTCGAGCATCTTCAAATAACAGCTCAATGATTTTATGATCGAGTTCATCAGGAATATATTTAGTCATTAAATTGGCGCCACATCAAAATCATATTTAACAATATCAGCTGCAAATCCCGCATCGAGGCTGCGTACACCTTTAATCTTAGATAGCTTTTCCATAAGGAATGGCCCAAGCTCTGCCATATCAGACAAAGCGACTAAAATCTCAATGTCGTGTTTCCCAACAACCAGTTGAACGATAATAATTTCTTTGAGTTCCGCTAGGTCGCTTGCCACGTCTTTGGCCATGCGGCCTTTCACATCAATCCCGATCGGGAATAGATAATTGTAATTCAGTGCTGCGAAATCAGCGACCGCAACAACTTTCATCGCCTTGGCTTCTTCCATACGTTTGATGCGGGTGCCGATAATGGATGTGGTTACACCCAACTCGTCCGCAATTTTCTGATTGCTGATACGCCCGTCTTTTTTAAGGATTTCAACAATTGATACATCCAATTCGCTGAATTCAAACTCTGTCCCCGCCATTACAGGTCACCCATAAATAAAGTTTCTAAAATACACATTTAATGTTCTTCATTATTTTACACGCGACTACAACTTTAAAAATCGAAACACCTTAATCTATGCGTCAATGATGAAAAAATATGCGGCTTCTATGGGCATAATTCTTAGCCTTAAGCTCCATAATCGCCGCGCAGATAAGCTTCGCGCACCTTAGTCTTTTCAATTTTACTCATCGCGTTAAGCACGAAAGGCGTATCGATTTTCACGAATCTTTTCGGCACGCGATAACTGGCAATGTTCTCGCGTGCAAACTCCTCTAAACCCTTAGCTGTGAGAGACTGGCCGCTGGACACAAAGCAAGCGATCAATTTTTCACCAAGCCGGTCATCTGGAACTCCAAACGTACAGATTTGCAAGACGTCAGGGTGCTTATTTAATGCGGCCTCCACTTCGACACAGTATATATTTTCGCCGCCTGAGATGACCATATCTGTTTTGCGGTCAACTATATAAATATACCCGTCTTCATCAACATAGCCGACATCACCAGTTTTAAAGAAGTCCCCCTCAAAGGCCGCTTTCGTCGCGTCGGGCCGTCCGTAATACTCTGTCATAACCGTTGCGCCTTTGACCCAAATCTCGCCAGTTTCCCCAACAGGCAAGATGTCGCCCGCATCGCTGACAATGCGCACTTCGTTCATCGGCAATATCGTCCCCGAAGCAGCGGGCTTTGCAAGAAGAACCTTCCCTGTGGCCTGTGATATGGACCCAGCCGTTTCCGTCATGCCGTAACCCGCACCAATAAATGTCTTGGGGAATGTCTCTCGCAGCGTATTTAAAAGGTTGCGCGGAAAGGCCTGCCCTCCACTCGATATCGACATCAATGACGACAGGTCATATTTCTCTCGGTTTTCAGATCTTAAAATATCCCAATGTGTTGCAGGAACACCGCTCAAAATTGTCACTTTCTCTGTCTCAACAAGTTCCATGGCATGATCCGCGTCCCAACGGTCCATGAGCACGAGCTTGCCGCCATTAATCAATGTTGACAGAAACATAGAGCTACATCCGCTGGTATGGAACAGCGGGACGATCAAAAGAGAACAAGATTGCGGCAATGTTGACCGAAGGGTTTCTAAATCCATACCCATGGCCGCTGCCATTTTCCCAAAAACGGCCGCCATAGCCATTTGTGTATTCATCGTGCCTGTCACCAAGGCCCGATTGGACATAGCCGCTGCCTTAGCTCGCCCTGTTGTTCCCGACGTAAAAAACATCGCAACGTTATCATCGGCTCGGCGCGTCACATTTGGAACGGGATGTGAAGACACAATCCCATCATCAACCTTATCACTTAGAATTACAGGAACTGGGCAACCTTGCTCAATCAACTTTTCCTGACGACGAGCATCTGCTAATATGAGAACACAGTCTGTATCCGTGACAGCATCCAACATCGTCTCTGCCGTACCGCGACTGTTAACTAGCACAGCAACCGCGCCTGCTTTTAAAATCCCGACGAAACCAATCATCCATTCAGGTGAATTTTTCATACAAATCGCCACGGACTGGCCGGGCTTGACATTGTAATCACCCACCAAACGCGCAGCAAAACTGTCAGATGCCGCAAAAAAAGTATCAAATGTATAACGTCTCTCGCCGGCGACGATGAACTCCATCGCGCCATAAGCGCGCGCGCTGTCAATGTTATCACTCAACGTTTCGGGTGCATTTTTAAAAACACGCAATTCTCGACCCAAAACATTTCGGGTTACGACTTCAAATGCGCCGCCTTTATCCATGAGGGCTTCTGTAATCGGATCAAGTGATGGCATATTGGGCTCGTTACAACGGTTGCTAACGTCAATTATTACGCATTATGGGATAAATGCAAGAGTTTTAGCTTATATTGCGTAGAATTAGGATTGAAAATTTACGCATTTTGTGCATATGCTAAAAAATACTTGTTTACTTGTAACATTTTCTAAGGAAGCGTCCATGTCACTACGTCGTAATTTGAAACTTAATTGTACAGCGGTGCTTGGTAGCTTATTCGCACTATCAACACCTGCCTATGCTCAGATTGATGAAATTATCGTCACATCCCAAAAGCGCGAGCAAAGCGTGCAAGACGTACCCATTGCTGTCACGGCGATTGACGCGGACTATATTGACAGCCGCAATATTACCTCAATCAAAGCTCTGTCCAGCTTGGCACCAAATGTAAAAATTGAAAACACGCCTGGCAACACGACCGGGGCGCAAATTTCAATTCGCGGCGGCGTCACCATTAACCCAGCCCTGACATGGGAACCAACTGTCGGCCTGTATTTTAATGGATCCTATATCGGCAAGACACAGGGTTCAGTGTTTGACGTGGCCGACATTGAACGTGTTGAGGTGCTTCGCGGACCGCAAGGAACCCTTTACGGACGCAATACACTTGGCGGCGCAATCAACATTATCACGGCCAAACCTACTGGAGAGTTTGACGCAAAATTGCGAGTCGGCGTTGGCAACTACAACGCAAAGAGCGCCCGCGCGTCACTAAATCTTGGCTCATTAGGACCTATTAAAGCTAAAATCACCGGCTCTGTTGAAAAACGCGACGGCTTTGTCAAAGGTGTAGAAAATCCCTTCCCAGCTGTAACTCTCGCAGGACCTCTCTCGACGGATGAGTTTGAAAACGTCGATAAAAAGTCGTTACTGGTTGCATTAAGTGCAGATCTCACAAACTCCCTTACACTGGATTACACATTTGACTACAGTGAGGCTGATCAAAAACCTGTATTCTCACAAATTATCAATGTCAGTCCCAATAATATATTTGACCCAACATTTGCAGGATATGCCGGTGGTGGCCCGTTTGGCGGACTCTTCTTTGGCTTTCCACTTGACCAGTATGTCAATTCTGATCGTCAATTTACTGGAACTGTTGACTCTGATATTTTTGAACGTAGTGAGGTCCAAGGGCACAATCTGACAGCCTCGCTCAATACAGATTTTGGCCTGCTAAAGTCTATCACGTCATATCGCAAAATGACTTGGGAAGACTCGCTTGATCTCGACGGTTCACCCCTACCCCTAGCGAACACACAACGCCTGACGGATTACGATAGCTTCAGCCAAGAGCTTCAGCTTACGGGTGACACAGGTCGTTTAAATTACGTCTTTGGTGCTTATTATTTCGAAGATGACGGCTTTACAGATAACCCGCAAACGTTTTTTGGCGGGGCCAGCGTTTTTGACAGTCGCGCAGGCTTTACCACAGAAGCCATAGCGGCCTATGGGCAGTTGGAGTTTGCAGTCACAGATGCCCTCACTTTGACGGGCGGTTTGCGCTACACGGAAGAAGATAAAACAATCGATCGCGCCAATATCGCGATTGCGTTTACAGGTCTTCCGCCAAACACGCCGTTCGTGCCAGAAGGCACGACAGGCCAAGAAAAGTTCACGGACCTCTCCCCCCAACTGACTCTTGCCTATGCAGCAAGCGATGACGTGAATTTTTACGCAAAATATGCCAAGGGCTTTAAAAGCGGCGGGTTCAACGGCGAAGCCGGATCGGTCGCAGAGACGCTACGCCCCTATGATGCTGAAACTATCGACTCATTTGAAGCGGGTATAAAAACTCGTTTTTGGGACAACCGGGCACAATTTAACGCCACAGCATTCGTAAACAAGCATGAAGATATGCAACTTTCTGTCTTCACAGCGGAAGGCGCAGCCGGATCAGACGTTCGCAATGCAGGACGCGCCACTATCAAAGGACTGGAGTTTGAAGGCCTTTTACAGGCATCAGAGGACGTTCTCTTGCGCGCCAATATGGGCCTCCTAGACCCCACATACAAAGAATTTATCGAATTTGGTCGTGATGTTTCTGATGACCGTGCTTTCCCACACGCACCAGACGTGACAGCATCCGCAGGGTTTGACTGGAATATGGTAAGTGGCGCATGGGGTGACTTAACGCTGACAGGTGACGCCAATTACACCTCTCGGTACTACACCTTCCCATTTGCTCTATCACCGCAATCCCCTCAGCCCGCTTCAAATACACGTGCCCCATCACGTACTTTGTTTGATGCGCGCTTGGCGTGGTCTAATCTGCCCGTTGCCGGACAAGATGTTGAGATTGCGGTCTGGGCGAAAAACCTGACCAATGAAGAATATCTCTCTAACTTTATTGACTTCGGACCAGGCTTCGGCGGGCTCACAAATGGTTATTTTGGCCCGCCAAGAACTTACGGTGTCACGCTCGGCGTTGACTTTTAGCCATACGACTTAGCTAAAGACTGCCGGTCGGCATCGGCAGTCTTACCCGCCTGGAAGATATAGAATGACGCCGGAAGCCCGGTTAGTAACGTGAGAGCCATTGAGTAGCGGATTGCATCCGTACCATATTTCGCACTAAAGAAGTCATTGGCCCATCCGACCGCCATCACACCTACAACCAGTCCCGCAAAAGTAAGTCCAAAAGCGAATATTGACGTTGCCGTAGCGCGGAGTTTTGCTGGAAGTAGATCTTGAAGTGCCGCATAAATTGCGACGACCCATCCCGCGCCCATAAGGCTGGACGGATAAACAAGAGCTGTCGCGAGGCCAACATCATTTGAAAAACACATCGCTATTGTAATGAGGGTAAAACCCAAGAGTCCAAAAGACGACAAGATATAAGGTGCACGCGGTGACTTTTTTGAAAGTCTGTCACACAGAAAACCCATAAGCAGAACGCCGCACATTCCAGATAGAAGCGCTGCTGTGCCGTATCGCGCGCCCGCGGACTGGTTTGAGATATCAAAAATACGCTCAAACATAGCAATTGCCCAACTCCCAAATGCAATTGATGAGAATCCGCCAAATACGGCCGCTATGGTCACATAACGGAAAGTCGGCGTAGCCATCAAAGTCTTAAATAGAACTGACAATTTTTCTTGAGGCGCCAGATTTTGGACCTCAGGGTCTAAGCGACCTCGCTCCGGCTCTTTCACAAAAATCAACGTCAACACAGCCAGGATTATGCCGGGCGCGCCCAATAGTAAGAATGTTGTATGCCAATCATATTGAGCCGCAAACATTGTTCCCCCGATATTACCAAATGCGCCGCCAAAATAGACGCCAAGGTTCATGATTGCGAAGGCAAGCGCACGCCTCTTGGGCGGAAAATAATCTGATAGAAGCGAATAAGCGGGCGCTAAAAACGCCGCCTCACCAATACCAACGCCAAAACGAGATAATGCAAAAAGCTCGGGTGTTTTGGACAAGCCAGATGTAATTGTGAACAGGCTCCATACCACTGCCCCTGCAGCAATAATTTTGACGCGATTGCTCCGATCCGCAAAACGCGCAATTGGAATGGCCGCTACGCAATAAATAAATGCAAAAGCGGGTCCTATAACAAAACCCATATAAGTATCTGAAACACCATATGACGCTTTGATTTTCTCTAACAAAGCATTTGCCAGAGTTCTATCGACATAGTTGATAAAATACAGAAGCACCATCATGAAGAGCACAAACCAAGCGTAACCGCGCCGCGGCATTTCAACAGTATCAGTCATATTATCCCCTGAGATATAATCGGTCCGCCGAGCAATACGTCGCGTATATTCTCATTATGCGTATTTTATTGCACTACTTACTACGCATTTTAAGAAAATGTCTATCAATTATGTAAGAATTGCTCATTTTTTAGATGATTTAATGTATAAATTAAATTAGTGTGGTAGAATATTAGAAGGGTCACTTTCATGTCGCAGTCAAGTTCAAAAGCCTTTACCCCCCTTAAAGTTGGGCCGATTTCCTTACGCAATCGTTTCATAAAAGCGGCGACAAATGAAGGCATGTGCAAAGGTGGCATTATATCAAAGGGTTTAGTCAAGTTTCACGAAGACGTCGCCAAAGGCGGTGCCGCTATGACCACAGTAGCCTATTGTGCGACATCCAAAGATGGACAGACCTTTCCTGATCAAGCCCATTTATCGCCCCAAACAGTTGCAGACTTTAAAGTTCTCACTGACAGCGTTCACAAACATGGCGCGGCAGCCCAAGCGCAAATCACCCATGCAGGAGCTTTCACATTTTTGCCCAAAGCCATCTCATCTATGAAGCCGATTTCGGCTAATGGCGGCTTTAATAAATTCGGAGTCTTATCTGGCCGATATACCAAAAAAAAGATGGGCCCAAAAGATATGGAGGCCGTCGCTGAGGAGTTTGTCAACGCCGCCTTGCTCGCGAAAGAAGCAGGCTTTGACGCGGTAGAGCTTCATATGGGTCATGGCTATTTGCTTTCTCAATTCATCACGCCTTTTTATAACAGCCGCAAAGACGAATATGGCGGCACTATTGAAAACCGTATGCGTTTCCCCGTGCAAGTCCTCAGCCGTGTTTTAGACGCCGTTGGTAATGACTTAGCCGTCACGGTTAAATACAGCCAAACTGACGGAAAAGAAGGCGGAAATACAATTACAGAAGGGATAGCGATTGCCAAAATTTTGCAGAAAACAGGTGCGCATATGGCGCAGCTTTCAAATGGCCTTAACGTTGAGTCTATCTCGACAATGTTTGGCAACCCTTTGCCCGCGTCTGCAGCAAAACCCAAAAACCTGATCGTTCGCATTGGAATGATGATGCAACCAAAAAGCAAAGAACCGGATCGCGAGTTTAAGCCGCTTTATTCCTTGGAGACGGCACGGCAAATTCGGGCTGCAGTCGATATGCCGTTATGTTATTTAGGCGGCGCCCAGACAATGGATAATTTCAACTCGGTCATCAATGAAGGCTTTGACGCAGTAGGTCTGGGACGAGCTCTTCTATATAACCCGGAGCTCATAAAAGGCCTTGAAACGGGTAGCATCAGCAATTCCGGATGCACGGCATGCAACAAATGCGTTACCTTAATGTATGCGCCTGGCGGAACAGCTTGCGTCGAAGTCGGCGGCAATCCGGGCCATGCGCCGGAGTTAAACTTAATACCCGCATCAGCGGCCTAATCACACGGAGGATAAGATGGCAACGACTCAAGAATATGGACTGGGAGAATTTGACTTTCCACGCGGCTGGTTTGTCGTAGCAGAAGCCAAAGAGGCAACGAACAAGCCCATTCCCATGCGGTATTTTGGACGCGACCTCATTTTATATCGCGGCCAAAAATCGGGTAAGCCCGTCGTTATGGACGCTTACTGCCCACACATGAAGACGCACTTAGCCAAGAATGAAAGTTCTTATGTCGTTATGGACGGCAAGCATACTGAGGGTGATGATATTCGCTGTCCATATCATGGTTGGAAATTTGGTCCTGATGGCAAATGCAATGAAATCCCTTATTCGCCAGCACCTATTCCAAAAGCCGCTAAAATACGGAGTTACCCTGTTCAAGAATGGGGAGGCTTTGTTTTAATATGGCATGACGAAGAAGAAGGCGAACCCGATTTTCAGCCTCACCCTCTCCCGGAATGGGACGATCCAAAATGGGTGAATTGGAAAGTCGATCACCTAGGCGTGCTCCCCTGTCACCCGCAGGAGGTTATTGATAATATTATGGATAAAGCTCACCTTGGTCCCATACATGGATCCATGGATATGGAATCATTTGAGAGTGTTATCGAGGACCATGTGGTTAGGCAAATTTTAGCAGCAGGTCACCGAACTTTATCCGATGATATTCTGACGAATGATACGTGGTACACTGGCCCCGGCCTCTTGATGAGCAAGATGCTTGGCTACTATAACTCCCTTATGCTTGTGGCACATACACCTGTCGAAGACGGCACTACGCGCGCTTGGCATGCACTCATGGTGGAACCCCCGAATATGCCGATGACCAAAGAAGATGAGGAAGCCGTTGCCGCCTATCAAGAGGGTTCGAAAATGGCACTTATGCAAGATTTCGACGTTTGGAAACACAAGGCCCCTTGTATCCAGATCATGCAAGTCATAGGTGACGGCCCCTTCAATAAAGTGCGTCAGTGGTACAAGCAATTCTTCAACCCTCGTAAGGATGTAAAGATGTATCAAGAAAAAGCGAACGGGAAATGGGTTGGAAAAGGAACGAAACGCGACCCATGGCCAGAGGCCGCTGAGTAAGCCACTAAAATCCCATAGGAAAGTATTATGAAGACAGCAGTTGTTACGGGCTCAGCCTCCGGCATTGGTGCATGCGTTAAAGGTAGACTGAAAGCGCAGGGCTATAATGTCATAGGCATCGACCTGAGAGGCGCCTCTATTAATGCCGATTTATCCACGCCGGAAGGTCGTAAGGACGCCGTTGACCAAGCACAGGAAATGTCAGTCGGAAAAATTGACCGCCTTGTTCTTGCCGCGGGCTTGGGAGGTCATATTGCGGATGGAGCGCTTGTCGCAAAGGTTAATTATTTTGGCGCTGTCGCTATATTGGACGGCCTGAAAGATGCGCTAATGGCGACATCAGGCCGATGCGTTGTCATTTGTTCTAATTCCGCGCAAATGTTTATGGATTCGGAAAATCCCATCATTACGGCCCTATTAGAAGGCGACGAAGATGCAGCCATGACAGTTATTGGCAATCAAGACGGTACGAAAACTTATGCTACATCCAAGCATGCTTTAACGCGTGCTGTTCGCCGCCGTTCTGCACAATGGGGCCAAGATGGAATCACGCTTAACGCGATTGCGCCCGGCCAAACAGCGACCCCTATGCAAAAAGGCGCTGCTGAACATCCAACAATTGGCAAAGCTGTGGCAGGCATACCCATACCGAAAAAGCGTCTCGCCTCGCCTGATGAAATGGCTGGCGTTATCGAATTTATGCTCTCAGACGCCGCTGATTATATGCAAGGTAGCGTTATTTATGTTGATGGTGGCACAGACGCACAGTTAAGGCCTGACGGGTTTTAAAATAATATTATCTATAAAAAAAGCGGCCTCGATAAGGCCGCTTTTTTTAACTCGCTATTTTCATGAGGCTTAGGCATTTGCTCTCATCATATGCTTTGCAGCGACATATCCAAAAGTCATTGCAGGCCCTAAGGTGGACCCTGCTCCCGGATAAGTTCGCCCCATAACGGAGCTTGCTGTATTTCCAGTCGCATAAAGCCCGCCAATTGGCACGCCGGCTGCGTTCAACGCTTGCGCATTCACGTCAACGTCAACGCCACCTTTTGTCCCAATATCCCCTGGGAAAATTTGGAAAGCATAAAATGGCCCTTTTGAAATCGGTGCAAGACATGGATTTGGCTTAACTGTAGGGTCACCATAATAACGGTCATAACTATTATTGCCCGACCCAAAGTCCTCATCAATGCCTGTTTCTGAGTAGCGCCCAACCTTTTCAGCTGTCGCTTTTAAGCCCTCGGCATCAACGCCCATAAGCGCAGCAAGCTCTTCAATCGTATCGGCCTTTTTCATAACAGCCTTCACAGATTTGCCCCATGCTACATCAGGCATCACCGCAGTCGGATAAAGCGGACCTACGGCATATTTTTCGCGCGCTTTGCGATCGAAGACAACCCAAGTTGATAGTGGATGCTCTTGGACTTGGCGGCCAACTTCATCATAGGATGCTGCCTCATTTAGGAAACGCTCTCCATTCCCGTTTACAATGTAAATTCCTGGCAAAGCCCGCTCAACAAACAAAACACGTGAGCGGTCTCGTTTAGGAAGGCGAACAGATGGCCCCCACCACGCGGCATCCATTAAGGTCATAGTCGCGCCAATCTCGGCCGCTGCTTTGTGGGCGTCACCCGTGTTTGTACCAGGTGTCGCAGACCAATCAGGATTGCTGGAGTGTGGTAAATATTTCGCCCGCATATCGGGATTGCTCTCAAACCCGCCAGCCGCAAGAATAACTCCGCGGCTCGTATTGACTTTTACGTCTTTGCCGTCGCGCGTAATAATCGCGCCAACAACGCGTCCGTCTTTCTCAATCAATGATTTAAAGGGCGTTTCACGAAGGACCGGGATTTTGCGCTTAAAGGCAGAGACAAGACACCTTCCGACAAGCGCATTACCTAGACATAAACGACGGTGACGCTTTGTCTTTCGGCGGAACGGAATATCGATACGGTATAAAAAGACTAGCCGGGACATAATTTTAGACCAGCCAGGCGCACGAGTGATTATTTTTTTGGCTTCATTGACCGTGAGTGTAAAGCCGCCAAAGGCTGTTTGCTCATGCGGTTCGCGCATATTTAAAAATTCACCTTTCAGCTTTGTCGCGCTCATCGGTAGAGGATCAAGTGTCCGCCAGCCATCTTTACCGCCGGGGCGATCAGGGAAATAATCAGCATAGGGCGTGGCCGTAAACTTCACCTCTGATTTATCCTCCATGAACTTTAGCATTTTGGGCGCTTGGTCGACATAACGGGCGATACGCTCTTCGGCGACATCATCCCCGATACACGCTTTCAAATAGTTCAGCGCAGCTTCTGGTGTATCTGTCTCGCCATGCTCGGCCATAAGGTGGTTGCACGGGATCCAAATACCGCCGCCGGATGTCGCAGATGTTCCGCCGAACATATCTGACTTTTCAACAACCATAACTTTCGCCCCGTGCTCATGGGCTGTAATGGCCGCCGTGAGGCCACCTGCGCCGCTACCTACGACCAAAACGTCTACATTCATTTCTTCCATTATTCACTCCTGAACGCTTCCGCCTTGCAACATAGAACTATGCATAAGTTTATTCGTAATAATTACACATATTTTCTACGCATTATAGATAAAAATGTATCAATATATCACAATTTGCGTATTTTATATTGAATTTATCTGCCATTTGATAGACTGTTGCTGAAATTATGATGCGGCTAATTCTATCCGCATCATCTGTCATATACAGGTAAAACTATGCAATTTTCATTCACGGAAGAGCAAGCTCAAATCCGAGAAAGCGTTGAAACGGCCTGCGCAGCTCTCTGTGATCGCGACGCTTTATTCCAAACGATAGAAGGTGATGGCGGGTTCCATTCCAAAGGTTGGCAAACACTCTGCACTGAAATGGGCCTGGGTTTAACGGCGATACCAGAAGACCGTGATGGTCTAGGGCTTGGCACCATTGAACTTGCGTCTGTTATGGAAAAGATGGGGAGAACATTGCTACCAACGCCCTTCTTCACCTCTATCGTGCTTTCGGCAACAGCCCTCATTAATGGGGAACGAGATGACATCTTTGATAAGGCGCTTGCGGAAATTAGCACTGGCGAAAAGATTGCAAGCTTCACATTTTTGAACTCAGACGGCACAAATAGTGCGGAGGCAAATAGCGTTCACTATGCACATTCGACAGGCATCAGCGGAAAAGTCAGCTTTGCTGAATATGGGCACATTGCGGACTACTTTGTCATATTAGCCAATCATGATGATGGTGCTCCCTGCTTAGTTGTGATTGACGCAAAAGCTAAGGGCGTCACAGTCACACCTCGCCTCGCCCTTGATATGACACGTCCCGTAAGCGATGTGTCGCTAACTAATGTTTCGATATTAGGTGAAAAACCACTATGCACATCGTCTGAACTTATCGAGAATATCTTTAACCTCGGACGCATTTGCCTGGCGTCCGAGCAACTTGGCGCGTCGGAAGCCATATTGGAAAAAACACAGAAATTCGTCTTGGAACGTCAGCAATTTGGACGTCAAATCGGTAGTTTCCAAGCGATCAAGCACCGGCTTGCTGACATGATGGTGCTAAATGAAGCCGCCAAATCCGCCGCGTGGTATGCAGCTTGTTCGGCTGATGAATCGCCCGAAGAACTGCCTATTGCCGCGGCCACGGCCATGGTCGTCACAACTCGTGCATTGAAGCGTAACGCCAAAAACATGATTCAACTTCACGGCGGTATGGGCTTCACTTGGGAATGCGACGCGCATCTTTTCTTGAAGCGCGCAGAATACTCAAGCCGAATTCTGGGTTCTGAAACTGTCCACCGCGAGACCTTAGCGGCCTTTGCTCTCGGCGAAAGCGAATTGGGAGATGCATCATGAAACTTGGCTTTACACCAGAACAAGAAGCCTTTCGCAAAGAAGCCGCCGCATGGCTAGAAGAAAAGATGTCAGGCGATTTTGCTGATATCCGCTACGAACGCACTGTTTTTGGTAAAATAGAACGCCGTCGTGATTGGGAACGTACGTTAGGGGCCGAAGGGTGGAGCGTTATCGGCTATCCGAAAGAATATGGCGGCCGCGAAGCGAACATTGCTGAGCAAGTCATTTTTGCCGAAGAATATGCACGCTCTGGCGCACCGGGCCGTTCGGGCCACATCGGTGTTGAACTCGCTGGGCCCACACTTCTGCATTTCGGCACCAAAGAGCAACAGGATAAATTCATTCCCGATATGGTGTCCGGAAAGACACTTTGGGCACAGGGCTATTCTGAACCCGGAGCCGGTTCCGACCTGTCAAATGTGCGTACAAAAGCACGTCTTGAAAATGGCAAATGGATTATTGATGGTCAAAAAATCTGGACGTCCGGCGCGCAATTTGCTGATTGGATATTCGTTCTCGCGAGAACAGAGCCGGGCACAAAAGGCCCGAAAGGGTTATCTTTCCTTCTCGTCCCTATGCGGCAAGACGGCATTACGGTTCGCCCCATTAAGCAAATCACCGGCGAGTCAGAGTTTAACGAAACTTTCTTTGATAGTGCTGTAACAGACGCAGAGAATATTGTTGGCGGCGAAGGTAATGGCTGGAAGGTCGCCATGGGCCTTCTCGCTTTTGAGCGCGGCGTGGGCACCTTAGGGCAACTCACAGCGTTTCAACGTGAATTTGACGCGATGATTGACCTCGCTAAAGAAAATGGAACAGCGCAAGACCCCCTCATTCGTCAACGTATTGGCGAGGCTTTTACAGGCTTGAAGGTGATGCGCCACAGTTCACTGCGCATGCTCTCTGATGAAAGCGCATCGCTTCAGCCAGCCGCAATGACATATAAACTCTATTGGTCAGCTTGGCATAAGAGCTTTACAGAGCTTTGCTTGGATGTCGCAGGGCTTTCGTCCTTTACTATGGACGGTGACGATTACGATTTACCAGAAATGCCTTATATCTATCTGACAGCACGCGCTGACTCGATCTATGGCGGCACTAATCAAATCCAAAGAAACATCGTATCTGAACATGCGTTGGGCATGCCGAGAGAACCACGCGGTAAGTCCTAGCCATCTAAGTGCCAGGTATAAATTTGGCTTCCAAAACACATATTTTGAACACAGGTGACACCAAAAGAAAAGCCCCGCTTAAGCGGGGCTTTTTTACGCGTCATTGAAATAGTCTTAGAACTGAACGCCGACTGTCATGCCATATGTTCTCGGATCAGCAAAGTAGCCACCAGCATATCCGAGTGGCCCAAAGTCAACGCCGCGCACAAAGTCATCAGAGTCTGTAAGATTTTTACCCCAAAATTGAACGCTTGCCACAGAGCCACCAAAATCAATGTCATAAATACCAATTTGAGCATCAACGATATCACGATCATCACCTTTAATTTCTTCGTTAAAGGGTGAGGCAATTGAAGATAAGAAGCTGTATTTTCCGTCCTCATGTGTATAGCCAACGCGTGCCTTGAGTTCCGACCCTCTCCAATTTAGGGACTGCTGCCAATTCGCTGCCAGATTATAAGTTAGAGGCGACGTATATTGTGGATTAACAAATTGAGCAATGTCTACCGGCGCAGTGCCGACAACTGGTGTACCAGCCAATAATTCTTTGAAGTCAATGTCAATGTAACCAAGATTCCCATCGATTGAGAAGTTATCCGTGATCAACGCTTGACCTTCGATTTCAAATCCCAAATATTCTACTGAACCCGCATTATTAAAGCGTGTTCCGAATGTACCAGAGTCAGGGTCGTTTACAGGGCTGACGACAACAAGATCTTTGTAATCATTGAAATAGGCCGCCGCATTCAGGCGAACGCGATTATCAAAGAACTCCGACTTGAAACCAGCCTCATATGACGTCACAGTCTCTTCGTCAAAACCGCCAATAGTCGTACTGCCAGACGCGGGCTTATCACTCGCATTAAATCCGCCAGAACGATAACCCGTAGCGACACGTGCATAAAGATTAACTTCGTCAGACATGTCATAGCCCGCCATCACATTCCATGTGAACTTGTTGAAGTCATCTTCACCCGTATTTATCTGAGCGAGAGGCGCCGTGCCGTCTTGGAACTTGGTTAGCTCCTTCGTGTCTTCAGTGTAACGTCCACCCACAGTCAAACTCAAACGATTATCAAAGCTCGTAGGACGGAATGTAAATTGGCCATATACAGCTTTTGATTCGCTCTCCGCTTGATAATCTAAAATAGCTTGGGTGACGACAGTCCGATATTGCGCAGGATTTGCCGCAACAAATCCAGGGCCGAGACCTCCGAAATTCGCAAGGAAAATGTTGTTGGTATCCAGTGTAAAGCCACTGTTTTGTGGGTTACGCTCTGTACCGTCTTCTTTGAAATAGAAAGCGCCCACAACCCAATCGAGCGTATCTGTATTACCGCTCAGCTCAAGTTCTTGGCTGAATTGAGAGTGTTCACGTACATTGTTGGTGTCAAAGCCACCTTGTGTCGTTGTCGCAAGTGGCGCATTCGCAATGAAAGGGCGAAAGGCTGCAGGTATAGATGGGATGAATTGCAGGAGCGATTCGGGCATGCCATTGAACAATGTTGCGTTTGAGAACACTGCAGATTCGATAGTTCCTAGCCCGTCCAGATCAGAGCTCTCAACAATACTATCCCACTGGCGATAACCTGTTGTTGATTTTAGCACGGCATTACCAAAATCTTTTGTGAATACGAGACTATGACCTAAAACTTCTTCTGATGCGTTCCCGTCTTTGTCCAAACAAATCTCCTCACGACGCTCATCACGAAGCGGGGCCGACAAGGCTGCGCAACCTGCTTGTAAGAAATTAGCTTGCGCGATAGCCCCTAGCGGACTGCCCTGCTGTTGTGTTTGAGTGAAAGCCACACCATTTGATTCGAGATTAGGGCGAAATCCTGCATTAGCTGCATTCGTCAGCTGGAAAGCTGCCGCCCGGCCATTCACTTTTGAATAGTCTGCGATGTAACGCAAGCTTGCTGTATCATCAATGTCTAGCAGTGCTGCAAAACGGATCGAGTCAGTGTTACGGGCGCCGGGATCTTTGCTGTCATCCTCTTCAAGAATATTATCAACAACACCATCACGTTGACGGTGTGAGTAGGATAAACTTGTGCGTAAACCGGCAACTTCTGCGTCATTACCAATCTTACCAAAATTCACGGTACCTTTACCGTGCCAAGCGCCATAATTGCCAATGCCAAATTCAGCCTTAACGCCAAAGTCCTCCGAGGGATCCTTTGATATAAAGCTAATAGCGCCCCCTGTCGTATTGCGACCAAATAGCGTACCCTGTGGGCCACGAAGCACCTCAACGCGTTCTAAATCAAGGGTATCTAATCCGTTTGCCGCCGAGCGGGCAATGTATACACCGTCAATGTAAATACCATTAGACGTATCGATACCGAAGGTTTCAGTCGCTGGCGAGTTAATGCCGCGAATAGAGACAACGGCCGCCCCCAAGCTAGTTGTACCTCCGATAATTGTCACATTGGGAGCAAGACCACTTAGGTCCTGCGCACTGTCAATACCAAGTTGCTCAATCTTTTCTGCACTGATTGCGCTAACTGCTAGAGGAACGTCTTGCAAATTTTCAACGCGTTTCTGGGCTGTTACCACAATTTCATCAAGACTAACTTGCGCAAAAGCGGGTGTCGCAATCACCGCCATACTTGCTGATGACAATAGCGCCAGTGATAGTTTTCCAAGATGCATCGATTTCATTGTGTTCCCCTTTGTGGTTATTTTCTTAGAATAAGACATACACATAAATATGACTACGGCAACCATTTTGCGTATTTATAGACACCATAATCTACGCATTTATGTGGTATGTGGTGAAAATATCACAATTTGCGTAATATATTGGCCGCATGCATACGTTACGACCTACACTAAGAATATGCGCAAAACGAAAATGGGGGTTAGGTTTGTATCGCACACGCGTTAGCAAACGGACTGAGAGTAATGTTCGGTATCAAGGGTTGATTACTCACGCATCTGCTTTCCGCCGTTTACGTGCCAAGCTTGACCGTTAACAAATTCACCATCGTCTGAGGCAAGAAATGCGACTGCTGCGGCAATATCTTTCGGTTGCCCTAAACGATGGGATGGCGTTTCTGCTTGAATGCCCGCGAGGCGTTCTTCATCAAGATATATTGCCACCGCCTCCGTCATTATAAGTCCCGGGCAAATGACATTGGCACGAATTCCACTTGGGCCCCATTTTGCCGCAACATGGCGCGCAAGCGCATGAATTGCTGTTTTCGTCATAGCATAAGCAGGCTGAACGGGCGCGCCCGCTGATGCCGCGCCGGAACTTGTATATATCATGGCGCCTCCGCCGCGCTTCAGCATAGCGGGAATGGCCGCTTGAGAAGCGAGCAAATGGCTTTTTGTATTGATAGCAACAGACTTATCGAACACCTCTTCGGTAATCCCTAGGGCGTCGTCATCGCCAACAGTGCCGCCCGCCAAATTTGAGTGGAAGAAATCTAATCCCCCAAATTCTTTGACAGCACGCGCGACAATATCCTTTTGCGACTGCGCGTCTGTACCGTCCAGATAAGTGCCGATAACAATTCCACCAGATTTTTCGATTGCCTTAGCCGTCTCAACAGCCATATCGCCCATGATATCGCCAATAATAACTTTGGCTCCTTCGGCACACAAACGCTCCGCCGTAGCCGCGCCAATACCGCGAGCTCCACCCGCGATGACACCAACCTTACCCTTAAGTCCGCGCATGATAACTCTTAAGACTTTGCGAGATTACGGGGTTTGCCATCGTCATTGGCGTAATATTTTCTATAGAACATACGGTATTTCGCGATCGGTCCATCGCCTTCGCAAATAATAGGCTTAGGCAAATTCCGCATACGATCCCAAACCACTTTATCTTGGTCCATTTGCTTCACAACATCTGCGATGATTGCAGCGGCGACACGCGAGTCTTTTTCCTCATTCGGTTGCGTGAAGAAATAACGGACGTGGACGTGGTCCTCATCAACAGGTGTCAAGCATGCTATCAGCAAAGTCTCGCAAATCCCTTCAAATCGAACCCATGATTGACCAGGACCGCTGGAATGGGAAGTAATAACGCCCTCAACCATCCCTTTGGGTGTCCCCATTTTGGCCCGAACAATCGCTTTGCGCGTAAATTCACCCCACTCGAGTTCAGCATCAGGCATGTTTGCTACGCCATGAATGTATTGGAAATGCGCAAAATCAACACCATTTTCACCAATATTTTGAAGGCTATTCCAAATTGCCCAGGTCGTCTCTTTATATTCTGTCCAATTTGGGTCTGAGCACTCTGCGACCTCAACGACATCATACATCGGCGCATCACCATTAGGGTGATACCACGCCCAAATAATTTGGTTAGCTTCTTTTACGGGCCAGACTTGTTTGCATTTCTTCGCAACACGCGGCGGGATTGATGGTGAGTACGGGATTTCTTTGACCAGCCCCTCTTCACCGTCATAGCGCCACGCATGAAAAGGACACTCAAGCATATTGCCGTGAACTTTGCCGCCGTGCCCCATGTGGGCGCCTAAATGCTTACAATAAGCTCCGAGCATGCGAGCTTCGCCGTCTTCCCCGCGCCATATGGCAAGCTCTTGTCCGAAGTAACGCAGGGGTTTAACCTCCCCTACGGCCAGTTCATCAGACTTCATCATAGCATACCAACCAAAGGCAAAGCCAACATCCAAATTACGTTCTACAACGGGTCGACGATTTTCGACCTCAGCCACACGCCATGCTGCGCGCTCTTCAGTGGTCATTTTCTCAAGCACGCTCCAAACAGCTACAGGTGCAGTGCGCGCATCAGTACTTTTAATATCGGCATTCGCGTTCATTATTTATCTCCGAGATTGAGGACTTTGAGCGCATTTTCGCGCAAGAATTTCGGCCAAACATGGTCTTTAAAGCCCACATTTTCCATATCGTTAAAAATCCGATCCAAGCTAAGTCCCATCGGGAAATAGCCGGCATATATAATTTTGTCTGCGCCGCGCGTATTGGCAAAATTGATAATAGATTTGGGATAGTACTTTGGGGCAAAGCCGCTTGTCGAATAATAAAGGTTCGGCCATTTCAGCATTAATTTCCACGCTAAATCGTCCCAAGGCTCTGCGCCGTGACGCATAACAACTTTTAGCGTCGGGAAAAACCAACAGACCTCGTCAAGACGTTCGACTTTTTGTGTTGTCATAGGAATACGCGGCCCGGGCACACCGACGTTAAGAAAAATGGGCAAGCCTAGTTCTTCGCAGGTCGCGTAAATCGGCCACATGTTCTTATGATCAATTGGGACTTGCGGAAATGTGCCTGCAGGAAAGCATGACACGGCAGAGATAATCCCGTCAGCATGAAGCCTTCGTATTTTCTTACATTCTTCGGTACCATTGTTTGGATTAATGCCCAGGTCGAAAATAAAACGGTCAGGATACTCTTCTTTAGCACGGCGGTTCATTGGCGTATCGCTCCAGCCCGCCATGCCACGTTCAATGTTATGCTTATCCATTTGCTCAATTGTCCAAGGCAGGAAGTCAGTCACACCTTCGGTGTTTGGAATGCTTTTGAACATATATTCTGCAGGCATATCATAGGACTTGAGCGCTTCGGGATCTTTGGTCAGAGGACGAAAAGACGCAAACCAATCAGACCTATCATCTGAGTCGAGAATGCCCATCATTGTATCAATAATGCGAATATCTTTAGGATAAGCCATAAACTGGGACGCTCACTTACATTTACGTGTCGCAATTAAAATATTGCGCATTAAATTTGACGTAATAATACGAATACCAACCAATAAGGCAAGTCATATTCTCAATATGCGTATTTATGACTTTATTTTACTACGCGCATGTGGTTTTAATACGATAACGAATAGCCGCATAACTAAGGCCTTATTCAGGAGGACGATATGAGCAAACAGTTCGAGGGTAAAGTCGCAATTGTAACGGGTGGAAGCGACGGTATCGGTAAAGCCACAGCTCAACTCCTAGCCGACCGTGGCGCTCATGTCGTGATTTGCGCCAGGCGTGCCGAGAAATTAGAGGCAACCAAAGCTGAAATTGAGAAAACAGGCGGATCTGTTGAAACGACCAGCCTTGATGTCTCCGACACTGATGCCTTTCACGCCCTTATCCACGATGTAGCAAAACGTCATGGCCGCTTGGATATGCTGGTCAACAATGCCGCGTCAACGCACTATGCGCCCATCAAACATCTAACATTAGAAAACTGGCGACAAGATTTTGCAGTCAATGCTGACGCGGCTTTCATTGGCACAAAGGCAGCAATGGAAGTCATGGTGCCGCAAAAAAGCGGTTCAATTGTCAATGTCTCATCCTCCTGCGGTGTTCGTGCCGCGAAAAATATGGCGAGCTATTCTGCCTCCAAAGCCGCCCTCACCCACTTTACGGCATGCGCAGCCATGGAATGTGCGCGACACAACGTACGCGTAAATGCAATCGTACCAGGTCAGGTTCAAACGGCAGCCAATGAAGAGTTCGCGAAAAAGGTGCCCGAGACAGCCGCTAAGACAACGGCCGCAATTCCGATGGGACGCGGCGGACGGCCGGAAGAACTGGCGGAAGCCATCGCCTTTATGCTCTCAGATGCAGCAAGCTTCATAACAGGAACCGCCCTACCCGTTGACGGCGGTAAAGTCGCTGAACTTTATCTACCGTCCTAAGACTATGCAAGCCGAGGACTATTTCGAAATACAAAATCAGCTGAACCGATATTTTCAATATGTGGATACGGGTGATTTTGAGCGTTGCGGAGAGCTCTTTACTCATGCTGATTTGATATACTTGCAGTCGGGCCAAACATACTCAAAAGATCCTGCCGGAATTACGCGGCAAATGCGAAGTTTTGTAAAATTATACGGCGAGGCAAACATACCTCAAACCCGTCATCATAGTGGCAATATGATTATTGAGTCTGACGGTGAGAACTGCGCAAAAACATCCTGTTCAGCCATTATATTTCAAAGCACAGAGGTGTTACCTTTTCAAGCAATCGCTGAAGCCAGTTATAATGACCGCTTTGAAAAACGTGCTCAGGGCTGGATATTTATTGAACGAAAAATGACTTTAAATTTCATGGGCGATATGGCCCACCATCTTCTAAGAGAGGTTTCCACATGAGCGATACACAATATAAATTTCCCGGCATTGAAGGCAAACGCGCATTAGTGACAGGTGCAGCGGGAGGCATCGGTCGCGCGATTGCGATCATGCTGAACCAAATGGGGGCCCATGTAACAATCGGCGACATCAACGAAGACGGGCTTAAAGAAACCGCCGCCCATATGGACGGAGCGCCAAACCCTGTCCCATACGACGCTCTTGATACGGCAGCTTGTGAGAACCTTGTCGCAGAGGCTGCAAAAGATGGGCTGGATATTTTGTGTAACAATGCGGGCTTTCTGGATTGGGCCGCAACGCAGGATTTTGAAACAGATCGTTTCATACGCACTATTCAGATCAATTTGGTCAGCACCTATACGATCTGCCGCGCCGCCTTTCCGCATTTGGCAAAAAGCCATGGCAGTATTGTTAACACCGCTTCAACAGCAGCGATTGTGGGCATTCCTTTCTCCGCCGCTTATACTGCTTCTAAACACGGCGTAGCAGGTCTGACTAAAAGCCTCGCCGTAGAATGGGCCCCAAACAACATCCGCGTGAACGGCATTTGTCCCGGCCATGTGGATACGGCGATGGGCAATCAGCGCCCGCCATCGGAAAATATTAATTGGGACATGGTTATGCGTAACACACCCAAACTTCCCGACGGCATGTTATCGCCAGAGGAAATCGCTGCGCAGATAATCTGGATGCACTCTGATGCTTGCAAACGCATGACAGGAACGCTTATCACGCTTGATGCAGGGCAATGTGCGGGGTGACCAAGCTGTATAAAATCGCCAATATCCCTGGTGACGGTATTGGAAAAGAAGTCCTACCCGAAGGCGTGAAGGTTCTCGATAAAGTCGGGGGGCTATACGGCTTTTCTTTAGACTATACCGACCTGCCGTGGAGCTGTGAATATTACGTTCAAACAGGAAGTATGATGCCGGAAAACGGCATAGACATATTATCAAAACATGACGCCATATTCCTCGGCGCGGTAGGTTTCCCGGGCGTGCCAGATCATGTCTCCCTTTGGGGCTTGCTGCTGCCCATTCGGCGACAATTTGATCAATATGTGAACCTTCGTCCCATCAAATTGATGCCGGGGATGAACACACCGCTGGCCAAGCCAGGCAAAATAGACTTCTTGATAGTCCGCGAAAATACAGAGGGGGAATATTCAGACCAAGGTATGATATTAGCGGAAGGCACAGACGAAGAGACCGTCATCCAGCACTCAGTGTTCACGCGTAAAGGCGTCGACCGATTGTTGAAATATGGTTTTGAACTCGCCCAGACGCGAGAAAAGAAATTGGATTGGGCAACTAAATCGAACGGCATCTACATCGCTATGCCCTATTGGGACGGGCGCGCAGCTTTAATGTCTAAAAACTACCCCGACGTTGCAACGGCGCAATATCATATTGATATATTATCAGCCCATTTCGTAAGAGACCCTGCGCGCTTTGATGTCGTCGTCGCGTCCAATCTGATGGGCGATATTTTGTCCGACTTAGGTGCCGCCTGCACAGGAACTATTGGCGTCGCGCCGTCTGCTAATCTCAACCCCGAAGGCAAATTTCCGTCTATGTTTGAACCTGTCCACGGGTCGGCTCCAGATATTTACGGACAAAATATTGCTAACCCCATAGGTCAGATTTGGTCAGGCGCTATGATGTTGGAACATTTAGGCGAAGTTGAAGCTGCGGGCGCCATCATGCGTGCCATTGAGTTTGTGCTTAGCGATGAGACCGCGCCTCGTACAGCTGACATGGGCGGCACAGCGACAACTCAAGAAATGGGCGACGAAGTTATGGCGCGGCTCTCTTAAGCCTTCAGTCTTAGATCTTTCACGACGCCTATTTGCCCAAGTCACTTTGGATGCGGGTCAAGTCGCCGAATAATCATAGGGGCGCGAATATCGCGTCTCAGCAATTCATCTCATTATTCTATTTGAAAGCGGTTTGCAGTGCTTGAGCGGCTTTTTCAACAGCCTCATCGGCAAGAGGCACGAGGCCAAGTAGGCTTGCAAAACCATGGATGGCGCCCGGATAGTCATATAACGCAACCTCTACACCCATTTGTTCAAGCGAGCGAGCATAAGCCACGCCTTCATCATGTAGCGGATCATTACCTGCAACGATAATCGTCGCTGGCGCAAGACCAGATAAATCGGTCGACAGGCTTGGTGAAACGCGAGCATCTTCACGTAACTCACCCGGCGCATATTGCTCCCAATACCACCGCATTTGTTCAGAGGACAAAAAGCCGACATGTTCAGCGTTGAATGACGATGAATTACATCGTCCGTCTAATGCAGGATAAAAGAGCAATTGATGGACGACAGATTGATCGCCAATTGCCAATTGGGCGGTGGCAGCGGCAAGGTTTCCGCCTGCACTATCACCAGCAAGCGCAATACGGCGCGGATCAATACCGAGTTCATCATGGTTAGTTTTCACCCAGTGCAGTGACGCGGCGGCATCTTCCCAAGCCGAGGGAAACGGGTGTTCCGGTGCAAGGCGGTAGTCAACAGAGAGAACCGCACAGTTTGCGTGTGAGGACAAGGTCGCACAAAGACGGTTAAACATATCAAGCGTGCCGTGAACCCATCCGCCACCATGAAAAAACAAAACAACCGGCAAAACTTGACCTGGTGCCGGATGATATAACCGTCCTCCGATAGATCGCTTCTCTGCTGTTATAGATATATCTACTTGCTTTGCGATTTCGACTGGCGGGCCAGAAATTGGGTTGTCCAGCGTAGCGCGCAGAGATGAAGGCGTAATGGGATCAGGCAGCGCAAAGCCGCTCTCAGCCATGGCCTGCAAAAGACCTTGAATATGCGGATCAATCATATGTTTAAGTCCTTATGAAACCTTCATAATTGTTTTGTACGGCTGCAGTGCTAAGCTCGCAATATCTCGGGAAGCCGCCGACATAAATCACAAAGCCGCCCTTTTTGCCTTCGATGTTCTTCCCGTTATACCATGAATCCGCCAAATGGTGCACCGTATGCTGTGCCGCGCCGTTCACTTCAGCTGCCCAGTTTTGCTCAGCTTCTTCGGTTGTGTCGATGCGCGAATAGCCATCCTCTTTTAGCTCATCAATAATGCCTGAGACAAAATCGACTTGCCATTCCCCTGCCGTAATCATCTGTGCAAACGCCGCTGGCGAGAGTGGCCCATGAATCATGAAAAAGTTTGGGAATCCCGCCACCATAAAGCCAAATGCCGTCGTCGGGCCGTCCTGCCATTTCTCAGATAATTTCATTCCGTCGACGCCCGTTATATCAATCCGGCTAAGCGCGCCGGTCACGGCATCAAACCCAGTCGCCATGACAAGGACGTCAATATCATACTCGCTATCCGTTGTTTTAAGACCTGTTTCGGTAAAGCCCGTAATTGGCGCAGATTTCACATCGACGAGCGTGACGTTGTCGCGGTTATACATCTCGTAATATCCGTTATCAATGCATAGCCTTTTGGCTCCAATGGGATAAGTCTTCGGGCAGAGCAATTCTGCCGTTTTTGGGTTATCCACAGTCGCGCGAATTTTATTTCTAACAAATTCACAAACGACCTCATTGGCGGCGGGATCTGTCATAACATCGGTAAAGGCAACCATCATCTGAAACGCACTTTTGGACGTCCAACCCTCCTCTAAGACCTCCACCTGTTCTTCGGGTGTATAGTCGTGAGCCGACTTCGTTGGGTAATCGATAAGGGACACGCCATAAGTCTCTAGGAGTTCTTTGCGACGCTGCGGGTAGTTATCTTTCCAATCGCGCTCATGCGCCTCGTCCGTCGGCTTATTTCCCGACGGCATACTAAATGCAGGCGTTCGCTGAAAGACCGTTAGGTTTTTACTCTGTTCTGCCAAAATTGGAGCAGCTTGAATTCCCGTCGAGCCGGTGCCGATGATACCAACACGTTTATCAGACAGGTCTGGCTGTTCTTCCGGCCACTGGGTCGTGTGAAATATCTCACCTTTAAAGTCTTCGCGGCCGGGCCAATTGGGCATGTTAGGGGCGGATAACGCCCCGGTTGCGGCAACGATATGCTGACAAATAACGTGATCACCCTTTGCCGTTTTGATGTGCCACCGATTTGTATCTTTATCAAAATACAACGACTTCACTGGATTTGAAAGACGAATATCTTTACGCAAGTCGAAACGGTCAGCAACATGGTTGGCATATCGTTCGAGATCGGGTTGCGCGGAAAAATATTCAGGCCATTTCCATTCCTGCTGAAGGTTTTCATCGAAACCGTATGAATATTCGACGCTTTTAATATCTACTCGCGCTCCGGGATAGCGGTTCCAATACCATGTGCCGCCAACACCATCGCCCGCCTCAAAGCAAACAACATTATGTTTTTGCCCAAGCTTGTGAACGGCGTACAGACCGGAAAACCCAGCCCCAATTATAACGATATCAAAATGTTCCGGCATATCTTAGAGACTCCGCTGATTGTTTTTTGACAGTAGGAAATTTGTCATTTGGCATCCTCGCCTAATACGCGTTTGTCCAGCCGGATTTCGCGGCGTGCCATGGCTTCCCATAAAAAAGGAAAGCCCAAATCATCCGACATTTGCGCAACGCGAAGGGTTTCCGGATCAGTAATTGGATGCCCCTCTCCGAGTGCTTCAACTTGCCATGCAAGACGGCACCGATGCTCCAGAGTAATTGCGCGCAAATGAGCTTGCCTGACATCTTTGGCTACGACAAAAACACCGTGATTTTTTAAAAGCGCCCATTTCGCATCACCTAGCGCTTCGGCGGCGGCTTTCGCTTCGGCCGCACCGTCCACTGTACCTTCATATTCATCATAAAAGACGGGATCGCCTTCGATCTGGCCGGATGTTTGATCGTAAATAGGGGGAATGCGTCCAGACGCTGACCAAACCAAACCCCAGCGGGAATGGTTGTGAAGGACCACACGCAAATCATGGCGTCGATGATGTACTTCAAGGTGCAGCCCAATAGCCGGTGTTACGTTCCATTCACCCTCAACAATTTTGCCCTCGCCATCCACGCGAATAATGTCATCAGCCGTCACCTCGTCCCATGCAAGTTCCCAAGGATTAACCAAATAAGTGCCATCAGTGTCTGCGAGCGTGATATGGCCTGCAATATGATCATCATAACCTTCGCGATGCAACATCCGACATAGCAGCGCCACTTCCTGATGGGCGTTCAATTTTGGCAAAAGCGGATAGCGGCCCGGATTAGGCGCAAGCTTTTCAAGCATAGGATTACTGCGTTTTGGTTTACTCATATCTAAACCCATTCTGCAGACGCTGGCCCAGTATCAACCGTAGGGACGTAGTGAAGACCTAACGCTTTGCAGGCCTCTTCAATTGTCATGTCAAAAACATCTTCATATTTCATAAAGTAAAGCGGGGCGGACTTACGTCCAACTTCGGATCCGCGCAAAGTTGCATCATGCGTCAGCAACCATGTTTGCGGATAATGCAAGACAGCACGTGTCAGTACACGTGTCGAAGCCAATATTGAAAACACAGACAGTTCACTCGCTAACTCTGGGCTCATATGAACAAAGATATTTGTCAACCGCATGTAATAGGGCACAAGTTCGCCGATGAAATCAAATCCGCCTCCGCCAACAATATGTTCAAAATCATGCACTTGCCCCGCACGTAATTGAAAATACTCATAATCGCTATCAGGCTCATAAGGCGGTACAATGTTTACGCTCATACCTTTACTCATGAGTTCTGCGTAAAATATGCCGCCAATCGTATTAGGCGCGTATTGCTTCAGATCATCTGGCCCAAATGTTGAGACAAACCCTTCTTTGAACCAAGCATCAAGTTCTGGAACCTTCGCACGCTCTTCCGCGATCAATTTATTGATATGGTCAATATCCTGAATTTCGCGCAACATCATAATCAACTGAGCCGAATCTGATGGGGTCGGAATATCCGAACCGTTTTTACGCAACAGATGCGTCGAAACCCAATCACGCACGCGCGGTTCATTCAAATAGCGCGAAGAACTGACGAGAACGCTACTCTCAGTCTCAATCCTCTTCATGCCTTGCATCAGATAAGAATAATCGGCCATTTAAAACTCCATCAGTTAGTTAAGTAAGCTTGTGGGCAAGCTCTGCCGGAACGGTAATTGGAAATCTAAGCAACATTTGCCCCATGCCTTTAGCCGCAGAATCAAGCGCTGTGCTGGCATTAATCCCGCCTGTGAGGGCTTCGTGAACAACGAAATTAATAGCTTTCAAGCCAGGTGCCGCAAAGGCTTCAACCTTTGGCGGATGCCCGTTGGGTCCTAAATGCTGATACCATTCACCGACAGCCTTAGGCGTTAATGACGCTTGCAAATATTTCAGATACTCGGCTTTGCGCGCAATCGCGGCCACGTTGAATAAATGGCCTTTATCACCGCTACGCACCCAGGCAAGTTTTACTAAGTCTACAGTAACATCACTGTCAGGCTTCTCGGTCGTTGACATTGCGCTTCGCTGCGGTGGGCGGCCCACAGCAGGCTTACCCAACACCGTAGGCACATCATGGGTCGTTCCGTCAATTGTCATCGTGGCCGTAACGTCGCTTTTGTTTATCAAAAACAAAAAGACGCCAGTCATAGGCGTGACTTGTGTCGCCAAGTTTATAGAGGTTCCGACGGACATGCCGGTAATGCCAGCCCATTGTTCTGCCGCAAAAATCCCAGCGCCCTGTTGCGTAGGGTGATCTACCACCAATTTACAGATGATTTCTCGCCCGCCGCCCGGAATCGCGTGAGCACCAAAGCTAGCCTCGCCGCCAATCAGTACCGCTTCAGTGCGGGTGAAATCCGGCAAATTATTGATGCTTAGCAATTGCCGTCCGCGTGCGAATAGGGCCTCTGCTTGACGCTGGGCCTTGCCCGCTGCGTCCTCTCCAATGATAGGTTGATAAGCGACGGTGCGCCACCCGCCGTCAAACGTGATACAAGCTTTGTAAGTGTCGGTCGCCATACGCCCTCTTGCGCCGGTCACCCGAACGCGATTAGGCCCAAGTTGTTCTAGGCTTACATCGCTGAAATCGCAGCGCACATCAGCAACGATGTAATCAGCAGGATCACTGACTTCGTATAAGATTTGTTCCGAGACCGTTCCGATAGATACGAGGCCGCCTGTTCCCTCTGGCTTTGTTATTACAACACTACCGTCAGCATGACATTCCCCAATCGGAAATCCTATATTCGCCCAGTCAGGCACATCACGCCAATCTGTAAAAGTACCACCGGAAACCTGTGCGCCGCATTCAAGAAGGTGACCAGCCAATGTTCCGGCAGCTAACAAATCCAAATCGGTTGTTTTCCAGCCAAATTCATGAATTAGTGGACCCAGCACAACAGCACTGTCAACGACGCGGCCAGTGATGACGATATCTGCGCCTTTGGCCAAGGCTGCAGCAACCGGAAACGCGCCAAGATAAGCATTTGCGCTAACAATATTGTCGGGAAATTCAGTATCAATAAACATATCGCGATGGCCTGCCGTGCGAAGAGCATCAACGCGACCTCGTAGGTCATCACCTTCAACATAGGCCACAGTTAAAGAAAGGCCTTTTTCAGCGATCATGGCTTGCAGTGCAGCTGCTAAGCCCGCAGGATTTACACCACCAGCATTTGCAACAACCTTTAGCTTTTGCTTTGCGATTTCTTCAAGATGCGGGCCAACGTGAATAGTTAGAAAATTGGCTGCATAGCCAGCTGTTGGGGCGGCCGCTTGCATGCGTCCAAATATACCCATTGACCCCTCGGCAAGATAATCAAAGACTAGATAATCTAAAGCACCGCCCGCAAGCAACTGCGGCACTGAGAGTGCAGAGTCTGCAAGGGACGCTGTAGCCCCTCCGATCCGAATGACTTTTTCAACACCGGCATTTGACGCCATGTTTCACACTCCCCGCAATATTTATTATAACTATAGCTATCAAATACCCTTGCTCTTAACTGTAACGAAAGTTACATTCTGCCATGAAAAAAAATGAACGACAGCTAGCGTTGAGCGTCCTGCAAGAGGCGGACTGGCTAAAAGACTATTCACCTGCCTTACCGCAAAACTTGATTTCCGAGGGGCAATTCGTAGGATTAAATACAGGCGAATGGGCGCAGGCAGAGGGGGATGACCGAGGTGGATTATATCTCGTTATCGACGGCTTACTTCATACCTATTACGCGCCATTGGGTGACCGCGTCATCATGGTAGGACTCGCTGAACCTGGCGCAGTTCTGGGACACGCCACACGCTATAGCGGTGGCCCCCGTCTTGTAACGGCCGTCTGTGCAGAACCTAGCGTCATATTAGAAATTTCAGAAAATGCTCTGGACCGCGTTGCTGCGCAATCTCCAGAAATATGGCGAGCCATTGCAGATTTAACGTATAACAATATGCGAAGGGCTCTGCGCCTCGCGGCTGAAATTGTGTCCCTTCGTCCACGAGAGCGCATAGCGGCAAGGTTAGTCGCAATCGCCAAGCACGATGATACTCAAAAAATTCTCACTGTAAAAATCAGCCAAGAATTACTCGCCGAAATGATTGGGGTCACGCGTAAAACCGTTAACCAACACCTCTCAGCTTTTGAAAAAGATGGTCTTATCCTTGTCGGTTATGGACGTGTAGATCTTATTGACTTACCAAAGCTCAAACTTATTTCGGCAGGCATCGTATAGGCCAATTTTAGCAATCATTTAGCTGTTACGTTTAAGCCCCATCACAACCCCCAGCATAGCATTTGCGGCATCAAACAGATTAGAGCCTGGTGGGAATATTGCCTCAACACCCTTATCCCGAAGGAAAGCAAAATCTTGCTCTGGGATAACGCCGCCAACTACGACTTTAATATGGTCTGCATTCTTAGCTTTAAGCAGAGCAATTAATTCAGGGACGAGTGTCTTATGCCCTGCCGCCAAAGATGACACACCAACCACATCTACGCCTTTTTTAATAGCAATATCTGCCACTTCATCTGGCGTGACGAATAGGTTCGTGACATCCACCTTAAAGCCCATATCAGCAAAGCTAGTCGCGACGACCTTTGCGCCGCGGTCGTGGCCGTCTTGGCCCATCTTAGCGATAAGGATATATGGAAGATGCTTCTCTTCGACTTCAAAATCTTTGATGCGCCGTTGGATACTCTTAAACAAAGGGTCGTCTTTATTCAGCGCGCTGTAAACGCCTGATAGAACCCGAGTGACAGCATCATGACGGCCAAACACATCTTCCATAGCCTCCGTGATTTCGCCGAGCGTCGCCCGCGCGCGGGCAGCATTCACAGCAGCGCCCAGTAAGTTCCCTTCACCCGATTTAGCGGCCGCTGTAATCTTGGACAGCGCCATATCTACATGCTCTTGATTTCGGTTGCGCTTAATCTCTTCCAGCAGTTTCACCTGACCCGCGCGTACCTTTTCATTATCAATATCTAAGATTTCAATAGGGTCTTCAATCTCAAGCGTGTATTTATTGACCCCAACGATGACATCATCGCCGCTATCAATTCGCGACTGTTTGCGCAGTGCCGCTTCTTCAATTTTCAGCTTCGGAAGACCCGTTTCAATCGCCTTGGTCATGCCGCCAAGCGCTTCAACCTCTTCAATCATATTCCACGCCGCATCCGCCATTTGCTGGGTCAGACTCTCAACATAATAAGACCCCGCCAGCGGATCGACCACTCGCGTCATACCCGTTTCATGCTGCAGTATCAGCTGCGTATTGCGCGCAATACGGGCCGATGTTTCAGTTGGCAGGGCAATGGCTTCGTCAAACGCATTGGTATGGAGTGATTGCGTCCCGCCAAGGGTTGCGGCCATTGCTTCAACTGTAGTGCGCACCACATTGTTGTAAGGGTCTTGCATCGTTAGTGATACGCCAGAGGTCTGGCAGTGAGTGCGCAGCATTTTAGAACGCTCTGACTTCGCGCCAAAATCTGTCATAATCTTGGCCCACATCTGCCGCGCAGCGCGCAGCTTGGCCACTTCCATAAACATGTCCATGCCGATGCAAAAGAAGAAAGAGAGGCGCGGGGCAAAGTCATCCACATCTAATCCCTTATCCATAGCGGCGCGGACATATTCCATACCGTCCGCCAGCGTATAGGCTAGCTCTTGAGTGAGCGTCGCGCCCGCCTCTTGCATGTGATAGCCAGAGATAGAGATGGAGTTGAACTTGGGCATGTTGGCCGAGGTATATTCAATGATATCGCCAATAATTTTCATGCTTGGCGCGGGTGGATAAATATATGTATTGCGTACCATGAACTCTTTGAGGATATCGTTTTGAATGGTTCCAGATAGTTTTTCTACCGCTACCCCCTGCTCCTCCCCTGCTACAATATACATGGCTAGAATGGGAATAACGGCCCCATTCATCGTCATAGATACTGACATCTTATCAAGCGGAATACCGTCGAATAGGATTTTCATATCCTCAACGCTGTCAATCGCCACGCCGGCCTTACCCACATCGCCTGTCACGCGCGGGTGGTCAGAATCATAACCTCTGTGCGTGGCAAGATCAAAAGCGACAGACAGGCCTTTTTGCCCCGCCTCTAAGTTCTTACGGTAAAAGGCATTGCTCTCTTGCGCTGTAGAGAAGCCCGCATATTGGCGTATCGTCCACGGGCGGCCCGTGTACATTGTTGCACGAACGCCGCGTGTGTATGGTGCCATTCCCGGTATTTCCTGCGCCGCAGATGCAGGGGCATCATCCGCCGTATAAAGCGGTTTGACTGTAATGCCTTCAGCCGTTTGCGTCTCAAGTGTTTTCGGATCGCCGCCTTTTAAGTCACCTGACGCTAAGGTTTCCCATATTTTGATATTGTCGTTTTGTTTGGAACTCATGTTTCAAAATCCATAATCACTTCATCGACGGCGAGGTTGTCACCGGCCGCGCAGTGAATTTTTGCCACGACTGATTTCTTCTCAGCACGAAGTGTGTTTTCCATTTTCATGGCTTCGACAACGGCGAGCGCTTGGCCGTCTTGGACCTCATCGCCTTCTGCCACAAGCAGCTTTACAATCACACCCGGCATCGGACAGAGCAACATATTTGACGTATCAGGCGCGACTTTGACCGGCATTAATTTCGCCAGTTCAGCTCCGCGAGGCGTCCGCACAGCTACTTTGTAATGCACACCGCGGTGACGCACCTCATAGCCTTCAGAATTGCGGCGCGCTTTGAAATTAAACGGTGTATTATCGACAAGGGCGCGCACGAGCGGTTGCCCCGGTTTCCACGCCGTCAAGACTTCCATCTCTATTGCGGCTTTACTTTCCGAGGCATCATCGACGACAATCGTGCGAAGGCCGCTCTCGCCGTTAATATCCGCGCCGTAATGATGCGTCACGTCAGGGGCCTTAACCTCGACCGCCCATTCATCAGGAATATGACGAGCGTGATTGGGTAGGCTGCCGCTGATTTCTGCCGCGCGGTGCTGCGCGATATCATACATTAACGCGCAGACCGCGCCGACTTTGCGGGCATGGCCGGCATTGACGGGCGCCCCTTCAAAGCCTTCGGGGTATTCATCGGCGATAAATGCCGTATTGATATCGCCGCGTTCAAACCGGTCATGATCATAGACGGCTTGCAGGAACGGAATATTGTGACCAATGCCTTCAAGCTCAAACGTGTCGAGCGCATCTTTCATCGCATTAAGCGCGACTCCCCGGTCCTCGCCCCACGTACAGAGCTTAGCGATCATCGGGTCGTAATACATCGAGATTTCGCCGCCTTCAAACACGCCCGTATCGTTACGCACAATCGAGCCGTTATCGAGCGTCTGCTCAGCCGGCGGGCGGTAGCGCACAAGACGGCCGATTGACGGCAGGAAGTTGCGGTACGGGTCTTCGGCATAAATGCGGCTCTCAAGCGCCCAACCGTTTAGTTTTACATCGCTTTGTTTCATCGACAGCTTTTCACCGTTTGCCGAGCGGATCATTTGCTCCACTAGGTCCACGCCGGTGATAAGTTCCGTGACGGGATGCTCCACTTGCAAGCGCGTATTCATCTCCAGGAAATAGAAGTTCTTATCCTTATCGACGATAAATTCCACCGTGCCGGCGCTGTCATAATCCACAGCTTTCGCCAGCGCGACAGACTCCGCGCCCATGGCTTTGCGGGTTATTTCATCAAGGAAAGGCGACGGCGCTTCTTCGATGACTTTCTGGTTGCGTCGTTGAATAGAACATTCACGCTCGCCGAGGTAAATCACATTGCCATGCTTATCGCCCAGCACTTGGATTTCGATATGGCGCGGCTCTTCGACAAATTTCTCGATAAAGATGCGGTCATCGCCAAAGCTGTTCGCGGCTTCGTTCTTGGACGACTGAAACCCTTCGCGCGCTTCCTCGTCATTATAGGCGATGCGCATGCCCTTCCCGCCGCCGCCCGCAGACGCTTTAATCATTACAGGATAGCCAACTTTCTTAGCGATTTTGACCGCTTCGTCGGCGTCCGCAATCAAGCCCATATGTCCCGGTACGCAAGACACGCCCGCCTCCTGCGCGAGTTTTTTGGAAGTGATTTTATCGCCCATAGACACAATAGCGTGGGGGTTGGGGCCGATGAAGGTTATCTTCTTCTTGGCCAGCAGTTTCGCAAATTCAGGATTTTCCGACAGAAAGCCATAGCCGGGATGCACAGCATCCGCGCCCGTGCTCTCTATCGCTGCCAAGATTTTATCCATCACCAAATAAGATTGGTTCACCGCCGGCGGCCCCAAATGCACCGCCTCATCCGCCATAGAAACATGCAGCGCATTACGGTCCGCATCGGAATAAACCGCCACAGTCTTAATGCCCATTTTGCGGGCGGTTTTTATGACGCGGCAAGCAATCTCGCCACGGTTAGCTATGAGTATTTTTTTTATCATAACGGCAAGTTTCCATGCTTCTTCCATGGAGCCTCTTCTATTTTGTCAGCTAAGAGTGCGAAGGCACGACTTATGCGGCGACGCGTACTTTGAGGTTTTATGACTTCATCAATGTAACCCAGTTCGGCTGCTCGAAAAGGGCTCAAAAACTTCTCTTCATAGTCCGCAATATGTGCAGCCGTCTTTTCCTCATCACTTAGATCTTTACGGTGAAGGATTTCGACAGCTCCCTTAGCGCCCATCACGGCAATTTGCGCTGTGGGCCAAGCGTAATTCATATCCGCACCCAAGTGCTTTGGTGCCATGACGCAGTAAGCCCCGCCATAAGCTTTACGCGTAATCACAGTCACTTTAGGTACGGTTGCCTCCCCATAAGCATAGAGAAGCTTCGCACCATTTTTAATCACGCCGTTATGTTCTTGGGACACGCCTGGAAGGAAACCAGGCACGTCAACAAGCGTAAGTACGGGAATATCGAAGGCATCGCAAAAGCGCACATGACGCGCGGCCTTGCGAGACGCGTCGCTATCCAAACACCCTGCCAACACCATGGGCTGGTTTGCAACCACCCCAATCGTTTGTCCTTCGAGTCGGATAAAGCCGCACAGAATATTCTTGGCAAAGTCTTGCTGTACCTCAAAAAAGTCGCCTTCATCGGCAATCTTCTCGACGAGTTCATGCATATCGTAAGGCAAGTTGGGATTGTCAGGCACAAGGGTATCGAGGCTTGTGTCAATACGGTCATGACTATCAAAGAATGGGCGCCGCGGCGTGCCCGCACGGTTATTAAGCGGGAGAAAATCAAATAAGCGACGTATTTCCGCGAGAGCTTCGATGTCATTATCATAGGCCCCGTCGGCAACCGAAGATTTCGTCGTGTGGGTCTTCGCCCCACCCAACTCCTCTGCAGTCACAACCTCATTCGTCACCGTCTTAAGCACGTCTGGGCCCGTCAAGAACATATAGCTGCTATCGCGCACCATAAAGATATAGTCGGTCAGCGCCGGAGAATAGACTGCGCCACCCGCACTTGGCCCCATTATGACACTGATCTGTGGTACAACCCCACTCGCCTTTATGTTGTTCTGAAAAACGTCCGTGTAGCCGGCAAGTGACGCGACACCTTCTTGAATACGTGCGCCGCCGCTATCTTGAAGTCCAATAATTGGTGCGCCATTACGCATGGCCATCTCTTGGACTTTACAAATTTTTCGAGCGTGAGTTTCCGATAAGCTGCCGCCAAAAACGGTAAAGTCTTGCGCAAATACAAACGTCTTACGACCATTAATCGTACCCCAACCCGTAACAACGCCATCCCCTGGAATATGTGTCTTATCCATACCAAAATCAGTCGCACGGTGTTTGACGAACATGTCAAATTCTTCAAAACTCCCAGGATCAAGTAACAATTCCAGCCGTTCTCGAGCCGTCAGCTTACCTTTGGCGTGCTGGGACACTATACGCTTCTCGCCGCCACCAAGTCGTGCCTCATCACGCCGCGCATTTAGTTGCTGATCAATTGCCATTTAAAATCCTAGTTACAAAAGGAGGGCAGGACGCCAATTTCATCACATAACAGTCAGCCAATACGGATAATATTAGCAATTAAATCTATTATTATTACGCATTATTATCATTTATGGCGACAATCAATGCTTTTTGCGTATTTTTATTACCTTATTTTTACGCATGAAGGGAATAGGCAAAATAATCTCTGTGGAGCGATTGTGAGATATCATGTGACACTTCTGCCGACACGCACCAGCCTGCTAACACTGCAATGAGATCGAGGCTCATGAGTTACAGAGTGCTCCATGCAATCAAGCTTGTGAGATTGAGACAGTACTCATTGCCTCAAACACTTCTATTAGTTCACATTAGAAAAATGAAATTGAAATTTAGGCAGCCTCATCATTACAAACTCTATAACAACGTTAAAGTAACCGGCACTATTCACTTTCTTCAAAGCAAAATACCTCAGTTTTATTCAGTCCATGAATGACCCTAAAATATACTCAACTTCACTGTCAAAATTTTTCGCACTGCACACATAGCGCAAAAAAAAACCATCTAACATATTGATTTATTTGAATAATCTTCCCAGTCCATTATGAAGCAACTGTTACTAGGCTTTCGAGCCACCAGAACAGTAATTGTCCCAAGCGAGCATAACTTCTCTACGTTTATCTAGCATCCGATTTCCACGGATATATGCACGCTCGACAGTATTCTTTGTCTCATGCGCTAAAGCAAACTCTATAGCCTGTGTGGGAAAGCTTGTTGCCTCCAATGCCCAAGTCTTAAAGGATGACCGAAAGCCGTGAGTCGTAATATTTTCATAGCCAAGTTTTCGGAGCGTCACCATAGGTGCATTGTAACTGAAAGCCTTATTATTGCGGGGATTATGGAATACCAGTGACGGGTGAGGATATAGCTTCGCGTCTCGAACTAGACTTAATGAAGCGCCCTCTAATGGAACAATATGAGGACGTTTCATCTTCATTCTCTCCGCAGGAATTTCCCAAAGCCTCTTATCTGTATCGACCTCATCCCACACTGCACCCCTCGCCTCACCAGAACGAGAGGCAGTGAGTATTATAAATTCGAGGAGATAAGATGCAGGAGTCTCAAGACCGCGCAGTTTTTTCATAAGCGTGGGTATTTCTTGCCAAGGTAATGCAGGATGATTTCTTGAGGGCTTTACGCGCTCTTTAGGCGTAAGGAGTTGATTTAGGTTGCCGCGCCAAATGGCGGGATTGGGGCCATCTCTGTATTCCATGGCTATAGCCCAAGCTAACACCGCCTCTATATACAAGCGAGTGCGGCTTGCCGTTTCAGTTTTAACCATCCAAAGAGGCTCTAAGATTTTATAGACTTGCTTAGTCGTTATTTTACTTAGTTGGGTTTTATGCAATCCTTTAGCGTGGGTCGTCAGGCAAAAGTACCATCTGCGTCGCGTTTGCTGAGTTCTAAAATAACCTGTGCTATCTTTTGACTTAAAAAACAAATCAATGATTTCGGCAAATGTATATTGTTTTTCTATCTCCTGAATGCGGCGCTCAACATCGGTCTCTCTTCGCTCCAAAGGATCAATTCCAGCCTGAACGAGAGCACGCACCTCATCAGCCTTTTTACGGACAACATCAATATTATTAGTGAGAGATACAGACCCTAAGCCCATATCCCTACGTCCACCATTTAGACGGTATCTATAGAGCCAAGATTTACTGCCGCTTTTTTTCACAATAAGGTATAAACCATTGCCGTCATTGTACCGGCCAGGTTCATTAATGGCTTTGACAACAGCTCTATTTAGCCTACGGATTGCTCTAGACATCACTATTTTTCCAGCGAAGCAGCATTTCTATTCCCTCCTTTGTTCCCTCCACCTGAGAGAAACATAAGAAAACATCAAAATGCAATAAGACACAAGAATAATTTTATCTTATTGTTTTTATTGTATTTTTTATACTAAAGGATACAGAAGGAAACAATAGTTATAGTTCAGGTTCGGGCACCATTTCCCTGATAATGTAAGTTGCGTAAGTCACTGAACGGTCCTGGAAAATCCCTCTTCCCTTTACCTTCCACATGGTAACCCGCGCAATTTGCCTCACTTTTTGCCCTGCAATGGGCTGCACGCAGATGGTAAAATGAAGGCGATAAGACGGCCCGATCAATACTGCAAATCACTCAAACGAAGTCTTTCGTTCGAAAGCATGCATAACGTGTGTTTTACGTGGAACGAAAACAGCCGAAATCTTAAACATCACCAGCGGCTGTGATGGGATGATTTTAGGACGCTTAGTTTCGGCAGTTCTGGGAGCAAAGCGGGCATAAAGACAGTTGATTATATAGACCATTAGATAGGTTTTTGAAAATGACTGAGATCAAAATGACTTGGAATACACGGCGTCTGTTCATTAATGAGTTCAAAAGATATATTTCACATCATCTATGTTAGCGCTGATGGACCTCGCTTTGATTTTGGGGTCAACCACCGACAACAACAAATGGGGCCCATATTGCGGGGTGCTCAGCGCCTTTTAAACGGCTTTTTCGCAAATCATTTATGGCGGCCCTAAGAGCTTGGGACTTACTCATTCCGGCTTGCGTATTCTTCACCGTTTTCACAGTCAGAAAGGCCGCAACATCATCACGTACGGGCCAATGAGATACTAAAAGGCTATCGGCTCCTGCATATAAAAAGGCCGACGCGAGGCCAGAGAGTCCAGCCGCAGATTGCGCATCGCCGGCCGCTGTGTTGCAGGCAGACAAGATGACCCAATCCGCATCCAAGGGCATTCGAGAAATTTCTGACTGTGTGAGCAAGCCGTCCTGATCGGGTCCAGGATTAGATGCGGCGCCAGGTGTCAGGATAAGGGCAGGTTCAGTTTGTCCCTCGAAACGACCTGATACTAATCCGTGTGTAGAGAAAGCGATAACATCATAGTTAGCTAAATCAAGCGCTATGACCCCGCTTTGGGTCGCGGCATTGTCTGTTAATACGGTCGAGTGTCTGCGCCCAAAGGCTTGTGATAAAGCCGTCAGTTCTTTGGCCGCATAAGGTAGAGGGGGGAGCGACCGGATGTTAGCCGTTGCGCCCCGACCATCGCGGTAAAAACTTTGATTTGAAGCCAGTAACAATACATCATCGTCTGTCCCACCCAAACGGGGCGCACCAACTCCCAAAAACCGTGGACGGCGCGGCGTGGATGCGTCCGTTTCGCCAAGCGCGTTTAAACTGGGTAATGTGGTTAGGGCCATGTCATCATTCACATAGCGGGGACTCTCGCCCGTATTTGTTACAAGAAAAGAGAATGGTATCTGCGTCAGCCCGTCCTCGGGTAAGATGTATAAATGCTCGACCTCTACCATCGCACGGCGCAAATTTTCGGGGAAAAGCGCTTGATAAAGTGCGCGGGCTGTATTCGTGTCAAACGGCTTTTCCGTATCCAGCACACTCGCGCGAAGTGCGCTGACATGCTCAGATAAAGCCGCCTTGCTAAGAGGCATAGTCGCTGTGTGAATGCTATCGGGCGTAACGAGCACTAATATAGGCTCTGCGCCCGTCAGAAAGCTCATCCAGACAGCCTCTTTTTCAGTCAAACGGTCTTGAATATTAGCTAAAGAGACAGTCAGCTGGGTCTCATCAGTCGTCAGGGGTGTTGCCTTTAAAGCCTTTGCGACGGCGTTTCGCGCGTCTTCTAATGTGGCTTGCGCCGCTTGAATGCGCGTACTGTCATTACTGGCCAATGCGGTTTGATACGCTTGATCGGCGCGACGCATTGTAAATTGCGCGTCTTGTCGCTCTCGTAAACGCTGGCGGGCAGCACCTTCCGTAAGACTTGTGCGCGCGGCCCGTTTGCGAATTAGGGCATTAAAATCATTTAGCCGTGCAAACTGCATAGCTGTGATAGCGGTGTCAAAATCACCAGCCTTGAGACGATCGGCTGCGAAGTGTTCAAAAACTGGGGCATATTGTGAAAGCGGGCTGCTTGAGCCGCTAGTCGTGTCGGCCGCACGCGCCGTTGCAATATCTATGGCTTCACTAAATACAATACGGCTCTGGGTAAAATCACCCGTGGTTACGGCATGCAGCATTTGTGTCTCTAATGACAACGGACTCCCGACCTCCTGATGTTGCGCGCTTAAGGCTTGCGCTTGATCGAGACGTTTAATCGCGGCGTCAACTTGCCCAACACTGCGGTACTGCAAGGCAAGATTGTTGAGCGGCGTAATCAACAAGGGGTTATCTTTACCCACAGCACGCTCAAGACCCGCTATGGCGGCTTCAAATTGTTCAATGGCCTGAATGCTTTTCCCTTGAGCGGCCGCCATGCGTGCAGCGTTTTGCAGGGTAAGATAGGCAGGCTGTTCCTGTCCTGCACCCTTGTCTAAAAATAAGCTGTGTGCCTGCATGAACAAATCTTCAGCGACGGCATAATTTCCCAGATTGCCTTCTGATACAGCAAGATTATAAATTGAATATGTGGTCATGGGATGTCCGCGCCCGACAATATCCAAGTGCAGACGGAGGGATTGACGCAACATTTGTGCCCCTTCGCTATGACGCCCTCGCGCATTCATGATTGCGCCGTGATTATGCAGCACATTCGCGCGCATCATATTATCCTCTGGCAGTGCGCTAACAGCCAACTGCATAGCTTGCGTGCTTGCATCTAAAGACCGGCTTTGATTACCTGCTTCTTGGGTTACAGCGGAAAGTGAAGATAGAAAGCTAACGAGTTGCGTCACGGCGTTCACATCGTTTCTGTCCATCATGTGTTCGATCATCGCGACGCCCTTCTCTATAAAGGTGACTGCGTTTTTCAAATCATTGGCATAATAGGCGCGGAAACCCTTCTCGGCTAAGATCTCTCCATATTCGACTGAGGGTGATCCGTAAAAATCGAGTACCGCTGTCTCTGCACGCTCGAATGCGGTCTGTGCAGCTTCTGTCTGGCCCAGTGACGTGAGTGTTTCGGGTAGATCCGTCAGAACCCGTAAATAGGCGGCACTTTCAGCAAAATCCGCATCTTCATAAATTTGCACCGCTTTTTTAAGGGCGTTTAGTGCAACATCATAATTGCCCGCCTCATGCTCAAACTGCCCTTGCAAAGCGCTCTTATATCCTAATATGACGGATGCAGGTGCGACCGCATCAACTGTATTGTCCAAAGCCTTGAGGCGCTGCCGGGCCTCGAGGGGTGAAAGCGTTGCTCGCTCGCGTTCAATACTTTGCAAGCCCTCTGATAATTTTTGAAAACGTGGCAAATCTCTAACATCATTGGCGTCGGGTGAAAGCGGGGACCGCTGACGCATGTCACTGTCAATGCGCGGTGGGATAATATCAAAATTTGGCTGAGAGCTTACGCTCTGAACGGCAGCAACTGGATTATTGGTTGCGACAGTATCTGTATCAGACGGCTCTGCGGTGCAACCGATTAATAAAAACGCGCTGCACCATATAAGGGTCGTAAAAACCAAAGCAAAAGCGTGAAAGCTCTCAGCGCGTCCTCGCGAATATTGTATATATTTTTTCAACTGCGCCCTCCGTCAGTATCAAAAAGCCGAAAATCTGCACTGACGTCAAGGGATATCCTGTTTAAGGGTCAAGCATCTTAGCTTAATCTTAGGCTGACATGCTTGTAATCATTCATTGTGATGAGTGCGAGGCAAATGAAAACGGCAGGTCGATGTGACCCGCCGTTTTGCGCCCCATGCGCCCCGTGATTTTATGGAGGCGTTAGCCGTCACACCCTTTTCCGGCATAGACACCCATCAATGTCGCGCGGCGTGATGTTGCCGCCTGATAGGCCTTACGGGCTTTTTTCACTTTCTTGGCTTTGGACTTTGCTGACGCCTCAATCGCCTGCTGGCCAAACATGTTCAAGAAAGGGACCGCTTTGGCGACGCCAGCCTGCATACCGAGTGACACAGCCCCTTGAGCAACCGCAGCGGTGGCGGCCTGTTGGGATGCCATAGAAATATCTTCACCCGCAACCTCTCCGCTTTCAATAATAATCGCCTCAAGTGCGACGAGTTTTGTCTCAATAGCGTCGCATGACAGCTTGGCATCTCCAGCTTTGGGGCTTGCTATTGATACAGGGGCTACAAAATCATCTTGGCTGGCCGTATCGCGCTGCATCGCAGTTGTGATAGCGCTTGATGCCGCTTTTTGTGCCAGGGCGTTGGTGATGCCGCCCGTGCTGGCACCGCACGCAGACAGAGTTAAGGCGCTTACGCCAATCAGGGTTGTCATCATTACAGTTTTCATAGTGTCCTCCATTATTATGTGATGACCGCATTAGAGGAGAGTCGCGCGTGGTACGCATCATCAAGACTGATGAATGATGATGACAATGACTGTTAGAGAATGCGAAAAAACCGCATTAAAGGATAAGCGGCAATGTCAGACGAAAGACGGTTTGCTTCGGATGACGCTCTACATTCAACGTTCCGCCATGCCTTGCAGCAATTGACCGCGAAAGCGCAAGGCCAAGGCCGAAGCTCTTAGGCTCTGCGTCCGAGGTGTCCTCATGCGCCTTAATGCTAAGGTGACGAAAGAACGGCGTAAAAATATCGCGCATAGCGGCCTCATCAATTAACGGCCCTGTATTACTCACGCGCAAAACGACATGTCCTTTAAAATTCGGGTCAGTATCTAATACTGAGAGTGTTATGGGCGTGCTAGGATCACCATATTTAAAGGCATTATCAATCAAGTTAGACAGCAAGCGCCCCAATTGCGCAGGATCGCCCTCTACCCATATCGGGGCTGCCTCTATAAGAGAAAGGGGACGAGATTGCACGTCGGCCAAGGGTTCAAATAACTCAACTAAGGAGGCCGCTAGAGCGTAAATATCAAGCCTTTGAAACCCGCGCCTGTCACCAAATTGAGCGTCCAGCGCAGAGATATCTAGCAAGCCATCTAACATTGTCACGCAATGTTTAATCTCTTGCCGCGCCGTATCGACAATGGGGTCATTATCGAGTTTTAGCAGGCTGGCATCCAAACGGGTTAGAGGGGATCGCATCTCATGGGCCAGTTGATCGGTCACACGTTTGCGTAAGCTCAGAACCCGCTCTAAACGCGATAGGGTATAATTGATTTGTGATCCCAAAAAGGACACTTCATCACCGGCAGTATCGCAAGGTAACCGCGCATCAATTTGCCCATTGGCGACGTTTTGCAAAGTCACATTCATCATATCGACCCGCCTGCGCAAGGCCGCAATGACAAAACGGGCTGCAATATAAGACAGGCTGATTAACAAAAGCCCGGCGACCAGAAATCGCCATAGCAAAGCCTTTAAAGACTGTTTTATCGCGCCGCTTTCTCGGGCGACGATAAGGCGTTCACCACCGCGCAATTGCGTTAACCGCACGGTCGCTGGCACAACACCATCAGGGGTTTCAAGGGTCACAGACCGGGGCCGCGTCACATCAAGATTACGCGCAACCTCTATATTAATGAGGCCGGCAATTCTCTCTCCATCTGCATTGAAAAATCCGTAATGAGCCCCCGCGCGGTTGAGCGGCGTTAGACTTTGTCGCGCCTCAATCGCAGCGGTTACAGTAGCAGGCCCGCCAGCTATGTAACCCTCCGTTAGTGCCGCGATATCATCATTGATTTGATAAATTTGCTCTTGGCGCAGATCATGCTGCAAACTCCACGCTGACCACAGCCCCACACACAGCAGTGTGATGAGCGGCATTAAGGTGAATAACGCAATCATGCGGCCAAAGATTGACCGCTTAATCATGTTTGAAGGCACATGTTCAATAGTATTTTGGGCCTTATTCAAACCGTTTTATCCTGCGGCGTTACGGCGTCATCACTCATACCAAACCTGTAACCAAACCCTCTGACAGTTTGGAGTAATGAGATGTCAAAATCGCCATCAAGTTTTCTGCGCATGCGCCCAATATTGACATCAACAACATTTGTGCCGGGATCAAAATGCATATTCCAGACATCACGCAGCAACATGTCACGCGTGATGAGCGCGCCTTCGTGGTCTAAAAAATACAAGAGTAAATCAAATTCTTTCGGGCTTAGTTTAAGGTGCTCTCCGGCCCTATGGGCTGTACGCGCTTTGACGTGCACTTCCAGGTCGGCAATCTTTCGCAAATCTGCGCGCAAGCCGCCTTGCGCGCGTCTATACAAGGCCTCAACACGGGCGACTAATTCTTCGGGCTCGAACGGTTTTGTTAAATAGTCATCCGCGCCCCTTTGATAACCTTCGACACGGTTTTGTGAATTTCCAAGGGCCGTTAGCATCAGAATGGGGGTCATCACGCCGCGGGCGCGTAGGCGCTCGACAAGGTCTAATCCCTCGCCGTCTGGCAACATTCGGTCACAAATCAAAACATCAAAGTGAGGGGTGTCTGTGGGGTGTGGTGCAAGCGCGGATAGTCCGCTTTGACATGTCAAGTAATGCTCCAAAGACCAGCCCGCACGCTCTAATGTCGCTTGGACATGGGCGGCAATCGTTGGGTCGTCTTCGATCAATAAGGCTTGTTTCATGACAGCGCACCCCCTTGCATATCACCAGAAATTCGAGCCAAGCTCACACCCTGAATATCACAAAAATTTACCGCTATCATATTACACCGCCCCAGATTACTCCGTAAATTTTGCTTTACATAAGCACAGAATTTTTTCAAGTTTTGCGCGCAATCGACATTCAATGGGGCTATCGGATGATAAAATATATTACATCTTGCGCGCAATCCGCTCTGTCTATCAGTATCGGCTTGACGGTTATTTTCACAGTGAGCCAGCAGGCCTTTGCCCGTGATGATGTCGCTACGCCCATGAGGCATAAAGCCGTAATTTCCGCATTTGAAAGCGCCAATACTGCGCTTGATAATCAAGACGGCCAAGCCTTGCGCGATGCGGCAGAGCGGTTGAGCCGAATAGGCGCCCACCCTTTGCGCGGGACAGAGGACATGACACGGATATGGACTGTAAAAGCTGAACGTTTTCAACGCTCTAGTGCCGATGTGTCTCCGCCTTTTCGTGGACGCGTAAAAGGGGCCGCCTACAGACAGGATAGTGTCGCGGCGGGGGCGACGCTGACGTTGGACGAAATATACTTTGCGGCTGAACGCGCTGAATTGACACTGAAACCCTTGGGTCAGAACGATGCGGGCCTCACGCTTGAAATGGTTGTAACTGACCCTGCCGGAGATGACACAGCGCTTTGTCAAAAGGTCGTAAAATCCCAGACGGAAAGTTGTGCGTTTACTCCGCTTTTCACGGGAAAATACAGGATTGATATCATCAATAACTCTGCGCATGAGGCGGGCTTTCTGTTTATCACGAATTAAATATGCGTCGCTTAGCACTCTATCTATAAACAATTTGGCCGCGTTTTAGATGACAAATGCTGTTAGTTTTAGACCCCATAGCGCTTAACGGCCTTTGTCATTTGAGCCTATAATATGCCTCGTATAGCCCTTTATCCGAGCACGAGAGGGGGCGGTGATGACAGATGGTGGTATATTTCAGGCCGTAGCGCGGGGTTCAGACATATCCCTTATATCTGTGTTGGGGGCTATACCTTTACCAATGGCTGTTATCGACGCTCACGCGCAGCTTCAATGCGCTAATAACGCCTTCCATATCGCTATAAAACACAGCCCAATAGAATTGCATGCTGGGCGCGTGATTTTGTCCGTAAAATCGGCTCAGATGCAATTTCGAAACGCCTTAACTAAAGAGCCCGCAATACAGACCAGCGCCGAGCCGCAAGTGGCCTCAGGGTGTGATATTTATGTATCGTCACGCCCACACACTAACCCGCAAGACGGGGCGTTGTGGCTCAATCTGCGGCCCTGTTCTTCTGGCGGCGAAGCGGCGAACTGTAAAAGCGCGCCACCTTATTTCGTCCTAAGCCTGCTTGCTCCTGATCTTATGACGACAGGGCCAGAGCGCTTGGCCCTACGCCTGCAAAGTATATTTGGCCTTAGCACAGCCGAAGCGTTGACGGCCATATGGCTTGGTCAGGGTCTATCCGCTGATGATATAGCGGCACAAAGAGATGTCAGCCTCCCCACTATTCGCACGCAACTTGCCGCAATCAGGGCGAAGCTTGGTGTTGAAACATCGTCCGCCGCCGTTCACATTATTACCCGTTTATCATTGCCACTGTAACGCCACCCCTCGCTGATACCGCGCAAAGATGACAAATGTTGTTAGAAAGCGGTGCCATAAATTCTAACACTGTTTGTCACATGACCCGTAATTAATTGCCCCTCATATCAAAGCCATTCCCAATACGGGTTCACTAATCGCTTTGGAGGGCGCCATGACAAACACATCTTATTCACTACGTAAAATTCTTTTCGGTAGCGCTTGCGCGTTATCGCTGATCACAGTTTTATCAACCCCAGCGTTAGCACAAGTCGCGCCAGATGCAGACGGCAGCGCCAACACCACCGCCGACTGCACAACGCGTAATGCTCCACTCTTTATCGATGGATTTTTTGTCTTTGCAGAAGCCAACGGCCTTCAATGTGGAGAAGGCGCTGATGCGAGCGGGCGCGGAGCAACAGCGATTGGCGTTGACGCGGTCGCGTCCAATGGGGCGAGCGTAGCTGTTGGTCTTAACAGCGTTGCTGACGGCACATCTGTTGCGATTGGTTCCAGCGCGCAAGCCTCGGACCTGAGCGTTGCAGTTGGTCTGAACACCGTCGCAGAAGATAGTGGCACAGCCATTGGGTTTCAATCGCGAGCCACAGGTCGCCAGAGTTTTGCAGCAGCAGGTGGTAATGCCAGCGGGGCAAATTCTATTCATATTGGCCCTACAGGTCTTGCCTCTGGCAATGCAGGGATCGCCTTAGGGCTCAATTCCCAAGCGGTAGGTGATTTCTCTATCGCCCAAGGGGCCAATGCGCGTGCCGCAGGGGCACGGTCAATTGCGATCGGAAATTCAGCCGCAGCGAGCGGTGATTTTTCTTTGGCGTTAGGCCTAAGTGCGCAGACAACATTGAGCAACCACATTCTTATCGGCAGCAATTTTGGCTCGGAGCGCCAAACCTATACGCTGCCAGGCCTCGTCCAGACACTATCGGACACCCGCCAAAGCGGCACAGAAGACCGTGTTGTCACCACCGATGAAAACGGCAACTTATCCTCTGTGTTGGTGTCAACACTCGGCATGGGCGGCGGCTCTGGGGCTTGCGAAGAAGACGCTACAAATTCCGCTAGCGTTTCTTGCGGCAGCGGAACAACGCTTTCGGGCGGCGGGACATTTGTGGTTGGTAATAATGCATCAGCGACCGGCACGGGCGCAATTGCGCTTGGCGTCAATGCAGATGCCACAAATGCAGGCTCAACCGCACTCGGCAATGGATCACAAGCGGGCGGCTTTGCATCAACGGCGATTGGCGGCGGCGACGCGTCCAATAATTCAGCCATCAGTATTGGCCTACAATCTGAAGCGGGCGGAAATTTTGCGACCGCAATGGGACGCGAATCTGATGCCTCTGGCCAGACATCACTGGCCCTTGGGTATCGCACGGAAGCCAGCGGCGCAGAATCCGTGGCGCTTGGCCCCAATAGTCTCGCGTCCGCTAATTTCGCAGTCGCCCTACAGGGCACAGCCAGCGCCTTAAACGCAATCGCGATTGGCGGCACGGCGGGTTTTACAGGCTCTATCGCCATTGGCGGAAACACCACGCGGGACAATCAAATTGTCTTGGGTGACGGCGGCAATACTGTAACAATTGCAGGTCTAAACACAGCGGCGTCAACCAGTGCCCAAACAGGCACAGAGCGTTTTGTGGTCACATCAGACGCCAATGGTAATTTGGCGCAAGTGCTGACCAGCACATTGGGCGGCGGTAGCGGGTTATGTGACACAGGCGCGGGCGCAAATTCTGTACGCTGCGGAACATCGGGTAATGCAGGCCTAGAGGCCGTTGTTATTGGCAATAACGCGTCGTCAGGTCGGTTCGGGGCGCGTTCCGTTATCCTAGGCACGGGCGCATCAACGGCTGGCGAGGATTCGGTCGCTATGGGTAATGGTGCCACGACGAATGGTCGCCACAGCATGGCTTTGGGAACATCGGCCGAAGCCTTTTTAGATAATGCCATCGCCATTGGTCATAATTCTGTCGCGCGCTTTAATGGCGGCATTGCTCTGGGGTCTGGCGCGCAGTCGCTGGGCTCAGGCACACTAGCGCTTGGCGTTGGGGCCGTCACGGGTAACCGCGCCACAGATGCCATTGCGCTCGGCTCTGGCACAAATGCAGGCTTTGCGGGCAGTGTCGCCATCGGTAGCGGCGCGACAACCCTGCGCAATAGCCACTTTGCTTTTGGCAATAACGCTTCGACTTATACATTGACGGGGCTGTCCAGTGTTAGTTCAACCAACGCGCAGACGGGCACTGACACATTTGTCGTAACCTCTGATGAAAATGGCAATCTCGCGACCGTTGATATTGGCTCTATCGGCTCTGGCGGGGGTGTGACCCAAGCGACATTTGACGCGCTGTCTACAACAGTGACAGGCCTGAATACAGACCTCGGCGCGCTATCAGGCGTGGTCACAGGATTGGGCGGCACAGTCGCGGCGCTGGGCACATCAGTAACGGGTCTGGATAATACTGTCTCTGGCCTTAATACAACAGTGACGGGCTTGGGCACGACTGTGTCTGGCTTATCGACAACGGTTACAGGGCTGTCGGGTGATGTGACAACGCTGAATAATAATTACACCACGCTCATAGGTGATTTTGGCACGCTGTCCACAACGGTTACAGGGCTGGGCAATAGTTTCACAACGCTTTCCAATAATTTCACGACACTATCTGGTGATGTCGTCACCCTTGACACGCGGCTTACCAGCTTTGGCACAGACCTTGGCACGCTAACGACCACAGTGAACGGTTTTGGCGGCAGCATCACAAATCTGACCACGAATATTGGCACGCTGGGTGATCGCCTCACAATCCTCGAGGCCGCAGGCGGTGCCGGCGGCGGCGGGGCGAGCAACACGCAAATCGCGTCCCTGCAAACGCAAATCACGGCCAATGGCGATAGCCTCACAACGCTTTCTGGTACGGTCACAGGGAATGGTTCTGCGATTTCCATTTTGCAAGGCGATTTAGGCACATTGCAAGGCACCGTCTCTGGTAACGGTACAGCCATCACGGCGCTGCAAGGGTCTGTGGGCGGACAATCCACACAGATCGCTGGGCTTGATGCGCGTATCTCTACGATTGAAAACGGCGCGCCGGGTGGCGGGGCCAGTATCGCGCAGATTAATAATCTCCAAGGCCAAGTCACCTCAAATGACACCGATATCGCTGCCCTCCAAGGCGATGTCGGGGCCTTAGGGAGCCAAGTCAGTGGCCTATCGGGGCAGGTCTCTGGCTTGGCGGGACAAATATCGGGCTTGTCCGGGCAAGTGGCGTCTAACGGCTCTGCGATTGCAGCCTTGCAGAGCAGTGGTGGGGGCACACAGGTCGCGACCAATACGACAAATATTGCGACAAATACCGCGAATATCGCGGGTAATAGCGCGCTGATTGCGGGTAACACTGAATTGATTGCCACCAACACGGCCAATATTGCGGGCAATACAACGCGTATCACGACGCTAGAAAGCACATCTGTCGATCATGAAAACCGTATCACGGCCAATGAGACACAAATTGCGACAAATGTCACCGCGATTGCCGACAACACAGAAGCCAATGCCCGCCAAGACGCGACCCTTATTGAATATGACGGCCGTATCAGCACCGTCGAAGCTGGCGTGGGTCAAAACGCGCAAGACATATTGGATAATTCTCGCCGTATTGACGAGTTTTCTCAACAAATTGAAAGTTTCGGAGCTGCGATTGCAACCAACGCCGTTGATATCGGACAAAACACAGCGGGCATTGCGGTTGCCATGTCAATGGCGGGTGGCACCACATTATCTCCCGATGCACGCGTTGGTTTTGGCGCAAACTGGGGCACATTTGGCGGAGAACACGGGGCGTCATTCACCATGGCGGCCCGGGTCACGCCAAAACTCCAAGTTAATGCAGGTCTCGGGTTTTCGGACAAGTCGGGCACAACCGGCGGACGTGCAGGTCTCTGGTATGAATGGTAGGTGGCATAAAAGCTGACAGATTCTACGAGCCTAGTCTAAAATATTCATCGGGGCCGAGGACACATAACGACATGCGGCATCTATGCAGGTGAATTTAACGAGATGAAGAACGCCTTCGTTCTATAAGAAAGTATTGGGCTCCAAGAGAGCCCAATACTATTTTGATCTGATGTCCGCAATTGGAATGGACTTCCTTTTCGAAGCGCCCGAAATCGAGCCAATTACAACACATCGCAAATCTTACCAGCGGCCGCTTTTGGGCGTTTTAAGCCTCTCGACTAAGGTCTACTTTACGCCCAAGCACGTCGTCAGCAGGATTATTTCTAAGGTCCGCAATGTCGCCTGAGCTGCCCTCAATGAAAGTCTCGACTTGGGAATAGCTTATTCGCTTGCTGCCTCGGGTGACGTGCGCCGCCGCCGGCGTTGTAATAACCTGAGATATTGCGTTTAGACGAGGCCGCGCGGTCTTTGGCAGGTGATAGTCGACTGCCGGGGGAACGCTGCCCTTTTTGTTTAGCCTCGCGGCTCGCCTCTTTGGCGGGGACCGGGCGGCGGGCTTCGTCGGCATTGTCGAAGGTGGGGTCCAAGCGGTCCCCTGCGCTGCCCGCATCACCGAGGGTATCGAGCAGATAGGATAAATCCGTAATTTGATTGGCGATAACGTGGGTGACGATGCCTTCGCGTTGGAGTTTGCCGCGTATTTTCAGCAGCCGTCCGGCCATCACGGCTTTGCGTTTCTTCTCAAACATCGACGGCCAGACGACGATATTGGAGACGCCCGTGCCGTCTTCGAGCGTCAGGAAAATCACGCCGCTGGCTGTGCCGGGGCGTTGGCGGGTGATGACCAGGCCGCAGACCTCGACCCGCCGTCCGTCAACGGTGTCCCGCAGATATTTGGACGGCAGAACACGGCCAATATCATCTTGTAGCAAAGTCACGGGATGTTCGCGCAGGGTCAGGCGGGTGCCGATATAATCCTCGAACACCTCTTCGCGCAGATCCATGACGGGAAGGCTGACATCGCCCATGGGAAGCCCCTCACCTAGGTTTTCGAACAGCGGCAACGGCTTTTCTCCGCCGAGCCCCTTCACAGCCCAGAGCGCGTCACGGCGGTTTAAGTCATGGGACGCGAAGGCGTCGGCTTGCGCCAGCTTTGACAGCGCCGCGCGGTCCAATCCCGCCTTACGCCACACGGCATCGATTGAGCGGTAGCCATTCCCCCGCGCCGCCGAGAGCCAATGCCCGTCCTCCTCGCGAAAGCCTTTAATCTGGCGAAAGCCCAGCCGCACGGCAAGCCGCCCATTCCCCGCAGGTTCCAGCACATTATCCCAATAGCTATGCTCGGCGCAGATGGGGCGAATATCCACGCCATGTTCGCGCGCATCGCGGACGATCTGCGCGGGCGCGTAAAACCCCATGGGCTGTGAGTTGAGCAGCGCGCAACAAAACACTTCGGGATGATGGCATTTCAGCCAGCTGGACACATAAACCAGCAGCGCGAAACTAGCGGCGTGGGATTCCGGAAATCCGTAGCCTGAAAAGCCCTCCAGTTGCCTAAACACGGCGCAGGCAAAATCTTCGTCATAGCCATTATCGATACAGCCCAAGATGAACTGGTCTTTGAATTTCTGGATTGTGCCCGGCCCGCGCGCTGTGCCAAGGGCGCGGCGGAGTTGATCGGCCTCGGACGGCGTGAAGCCGGCAGCGACGGAGGCGATTTGCATGGCCTGTTCTTGGAACAGCGGTATGCCCAGCGTTTTGCCGAGCACGGGTTTTAGCGCCTCCGATGGATAGACCACCGGCTCCTCACCGCGCCGCCTTTTGATGAACGGATGCACCATATCGCCTTGAATGGGGCCGGGGCGGATGACGGCGACCTCAATCACCAAATCATAAAATGTGCGCGGACGCATACGCGGCAGGAAGTTCATCTGCGCGCGGCTCTCGACTTGGAACACACCGAGCGTGTCGGCGATGCAGAGCATGTCGTAAACCGCCGGGTCTTCTTGGGGGATAGTCGCGATCGTATAACGCTCCCCCTTCCAATCGCCGAGCAGGTGGAAGGCTTTGCGAATACAGGTCAGCATACCAAGCGCCAGCACATCGATTTTCAACATGCCGATTTTATCAATGTCGTCCTTGTCCCATTCAATAATTGTCCGATCCGCCATGGCCGCATTTTCAACGGGGCACATCTCGTCCAGCCGCCCTGCCGTGATGACAAAGCCGCCGACATGTTGTGAGAGGTGACGCGGAAAGCCGATGATTTCATGAGTGAGTTCGAGGGTTTGACGCAGACGTGGATCGGCGGCGTCGAGCCCCGCCGCCTTAACGCGGTCATCGCCGACGCCTTTGCTGCTCGTCCCCCAGACTTGGGAGGACAGCGCGGCAACGGCGTCCTCGGACAGGCCCATGGCTTTGCCGACTTCGCGGATGGCGGCGCGGCTTCGGAAATGGATGACGGTGGAGCATATCCCGGCGCGGTGACGGCCATACTTATTGTAGATATGCTGGATGACTTCTTCGCGGCGCTCATGCTCAAAATCGACATCAATATCCGGCGGCTCCCCGCGCACCTCTGAGATGAAGCGTTCAAACACCATGGAGATGGTCTCGGGCGAGGCCTCAGTAATCCCGAGCGCGTAGCAGACCACGGAATTGGCCGCGCTGCCCCTACCCTGACAGAGGATATTCTGACTGCGGGCAAAGGCGACAATGTCGTAAACGGTCAGGAAATAGCGCGCATAATTGAGCTGCGCGATCAGGTTCAGCTCTTTTTCCACCATAGCCCGAACGCGCGGCGTGAGGCCGTCGGGATAGCGCCAGTTTAGCCCCTCTTCGGTCAGGCGGCGGAGGCGCGTATCGGCGTTTTCGCCGTCTGTGACCTCATCAGGATATTCATATTGCAGCTCGTCTAGGGAGAACTGACAGCGCTCCACGATGACCTGCGTATTGGCGAGCGCTTCGGGATAGCCTTGAAACAGACGCCGCATTTCAAATTCGGATTTCAAGCGGGCCTCAGAATTGGGCTGCGCGATACGGCCCAGCTGATCGATCTTCACTTTTTCGCGGATGCACGACAGCACATCGGCCAAACGCCTCCGCCGCCCCGTATGCATGATGACATGACCCATGGCGACAAGCGGGATATCCATGTCGCGCGCTTGTCGCGCGCGCTCCGCAAAGCGGTCCTTATCCTCGCCATCGTAAAGCGGCTTGAGGGCCAGAAAGACATTATCCGTGAATGACGCTTTCAAGGCGGGCGCATGACGCGCTCCTTCGACCACAACGAAAACGCACTCACCGCCCCATTCCACCACATCGTCAATCGTCAGAACGCATTGCCCCTTAGCCGCCCGCCGTTTGCCGAGCGTCAGGAGGCGACAAAGATGGCCATAGCCTTTGCGCGTTTTCGGATAGGCCACAATCTCTGTGCCATCCGTCAGCATAAGTCGTACAGCCACCAGATAAGTCAGCCCCGCCTCTTTGGCCGCCGCATGGCCGCGCACAATGCCTGCAAATGTATTGGTATCGGCAATCGCGATGGCCGACAGGCCCAGCTCTGCGGCGCGCCCAATGAGCTCATCCGCGTGAGATGCGCCTTTGAGAAAGGTAAAATTGGAGAGGCAGTTTAGCTCGGCATAACTCATGACATATCCATTAAGGAAACCGCCCCGCAATATACCAATTCGGCTCGCCCGATCCGGGATAGGTCATCAGCCAGAGACGCGGGCCGTCTTCGGTCTGCACCTGCCAATAATCGCGCGTCGCGGCGCGCTCATCCTGCCACCACTGCGCGGTCAGGCGCTCCGGCCCCTTGGCGCTTTGGGTGGCAAAAACAGACTTACGCCATTGAAACCGTTTGGGCGGGCGACCGGGTTCCAGCGTGACGAGGCGCTCCGGCCGCTTGAACAGACGCACGGGGCGCTTGCGCGGCGCGACCGCCCAGCAAACCGGCTCACGCCGATCCATAGCCTCAACGCAGATAAATTCACGTTCCGGCAAATGGCTTTGCACGGGCATGAATTGGCGCACGCGGTCAAAGCCGAGACGATTGCCCAGTGTCGAGATGATTTTGGAGGTGTTGTCTTCGGCCTGTTTGTGGCTATCGAGACTGATCTGAAACGGCTGTATCGGTTCAATATGCGCGGCTTCCAGGCGGAACCAATCCGCGCCAAATTCAATTTTAAGGCCGTCTAATGGCCGCTCAAATTGCTGAAGGATAGCCGCGCGGACATAGGTCGGACGGGCAAAGCCGATTTGCAAAATGTGGTCCCCTGTATCAACGCAGCGCACGGTTAGCGCAAAGCGCCGCGCGCCCTTGGCATCATTTTCAAGACGCCCAGAGACCGAGGCAATCAGACGCTCCAAAACACTGAGCAAATCATCTTTCAGCCCAATCGGATCGGGCAAGGTCATGCGCGCGGCGTAAATCGGATCCGCCGCTTTGGGCGAGACGGGGTCAGGCACATGTCCGAGCGTGGCTGACAAAGCCTTGGTCAAATCAAGCCCAAAGCGGCGCGCCAGCTCTGCGGATTTTATCTCCGAGAGCTGCCCGATTGTTTTGAGGCCTGTGCGCCACAGCTGCGTTGCAGTCTTGGGCGGGAGCCGCAGCCCTTCGAGCGGGAGCGCTGCAAGCGCCGTGCCAGTCTGACCCGCATTCGCGATCTCAATACTGCCGCCTTTGAACCGTGCTAGCGCCCACGCGGCGCCTTTGGTATCCGCAACGCCTATGCGCGAAGTTACATTCATATCGGATAGGCGCGCCCGCGCGTGATCGGCCATAGCCCGCTCTCCGCCAAATAAATGCGCGCAGCCCGTGATGTCGAGGAACAATCCATCGGGCGGGTCAAGCGCGACCCAAGGCGACAGGCTATCGGCCCAGCGCCACAGCGCGCGCAGAAGCGCCGCCTCTCGGACGCGGTCAGACGGCTCGGTGAGCAGCTGCGGACAAATGGCGCGCGCATCGGGCAGCGAAAGGCCGGGCGATAATCCTGCCGCCTGCGCGGCCTCGGACAGATGGGTCAGCCGCCACGCATTTTTGATCTCGGATATAATCGCAAAGGGCGCGCTGACACGCGGATCGCCTTTGCGCACCCGCAGATCAAGCGGCAGTTGCGGCAGCCAGATGGATAACACCCGCCTCATACGCGCCTCCGCTTCTATCGCTGCTTGTCCAGCTTACACGCCACGCGCCAAGCTCGCCGCGGCGGTTTTTCATGAGCGACCAGACCCAAGAATTCTCGCCGCTCTTATTGGCCGCGCAGTGCCAGCGCGTCTCGCAGGCAGAGGTGTGAGCGCGGCCATGGATCAGGACCAGCCCGACCCCGCCGCCCTCTTGCGCCGCGATTTGCAGCCGTCGCGACTCACGCAAATTCGGCCCGGCTGAGAGCTCGACCACCACGCATTGCGCACAAGTTGCGCGTAGCGCCTGCTCTGCTGCCCAGAGGACTTCGCTACGGCTGATCCCTTCAGTCAAAATCACGCGCGCAGGGTCGATGTAATCTTGCAAAGCCGTCGGCGCGAGCGAGCCAATATCGCGCGCCAAACCAATCCAGATGATCGGCCCCATAAGGCGTGACGCTGTCAAAATGGCAAACATATCCGCGCTATCGCCCATGACCTCATGCACCCGCCCCTTGGCGAGCTGCACAGGCCCGGACAAGCACACGCTCTCTCTGGCCTGCAACTGTAGGGACGCAAGCGTCCCTATATCACGGCGATTTATGATTTCAGCGACTGACATAATGTTCCTATTTTGTTCTAATACAAAACAGAGAGTCAAGTGAAAAGGAATTTAGTCCTAAATTGAGATGTGGATGAAATCTTGGCTGGCGGCTGTTTTGCGCAATTTTACGCTTGGCCCCACACGGCTCCAGCCTAAATTAGCCTAATCTGTAAAAAACCGGCCAAGCTTTATCCCGTTGTATTCATTGCGTTTAATTTTCGGGTGCCAAATGGTACAAAGTAAAACAAATAGACAATAAAAACACGCGCTTACCCTACCTGACACCAGGCAAATGGTGTGTCATTATTCTTCTCTCACTTACCGAGCTTCATTATTTAGTCAATTACCTATTGACCCCTGCATTCGGATGCGTGCGACCCATATGTCGCAACTTAATTTAGGTCAGCCAAAACCTCTATTTTCACGGATAAGCAATACGACAATTAGCAAAAATAGCCCTCCGAAAACCATCATCAGGATGAACTCTCTCATCTTAACGAATGGCGGCTGCATGGCCTTCGCGAAACGACGACCCTCCACAGGATCAGCAACGGCCATCACCATTAGGCTGTCAGGATGATAAGGCTGATCAGGGTCCGCCTCGTGCGCCTTCTTGAGCAGTTAAGAAGTTCTTCTTTCGTAAGATTATCCAGTTCAGACATTGGTACCCTCAACAGAAAAGTTGTCAGGATAGTGCTGCCTCGCTTGAGATATTTTCTGATTTCAGAAAAAATTTATCTCTCCAACACCACAGAGCAACACGAAATTATGGTCTTCTCAGGCTTTCTACTGCTCACCCTCTACCTCACTCATTTCTGCCTCCACCTGCGCCCATGCGATGAGGGCAAATAGGCCCGTGCCGCCGATCACGTTGCCAAGTAGGGTCGGCAGGAGGTTCCCTATTATCAAATCAGGGAGTCGAGAAAAATCAGAGAACCCTATAAAGAAAAGCTCAACTGAGCCCGCAATGACATGCGTAAAATCACCTAGAGCAATCAGATAAGTCATAAAAACGATAACCCAGAACTCTGAGCCTTTGGAGCTTGGAAGCATCCAAACAAGCGCGGCGATTAAAAAACCAGCGGGAATACCGCGCGCAAGGCTGTCGCCTGCGCTTATCTCTGCGATGTGATTGGCCAGCGATTGAATGGCAATTTTCGTATCTGCATCAATAATTGGCAAATAAAACAGGGCCGCTGCTATTATCAAAGCACCAATCATATTGCCCGAAAAGCAAACACCCCAAAGGCGCAGCATTTTAACCAATGTCGCGCTGTCTTTGTTTTTCAAAACAGGCAGGACAGGCGTGATTGTGTTTTCTGTAAATAATTGAAGGCGACATAAAATCACAATGACAAAGCCGCTCGTGTAACCTAGGTTTTCAATCAGGTGCCGATGTGGCGCATCGGGTAAGTGAGCCCGTAAGGCTCCTTCTACAATGACAGAAAAAGCAATCGCTATACCTGCCGCAATTGATGACCATAAAATCGACTGATTGGGCCGCGCTAGCTCATTAAAGCCTTCTTGTGAAATCGCGTGATACACGCCGAGCGAATCGAGGTGATCTTCACCGCCATGCGTCTGTTGGCTCTTATTATGGCTCATATAATTATCCGTTGAGTGGGTGCGCCGATGAATAGCGTTAAACGAAACACGCCGACACATGAAATTCTAACGCCGAGAGGTCAAAATCGTTCCCAGCGTAGAGCTGTCGCGCTAAAAGTCTTTTTTGTAACTCAAGGATAAGGACTGCTCGTTATCGGCTTGAAGTTTAGACCGTAGTGATAAATTGCGGCGAAGTTCCCAGTCAATCACAGCACCAGCGGTGGACGCGTCAACACCAGAGAAAACTTGTAAATAAACATTGCGGGTGAGATAGCGTCCACCTGTGATTTGCGCGGTACCGTCATCGGCAATGTTCACACTGAGCTGTCCGACACCCAAAGAATCGCGTAGGCCGCCTAGCAGGTCAAACCCAACACCATTGCCAGAGAATTGCGCAATCGCGCCTGCTAATTGCGCGGCTTCTAGTGTTGAAAGCTCTGTCGCAGAGCGTCCAAATAGCAGGGCTGAGAGGATTTCATCATCGGGCCGTTCTGGTGTGCTTGATAGCTCTATGTTCGGGTCTTCCAATGTCCCGCTTATAACAACGGACGCGGTTAAATTGGCCGTATCAGCGGTCGCTTCCAATGACAATTTGGCCGTTGAGACAGGGCCATTAAACTCCACTGACCCCGCATCAAATTGAAGCTCTTTGCCCGCGATTTTGAAACTGCCGCGTTCGACCTCTGCGGTGCCGTTAATGAGGGGATCAGAGAGCGTTCCGGTAATGACGGCATTGGCGGATAACTCGACATCCAGGCCTTTGCTGCGCACAAATATTCGGCGGGGCGCGCTTACTGTTACGTCGAGATTAATGGGCAGCGCAGGCTGCGTATCAAAGCTTGTGTTTGACTTTAACCGCTCTGGAACATTGATTTCCTTAACCGGAATTTCGATGACACTGACGCCTTGCGACGCAACAAATTGTTTGATCTCTGCCTCACCAATTTTTACATTGCCCGAAACCAAGGCTTTATCAGCCAAGCTCTCGTAGCTGACATCGCCGCTGACGCGGGCCGTCAAGTCGCGCCGATCAAGGATATGAAAGCGTTGCGACGTCACAGTAAGTTTCCCAAGCGGGCGGCCAAACTCCCCCAAAGTAAATTCGCCAGCCCCCGTGGCGACACCGTCCCGCGTGTCGGTAAAATAAACGTCAGAAACCGACAGGCTGTCATTGGTGAAATTCGCCAAGAAACGCCCCTGTCGGATTTGCGTGCCTGCTTGCGGGGCTTCGAAAGACAGAGCAGAGCCGGACGCCCGCCCGTTGACTTGCGGCGCAGATAAAGTCCCACCAACACTGACTGACATGTCCAAATTTCCGTTTAAATCTGCATTAGGCGGGGTAACCAACCCTAAGACAGTTTCCGCAGGGCCCGAAGCGCGAAGCTCACCAGACAGCGGCGCCGTCATAGCAGGACGCAGAGCAGTCAAGCTATCCCCCGTCACAAAAGGCACGCGAATGTCACCTTCAATATCAAAACCAGATGGCGAACTCCCGTCAATCGTTAGATTGGCTTGGGATGCATTGAACTGTGCCTGAGTGTTGATATTCAAGCCTGTTTGCGCGTCCACCCCAAAACCCCGCCAATCGGCGATGGTAAAATTCATAGACCCTGTTGGCACGCCTGATTGCGCGGTGATGCTACCATCAACCGACCAACGCCCCCGCGAATCTGCCAAATCACCTGGAAGGGGAAACAAACTCATGGGTAAATTGCTTGCGTCTATTGATACCGTCTCAAGGCCCGCGTCTGTACGCGTGTAGCTAACAGAGAACGGCTCGCCTATGACTTGCAGGGGCATGTTAAGCGCCACAGTGCCGCTGTCATATGAAGCGGTAACGGGGCTCGCATGGGTAAACGTGATGTTACCGTAACGCCCTTCCGGCGATAGCGAGGCCGTGATTGCACCCGCATCACCACGCGCAAGAGACAGCGGTGTGTTAAGCGCAATTGGCCGTGCGAGTGAGTCGACCAAGCGCCGACCTTCTAATGTGATATCGCCTGACAGCGCTGATAAGCTTCCGCTAGCTTGGGCTGTCAGGCTATCTATTTCAAAATCAGCATAGGCAATATTTTTAGCGTTAGCATTCAGAGCCACCCCCTGCTCGCCAGTCTCGCGCGCGTTCAATATCAATGACGCTTCGCCGTACCCCATCTCGCTTCGCGGTAAATCAAGCGATAGTCGACCGTCTAGCAACCCTGTTGCAAAGCGGGTCATATCTCCCTTTAGTGATAAAGGCCCGAGTGACGCATCCAGATCAGCGGCTTGGTAAGCCCCGTTATCCAAGACAACATCTGTGCTTAAGGCCAACGGCCCGTAATCTGTTTCTGCCGTAAGCTGAACGGCCCCAGTAGGACTGGACAACAGCGTGTCAAAATCGGCTTTGACTGTCACGTCGCGAACGTCATAACCTGCCGCTGTTATCATCGGTGCAGTGCCTTGTATGCGGATATTTGGATTATCACGCGGGCCAGAAATTTTGGCGCTGAGTTCAGTGGGTTGCGCCGCAGTGACCGTATCAAATGATAAGGGCACTAGCGTTGTGGCCTCTACATCAACCGCGTAACGGTCCGTAATGACCCCCTCTGCGGCCAGACGCATGGCCTTGGTTGAAACGCCCGCTTCGATGATTTTTATACCGCCCTCAATAGGCGACATTTTCGTTTGAAAACGCAAGCGTTCCCCAACCAAGCCGCCTAATGGTTCTGCGAAAGCTTCTTTTGGGACAAACTGACCCGTCGTCGATAGTGCGGGTGTAGATGCGCGCGCTTTCTCAAGACGATAATCAGCAGAGATTAAACCACTGGGGATTTGACCCGTGGCTAAGGTTGGGACAGCGAGTGATCCCGAAAGACTGTACTGCGCCGCATCTACAGTCGCAGTGCCTTTTGTTGTTATGTTCAGCGGACCTGAGCGAAGACGCGCCGCCCGCAACGTCAATCTTTGCAGAGCCGCATCATAATCACCCGATGCCGATAGGGACGCGGTATCCGCGAGTGCAATGGGGGCTTGAAGCGTTAAAGCTACGCCTTGGCCGTTGATATTAACATCAAAGGCCCCATCAGCAGAGGCGGTTATCGGGCCTGAGAACTGCGCTATGCGGCCGTAAGGAGTTATCGCGTTCTTTAAATTCATCCGCCCATCAAAGCTCAAAGCTGTGCGTTGAACCTGCCCCGATACGGATAATCCACCCGCGCTATAACCTTCTGGCAAGACGCCCAAAGCGTTTGGATTATCAATGGCTGCGTCTATCTGTACAGTTTCCGGCAGACTATTATCGGTACCAAGCTCACCCTCGGCCCTTAGATTTAAATGCTCTGCGGTGATATCAGCGGTGAATACTGACTTTCTTGCGTCTCGCTGTAACGTCGCAGAAGCGGTTAACTCGACACCGAACATCTCGCTCAAATTGGATGTGTCTGGCCATGCGCTCATATCTGCCGCGGCGTTTAATATAGCTTGGGCCGGGGTCCAGCTTAGAGCGATGTCGGCTACTTTTCTTTCGCCAAAGCGCAGGGTTGCTGTGCCCTCACCGCTCTCTTGCGTGCCGTCCACGCGACCTTTCGCGGACATATTTTGGTTCGATGGCGCGTAGCTTATGTTGGCTAGCGGACCGCCCGCTGGGGCAAAAATATCAAAATCACCTGTGATGTCCCCGCTCTCATTTTGCATGATATCGAGCGTAAGTCGGTCACCGTCGCTATCTGTGCGCAACAGCGAAAGTTGCGCCGTTTTCTGATTGTCTGTCAAACGCGCCGCACCGTTAATTTCAAAGATTGCCGCCTGCCCGAGGACAGTTGGGTCGAGTTTCACTGCCTCTATCTTAAATGCGTCCAAGGTAACTTTGGGCAACGCCCCCTCGCCCCCTTCGGTCTCACGCAAAACGGGACGACGGTCTATAGCAACAGTGGCAATATCAATGTCTTCAAATTTCAAATGCTTAGACAAAAGGGCCATAGGCGACCATTTTACCGCAATGTTATCTGCGCGCATCCAAACCCCTGATGCATCTTTGATAGACACAGAATCGATTGTAAACGCGCCCAAAGGGTCACCTGACAAGCCGTCAATCTCGACCCCGTCTATTGGGCCCAGCACGCGGCCCTCAACTTGATTTTCTATGAAACGGTGGCCTGATGATGTTGTGATAAACACACGAAATCCGACGATAAGCATCAGGGCGATGATTATAATAAGGCTAAGGGCCATTAGGGCTTTCGTGACCCAGCTGCGTTTGGATGTCTCTGTGCTCATATCAGCAGTCATTAAAACGCCTGCCCGATAGAGATATAAATCTGCACGGCGTTATCACCGTCGCGTTTGTTAATCGGGATAGCGATATCGGCGCGTAGTGGCGCGAAGCTAGTGTAATAGCGCACACCAACGCCGGCACCGTAGCGAATGTCGGTAAAGTCCGGCACATCAGCCCGTGTAACGCTACCTGCATCGACAAAACCGACGAAGCCTAAAGCCCCGTTTCCGCGGTAGCGCAGCTCTGCACTGCCTTCTAGGACGGACCGTCCGCCAATGATTTCGCCCTCTGCATCGCGGGGTGAAATGGACTGAAAGCCAAACCCACGGACAGAGCCACCGCCGCCTGCGTAATACCGCCGATTAAGCGGGACAGAGGCTTGGCTCGCGCCAAAAATAGTCCCTGCCTTTAACCGTCCTGCGGCAACCAATCGGTCACCCATACGCTGATAATGGCTAAGGCTTGCCTCGGCCGTTGTGAAAAATCCGTCCGCTTTGCCAAAGTTATACGTCGGGGTCACATCAAGTTCTGCGTGAACGCCTTTCACGGGATTAAAGAGGTTATTGCGGGAGTCGTAACTTGCGCGCAAAATTCCATCAACGAGGTAGCTTGTGACGTCTTGACCGTCATCCTCAAACCGTGATGCTTCGAGGGAGAGACCGCCCGCGACTTTCAAAAAAGGCGCGAATTTTTGCGTTAGGACAGCATTGACAGACGCCCGCTCTCCATCAAAGGCATCGGTGTTTTCACTTGCGACTGATAGACCTAAATCAAGCTCTCGATCAACGCGCCAGGCAAAGGGAATATTATAGGCGACACCAGCACTAATCTCATTCGTTTTAGCTGTGCCCAGCAACCGCAATGTTTGCGCATAGCCAATAAAATTGCGACGCTCATAGACCAAATCAATACCGCTGCCTTCGGTCGTGGAATAGCCAAGCTCCCCGCGCACAGTGTTAATCGCGCCCTGCTCTACATTGAGCATCACGTTGCGCGTCACAGTCCCGTCCACATTGGGTACAACGTCATCGGACAGTGTGGCCGTTGCCCCGTCAAATACGCCAGTGCCGATGACCCGCGCGGCCAAGCGGTTCATCTGCCTATCGTCGAAAACCTCTCCTGCTTCAAAGGGAGCAATCATGGTCGGCCAGCCTTTGGCAAGAGAGGCTGTTCCTGTTTGAACGATATCGCCAAAGCGAGTTTTTACGCCGGTGCTTATGTTATATTTTACAGATAGCGTTTGGTTATCATAATCAACAACGGCGTCACGCGGGAGCGCCCGGGCCGAGGGGTAGCCTTTTGCACGGAGCAAATTTATCATTCGGATTTCTGCGGCAACAACTTTTGCTGCCACGCCAGGCGCACCGTCGGGCAGATTGATAACGGATTGCACCTCTGTTGCGATGTCGGGTGGGCCGTCGGGATAATTGATTGATACATCGGTAAAGCTAAAACGGCTATTGGGTATGATGGTCAAGATGACCTCTGGGGCCGCGCGACTGCTTTCTTTATTGGTCGCTACAGCTTCCTCCACCCGTGCTGTAATTTCCGCCGCGTAATAGCCCTGTGAGCGCATGACAGAGCGCGCTTGTTCAGCGGCCCCCTTTGCACGGCGACGGGCTTGGGCTAGCGAGCGCGGCGGGGTTTCGACTGTGCCTAATACGGCCAGAACGAGGTCTCGAACCTCTGGGGTCATATCACCTTTAATCGTGGCCAAAGGCTCCTGCGCCCATGCAGTTGCGCCCCATGCGGTCACAAGCGCAAGGGCGTAGATAAGCCGTCTGAATGGTGTAAAAAACTGATACATAATTATCGTGTAAAGCCTAAAGACCAGAGCGTCTCGGTAACCACTCTTGGGCCTTCTAACGTAGCAATGCCAATTCAATTAGCAGTGGAAAATGATCTGACCCAGAAGCATCCAACCGTTTCATCTTTTTCAAGGCAAAATGCTTTGAGTGAAAAAGGTGATCGAGTGGCCAGCGCACGAGCGGGTTTTTAGCGTTATAACTGTTATATAATCCCCGTCCGCGGCGGGGGTCGAGAAGGCCGCTTACCCGCAGAAACTGCCGCGTTGTCGACGACCAGCCCACATCATTTAAGTCACCCGTAACAATGACAGGGGATAAATGATGACCCGCCTCATTGGCAACAAACAAAAGCTCTTTGTCAAGATCCGCCGTATCATCCTCTGGACGGGGTGGACGGGGATGGACGCCGTAAAAACGCAAAGGCTCATGCTCCCCAACATCCAAATCAAGTGTTAGCGAGGGTATATGATCTTGCACCAAATAGCGTTCTTGCATGTTTAAAATTGGGAACTTTGAATAAAACAACATGCCATTGTAGTCTTCGAGCGGCAGGCAGTGACTGTAAGGGTAATCCGCCGCGATCGGTTCTAAGGCCTTACTCCAATCGCTATTTGTTTCGACAAGAAATACGATATCCGGATTGTGGGTCTGAACTTTCTTTATCATAGCGTCGTAATTGTCATTATCCATCAGCACATTGCCGATCAACATAGAGACGGCCTTATGCGGCTCACCTTGTTTGATTGACCGAACATGTTTGCGCGCTAGTGGTGTGAAGGGATAAATGTCGTAAAGACAAATAGCTGACGAGAACACAAGTGCCGCAAGGGCCACCTTATGCCCTAGGCTATCAAGCCCCAGCCAAACAATCAAAATGATCGTAGAAACCGTTATCATCACCAACATTTGCAAGCGCGCATAGGTCCAAGCCCGCAGCCAGTAGGTTTGCTCGCGAACGAGTGGAATTAGCGTGCCGATAACAAGGCCCGCCGTCCAAATATAGAAAATGATAGTCGTCCAGTTCATAAGGGTTCCCGACACAAAAATAGCCGCCCACTGGAGCGGCTATAACATGGTGTAGCATAGGCTCTAGTCTATGTCTGTGTCCACATCTTCATCATTGTCAGGTGAGTCGACTGTCGGACGTTCGATATTCAGCGTCGGAACCGTAATTGTCTCCGTTGTGCTGCCCGTTTCAACGTCGACGGGGACTTCGACCTCAATTGTCCGTGTTTCAGTCTCTACGCCCATCGTTGGGACTTCAACCTCGACTTCTTCTTGTGTGACACTTACGTCAGCGACATCAACGTCAAAAGCGGGCATTTGACCCTTTTCGACACTAACGTTGACATCAGGCAGTCGCGCTTCTTGCGTTTGGTCAACATCGACAAGATATAGACCAGCAGCGGCGATACCTGCGATAAGAACGGCGCCCAGCGCAAAGCCGGCGATTTTCTTACCGCTACCGCTTTCATTTTCGTCATTGCCATGACGACGTCCGTGGCGATTATAGGGGTCATTTGGGTTATGATTTGTCATTGTAACTTCCTTTATAGTAAAATGTGTGGGCGTTAAAAGGTCCAGGCGATGCGCGAGCCAGACTTAGGTCCTGTAAAGAACCAAACGATCAGACCGATTAAAGGGAAGAGCAACACGAAGAGTGTCCAAAGGACTTTGCTGAGTGTTGATGCGCCAGAACCGACAATATTTATGATGGCCCAAATTGCGACGACCAAATGTAGTAAACCAAGTAAACCTTCTAACATATTTTTTCTCCTAAAATTGCTTCATGGCCGTTGTGACCAGTTGCAGAAAGAACGGCCTACTGCGTCAATCTGTTCCACTTTTTGTGCAAAATTTATTTTGGAACTTAAGACGAGAACACACGTTAGGGCCAAGTTAGAAAGGCATATCCATGGATAAAATCATCAAAATGCCTGAGAGCCTTCGCTATAGTCGTGATAATGAAAACGGGATTATCCGAATTAAAAATAAAGCGGGCTTTTCCTATCTGCATCACGATAAAACTCTAATCGAAAATCCACAGACATTAGAGCGGATTGGTGCCCTTGGGCTGCCGCCGGCCTACCGTGATGTTTGGATTTGCAAAGATGACAGCGGGCATTTGCAAGCGACGGGATTGGATGAAAAAGGGCGTAAACAATATCGTTATCATGCCGACTGGACCGATTTTCGGGCGCGTCAAAAATTTCGGCAAATCGTAGCCTTTGGCACGGCCCTGCCCTCCATCCGGCGCCGCATAACACGCGATTTACGCGGGGATGACGCGAATAAAAATTTCGTCTGTGCCGCACTTTTGCGGTTAATCGATAGGGCGGCGCTGCGCGCTGGACATGCGAGTTATAACGCAACGGGCGCCACCACGCTAAAGCGCCGTCATATCAGTCTCGCGAGCCATGGCTTGCGTCTAGATTTCACCGCCAAAGGTGGCAAACGCGTCCGTAAGACCATCAAAGACCGCACGCTGGCCAAAGTGCTACAAGAGATTGACGACCTTCCGGGACGGGATTTGTTTCAATATATCGGCGTGGACGGCGAGGTCTATAACCTTGATAGTGGTGACGCCAACGCATATCTTCGCGATGATTTTACGCTCAAGACCTTTCGGACTTGGCATGGAAGCGTCGCAGCCTTTGGGCACGCCCTTAATGATAGTAAGCCGACCATCAAAGCAATGAGCGAGGCAGCCGCAGAACGACTGCATAATACACCCGCTATTTGCCGTAGTAGCTATATCCATCCCGATATTATTGACCTGTCAAAGGGCCATGACACCAAAAGCTATAAGGACCAAAAAACGCCCGGGCTACGAAAGACCGAGCGCTTGATGCTAGCGTATTTGCAAGGTTAAGCGGCGTAAGCTTTGATGAGCTGATCTGCGTCCACATCTTCCATACCGCCCAATATAGTGACGTCTTTAATGCCCATAAAATTGAGAATATGGATTAGGTAAGGGCTCGCAAAATCAATATCAGAGCCGATCTCTGTTCCGCTAGACGCGAATAAAATCACGGCTCTTTTATTGTTCAACATGCCCACTAGTCCGTCATCTGTCATTTTCACTGTGCGTTGGGGCAAAATCACAAGATCAATCCAAGCCTTCAAGGACGCTGGAATTTGGTAGTTATAGATCGGGCAAGTGATCAGTATTGTATCATTGCGTTTAATCTCGTCGATTAATTCATATGACAATGCGAGTGTCTCGCGTTGCGACTCGCTTAGGTCGTCTTCCGGAACACCTTTGGCGCTCACCCACTTGTGATCAACAAAGGGTAGTCCTTTGGCGACATCGCGAACGGTGACGGTTATATCGCCGTCTTCTCGCGATAGGTGTTTGAGCAAAATATCGGCGCGTTCTCGGCTTTTTGATTGGTTGTAACGCGCGCTTGAATCAATACGTAAAATACGGTGGGGCATAAATTTTCTTTCCTGAATTTAGAATTAAATACCAAAGGCCAGTAGGGCCTTTGACACTTTGGCAAATGCGGCACGGTTCGCACCGCGGACATAATCGATGCGGTCATCGACTTTGCCGAAATCTTTGCAACTGTCGTGAATGCGCGCCATAATCGATTGAAGCTGTGTATCCAGCGTATCAAATTCACCGCGCTCAAAGTCGGCATTTTGGCTCATCTCTAACCCGCTAAGTGCGACGCCCCCAGCGTTAGACGCTTTCCCAGGAACATAGACCATGTCGCTCTCCCGAATGGTCTTTGTCGCCTTGGCGGTGCACGGCATATTGGCACCCTCGGCCAGAAATTTCACGTCATTGTCAACAAGGGCCTTAGCGTCATCTTTATCAATTTCGTTCTGCGTCGCACAGGGCAGCGCGATATCAGCCTTGATTGACCATGGTTTTTTACCAGACTTAAACGTCCCGCCCCTGTCATCCGTAAAAGCTTTCAGGCTGGCTCCTGATTTTGCTTTGTGATCTTTGATCCAATTAATATCGTCGCTTGAAAACCCGTCTTCTTTTAGCAGTGTACCGTCACTATCTGATAAGGTGATAACTTTTGCGCCTAGCGCGACGGCCTTTTCTGCGGCGTGGAGCGCCACATTTCCCGCGCCGGAAATAATTATCGTCTTATCATCTATTTTATCCAAATGCGCTTCAAGGACATGGCTTAGGAAATATATAAGGCCGTATCCTGTGGCTTCGACACGGGCGGGGCTGCCCCCATAGGACAAGCCTTTGCCCGTCATTGCGCCTGTAAAGCGGTTTGTCAGACGGCGGTAACGGCCATACATATATCCGATTTCACGCCCGCCAACATTAATGTCACCAGCAGGAACGTCTGTGTATGGGCCGATGTGGCGAAACAACTCATCCATAAAGGCTTGGCAGAACCGCATAATCTCACGCTCGCTTCGTCCTTCAGGGTCAAAATCAGATCCCCCCTTACCGCCGCCCATAGGCAAGCCTGTGAGTGCATTTTTGAACGTCTGCTCAAAAGCAAGAAACTTAAGCGTCGATAGATCTACGGTTGGATGGAAGCGGATACCGCCTTTATAGGGGCCTATCGCGCCGCAATGCTGCACGCGATAGCCGCGGTTTATGTGCACGTCACCACCGTCATCTTCCCAGGTGACATTGAAGATGATGATGCGGTCAGGTTCTGTCAGACGTTCAAAGATGCGCGACTTTTGCAGCGCGTCATCGGTCTTCACGACGTCTTTAACACTCGCGGCAACTTCGTGAACGGCTTGCAAGAATTCGTCTTGGTCCGCACTTCGCGTTTCTATTCGAGACATCATGTCGTCCCACTGCGTTTCAAATTTTGACATATATTTATTTCCCTACTTCGCTGAACATACGCGGGGCGGGGCAAAGCGTTCCTATTCTAAAGCGTTCCTATTCTAAGGAGAGGATTGCTTTGATCATCACAAGCAATAGCGCTGAAACTATTTTGTCTCAGTTAGGAACCATTCGCAGGAGCATGCGTAATATTTCTGAGGATTTATTATGCCAAAGATTTTAATTGTAGAAGACGACCCCTTTATCGCTATGGATTTGGAAGACACCTTCCTGTCCGAGGGCTATGAAGTGTTAGGTCCCATCGCGACTGTCGACGCTGGACTTTCTCTGCTTAAAGAGGAAAAGCCCGACGTTGCTATGCTAGATTATAACTTGGGTCGAGAAACAAGTATTCCGATTGCGCGTGCGCTGAACGACAATAGCATACCCTTCTTCTTTCTTTCTGGTCAGATTAAGCGGGTCATAATTGATAATGATGTGGCCGGTATTAAGGTTATTCCAAAACCCTTTATACCTGAAAAACTTGTTCAAGAGGTTCAAGCCCTGTCTGGATAATGGGGAACTAAGTCCCTGTGTTTGCGTTGATTATATATATGCAAATACAGGAGAAATTTATGACTTACGCAGACAAAATTGAAAACCTTTTCGAGATCATCAATGACCTCAATATAGGTATGTTGGTATCTGAAAATGGTGGTGAACTGCGCTCTCGCCCCATGAAAGCCTTCACCGACAAAGACACAAATACTATTTGGTTTTTAACGCACACACGATCAGCCAAGGTGCTAGAAATTTCACAAGACCAAGACGTGAACCTTAGCTTCGCTTGCCCAAAGGAAAACAACTATGTGTCCGTCAGCGGTAAGGCAAGCCTATCAAGGGATGCGGAAAAAATTGATGACATGTGGTCAGACAAGATGGCCGTTTGGTTCGACTGCGAGAAAAATGACCCGGCGGTCGCCGCCATATGCGTTTCGCCGACCACAGCGGAATATTGGAAAGGCGAAGACAGCGGTTTAAAGCGTATGTGGGAAATTACGAAAGCCAAAGTCACCGATACAAAGCCTGATTTGGGCGATAACGAAACCGTATGCCTTGCGGGATAAGACTATCAGCAAAATCAACGCCCCCATCCGGGGGCGTTTTTTTTACCCCGAAGGTGGGCGCTTAGCAGGGAAGGCCAATGACGACCACCTTCGAGGCTTATCCAGCACTAATGCACTAGACAAGCCAGGGCTTAAACGGCCTTTGAAGTGGTCTCATTAACGTAGGTTAAGTCAGCTGTATTTATCAGAGCAAGCCGTTCTGGCTTGGCCGTGACGCTGTAATGCAATCCTGTGTCAGTTAGCGCGTAGTCCGCCTGCCCTTGTAAATCCATGGGGACAATACGTTTTAATATCTGGCTGCCAAAGCCTTTGCCTGGCTCATTGGTTGTGTCGACAGGCACATCTTCCGTCCAAGATAATGAGATTTCGTCTTTAACGTCCCAATGAATGGTTAACTCCCCGTCTGGGCGGCTTAGCGCACCATGTTTGACGGCATTCGTACCAAGCTCACTTAGCATCAATGTTAGGATAAAGGCACCGCGCGGCGACACGTCAAAGTCTTGCGCGTAATCCAAATGAACGCGCGGGCGGCTCTGCTGGGTCAAAAATGGTGACAAGGTCGTGTCGACCAATTCGCTCATGGGCACGCTCGCCCATTTATGCGACGCTAGCAATGCTTGGGTCTGACCCAGCGTTGTAATCTTTTCACGCAAACGGCGTACCAGCATGTCTTTATCGGCCTCATTGCGGCCCATCATAGAAATCAATGCAGAAACATGGGCATACATATTGCCCATGCGGTGGCGAAGTTCCTCGTTAATGACGTTCAGATCTTTGATCATTTGCAACTGCTGCGCGGACTCAATCTCTGTCATGACGCTCGCAGCCAAATCTTTTAGCATTTGCTTGTCGTCTGCGCTGAAATCAGCACGTGGTTTTTTGTCTAAAACACAAAGTGTGCCCAAAGCTTGGCCAGACTGTGTAACCAGCGGCACGCCTGCATAAAAACTAATGCTTGGATCGCCTGTTACTAATGGGTTATCGGCAAAACGACTATCCGCCGCCGCATTGTTGACGACCATGACGTCGTCCTCACGAATGGCATGGTCACAAAAGGCAATGTCGCGCGGCGTCTCAGTGACGTCTAAACCCTGTTTGGATTTAAACCACTGGCGGTCCGTATCAATAAGAGAGATAAGCGCCATGTCAGTTTGGAGGGCATTTTTTGCTAGTCGTGTTAGCCGATCAAATCGCTCTTCACCGACGCTATCTAGTAATTGAGTGGCGTGTAGCGCCTCTATGCGCGTATGTTCAGACATATTTATCCTTTGGCTCTTCAAAGCCGTGAAGGACCTTCCCTAGACACTATACGCAAGACGTCTATAACTTGGATTAAGATTTTCGTAATTAAATTACGCGCGGCCACCCACCCAACGGTCTGAATAGCGCTCTTTTAGGAAGTAATCACGATCTGATATCATCCGAGATGCCATGTCAAAGCGTGTATTTAAGTCAAGCCGTGTCGACGCGTCTTGCGCAATATGCAGACTTGTTTCGCGCAATTTCCCGAGTTGAGCCTGCAAGACTGCCCGGTAAGAGGGGGCGTCCGTCTCTGCAGTCAGTTCGGTCAGCACGGTAAGCATCTTAATCGTCGCATTGCGGTCGCCCGCGATATAAATGCGCGATTGATCGCAAATCACAGAGACAAAACGTTCAAATGATATCGGGCGAGCCATAACACGAAATTGCCCGTCCTTATCAAAACGGTAGGGTGACGGCGGCGTGCCGCGCATGACGGCTTTGATGGCGCTATGGAACCAATTGATACAATTAATGGCCGTGAACGGATCATTGACACCAGGGGAAAGGGCCCGGGCCAAAATCTCAACAAGTTCATCCGCCAGAAACAAAACATTTTGATGGGCCGTGCGTTCTTGGCCCATGGCAAAACCTGCGCGAAATTTATTGGCAAGATCATCATCAATGTCCTCATCACGCCAAACCCGTAGCAACACATCACCTTGGGTGACGAAATCGCCGGGTCGGTAGTCAATAAACACCACGCAGTTATTATCCTTCGCTAGCGCCATTATCGCACTATCATTGACCGCTTGAATATAGCCCTCTGCCTTCGCACCGACGCTACAGGCTGTGTCATCTGTAAATGTCGAAAGGTCGGGGTCGTCTTTTTTTGCTTCACCTAAATCACTGGGGTAAAGGTCTTCGAGATCGCGACGCAGGCGACGTCCGACTTGGCCAGTAATATTGCCAACGTTCAACGTCTCTGGAATGTGGTGAATAAAATATATCATAACGGCAACGCTGAATAAGGTCAGTCCCATCGCCGTTAGCAAAGAAATATTAGGCACAAAGTCCACGATATCGCTGCCGTCGCCGCCCCCTGCCCGCGCAACACGCAAGATTAACAAGCAATATATAAAGGTTGATGTAAATGTCCCCAAGGTGACTTGATTGCCCCGGTCTCGCATGAAGTTACCAATGAGACGTGGGCCGTATTGTCCAGCCGCGCTCGTCACGGCGACCATTGTAATGGAGAAGGTCACGGCTGCGACACTCATCATCGACCCTGCGATCGTAGACAGGATAACGCGCGCGCTGTCTGCGCTATTAGTTTGAAAAAGGCCCAATTCTTGCGCAATTGTGATTTCCATCCGCTCGTCAAGCGTGGACGTCACATAAGCCAAGATGCAGGCGCCAAAGGCCATTAAGCCCGGGATAAAGTAATAACTACTTTTTAGATCTTCCCAGGCCTTTATCAGGCGCGCATTCATTCAGGGGCCTCGGCTGTATTCGGATCAGATGTTCCGCCTTTGCCCATGACATCTTTGCTCATGACTTGATAGCGCGGCTTTGGCGCGTCACCCTGTTTCGGCACAGGCCATCCTTCGCGTTGTGACGTGCGGTCACCGTCGCTCTCCTCTGTCTGGTCATGTAACAAATGCACATGTGTGTTATAGGGCATATCTATAGCGGCTTCGTCTAGTGCTTTTTTCACACCACGGATGACCGCTGATTTATTGGCGACAACATCACCGCGCTTGCTATCGGTCCACCACCGTGCGCGGATTGTGACCCAACTGGCCGCCAAGTCCCATGCAAAGGCTTCAGGCGCTGGATCTTGTTCAATACCGTCAATGCCTTTGAGAACATCAAGAATGCGCTCGCAAGCCTCGTCAATATCATCAGCATAGCCGATGCCGATATCATATTGCGTCCGGCGTTTGTCTTCGCCCGTTTTCACAAGCACAGCATTTGTGTAAATTTCACTATTGGGTACAACAGCTTTTTGACCATCATAGGTGCGGATAATCGTTGCCCGCGTTTCGATATGTTTAACGGTGCCAACGTAGTCCCCAACATGAATTTGATCGCCGATTTCAAACGGTTGGCGCAACAGGATAAGAACACCCGCCAACCAGTTTTGCAAAATGTCTTTGAAAGCAAAACCAATCGCCACAGAACTCACACCAAGGCCCGCGACAATATTGGCAGGCTCTAAGCTCGGTATCACAATCGTAGCCGCAATTAAGCCGCCAAAGCCAATGATACAGGCTTTGACAAATCCGCCGAGAACCTCCCCTAAGTTAGAGCGGCCGCGGCTATTAAAAGCCTTTTGCATTACAGATTTTACGACCTTGGCGATAATCCAAAAGATGATAAATACAATTATCGCAACAACGATATTAGGCAAAAGGCGTACCGCACCATCAAGCCAGTTGTCGACCCGCTCGAGCGCTAACGCTGGATTTAAATCAATCTCACCAGCCTTATCTGACGGCACACTCTGATTGGAATTCTCTGTTTGCATCTTAGGCCTTCTCAACTTCTGAATGGGATTTTAAAACTTCGTCGCCGTCATCCTGTTCTATCAAGTAAGCTGGGCAGTCGTCATCAGCGTCGCGCGTAACTTCTGTGCCTTTAAGGGTTCGGGTAATTTTCTGCGTGTAGACGTTTGTAATCTCACCTTTTGCAGTACCATTCACCCAAGACCATTTTACGGTCGTTCCTTCAGTGTAACCAGCCATATGTCTCTCATAATTATTTGGATATAATTGCTCTAACGGCTCTTAGCCTGAATAGTTCCCTTGAAAGTTTATAATAAAATAAGGAACGAAAACTCATAACCCCACGTTATGTCCAAGAAATCTGGAGGAAAATATGGCTCGTTTAATTTTTATTGTTGTGGTGATTGTACCAGTATTTGCGTTACTTTTTAATACGCAAGGCCAAGCAATCGAGTACCAATCCGAAGTAGAAAGCTCTATCTTTGAAACGCGTATTGGTCACATTGTATCGGAGCTGCAAGATTGCGACACGCACGCGCTTCCCATTTATTTTCATGATGAATATTTGAGTGTCCACTCAGTTGACCTTATTCGCGACCTCGATGAAATCGCGCAAGTCTGTGATATCGCCGCTGTCACAGTTATCGTAAATGACGGTGTGGAGACCGCCCTTGCACAATCGCGGGTAAATACCACCTTGCAGCATTTAGAAGCGCGTGAGCTTGACGCGCCGTTATATAGTCGTATGACTGATTTAGAAACGCCAAACGATATGGCGCGGCACGGTGCGATTTTGGTGAAGATGTCACAATAGGCTGAGAGTTAGCAGCGACGAGTAAAAAGCATATTATGGACATGATTATTAATCGCCTGTCGCATTACGCAGACATTGGCGCGACACAATTTCAAACCCTGTCCAGCCTGTCACACCGTATTGAAACGCGCCAAGCTGGCGAAGATATCGTCATTGAAGGTGAGGTCGTTGATTACGTTTTCATCATCGAATCTGGATGGGCCATCCGTTACCGACTACTGGATGATGGACGTCGGCAAATCATGAATTTTATGCTGCCTGGTGATTGCTTTGACCTTATGTCGCTCACGAAATCCGCGTCAGACCATAACGTATCCGCAGCGTCAGAAGTCGTGTTACGGCGGATCAAAGCCACTGACTTTTTTAACGCTATTCGCGGCGATAGCTGTTTGTCTTTGGCGTTTTGGTGGGTCGCCATTCAAGAAGAAGCGATTTTGCGTGAGCAGATTGTTCGCAACGGGCGTTTGAGTGCGAAAGAACGGCTCGGCAATTTAATTCTGGAATTAAATCGACGCCTGTCCATATCCACGGGACGCCAAGATAATTCGGTCGCGATACCCGTCACACAAAATCACTTAGCGGATGCCCTTGGGCTTTCATCTGTTCATATCTCAAGGAGTATGGGTAAGCTGTCTCGAGAGGGGTACATCGCCGTTGAAAGCTGGGGCATACAAATTTTAAACCGCGATGCCTTGGCAGAGATGGCGGAATTTGATGACCGCTACCTCCAGACGCCAAAGCTTTCGTTTTAGACTATTTATCGCCATGGAAGAACAAAGCCTGACTAATCGCCGCCTTGACATTATTTGATTGAAACGGTTTGGAAATCAGATAGGCGGGCTCTGGCTTATCACCTGTCAAAAGGCGTTCGGGGAAAGCGGTGATAAAAATTACGGGCACATCATATTCTCCCAAAATATCAGCGACGGCATCAATACCAGAGCTTCCGTCTGCAAGTTGAACATCCGCCAGTACGAGGCCCGGCTTCTTGTTGTTCGCAGCCTTGACAGCCTCTGTCTGTGTGGCGGCAATCGCATCTACGCTATGGCCTAATTCAGTAACGAGGCCTTCTATATCGGCTGCGATAAAAGGCTCGTCCTCGATAATCAGAACGTTAGTGCGTAATTCTTTTTCTATATCGGCTTCCGCTTCGGCAATAAGAGCTTGGGCTTCACTTTCACTGCTCTGCATGACTTGACCAATGTCAGTAGCAGACATCCCTTCTAATGCGTTAAGCAAAAAAGCTTGGCGAGAGCGCGGTGTCAGCCTGTGAACGCGACCTTCGGGCGACGAACTGTCTTGGCTTTCGCGGCCCTCTAGCTGCGCGCCAGTAGAATTCCAAATGCTCAAAAACATTTGAAAGAGTGCGTTTTTGGGACTTAAATCGCCTGAAACGTCTATGTCCCCAGCGGCAAGTGCCGTCAGCGCCGTGCGCACATAAGTGTCACCAGACGATTGGTCGCCTGTTAATGCGCGGGCAAAACGCCGTAGATATGGAAGGTGTGGTGCAAAAGTTTCAACGTAGCTCACAAAAATCCCCTTTGATGGAACGCATGGCCTGTCCACGCGTAAGTGTTGTGATAATTAATATTCTTTTCTTTAAACGTTGCGGGAACCGTTTTGGTTCCCATGCGTAGTCTTTTTTTAGCAGGGATAAATTTAAAGGCCAAATATGACCAATCGCAAAACGCCTGAAACTGGCAAACCGACACGCTCTGGTGAAAATTTTGCCGAAGACTCCCTTAAAGATAAGATTGGCGGCAACTTGCGCCAAATTTATGACGACGTTGTCAACGAAGCCGTCCCTGATGATTTTCTAGCACTCCTAGCGGATGCTGACGACTCCAAAGACGACTAACATATATTCATTGCCCTATTCTATGCTTTAAGAAAGTCATACTATGTCCACCCCCCAAGACATGCCTACCCCGTCAGATACGGTCGAGACCCCTCCCGTTCTTGATGAAAAGCTGTTCAAGCAAGAGCTTACAGACCTTATCCCACACCTTCGCGCTTTCGCGCGCTCGCTTTGTAATAACCCGACACTCGCTGATGACGTCGCTCAAGATGCTATGTTAAAAGCATGGAAAGCCCGCCAGAGTTTCAAGCCGGGATCAAATTTGAAAGCGTGGACATTTACAATCCTTCGCAATCAATTTTATTCTATAAAACGACGGTCTTGGCGCGCAACGTCACTGGATCAACAAGTGGCAGAACAAACCATTGTCGCCAGTAATGACGCGGAGGCGTCTGTTGAGCTTAACGAATTGCGTCGTGGGCTGGACAGCCTTAAAGATGACCAGCGCGAGGCTCTTATCCTTGTCGGGGCATCTGGACTATCTTATGACGAAGCTGCTGAGATTTGCGGCTGCGCTGTCGGCACTATAAAAAGTCGCGTCAGCCGCGCGCGCAAGAACCTAGAGACGATTATCAATTCCGGCTCATTCGATAGCGTCGCCGATGACGTCAGCGCAACGCAAGCCATTAATGCGATTATGGACGAGGCTGACGCCCTGATAAATGACTAACGGCACAGATTAATGCAGGACCTTCGCACACGATTTGGTATCATTCTCGCTCTGGCGCTTTTACCAATTCTGCTCTACGCGCTCTGGCTAGCCTTTTCCACGGGGCGTCTTGCACCTGTCTTTCTTGCTCTCGCGTCCCTCTTATTTGCCTTTATTGCCGTATGGGTTGCGACAGACGCACTTGTTTTTAAACATCTGAAAGTTATTGAACGGGCGTCTCGTGATTTTTCAACTGGCGATCTATCTGCGCGGGTCGGTGCCTTGTCTAAGGCACCACAACGCGTGCAAGAGTTAGCGCAAAGTTTTGACACAATGGCCGACACGATTAGTCAACGTGAAGCGGCTATGTCCGATAGCCTTATTGAAAAAGAAGTGCTGCTTCGTGAAATTCATCACCGCGTTAAAAATAATCTACAGATCATAATTTCCCTGTTGAATATGCAGGAACGTAAAATTACAGACCCTAGCGGGTTGAACGTTATTAACGAGGCCCGAAACCGCATTAATGCCATCGCACTCGTCCACCGAGGTTTATATGAAGGTGATGATCTGCGCGTTATTGATATGCAGCTTTTTCTTGACCGCCTTGTCCATGAGCTGAAAATTGGCTTGGGTACGGATGCTTTGGACGTGTCAATCGAAACCGATTTTCAAGCGGAAACCTTCCAACCTGACACAGCCATTCCCATTGCGCTCTTCATTGTTGAGGCTCTGACAAATGCTATTCAACACGGTGTGCCAGGCGGGGGCACAGTCTGGATAAGTCTTAAACGTGATAATGAGAAAGTTACTGTTTCCGTCAAAGACAGCGGCCCAGGTATGATGAAAAATAAGAAAGCCAGTACGGGATCCAAATTAATCAAAGGATTTGCGAGGCAATTGTCAGGACGCATAAAGATGGACGACACATTCGGTCACCATGTAAGTTTAATATTCAAACCTGGCGCCTTATAAATTTACAGAATATAGCAATGCATGAAAAACCCGGCTGAGGAAATCAGCCGGGTTTTTAGTTGGTACGTAGGTTTTTATTTCTCGATGATAGAGCTTAGCATCCAAATGGCTTCTTCGTGCCAAGCTAGGCGCTCTGTCAACATATCTGCGGTGACAAAATCGTCCTTACCTTCGCAAAAACCGATTGCTGCGCGCAAGGATGAACATACGGTATTGTGGTCCTTAGCGAGCATTGCGATCATGTCTTCTGCGGTTTTAGGTTCGTCTACATCTTCGACGGCAGATAGCTCACCGTATTTTGTATAGCTCGCGGGCGCTTTTTCACCGAGTGAACGAATACGCTCAGCAAGTTCGTCAACTGCAGCGAATAAATTCGTGTAATGTTCTTCGGTCAAGTTATGGATCGAATAAAACAACGGCCCCGTCACGTTCCAGTGAACGCCTTGGGTCTTGATGAACAGCTGGTAGCTATCGGCAAGAACAATGCCGAGGCGTTTAGCAATTTCTGGGCGGTTCAACGCGCGTATGTCGTCTTTATCGTTAGATGATTTGTCATTGTCGCGACTATGGGCGACGGCTGCATTAGCCATAAAATATCTCCTGTATTTAATTAATTAAGTTAATAGTTCGCGCTATATTTTTTTGCCTCTGACAGCGCGTGAAATCGCCGAGATAATGAAGAGCACTAAGAAGACGGCGAACAAAATTTTTGCAAGACCTGCGGCTGTACCAGCAATACCTGAAAAACCTAGAACGGCGGCAATAATCGCAATAACTAAAAATGTAATTGACCAATTTAACATATGAAACTCCTTGTTGATTAAGTGGCGTGAAATTTTCTATTTCGCGCTCATTGCTTAAACTACGCGGGACAAGTCTTGTTCGTTCCAAAGAAAAACCCCTCCTTACGCTCAACTGAGATAAGAAGGGGTTTTTTATATATCGCGTCCGGCGATACCTATTTCGCGGGGTCGTCATCACCAAAGATCGCAACAACTTGTTCCTCCGCCTCTTTAAAATCAGCCTTATCGAGACTGTCTTTTAAGGCTTTGACCTTGGGTGATTGATTATTTTCGGTAGTATGTTTTGCAGTTTCTTCGGTCATATTTTATCCTGTTACTTACGTGTCTTTAGTGCGTTAAGAGCATCCGTCACTGATTTAAGCTGCGGTTGTTCACCACCATTGAGGCCCTCAGCACTTGCGCGAGCCAGAGCCCGTGCATCCACCATCCAAGCGTCTAAGAGGCTTTTTTTCTGTCCATCGGTGAGCGATGTGTCATTTACAATATCGTCAGGTTTATCGTATTTTTGATAAGCTGTTGTCGCATTTAATTCTGTCATATGTCCTCGCTATATAAGTGTGAATAATAGAGTAACGGCAAGCCCTGCCCTACCGTTCCAAAATTTTTCTTTGTCAAGCTATGGAACGAAATCTGTCAAACGCCGTTGATAGGGTATGAAGGCGCCCAGACTGGGCTCGAAAGTTTGAAAGGATATTTACAATGGCAACGAAGAAAATCGTATCATTAAAAAATGAAGACATTCCACAGCAAATCGACACGCTCCGTGCAGATCTTGCGAAGCTTACGGACATGATTAAAGTCCAAGCCGCCGATAAAGTGTCAGAGAAAACGTCGCTCGTGAAAGATGTGGCAGCTGAGAAAAAAGACATGGCGAAAGAGCGCTATGACGAAATCACGTCGAAAGCCGAAACATCAATTCGCGAAAACCCGCTGTCAGCTATCGCGATTGCGATTGGTGCAGGCATTGTTCTTGGCGCGTTGACACGCCGATAGGACGCTAATGTTACGTTACGCGAAATATGCGGTGCCTTATATATTAAAGGCACCGCGCCGCAGCCCCGTCAAATCTTTGGCGGGTCTTGCGCTTTCTTATATATTATTTTTGCTGGGTGCTATCTTCTTACTGATTGCCGCCTTTATTTGGGTAGCAACACATTACGGGACTGACACAGCGTTTTTATCTCTCGGTACTATATTTCTGATATCTGCGGCAATCTTCATGATGATCGCTAAAGACAAGCGTTACGTAAAACCGCCACTGCCAGACAATGTTGCCCAAGACCCCCTCGCCGCCCACATACCAGCAAGCGTTCGTGAGAACCCAACAGTCCAGAAGCTCTTGTTACATGTCTCGGAAAACCCGGTCGCTGCAACGGCCACAGCTGTGACACTCGGTATGTTAATTTCAAACGAATTTTTTGAGGAGAAGAAATGAACGATTTAAACGACAAAACTGTAAGCCCAAACAAGGCGCGCGCAGGTCGCCGCGTCAAAGGCATGACAATTGTGCTTGCCCTTTCTACAATTGCCGCCGTTATCATCTTAATGTTGGTCTTCGCAGGCAATGCCGCCGCATTTTACAATGGCTAACCCCAAACCATTAGAATCCATATTGGACAAGGTTGATGACCTGCCTAAGGGTCAAAAAACAAATTTGAAAACAGTCATTTCCGCATTTGGTGATCGGGCCTTTGGTCCTGTTCTCACCTTATGCGGTTTATTGCTATTAACGCCAGTGGGCGCAATCCCTGGAGCGCCCCTTGCGCTTTGCGTAATTATCATATCCTTTGCTTTACAGATTATTTTCGGACGCAGCCAACCTTGGTTGCCAAAATTTCTTCGAAAGATAGAGGTTAGACAATCCGACATAGACACAACCAAAAAATACGTTGAACCTGTCCTGGAAACCTTAGACGGTATCGTGCGGCCGCGTTATAAATGGGCTGCGACAGAAACGTCTCGTTATTTTGCCGCTGTACTGAGTATTCTTTTGGCTCTTACACTTCTTCCCCTGGGCCCCATTCCTTTTGGCGCAACCCTACCCGGGGTTATCATTGCCGTGATTGGTATGGGCATCATGGCGCGCGACGGCCTCGCACTCATGGTCGGGTTTGGCCTCGCGGGCTTATCCGCCGCCGCCGTAATCTACCTATTCTTTTAAAGGCCGTTACCCTTCATTAATCTCACCAGCATGCAACACGGGCGCAGCGTCGATATTCTCAGCATCGAGTATAGAGGCCACCTGCTCAAGCGCCGCGACAAGGCTGGCCTGTTGCCATTCTGGCAATTTTTCAAAACGTCCGACAAAAATATCTTGCAAAAGATTAGGAGCAGACCTGATGATCGCTTCACCCGCAGGTTCCAACTTTAACCACACGCGCCGTCTGTCCTCGTCACATTTACGGCGAGAGACGAAATTACGCGCTACCATCTTATCAATTAACGCAGTGATAGTTGCATGTTTGAGCTGGGTTAGACTAGCGATATCGCCCGCAGAAATTTCACCGCGCTCTTGAAGGTATTGCAGCACCATGAGTTGCGAAGGCGTCAGACCCACGGTCTGCGCCAATTTTTTTGACGCTTGATCTGTTCGTTGCTGTATGCGCCGCAATGCGATTAAAACATCATCAGACCGTGTCGTCATAATTCACTCTAAAGTTAGTGGTTCAAAGGGCCCAGCGCCTGCCTTAACGGATCCAGATATGGCGTGAAATTCTTCCACTGTCCAACGCCCTTTTTACTAATCGGACGTCGCACTTGTTCAGAACTTGCTGTGCGCACAGCGCGGTCGGTTTTATGAAAATCTACGCAAGACTGCTCAAATGGTAATCCACAATAATCCAAAACTCGGCTAACTTGCCCCGGTAAGTCATCAAGCACATCTTCATGCTGCACACGCAAAACTGTCCCCTCGGGCAGCACAGCATCCCAATGATCCATCATATCGACATAGGCGCGGTAGTAATGTCCGATACGATCAAGACCATAAGTAAACTCTTGGCCCTCCGCAAAGAGTTGCTTGAAGCCAGACCAGCAACAATCCATCGGGCGGCGGCGCACATCGATGATTTTCGCATTGGGTAATATCAAATGGATAAGTCCGATATGCCAAAAATTATTCGGCATTTTGTCAGTGAAATAGGCCGCCCCTTGGCGGTGAATTTGCGTGGCTTTGATATAATCCTCACCCAGTACGCGCAGCTCATCACCGCTCATCTCACCGAGTATTCGGGGGTAGCGCTCTCGGTCTGTAATCTGGTTTCGCCCGCGCAATCTGTGGACTGTTGATAATATATTGGGCAACTCCATAGTCCCGTCAACGTGGCTGTGAGAGGCCAGAATTTGCTCAATCAAAGTCGAACCAGCCCGCGGCAAGCCGAGTATAAAGATAGGGTCGGGTGCGAGGCTACCCTGCCCGCCTTGGTTTTTAATCAATTCACCTGTGACGTGTTTGACCTGCGCCGCTATTTGCTCATGCATCTGCTCTGTCGTGTAGCGAGACTGCTTAGCTTTAAGCGCGTTTCCTAGAGCGTAATTTTCAAATGATTTGGCATAATCACCGGCATCTTCAAAGGCCTTACCCAACGCAAAAGCTATATGCACACGCGCCATAAACGGTAAATTACGATCTGATTGCACGGCTTGTAACCGCGCAAGCTCGCTGTCTGAAAAACGGTAAGTTTTCAAATTCGCGAGCGCCGACCATGCATCGCCAGAAAGCGGGTCAGCGGCCACAGCCAATTTATATGAACGAACTGCAGCCTCTGATTGACCGTAAGTCTTTAGCGCATGACCACGTGAGGTGAGGGTCGATGCATCATTGGGCAGCACATCTAAGACCTTATCAAACAGCGCCAGCGCGCCTTCGTAATCACCCGATTGCATTTTCTCAATCGCGTATAGAGATTGAAACATTGGGCTGCTCGGGTCTTTGTCATAAAGACGACACGCATGATCTAAGGCTTCTGTGTAACGCTGACGTTTGCGCAAGACTTGGATAATATCGATACGCAGCTGCACATTATCAGGTGCCAGTTCTATGGCGGTTTCAAGCAAAAATATCGCGTCGTCATGGACGCCAAGCCTTGTACCGATATCCGCGAGAAGCCGCATGCCCTCGATATGACGCGGATGCTTTATCATGAAAGCGCGTGCGACCGCCTCTGCTTGTAAAATACGGCCTTCATGGATGTGGTTTGTCACCGCCAGCAATTCTGGCGGCAGTGCAGATAGGCGGGTCACTTGCGCCTCGGCCTGCACGGCATCCGTAACACGGCCTTGCTCTCGCAGGATTTTGGCTTGGGCTGACCAACTGGCGGCAAGTGCAGGATTATAGCGTGTCGCAAGGGCGAAAGCCGCAAGGGCACGGGACGGCTCGCCCAAGGCTAAGGCCAAATGACCGTCCTCTTGAAAGGCGCGGCCGTAATCTGGCGCCGTTTGTTTTAAGCGTTCTAAATAGGTTCGCGAGGCCCCAAAGTCTTTTTGATAACGCGCGCAAACGGCGGCCATATAAAGCGCATCTTTGTGGTCAGGCACATCATCCAATATTGCGGCTAAACGTGTTAGAGCTTTGCCAAAGCCCCCCGATTGCATATCCTTTCGTGCAGCGCTCAGCGCTGTTTGGATATCGGTATCGGTCATTACGTTTTCAGACAGCATCACACCCCTTTAAACGCGCAAAGCCCTGACGAATCAAGGCTTTGCATCGGTTTTGTAAATTGGCGTGATTAGTAATTATAACCAATCCGCACACCAACGGTACGGGGACGCATGGGGTTTACACGTTCACGGTCAAAGACGAAATTGTTGCTCAGTTCGACATATTCATTAGTCAAATTGGTGACAAATAATTCCGCTGACCAATTATCGGCCGTGACACCCAATGTTGAACCAAGGGTCACATATCCATCGGTCTGCGCTGTGTTGATTGAAATAATATCAGAGAACGCTTTGTCAGAAAAAATAATCTGCGGCATGACGTGGGCGACGAGGTCAGACCCTGCCACTTGATTATCCAGTGTCCACTCATAACGCGCGCGCAAGTTACCTTGGAATGACGGGGCAAAGGCCAAATCAGACCCTTCCACAACATCATTCGTCGGCGTAAGCACTTCTGTTACCTCGGTATCCAGCAGCGAGAAAGCACCCGCAATCGTCAAACCGTCAACAGCGTAAGGCGCCCATGTGAAATCACCTTCAATACCTTTAATTTCAGCATTGGCCGCATTATCAGAGAAGAAAAGGTTTGAAATTGACGGGTCAAAAATCGTCGTTTGTAGACGGCTAATATCCACATAAAAGGCTGAACCGTTAAAGCGCAATGAGTTATCAAAAAACTCTGTCTTCCAACCCAGTTCATAATTTTGGACATCATCTGTATCCAGCGCGAATGGCACAGTAAAGCCGTTCGGACCTGCCGCACCGCCTGGACGGTTGAGTAGTCCCGGACGGAAGCCTTCGGAATATGTCGCATAAAGCAGATAATCTGATGTGGGCGTCCATGTCGCAGTCCCTTTAAAGATAAAGCCGTCAGTTGCCGCTTTGTCAGGGGCACCAACCGTATTATTGGCTGCGAACTGTGCAGAGATGTTCGTACCCGCACGCTGCTGATCCTCAGACTGACCTAAGTTAAAGAATGACGAGTTGGCAGAGCCTTCTAGGTCAACCTCAACATCGTAATAACGTGCACCAACGGTCAGGGCGAATTGATCACTTAAATCAAATGTCGTTTCACCAAAGAGACCCATTTGTTTATCGGTACGCAAAATATCGTTACGGAAAATCACGCCTTCGGGGAACGGCCCCGCTTCGCTGAAGTAACCGGGTGAAGCACTACCAATCGCGCCTGTCACGGATGTATCAGTCAAAGGGTAGTTTGGCGCAAAACCAGACACACCATTAAATCCAATGGCGTTAACTGACCCCGGATAAGTAAAGTCGTTAAGCTCTGTCAGTTCTAAATCAGAGTAGAAGCCACCAAATGTTGCGCGCAGACGGTTAGAACTTGGCGTGTTAAAACGCAGCTCATGTGTTTGCACTTTGGTCTCTGTTTGGGAGTTCACAAAAAGGTTCGGTGCCTGACATGTGCCAGACGGCGCACCGCCGGGGTAGGTTACAGAGCCGTCGCAAATGTAGTAAGGCAGATATTGGCCAACAAACAGATAGTCTGAATAGTCAACATTTTGATCGGTCGTGCGCTCTGTATAGGCACCCGTATATAGGGCTTCTAATGCGCCCAAACGGCCTTCTAACGTCCAGCTGGTATTGTGAAAGCTATCCTCGATGCTGTCATCAGAGAAGCGCTGAATGTCATAATCATCAAGCTCTGGATCGGCAAAGAAAACGCCGTCACTATCAAGTTGTTGCTGCGCATGAGTGACAAGCAGGTTCCAGTCAGAATTAAATTCATAAATACCGCTCAGGCGGAAACCAGAATAAACTGTGTCGTTAATATCGTCCTCGACAAGGGCAGAGTTATCGGCATTGATAAAAGTGACGCCTGATAAATCCGCGCCCGCTTGGAAACCTTCGCGTAGAGATGATACGACGGTTCCGTTGTCGCGAACCGTCCCCGCCGAGCGGAAACGTGCGGATTCGGACGCGTTGCGTGTTCCCGCGACATTATCAATATAACCGCCTTGGTTATCGGAATAGACCACACCGCGAAGCGCAAATTTATCCGATACTGGCACGTTAATCATAGCCTCGACGCTATTGCTCATCTCGCCGCCTTTCGTGAAAGACGCAGACGCTTTGAAATTGGCGTCAAAACCAGAAAAGCTAGGCCTATTCGTGATAAGGCGCACTGTACCCGCTTGGGAACTCGCGCCAAACAATGTGCCTTGCGGTCCTGATAACACTTCGACGCGTTCAAGGTCGGCTGCGTAAACATCCAGATTACGACCTGGCTGCGCAAGCGGCTGTTCGTCTAGATAAAAGGCGACGTTAGGGGCAAGACCCGCAACACCCGCCGTTGTCAGATTTGGCGTCGTTGACGCCAAACCGCGAATGTAAATCGTGCTTTGACCTGGACCTGCACCACCTGCCGTCACGCCAGGCAGTTGGACAAGGTAATCGGTAAAGTTTTTCACGCCCAATTGGTCGAGCGCTTCGCCGCCGATGGCGGCTACAGTGACGGCCGTATCTTGAAGACCTGTTGTTCGTTTCGTTGCCGTGACGATAACTTCGTCAAGACGGTTAGCCGTCGGTGTTGCGGCGTCTTGGGCAGCCGCAGTGACGCCGAAAGCGCCAGAGATAGCTAAAATAGAAACACCTGTGAGTAAGCGGTACATATGTAATCCTTAGACTTTAATACGACGCTGATGGCGCCAATGGCAGCCAGAAAGAATCCGCGACTGTTGAGAATGAGCCGTGCCTAACATATATTTTGATAAATGAAATATATTTTTGATCACATGAGCGACATTAATGCTGTTAAAGAGCATTTAACTTCACAAACATCTTAAAATCCTTGTATAGGGTCATTTTTGTAATCTCTGTTATTTCAATTTACGACAGATTTAACCTTGCTAGCACTCACTCCATTCAGGACATCTAATGAAACGGCCTACAGACCCAAGCCTAGAATACGATACAGATTATGAAATTGGACAAGACAATATCGAGGTCATGGGCCTGGATGTTCACAACCCTGTTTTCTTTAGCGCCGCAGGCTTAGTGCTACTGTTCTCAAGCTTAACTTTGGCCTTTCCAAAACAAGCCAACGCGGCTCTCGCGGCATCCAAAAGCTACACGTTGAATAATTTTGACTGGCTGTTCGCGATCACGCCTGTGATTGTCCTGATATTTTGTTTGGGACTGGCCTTATCCCCTATGGGCAAGATCAGGTTGGGCGGACAAGCCGCGAAACCGATCCATAGCTACGGGTCTTGGATTGCCATGTTATTTGCCGCCGGTGTCGGTATTGGGTTTATGTTTTGGGGCGCAGCAGAACCGCTGGCGTATCACACGGCATGGGGCGGGACGCCCTTGGGCGCAGAGGTGGGCTCAGCTGAGGCCGAACGCCTCGCCTTTAGCGCTACATTGTTCCATTGGGGATTATCGCCTTGGGCTGTCTATGCTGTTGTGGGATTGTCGCTGGGCTTCTTTACTCATAACAAAGGATTGCCGTCGTCTATACGCTCAACATTTTACCCCCTGCTCGGTGAACGCGTTTGGGGATGGCCAGGGCATATCATCGACTTGCTTGCGGTCGTCTCAACCATCTTTGGTCTTGCGACGACGATTGGTCTGGGCGCGACACAAGCGGCTAGCGGTTTGGGCTATATATTTAATTTCGAGCCGACACTGTGGATACAGATTGCGCTCATCGCCTGCATGACATTGCTCGCTGTGATATCAGTGCTACGTGGACTGGACGGTGGTATTAAATTTCTTAGCAATGTGAACATGGTCGGCGCGTTGGGGCTCTTGGTTTTTGTTATTGTTGCTGGGCCGACGGCGTTGATTATGACGGGTATGGCGGAAAACCTTTGGGGTTATATCCGCGATACACCCGCCCTGACCAATTGGATTGGCCGCACGGATGAACAGTGGTTTCATGATTGGACTATATTTTATTGGGCCTGGTGGATTTCTTGGTCACCATTTGTCGGAATGTTCATCGCGCGTATTTCGCGCGGGCGGACTGTACGTGAATATTTCACCGTCGTCCTGCTCGCCCCGTTTGCGATTTGTATTGTCTGGTTCACAGCCTTTGGCGAGACAGCTGTGCAGCAATATGAAAACGGCGTTGGCGATTTGGCGGGCGGTATTGAAAGCTCTGCAACGGTGTTGTTCCACATGCTCGCGGCCATGCCATTTGGCGAGTTTGCGTCAATCATTGCAATTGCTCTGCTGATTATATTTATTGTCACATCGGCAGATTCAGGCGCGCTGGTTGTGGATACAATCACGTCGGGCGGTAAATTACACGCCCCTGTCGCGCAGCGCGTTTTTTGGGCGGCAGCGCTAGGCCTCACGGCATCCGCATTGCTGGTCGGCGGCGGCACCCAAGCGCTACAATCGCTACAAGCTGGCACCATCACAGCAGCTCTGCCCTTCACATTGATATTGCTTGCGGCTTGCGTCAGCCTTTATATTGGCATGCGGGATGAGCACAAGCAGCTCAATGAAAAGCCAGCCGCATCGGTTGAGCCGAAAAATGCTTAGGCCTTAAGCGTCGGCGGTTTTTCCAAACACCGTATGGGCGTCCCATTGGGCGCGCTTACGAAATACCAGCCGGTTCAGCGCGAGGCATAAGCCCACCATTGTGAACAGGTTTATCGCCATCAGGTGAATGTAATGCAGGCCCACACGCTGTGTGGCGAGGCTCGCATCAGTCGCCAGCGGGTTCAGCATCCAGAAATAAAACAACACGCCAAAGATAACAGAGATGATCATCGCGCGCGCATCGACATTCTTAAACAGCACGCCAACAATAAAGGCTGATAATATCGGCATAGACAGCAGGCCGTAAAGCGTCTGCACTGTGTTAATCAGACTGTCTTGCGTCGCAAAAAACGGCACAAGGATAAGGCTCATCACAACCATGACGATGGATACCCAAAGGGACAGGCGCTTCACCTTTGGTTTTTTATCCACATAGGTTTCGTGAATGTCACAGACCCAAAGCGCAGCAGAGGCGTTAAGGATGGAATTAAACGTGGTTAGAATAGCAGCCAAAATTGCGGCGGCAAAAGCGCCTGATAAGAACCCTGGCAGCAAATCACCAACAAGTTGACCATAGGCCATATCATTTTCCACACGGCCATAAAGCTTATAGGCCACGATGCCAGGCAGCACGATAATGGGCGGCACGATTAAAAGCCTTATGCCAGCCGCAGCGAGAATACCCTTTTGCGCTTCTTTCACGCTGGGCGATGCCATAGCGCGCTGGGTAATTGTCTGGTTCGTTGACCAGTAAAAAATCTGGATAAACAGCATCCCTGTGAACAATGTTGAGAACGGAATATCAGAGCTTGGGCTCCCGATAAGGGTCAGGCGTTCTTTGGGGATTCCAGAGAAATCAAAATTAATCGCTTTGAGCGCTATGATGGTCACCACTAAGGCTAGGCTGAGCAGCAGCACGCCTGAGAATGTATCCGACACGGCCACGGCCCGAAGCCCGCCGAAAATTGCGTAAGCCGCGCCGATAGTCGCGAAAACTATCGAGAACACAAATATCATCGGGTCAATCGCGCCAAAGCCCGGCACATTGACGGGCGATGTGGAAAGACCAAACATACTAATCATGAATTGAGACCCACCGTAGAGAATGGCGGGCAGAAAAATAAAGACATTACCGAGCAAAAACAGGGTCGAGATAAGCGCGCGAATATGGGGGTTGCCAAAACGCTTCTCCAGCAGTTCTGTCGTGGTCGTGCAGTTATATTTATAATAAACGGGAATGAACACAAAGCAGAGGATAAAAAGCCCAACGACGGCGGCCAATTCCCACCAAGCAAGAAGCGCCATTTGATTGCCGTTCATCCCGACCAACTGATCGGTCGATAGATTAGTCAGCGTGATAGAACCCGCAACAAAATACCATTTTAGCGACCCACCCGCGAGGAAATATTCTTGCTCGCCATTTTCGCTGTGACGTGCGCCGCGACAATACCAAATCGTCGCGCCAGCAATAATGGCTGTTATCGCAATAAACACGAATATCTGTAGTGGCTCTAAATCCATGATGTCCCCTTGCCGCCGTTTTTAATTTACGGGCTTGGCTTTATAATCCAGCTTTGCGCCTTATTATCAAAAAGCGCAATGTCTGCAGGGCTCAACAATATACCCGTGTGCGTGACCGCTTTCGCGCCGTAATTCATATGCAGCGTGTAATGTCCAAAATCACGGCGGCGGTAACCCAGCTGGCAATCGGTCGTTTCCACCCCTGCCCGCTTACACACCTTATCCAGAATGCGGGTCATCGCCCTATCATCGGGCCAGCCCGCCATATAGGTCAGTTTGCCCTTCGTTATGAGCGCAGGATGTCCGTCGCTACCTGTCTCGGTAACAGTCTCTGATGTCTCGGCAAACTCCCGCCAAATCTGAAAACACCCGCCGTCAATAAGGTCTATAGCTCCACTTGAGCGCAAGCTTTCGACTGCGGTTACTTTGCAGTCAAAGCCGTCAATCCCCGGCGGCAGGCTCGCAGGAATGGCAAAGTCATCCGTCTTTGACCCCGTGCGCGGGCCAATTAACATCTGACCCTCAAAGCGCTTCATGGCCGCGCGCAAACTATCCGTCCACGCAAATAATCCGGGGGTTATGACTAACGCGCGGTCACTAAGATCATCGCAAGACGGCGGCACAATATCAACGGATACACCGAGCCGCCGCAAGCCGCGATAGACATCATACACTAAATGAAAGTAGTCAAAATCTTGGCCTTGAGGCTGTGTTTCCCACGCCCAAGCGGACGCATAATCAAAAACAATGGCCACAGACGATGGCCCCGCGTCTGCGTCATCCAACGCCAGCAGCTCTTTGGACACGCGCGCCGCCTCTGCACCGCCCTCGGCCATAACGCCGTCAGGACGCAATAGCCCCGCGTGCATCTGCTCTTGCGCAAAGGGCGCTTGTCGCCAGCGGAAATAGCTCACGACTTCGGCACCATGCGCCACCGCTTCCCAAGTCCATAGACGCACCATCCCAGGCAGCGGTGCGGGATTATACGGCGCCCAATTCACGGGGCCGGGTTGTTGCTCCATCACCCACCACCGTGAAACCCCGTTCCGCATGCCGCCAACCGCGCGGTAAAGATCATGGTGAAAGGCTTGAAAATCAGGATCACCTTGGCGCTGATAGTCATGTTTGAAATCTTCGCCTTGATCTGACCTATCTTCTAAAAACCCAAGGGGGTAGCTGTCCCAACTGGCGATATCCAAATCGGCCCCAACCGCAAAGTGATCAAAATCCGTAATACGCCCCATGTAATTATGGATGATTGGGGCGTCGGTGTACGCTCGCAAAATACTGCATTGCGCGCGGTTAAAGTCCACCACTTGGTCAGAACTGAAACGGCGGAAATCCATAACATGGGCGGGGTTAGGCTCTGTCACCGTTTGATTGGGTAAATCCACTTGATCAAAGCCGTTATATTCCATTGACCAAAAAACATTGCCCCATGCCGTGTTAAGCGCATCAATTGTTTCGTATTTCTTGCGTAACCAAACCCGAAAGGCCGCGCGCGCCGCATCGCTATAAGACAGTATTGTATCATGACACCCATATTCATTATCGGTCTGCCACGCAGCTATATGGGGATTTGCGCCGTAGCGTTTCGCCATCAATTCTGTGATGCGTTTCGCCTCATCTTTATATCCTAAGTGGGAAAAGCAGTAATGCCGACGGGATCCAAATTTACGCGGCTGACCATCCTTGCTCACGGCGAGCATATCGGGATGTCTATCCACCATCCAGCGCGGCGGTGTTGCTGTCGGTGTACCCAGCACAACATGTAGACCCGCCTCACCCAATATTTCTATAGCCGTGTCCAACCAGTCCCAGCGTAGATCACCGGGCGTCGGCTCGATACGGCTCCAGGCAAATTCGCCGATACGCACCCACGATATGCCCATCTCGACCATGCGCGCAGCGTCATCTGTCCATCCGCTCTCTGGCCAATGCTCTGGGTAATAACAGACGCCTAATTCGGGCTTGCTCACGGTGATACCTTTTTGAAAATAAACACATGCGAGCTAAAATCGCCTTTTGCCATATAGCGCATATCCGCCTTGACTTGACCCGTTGCAACATAGGGTAAAGCCATACCGCTATGCATAAGTGCGTCACCTTGGTGGCGCGTCTTGTCCTCGGTCAAGATATACTCAGCCAGCGGGTCAAGCCCGCGCACATGGGCGCGTCTGAACGGTAAGTTCGGTGCAGCAAGGATATGGAAATAGGCCAGATAAACAGTCTCGCCGTCGCGCGATGTGTATTGCCAACACACTTCATTGCGTGTTTTTATCAGGCGGTCAAAATGGCCACCGACCATGTCCGTAGCGGTGTCTTTCGCATGGCTCATCAATCTCTGAAGCGCAGGCAAATTGGCATCGATATCAGCCTCGCTAAGCGAAACGCCCTTGGCGGCGCAAAACGCGCCTGCATCATAACGCGTGTGAATCGAACTCACGCGTCCGTTTTGGTGATTAGGCGACGGCCCGATATAGGCGGCGCATACATCCAGCGGAAAGACCAAAGACGCGCCGTGGATAATATCCAGTCGCGCGATGGGGTCGCAATTATCCGACGTCCAATTTTGCGCCATATAGGACAGCATACCAAGGTCAAAACGGTTGCCGCCACTCGCGCAGTTCTCAAATAGGATATCTGGATATTTATTCGTAATTCGGGACAGCAAATCATAAAGCCCCAGCAGATAACGATGCGGCACTTCCGCCTGCTGGCTCGGCGGGAATGCGGCTGATCCGACCTCTGTCATGGCGCGGTTCATATCCCATTTCACGTAACCAATATCCCCGCAAGATAGCAGGCTATCTATGGCGTCAAACAGATAATCTCGCACCTCTGCCCGCGATAAATCAAGCGTCAATTGATGGCGGCCCAATGATGATTTGCGCCCCGGCACATGGAGTATCCAATCGGGGTGAGCCCTGAATAAATCGCTATCGGGATTGACCATTTCAGGTTCAAACCAAAGCCCAAATTTTAGGCCCTTCGCTTTGATTTTCGCAGCCAACGCTGGGATGCCACTCGGAAATCGGCTTGGGTCTGCCGTCCAATCGCCAAGCGATGTGGTGTCATCCCGCCGCCCTTTGAACCAGCCGTCATCTAGCACCAACATATCCACACCCAGCGTTGCGGCTTTATCCGCGAGGGTGAGAACCTTACCCTCATTTACATCGAAATAGGCCGCCTCCCATGTATTAAGATAGGTTGGGCGCGGGAGGTGACGAAAAGCGGGCGGCGATATTTTGTCCCGTACGAAATCGTGCCAAATATGGCTCATCCCGCCGAGACCATTTTGGGTAAAAACATGCAAAGCCTCGGGTGTCGTAAAACGCTCGCCCGCCGCAAGCGTCCAGTTGAAATTAAACGGGTTTATTCCCGCCAATATGCGGACGTCTTCAAACTCGTTCACCTCTGTACTGATAGAAAAATTCCCGCTGTAAACAAGCGCCGTGCCGTAGACGCGACCATGGGTTTCAGTTGCGGTCGCATCGATTACGGCCAAAAACGGGCTATGCGCTGCGCTGGATGTGCCGCGCGCACTACCGATAACGAACCGCCCATGCGGCAAGGCCATGCGTTCAGCATTAAATTCCCGCGCCCAAGTACCATGCAAATGTAGGGCTTCATAATCTCCGGGCGGAAGGTCAAGGGCTGTGCTGTAGACATGCTCCAGATTAATGTCCCGCGTCCCATTGTTTTCAAAAACAACAGACCGCGCAAGCACGCCGTAATCCTCATAAACCGTGTAATGCAGCTTTGCCGTCAAACCCCAAAGCGCGTCTTCCAGGATGATAATCAAGGTCTGGCTACCCCCACCACGTGCAGACGGTAAGCCGTCCAGTTTCGGTTTATCAGCCTTAATCGTATGGGACTTATAAAGCAGCGTGAAAATACTGTTGCCGTCTGCGTTGCGCGCGTGAAAAGCGGGTGCGCGGTAATCTGAGCGCCCGAAAATCGGGTATTCTTGCGGGGTATCAGTCAGGTTATAATAAGGCTCGCCCTCGAAATTTGACGTCATTTCGCGTTGTGTTCCCTGATGATGCACAGGCGCATCCAGAGGCGCTGACAGCGGCAGACCGTAATAGCGGTGCTCTAGCAGCCCTTCTGGCGAGACATGAAAGACATAGGAAAAATAACGGTTAGACAGCGCAAAGACGGCATTATCACTGACTGTTATCACGCTGCGTCCCTCCACTCTTATTTTGTTATGCTGACAGTTTACCGTATGTTTGAAAGATATAAGGTCAAGCGAAAACACGCAGCCATAGCAGTCATTGTTATTTTAATCTGGTCATCGTTTTCATCACCGCCTATGTCAAAAGGGAACTGCAATGAATAGGACCCGTGTGAGCGACCATCAGACCATATTGAGACATAAGATTGCAGGGCGGGATGTTCACCGCCGTACATTCACCAAACGCGATGGTCGTGACCTTTTTCTTTATGGCTACACCCCTCATAAGCTATCGCCGCTTGGGCAAGACAGCGGCGAGGTCGCAAAGGGCGGCGAATTACGCTACCATCCGCTGCGCGCAGAATGGAACCTCTATGCGCCGCACCGCCAGAATCGCACCTTCAAGCCATCAGCTGCAGATGACCCCCTCGCCCCAAGCGTGGACGGCGGCGCAGCAACGGAAATACCCTTTACTGACTTTGAATTGGCAATCTTTGAAAACAAATTTACGAGCCTTCACGCGCAGGCACCGACACCGCCTGATATGGAAGCATTAGCCGATACGGCTCGCGCCCAAGGGCGTTGCGATGTTGTCGTCTATTCGCCCGAGGCAACAGGTAATTTATCGACAATTGGCCAAGACAAAAGGCGGCTTTTGATTGCAGCGTGGAATGACCGTTACGAAAATTTGTTTCAGGCGGGATGCCAATTCGTTATGCCATTTGAAAATCGCGGAGACGCGGTGGGCGTTACGCTGCATCATCCCCACGGTCAGATCTACGCTTTTCCGTTCATTCCGGCCGTGCAAAAAAAGGCCGCAAAAGCCTTTAATGCGGGATATAATCTTGCGCGTGTTATGGATGACGCCTGGGTGGATTACGGCGTTGCAGAGGCTGGCGGCATGCGCGCCTTTTGTCCACCTTTTGCGCGTTTTCCTTACGAGGTTTGGATTGCACCGCGCGCGCAAAAAGCTGGGCCTTGGGCATTTAACGAAGACGAATTGGACGGTTTTGCGCATCTGCTGGGGGATATCACGCGCCGCTATGATAGCTTTTTTGGGTGCGAGACGCCCTATATGCTGAGCCTACATGCGGCCCCTGTGGGGTATGAAAAAACCTTTCACTTCACGGCACAGTTTTATCCGCTGCTACGGGCCCCAAACCGTATAAAATATCTGGCGTCAGTGGAACAAGCCACAGGCGTTTTCACCGTTGACGTTATGCCAGAACATGCCGCTAACGTGTTGAAATCATTGTAATGTCAGAGGCTTTATTCACATCCACATTTGGGACAAGCCCCACCCTGACCCAGTTTACACCAGGGCGGGTCAATCTGCTGGGCGAGCATACGGATTATAACGGCGGCATGGTGCTTCCCACTGCGTTGCCGATGGGCGTGACTATCAGTCTTTCACCCCGAACGGACAAAAATGTGCGTATCATATCAGATAAGTTTGACGATATGGCCACGCGTCACCTCAGCGACCTCTCGACTGATCATTGGTCAGATTATGCCCTCGGCGCAATAAAGCTGGCCAATGACGCTGAACCACTGATCGGCGGGGCCGATATTGCGCTCACGACCACCCTGCCCTTTGGCGCTGGTTTATCGTCATCCGCCGCCGTCATTGTTGGGATATTGAAACTTTGTCGGGAGATAGCGGCCAGCCCGCTATCAGACACAGATATCGCCGTTTTGGCTCGCCGCGTGGAAAACGAGTTCATCGGCATGCCCTGCGGCATCATGGATCAAATGGCGGTCTCTATCGCGCGGCCTGGGCAAGCCTTGGCCCTTGATACAAAGAAATTATCATATGATCTCATAGACTTACCAGAGACTTATCACATGGCCGTTATCCATTCAGGGCATTTTCGCAAACTAAGCGAGGGGCGTTATAAAACCCGCAAAGAGGAATGTGACGTCATAAAGCAAGCCCTTGGGCGCGATGATATTTGCCTTTTGACAGACAAAGAATTAGCGGCCCTTAGCCATATGACAGATGCCGTTCAGCGTCGTGCAAAACATTGTGCCACAGAACATCGCCGCACAGTCAAAGGCGCGAAGGCATTACAAGACGGTGATATGAAGAACTTCGGAGAGCTTATGATAGCGAGCCACGCCTCTATGCGCGATGATTTTGATATCACCCTGCCCGCGATTGACATACTCGTCGAGGACGCGGTTCGTTTGGGCGCGGTTGGTGCGCGTATGACGGGCGGTGGGTTTGGAGGCTGCATTGTCGCTTGTGTCGAACGAACAAAACTAGAGCCGTGGACAGCGGCGCTTTTATCTTCAAATCCAGAGGCCTTTTATGTCTGCTGATAAACCCTTAAACGATAGAGACATTATTGTCGTCGGCGGAGCGGGCTATATTGGCGCGCATGTCTGCAAGACATTATCAAAATATGGGGCAAACCCCATCACCTTTGACAATCTATCCTCTGGCCACGCCCATGCCGTGAAATGGGGGCCGCTAGAGACAGTGGACCTCCGCGATGCGGGCGCGACAGAGGCCGCGTTTCAGCGCTACGCCCATGTTGAAACCGTCATTCATCTGGCCAGTTCGATTGAGGTCGGCATTGGCGAAACCCATCCCGCAGAATTTTATCAAAACAATGTCTTGGGCGCGATGAACTTGCTTAATGCTATGCGAAAAACAGACGCGGCGCAGATTATATTCTCCTCGACCTGCGCGACTTACGGCGAGACAGACGCCATGCCGCTGACCGAGAATCAACCGCAAATCCCGCTTAGCACTTACGGCAAAACCAAGCTCGCGATAGAGCATATGATAGAGAGTTATCATAAAGCTTACGGCCTGAAATACGTTACGCTGCGCTATTTTAATGCGGCAGGCGCGGACGAAGCCGGCGAGATTGGCGAAGAACATGACCCTGAAACGCACCTCATCCCGATTGCGCTGCGGTCTGCTATGGGCTTACGAGGGCGCATGAAAATCTTTGGCACCGATTACGACACACCCGACGGCAGTTGTATAAGGGATTATATCCATGTCAGCGATATCGCCCTCGCCCATGTCAAAGCGCTGCTGGCGCTCGACACAGGCCTTGCGGCAACATCGCTTAACATTGGCACGGGAAACGGGGTGAGTAACCTTGAGGTTCTGCAAACTATAGAGCGCGTCACAGGGCTACCGCTGCCATATGATCCTGCGCCGCGCCGCGGGGGCGACCTTAGCCGTCTTTATGCCGACGGTGCCAAAGCCAAAGCCATCATCGGTTTTGAACCGCAACATTCGGGTATTGAGACCATCATCAAAACCGCGTGGAATTTCCACAAACGCGAGATGGATTAGGCCTAAGGAAAATGGTGCCGCAAGGGAGAATTGAACTCCCGACCTCATCATTACCAATGATGCGCTCTACCACTGAGCTACTGCGGCCTATTGGGATAAATGCTCCCAAGCTGACCATGGCCTTAGCCTTGGTCGAAGTTAGGCTGATACAATATGTTACCGCGCCTTCGCAAGTCTAAATGCCTGTCTTCTTTGCGATAATTTGGTGCTACCATTTTTGACGTTAGCAAACCCTATGCGGCATGATCTACCGATTACTGATCAGACCATTGGGTCTGGTATAAATCAAACCGCCTGTCGCGCAGGTTTCGCACCGTACCCTTGGCGCGCGCCCATGACAGATCGGTCAAATCAAGGTCGGCAATGGCCACTGTTTCCACGTTTTCAGAACATTCCGCAGCAATACCATCCCGTGCAAAAGGAAAATCACAGGGCGTTAAGATACAGCTTTCAGCGTAATTGACATCCATATTTTCCACGCCCGGCAAGTTACCGACATTGCCCGACATAACCACATAACATTGGTTTTCAATGGCGCGCGCTTGGCAGCAATAGCGAACGCGCAAATAACCTTGGCGGTTATCCGTGCAAAACGGCACGAACAGGATACGTGCCCCCTCATCCGCCATGCGGCGGGCGAGTTCGGGAAATTCACTGTCATAGCAAATGAGTACGCCAATCGGGCCGCAATCTGTGTCGATTGTGCTGACCTCGTCGCCGCCCTTGATATTCCAATAATGGCGCTCATTCGGCGTGGGGTGAATTTTTTCCTGCGCATGCACAGAGCCGTCACGCAAAAAGACATAGGCGATGTTTTGGACGTCACCATCATCGGCCAGCGTTGGATGCGAGCCTCCAATGATATTAATATTATAACTCACCGCGAGCTTTCGCATCGCCTCAATAAACACAGGCGTATATTCTGTCAGTGTTTCAATCGCCTCTGACGGGGCCAAGCGGTGCTCCGCCAAGGCCAGCAACGGCAAGGTGAATAATTCAGGAAAAACTGCAAAGTCAGCTTTATAGGCCGATACGCTATCGACGAAATATTCGACACTGCTCATGAAATCATCAAAACTGGTCACCGTGCGCATTTGAAGCTGGACGGTTGCAACGCGGATAACATCTTTTTGCGCGGCTTCAGAATGGACGCTATCGCGTACGTCCACGGCATACGGATTACGCCACACCATATGGGCGGCATAGCCGCCTGACGCTTTGTCAGAAGGCAAGTAATTTTTTAAAATCGCATGGACATCAAAGCCTTGGCGGAACTGGAAGTTTACGACAGGATCGTTGACCTTTTTCGCTTTGACGGCCTCCATATAATCCAAGGGATCGGGATAGGTTTTTTTACGCTTTTTCCACCCCGGTATACGACCACCAAAAACAATACCTTTAAGCTCTAAGCTTTCGACCAGGGCTTTGCGCGCATCATAAAGCCGTTCGCCTATGCGCAGGCGGCGACGGTCAGGATCAACACAGACTTCCATGCCGTATAGCCAATCACCATTCGGGTTATGGGACGAACCATATCCGCCGCCTGTAATGCCCGCCCAATTATGCGGCGCCATGGCGAGGTCTTCTCTGACCATAATACTGGCGGCGTAACCGACGATATCGCCTTCATATTCGACAACAAATTGACCTTCAGGAAAGTTTGAAATCTGACCCTTTAAGGTCGAGACCGCATAGGTCGACATATTGGGATAGGCGCGGTCAACAAGCGCGGCAATGCCCGCGACATCTTGAACAACGGCAGTCCGTATTGTGAGTTGCGCGCCCGCACGTGTTTTGGCCATGATATATCTTTATCTTTGCTGGCGCGGATTGCACGCGAGTGTTGTTTCCACGGCAAAGGGTTCGCCGCAGATTATATTAAGTAAAGCTGTCAGTGCCGCTTTAGTCTTAGTCGTCGTAATAGGCGCGCTTGGTTGATTGCCGTTTTTCTTTGCCGCGTGGCTTCTTTCCACGTGGGGCTTCGAAATGGGTGTGATCAAAAATAGTCTCGCCGTCATCAGACGTAACTGACATCATGTCTTTGGTTTTGCGGTGACGTTTGGACATAGAGCCTCCAGAAAAAACGTCGCGAGCTTTCACTCATAAACAGGACGGCTTAACCCCGTCCCAAGCTATAGTTTAGTATTTTATAGGCGAGTTTGGAAGCCAAAAAATCGGGGCCGTGAAAACCCTCAATCGGGGCCAACTCGTTGATATCTGCACCGACAATCGTGCCAATTTCTGATGCCGCTTTGATAATCGCCATAGCGTCTTCCCAAAACAAACCCCCTGGTTCCGGGGTGCCAGTAGACGGCATCACGGAGCTATCAAATCCGTCCAAATCGAAAGTAAGATAAATAGGGCGCCCCTTTAAAGGCTTCACAATATCAGCCGCTTTCCATTTGGCGCGGTCTTTACCCCAGTGAATGGTGATGCGGTGCTTATTCGCCTGATAAAAAGGAATTTCGGATTTGGAGATATTGCGAATACCACAGGACACTATTGGCACAGTCGGATGGTCGAGCACGCGGCGCATAGCGGCAGCATGGCTGAAATGCTCACCCTCATAGCCGTCACGCAGATCAGCGTGCGCGTCAAAATGAAGGATAATCAAGTCATCATATTGTGACAAAAACGGCCGAATAGCACCCGGTGTAATGGAGTGTTCACCGCCAAAAACGAGCGGAAATTTACCGTCTTTGAGCACAGCCGTTGTCATTGCCTCCAGCTTCTTTAAGGATGCCGCGATATCTTCGCTATCAATGACAGGCTCGCGCGCCGTAATGACGCCGTAACGCTCCACAGGCTCGCACCACAGCTCTTCATCAAATAACTCAACCTCTTGGCTGGCGGCGAGCATAGCAGCGGGTCCCGCCTCTGTACCCCCGCCGTAAGATACCGACGCCTCTAGTCCAAAAGGAATAATAACAGCGCCCGAACCGGCATAATCCGTTGCAAGCTCTGGCGGCAGTCCGAGGAACCCCTCGGACGGTTTAAGCATAGCGAAAGGCGCAGTCATTGCTGTTTTTGTCGCGACTTGGGTCATTTTTGAAACATCTTTGCAAAGTTACGACGTGGACGGTTCTTCCAGTCACAAGAGTGGTAAGCATCAGATGCAAGCAAGGGCACAACAGAGCCAGCCTCGGCAAATACCATCTGCTCTAGCGTGGTTTGCACCTTACCCCAGCTAGCGGCCTCTTTCAGGGTCGAGCTTGAGCACGCACCGTCGCGCACGTCGGCGACAGTAATCTGTACCGCATATTTATGCATTTCGGCTTCGACGCCAAGGATTTCTGCGCAAACGACTGTGTCTTGGACAAAGTTCTTTGGCACACCGCCGCCGATCATCAAAAGACCCGTAGAGCCCGCTTTGATTTTAACGTCAGTCAACTCGCGGAAGTCAGCAACAGAGTCAATCGATAGGTAATTACCGGGATTTTCGACTTGGTGTTTCACAAGGCCAAAGCCCGCCGAACAATCAGAGAATGCGGGTACGAAAATCGGCACATCATAGTCATAACACGTCTCAATCAGAGAGCCTTTTTTGACAGCATGTGTCTTGAGCCATTTGCCCATTTCCCAGATAAATTCGCGGGATGAATAAGGGCGGCGCTCTAGGCTGTCTGTGATGTCTTTGATGACATGGTCACAAGCTTGCAGCTCTTCTTCGTCGATATAGGTGTCATAGATACGGTCAATATAAAGCTCGCGCAGCTCGTTATCATCGATGGTACTATCGGCTTGGTAGTGTTTGTAGCCAAGGGCTTCAAAAAAGTCCATGTCGACAATTGCTGCGCCCGTTGAGACAATGGCGTCAACCATGCCGTATTTCACAAGGTCGCGATAAACATGCATACATCCGCCCGCAGATGTAGACCCCGCAAGCGTTAGGATAACAGAGCAATCTTTGTCATTGACGGCTTGTTTGAAAATGTCGGTCGCCCGGCCAAGGTCGCGCGCCGTGAAAGACATTTTGCCCATAGCGTCGATAATTGGGCGCGCGTCGATTTGTGTAATGTCGATATGCTCTACAACATTAGAGAGCAGCTGGGCTTTTGTATTTTTAGTCATGATTATGTCCTAAAGACTGAAGTAATTTCATTAATCGTCGCTGAGGACAGCGACAGTGTGGTTGGAATAAAAACCGTTAAATTGCGTGGCCAGAGTCTGGCCGTAAGCCCCCAAATGCCCGACTTCTACCCAATCGCCTTCGCATGTGTCTGCGGGTAAATGAAACGGGCCGTTCATTGTATCGGCACTGTCACATGTTGGCCCAAAAAAGCGAAATCCAATTGTATTTAACGCGGGTGCGGGGGGACGGTTGCGGTGGAGTTTAACTGGAAATTTCCAAGCAAATTGGCCCGCATCAAACAACGACCCATAGGTACCATCATTCAAATAAAGGTCAGAGCCTTTGCGAAGCTCGACCCGTGCCAATGTCGCACCGCCTTCGGCGCAAAGCGCCCGGCCAGGCTCGCCAAATACAGCTATATTAGCAAAGCCATGGGCAGATAAGCTATCGGCTATCGCATGGAAATAATCTGCCATCGGTGCGATTGGCATGTCAGGATAAGCCACGGGGAAACCCCCGCCAACGTCAATAGAATCGATTGATACACCCGCCGCGTTTACCAGGTCTCGCGCATAGCCAATGGCACGGTCATAGTTATCAATGACCATACATTGCGACCCAACATGAAAACATACGCCGAGTTTATCAGATACATGTCGCGCGGACTGCAATAAGGCTGTTGCGCTCTCAAAATCAGCGCCAAATTTGCCTGATAACGGCATGGCGGCATCACCTTTTGGCAAAGCAAGGCGCAAGTGAAGACGCAAATCTGTTGCATCATCTGCGCAGTCGATAATTTTTTGCAACTCGTCTTTATGATCAAAGGAGAAATCCCGGATACCAAGCGCATAAGCACGCGCAATCGTCGCCCGTGATTTAATCGGGTGCATCAAGAACATTTTTGCACCTGGCAATAAACCCGCGACCAATTCCATTTCACGAATAGAGGCGACGTCGAAATTACGCACACCCTCATCCCATAGGATTTGCAATAATGACGGATGCGGATTTGATTTAACCGCATAGAGGACTTGTCCCGGAAAACCGTTCAGGAATGTGCGGGCCGCCGCCTCAATCTTGCGCGGATACAGCACGTAAATTTGGTCATCGCCAGCATAAGCCGCAATGGCGTCAGCAGAGGTGTTATATGTTGGCAGGCCGTAAGGGCGCAACTGTGTCGGCTGGGCAATCTGTGTTGTGTTTGTTTTTACAATCGGCATGAATTCATTGTCCAAAAGACGCCCGGCCCTAATGGGTTTTATAAAATGGGCAGCGTCAAATTTCAGAAATGACAAGGGATCAAGTGATAATCCGGTTTGTCAGCGGCAAGTGAGACATGGGGTCACCGTGCCTCAAGAGGGGTCGGCGGGTTCGGCTTAATTAAGCCGCCCGCACCTCACTGCTGAATTCCGCGATTGCGGCCAAATAATCTTGATGTTTGGACGACAGGAACATGTCTCCCAGCTGCGCTTGCAGTGAGATTGAGATACTTAGACGTTTGTAAGTCACACGCTGTGCCATACCAACAACTCTCAATTCCTGGGCGTCACAATTGACGCATAAAAACCAAGACGTATCGGCGGCTATTAGACTGGCTTACGGCGCAGTCACGGCTGACAGATTTCCCATTCAACGCCGTATTTCAGGCTGCTTGTTAAGGGCTCGCTGTAGCTCGCTTTTTCGTCACTGCGCTAACTAGGGCAAAAAAATTGTTTGGCAATAGAAAAAATCATTCACAGCAAAAAAACTTTGACTAAGCCTCATGCAAGAAGCTGTTTATCGTCAATCGTCCGCGCAGAGGGTCCGTTGAAAACGGTAGACCCTTCGGTATATCGCCCGAATGAAGCGTAATGCCCCGGTAAATCACGAGGCGATTCTTTTTAGCCGCAACCGTGCCGATGCGCGTAAAACCGTTCAAATCATCGCGGCAATAATCCTGTGGCGGTAGGCCGTTTTGGGCCGCCTCCTCTGATAAAGCCTGTTTATAGCGCTCAAATCGCAGCTCTGTGACCGTTTCAAACCCTGTGGCATCGTGACGGTAAAAGGCTGTGCCGCCTGTCTTTGGCCCCGATAGGTAATGCAGTAGCGCCAAACGTTGCGGCTCTAACCCGTCGTAATGCGGCAAGGCCTGTATCGGCATTAAATCTTGGGGTTTTGTCGTGACCAGTGAGTAGGCACATTCTGTGAGTTGGGCAGGTTTTGTAAAGCCAAACACCTCGATCAGTATTTGGGCGATTAGCGCCCCCTGCTCTGTCAGATATTGCGGGTTGGCGGGCGCGCGGATACCAGGATAAAACAGCCCTCGTTTTTCGAATGTGGCATGTGATGCCGTCTCTAGCAGCGCATCTGGACTGGCCGCAAAGTCGTCAATAACGACAACGGGCTGACCCTCATTCCCAAATCGTTCAACTGTAAAGTGCGGCGTTTCCATACTCCATTAACGCACAAAAACGCGGTAAGCCCAAGGCTCCAGTGATAGTTCTGATGTCGCCTCAATCGTCACAGCCGCGCCGCTTTGGAAGGTTGTGTAATCACCATAGGGCACATCATCATTAAACCGCACAGTTTGCGCGCTATCAGAGAGGTTGAAAACACCCATCACAGCCTTCGCGCCGTCATCCGATTGGCGAATAAAGCTAAAGACGTTTTGGGGGTTATCGTTATCGACTTGCGTCACGCGCGCACCCCACGCCCCGTTATGAAGAACCTCATTATCCGTCTTAAGCGCCACTAGATCTCTGAATTTATCTTGGAAAGGATGATCATCGTTCCAGTGGATCAAATCCTTTTCAAAAAACTCCAATCGCTTGTCATTGCCCGCCTCTTGGCCATTGTAAATCAGCGGCATGCCTTCACCGACAAAAGACAAGACCATGGCGGCAGGTAGTGCGTCACCGTAAATCTCAAACGGCGTTCCGTCCCATGTATTTTGGTCGTGATTGGACGTATATGTCATACGAAAGGCATCTTGCGGCCAGTCCGTTTTTTGCGCGGCGTAATAGTCGGCTATATCAGTTGCATCAGCCTTGCCGTTCACGATGTCTTGCATGATCTCTTTCCAGCGCCAGGCGTAAGTCGCGTCAAAGGCGTTGATATGCAATTCTGGCTCTTCCCATTCGGCGAGCATGAAGACGGGTTTTATCGCGTCCAGTTCCGCCCGCGCAGCGTCCCAAAAATCTGTTGGCACCATGCCTGCGACATCGCACCGAAAACCGTCAATACCGACGTCTCGCACCCAATAACTTAGGCTCTCTATCATATAATCACGCAAGCCCTGTTGATCGTAATCCAGATCAACAACGTCTGCCCAGTCGGTGTCAGGCGGAAATTGCATATTGCCGTCTGCGTCGCGCGTGTACCAATGGGGATGGGTCTGCACCAATGGGTTATCCCATGCCGTGTGATTGGCGACCCAATCAATGATAACTTTTAGCCCCAAATCATGAGCCGCATCGACAAGGGCTTTGAAATCCGCCTTTGTGCCCAAGTCTGGATTAACCGCTTGAAAGTCTTTCACGGCATAGGGACTGCCCATAGAGCCCTTGCGTTTTTCCTGCCCAATAGGATGTATCGGCATAAACCAAAGGATATCAACGCCGAGATCTTTGATGCGCGGGAGGTCAGCTTGCACTTGCGCAAAGGTGCCTTCTTGCGAATATTGACGTGTGTTGATTTGGTATATGACCGCATCTTTTGTCCACGCGGGGTGCAGAACATTGCTCACGGCAAGCTTATCCGTTGACGGCGCTGTAGATGTTGGGTTCGATGGACTACACGCCAGCAGAGATAGACCCGCAACGCTTGCGAGTGATAGCTTCATCAATGAATAAACGGTCACGGTTCGGCTCCTAATAAAAATGTGAGCGGCACATGCACGCGCGCGCGCCAGGCGCGTTCTGAATGTTCATGACCGTCAAATTTACGCGTTATCCAATTCTCGCCCGCCACATAGCCTGCGCGCTTCATCGCTGCGTCCATGCGGTCTTGATAGCCTTCATAATTATGGTCCAGCGTCTCTGTGCCGTAATCAAAATAAATCTTATGGGTCGCCGGATCAGGGAGTTTACCCGACAAATATTCCACAATCGCGCCGTCACCCATCGGAAAATGAGTGGACACACCCCCAGCGCCGCCGAACACATCGGGATATTCTGAAATCCCGTAAATTGATATCAGCCCACCCATAGATGACCCCATGATAAAGGTATCATCGCGACCGGGCTTCGTGCGGTATGTCGCGTCGATATAAGGCTTTAAATCCATGACCATAAAACGCAGATAATTATCCGATTGTATTGCGTCTGCGTCAAAATCGGGAAACTCAGTAAAGAAGCGGTCTGCATAGGCATCAGCGGCTTTTTCTGGAAAATATTCGGGGTTGCGAAGGTCGGTACTCCAGATACCAACGACAATCGCCTCTTTGACTTTACCCTCATTAATCAAGCGCGTCATGGCTTCGTCCACGCCCCAATCTGTTTGGGTATAGCGCGACTGTTTTGGGTCAAACAGGTTTTGGCCGTCATGCATATAAAGCACAGGATAGCGTTTTTCCGCCGCAGTATCATAAGAAGGTGGCAACCAAATCTCTAAATGGCGCGGCTTGACGAATTGCGAGGGGAAGTCTTCGACTTTCACCACAGTGCCCGTCACACCCATAACGCCAGTAACAGGCGTCTGCGGGTCAGAGGCCTCTATCTCGGCGGCGCCGCAACCGACAAGTGCGAGGGCCAAAAGCCCACATAAGACCCGCGCTATCACAGCTTTTTAAACCGTATAGCCGCCCCGCCGCTACGCCCTAATGGTAGCTGCAGTGTTTCTGCTGCCGTGACGGTTTTACGCTCTATCACCATGTCATAAGGATCTGTCTCGTAATCCGCCTTTGGGCCATCACGGTAAATCTGTGCCTCATAGCTGCCGGCGTCTAAGAATGATAAATCGACGCTTAAATCACGCGCGGTCGCATCCGTCAGAGCCGCCAGATACCAATCATCCGAATTACGGTCTTTGCGTGCAATCACGGCGTAATCCCCGACGGCACCGTCAAGCGTGATGGACTGTTCCCAATCGGTCGGAACGTCTTTGATAAACTGAAATGCCTCTGGCCGCGCCTCGTAATGCTGCTGTAAATCCATGACCATTTGGATGGGCGAATATATGGCCACGAAAAGCGATAATTCCTTGGCCAGCGTATGCTCGATACGTGAACGCACATCATTACGCTGTAAATCATCCGCGACAGGCGGAATTTCGTTTGGCCGCAAATTAAACGCACCCGCTGTATAGTCCATGGGGCCAGACAGCATCCGCGTGAATAATAAATCCAGCACGTGATCAGGGCCGTTTGGCGGCACGCCCCAGGCATTAAATTCTTGGCCGCGCGCCCCTTCGCGGGACACCCAATTGGGATATGTACGGCGCAAGCCCGTATCTTTTACGGGCTCATGCGGGTTCATCGCGATCTGATGCTCTGCCGCGCGTTTGACAACCTTCATATGATGATCGACCATCACTTGGCCGTCATGAAACTCGTAATGAGCGATACCGTTGGCGTCGACGCGTTTAATATCACCCGCATCTGCGACATAGCCCGATTTGATTACCCGCACATCATGGGCTTGCATTAAATCAAGCGCGTCTTCTAACTGGTTTTCATAATTCGTGATATTACCTGATGTTTCGTGGTGTCCAACCAGACGCACACCGACCTCGCGACCATATCGCGCGACTTCGGCTATATCGAAATCTGGATAGGTTTGGGTGAATGAGAATACATCGCCATTATGAAACCAATCCCCGTCCCACCCGACATTCCAACCTTCGACAAGGACACCGTTAAAACCGTTCTCAGCCGCGAAATCCATTTTGGCTTTGGTCGCCTCTGTCGTTGCGGCGTGATGATTAATGGGGCCGTCGGTATTCCCCCATGTGCCTTCTTTGATATGTTGTTCCCACCAGATACCCGCGTATTTCCCGGGTTCAAACCACGAGACATCGCCAAGCTTATTCGGCTCGTTCAAATTCAAGATTAGGTCTGAATTCATCAAGCCCGCCGCATCGTCAGAGATTTGAATTGTACGCCACGGCGTTTTGAACGGCGTTTCAGTCTTGACCAAAATACCGTCGACATGCGGCGTCAAATCGGCTTGCAACACGCCTTCACGTTGCTGATGCAAAGACATGGCGGAATAGTCGACAAGGGCGGCTTCGTGAATAGAGAGGTGCACACCGTTCTCTTTGCGGAACGTCGCGGGTGTATGCACCATTTGCAGCGCGCCTGTTGGCTTTTTGGAATATAAATATTCATAGCGGTTATACATGCGCGCTGGGATGGTCCAAGACGTGGTCTCTGGGCCTATGTTGAAATCCGTGATTTCTTCTGTAATCGACACAGCATCAAGACGCGGTTGTTTTGGCACCTCGTAACGAAAGCCAACACCGTCATCAAACATCCGCACGCGGATATTAAACTTCAAATTGGGCGTTACACGTTCGGCAGAGATGAGCATCTCGACATGGTTGTCACGCACGATGCGGCGTTCACCCCAGGGCTGCTCCCACGACGTGTCGACTGCGCGCGTTTGCGTACTGATGATACGCAGACCATCGTCAAGGCCGTGTTGCTTTAAAAACCGAAGGCCCAGGCGAGACTTACCCACGACGTCTTGGCCGTCGCGCACGATATTATAACGGAGTTGCCCGCCTTCATCGGTCACAGTGATGACGTTTTTGCGGTCGGGTGACGCGGCAGTTACGGATTGCGCCGCGGTGGTTTCTGATACCGATATAGTTTCTGCGGTCGCCTGTGTGCTATCCGCTTGGCAAGCGGATAGACCAAATGGCAAGGCGAGCATAAAGCTAAGCGTCAATAAGGCAGATGGGCGCATATACATCACAAGATTCCCCGTTTATAGTTATGATAATTGTTTACATGATTTTGCAAAAATTTGGAAATGAAATCCATATTTTCAACTTTAGCGCATATATTTACTGTAAATTTTTGCAAAACCCTGATAAGGTAGACGACATATGACAGATAAGCGCATCAAAAAATTAGTCATCGTCGGCGGCGGTTCGGCAGGCTGGATGAGTGCTGCTGCAATTGCTAATGCCGTTGGTACGTCATGCGATATTACCGTCATTGAGTCTGAAGCTATTGGCACAGTCGGTGTCGGCGAAGCAACCATTCCCCCCATCCGTTTTTTCAATCAAAGCCTGGGCATTGATGAAGCAACCTTTGTACGCGAAACACAGGGGTCATTTAAGCTGGGGATTGAATTTATCGACTGGGCCAAAAAAGGTGAAAGCTATTTTCACCCCTTTGGGCAATACGGCGCTGAATTTGATAGCGTGCCATTTTATCATTACTGGATGCGCGAATATTTAGCTGGCAATATCAATAGCCTTGATGATTATTCAATGGCTTGGGTCGCAGCCAAAAACCACCGGTTCGAGCATCCCTCACCTGACCGCCGCATGGTGCAATCGACCTTTGATTATGCCTATCATTTTGACGCAACGATGTACGCTAAATTTCTGCGCGGCTATGCGGAGACGCGCGGTGTGAGCCGTGTTGAAGGCAAAGTGACACAGGCGGAGATAGATCCCAATAACGGCTTTTTAAAATCTGTAAGCCTTGAGTCTGGTGAGACATTTGAGGCGGATTTATTCATCGATTGCACAGGGTTTTACGGGCTGCTTATCGAGAAATACCTTAAGACAGGCTATGATGATTGGTCGCATTATTTGCCGTGCAACCGCGCGGTCGCTGTGCCGTGCGAGACGAACGGTGACACCCTGCCCTATACCAAATCCACAGCCAAAGACGCGGGCTGGCAATGGCGTATCCCGCTGCAACACCGCACGGGCAATGGCTATGTTTATTGCGATAGCTATACTGACCAAGACACAGCAACCCAAAGCTTGCTTGACGGACTAGACGGCGCAGCCCGTGCAGAGCCCAAACATTTGCGTTTCACAACGGGCGCGCGAAAGCAGTTTTGGAATAAAAATTGCGTCGCGATCGGGCTATCGGCGGGCTTTATGGAGCCGCTGGAGTCGACATCTCTGCACCTTATTCAATACGGCATCATGCGACTTCTGGCGATGTTCCCCGACCGTGATATGAGCCCCCTCCTTGCGCAGGAATACAATGCCCTGACGCGCGCAGAATATGAACGTATTCGCGACTTTCTTATCCTGCACTACACAGCGACAGAACGAGAAGACACCGCGTTTTGGCGCTATTGCAAAAACATGGCTATCCCTGACAGTTTGCAATATAAAATTGATCATTTCCGTGACAGCGGACGCGTTGTCTCAAGCGAGCGGGAGTTGTTTAAAAACCCCAGTTGGATTGCAGTTTATATCGGCCAAGGCATCATTCCCAAACGTGCCCCCATTATGACGCAGATGCGCGGCAATGTTCCCGCAGAAGACCGCATGAAGGGCATTCACAGCGCAATGAGGGACGCCGCAAACGCGATGAGCCCGCATGACGCCTTCATCAATACTTACGCCAAATCTGCGCCAATGTAGCTTTGAATATAATCTTTATGGCTGGGTAGTGGGCTGACGGCTTTACCGATAATTTTATCGACACTGCCCATAAAATCCGACAATTGCGTATCAGTGATACGGTCAGCCATAGCGTGATAGCCTTTGGGCTTAATGCCTTGCCCGACCATGACCTGCACCCAACTGGACTCGCGGAAAATATCATCAGGGTCGCGGTAAAGCCGTCCACCATTTTCAAATAATTCAATCTTGTGAGTCAGGCTGTCTGGCACGTCCATGTTTTTGCAATAGCGCCAAAACGCCGTGTCATCACGGTCTGTGCGGAAATAATGTAGAATGAGGAAATCACGTACTGTTTCATATTCCTTGGCCACGATACGGTTATATTCGGCAATGTTAGAGGCGCTGAACCCTTGGTCTGGAAATAATTCGATAAGGCGCGAGACATTGGATTGTATCAGGTGGATAGACGTGCTTTCCAACGGCTCCAAAAATCCGCTGGCAAGCCCCAAAGAGACACAGTTCTTATGCCAAAATTCGGCGCGGCGACCCGTTGTGAAAGATAGCTTTTTCGGCTCTGCCGTGGGCTTACCATCTAGGTTTTGCAGGAGTGTATCTGTCGCGCTGTCGATGTCTGTGAATTTATCACAAAACACATGGCCATTGCCTGTTCTATGCTGCAACGGGATCCGCCATTGCCAACCCGCATCATGGGCGGTCGCTTTGGTGTAAGGCAGTAGCGGCGACGTGGTTTCGCACGGGATAGCGACAGCGCGGTTACACGGCAGCCATTCTGACCAATCGTGGTAGTCCACCCCCAGCGCTTGTCCGATCAAAAGCCCGCGAAAGCCAGAACAGTCAACGAATAAGTCACCCGATACGCTCTCCCCGCTTTCTAGCGTGACAGCACGGATAAAGCCGTTTTCATCATCAAGGGTCGTATCAACTACCCGCCCCTCTATGCGTGTAACGCCGTTGGCTTCAGCGTAGCGCCGCAGGAATTTTGCATAAAGACCCGCATCGAAATGATAGGCATAGGCAAGCCCTGTCATGGAGGTATTGCCGACCTTTCCCATATGCGCAAATTTGCCCGCATACGCCGCGCGGTGATGCAACGAATAATCCCAAAGCCCGTTTTCAGAGGCCTCATCCTGGGCGGCTTGATGGCGAAGCCAATAATGGTGGAACTGTAAGTTACTGAGGTTTATGCCCGCATCGCCGAATGTATGGAGGTAGCTATCGCCTTTCTGGCCCCAGTTATTAAACTCAATACCAAGTTTAAAAGTCGCCTTGGTTTCGCGCAGAAACTCACGCTCATCGAGGCCCAATATGCCGTTCAGGCGAATGATTTGCGGAATTGTTGCCTCGCCGACGCCGACTGTACCAATCGCATCAGATTCAATCAATTTAATGTTGATGCTCGGCGGGAGCAGTTTTGACATGGCCGCAGCCGCAATCCACCCGGCAGTGCCGCCGCCCACAATCACAACATCTTTGATTTTGTCATGTCCCATAGCTCACCTTAATAAACGAGGGTCCGCTTGTATATATTCGGCCTCGCGCTTTTCTAAAATGTCGCACAAAAAAGCCTGCCGACAGCTGTCGACAGGCAAGTTTTCAACAAACATCTGTTTGCAAGGATATCTTTAGAACGTCTTTGAAATCGTAAAGTTATACGTCCGGCCGTAATCTTCACGGCGGCTGATGAACGTGTCCGTTCCAGGACCGTTACCGTCCAGATCATTTTCTGTGCGGAAAGGTTCGTCTGTCAAGTTTGACGCTTCGACATTCACTGATACGCCAGCCAAGGGGCCGTCTTCCCACTCATAACCGATTTGTGCATCAACGATAAACTCATCCAGAGCGTCAGCACCGATGAGGCCACCGTCAAATTGTTGCACTTCGGAGCGGAAACCAGACCGGTAACGCGAGTTCAAGCGCGCACGCCATCCGTGGTTTTCATAATAAATATCACCACTGAATGTGTTCTTGGAATATCCAGGAATGGCAATATCGCGCCCTTCAAACTCAAGATTATTATCTGTGTAAGTATAGGCCGCGTTCAGTCCAAAGCCTTCAAAGAACGGCGCATCAAAGATGTCGCTCAGCGGGAGGCGAATAGACGCTTCCATACCTTTGAGTGTCGCTTCTTCAACGTTAAGCGGGCCGCCAACGCTGACAAATTGAACCCCTGGGTTTGCGTTGACAAATCCGTCACCGTAAAGCGCGCTAACTACATTCCCAGCGTCAACAATTTCAGACGAGTCTTGGATATAGTCGCGAACAGTTTTCGTGAAAAAGGCCAGCGATATTGCACCCGCATCAGAGAAATACTTCTCGACCGCAACGTCTAGCCCTGTTGATTTATAAGGGCGAAGTAGCGGGTTACCGCCAAAGATACTCACACAGGTTTGGTTCACTTGCGGAACTTCTTCACCAATATAGGTGTCAGGAATACCGTCAGCATCCGCATCTGGACAGAGCACAGTGTTTAGACCTGGCGCATCATTCGTACGAAGCTGGTCCATACGCGGACGCGTCACTGATTGTGCGGCACCAAAGCGTAAGAATGTGTCGTCTTTCACTTCAAAGCTTAGGTTCAAGCTCGGCAAGAAATCGCCATATGAATCTTCAATGAAAAGCGCACCCGCAGACGATGATTGCGTGACGTCGACATATTGGAAACCAAAATTACCTCGCACGGGAATTGGACCTTCGGAGTCGATGGTTGCCATAGCGTAATAGGTCAGGATTTCTTCTTGGACATTCCAAAGCACGTCGGCTGCTGGGTCAAGGAAGTAGGTGCCGTTTTCGATCAATGCGCTTGGGTCATAGGCCACAACGTCAAGACCAAGGTTGCCTGAATCCGTTGACCCAAGAACATCTGAAATTGATGACGAGCCGTTCACAAAGCCAGCACCTGGACGCACAAAGTTCTCATTAGAATTGAAGTCTTTTTCACGGTCCGTGTAAAGGATACCTGCGGCCACCGCTTCAATACCGCTCTTACCAAGCTCATATTCTGCTTCAAAGCGGAGTTGGTTTAACTCGTCCTTGATCTTAGGCTCTTTGATAAAGCCAACTTGGCCCCATCCCCCAGGGTCAGTCAGAAGAACGTTAGACGGGTTAGAATAATCAATAGAGCTATCAAAGCTGTATTCACCATTTTCAGGCGTTGTTAGTACCAATGTACCCGCCTCGTTCGGATTGGACGAACCAAAGACGCCGCGACCTGTACCGGCGTAGCTTTCATAATCGATGTCTGATTTCTTCAAATTTGATGTTGCCGCATCAAGGGTCAGGTTGATTTTATCAGAAACTTCAAAATTGAAATTTGCACCCAATGAGTAAATCTCGGCTGAGTTACCCTCTGTATCTGTGCGAACAATCGCGCCCGCGGGAGCATAAGTCGCACTATCGACGAAGCTACCAGATCCGGTTGAGCTAACGAGCTGGTTGCCAGACCATGACGCAAGGGGTGTTTCCACACCGCGGAAGATACCTTCATCGGCAAAATCAGAATAATAACCGTCAAATGTTGCGCTGAAACGATCTGTTGGCTCAAATTGCAAAGCACCAGCAACGGATGTGCGTTTAAAGTCGCGCGATACAACGCCCGAACGCGGGTTATCGGCTGCATAATACGTACCGTCAGCAAGTTGCTGAGTCTGACCCGGGCCAGATTTTAGCTCACGAGACAGGATTTGTGTTGGGTTTGACTGATGCGTAACCCCAACAGACCAACCGATTGTACCGTCGACATTTTGATCAATATAAGAACCGAACAAACGGTAACCATCAGACCCGAAATCAGGGTTAGACACATCATTGTCGTTAATGACGTATTTGGCAGACGCCGTTAATTTACGCTCATTATAATCCAAAGGACGCACAGTCTTAAGGTCAACCGCACCCGCGACACCTGTTGTCGCCAATTTCGCGTCTGGTGTTTTGTAAACAATACCTTGCGCGATAAGCTCTGATGGGAATTGGTCAAATTCAATACCCCGATTGTTACCCGCAGAAACTTGTTCACGACCATTCAGAAGCGCAATAGAGAAATCAGGGCCAAGACCACGAATAGAAATTGTCTGCGCGCGGCCACGGACACGTTGCGCCGTCACACCCGGAAGGCGCGCCAAGCTATCGGCGATAGACACATCAGGAAGCTTACCAATGTCTTCTGCTGTAATGGCTTCAACGATGGAGGACGACTCACGCTTTACGCGCAAGCTGTCCGCGATGGATTGACGGATGCCCGTCGCAACAACTTCGTCTTCTAGCTGCTCTACGTCTTGCGCGATTGCCGACGTGCCCAAGGCAAGTGTTAAGGCAATGCCAGCAGCACTGGCGAAGTAGGCGCGTTTGATTGAATGTGTCTTTGTCATTTGTTTTCCCTTCAATGACGACTTGGTTGCGTCGTTCCCCGATGACAGCGCAAAACGCAACTCGAGATTCTTTTATTACAATATGTTTACACAAATTTGCATAAATTTTGCAAATTGTTTTCGTGTTTTCTTACAAAATTATGAAAAACTGTTGCTCTAATGCAACGCATGGCCAGCTATATCATTGATTTTACTATATATTTCAATTTTTTTTTCGTGGAGAACATCTGAAATATCTGCAAAAAAGTTATGTAAATTTTTACATTGGACTTTCAATTGCGTAAAAACGCGGCTATGGCAATGAGAATTGGTGAAGAGAGATACATATTATGACCCATATTTTGCACAATCGCGTTAGCCGCACTGTCTCAACGGCTTTATTTATGTCGGGCACGGCCCTGTGCCTCTTCTTGGGCGGATGTCAGGCACAAACAAATGCCCAGACAGACCTAAAGGCAGACCCAATGGCGGCCCTAAAGACCGAAACTACGGCAAAAGCAGGGGCAACTGCATCCGTCGCAGGACTGAATAGCAATCATATCACGCGTCCACCTGAAGAAGACGTTGTCTACTTCATGCTGCCCGATCGATTTGAAAATGGTGATCTATCAAATGATACGGGCGGATTCGCAGGTGATAAATATGACCACGGCTTTGATCCAACCCATAAGGGGTTTTACAATGGCGGCGACCTCGCTGGCCTCACCTCTCGTCTTGATTATATCAAAGGTATGGGTGCGACCGCCATTTGGCTTGGCCCGATTTACAAAAACAAACCCGTCCAAGGTGCCCCCGGCCAAGAAAGCGCAGGCTATCACGGCTATTGGATTACGGATTTTACCTCTGTTGACCCGCATCTTGGCACCAATGCAGAGCTAAAGACTTTCGTCGAGCAATCCCATGCGCGCGGTATGAAGGTCTATTTGGATATTATCACAAACCACACCGCTGACGTTATTTCTTACCGTGAATGTTATGATCCCGATTATTCTGGCCCCGATAAAGTCACAGGTGGGTGCCCCTATCGCAGCCTTGCTGATTACCCTTACACAACACGCGGCGGTGTTGATGGAGCCGCCATCAACGCCGGTTTTATGGGCGATGAAGATCATCACCAAACGGCTGACAACTTTGCGGCGCTAACCAACCCCAATTACGCTTATACACCCTATATTCCAGCGGGTGAGGAAAACGTGAAAACTCCCGCATGGCTCAATGATATCCAATATTATCACAACCGCGGCGAGACAACATTTGAGGGAGAGAACTCGCTCTATGGTGATTTTGCAGGGCTTGATGATTTATTTACAGAGCATCCCGTCGTCGTGGATGGCATGATTGATATCTTCAAAGGCTGGATTACTGATTATAAAATGGACGGCTTTCGTATTGATACGACCCGTCATGTAAATCCCAATTTTTGGAAACAATTCCTCCCCGCGATGAAAGAGCACGCGGCGAGCGAAGGCATCCCGAATTTCTATATGTTCGGCGAAGTTTACGACCCGGACCCCGCTGCGCTGGCCCGTTTCACCCGCGTTGACGGCTTCGACCAAGTCTTAGATTTTGGGTTCCAAGCAGCCGTATTTGACGTGCTGAGCGGAAAAGACGGCACGGACCGCTTTGACCGCTTTTTGGCCGCTGACTCGCTTTACGGCGAAGCAACAAAAATGGGCCGCACACAACCAACATTCCTTGGCAATCATGACATGGGGCGTTTTTCAGGCATGGTGAAGGCAGAAAACCCCGATATGGGCCAATCAGAATTGCTGGCGCGCACAAAACTTGCCCATGGCCTGATGATGTTCATGCGCGGTGTGCCAGTGATTTATTCAGGTGACGAACAAGGCTTTGTTTCAGACGGCAATGACCAAGAAGCCCGTGAAACGTTGTTTCCTAGCCAAGTCGCGATTTATAATGATAACGACCTTATTGGTACAGACGCCACCACGGCTGACAGTAATTTTGATACTGATCACCCGCTTTACCGCTATATCGCAGACACGGCCGCAATACGCCACGCTCACCCCGCCTTTGCCCATGGCGAGATGGTCAGCCGCCTGACGGAAAAGCGCACTGACGCAATGCCAGATGCTGGTGTTTTCGCCTTTTCTCGCTTTGACCCCAATACAGGGCATGAATATTTAGTTGTCGCCAACACAGGCAACACAGACCGCGTTGTAAACGTTACGATTGACGCGGGGTCATCTGACATGACAGCCCTATTGGGGGGCTGTGCGCCAATGAATACGACGGGTAACATTACACTGGAAATTCCAGCTTTTGGCCTTAGCGTTTGTCGCTCATCAACGCCGTCAACGCGTTATCCACGGTAGTCAAAACTATGACCGAAGACGTAATGGATACAGACATTTTCTCCGCAGAGCATGACAGCCCACATCATGATGCCATGGCCGCGATGCCGTGGTGGAAAGGCGCGACGATATATCAAATATATCCGCGCAGTTTCAAGGACAGCAATGGCGACGGTATTGGTGATTTACGCGGTGCAATCAACCACTTAACCCATATTGCCTCACTTGGCGTGGACGGTATTTGGTTGTCGCCTTTCTTTACATCACCCATGGCGGATTTTGGTTATGATATCGCCGACTTTTGTGATGTTGACCCTATCTTTGGGACGTTATCCGACTTTGATGATCTTATCAAAAAAGCCCATGATTTGGGCCTAAAAGTGATTATTGATCAGATATACTCTCATAGCTCTGACCAGCATGTTTGGTTTGAACAGAGCCGCCAAAACCGGACTAATTCCAAAGCTGATTGGTATGTGTGGGCCGACGCCAATCCCGACGGAACACCGCCCAATAATTGGCAATCGGTGTTCGGTATGGGCGCATGGCAATGGGACGCACGGCGCGGTCAATATTATCTGCACAACTTTCTGGTCGAGCAGCCTGATTTAAACTTGCATAACCCTGATGTTCAAAACGCCATCTTAGATGTGACAAAATTCTGGCTGGACCGCGGCGTTGACGGCTTTCGTCTTGATGCGCTGAACTTCGGCATGCACGATCCAGAGTTAAAAGATAACCCTGTAGAGACCGTGTTTAAACGCCCGCCAACACGGCCCTTTGATTTTCAGCGCCATGTCAATTCCATGTCGCATCCCGATATTCCCGCCTTTTTGGAACGTATTCGCGCGGTTATTGATCACTACCCTGGACGCTTTACCGTTGCCGAGGTTGGCGGCCCCTTCCCTATGGCGGAAATGAAAGCCTTCACCGATGGTGATAAACGTCTGAACTCTGCTTATGCCTTTGATTTTCTTTATGCGGCAGACCTTAGCGCCGACCTTATCCGCACGACATTAGCAGAATGGCCGGGAGAGCCCCATGAGGGCTGGCCAAGTTGGGCCTTTTCTAACCACGACGCCCCGCGCGCCGTGACCCGTTGGCGCGGCACATGTGATGAGGCCCGCTACGCAAAACTGCTATGCATGGTATTGGCATCGTTCCGCGGCAATATTTTCGTCTATCAAGGTGAAGAGCTTGGCCTGCCGCAAGCCCATGTACCGTTCGAAGATCTACAAGACCCAGAGGCCATTACGAACTGGCCAGAAACATTGGGTCGCGACGGCGCGCGCACGCCCATGCCCTGGAACCAAGCTAACTTATGCGCAGGGTTTTCAACTGAGAAACCATGGCTTCCCGTGGATGATCGTCATATCAGCCTGTCAGTGACCGCGCAGAACAATGACGACAATTCTGTGCTGAATTTTTACCGCCGTATGATTGCGTTGCGTAATGGTAGCGCCGCTTTACGCTACGGCGATATTAGCTTTAATGAAGACACGCCTGAATTACTGTGCGTTGAAAGAACAGACGGCACTGAAATACGGCGGTGCGTCTTTAACCTAACGAACGCGCCACTTGCCCTGCCCGCTGGCTACGACAAAGCTGCCGCCATAGCTGTGGGAGAGCCTATAGTGAACGGTATGCTGCCAGCCTATAGCGGGTTTATCAGTACCGCCCTGTAAGCGGCTTAGCTACCGCAAGATTCGCGCACAATAAGCTCTGTTGGCAGGCGCTCTGACACCATGTCTTGTGGGTTTGTGGCATTAAGCAGTTTTGCGACCATTAAGCTGCCCGCCTTGGCTAAATCTTGGCGCATCGTTGTTAAAGCCGGGCGATTATACCGCGCGAGTTGTACATCATCATAGCCGACAATCGACACATCCTTTGGCACAGAAATATTATGGCGTTCCAAGGCCCGAATGGCCCCCAACGCAATCATATCGCTGCTTGCAAAAATGGCGTCAAAGGGCTTTTGGCTCGTGACCATGGCATCAACAGCGGCCTCTGCACTCTCTATCTTAAAATGCGCGGGCGAGACAAGTCCCGGGTCGAAGTCAAGCCCAGCCTGCTCTAAAGCTGCGCGGTAACCATCGTAGCGCTGCCCAATTTCTGGCGCTTCGGTATCTCCAAAAAAGGCGATACGTTTACGCCCTAATCGCGCCAAATGCGCGGTAGCCCGTCGTCCGCCGCGTACATTATCTGTGCCAACAGAACAGTAGCGCTGCCCCGGCAAGTCACCGCCCCAGACAACAAAACGCGTTGGATGGCCGACAAGGCGGTTTAAGCGGTCATGGAGGAAGCTTTGCCCCAAAATAATGACGCCTTCAGATTGGTTATGTTCCAGCATCCGCGACAAATCATCATAGTTTTGAGGTGATGCGTGAGAGATTAAAAGATCGCATTTACGCTCCCGCGCCGCTTCACCGACAGCCCCAATCAATTCTTGGAAAAACGGGTCAAGCAACCAGCCCTCACGCCCTTGGGGCGGGGGTATGATGATGCTAATCGTGGCCTCTGCACGGTCAAGCGATAGTGGCATTGTGGGGCGCAAGTTATAGCCATTATCCCGCGCAAGCTTCCAGATTTCTCGTTTGGTTTGCTCATTGACAGCCGGGCTATCGTTTAGCGCGCGGGAAACAGTCGCGATGGATACACCTGCCAATTTCGCCAGATCTTCAAGCCTTATTTTCTTCGCCATAATATCAGCCGCCTTGGTTACGCAGGTTTCTTATAGGGCACGAACAGCAACAGAAGTGCAGCACCGATGATCATCACAATACCCGCCAAGACAATGGCATAAACTGCATTGCCGCCAAAGAATGTCGCAATGACGGGCCCCATGACCGTGCCAACAACAAGCTGAGGCAGCACAATAAAGAAATTGAATATCCCCATGTAAGTCCCCATTTTTTCAGCAGGTAGAGCGTCCGCCAAAATAGCGTATGGCAGCGTTAGAACACAGGTCCAAGCGATACCGATGCCGATTGCGGATAGAAAGAATTTCGTCTGAAACGCTGTGAACCATCCAAAACTGATACCATCACCCAAGAACTGACCCATGGGCAAAACATAAATCGCAATCAAGCCAAGCCCGCCCAAAGTCAGCGCCGCCGCATAGGTCGTCTTCAGACCAATGGCGCGCACGATAAACGGTATCATCAGGCTAAAACCAATCGGGACGAGGTTATAAACCGCGAACATATCGTTTTTGGCAAAGCTGGCCGCGCCGTAAGCTTTAGATGCCGCGTCGCTCGTACCAAAGTGATGAGCTGCAAAAGCGGGATCAGAGTAGACCCACATTATAAAAAAGGCGAACCAAGTGGCAAATTGCACCAGCGCCAAGCGTTTCATAATCAGCGGCATGGTAACCAAGTCATCAAGAACTGTCGCCAGCATTTGCGGCGCATTACAAAGCGCGCCGTGCCACAAAAACATAAGCCCTGTTAGCGTCACGCCACTAGAGAATACGATAAATTGTTTTTCAGTATTGAAGATAAACACACACGCCGTGAGAGCAGCCCCGATAAGTGTAATAATAACACCCCAGCGTTTGAAAAATGCGGCTGGCGGCACGGGTCGTTCGGCTTGACGCATAATGGCAAGTTCTGATGTATCGGCCGCTTCAAAATCGGCGAGCTCTTGCGGGGAATATTCCTTCGTTGTAAAAATCGTCCACATGACGGAGGCGAATAAGATGACCGCCCCTATCATGAAGGCATAAGTCACGGATTCGGGAACAGACCCAATATCGGCCTGATTTGACGCGCCTGCGCTCGTTAAAAAGCTAGGCAGTTTAGAGGCCAGCCAGCCCCCTGCACCAATCATCAGCCCCTGCATGGCATAGCCAAATGTGCGCTGGGCCGTCGATAATTTATCGCCTACAAAAGCCCGAAATGGCTCCATCGAAATATTGAGCGAGGCGTCCAGCACCCAAAGCGAACCCACAGCAATCCAAAGGGCCGGCGAATGCGGCATAAACATAAGGGCGATAGAGGCAAGCAAGGCACCGATAAAGAAATATGGACGGCGACGACCAAAACGCCCCCATGTCTTATCCGACATATAGCCCACAATGGGCTGCATAATCAGGCCTGTGACAGGCCCCGCGAGCCAAAACAGCGCAAGCTCATCAACATTAGCGCCCAGGCTTTGAAACACGCGACTGGCATTGGCGTTTTGCAAACCAAACCCGATTTGCAGGCCAAAAAAGCCAAAGGCCATATTCCAGATTTGAAAAAAGCCCAAAAGAGGCTTTGTGTTCATTGCGCGTTTAGAGCCGTCAGCAGCCTTTGATTGCGATGAAGTTTCCATGATGTCCCCTTTGCGCAAATGATTGATGCTGCAAAATTATGTAATTTTTTCATTTTTTTACATAATCGCTGCGCCTTGTCGAGATGAAAACAAAAGTTTCACGCCTCTCCCCCGTCAAACATTGCGGCGTTAACGCCCTATTCGCCTTTTTCTGTAACATTATGAACGTGGGCGGTTTGAACACGGGAAAACCAATGAATTTAACAAAACACGTGTCTTCTTTACTCAAGAAGGGCGATACACCTGATGCAACTGATACTAACGCGCAATCATTAGGCGTGAATGACGTTCTCATGCACGCATTAGATAGTAGCGATACACTTGGCTACGCCGTCTTTGACTCTAACAATTCAGTCTTGAAAATGTCTCCGACCTATATGGCGATGTTAGGCATATCAGACAGCGACGCCCAAGATTTAACCAATCACCGTGATGTCCTAAATTTTATAACGCGCAAAGCAGACCCCAAAACGCTCCCTTCCCCTGATGTTGTTGAGAAGGTTTATGCTCTGACAAATGAGCAAATACAAAAACGCGAGAACAAGACGCGCATACGCACAGAAAAAATGGACGATGGTCGCATTTTGCAATTTCGTAGCAAGTTCACAACAACGGGTCATTTAATTACCTATGTGAGCGATGTTACCGATATGACAGAGCGTGACGTAATGTTAAAACACGGCCTGACCTTGGGCACGAGCGGATATTGGGCCTATAACTACTTGACCCAAAAATCTGATTTTAGCGATTACATCTCGGATACATTATCAGATAACGAGTTAGAACAAATTCGGATGAACGGCCTTCTGGCTGTGGTGCATAAAGATGATTTAGAGCGGGCGTCTATGATGTTTTTGGAATGTCGTTCCAATCATAGCCGTATGGATGGACAATTTCGGATACATACCGAGAAAAAAGGAACGATGTGGATCCGCGTCATTGGGGAGTTTCAATATTGTGATGACGGCCAAACGCCCATGCGTTTTGTTGCATTTATCAACAACGTCACCGCCGATGTGAACAACCAGCAAGAGTTGAAAGACGCACAGGAACTATCCCGCGTGAAGACAGAGTTTTTGGCCCGCATGAGCCATGAAATTAAAACGCCGCTTAACGCGATTGTCGGCATGACCGACGCTTTGCTTGATGAAGTCGAGAGTGCAGAGGCACGCGAAACAGCCAATTACATTGCAGATGCAGCCCAAAACCTAGACCGGGTGCTTAGCCAGACGTTGGAGCATGCACGGCTGTCATCGACGAAACTCGTATTAGATATTTATGAAAACGACCCCAAAGCCATTGTGAAATCAACGGCCGCTTTGTTTAAAAAAGCGTGTAAAGACAAAGGTATAAATCTAAAACTTCGCATAGCAGACGGTGTGCCAGATATCATAAAAACGGACCCAACGCGGTTGCGTCAATGCCTTACCAACTTATTGTCTAATGCTGTGAAGTTTACAGATAGCGGACAAATCGATATCGTCTTAGCGACGGTGCGGCGCCCTAATGGAGCATCTAACTTAGTACTTGCCGTCAAAGACACAGGCATCGGCATGAGCGAGAAAGCCGCGCAAAACGTCTTCAAGCCCTTTGCACAAGCGGACGAAACAATCAGTCGACGCTTTGGTGGATCTGGCCTTGGCATGGCAATAACAAGCCAAATTGTCGATGCGATGGAAGGGAATATTCGCATTCAAAGTGAGCTTGGCAAAGGTACGACAATATTGATGACCCTGCCTGTTGATCTCTCGGACACAAGTCATAAGGCTGCGGATGTACTCACGCCATTACCAACGGCTGATGCGGCAGATAACGTACCCGCAAAGGTAGAAACGGCCAAAGCTGTATCATCTCCACTGCCCTCGGCTGCGCCTGCCACGGCGAATGCAGCGGTAGTCACGCCGCCTGTATCAAAACGCCCCTCCCCCATAGCCATTGAACGAAATAGTCTTGAAGCGGCCAAGCCAACTATCACGAAGAAAGTTGCTATAGACCCTACGGAATATTCAGGTTTTGATGTTCTGGTCGTAGAAGACAATCCGATTAATCAAAAAGTTGTTGGCAAGCTTTTGGCGGGTCACGTGCGGTCTGTCACCTTTGCGTTTCACGGTGATGAAGCCTTGAAAATTCTGCAGCGCCAGAATTTTGATGTGATTTTAATGGATATCCATATGCCCGTTAAAGACGGCATAGAAACCACGCTTGAAATTAGAAATAGCGGTGAAACGTGGGCCGATATCGTGATTGTCGCCTTGACCGCTGATCCCGATTATCAGCAAAAACGCATTTGTCGTAATATTGGTATGAATGACACAATCGCCAAACCTGTTCGCCGCAAGGAACTGTTAGAGGCCATGGCGCGGGTTCTGGATGAACGCAAACAAAAACGTCAGGCTGTAGCATAAGCGACTGATAACCACTGGGGCAAAAAGGGGTTAATATGGACATTCAAGAGCAAGACGCCATCTATGACGTAGCTTCACCCAGCATTAATCCTAACCTTGTTGCTGGGTTTGAGCGCTTGATGGATTCCGCGCTGATTATAATCGAAGCTGACCTGTCTATTTCCTATTACAATCAACTGGCAATTGACATGATGGAATTTCCCGCGTCGCTATTAAACGATAGCATTAAAGTCTATGATGCAATTTCATACATGGCCGAACGTGGTGATTTTGGACCTGGAAATCCATCAGATTTCATTGACCTCGCAAGTGACCTCTTGGCAAATATTCAAGCTGAAAATGAGAAACGGCATCAGAGTTACCTAACAATGCCATCTGGAAAAGTCCTGCGGGTTCGGGCCGTGCGAAATAAAGATGGATCCCTTATTTTATCTGCCTTTGATTGCTCTAAGCAAAAGCGCCGGAATGATATTCTTGATATGGCGATGAATATTGGCGCGGCGGGTTATTGGGTTTTAGAAAAAGATGATAGCACGGTTGATATCCACAGTGACTACCTGCGTTCGATTTTAACATCTCGAGAGCTACAAACAATTGAGGCTGCAGGCATTTGGCCGCTGTTTCATGCTGATGACCTTCCGCGCGCGAAGCAACTTTGGAAATCGGCGTGTTCAGAAGGGCTCACCCAAGAAGGCACAATGCGGATTTCAACGTATCGCATGGGTGTGCGCTGGATGCGGTTTCATTTACGCCCGTTAGTATCAGAGAAGGACACAAAAACAGGGATCGCGTGTTTCTTCTATGACGTGACTGATAATTTACGGCAACAAGACAGCCTAAGGCAGGCAAAATCGGACGCTGAAGAGACCTTAAAATCTAAAAACAATTTCCTCGCCCGCATGAGCCATGAAATTAGAACCCCCATGAACGGTGTGATTGGCATTGCGGACGCGCTTATCCATCATCACGCAGACCCGGCGATTACGCCTAAGCTTGAACTTATCCAGACATCCGCCACAAATATATTAAAAATACTCGATGAAACGCTGGATCACACCAAACTGGGGTCAGAGAATTTCACACTTAATCCAACGCCAGCAAGCCCCGCAAAGGTTGTGCGCGATGTTTGTAGCTTATGGGAACAACAGGCTTTGAAAAATGGTGGCTTTATTCGCTGTATCATCAAACCCGATGTCCCCGAACAAATCACCTTTGACAGATTTCGGTATGAGCAATGCGTCAATAACCTTTTGTCAAATGCGGTCAAATTTACGCCTAAAGGGCAGATTGATGTCATTTTGACAACGATACAAAAAGCTGGTCATCCGCGCCGCCTTATCCTCGCCGTTCGTGATACGGGCATTGGCATGACCACGGAACAGCAGGCCAATATATTTGAAGCCTATGCGCAAGGTGATAAGTCAATCAGCAGCCGTTTTGGCGGCACAGGCCTTGGTATGAATATCACCAAACAAATTATCGAACTGATGGGTGGTTCGATTTCTGTTAAATCCCAAATAGGCAATGGCTCTATTTTCGCCCTCTCCTTCCCAATCGAAGAGGCCGTGACAGAGGACGCAGCCTCAAGCGATATAGCGGCTGCAGGATCTAATGCGCAATCAAACGGCCTTGTCGATCAAATGCTGGAACGAGCCAAGCCTGAACCGTCGGAATATTCTGCACTTCGTATATTGGTCGTTGATGACAACGCCACCAACCACATGGTCATAAGCTCCTTATTAAGCTCGCTGGTTAGTGATATTTATACCGCCAACAATGGCCGTGAAGCACTGGATGTTTTGGCAACAACAGATGTCGATATCGTCTTAATGGATATCCACATGCCTGTCATGGACGGTATTGAGGCAACCATCGCCATTCGAAGCTGTGAAAAACCCTGGAAAGATGTGCAGATTATCGCCCTTACCGCTGACCCGCAATATCAGCAAAAAAAGCTATGTCTGAACATTGGAATGGATGACGCATTGGCAAAGCCAGTGAAGCTTAACGACGTCCTAGAAGCGATTGATAGCGTTTTACCAGCAGTTAAAGCCAAGAACAATAATCACGGCAAGGAAGCATCACACGCTGCATAGCGCTTAATCTGCTTCACACGCTTTGCCCCTAGTAAAATACAGTATGATGTTTATCATGAGGTCAATTGGCTACGGGAGCAGAACATGTCGCATTTACCGCAAAAATTACTGGGTCTTATTACAGGGGCGAGCCTCCTTGCGCTGAGCGCCTGCTCAACGGAAACGAGCGCACCTGCCGACGCTGCGGCCATGAATGCGCTGAGCTGGTGTATATCGGGCGGTGATATTTATACCGCTGATGATAACAATCCACGCGCAGACGCCGTAGCCGTTAAGGACGGTGAAATTACCTATGTCGGGGCCAATACGGGTGATTGGTGCGCGACACATGGCGGTAGCAGCGCTCAGACTGTATCCCTTGACGGGGCGGCGATGTATCCAGGCTTTACCGACGCGCATGGTCACCTTCTCGGCATTGGTTTGCGCGAAATGACGCTGAATATGGAAGGCGTGAAAAGCGTCACGGAATTACAAGAGCGCCTAAAGACCGAAGTTGATGCGACGCCCACGGGAGAGACCATATATGGCCGCGGTTGGATTGAAACCCATTGGCCAGAAAAGCGTTTTCCAAACCGCTATGACCTGGATGCCGTCGCCCCCGATAATCCCGTGATATTAGAACGCGCCGACGGTCATGCTGTTGTCGCTAATTCAGCCGCCCTAATCGCCGCTGGCGTTGGTCCCGATACAGACGCCCCTTTTGGCGGTGACATCCTAAAAGGTGACGACGGGCAACCCACAGGCATGTTAATTGACAAAGCAGACCGCCTTGTCATGCGCTTAGTCGCAAGCCTGACCCCAGAACGTAAAGAGGCCGCCTATATTAAGGGTGCAGAGTTATACGCCAGTCGTGGTTGGGCCAATATCCATTCTATGTCGGTTGACCCCGAAGATGCCCCGCTTTTGGAGCGGCTTGCCTCTGAGGGCAAAATTGGGATCCGGGTCTATAACTCGATTGATGTGCTGGACGGCATGAAAATGGACGAGGTCGGGCGTTCCTCGCGCTTTGATAGCGACTTGATTACCACCCGCGCGATAAAGCTTTACGGTGACGGAGCGCTCGGCTCTCGTGGGGCTGCCTTGCAGCTTCCCTATTCTGATGACCCGACCAATGACGGCCTACTCTTAATTACGCGTCAACGGATTATGCCGTTGCTTGAAACTGCTCTTGTGAACGGCATTCAAGTCAACACACATGCCATTGGCGACCGTGCTAACAGCCTTGTTCTGGGGTGGTATGAAGACGCCATGAAGGCCGTGCCAGAAAACAACCGCAAGGTCGCGCAGCCACGCTGGCGGATTGAACATAGCCAAATCCTAGACCGTAGCGACATTCCAAAGTTCAAAGCCCTTGGCGTCATCCCGTCTATGCAGCCCAGCCATGCGATTGGTGATTTGCATTTTGCGGTTGACCGCCTTGGCAAGGATCGTCTGGCGGGGGGCTATGCTTGGCGCTCACTGATTGATAGCGGCGTTATCATCGCGGGCGGGTCAGACGCCCCCGTCGAAGTCGGTGATCCGCGTATTGAGTTTTTCGCAGCCACACAACGCACAGATCTAGAGGGCTATTCCAATGACGCGTGGTACTTAAATGAACGCGTGACAGCGGAAGAAGCGCTAAAAATGTTTACGCTCTGGCCTGCCTATGCCGCCTTTGAAGAGGACTTAACAGGGTCCATCACAGTTGGAAAACGCGCGGATTTCACTGTATTTGACCGCGATATCATGACGGCCTCTGGCCCCGATGTGCTGAGCGCAAATCCCGTTATGACTGTGGTCAACGGCAAAGTCGTCTTTAGCGCGCAATAGGGGCTGGGGCACGTTGTGGCTATCGTGAAACGCATTGTATTGCCCATGATTGCTGCCGTGGTTGCTACATATGTGCTTTTCGTTGGAATATTGGTTCTTTTATCACCTGATTTCAAAGTTCAAAACACTGAGACAATAACAACACTGGATTCTGCACTAGACGAAGACATTGACAGCGTCGCGTTAATCGATGTCATTGAGTTACAAAAAAATCATCTCGATGAACTTCTTAATCCCGTCATACCACCGCCACCCTTGAACACTAAAGGGTTGCCTGCAACGGCAAGATTGACGCCTAACCCCGTCCCGCATGATATTCTTTTGCCCGCTAGCTTTGATTTTGGGCCCCCCGCCCGAACAAGTCTGAAACCTATTGGGTTCAACGCCGCCAATAGCGACACGTCACTTGATATTGACCAAGATGAAACCCCCGGCTTTGTTCAATGCGACCTCGAACTCACCTTGGGCGAGTCTATAAGGCAAATTGAACAAGTTATTTGGAAAAACTGTATTGGCGCGGAAAGTAGCGATAGCGCAGAACTCGCGGCTTATAAATGGGTCGCAACCGCGCCGTCATCGTTTTTAAATCTAAACCCGCAGCCAGGTGATATTTTAGCTTTTTCATATAAAAAAGCACTCGATCCCAAGCCGGGTGTAAGTGCTAATTAAATCAGCAAGTGGGACAATATTTAATCCCGGAAATTCTTAAACTGCACAGGCTGATCAAGACCAAGATCTTTGATGAACTGAATTGCGCCTTGTAGGTCATCACGTTTTTTACCCGTTACGCGTAACTCTTCGCCCTGAATGGCGACTTGAACTTTCATTTTTGCGCTTTTGATATCTTTGACGATTTTCTTGGCGAGCTCTTTTTCCAAACCTTGTTTGATAACAATCTTTTGGCGTACTGACATACCTGCGGCAGGCTCTACTGTTTGTTCGTCCAGCATCCCGGGTTCAATGCCGCGCTTATGTAATTGACCCCGGATAATTTCGTGCATCTGCTTTAGTTTCAAATCATCATCCGCAAAGACAGTCAGCACACCGTCTTTGTGTTCCAAGCTTGATTTTGAATTTTTAAAATCATAACGCACAGAAATTTCACGCGCGACATTCTGCACGGCATTATCAACTTCTGCCAAATCAACTTCCGATACCACATCAAATGACGGCATAAGGCTCTCCTGTAAATACGCTCATTAGCGTCACAGTTTATTATCGCTGGCGCAATAGTCGAGCCGTTTTTTATGGATTGCTGATTTTATACTCATCAAAAGCGAAGGATTTAAGCGCGCCAATGATGGATGAATAATCATCCGACCAGACCTTAACACTTGGGCTAGGCTGGAAGGCTTTCCAATCGCTAATGCCCGCAGTGGCCGCTTCAATACGGTCCTTTGGCCCCATGATGACACCCGTGCTTGGCATTTGAAATTCTGCATAGAGCTTTCCGTCAAAATTACGACGGCTGATATAGCGGCTCTCAAACCCTGCATCGTCGGCAAGACGCACAACTACAGAGGCCACATCCATCACGCGGTTAGAGGTATGGAAAAAGATAACTCCATCGGGTTTCAGCCGAGAGATATAAAGGTCCATAGCCTCGCGCGTTAGAAGGTGTGTGGGGATGGTATCAGAGGAGAAAGCATCAATGACAATCATGTCTTGGGACATCGGCGCAAGCGCCTCTAGTGTCATGCGGGCGTCGCCAATACGCACGTCATTCTCATAAGAACAATCAGACATAAAGCTGAAATATTTCGGGTTTTTGGCCATGTCGACAATGGCGGGATCAATCTCGTAATAGGTCCAGCTATCGCCAGGTTTTTCGTAACACGCCATAGCCCCCGCGCCGAGCCCGACCATAGCAATCGTCAAGTCAGGTGTTTTGACCCGTGCCGCCTGTACCGCCATATCAAAGGTATTGCCAGGCGCGTAATAGGCGAGCGGAATTTTGCGCAATTCAGGGTCTCTGAACTGGTAATTATGAACCGTGTCGCCGTGGACGAAGCTATGAACGGTGCCAAATTCGCTGGGTACTTCTTTGACATGCATGACACCAAAGAACGACCGATCCGTGAGGATAGGCGCGTGGTAAAAGCGCGGCAAGATAGCGACAAGCGCAATTAATATTGCAAAGTCGATGAAGAACGTTTTGCCCTGCCCGCGCATACGGTTCAGCCCAAATAGCGCCAGCCCACCCGACAGAACCGCATTAAGCCGCATATCCACATTAAAAGCATTCAAAACCGCAAATATGATAGCCGCTGGCACAGCAAACTTCGCAAGTGTCAGCGCTTTGGCTTTGATCACCTCTGAAGACTGCGGATTTTTGGATTTCACAGCGAATTGAGCCAAGATTAAGACCAGCAGATATTCATAAACATTCGGGAAAATTACAGGGGCCAATAACGCATTAAATACGCCGCCAAGGACACCGCCAACGGACATCCAAATGTAGAACTCTGTCAAACGTGCGGCTTCTGGACGGGCTTCGGCGAGACGGCCATGACAGTAAAGCGCGATAATGAAATAACAAACCAGGCTAAGCGCAATAGAGAGCAGTACAAAGAGCTTCAACACAAAGCCGGCAATCAACGCCACAAGAATAACCCAAGGGAAAAGCTTTGATAATTTAGCGGGCGTGACAATCGGTGACTTGGCAAAGACAATTACAAACGTCAGCAAGAAAAGCGCCAGCGGTATAATCCAAAGGAACGGCGCAGAGGCAATATTATTGGCCATATGCGAGGTCACGCCGAGCATCAGGCTAGACGGAATAAAGGCAAGGAATATCCAGAAAAGGCGTTGCTTATTGCTAATGGCTTGGGCCGCAACTTTTGTCGCTGTTTGAACCGGGGCAACCTCTGCTTTACGGTTAAGCACTGCAAAAACACCTGCCATAACAATCACCGCCATAAGTATAGCGTAGCCTTGCGCCCAAACATCAGTCTGCGTGCGCAAGCGCATCATCGGTTCAAATACCACGGGATAAAGACATAGCGATAGCAAGCTGCCCGCATTACTGGCGGCATATAAGAAATAAGGATCGTCAGCATCTTTATGGTCAGTACGGCTGAACCAACGCTGCAATAACGGGGCATTGGCTGAGATTGCAAAGAAGGGCAAACCAACGGAAACAGCGAATAATCCGATGAGCCAAAGGCTATGCGCGCCGCCCTCACCCGGCGTCCAGCCAGAGGCAATCGCGAGGGGTAAGAACAACAACCCCACCGCCAAAACGCCAACATGCGTGATAATTTGTAACCGCAGGTCTAAATATTTAGAAATCAGATGAGCATAAATATACCCCAATAGCAGCGTGCCTTGGAAAAACACCATCGCCGTATTCCAAACACTGGAAGACCCGCCCAACAGCGGCAAGACAAGTTTAGCAAATAACGGTTGGACGGAAAATAACAACGTCGCGCTTAGGAAAATTGACAGCGTGAAGACGCTAACCAAAGCTATTGAGCTGCGCTTATTGCCAGCCCTTGATGTTGCTAAATCCACCATATCCACTCCCAATTTTGAACAGCCTTATCAAAACGGGCTAAATATTGGGTTAAACAGTCAGGCTTTGGCGCAAAGAAAAAGGCTGCCGAAGCAGCCTTTGGTGAGTTTTATAATTCAGCTCTATTTTACCGATTGGTTGGTGTAGCCGCGCAGTTCCTTGCGCGCTACTTGCATACGGTGAACCGCATCGGGGCCGTCCGCAAAACGCAGCGTACGCATGCCCGCATACATGGCGGCCAGAGGCGTATCTTGGGACACACCCACACCCCCGTGCATTTGCATGGCTTCGTCAATGACGTGCAGGGCCATATTGGGGGCAGCGACTTTAATCTGTGAAATCCACGGCTGCGCTGGGCGAAGGTCTCCGCCTTTGGCTATGCAGTCATCCATCATCCAGGCCGCTTTCAGACACAACAGACGCGATTGCTCAATCTTAATGCGGCATTCGGCGATTATATCGTAATTCGCACCCAGCTTGGCCAGCGGACGACCAAAGGCTGTACGGCTGACAGACCGCTTACACATTAATTCCAGCGCGCGCTCGGCTTGGCCAACGCTGCGCATACAGTGATGAATACGGCCCGGCCCAAGACGCCCTTGGGACACTTCAAAACCACGACCTTCACCCAGCAGCAAGGCGCTGGCAGGCACGCGGACGTTTTCAAATCGGATATGCATATGACCATGTGGCGCGTCGTCATTGCCAAACACTTCCATAGCACGCAGAACTGTCACGCCAGGCAGGTTCGCCGGAATAGCAAACATAGAGTGTTGGCTATGGCGCGGTACGTCACCGTCACGCGGCGCTGTACGCGCCATTAGGATGTAAACGGCGCAGCGCGGATCGCCCGCACCCGATGACCAATATTTCTCGCCGTTAAAGACCCATTCGTCGCCGTCCTTGACCGCGCTAAATTCAAGGTTGGTGGCATCAGATGACGCCACATCAGGTTCTGTCATCAAAAAGGCAGAGCGAATTTTACCCTCAAGTAAATCACCAAGCCATTCGTCTTTGTGTTCTTGCGCGCCGTAACGCTCTAGAACTTCCATATTCCCTGTATCGGGGGCGGAGCAATTAAACACCTCGGCAGCGAGTGTGCACCAACCCATTTCTTCGGCCAGATAAGCATATTCCACGGTCGAAAGACCGTAGCCACGCTCACTATCCGTTAGCCAGAAGTTCCATAGGCCACGCTCGCGCGCTTTAGCTTTCAACCCTTCACGGATTTCATTTTGACGATCTGTAAAAGCAAAGCGTCCGTCGGGATGTTTGCCGACCTCGTGGTGATATTCCACATCCAGCGGCATAATCTCTTCGCGCACCATTTGACGCACAGCGTCGCGCAAAGGGCGAACGCGATCTGATATTCCTAAGTCCATGCTCATCTTAAAATCCTCTGGCTTGTGCTATTTGTTCCATATGATAGGCCGCGTCGCCAAATAGCTCTTGCAAGACGCGAATACGTTTCATGTAAAGTCCAATGTCATATTCATCAGTCATGCCCACACCGCCGTGCATTTGCACGCCTTCTTGAGACGCAAGTTTTGCGACAGAGCCGATTTTGGCTTTCGCCATAGCCACCGCCATTGCCGCATCAGGGGCGTCCCCGTCAAGCGCTGTTAAAGCTGCCAACATAGCGGAGCGCGCGAGCTCTATTTCAGAGTAAAGATGGGACGCGCGATGTTGCAGCGCTTGGAAACGACCAACTTCAACACCAAATTGTTTGCGCTCTCTGATATAGCCGACAGTATCGTGAAAGGCTTGATGACTTGCCCCGACTAGCTCCGCGCCGACAATGGCACGGCCAGCGTTCAGCGCCGCATTGAGTGCGTCCATGCCGCCGTCAACTTCTCCAATGACGGCATCAGAATTGACCTCGACATTATCAAATTCAAGACGGGCCGCGTTACGGCTGTCAATCATATCCGTACGGTTGGTCGTTAGGCCCTTTGTTTTGGCGTCCACCAGAAAGAGCGTCACGCCCTCGCCCGTATTGGCCGCAACAATGATATGATCTGCGATATGACCATCAACGACCATGGCTTTTGACCCCGATAATTTAAAGCCGTTGCCCGAGCGTTCTGCGCGCATGTCTATATTCTTGGGGTTATGCTTACGCCCTTCATCCACAGCCAGTGTCATGAGGGTTTCGCCTGAGGCAATTTTAGGCAGCCACTCTGATTTCTGTGCCGCAGACCCCGCCTTGGACAAGGCTGTTGCGGCCAAAACGGCTGTTGATAGAAACGGTGACGCCGTCAAATTGCGGCCCATTTGTTCCGCGATTAAACCCGCCGCCATATGACCCATAGCAACGCCGCCGTGCTCTTCGTCAATCAACACACCCGCAAAGCCCATCTCGGACATCTCGGCCCAAAGCGCGCGGTCTATACCGTCCGTATCTTTCGTGTCACGCAATGTGCGTAGCGCTTTAACAGGCGCTTTGTCGGCCATAAAGCCTTCGGCCGTATCACGGAGCATTTGCTCGTCTTCATTTAAAACCAATGCCATGGTCTAGGCCCCCGGAAGCTGTAGGATGTGCTTAGATATGATGTTCAGCTGCACTTCGGATGTGCCGCCTTCAATCGAGTTGCCTTTGGTGCGCAACCAACTGCGCGCCAAGCCGCTCTCGCCGTCCCATTCAAGACCGTCATGACCGGCGGCGTCCATCATAAGCTCATAACGGCGTTTGTTCAGCTCTGTGCCGTAATATTTCAGCATAGAACTATCAGCACCAAGGCTCGCGCCCGCTTTGGCTTCGCCGAGTTTGCGGGCAAGCGTTTGATTAAAGGCCCATTCGTCAATTTCCGCTTCGATAATTTTACCGCGCAGCACAGGGTCCGCCAGACGACCATTATCAAGACCAATCATGCCTGCTGCAACCTCGTGCATCGGACGTGCTACCTCTTGGCCTTGTCCGCCAATCATTTCACGCTCATGCGTCAGTAGATATTTTGCAATCGTCCAGCCTTTGTTCAACTCACCAACAAGGTTTTCCTTGGGGACTTTAACGTCTTCAAAGAAGGTTTCGCAAAACGGTGACTTGCCAGAAATTAGCTTAATCGGACGCGCTTCAACACCCGGCGTTTCCATGTCAAAGAGAACAAAGCTGATGCCTTCGTGTTTTTTGGCCGTAAAGTCTGTGCGCACCAGACAGAAAATCCAATCGGCTTTGTCGGCATAAGACGTCCAGACCTTTTGACCATTGACGAGGAAGTGATCGCCTTTGTCTTCGGCTTTGGTCGCCAATGCCGCCAGATCAGACCCAGCCGCTGGCTCAGAATAACCCTGACACCACCGAATTTCACCGCGCGCAATCGGCGGGAGATATTCTTTTTTCTGTTCTTCGGATCCGAAATGCAAAAGCGCTGGCCCAAGCATCCAAATGCCAAAAGACGATAGCGGGCTACGCGCGTCTATGCGTTTCATCTCGCGCGCAAGAACTTTGGCCTCCGCTTTAGACAGGCCGCCCCCGCCGTATTCTTTCGGCCACGTAGGGACAGTCCAGCCCTTTGCGCCCATACGCTCCATCCAGAGCTTTTGCGCAGGGCTGCTAAATTCGGCGTTACGGCCACCCCAGCAAATATCGGCTTCACTTTGAATGGGTGTGCGCATCTCGGCGGGACAGTTTTCTTCCAGCCACGCGCGGACGTCCATTTTAAAAGTCTCAAGATCACTCATCTTTGGCTCCTGTGTGCATTAATTTATGGGGACTATAATTGTCCGGTATTGATTTTCATACGCGCCAATTGACCCAGTGCGGTCGTCATTTGACCGTAGGGTTTAAAGCGCGGATTGTCAGTTTGACCATGGTAATAACGGTAGTAAATCTGCTGGATAATCACGGCTAAGCGCCAAATGCCGTAGACATAGTAAAATTGGAAGTTGGAGACGTCTTGGCCTGTACGGACGGCATAAAAATCAAGGATTTCTTGGCGCGTCATCATGCCTTTGGCTTTGGACGGTTGGCGCACCATCATATGCATAAACTGCGGGTCATCTTCCTCTATCCAATAGGCAAGCGTGTTGCCCAAATCCATCAAGGGGTCACCCAACGCGGAAATTTCCCAATCCAGAACGGCGTCAATTTTGCGCGGATCATCAAGGTTTAAAATGCAATTATCGATGCGGTAATCACCGTGCAAAATAGCAGCACCGTTTTCCACGCTTGGTTGGTTGGCATCGAGCCAATCGCGCACGTCTTCAAATTTATCAACATCATCGGTCCAGGCTTTTTCAAAGCGCTTATTCCATCCGCCGATTTGCCGGGCAACATAGCCTTCGGGACGGCCAAAATCAGACAGCCCAAGTGCGGCATAGTCAATCTGGTGAAGCTTGACGAGGTCGCCAAAGAACGTCTCGCAAAGCTGCCGTGTCTCTGCCTCGCCCCACCCCCAATCAGCGGGAATATCATTGTGGATTAAATGGCCCTCTGTACGGTCCATAACGTAAAATTCTGCACCAATGATGCTTTCATCATCTGTATAGTAAAGCGTATTAGGAACGGGAAACGACCCTTTTAGCGCGTTCATGATGCGGTATTCACGGTGCATGTCATGACCTGATTTTGGCCGTGTGCCAAAAGGTGGACGCCGCAGTACTAGTCGCCTCTCTGGATAATCCACAGCATAAGTCAAGTTCGACGCGCCGCTTGGGTATTGGGTCACACGCGCCGTGCCTGACAGCCCTGGAATTGCATCTTTCAAGACAGCATCAATGGCGGCGAGGTCTAACTCCTCACCCTTGCGCACCTCAACCGTTTTATTCTCAGACGCCATTAAATGACTGCACCGCCGTCGACGACCATGCCTTGGCCAGTAAAGTAGCTGGCTTCGTCACTGACCATATACAATACAGCGCCGACCATTTCTTCGGGTTGGGCCATGCGCGAAATCGCGAGGTTCGATTGCATATACTTATCCATACCTGGCATATCCTTTAGGCCAGCCGCGAGTTTTGTATCCGTAAAGCCAGGCAGCAACGCGTTCACGCGAATGCCTTTGTTGCCATATTCTTTGGCAAACCCTTTGGTCATATTAATCAACGCCGCTTTGGTCATACCGTAAACGACGCGCATTTGACCCGGCTGAATACCATCAATTGAGGCCACATTGACCACAGAGCCGCCGCCGTTTCTTAGCATATGCGGCACAGATTTCGCGGTCAGATAGAACGGCCCCTTTAGGTTTACATCCATCGTCTTGTCATAGGCAGATTCTGGTGTTTCATGGGCTGGTCCGAAATACGGATTGGTCGCGCCGTTATTAATCAGAATGTCCAAGCGACCGTGTTTTTTCATAATCGCGTCCAGCACTTCGTCGTGATGTTCAAGCTCGCCCAAATGCAGCGTCATGGCTTCGGCTTTGCCGCCTGCCGCTACAATCGCGTCAGCAACTTTGCCGCAATCCGCGACCTTGCGGCTTGTGCAGATAACGGTCGCGCCGTGCTGCGCAAGGCCGTGCGCAATCGCTTCGCCAATACCGCGGCTGGCCCCAGCCACAAGGGCCACTTTTCCTGTTAAATCAAATCGTGCCATGACTATGTCTCCTTTTGCGGCAATGTATCATTGCCCATTTTTGATTTTAGCTTTGCCATACCGTTGATATAGCGCTGATAATCCATGCCTTTGTGCTTGAAATACTCACCCACAACGGGATGAGACAACACAAGAAACTCATCATTCTGCGCCGCCGCTAGCAAAGCGTCCGCGACATCTGACGGTTCCAGCAATCCGTCTTTGCTGTTCTCGGCCATGGCAAAACCTTTGGTCATATCGGTTTTGACATATTGCGGGCAGATGCAATGCACCGAAATGCCGTGTTCCTTATGAGTAATAGCCATAGTTTCGGCCAAGCCAACGGCGGCATGTTTCGTTGCGCTATAGGACGCACTACCGATTTGGTTGAGAAGCCCTGCTGCTGATGCTGTAATCACGAAGCGTCCAGAGCCGCGCTCGACCCATTTCGGCAAAAGCGCGCGAGACGCATAGACAGACGCCATGACATTGACCTGCCAACTTAGCTCCCAAGCCTCATTGCTGGCCCCGCCTGCATGTTCGCCGTCACCAAAACCAACACCCGCATTTGATACAAAGACATCAATGGGGCCATTGGCCGCCTCTGCCATGTCAATAAAGTTTTGAACTTGGCCCTCATCCGTCACGTCGCATGCCACACTCAGCGCGCCAATCTCGGCTGCGGTCGCATCGGGCGCTTTCAAATCACAAATTGCGACCTTCGCACCCTGCGCGATAAACATTTCAGCGATTGCGCGGCCAATGCCGCCGCTCGCCCCAGTGATTGCTACGCTTTGATTGTTGAACATGCTGTCTCCCTGTCATGATATTTACAGGGCAGCGCCGCGCTGGGCAATGGTCAATATGCAATTAGTTGCATATTTTCATCTTATCCGTCATGTGCCATAGCAAGTCTTTATGACGGGATAAAAGGGGGCAATATGACGGATGAAGAGATTTTAGGGTCGCATGAGGCGCCATTAGACGCCGATAATGTGCCTGATGCCAATCAATCCCATTATTGTTATAGCTGCGCCGAGCCTATGAATGGGCTTTATTGCATGGCGTGTGGGCAGAAGAACGACAATTACCGCCGTTCTATATTCGCGCTCATATGGGAAACTATAGCGTCAGTAACCGCCTTAGAAGGCCGCATGTGGCGCACAGGTGCCGCACTAATTGCCAAGCCTGGCAAAGTCGCCCGTGAATTTGCTGACGGAGCGCGGACAAAATGGTCATCGCCCGTTCGGGCCTATCTGGCCATGAGCTTGCTTTTGTTTGGCTATCTGTCGATTTTCAACGTCAATATCGTGTCCCTTGATATTGACTTAAAACCAACGTCCTGCGCCGTGGGCACAATTGCTGATTTACCAGCCGATCAATTACGCCTTCATGTGCGGCCCAAGTTTTTTGAACCGAGTAGCGTTTATAATGCGCGATTAGCCAATCGTGACACGGCCACAATTGAGAGACGCATTATAACCGAAGGCCTGAATTTCAAGTTTGATATTGGCGAACCCGACACTGACTGTGAAGACATGAGCGAAGCCACAGACAATCCAGCCACACCAAACACCACAAAAACTTTAGCACAGCAGATCAAAGACACAGTTGATGAAAGTCTCGCAAGTGATGAAGTTCAGGACGCTTTGAAAGAAGCAGACGCATTACGCAAAGCACAAGAAACTGCTGAGGGCCCTGATGACACATCAATCGTTATGAACGGCGAAACAGTAGAGCCGGAAACATTTGCCCAAATGGGACTATTGTTCATGCGTGATCCCGCGCGGTTAAACCGAAGTTTCGCGAGCTATATTCCGCGTTTGATGTTCTTTATGATGCCGCTGACTATGCTGCTCGGTTGGGTGTTTATTCGCGGGCGGGGAAATGCGCTGCTCTATGATCACCTTGTCCATGCTAGCTATGTTCATGCAGTGACCTATTTTCTGATCTTTCTGGCTCTCATTGCCTCACGCATCATACCAGGCGGTATGATGGCAAAGGGTCTCGGACTGGCGCTGCTTATTTATCTACCCATTAGCGCCAAGCGTATGTTTAATCGGGGTTGGTTTAAGACGGTTTGGACGGCTTATGGCGTTGGCTTTATTTACCTCTTAATACTCGTGACGGGTCTGGTAATGCTAATGGGATTACAGCTTCAAAACACCATGTCGGAAATACAAAGCCTATCCACAGCGCTGCCCAACGAAGGGTCATAGATTTAACGGTCATTTCACACCCCCGAACATAGAAAAAGCCCGCCGTGGGAAACCAAGGCGGGCTTTACAAATTCAGTCTATGTGTATGAGGCTTAGCCGCCAAACATATCCAACTTACCCGTGTTTTTGGCACAGAGATAATAGAACGTTACGCGGTTCTTAAAGCGCTCGCCTTTCATCTCTTGGCAGACGGCCTTGACGACGTCTTCAGCACCGTCTTTCACGCCCAGCTTTTTGCCAACGAAATTCTTGGCAACAGTCGCTGTTTCCGTGGCATCTGAACAGGCAACAAGCGAACTGTCACGGCTGCGTAGAGCGACGCCGCAATGTTTGATGATGGCTTTAACAGTATCGCGTGATGCCTTGTCGTCATATTTTTTGACATTGGCGTAATACTTGTCTTCAGCTGACATCACAGGCTTTTTTGCGCCGCCCTTTGGCCCTGGCTTCTGACGCACACGACCGTCTTTGGTCTTCGCGCCTAACTTTGTGCCGGGTTTCGGTCCTGGCTTGCCTTTGGCTTTTTTGGCTGTCGCGGGCTTGGCTTTCATAGCCTTTGGCGCAGCGCCTTTGGCAAGACCTTTGGCTTGCTTGACCCATTCGTCGCGTTTGATGCGGCCTGGAATAGAGTCGATAACGCCTTCAACCATTTTCACATCAGCCGCTTTCCACGCACCGATCTGGCGGAAGTAGTAAATACCCTTAGAATGTAGGTCTTTCTCAAACTTCGGTCCGATACCTTTGATAAGCTTAAGATCATCAGGTGTGCCGTCTGTTGGGCCGTCTGTGTAAAGCACTTTCGGCTTCGGCGCGGCTTTCGCTTTTGGCTTTGGTTCAGCTTTTGGCTTCGGAGCCGCTTTGACTTTGGCCTTTGGTGCCGCTTTTGCTTTGGCCTTCGGCGCGGGGGCTTCTGACAAACGACCTTCGAGATATTTGACACGGGCCGCCAAATAGCGGTTACGCCATTCTAGCGCATATGTGTCATCATCGGACGCTTCTTCTGCGGCAGGCGCAGCTTTTGACGTCACAGCGGCAGCAGCGGCGGCACCAGCGGCTGCAGCAGCGAGCTTGGATTTCAGGCCAGAGACTTCTGTGTCACGAGAGGCGACAGAGCCTTCAAGTTCGCGAACACGGGCGCGCAGGCTATCGGCTTCGGCGCGCAAGGCACCCTCACCTTCGATAGACAAGTCGCCGTCAACTTTTTTACCGCGGAACAAAAGCCAGCCCAAAAGCAGGCCAAGGAGAGCGGGTAGCAATAGTGGCAACCAGCCAAAGCATGTGATGTAAGATAATACGTTTTCCATTTTAGAACGTCCTTTTAATTAGCTTGTGTGACGACAAATTCGATGCGCCGATTTTGCGCTTTGCCTTCAGGTGTGTCGTTTGATGCGATTGGTGTGCTTTCGCCCATGCCTTTGGCAGAGAGACGCGCCAGAGCAACGCCGTTATCCGCCAAATAGGCCGCAACGCTATTGGCGCGCGCTTCTGATAAGGCTTGGTTATAGTCATCACCGCCGTCGCTATCGGTATGTCCAATAACCGCGATACGGAATGACGCGCACTGTTTCGCCGCAGAGGCCAAAGTGTTGAGCAAGTCATAGCTCTGCGCACCGTTGATACCAGCTTTGTTGTAAGCGAAGTTAATTTTGTTATCGCCTTTCAGGTCATCAAATAATGTCTGACAAATTGATTCGGACTTAACTTCGCCGACATTGACAGCCGCCGCATTGGGCACAGCGATATTTGACGCACCTTCATAACCCGTCGGCAATCCAGTCACCATTGCATTGATGCGATCGCGAACATCAGCATCCGCCGCAAGGCCGCGAAGTACGGTTTGCGTGTCTTCCATGTTCAACGTTCCGCGCTCAAGAAGCTTAAGCTCTGACATGTTCATGGCCACAACATCTGCCCAACGATCATTGGGCGCACCAGGCGCAACTTTAACCGTGTTATCTGTTACCATATTAGGGAACATAACGTTGGCTTCACGCAGAACACGTTCACGCTCTGCTTCGTTTCGCACATAGCCGTCGAGGACAACACGACCATCTTCTGACTTTGTTGCTGCAAATGTATAAGGGCGTACGGGTTGAACCGCGGCCACTTTTTTGACGGTCAAGTCACTGGCGACCTCGTGCCATGTGTCTTTTGATTCGCAAGCTTCGCACTTCGTATTCGTCGCAAGAGCCACCGCAGCAGACAAAGCTGTGTCGGTTGGTGCTTCGCCAGATAGACGGGCGACATTGCCGCTCATATTGACGGTCGCGAAGTCGTAACCATTGTTATTTAAGGCTGTTTGAATTGTTTGCCCCATATCCGCCGAACGCTGTGTCGCGCTAAATGGCCAGATAATTGACATAAACAATGTGATCAGCGCGAGAATAATAATTCCCAGCAACCACTTTCCCATAGTAATCTCCCTTTAGAGTAATTTGCACGGTCTGCCTTATCATGCCAATAAAATCAATTCAAATCTATGGCGATTAAACGACAAACGCACCCTTCAGGGCGCGCTCGTTTATTTACCATTCATATTAGAATTAATTACCGCGTATAACCCGCGACGATATGCTCAAGATGCCTAACGCTTCATGCGCGTGACCGCTTCGTCATATTCGGCTTTCAATTGATCAACAATCTCTTGCACGGACGGCGCGTCTTTCACAGAGCCCACGCCTTGCCCTGCCCCCCAAATATCTTTCCAAGCTTTGGCATCTGTGTTCCCTCCAGACCCGAAGTTCATGCTGTCCTTGCCTGCCTCGGGAAGATTGTTTGGATCAAGCCCTGCTTTTTCAATTGACCCTTTCAAGTAATTACCGTGCACACCCGTAAAGAGTGATGAGTAAACAATGTCCTCGCCAGAGCTATCAATAATTTCTTGCTTATAGCCGTCCTCTGCATTGGCTTCAGCGGACGCAATAAAGCGCGTGCCAATATAAGCGAGATCTGCGCCCATGGCTTGAGACGCCGCAATGGCCCCGCCTGTTGCGATAGAGCCAGAGAGCAATAACGGCCCATCATGAAACTCACGAATTTCAGGGATAAGCGCGAAAGGCGACAAACGCCCCGCATGACCGCCCGCGCCTGAACAGACGGCGATTAAACCATCGGCATGCATCGACAAGGCCTTTTGCGAATGTCGGATATTGGTGACGTCATGCAAAACGATACCGCCGTAGCTATGGGTCGCGTCATAAACCATCTTGCTGGCTTGCAGGCTTGTGATGATAATCGGAACCTCGTGTTTGACGCAGACCTCCATATCATGTTCCAAGCGGTTGTTAGAACCGTGACAGATTTGGTTGACCGCAAATGGCGCGACCTTTTTATCAGGATTTTCTTTTTGGTATTGGTCGAGTTCCAACTTGATACGGATAATCCATTTCTCAAGCTCTTCTTTTGGACGGGCATTCAGCGCGGGAAACGACCCGACAATACCCGCCTTACACTGCGCTATCACGAGCTCAGGACCAGAGACGATAAACATCGGCGCCGCAACAACAGGAAGTTCAAGGTTTTGTAAGATGGGCGGTAAAGACATAAATGACTCCGTAAAGCGGTTATTGGCAGGACTAATGATGTGCATATGCAAATATATGCATAGTACGCTTTGTCCAGATATTTCGTTTGATTACCAGATATTTCGTTTGATTAAATAAGCGCTACTTCGCGAATAAAGCGATGGCCGTCTCGCTCATTGTCGTCACGCCTGTTGGAATAGCCGTCGCTGCGTCGGGCTTGAAGAACGGAGAGTGTAAAGACGGCAGCGGCTTTTTGCCGGACCTTGCGGCGGCCACATCCTCAGATGACGCCGCCCCTAGCCAATAAATAAGACTGGGAATCTTAGGCTCCACCTTGCCGTACCGGCCAAAGTCCTCGCCGCCCATCACAGGATCAAGCTGCACGACTTTGTCATCTCCGATTTGGTTTTTCATCATGGCCATGACAGTTTCCGCTAAATCAGGGTTATTATAAGCCGACGGCGTGTATTCATTACGCAAGCTGATGATCGGCATTTTGTCTTCTGGCAGACCGTAAGCCGCCGCTAGGCCATTAGCTGTGCGTTTAATCGCCTCAATCGTTTGCTGACGGACGTCCTCAGAATAGCTGCGCAGGGTCAGTTGCATCTTCACTTCTTCGCCAATGATGTTGTGCTTTGTGCCGCCGTGTATAGAGCCGACCGTTATGACCGCTGGTTCTTGGGGTGAAATTTCACGCGCAATAATCGCTTGAAAGGCCAGAACCATTTGCGCCGCCAAAACCACAGGGTCTTTGGTCGTATGCGGATAAGCCCCGTGACCGCCAATGCCCTGCACCGTAATGTCCATACTATCGACATTGGCCAGCGCGTAGCCAGGCACAATCCCGACATAGCCCGCCTCTAGCCCTGAATTAGCATGTAGCGCGAGATTATAATCAGGACGCGGGAATTTTTCAAAAAGCCCCTCACCCAACATGGCTAGCGCCCCTTGGCTAATTTCCTCGGCAGGCTGCAAAATGACTATTAATGTGCCTGACCACTGGTCTTTCTTGGCCGCTAGTTCGCGCGCAGCTCCCAAAGCCACCGTCATATGAATATCATGACCGCAAGCATGCATAGCAGGCCAATCATTGCCTTCGGCGTCTCTCGTGATGACTGTACTAGCAAAGGATAGACCCGTTTCCTCTTTCACAGGCAAGGCGTCCATATCCGCGCGTAACATGACCGTTTTACCGGGGCCGTTTTTCATGACCGCCACGACGCCCGTTCCGCCAAATTGCTCGGTCACCTCAAACCCTTCGGCTTTTAACCGCGCCGCAAGATAGCGCGCGGTTTCAACTTCCATGAGAGAAAGCTCAGGGTTGGCATGAAGATGTTTATAGACTGACATCAAATCTTGCGCCTGAGCGCTTGTGCCAAATCCAACCGCGAGCGCGCTGCATAAAAGAAGCTTTTTCATGCTCTACTCCCGAAAATCCGTATCCGCTTCGGACGCCATCCAGAGCATCGTCACCCAGGCTTCGACGTTCTGCGCCATATGCTCTGGGTCAATCTTGTCAAAGGTGTCATCCGGTGTGTGGTGATAATCAAAGTAATCCGTGCCGTCTTGCTGCAAACGCATGGCAGGCACACCTTTGTTAAATATTGGCCCAATATCTGGGCCGCCATTTGTGGGCTTTTCAGACATGGGTAGGCCGAGCGCTTTTGCTATATCCTTTAGCACCGCATTGCCCGCAGCACCTTTAACGCCAGAGCGGACTTCATAAACGGGCCCAGCGCCAAAATCCGATTGAGACGCCAACACATGATTGTCTAAATCATCGGCATGTTTATCTGCATAAGCAAAACCGCCCTTAAGGCCGATTTCTTCCGCACCGTAGGCAATCACGCGGATTGTGCGTTTCGGCTTTAGGCCTGATTCCATCAAAACTTTGGCCGCGCCAAAGGCAATGCCAATGCCCGCCCCGTCATCCAGGGCCCCTGTACCTAGATCCCAGCTATCTAAGTGACCAGATATGATAATAATCTCTTCGGGCTTCTCTGTTCCTACAATTTCGCCAATGACATTGCCCGACGGCAGTTCGCCCACGGCGCGCGGTGTCATTGTTAGTTTGATGCGGACCGTCTCGCCGCGGTCTAATGTCCGCTCAAGCTGGTCGGCGTCAGGCGCGGATAAAGCGCCAATAGGGATGGGCGCAACATCTTCTGCGTAACGCATTTGACCTGTATGGGGGAAGCGGTGGCTATCTGTGCCAACAGAGCGAATAATGACGGCCGCTGCGCCGCGCTTGCCAGCTTCTGTTGCGCCGCTGCGGCGTTTTTGATTGGCAGGGCCATATCCCGCACCATCAGGCGCTTTTTCCATGCGACCTGAGATAAAGACAATTTTACCGTCCAACCCACCCATTGGCGCATTTTTCAAATCCTCAAAGGTTGGGAAATAAGCAATATCGGCCTCTATGCCTTCTGGCGGTGTCGCCACCGCGCCGCCGAGTGAGGTAATAAATAATTGCTGCGGATTGGGGCTTAGAATTTCAGCGGTCTCCACACCGCGAATCCAGCCCGGCACCATGAACGGCTCATTACGGATGTTTTCAAAACCGAGCTCAGCCATTTTGGCCATGGCCCAATCCCGCGCACGCGCTTCTTCTTCTGTCCCCGCAAGGCGTGGGCCGATTTCAGTGGTTAGGCTTTCTGTGATATCATAAGCGTGGGTCGACTCGCGTGCGAGCTTTTGCAGGCGCGCAACCTCTGGGGTGACGACGCGCTCTGGCATGACGTCTGCCGCTTGCGCAGCGTCTTTGGTCATCTCTGTTGCTGTTTGCGCGGAACACGCGCCCAACAACGCCAAAGCGGATATTGATAGTAGAAGTGTTTTCATGACGCGGTCCCTTTAGATTTTAGCCCAAGATATAGGCTGCGCCAATTCTTGCAAGTCAGCATTTGCGAAAAAGCTGGCTTAGCGCTAAGTGAAGGGAAATGTTCTCAACAAAGGCTGGTATGATGACCCATTCACTCTTTCGCACGCTATCATTGGCACTCCTTGGCGCGTCGACTTTAACGCTTGTCGCTTGCACAACCGACAATAGCCCGACAGAACCCAAAGCAAAGCCGCCTGTCGCCTCTGCCGCCGAAATCGGTCGCCGCATTGAACGGCTGTCCTCTGACGAAATGGAAGGCCGCGCGCCCGGCACAAAAGGTGGTCAAATGGCATCGCAATATATTGCGGATGAAATGAAAGCGGCTGGCCTAAAACCGATGGGCGAAAACGGTACTTTTTTCCAACCCGTAGAACTGACCGAAGCCACTGTGCTGCCAAATTCCACACTGACAATCAAAACAGGTGATGAAACAATTGTCAGCGCAGATCAAAAAACCAACGCCGTGTTCTGGACAAAGCGCTTGGATAATAGCCTATCGGTCGCCGACTCTGATGTTGTGTTTGTTGGCTATGGTGTGGTTGCGCCTGAATATGATTGGGATGATTACGCTGGCATGGATGTGACCGGTAAAACGGTCGTTATGCTGGTCAATGATCCTGGCTTTGCCACGGGTGACGATGATTTGTTCAAAGGCAAATCCATGACCTATTACGGACGCTGGACGTATAAATTTGAAGAAGCAGGCCGCCAAGGGGCCGCCGCCGCCATTATTATCCACCAGACTGAACCTGCCAGCTATGGCTGGGACGTGGTCCAAGGCTCTTGGACAGGCGCGCAATATGATTTGGTCCGTCCAGACGGCGGTGCGTCGCGCACAAAGGTCGAAGGCTGGGTGCATCTTGACGCCGCCAAAGAGCTGTTCAAAGCCGCCGATATGGATATGGACGCCGTTATGACCGCCGCGAAAACGCCCGGTTTTAAACCCATGGCTATGAACGGCGTGACACTGGACGCGACCCTCAATCAAGAGGTTGCCACCACGACATCTCGTAATGTCGCGGGCGGTGTTATTGGCACGACGCGCCCCGATGAATATGTGCTTTACATGGCGCATTGGGATCACTTGGGTAAAAATGAAGACGCAGAAGGTGATGACAAAATTTGGAACGGCGCGGTTGATAACGCCACAGGCACGGCTGCAATCCTAGAGATCGGTGAAGCTTTTGTGCAGCAAGGTGCACCAGAACGCTCGGCCATATTTGTGGCTGTTACGGCAGAGGAAAGCGGTCTTTTGGGGTCAGCCTATTACGCTGAGGCCCCGCTGGTGCCGCTCAATAAGACTGTCGCAGGCATCAATATCGACGCCATACTACCCCTAGGTAAGACCAAAGACATGGTTGTTGTGGGATACGGCGCGTCAGAGCTTGAAGACCGCCTCAACGATATTCTTAAACCCCGCGATATGTATATCGTGCCAGACCCCAAGCCAGAGGCAGGATATTATTACCGCTCTGACCATATCAGCCTTGCGAAGAAAGGTGTGCCGATGCTTTATGCCGACGGCGGAAATGAGCACATTATCAACGGTCTTGAATACGGCGAAAACTTTGCCAATGATTATACCAAATATCGTTACCACAAACCCGGCGATGAATATGATAATAGCTGGGATTTGACAGGTATTGAGCAAACAACGGAAATACTCTTTGAGCTTGGCTACGGCATTGCCAATGATGAGGCTTGGGTCAATTGGTATGAAGGTTCAGAATTTCGCGCGGTGCGTGACGCGTCGATGAACAAGTAAGGCATTACAATTACCTATGACCTCTTCTTCGGATAAAAACTTGCGCGTCAAATTCATGGCGCGCATGTCCGATTACGAAGACCCTGCGCTTTTTTTATCCCTTCTTCCCGGGCGCAGACCGCATTACGGCGGCGTTGATTTCCTGATGGACCCTGACGCGCGGGATTATGATTTTTTGGTCGTTTATGATGATTTGACCTTCCGCGAAGGCGAGAAAAAATCATTCCGCACAGAAGTCTTGTCTTGCGCCCGTGAGAACACACTGTTGGTGACCCAAGAGCCCAGCTCTATCAAGATTTATGGCCCGCAGTTCTTGGCACAATATGGCCACGTTTTAAGCCGTCAGCCACGTGACATCGTGGGCCACCCAAACCAAATCTTCGAGGCCCCGCCGCTGCGTTGGTTTTATGGCCGCCCCTTATCAAAGGACGATACAAATTACATCGACTTTGACAGCTTTCTCGCCACGCCGCCCATCCCCAAAACGGCCGACCTGTCGACTGTGTGTTCGGCCAAGCAAATGGCAGCAACATTGCACAAACAACGTTATGATTTTACCATGGCGTTAAAAGACCGTCTCGGTGATGCGTTTGATGTCTTTGGGCGCGGCATCCGCCCTATTAATGACAAATCCGAGGCTATGGATGACTTTCGCTATCATATTGCGATTGAGAACCACATAGAGCCAGGATATTGGACGGAAAAGATAGCGGATTGTTTTCTCGCCTATTGTGTACCGCTCTATTACGGCCCGCAGGATGTCGGCACGCTATTCCCAGAAGGCAGCTACATTCCGATTGATATCTTTGACATCGACCGCGCAGAGGCAATTATTCGGGATGAGATTAAGCCAGGCTCCTATGAAGCCCGGCTACCCGCCGTGATAGAGGCCCGCCGCAGAATACTGCATGACCATAATTTGATGATCTATCTCGCGAAGAAAGCCAAAACGCTACACAATCCCAATGCAAAAGCGCCGCCGCGAAATGTCATATACGGACGTCATAAGTTTCGACAAGCGCACCCTTTTAAGGCTGCGTCGGATGTTTTGCACCGTATTAAGGTTAATCGGCGGCGTTAAATCCCTTGTAACGCGAATTTAATAGAATTCAGGCTATGGTTAGCCTTTAAACGTTACAAGATTTCAATAGTCTATTTCAGACATAACCACGACACAGGACTTCAGGCATGAGCGCAATAATTTCAGCCTTTAAATATGGTTTCACAATAAGCGCTGCCGCCGTTGGGGTGCTGTTGATTGGTGGAACGGCGCTCGCCAGCGACGCAGAGACCAAAGGCCCTGCCTTTAGCGAAGGCGATCAAGTCGCCAAATTTCGCCAGCTTGGCCCAGAGAGCCTGCCCTCCCCCAATATTTACCGCAGCGCATCGGGCGCGCCTGGTCCTGCTTATTGGCAGCAACAAGCCAATGTCACAATTGACGCCGCCCTTGACGAAGACAAAAAACGCATCGCGGCGTCCATGGAAATTGATTACGTCAACAACTCGCCCGATACACTGAATTATATTTGGCTCGCGCTTGACCAAAACCGGTTTAAAGACGGCTCCACCGCCCGCATGTCGACCACGGCTGGCGCAGCGGGCTCTCGCCGTGGTGACGGCAGTTCCGCGAATGATCGCCTGACATTTAGCGCGCTGCGTTATCAGCATGCCATGGAAGACCGCGAATACGGCTTTGAGTTTAGCTCTGTCACGGACGCTGCGGGTCGCCCGCTTAGCTATATAATCAATGATACGATGATGCGGATTGATCTGCCCCGTCCGCTGGCCCCAGACGCACGCTTTACCTTTAACGTGGACTGGGATCACAACATCATCGACGAAGAAGCCGTTGGCGGTCGTGGTGGTTATGAGTGTTTTAATGAAGAAGATGAGGACGGCAATTGTATCTTTGGCCTCGCGCAGTGGTTCCCGCGTATGGCCGCCTATACCGATTACACCGGCTGGCAGAATAAGCAGTTTTTAGGGCGCGGCGAATTCACGCTGGAATTTGGCGATTACGAAGTCAATCTGACGGTGCCCTCTGATCATGTCGTGTCCGCGACAGGTGTTTTGCAAAATCCGCGTGAGGTTCTAAGCGCTAAGCAGAGACAACGCCTTGATGATGCGGGTACTGACAAGCCGATTTACATCGTGACCCCTGACGAGGCTCTAGAGGCGTCAAAATCCAAAGCATCTGGCACAAAGACGTGGCAGTTCAAAGCCGACAATGTGCGCGATTTTGCGTGGTCAAGCTCTCGTAAATATATCTGGGACGCGATGATTTTTGAACAAGATGACGAAGCAAACCCCGAAGTTTTGGCCATGTCATTCTTCCCACCCGAAGCCGACCCCATCTGGTCGCAATATTCGACGCAAGCCGTTGTCCACACAATGGATGTCTATAATAAATTTGCCTTTAATTATCCCTACCCTATCGCGCAAAGTGTGAATAGCTGGGAACGCGGCGGCATGGAATATCCAATGATTACCTTTAACGGATACCGCCCGTCAGAGGATGAAAAATCTGGCGAGGTCGTCTACTCACGCGGCATTAAATACGGCTTGATTGGCGTGATTATTCACGAAATCGGCCACATCTATTTCCCGATGACGGTCAATAGCGATGAACGCCGTTGGACATGGATGGATGAAGGCCTGAATACCTTCCTTGAATATATGGCCGAATATGAGTGGGAAGAAAATTTCCCCATTCGCGGTAATTATCAAAACCCGCTAGACCAAATTCCGCGCTATATGCAAAGCAGCAATCAAGTGCCGATTATGACGCAATCCGATAGCGTGTTGCAATTTGGCCCCAATGCCTATGCCAAGCCTGCGGCGGCGCTGATTGTGCTACGCGAAACGGTTATGGGCCGCGAATTATTTGATTTTGCTTTCCGTGAATATGCAACACGGTGGAAGTTCAAACGCCCAACGCCAGCAGATTTTTTCCGTACAATGGAAGATGCCTCTGCCGTAGATCTGGACTGGTTCTGGCGCGGATGGTTCTTTGGTACAGATCACGTTGATATGGCCGTGACAGGGGTTCGCGAATATCAAGTATCGACCCAAGACCCGGATGTGGAGAACAAAATCGCACGCCGTGAATATGAGGCGAAATATCCAGAGAACATCACCCAACGCCGTAACCGCGAAGAAGGCATTACGCCGCGCATCGAGCGGTTCTCAGACCTTGAAGATTTCTATAATGAAAACGATCAGTTCACGGAAACCAATAAGGAGCGCAATAGCTATAAATCCTTCTTGAAAGGCCTGAACAGCTGGGAAAAAGCGACTTATGAGCGGGCGATGAAAGATGGCGATTTCATCTATTTCGTTGATTTTGAAAATCAAGGCGGCCTTATCTCGCCCCTGCCTGTGCGCTTAACGTTTGAAAACGGCGAAGTCGAGGAGGTTATGATTCCGGCAGAGATTTGGCGTCGTGATAGCACAGCCGTGACCAAACTTTTCGTGCGCAAGAAACGCATCGCCAAAGTCGAGCTTGACCCCGCACACCAAACGGCGGACGCGTATTATTCCGACAATACATATCCGCCTGTCATCACCAGCAGCCGTATCAAAGCCTATAAATATAGCGGGTCTAGCCGTAAGAATTTAATGGCTGATATGCTGGTCGAGCTTAAGACGGAAAAGGAAAAAGACGGAAGCGACGCGAGCGATGACAAGCAAGTGCCCCTGACGGAAAAACAGATGAATGATGTGAAGCAAAATCCGTCTAAATCTGATAAAAAGCCATTATCAGATAAGGATGACAAGTCACTGCGCCGCACGCTTGAAAAACTTCTTGGCCGATAATACACCGTCCTATGACTTTTAAAAATATATCCGCCGGGGCCCTGTCCCGGCGTCAATTTGCGGCTCTCTCTTTCGCGCTTATCGGGGCCAATGCAGTCCCTGCGGCCGCGCATCGTGAACGACTGACCTTTTCCGAAATAGAGTGGGAAGATAATCCTGGCTTTCTTTACGTCACCCATAGTTTTCACGTGCACGAAGCCGAACGCACGCTTTATAAAGCGGGCGTCTTGTCCAAACCCGATCTCTATTCGCTAAAATCTCGCGCAGAGTTGGCGCTTTATGCGGCAGAGAATTTTACACTCAAAACCATGGACGGCACGCCTATCACCCTCGAGCTTCTCGGCGCAGAAATTGTAGGCCGCGATTGCCAAGTCTATCAACAAGCAGACATAGACGCCCTGCCTGACGGCTTTGCTATTGATTGCCGTTTTATGCGGGAATTTGACCACGGCCAGATAAATAATGTGGATGTCAAAGTCACGGACCGCGTGCAGTCACTCTCCTTTCGTGGTGACGACGGCGTGAAAACGGTTCAACTGTCTACATAACCCTGCCTAAAAAAGCGCTTGCGCCCGGCCCGCCCACAGCGGATAACAGGGCATGATAACAGTCCATCACCTCAATAATTCGCGCTCGCAACGTATTCTCTGGCTCTTAGAAGAACTGGACGTCCCTTACGAGATTAAGCACTATCAACGCGACCCTGTCACAAATCTCGCCCCGCCAGAACTAAAGGCTGTACACCCGCTGGGTAAATCTCCCGTCATCACCGATGGCGACCGCGTGATCGCCGAAACAGGGGCGATTGTTGAATATCTGCTGCGTAAATATGACGAGAAACACGATTTCGTCCCCGAAGTCGGCACGCAAGATTACATCGATTATGTGCATTTCATGCATTTCGCCGAAGGCACCGCCATGTTGCCACTCCTGCTCGCGCTTTATACGGGGCTGCTGGGCGATGCCGCTGCGCCGCTTCAACCCCGCATTATGAGCGAGATTAAGGCGACGCTGGATTATTGCGAATATCAACTTATTCGCAGCAAATATTTCGCGGGCGATACACTCACTGGTGCGGATTTTATGATGAGTTTCCCGCTGGAAGGCTCGCGCGCGCGTGGCCGCCTAACGGGTTATGAGGCGTGCAATGATTATGTGGACGCCATTCACAAACGCCCTGCCTATCTCCGCGCCCTTGAAAAAGGCGGCGATTACGCGTTCGGGCCGCGCTAATGTCGTCTCCGCTCTTCGCGCGAACCGTTTTCCACCTTGCCTATCCCGTGCGGGATAAGGAAACGACTCGTGAATTTTACCGTGACATCCTCGGCTGCACACAAGGCCGCGAGGCGGACACATGGATTGATTTTGATTTCTTTGGCCACCAAGTTAGCTTTCATGTCAAACCAGAGAGCTTTAGCGCGAATACAGAACCAACAAACAAAGTCGACGGCAAAGACGTGCCCGTCCGCCATTTTGGCGCTGTTCTGCCGTGGAATGAGTGGCAAGCGCTCGCCGACAAGCTGACCGCGCGCGGCACGGATTTCGTCATAGAGCCCTATATCCGTTTTAAAGGCGAGACCGGCGAACAAGCGACGATGTTCTTCCTCGACCCATCGGGCAATGCATTGGAATTTAAAAGCTTCAAAGACCCCGCCCAAATTTTCGCGAGCTAAGTTATGACCATACTGCGCAGTTTACTCCTCGCCCTGGCCCTTTGCGTTGCCCCGCTCGCCCATAGCGCTGACACTGAAACAGCGGACGCCGCGCAAATCAAAGCCAATATTATCGCCATGTGGAAAGCCGTCGAAAATAACGACGTCGAAGGCTACCTTGATTATATCCATGAGGATTACACATTGTTCGGCGAAGGCGATATCTATTTGCAATCAGGCAAAGCGTTGGAACGCGCCAGCTATACCGACTATCTCGCGCGTGCTAAAAACGTCCGCACCTTCATGCATCAACCGCAAATCCACGTGAACGGCGACACCGCCTGGGTCATCTATTACTGGTCCGATAGCGGCTATATGAACGGCGAACGCTTCACCTCCACCGGCAAATCCACCCGCATATTCGTCCGCGAAAACGGGAAATGGATGTGCATCCACGGACATTTTACGAGTGTTGGTTAGCGCGGGGATCAGTAACGGCGCTGGGTGTGGGAGTTAGATGGGCGGCTTAAAACGCCCAAAACCGGCCGCTGGTAATGTTCAACCTTGTTCGCAAAGTGACGTTAGAGATTTTGTTGTATTTTCGAAATAACAGAGTACCTTCTGGCATGCGCCGAGCACTTATAGATCCGGAAAACTCATTTCTCCGAAATGCTATCGGGTATATTTTATTTTTTCCAATAGTTATAATGGGCATGGTGATAGCACTTCCATTCGCACTCTTTGGAGGTCCCTCAAAATTGACTGCAACAGAGGTCGCAGAATACTTGCATGATATGATTGAAGGTACAGGGGGTGCTTATGATTGGGATGATTTCACTTCTGTGGAAATTGCGGATCCGCAGTTAGAATCAATACGCGCTAGGGCTTCTCAAATAGAACTACCCATCGATGTGGAAGGTATTAACAAATTGTGTATTCTGCTTTCCGAGGTTGAAGAGATTATGGAAATTATTGTCACTCCCTATGATTAATTAGGAAATGTCTGCTTTCGCTCTATAGTAGCTGAAATTCGTGTGTCCTATACTCACCGCATACCAACCGCTAGTAATGTTTGCGTTTGCAGCAACAATTCCGTGCACGTACAATATTTAACTCAACAACGTCTTGGGCCTAATCTCAAACCCGATAAAACAACACCCCAACAAAAAACCCGCGACACGGCGCGGGTTTTTTCATCTCTACTGATCCAAGAAACTTCGCAGTTTTCGGCTTCGGCTTGGATGCTTTAGCTTGCGAAGCGCTTTGGCTTCAATCTGGCGGATGCGTTCGCGGGTAACAGAGAACTGTTGGCCGACTTCCTCGAGCGTGTGGTCGGTGTTCATGCCGATACCAAAGCGCATACGCAGGACGCGTTCTTCGCGCGGTGTGAGGCTCGCGAGGACACGCGTTGTTGTTTCGCGCAGGTTCGATTGAATGGCCGCATCAATCGGCAGGATTGCGTTGTTATCTTCGATGAAGTCACCGAGTTGGCTGTCTTCTTCGTCACCAATCGGCGTTTCTAGCGAGATCGGCTCTTTGGCGATTTTCATCACCTTGCGCACTTTTTCGAGAGGCATAGACAGCTTGGCCGCCAATTCCTCGGGCGTGGGTTCACGGCCAATTTCGTGCAAGATTTGACGTGATGTGCGCACGATTTTGTTAATCGTTTCAATCATATGCACCGGAATACGGATGGTGCGCGCTTGGTCAGCGATAGAGCGGGTAATCGCTTGGCGGATCCACCACGTCGCGTAAGTCGAGAATTTATAACCCCGACGATATTCAAATTTATCCACCGCCTTCATAAGGCCGATGTTACCCTCTTGGATAAGGTCGAGGAATTGCAGGCCACGGTTTGTGTATTTCTTGGCAATTGAAATGACGAGGCGAAGGTTCGCTTCGACCATTTCTTTCTTGGCTTGGCGGGCTTCGCGCTCGCCTTTTTGCACGGTTTGGACAATGCGGCGGAACTCATCAACGGGCACACCCGTTTCCGTGGCGAGCATACCAATCTCGGCGCGGATTTTTTCAATCGAGCGCGCTTCGCGTTTCAAGAAACGGTCCCAGGCTTCGGATGACCCCGCGAGGTCTTCCATCCAATTAGGGTTAAGCTCTGCCCCCAAATAGGCTTCTAAAAACTCTTGGCGCGGCACGCCGTTACCATCGGCCAGGCGCATCAAGCGGCCCTCTAGGCTAATGAAGCGCTTATTAATCGCGTAAAGCTGGTCAATCAGCGCATCAATACGCGCATTGTTTAGCTGAAGCGATTTAATCTCTTCGATGATACGCGTCTGAATGGAGTCATATTCTTCGGCCTGTGGGCGGCGCATTTTCTTGCCAGAGAGGCGCGCGCGCAGCAGCATTTGCTGGAGGTCTTGGAAACGGGCAAAATCCTTGGAAATACTGTCGAGCGTATCCATGACATCGTCACGCAGCGCCGCTTCCATAGAGGCCATAGATAGATTGGTTTTATCTTCTTCCTCGTCCTCGTCATCATCAACGGGCTTTTCACCCTCGGCATAGGTTTTGGTAGGCTCTTTAATCTCGTCAGACGGTTTTAGGTCCTCTTCTGTCGCTTCAATCTCACCTTTCTCAATCTTTTCGCGGCGCACAGCAGCACCGGACCGGTCAACCTGAATGTTACCGATCGAGCGGTTATAGGTCGTGTCGAGGTCGATAATATCACGCAGCAGAATGCGGCCTTCTTCAAGCTCTTCACGCCAAATCATGATCGCTTCAAAGGTCAGCGCAGACTCGCACAGCCCTTTAATCATGGTATCGCGGCCAGCCTCGATGCGTTTGGCAATCGCAATCTCGCCCTCGCGAGACAATAGCTCGACTGTGCCCATTTCGCGCAAATACATGCGGACGGGATCGTCTGTACGGTCGAGTTCTTCTTTGGAATTACCGCCTTTAACGGTCGTCGTCTCGGCGCGGGCGAGTGTTTTGGACCCGATAGTTTCTTCTTCTTTTTCGTCAATGACGGAAATGCCCAAATCGGACAGCTGCGCGAAGGTAACCTCAATAGCATCAGGCGTGATTTTGCTCATGTCCAAATGCTTGTTCAGCTCTTTGGTGGTCAGCAGGCCAGATTTTTTGGCCACAGCAATCATGCGCTTAACATCGATGCTTTCAAAATTAAGCAACCCGGCCTCGTTGGTTGTCGGCACAGGCTCGGCGACAACCTCTGGAGTCTCTACGACCTCTTTCGCTTTTGCTTTGCTCTTCGTCGGAGCTTTTGCCTTGCTTTTGGCTGGCGCCTTGCTTTTGGCTGTGGCTTTGGTTTTCGGGGTAGGTTTGGACTTCGTCGTCTTCGCGGCAGCTTTCGCCATGAATATCTCCAATCAAAGCCGCGTTGCCCCAATGTGTGGAAGCCCGCAGCCCAAATTTAAATGACCCTGCCAATCCTAGCATAGCCAGAACGGACAAAAAACCGCGCAGCGAGGCCGAACGGTCAGGGCGTTGTTATCACCGACGGGTGTTTTTTGCCGCCCGCATCAGGCGCCGCAAGACATCCGCATTATTCTCATGGATTGACTCCACAATCCGGGACTGTGTCTCACCATTTGTGCGCTCTTCCTGAACTGGGCCCGATAAGGCAGCGGCTTCTGTCATCCAGATAGCCTGTCGTTCGTTCAGTGTCGCATCCCCCCCGCCCATCGCGGCAATACACAGCGCGCGATCGATTAGGAATTTCGTCAAATGTTGTTTCAATCCTAGACCTTCTATATGGGCATGAAGTCCCTGTTTATCAACAGCTATTGTCGAACTATAATAGGATTGAATGGTGTTTTGCAGTTGACGGCAGGGCTCTGAGCTGAATTGCAGCGAAAAAAACGTCTCATCGACGGTATCCAGCAGTAATGGCCACTCTAAAATCGCGCCCATAATGCGCCTTTCGCGCGCCTCACTCATCGCGTCACGCGCCATGGTTTGCTTCATCGCGGGGCTGGCTTTGGCCGTGCCACGTCCGCGAGCGGTATAGCCCCCACCTTTGCGAGACGCTTTCCAGCCAAATTCCGAATCAAACCGTGCCAGAAGTTCGGTCTTATACTGCTCCCTTACCCCGTCATGGGTAATCTCTCGCAACGCCTTATAAATGCGGTCTTTCAGACCCGCCTTGTCCTCTGGCGTGGAGAGCGGCCCCGCCTCTTTTTCGCGCGCCCAGAGCATATCAACAAGTGGGATCGCCCGGTCAAGCACATCACGCATAGCCGACGCGCCTTTGGCGGCAATCAAATCATCTGGGTCTTGGCCTTCGGGTAGCATCGCAAAGCGCGCTGTTTGCCCAGGCTTTAACTTGGGCAGTATCCGTTCGACAGACCGCATAGCGGCTTTGGCCCCCGCCCTGTCACCATCAAAACACAGGATCGGCTCGGGTCCTGCGCGCCACAATAAATCAAGCTGATCTTCGGTCAGCGCTGTGCCTAGCGGTGCAACGGCTTCTTCAAACCCCGCGCGGGCCAGCGCGATAACGTCCATATAACCTTCGGCGACAATCATGCCGCGCATCGGGTTTTGTGGATTACCTAGCGCTTTGCGCGCTTCGGGATAGCGGTAGAGCACAGAGCCCTTGTGAAACAAATTCGTCTCTGGCGAATTAAGGTATTTCGCCTTGGCGTCTTTCGCCATCGCGCGCCCGCCAAAGGCCACCAACCGCCCGCGCGGATCGCGTATCGGAAACATGATGCGGTTCCGAAAGCGGTCCCACGGCTCGCGCGAACTGTCCTCTGGTTCAATACATAACCCGGCCTCGACGAGCATTTTGACGCTCGCGCCCTTTTGCACCAATTCATCGCGCAGCGCGGTGAAATCATCTGGCGCGAAACCGATACCGAAACGGTCTGCGGCTGTCTTGGTCAGGCCGCGGCCTTTTAGGTAGTCTCGCGCCTCTGCCCCAATGTCGCGGTAAAGCGATTTCACGAAAAAGCTTTGCGCCTCTTCTATCCAATTGACGGTTTCTTTGTTGCGCGCTGCCCGCGCCTCGGCCTGTGGGTCGGCTTGGGGCAACTCCATACCTGCAATGCCCGCTAGACGCTCGACCGCTTCGGGGAAAGACAGGTTTTCAACTTCCATCAAAAAACTAATCGCGTCGCCATGCTTGCCAGAGCTAAAGCAGTGGTAAAACCCCTTCTCGTCATTGACGAAAAAGCTCGGCGTCTTCTCATTGGTAAAAGGCGACAGCCCCGCATATTCACGCCCCTGGCGTTTTAACTTCACAGATTTACCAACCACATCCGACACACGGACACGGGTCTTCAGCTCATCCATGAAATGTTCACCAAAACGCATGAATAGAACATAGGCGCGAACGCAGTGATAAGCGAGGGGCAGGATTGGGATTTGTGGGGGCGGAATTTCTTTTTCGTGTATTTTTTGTAATACATCTATAAATTTAAGTTATAGCGGTCATAGGAAAAAAATATTTCCGCGCGAGTATTTTTTATGCTCATTTATAGAGGTTGCAATTATGCAATGTAATTTAATGAAGATACAAATACACAAATACACAAATACACAAATACACAAATTAAAATATGACTAGATTTTCGACCATTTGACAGAGTGTATTTGCTCTAGCATCAACAGGAGAATATCATGAAGACTATACTCACATCAGTATCATTTATTGTCGCGATTGCCGCCGCTCCTACAATCGCCAGCGCGTCATCTCTGGGCACAGTTGAAGACGTGAAAGTTAAGCTAGACGCCCGAAAATTTGACGCAACCATTCCCGCATCAGACCGTCTCGATATGATTAAACGCCTTGCAACACGTAAATGCGATTCAAGTGCGAAAAGTCTCGAAGCCAAAGAATTTGAAAGAGCTTGTGAGCGTGAGCTAAAGCGTAGCGTTTTAACACAAATTCCAGAGCCGAGCCTTAAAGCAGAAGCGAAAAAACAAGGCATCCTCTAAACAGTTGAAGTTGTGACGGCGTGTCGATTTAGCAGCCGTATCACACCGTCACAGTGCCAACAGGCAATAACGACATAAAGTTTTGACGGGATAGATACAAGAGGCCTCGCGCCCCAAATGTCACCCGACAAAAATCCAGACACTCGTCTGAAACCGATGCGTCGATGGAAAGCAGCCGCAAACGCATCACAACCAACAGGAGGTCTTCATGGTGAAGCCTCCATCTAACGCAATGGAGAAAATTATGCGTGAATTAAGTACGATTGAAGTAAATCAAGTTAATGGCGGCATCGTTTGGGCGATCGTTGGTGCTGTTGGAGGCGCCCTTGAGGGCGCAAGCGATGCTCTTTCAGACGACGGGAAAATTGATGGTGGCGAAGCTCTCGGTATTGCTGGAAAAGCTCTCTTGGGAGCGGTCGGCGGGCGTGCCGTAGGACTGGCAGCAAAAGCAATAAAATCTAAACTATAAAGTCTCCACATAAAGCAGAAGTCAACGTCTTAGTTTGGCTTCTGCGCACCTACAGGAGGGTAATATGTTAACTTTCGTGTTATGTTTAATCTCTTTTGGTTTTTTAACCCTATGCATCAAAGAGTGGAAATCAATTGATAGTTTTCTTCTTAAGAATGATAAAATCTACAATAGGCTTGAAAGGACATTGCGTCTCGGTACATTTTGTTATCTAGCCCTACCAATGCTGATTGGATTAGCCTTGCTAGCAACAGGACAACTCTCGCTCATAATAGCGTTCATAATATGCGCAAGTTATTGTTCTTTTTGGACTATCTATTTCATCAATACCGACAGGAAAGCGTAGTAATGCAGCCTCCATTTAACGCAGTGGAGAAAAATATGCGCGAGTTAAATTCGATTGAAGTAAATAAAGTTAATGGCGGTGTTGGCCTACTAGCGGCGCGATCAGAGGCTTTCTTGGCAGCGTGTATGAGGCCGTATCAGGCGGATCAGCCTTTAACGATTTTCTACACAATCGGGAAACCATACCTAAGGGCGTTGGTAATGCGGCCAATGCGGCGGGTGAGTGGCTAACAACTCCCCAAACATCTTCAAATGCTCCGACTGCAGCTTCTGAAGCTGGGTTCAGTACAAGTGGCTGTCACAATCAGCCTCTATGGTAAAGAATGAAATTATTGCGACGGCCATTTGGCCATCCCAGATTTAGGAATAATTAGATGACTAAAAACAATCTCGTCAGATTCATTTTTATTGCGGTGCTTGCCTCTGTTTGCTTGGGGTTAGACAAATTTATAGGGTTCTCAACTATACCATCTGTGATTACTGGTTTTGTTGGCGGCATTTTACTTGAAAATCGATTGCGTGCTGTGTGAATTCTCGGCCATCTAAAAACCTTACGAGGTAGATATATGAATAAAGAAAAACAAACTACAGCATTTAACCTAACATTATTATTAGCTGGGGTCATTGCAGCTATAATGCTTTATTTTTTCTCTTAGTTAAAATTATAGTAGCTAGCCCAGGTAAAATTTCAATTATCATACGTGACATCATACCATGTAGTCCAGAAGCCAGCAAACTCAACATGACATTTTTGATGAAAACAGTAATTCCACATACCCACTTTCCCCCTACCATTCCCACCAATATTCGCTAAACACATCCCATGAGTGATCTTTTCCGCAAAGAAGTGATAGACAAACAGGGGCAGCGCCAATTTGGTGATGTGTTTCTGTCTGCGCCGCTGAGTTTTTGGACCATCACCGGTCTTATGGCCAGCATTATCGCAGGGCTGATTATCCTTATCACTGTCGGCGATTACACGCGCAAAGAACGCGTCGTTGGCGTCATCACATCCGATAAAGGATTAGTCAGCGTGGTGCCCATGCAAGGTGGGCGTTATGATAGTGTTTTGGTATCAATCGGCGATGATGTACGCGCAGGGCAGCCGCTTTTTCAAATTTCATCGGATGCGGGACTAGTCGACGGCACGGTGCCGTCTGCAGCGCTGATGGCTAAAATGAATGTTGAGAAGGACAATATATTAGAGCATTTGGCCGAGATCCCGTCCCATTACGCTGTATCGAGTAAACGTCTAAAAACGCGCATTGAGGACATGAATGCAGAAATCGCCCGCATGGACGCGCAAATCGAAGTGCAAAAGCGCGCGATAGAAATTGAAGAAACTATACTTCTTAAAATGCAAAATCTGTTTGAAAGTGAAGCGGCGTCAGGCCTTGAGGTTTCTAGTCAAGAGAGCCGATATCTTGCGGCCAAACAAAGCCTGAATAACCTGATAAATGCCCGCGAACGGATTACAGCTGATATCAATGATATAACCGCGCAGATAGCCTTGCTCCCGCATGAACAAGAGGACGAGGAAAACGGCCTAAAGAGCCGCCTAAACGCGCTAGAGCAAAATATGATACGCACTTCCGCGCAGGGGAAAACTGTTATCTATGCCCCAGTCGCCGGCAAGATCGCATCTGTCACTGCACGGGCCGGACAAAACGTGTCGCTGCAAAATCCGTCTTTGACCATACTGCCACAGGGCGGCACGCTTCAAGCGGAGATTTTCGTGCCGACACGGGCAGCAGGCTTCATCAAGCCGGGCCAGACTGTGCGCCTTTTATATGAGGCCTTTCCCTACCAAAAATTCGGTGTTTACGAAGGCCGCATTACAGAAATATCCAAAACTGTTATTAAAACATCCGACATACCGACAGCCCCGCAATTGGGCGAAGCCGTGTTTCTTGCCTCTGTTCATTTGGATAAACAAGTCATAACGAAAAATGGCGAGGATTACCCGCTGCAATCGGGCATGATATTGTCGGCAGATATTGTTCTAGAGAAGCGCAAAATTTGGGAATGGGCGTTTGAGCCCCTTATTGGGGCCATGCAGTAATGGCGACACTTAATTTTTCAGGGCGAAAGACGCTCCCCGTTATTATGCAAACAGAGGCCACAGAATGCGGCCTTGCGTGCTTGACCATGACGGCGAAATATCATGGCCACGATGTTGATTTAAATGGCATGCGCCAAAAATTTTCAATCTCGTCCAATGGCGCGTCTCTGGCATCAATTTCTGATTTTGCGGCGCAAATGAATTTTGGCACACGCGCGCTACGGCTGGAACTTGGTGATCTAGCGAAGCTGCAAAGCCCTGCCATCTTGCATTGGAATTTAAACCACTTTGTTGTCCTTAAAAAAGTCAAAGGCGATATGGTCCACATTCATGATCCGGCAACGGGCGTGAAAGTGATGCTATTAAGCGAGGTGTCAGATCATTTCACAGGCGTGGCGCTGGAGCTCTCGCCCGTGCCGGGTTTTGAGAAACAAACGGCCAAGCGCAAAATGCATCTTTCCGAGCTCTGGAGGCGCTTAGTTGGCCTAAAGCGGGCGATTATTCAGTTAGTTGTTCTATCGCTGGTACTGCAATTCATTGCGCTGGCGATGCCGTTTTATTTGCAATTAGTCGTCGACGAAGTTGTGGTCAAATTCGACAAATCGCTACTGCTTGTCCTAGCGCTAGGTTTTGCGGCGCTAACAGTCGTGCAGCAAGTCACAAGCCTGATGCGGGAATGGACGATATTATATTATGGCCATCAGATGTCATTTCAAATGGTGGGCAATGTCTTCAATCACCTTATAAACTTGCCTGTTCAGTTTTTTGAAAAGCGGCACATTGGTGATATCCTCTCGCGAATGGGGTCTACCGCGCCCATCCAAAAAGCCCTAACACAAAGCGTTGTGGCGGCCTTAATCGATGGGTTTATGGCGATTATTACGGGCGTAGTTATTTTTATCTACAGCCCCGTTTTAGGCTTTATCGTGCTAACATCCGTTGCGCTGCTTCTGCTTGTCACAATTGCGTTTTATCCCATACTGCGCCGCAGTCAGGAAAAAATGATTGTTAGCGAAGCCAAAGAAAATACCCATAAAATAGAGAGTATACGTGCCTTTATTCCTCTAAAACTTTTCGCGGCGCAAAATCAGCGAATGTCGTCATGGCGCAATCTATTTGCCGACTACATTAATGACAGCGTCGCCTACGGCAAATACAATCTTATTCTTAAGACGCTGCAGGGATTAATCACTGGTCTTCAGACCGTTTTGATTGTCTATTTCGGCGCTAAATTTATTATCTCTGGAGATAATGCGTTCACAGTCGGTATGTTGTTTGCCTTCATGGCGTACCGCACAAGCTTTACTACTAGTATTGTATCGCTGTTTAATACCTTTATTGAATTTCGTCTTCTTAGCCTACATTTAGAGCGGATATCGGATATCGCCCATACGGAGCGTGAATTTCAATCATCGCAACCTGCTCCAAATTTGGACGGCACTGCGCTTGAAGGATTAGAGATAGGCGAAGCCCCGCCACCGCGCATCGATATCAAAGACCTTCATTTCCGTTATGCCAAATCTGATCCGCTCGTTTTGGACAGTGTGAACCTGACGATTGAATCGGGTGATTTCATAGCCATTACAGGACCGTCAGGCGGCGGGAAAACAACGTTGCTGAAACTCATCTTGGGGCTTTACCCCCCAACAGAGGGAGAAATTTTAATCGATGGGCATGCGCTTAACGACTCCAACCGATCGGCATGGCGCGATAAAATTGGCGTGGTGATGCAAGATGACCAACTTTTATCAGGAACGCTGGCAGATAATATCGCCTTTTTTTCGCCCGATATGGATATGCAAAAAGTCTACCGCGCCGCACATAAGGCTCAGATACATACTGAAATTATGGCGATGCCTATGGGCTATCTGTCCCTTATCGGCGATATGGGATCGGCCCTATCTGGCGGTCAAAAACAGCGCGTCCTTCTAGCGCGGGCTTTGTATAAAGATCCGCAAGTCCTGCTTTTGGATGAAGGTACAGCCAACCTTGATGCGAAAACGGAAAAAACCATTGTTGACGTCATTGCCGCTCTCCCTATCACCCGCATCATCGTCGCCCACCGCCAAGAATTCCTGCGCCGCGCGAATAAAAAAATTGTTATTGAATGAAACCTCCACGAAATACAAAACTTTAAAGTTTAGTATTAAATTACACGATTGACTCATAAGGCTGCATGTGTACTGCTGTTTTTGCTAATTGAGGTTGAGCCAATAATAAAGAATAGCAACCCAACAGCACTTTAAACGCAACACACGGAGGACTTCATGCGTGAACTAAACGAGATTGAAACGACAATGGTTAGCGGCGGTTGTGCATTTGGACACAGTCACGGCCCATTATTTTATACGCTATCCGCAGCCGAGCAGGCTGAGATTTGTGCAGAGCTGAATGGTCAGCCCAATGGATCTTTCCATATCAGTGGAATTGGCAACGGGCCTGCTGGCCCGGGCGGTAACGCGCCCCATGGCGCAACGCGTGTAGATGGTCGGACACCGCGTTAAAGCGCTGCTTGTTTGCTTGTAATCTGAGTATTACATGTGAGACGATGACTTTAGCCCTCTGCGTTAATCCGCAGGGGGCTTTCTCATGCATAATCCTTCCTCGTGATATCAGCGCAGCAATCCCCGCTTGACCCCGCACGCCTTCCCACATAGATGTTACCTTATGACATTAACCCGCCTATATCGTTTTGCGATTGTTGCACTGGCGTCTCTGTTCTTTATCGTTCAGAGCACGTCTGTTACTCATGCCGTAAGTTATGATGAGGCGCCGCATGAGCATGATGGGCAGGTCTGTGTTATAGGAGTCGTGTGTGGGCAGAATGATGTGGCGGTTGTGCCGCTTATCCCGCATACACCCGCCCTCCTAATTATCGCCACCCCCACCGATTATACGGCGCGCCCATACGCTGCGCCGACAAAGGCTCACATAGCCCGCGCGCCGCCTCCCCGGGGGCCGCCCACACATCTCTAATCCCTATCATCACGCTGTCCCGTAGTTTCTACTGGGTCTTTATGCCTGCTTATAAAATTAGAGTTTACCATGACAAAGTCATTCCAAGCCCGCGCTGCTGCGGCATCTTTATTGCTATCTGTATCTGCTTTCGCTTTTTCCAATCCTGCTTTTGCCCAAGATAATACCGAATTCATGGACGAAATCATCGTCACGGGCTCCCCACTGGCACGGTCAGTTGACGAAGCCATTACTGGCGTTTCTATCCTGTCAGGCGACGAACTCTCAGATCGTCTGGCAAGTACCATTGGCGAGACCTTAAAATCTGAGCCTGGAATATCATCGACCTTCTTTGGCGCGGGGGCATCTCGCCCAATCTTGCGCGGCCAAGGTGGGGACCGCGTGCGTGTCCTGACCAATGGCATCGGGTCTATTGATGCCTCATCCGCGTCTCCAGACCACGCCGTTGCTGTGGAACCGGCCCAAGCTGAGCGTATCGAAGTGCTGCGCGGCGCAGCTTTGCTGCGTTACGGCTCTTCTGGGGCGGGCGGTGTTGTCAATGTCATGGACGGCCGTATCCCCAATAGCTTGCCGGACGGCATTGCGGATGCCTCTATCCGCGTTGGCGCCAGCAGTGTCGATAATGGATTTGAAACGGCTGCATCATTTGATACCGCTTTGGGATCGAATTTCGTGCTGCATCTGGACGGTACATTTAAAGAATCTGAAAACTATGACATTCCCGGTTTCGCCGAAAGCGCGCGACTTCGCGCCGAAGAGGCCGCCGAGCATGATGATGACCACGACGATGATCATGATGACGACCACGATGACGAACACGAGCATGAGGATGAAGAGGAAGCCTTTGGCACACTTCCCAATTCACAAACCAAAAGCCATTCCGTTACAGGCGGTCTGTCCTATGTCGGTGATTGGGGCTTCATCGGTTTTGCAGTGCATGATTTCAGTGCTGATTACGGGGTACCAGGCCACGGCCATGAGCACGGCGAAGAAGATCATGACGAAGATCACGACGAGGATGAAGACCACGATGACGAACACGGGCATGAGGATGAAGAAGAGGGTGAGGAAGACGTCACCATCGGCCTTGACCAAACCCGTGTTGATATGAACGGTAGCATCGCCCTGTCAGGTATGTTCGAAGCGCTACAAATTTTTGGTGGCTATGCAGATTATACCCATACTGAATTTGAAGGCCCCGGCGTTGTCGGCACAGTCTTTACCAATGAGGGATATGAGCTTCGATCAGAGCTTATTCAGCGCGAAAACAATGGGTGGAAAGCGGCTTACGGCGCACAGCTTCGCGTGCGTGATTTTGCGGCCATTGGCGAAGAAGCCTTTGTGCCCCCAACTGAAACACGCCAAATTGGCCTTTATACCTTCCATCAAAAAGAAGTTGGCGACCTTCACCTCGAAGGGGCCGCGCGTTATGAAAGCACACGTCAAGAAAGCACAACAACCAATGACGAGCAGACCTTTAATTTGTTTAGCCTGTCTGCTGGTGGTGATTACCATCTAACCGATGCCTTACGTGTCGGCGGTAGTGTTTTCAGAACAGAGCGCGCCCCGTCTACAGAGGAATTGTTTTCCAACGGCCCTCACCTCGCGACAGAGCAATTTGAACTTGGCGACCCAAACCTTGGCAAAGAAGTTGCCACGGGGTTTGAAGCTGCCATTCGCCACCGCGAAGACGGCCATTTCATCACAGCTAATCTATTCTACACAGATTATGATGACTATATATTTGAGGCCGAAACGGGTGCAGAGGAAGACGGCTTGCCTGTATTCCAATTCACGGCCGCTGACGCGACCTTCCGCGGATTTGAATTACAAGGCGGTATCGACATTGGTGAATGGAACGGATTTACGGTCAAAGCCGACGCCTTGGGCGAATATGTCCGTGCGAAAACGTCAACGGGCAACCTACCCCGCATCCCGCCTTTATCTGTGTTAGGCGGTATTGAGGCTGTGTCAGATAATCTGTCACTGCGTGCCGAGGTTGATCATTCTGCGTCGCAAAAAGATGTTGCAGAGTTTGAGACAGGCACGGATAGTTACACATTGACCAATGCCTTTGCGACATGGTCTGTGCCGTCAGCCCAAGGTGTGAAACTTAGCCTATCAGTGCTAAATATCTTTGACGTTGATGCGCGCCAGCATACATCGTTCTTAAAAGACCTCGCCCCGCTGCCGGGCCGCAACGTGCGTGTCTCTGTACGGGCATCTTTCTAGGGCTGTAACGACAAAAATTCCGTACGGCCTATTGGGCTGTACGGAATAATGAATTTTCAAGATTTTACGTTATAGTTTTATAGGCACCTTAGCGCAGATAAATAAGTCGCTAGCTACACAAATGCGCTTTGACGACCTTGCCGGCTTTACCCATATCGATTCGCCCCGCGTAATCGGTTTTCAAAACACCCATAATCTTGCCCATATCTTTTAGGCATGTGGCACCAGATGTATCGACAATCTCTTTGATGATATCCTGAACTTCTGCGTCCGATAGAGGCGTCGGCATAAATTCACGGATGATATCCATTTCCTCATGCTCGCGCGCAGCCAGTTCAGGACGGCCATTATCTTCGTAGGTTTTGGCGCTTTCCTCGCGCTGCTTTAGCATTTTCGCCAGCAAGCTTAGGATTTCTCCGTCATCAATACCGCCGCAACGATCCTCAGATCGTGCCGCAATATCGCGGTCTTTTATAGCCGCACTGACTAGACGTAGCGTCGATAAACGCACTTTGTCTTTGCTTTTCATAGCGAGTTTTGTGTGACTCGAAATTTGATCTCTTAAGGCCATGCTTTGTCCCATTACAGCTATCCCTACTGTGTTTAAAGACGAAAACAGTCGCCCCACGACTGTCGTTATCTGTTTAAATGTAACCACATTACGTAAAATTGTCCATGCAATTAGCATATGGACTAAGATTACCTCTTGCGTCTGGTTTGTCCCTGACTAAAACGGCGTAACACGACCGCTTTGGTTCAAAGGCGGCGCTTTTAAGGTGAGAGCGCAAAAATGCAAGACGAAAATACATCGACATATAAAACGCCAAAGGGCGCAACTGGTATCCTCGTTCTATCGGACGGGGCTGTTTTTTATGGGCATGGCTGTGGCCTTATCGGGGACGCCGTTGGCGAGGTGTGTTTTAACACCGCCATGACAGGCTACCAAGAAATATTGACTGACCCGTCCTATGCCGCGCAAATCATCTGTTTCACCTTTCCCCATGTCGGTAACACCGGCACCAATGATGAGGACGAAGAGGCGTCGACCACAGCCGCAGAGACTGCCGCACGCGGGGCCATCTTTCGCGCGCCCGTCACAGAGCCGTCAAACTGGCGCTCGACTGGGCATTTGCACGGCTGGTTAGAGACCCGAAAAATCATAGGTCTGTCGGGCATCGATACGCGTGCCCTGACCGCTTACATTCGCGACAACGGCATGCCAAATGGCGTCATTGCGCATGCACCCGACGGTGTATTTGATGTCCCTTCCCTGATCGAGAAAGCGCGCAGCTGGAACGGCCTTATCGGCGCTGACTTAGCGATTGAAAATATGACAGATAAAAACTTCGATTGGCGTGAAGCCCGCTGGGTTTGGCCCGAAGGATATACTGATAAAGACGGGCTCAAGAAAGTCGTGTTGATTGATTACGGTGTCAAACGCAATATTTTGCGTAACCTTGTCTCTAATGGCCTGTCTGTCACTGTTGTACCGGGTACAGCCAGCGCGGATGATATCCTCGCGCTTAAAGCTGACGGCGTGGTGCTATCTAATGGCCCGGGGGACCCCGCAGCAACAGGTGAATATGCCGTGCCCGTAATCAAGGCGCTAATCGCAGCCGATATGCCAATTTTGGGGATTTGCTTGGGACACCAAATGCTCGCCACGGCCCTCGGCGGTAAAACGGTGAAAATGGATCAAGGCCACCACGGCGCGAACCATCCTGTGAAAGACCACACAACCAACAAAGTCGAGATTGTATCGATGAACCACGGATTTGCCGTCGATAGAAACAGCCTACCAGATGATGTTGAAGAAACACATGTTAGCTTGTTTGACGGCACCAATTGCGGCATCCGCCTGAAGGGTAAACCCGTTTTTTCTGTCCAACACCACCCGGAAGCCAGCCCCGGCCCGCAAGATAGCTTCTATCTGTTCGAACGTTTCGCTAGCGCACTTTAACGAGGTGTGACACGCGTATTATTACGCAGCCACGCATCGAGGTTTTTAAATGTCACCTCACCTGTATCAAACAGGCCGTAGAGAAAATCGCCCGTCTGTTTTGAGCCAGCCGTTATGCTGATGCCGTTTACTCGCAAATACACATCAGTCACCATAAAAGCCGTGCGTTTATTGCCGTCCACAAAAGGATGGTTCATCAAAAAACTTTCCCAAAGCGCAGCGGCTTCTTCGAGTATATCTTTGTAATAGCCTGTTTGGGGGCGATATAGGGCCGCTTCGACAAGCCCCATATCGCGCACACCTGGCGCGCCGCCGTAGCGTGCAAGTTGAACGGCATGAAACGCCAGCACGTCATCAATGGTCAATGTGACAGACATTATTGTGCGAGGCGCTGATAAAGCTCATCAAATTGTCCTAGGCTCTGCTCCATAGCTTCACGCACATCTGCGCGCATTTGATACCCTTGCTTGTCATCCAGATGAGCCCTTACCGCATCCTCTAACACAGCCTGAATTTGACGGCCTTCGGATTTGGCGTAACGACGGAGTTGCGCAAGTAGTTCTGCGTCCATCTGTGTCGCAAACTTTTTACGGGGCACGTCAAATCCCTCACCCGTCTCACGCACGGATGATTGGCTTTTCTTTGCGCTGTCTTGGGGCTCTGGATACCGAGGCGTTTTCATGAGTTTTCTCCTATGAGATGGCCGTAGCAGAAACATCAAGAAATTTCAAGATAGAAGAAGATGCAGTTGCGCCACACAATTCGATCACGAGAGTTATCGTGTAAGTCTAGCTTGCCTGCTTATATCTTGCTGCCCGCATAGCGCGATATTGCTCAAGAAAGCGAGTGTAATTACCGTCAGATTGCTTCCACGGCACAGGCGACTTAGCGAGGTCTGTACAGACCATTTTCATATTAAAGGCGCTCTCGCAAAAACGAATATAAGTTTTTTGCCCCTTATTATGACCGAACCGACCCCAACTACGGATAAGATTGCGCTGTTCTGTAAACTCCGCAATGTTCTTCTCTGTCACCTCGCTACGGGCGGCAATATTGGATGCACGTTCAATGGCAGCAATCCCTTGCGACGTTAGGCCATGGTTTGCAATCGTCTCGCACATGATGACATTGCCAATCCACGGACCGAAATCATGCTCGCTAATGATGACGGGCATAGCTGCGGGTAAACCTAGCCGCCTAATATCGCGCGCTATCACCTCATGAACAATTGCGTATAGATACCACTGGGCGAGTGTAAAGCCGATAAAATCAGGGCCCGCATCACCCTTGCCGTAGTAATGATGGCTGACATCAGTCGCGCGTATCATTGCATAAAGCGGCGCGAGGCCAGCAACATCTAACCCCCATCCACAGTCCATAAAACCACCCTGCCAAAATGTGCCGTAACTTTCACATTCAGCCAGCAAAGCGTCGCGACCAACAGTCGTGAATTCTGACTGGTTGTAATATGAAATCTCGAAGCCCGGTTCAGGGCCGTCATAATGCCCTGTCAGGTCAATCCCAAGCGCGGTACACTTTTGGCTTTGACCGCTATATTTGACAATGTCTTTCCAGATAATCTCCCACCCCGACAGCGTAACCGTATTGGAGGTGGTTGCTTTGCACAAAGTCGCAAATGGAGACCCATAATGGCTCAGCGCCTTGAGAATATAATCGCATATGGGGCCGAAATTACCCGCGCGAATATTGCCCGCCATCGCGCGTTCAAACTCGCGCTCACCCTCACGACTTCCCAGCAATTTTGCAATATCTGTCATACTGCCGTTCTACGGCAATAAACTTAGAGTGCCCTTAAAAGGCGTGGTTAATCCAGATTAACCGTGCCGTTTAGCATTAAGCTTTCCGCACTTGCCCGTACAGCCTCTCGGGCAGGCCGCGGGAGAACTTGGGTCAGGTTTGTCACGTAATCGGCATCGGCGATGTGAAAGACACCAAGATCCGGGATGACACCCTTCACGCGGTCATCAAATAATCCGACTAGGCGTACCATGACATTCGGAAATTCGCCTTTGGGCAGCTTTTTCGCGTCTGGATAGGCTTGGCGAAGGGTTTGAGCCACTTCCTTGAACCAAAGCGTATTCGCCGCCGCCATCAACCGCCGACCCTTGGCCCCTGTTGCTGTCATGGCTTTGACGTGAATGGCGGCGCAATCCCGCACATCAACAATCGGATAGGCGATTTTGGGAACACGTGGAAATTCACCTTCAAACATGGCTTTGATTAAGGCGAGTGACGCCCCGCCGTTATTATAAGGATCAGGGCCAAGTACCAACCCCGGACACACGGTCGTTAGTTTAGCGTCCATTTTCTGAGCGCGAACATAGGCCCAAGCCGATTGTTCGGCGCGGGTCTTTGACACAGGATAGGCCGTTAGTGGTTTCCAATCGGGATCCGACCAATCCCCTTCTCTGACAATCATCTCACTGCCGCGACCTGGCTTTCCCATCATCGCCACCATTGATGACGTCATGACGACGCGGTCAACACCTGCGCTAAGGCCATGCTCTAACACACGCTGCGCCCCGGCCCGTGCTTCGGGAACTAAGGCCTCGCGGTCGCTTGGGGCTTCCATCGGGAACGGTGAGGCGATGTGTTGGATGTAGCGGCAATCTTTGACAGCCTCCGCCCAGCCAGCATCAGATCCCAAATCTGCCTCAATAAGGTCTAGCTTTGTGATATCCGCGCCGTCTGCTTCTAAGGCCTCTACGATACGCTGGCCTTTGGCTTTATTCCGCACTGTGCCGCGTACATTATACCCAAGGTCGAGCAATTTTCGCGCGACATGAGACGCTATATATCCAGAGATACCGGTAACAAGAACAGTGTCAGCCATAAGCCGCTATATCTTTCGCGTGCAATTTTGATTGTAAATCTCAATAGCCTTTGGCATCAAACGCTGAAAATCGGCGACCCGCGTAGATGGTGAAGGGTGTGTCGATTGAAATTCAGGTGGGGTTTGGCCCGCATTCGCCCCCATGCGTTCCCACAATTTCGGAGCTTCGCGCGGATCGTAACAGGCGCGCGCGACAAGATATAAGCCAATCTCGTCAGCCTCTGACTCATGCTTACGCGAAAAGGGTAGCGCAAAGCCGTATTGGGAAATACCGCCAAAGACACCCATGACCGCTTTTTGTGCGCCCATATCCATACCGCCGGCCCCCATAGCGACACCTGCGCCAATAATGCGCTGCATATTTTGTTGGGCCATACGTTCGGCCCCGTGATGGGCCAGTGCGTGACCAATTTCGTGTCCCATGACAACGGCAAGGCCGTCTTCATTTTCTGCAATAGGAATTAGCCCCGTATATATGGCCGTATAGCCCCCAGGCAGAGCAAAGGCATTGGCTTGATTACTTTCAATAACATTGAACTGCCAATCAAACCCGGTTTCTTTGCCTGTTTCTTCCATAATCATCTTTTCGGCTTCACGGGCCAAGCGCACACCAATAGACTTAGTCGCATCAACAACCGGGCCGCTTGTTAAAACCTGACTATCGGCAAGGATTTGTTGATAGCTTTGCAAGCCAAGTTGTACTTCTTGCGCTGGTTTCATAGTTCGCAATTGCTTACGTCCTGTAATCGGCACAGTTTCTTGGTTCATCATGTAATAGCCAAAGGCACCTACCGCGAAGACCAACATAATCTGCCAGCGAAATCCGCCGCGACGTCGTCCGTAATTATTGCGTGACATTCTCATTTAGCTCGCCTCATCTGCGTTTGTCTTTACCGCGTGCCCTCGCTTGGGAACTTTTCTAGCACAGATTGCTAAGATTCCTATAGGCCTTAAGTCACCGACGGCTCTAGCATACGCAGTGTTCCCGCATCGGCATCCATAATCGCACGTGTGCCAAAAGGAATCGTATATTGGTCGGACATGTGACCAAAAAATGCCCCTTGGAAGGCTGGCACACCCAAAGGCACAATATGTTGTTTTAGGACCTCAGTCAGCGTGAAACCGCTACCGCCTGATGTTGTACACTTTGTGCATTGACCAAAAATCACACCCTTGAGGCCCTTTAAATGACCCGCTTGGCCCAGTTGAGTTAGCATGCGGTCAATGCGGTATTCAGCTTCCCCTACATCTTCAATGAACAAAATTGCACCGTCCATATTCGGCATATAGGGCGTGCCAACCATTGCTGTTAGAACGGTAAGATTGCCGCCCATAAGACGACCCGAAGCCGTCCCCCCTGTTAATATGCGCGTGCGCCATTTGCGCTGCACGAGGCGATCCTCATTGGCTTCTGGATTGCTATATGTTGGTTGTGCGCCGTCAAAGAGTAGCGGCTTGAATGAATCCACACTGGCCTGTCCCCACGCAGCTGTCGCATTGGGTCCATGAAAACTTACCAGCCCCGTTTTTGCATGTAAGGCCATGTGCAGCGCCGTTATATCGCTGTAACCGATGAGCGGTTTGGGGTTTTTTGCAATCATATCATAGTCAAGATAGGGCAATATACGCGCGCAGCCCCAGCCACCGCGTATTGCAAATATGCCTTTGACAGATTTATCGGCAAACATAGCGTTTACATCGGCTGCACGGTCCTTATCGGGGGCCGAAAAATAACCAAAATCACGACCAACATTTTTGCCGCGCTTTGGCACCAATCCGAGGGCTTCAACAACTTCATCCGCCATGTCGTAATCGTAGGAATCAACGTTAAGGCTCGCTGGAGAAATCAAACCTACCGTATCGCCTAAGTTAAGGCGCGGAGGCTTAACAATTGCCGGGCCAGAGCCAAGTTGATGCGATGCAGCCTGCATGCCAAAGCTGGAAGAAAGGCCGAGTGCTGCCGCGCCGGTCATCATATGTCTTCGCGATAATGTCATTGCATCACTCCTCCCGTAAAGCTTTTACCCTGTAAAATAGGTAAGTCCAAAACACGTGCCTGTCCAGAGCCTAGGCCAACACGGTGATAGTGCGAGCGGATGCAGCCTGCCAAGCCTACAAACAGAGTGAGCTTAAAAATCGATTTTATTTTCATAAAAATCTAAATTCACCGCGCGTCAGGCTTGTATCAACGCGCTCAAATCTCTAGGAGGGGACAATTTGCTTTTGCGGCGGGATTCTTGCTGCCGCTTTTTTAGGCCCGGGCAAAAAAGACAGGTGATATTATGGGTAAGCGTACGGATATTAAATCAATCCTGATTATTGGGGCGGGCCCCATCATTATTGGCCAAGCGTGCGAGTTTGACTACTCTGGTGTGCAGGCCTGTAAGGCGTTGAAGGACGAAGGTTACCGCGTCATTTTGATCAATTCGAACCCTGCCACAATCATGACCGACCCCGGCATGGCGGACGCAACCTATATTGAACCGATTACGCCCGAAATGGTGGAAATGGTGATTGCTAAAGAACGCCCCGATGCCCTGCTGCCGACTATGGGCGGGCAAACGGCACTGAATACGGCTTTGGCCCTAGAAGAAATGGGCGTGTTGGAGAAATACGGCGTAGAGATGATTGGCGCGAAGGCGGACGTCATTGATAAGGCCGAAAACCGCGAACGTTTTGCAGAAGCCATGACGAAAATCGGCCTTGAAAACCCCAAGGCAACAATTGTTACGGCCCCTGACGGCGATATTGCGGCAGGTGTTGCTGAGGCCATGAAGGCTCTAGATTTCACAGGTCTGCCCGCAATTATCCGTCCGGCCTTCACGCTCGGCGGCACAGGCGGCGGAGTGGCTTATAATATCGAGGAATATGAAGAGATTATCCGCAGCGGCCTGATGGCATCGCCGACCAATCAAGTGCTGGTCGATGAGAGCCTTTTGGGATGGAAAGAATACGAAATGGAAGTCGTGCGCGACAAAGATGATAATTGCATCATCATCTGCGCTATTGAAAACATCGACCCGATGGGCGTGCATACAGGTGACAGTATCACCGTTGCCCCTGCCCTGACGCTGACCGATAAAGAATACCAGATTATGCGCGATGCCTCTATCGCTGTGCTACGCGAAATTGGTGTGGAGACGGGCGGATCGAACGTACAATTTGGCTTAAACCCCAAAGACGGGCGCATGGTCGTCATTGAAATGAACCCACGCGTATCGCGTAGCTCGGCGCTGGCGTCAAAAGCAACAGGCTTTCCAATTGCCAAAATCGCCGCCAAACTGGCTGTTGGTTACACGCTGGACGAGCTAGACAATGATATCACGGGCGCAACACCTGCCGCCTTTGAGCCGACCATTGATTATGTCGTCACGAAAATTCCGCGTTTCGCTTTTGAAAAATTCCCAGGCGCAGAGCCTGTATTGACAACCGCCATGCGCTCTGTGGGCGAGGCTATGGCCATTGGGCGGACCTTTACCGAGAGCTTGCAAAAGGCGCTACGCTCACTCGAGACTGACCTGACGGGGATGAACGAGATTATCATCGACCCCAGCGGAGAAATGAACGAGGACGAGCTTAAAAATGCCATGAAAGCGCGCTTGTCTATCCTTGCGCCTGACCGTTTACTGGTTATCGCGCAAGCTTTCCGCCAAGGCTTCACAGTTGAGAAAGTCTTCCAATACACCCAAATCGACCCGTGGTTCCTGCGCCAGATTGAAGCGCTGGTGAAAGCAGAAGCGCATATTCGCGATAACGGCTTGCCCAAAAACGCCGCTGACTGGCGCGCGCTGAAATCCGAAGGGTTTTCCGATGCGCGTATCGCTGAATTGGCGGGCGTGCATGAACATATCGTGCGTAAAGAACGCCGCGAAGAAGGCGTGCGTCCTGTTTATAAGCGCGTTGATACTTGCGCCGCCGAATTCAAAGCCAAAACGCCCTATATGTATTCCACCTATGAAATGCCCTCTTTTGGCGGCGAAGTCGATTGCGAAGCCCGGGTGTCAGACCGCAAGAAAGTCATCATCCTTGGCGGCGGCCCTAACCGTATCGGCCAAGGCATTGAATTTGATTATTGCTGCTGCCACGCCGCCTTTGCGCTGGGTGACATTAATATTGAGTCCATCATGGTCAATTGTAATCCAGAGACAGTGTCGACCGATTATGATACCTCTGACCGGCTATATTTTGAGCCGCTAACTGAAGAGGATGTGCTGGAATTAATCGAGACGGAGCGCAAAAGCGGTGAACTCCTTGGCGTAATCGTCCAATTCGGCGGCCAAACCCCGCTTAAACTGGCCGAGGCGCTGGAAGCCAACGGCATTCCCCTGCTTGGGACGATGCGCGACGCGCTCGACCGCGCCGAAGACCGTGAACGGTTCAAAGCTTTGGTCGATAAACTCGGTTTAAAGCAGCCCAACAATGCCATCGCTCGTACGGCCCAAGAGTGTGAAGACGCCGCCATTAAGGTTGGTTATCCCGTTGTGCTTCGCCCGTCTAACGTGCTGGGTGGTCGTGGTATGGAGATTGTCGAAGATACGCCAGACCTGCGTCGTTACGTGAATGAAGCCGTTAAAGTCTCTGGTAAATCACCGCTACTCATTGACCAATATCTGCGTAATGCGATTGAGGTAGATGTGGACGCGATTTGCGACGGACACGAGGTGTTTGTCGCGGGCATCATGGAACACATCGAAGAAGCAGGCGTGCATAGTGGTGATAGCGCCTGTTCTCTGCCGCCCTATACGCTGTCTGAGGACATACAAACCGAACTTAAACGGCAAGCCACATTGCTCGCGCTTGAGCTAGGTGTTGTGGGACTGATGAACATCCAATTCGCCGTTAAAGACGACGTCGTTTACCTCATAGAGGTCAATCCACGTGCGTCTCGCACTGTGCCCTTTGTGGCCAAGGCCATTGGCTTGCCCGTGGCTAATATCGCGGCCAAAGTTATGGCGGGTCATAAGCTATCTGAATTTGATCTGGATTACGGCAAGCAAAAACACATCGCCGTCAAAGAAGCGGTGTTCCCCTTTGCGCGCTTCCCGGGTGTGGACACAGTCCTTGGCCCTGAGATGCGCTCTACGGGCGAAGTTATGGGTCTAGCCTCTAGCTTTGGCACCGCCTTTGCCAAGTCACAACTCGGCGGCGGTGTGGTGCTACCTGATACTGGCAAGGTCTTTATTTCTGTACGGGACGAGCATAAACCGTTAATGGCAGACCTGTCTAAGCAGTTGATTGATATGGGTTTTACGATTATTGCGACCGGCGGCACGACGAAATATCTACGCGAGCAAGGCTTAGAGATTGAATATGTCAAGAAAGCCCATGAAGGCCGCCCAAACATTGTTGATGAGATCAAAAACGGTGAAATTGCTCTGATGTTTAATACGACATCGGGCAAACAATCCCTTAAGGATAGCTTCTCTCTGCGCCGTGCAGCCCTCACGCAAAAAGTACCGTATTTCACCACGGCCGCCGCTGCGCGCGCCAGTGTGGAAGCCATTAAAGACCTACGCGTTCACGGCTATGACGTCATGAGCCTTCAAAGCTACGCCAAGAGCTAGGACATAATATGACCGCCACCTTATCGCTTTATAACGCCTCTGTGCCCGGCCTTATCCGCATGATGGATAATCTGGAACATATATTGCGTATGGGCCAGACAAACGCCGAAGACCGCGGCATTGACCCGTCCGTATTCCTCACGGCAAGGCTGGCGCCCGATATGCTGGGCTTAGTCGGCCAAGTCCAGGTCGCAACATCCATTGCCAAAGCCTGTCCGTTTCGCTTGGCGGGGACAACGCCGCCTGTCTATGATGACCAAGACAACGCCAGCTTTGATGACCTTTACGCGCTGATTGAGCGAACACGCAGCGACATCAGCAGCGTTACGCGTGAACAGATTGATGGTCGGGAAGCGGTGGAATTTAACGTCAAAATGGGCCCCGTCGAGCGCAGCTTTACAGGGATTTCCTATAGCAGCGGCTTTACCATCCCCAATGTCTATTTCCACATCACCACGGTTTACAACATCTTGCGCCACAACGGGGTGCCCTTGGGCAAGCTCGACTTTTTCGGTGGGCCCTCTGCGCTAGGCTAAGGTGATTAATTGCGCAAAACGGTATAATCTGCGCCCAAGGGCTGTGCATTTGATGACTGATAACCGTATATGGTGCGGTTTGAATTTACCCAAATTACCCGCGCGCTACTGTTTCCTTGTTACTAACAAGGAGAGCATCATGTTCATTACACTCGTTATTTTATCGCAAATCATTTACGGCAAATAGGTCCGCCGGCTTTAACCGGTGGTAATATAATCACGCATAGCGGCGGCTTCATGCTCGGCGTCAGCGATTTTACGTTTGACGACATCGCCGATTGAAATGAGGCCCTTAATATCGTCGCCATCCATCACAGGTACGTGGCGAATGCGGGAATTAGTCATGACTTCCATAACATCGTCAACACTGGCGGTGGAGGTCACAGTTAAAACATTTGTGGTCATGGATTTTTCGACACATTCGTCGCGAAAGCCTGTTTCTTGAAGCAGTGATCGGCGGATAATATCGCGTTCAGACAAAATCCCAGCCAGTTTGCCCGCGCTATCGGTAATTAAAACCACGCCAATATTTTGGGCATTGAGTACCGCAATGGCCTCGCGGAGCTTTGCGGTCTTTGGCACGCTAAAAATTTCGCCGCTTTTATTTTCCAATAGTTGTTTTACGCTCATAATCTTCTCCCTTGGGGAGAGCATATCACATTATTATGAAACAGTCTAAGGGGGTAGTAAAAGTTCACAACGCTTGTTTTGCGTTGGAAGTGGTACGGGTGAAAGGACTTGAACCTTCACATCTTGCGATACCAGAACCTAAATCTGGCGCGTCTACCAATTCCGCCACACCCGCACGTGTACTCTTCAACATTGGTGGAGGCGATATGGGGCGTAATGCCCCGCGCGTCAACCCGATTATGACAGTGAACTAGCTTTTTTTCGCATCCATCGGCGCGCGCCTTAACGTCCACGTTATAGCGATGATACCCGATATTATATTGGCTGCCGCGACGCCGACAAAAGCCCCCGTTAATCCCGCTGTCATAACGCCGATAAAGATAAGCCCAATATATAAAATAAGGGAGCGGATGATGGTGTAAACCAATCCGTAAACAGGACGCCCAAGGGCGTTTAGTCCCGCCGCGCTAACGAACACAAAGCCGTAGCCGAAGATTGTGATGGGCACGATATAGAAATACGGAATAATCTTTTCAATGAGCAGTGCGTCATTGGTGAATATTCCCGCGACCTGATGCGCAAAAACAGCCAATATCGCCGCCATAAATGTTCCCCATATCACGCAAATCAAATAACAGACGCGGAAGGCTTCGCTCACGCGTTCGGTCTTGCCAGCACCGCCGTTACGGCCCGTAATCGCCCCGATACAAGCCGATAAGGCATAAAGAATACCGACGGATAAAAGCTCAGCACGGCTGGCGACCGTAAAGGCCGCAACATCAGCTTCGGTCAGAACATTACCGATGATAGCTACAGCGGCAAACGTCGCCACGGGCACAATGATATTCGTGCCTGCTGCGGGCAAACCAACCTGTCCGATAATGCCCCAAGCGCGGCGCATAGACTTCATGGTCATCCCCAAAAACGATATCGCCTTGCGGTGGATAAGGACAATATAAAGCCCAAATAACGCCCCAAAACAGTTACCGATTAAGGTCGCCAAAGCCGCACCTTGGACTTCCATACGCGGAAAAATCCACCAGCCAAATATCAAAAATGGATCCAAGATGATGTTAATGATTGCGGCCGAAATCATAATCGCACTGGGCAGTGCCGCCTCACCATGCGCGCGCAGGATATTATTACTCATAGAGGCAACAGATACGATGATTAGCCCTGGCATAGAGATTAAGAGATAGCCCATAGCCATCGACGCCACCTCACCGCTCGCCCCTGAAATTGGCAAGATATAGGGGGCCGCCAATAGCATCATAGCGACCAGTATGCTCATCACAAAAAGCGCAAGGAAAATTGCCGCTGCGCCGTGACGCCCTGCTCTTTCAGGGTCGTCTTCGCCAAGCGCACGCGAAACCGCCGACATCGTCCCAGCCCCTAGACCAATATTGGCGCTATTACCGATAAACGTTAGCGGGAAGGCAAAGCCAAGGGCGGCTAAGGCCATAATGGCCAAATTAGGCCGCGCGGGGTCCGTTAATCGCCCAAGATAAATTGTATCAACGATACCTGTTGAAATCAGCGCAATAATGGCAATAGAAAACGGCCCCAACATCCGCAAAACATGGCGGGTGATGGAGCCTTCTAAGACATTTGTGTTTTTGGGCGCGGCCAAAACCTATCTTTGATCGGGTCTAGTTACGACGATGGGACGGCGCAAAAGCTGCGAGCGTTGCCATTTGCGTAATTTCTGACGCTGTTGCCCCCAACGAGCAAATCTGAACAGGCTTGTCCAGCCCTGTTAGAAACGGTCCAAGTACAGTCGAATTGCCTGTGGATTTTAACAACTTAGTCGAAATACTAGCCGAGTGAATGGCAGGCATGACGAGCACATTCGCTGCACCAGATAGTCGAGAAAATGGATAAGTCAAACTATGCATCGGGTCGAGGGCAACGTCGGCGGCAATATCGCCTTCATATTCAAAATCGACCTCGCGCTCGTCGAGCAGTTTCACAGCGGCGCGAACTTTTTCCATCCGTTCACCTTTGGGATTACCAAATGTTGAATAAGACAAGAGCGCCACACGCGGCTCGAACCCAAATTGCCGCGCGAACTCTGCAGTCGTTTCGGCAATATCGGCCAAATCTGTGGCCGTTGGCAGCTCTGTGATATTGGTATCAGCGATAAACAATGTGTGCTGTTTATTGACAACAACTGACACACCCATCGTGCGGTCTTCTTTGGTATGGGACAGCACCATGCGCACATCGCGCAGGGCCACGTCATAGCTGCGGGTGACACCCGTCACCATGCCGTCCGCCAGGCCGTGATGCAGCATCAGCGCGCTAAAGACGTTACGGTCATTGTTGACTAACCGCTGCGCGTCACGGCGCAGGAACCCTTTGCGCTGCAAACGGCCATACAGATATTCAACAAATTCAGCGTTACGATCAAAGAGACGTGCGTTCAAAATGGTCAGGCTCTCTGGGTTTTCAACACCCAGCAATTGCATGTTGTTTTTAATCGGTTCTTCGCGACCAATTAAAATGGCTTTACCCAGACCGCGTTGCTGGAAGGCTTGGGCCGCGCGAATTACGGCTGGCTCTTCGCCCTCGGCAAAAATAATGGTCTTGGGATCTTGGTTGACCGATTCAGAAATGCCTTGCAGGATTGACGCCGTAGGATCTTGACGACGGGCGAGTGACTGCCGGTATTCGTCCATATCTTCAATGGGTTTACGAGCCACGCCTGTATCCATCGCCGCTTGCGCAACATAAGGCGGAATTTCAGAAATCAAGCGCGGATCAAAGGGCGCTGGAATGATATATTCTGGGCCGTATTTCGGGCGTTTTCCGTGATAGGCGGCGGCCACTTCTTCGGGTACATCTTGACGCGCCAAATCAGCCAAAGCGCGCGCACAAGCAAGCTTCATTTCCTCGTTAACATTGCGCGCCCGCACATCCAAAGCGCCGCGGAAGATATAAGGAAAACCGAGCACATTGTTGACTTGATTGGGATAATCCGAGCGACCTGTGGCGATAATGGCGTCATCACGCACCTCTTTAATCTCTTCAGGTGTGATCTCTGGATCGGGGTTTGCCATTGCAAAGATGATAGGATTTTTGTTCATCGACATTATCATGTCTTGCGTCACGATACCCGCAACGGATAGGCCGAGAAACACATCCGCCCCCTTCATCGCTTCGTCCAAAGTGCGAAGCGGTGTATCCACTGCATGCGGCGCTTTCCATTGGTCCATATATTCTTTGCGGCCTTGATACACGACGCCTTTACTATCCAGTACAAGACAGTTTTCGTTCTTCACACCTAGGCTTTTAATAAGTCCCAACACAGACAGACCAGCGGCCCCCGCGCCAGATAAGACGACTTTCATATCTTCAAATTTACGGCCTGTCAGATGGGCCGCATTGATAAGGCCAGCCGTCGCAATAATCGCTGTGCCATGTTGGTCATCGTGAAAAACAGGAATATCCAGAAGCTCACGCAATTCCTGCTCGATAATAAAGCACTCTGGCGAACCAATATCCTCGAGGTTAATGCCGCCAAATGTATTGCCAAAGCGTTTGACACATTCGATGAATTTTTCGGCGTCTTCTTCTTCGACCTCAATATCAAAACTGTCGATATCGGCAAAACGTTTGAACAGGACGGACTTTCCTTCCATCACGGGTTTTGACGCCATAGCCCCTAAATTACCCAAACCAAGAATGGCGGTGCCGTTTGAAATGACAGCGACCATATTCCCTTTGGATGTATAGTCGTAAACTGTGTCTGGATTAGCCGCGATCGCCTCTACGGGCACCGCAACACCCGGTGAATAAGCCAAAGACAAATCCCGCTGCGTCGCCATCGGCTTTGTTGGCAGTAACGCCAATTTACCTGGTGTCGGATGCGAGTGAAAGTCCAGCGCCTGCTGATCTGTGATAAATGTTTTCTTTGGGGGGCGAACTTCTAATTTTGCCACGACAGCCTCCTGTGATTTGCGGCGTGTATAGACCGTTTTGCCCCCGCCTTCATAGCCCTAACATAGCCTGTTCTTATGACTATTGCTGAGTGGACCCGCGACATCTTTGCACTAATTTTAATCGTGGGCCTAGCGCAATGAATAAAAAAAGTGCGTTTTTTCAGGCTTTAGGGTGACTCCACGCTGAAAGCTGTGACGGCAGTCGACTCCTCAAGCCCGTAGACTAGAGATACATCAACGCGGGGGTGCAAGATTTCCCGCATGAGTCGGCCTAACACGCAGGAGAGTGCCATGAAAAAAATCGAAGCTATTATCAAACCCTTCAAACTCGATGAAGTCAAAGAGGCGTTACAAGAAGTCGGCCTTCAAGGCATGACTGTTGTTGAAGCCAAAGGTTTTGGGCGCCAAAAAGGTCATACAGAGCTTTACCGCGGTGCGGAATACGTCGTCGATTTCCTGCCTAAGTTAAAATTGGAATTGGTCGTCGCCGATGACCAAGTCGAAGCCGCGCTTGACGCCATTCAAACAGCCGCGAAAACTGGCAAAATTGGTGACGGTAAAATCTTCGTCTCCAATGTAGAGCAAGCCATTCGTATCCGCACAGGTGAAGCTGGCGACGCCGCGCTTTAATTACGACAATAACAAAAGTACCAAAAGACAATACTAGGGAAAGGTATAACCATGTCAGAAAAAATTATGAAACATATGAAGGACGAGAATATCAAATTCGTCGATCTTCGCTTCACAGACCCAAAGGGTAAATTACAACACGTCACATTCCACGCCGACATGGTTGACGAAGACCTTTTTGCCGATGGCACTATGTTTGACGGCTCCTCTATCGAGGGTTGGAAAGCGATTAACGAATCCGACATGGTATTGATGCCAGACGCATCAACCGCAAAGATGGACCCGTTTTACCAGCAAGACACGCTCGCGATTTTCTGTGACATTCTAGAACCAGACACAGGCGAAGCCTATAACCGCGATCCCAGGACGACGGCCAAGAAAGCGCAAACCTACATGGAAGCGCAAAAAGTCGGTGACCAAGTTTATTTCGGCCCCGAAGCTGAGTTCTTTGTCTTTGATGATGTCCGTTGGGACACAAGTCAGAATAAAACAGGATTTGAGTTCAACTCTCTTGAGGGTCCTTATAATTCTGGCGCCCACGTCGAAGGCGGCAACAAAGGACACCGTCCAGGTCCAAAGGGGGGTTACTTCCCTGTCCCGCCGATTGACCATGAACAAGATATGCGTTCTGAAATGCTCTCTGTTATGGAAGAGCTAGGCCTACGCCCTGAAAAGCATCACCACGAAGTGGCCCCATCACAGCACGAGCTTGGCATGAAATTCGCCCCACTCCTAGAAATGGGCGACAATATGCAGCTTTACAAATACATCGTGCATAATGTCGCCGATGCCTACGGCAAAACAGCGACATTTATGCCAAAGCCTGTCCATAATGACAACGGCTCTGGTATGCATGTTCACATGTCTATCTGGAAAGACGGCAAGCCAACATTCGCGGGCAATGAATATGCAGGTCTGTCAAAGAACTGCCTTTATTACATCGGCGGCGTCATCAAACACGCCAAAGCGCTAAACGCCTTCACTAACCCGTCGACCAATAGCTATAAGCGTCTGGTTCCTGGGTTCGAAGCGCCCGTTATGCTGGCTTATTCTGCGCGTAACCGCTCCGCCTCTGTGCGTATTCCGTGGACAGCGTCCCCGAATGGTAAACGCCTTGAAGTCCGCTTCCCAGACCCAATGGCAAACCCGTATCTGGCTTATTCTGCGCTGCTTATGGCTGGCCTTGACGGGATTAAGAACAAAATTGATCCGGGCGACGCCATGGATAAAGATCTATACGACCTTCCCCCAGCAGAAGCCGCAGCCATTCCGCAAGTCGCAGGTAGCCTTCGCGAAGCGCTTGAAAACCTTGATGGTGACCGTAGCTTCCTGACCTCTGGCGGTGTGTTTGATGATGATCAGATCGATGCCTATATCGAGATGAAGATGGAAGATGTGCACCGCGTCGGCATGCACCCTCACCCTGTCGAGTTCGATCTGTACTACAAAGCCTAGATTAAGGCTCCTATACTCTAAGAAACCGGGGCCACGCGCTCCGGTTTTTTTATGGGGTAATGGAACTTTGCGCGTTCTCTTTCGTTTACTCAGCATAGATAGGAGAAAAACATGTCAAAAATGATTATAAAAAACGTATCCATTGCTGTTGTCACATTAGCAGCGCTTGCAACATCAGCCTGCCATACTGTCGAAGGTGTCGGCAAAGACCTAGAGCGTGCAGGTGACAAAGCTGAAGAAATCACGCGCAACGACTAAGCTATAACCTCTTAATTGTGATGTTATCTCTCTCCCCTTGTGAGCATCATGATGCCGCCCTGTTTCAATAATAGGGCGGTTTTTTTACGCCTCACTCATCCAAGCAAAACCATTGGCGCGCTATCAATCTTGGGTTAGACAATCATATGGACAGCTATCCGCCCCCTCTTTCCCCGATCATGTCAAAAACGCATGACAAAAAAACGCCTTTTGATGTTTGGTGGCCAACGGTCAAGCCTCATTTTCCGAATGTGCCGGACATTATCGCGAAAGACTGGCTTTATGAACATTGGGGTTCGTCGCCTTTTTCGTGGATACAGTCCCGGCGTTATGATTTTGTCATGGAGGAGATGCCAGCGGCCAAATTACCCAACGTGCTGAGTCGTGTGTTTGGCTTTACTGAGGGGGGCGGGCCTATCGCCCATGAAACAGGGCGGTTTCTATGTGGTGACCAGAGCGCACCGCCAACTCGCCCGTGGCGCAATGATGCGGCCTGGTTGGTCAGCTTTATGAAACGGAGCGGCAGTTTTCCGTCCCCGATTATCGTCTTAGACAATAGGGATGCCCATCTGGCGCGTGAGGATTGGACACCTCAGCCAGTAAAGGCCTATCCAAAGGCACTTTTGTTGGCGGAAGGTCATACGCGCCACGTTATTGGGCTGCATTTGTTATCAACAGCCAAGCTAAAAGACAGACTGCCCATATGCCGCCTGATTTTGAAATCCGATAACTAAATACAAAAACGGCCCATCCAATTGGACAGGCCGTTTCGCATTAATGTAGCAGCGTCTAGATCGCGCGATTTGCCCGGCGGTCGCGGCGCATGTTGCGGCGTGCCATAAGGCTAAGGGGCTGTGTTTCGCGGCGTGATTGTGCGCCTTCGAACGCTGGTGTAAACTTACGTGTCTCTAGTGAAACGAATTCTGTGCTATTAAAATTATTAGTCATGATAACTCCTTTGTAAATCTCGAATGGCCCCAGCAAGGGCGTGTCTCTTGAGGCCGCTATTTAGATATTTTTTCAAAATACGGAACCACCAGGCTCGCCGATAGAGCTATGCAAATAAGCATAGCTCGTAAGAAAGGCTTAACTTTTGCCGCTATCCGCTCTAAGCAATGGGGGCCGTATTCGCCCATAGGAGAGACCATGTTTCAGAATTTTTTAGTCCAAGGCGGGCCAGATTTTGGGCAGCGCAATTTGCCTAAATTGCGCGCTGAACTTTCCGCGCGGGGACTAGACGGATTTTTGGTGCCCCATGAAGATGAGTATCAAAATGAATATCTGCCCGATTGCAATGAACGGCTAATGTGGGTCAGCGGCTTCACAGGATCCGCAGGTGCCGCCGTTGTGATGGCGGATAAAGCCGCCGTTTTTGTCGACGGGCGCTACACCATACAACTGGCAGCGCAAGTCGATGCCGATATGTTTGACTATAAACGGTTAGAGGATAACGGCGTTGTCAACTGGCTGCTCGAGACTGTAAGCGCGGGTCAAAAAATCGGCTATGACCCGAAACTCCACGCGACCAGCGCGCTGAACAAACTCCGCAAAGCTGTTGAAAAAGCGGGCGGCGCATTAGTGGCGCAAGACAGCAACCCGATTGACACGGCGTGGGCTGACCGTCCCGCCCCACCCGTCACGCCCGTGGTTATTCAACCCCTAGATTTGGCCGGCGAAGACCACCCATCCAAGCGCACGCGTATTGCGGCTGATATTAAAGACAAGGGCGCAGATGCCGCCGTTATCACGGCGCCTGCGTCTATCGCGTGGCTTTTGAATATTCGTGGCGGCGATGTGCAATGCACGCCCCTGCCCTTGTCTACGGCCATTATCAAATCTGACGGACGGGTCGATCTGTTTATCAATCCCGCAAAGCTGTCAGACCCTGTGAGGGTTCATTTAGGCAATCAAGTCAGCCTATATGAAGAAGACGCGCTGGCCGCAGCTCTGTCTGATATGACGGGTCAAACTGTCCTGGTTGACCCGAATGTCAGTTCCAATTGGTATGTCGCCACATTAGAGTCCGCGGGTGCCAAAGTGCTATCTGCGCAAGACCCCGTCGCCTTGCCCAAGGCGTGTAAGAACAGCGCTGAGATCGCAGGGACGACCGAGGCCCATAAGCGCGACGGTGCAGCGCTAGTGGAATTTCTGTACTGGCTAGATACCACGGCGCAATCAGGCCATGTTGATGAAATAGACGCGGCGACAGAACTTGAGCGCGCGCGCGCAGCCACGGGCGTGTTAAAAGACTTAAGCTTTGAAACCATATCAGGCGCAGGCAGTAACGGCGCCATTGTGCATTACCGCGTGTCAGAAGCGACAACAAAAAAGTTAAGTCCTGGGTCGTTATTCCTTGTTGATAGCGGCGGTCAATATGTTGACGGCACGACGGATGTCACCCGCACTGTGCCGATTGGCACGCCCACAGATGAAATGGCGGAGCGTTTTACCCTTGTCCTGAAAGGCCACATCGCACTTGCGACTGTACGCTTCCCAAAAGGCACAACCGGCAGCAATCTTGACGCGCTGGCCCGTATGGCGCTTTGGGCCAAGGGTCTGGATTATGATCACGGCACAGGTCACGGTGTCGGCGCGTTCCTTGGTGTTCATGAAGGACCGCAACGCATATCAAAAGCCCCCAATTCGGTTGCGTTAAAACCCGGTATGATCGTGTCCAATGAACCCGGTTATTATAAAACCGACGGTTACGGTATCCGTATTGAAAACCTACAATATGTCCACGCGCCCACAGATATAGAGGGTGGAGAGCGACCGATGATGGGTTTCAAGACCCTTACACTCGCCCCGCTGCATAGGGCGCTGATTAAAACGGACATGTTATCCGCCGCTGAACACCGTTATATCGATGACTACCATGCGAGCGTTTGGGACAGCCTGAAAGACCGCGTTGATGGAGATGTTCTGTCTTGGTTAGAGGCTTCATGCCAACCACTGGCGTAAACTTTCGTCCTAACGTGACGCGCGTCACAGAATAAAAACTCTACGTCCCCTATGACCGTATGGCACGGAACATGGGGCGTGAACGTGCAAAACCAAGGGGTCGTGCATGAACACGACCCCTTACTTTTTAGAAATGGGGGCGGGTCTTGCATGAACACGACCCCTTACTGTTTAAAAGACATGGGCGGGTCTTGCATGAACACGACCCCTTACTGTTTAAAAGACATGGGCGGGTCTTGCATGAACACGACCCCTTACTTTTGGGCCTATAGATCGTCAACAACAGCAAGCATCGCATCCAGTGAGGCCGCACCCAATCGCGCGGCGCGCTCTGGTGACCACCCATAATCCTCATCAGGCAGATCAGCATTGTCTTTAAACGGCATTTCAAGGGTCATTGACAGACAATCATAGGCCTTTGCCGTCCAATTGGTACAAAACGTCATATTCCCAGTGCCAGGTTTGGAGAGCGGGTAGCCGTGCATCGTCTGAAAATCTGGCGATATCATCTCATAGGCATTCATAAAGGCGGCCAAATCCCGCGCTTGCTTATCGGTATAGCCCGGTATGCCTTCAGCCCCTGCGATAAAATTATACGGCAGAGCCTCATCCCCATGCACATCCAGCACCATTTTCGGGCGGTCAGCATTCATGGCCTCAGTGACGTAGTAAACCTCTGGCGAACTTTGAATGGTCGCCACACCCCACTCCCGGTTCAAATTAGCCCCAGCCTCATTTGTCCGAAGATTACCGTTCTTCGATCCGTCAGGGTTCATATTAGGCACGATATGAAAGGTCGCTTTCGCGCGCAGCACACGCGACACAGGGTCATCATCATCCAAAAGGCGTGCAAGAAACCCTTCCGCCCACCATTCAGCCATGGTTTCACCGGGATGCTGTCGCGCTGTAATCCAAATTGTCTGCGGCCCTGTCCCGACTATAATACGGTCCAGTGTTTGCCCCTGTACAGTTAACCCCAAAACATCAACAGACACATCGGGATGCGTCCCACATTCGGCGATTAAATCGGCGTGACGTTCCATGCTATAGGGGGCCCAATAGGCATAATATACACTATCGACCTCTGGCGCGTGTTTGATCACAAGTTGATCATCAACATAATCCGTATCCACGCGAAACCAGGTCTCGCGGTCATAGCTGGCGCAGGCTTGGTAATCTTTCCAACCGCCTGTAAAGGCCGCGTCTTTGGCATTTTCAATCACCATGGTCATATCGGTATCGCGTCCGCCAGTGACCCGAAAATAAAACCACTGATAAAAATCAGAGGCATTATCGGGACGTATATTCAAGCGGATATGAGTGGGGTCAGACGCATCAAGCACCTGTATATTGCCGCCATCAAAAGCGGACGTGATTGAAATAGCTGTCATGGGTAAACCCTTATTATTTATAATTATTCAGATTTAAAGTCATCGGGTGAGCTGGCCGCTGCAATAATCGCTGTTGGAATTTCTGGGGCGCTAAGCCCTTTCCAAAACACCCGCCAATCGCCGCTAATCTGCATACCGTCACAGGCGCGCATATACCAATCATTAAACGGGTTTTCCATACGTGACCGCCAGAAAAAATCAGGCACTACCTCTGTTGCCGCGTCCCATAAATCGCGCGCGATACCTTCGCCCCGCGCTTCTTTCGACACCCAAAACTTGGACAAATAAGTCATGCCCGCAAGGCTAGTGAATAGCGCCCCACCGCGGTAATCCACCTCAACCACGCCTGCCATTAACGCTGTGCTCATGAAATCATCACGCAACGGTTTGCCAAAAGCGTCATTAACAGAGGCCCGCAGCTTCGCCTCATTTAACGCATTTAGGCTTTTGACTCGTTTTATCTTCACAGAACGCCGCAATAATGTGCCAGAGCCTTTGGTCGTAAACAATTCAGCCAGAAGGTTCAACGGCGAGGCAATAACGTAAACCCGCTTATTGGTTTTATCAGCATCCAAGGTTTGCACATGCTTTAAGAATAGGCGCTGCCCAACTGTCAATTCCTGCGCTTTTAATGTCTGCTCAATCGCATCTATATTCAGAACCGCGATACGTTCACCGTTGCGGGTCAGCCCACCAGAGGGCTGTAAAAATATCGTTTTGGCCGGGTCAAGCTCGCTGACCAAAGTTTGCAAATTAAATTTGGCGTTGGCGTCAGACATTTCCAGTACGGGCATCCGGTTCGCGCGACATAATTTGCGCAATTCATCGACCAGCCCGTAACTCGCCGTATTGCGTTTGGCCGCTTTTACACCTACCCCGCCAAGTGCTTTGGTCAGGCGCTGGCTCTGAAATTTCACACTCGTATGATCATCATCCAGTGCCCCAACAAGCAGAACAGGCGTTAAACGCAAGTCCGCCAATATGCGTAGATTACTGACGAGCGCCTCTAGCAATGGGTTTTTAAGGCAACGCGGATCAAGCACAATCAGCGCAAAGCGTTCAGGGTCTTGGCTGGCAAAAACTTCCGCGTAAAATTGGGCCTCCGCCGTGGCCCCGACGGCAGACAGGCTTTGGATAACCGTATTGCGCACACCATTGGGCATTAGTCGGACCTTGAGAGAAAATCACCAGATAAGGCGCGTGCATAGACGACTTGGGCGGTATCAAGCTGGGTTTGGGTCACAAATTCATTAGGTTTATGCGCTTGGTCGACATCACCCGGTCCGTACACAACCGCGTTCACGCCTGCATCAGATAGCATTGCGGCTTCGGTCCAATAGGGTAAATCGAGCGGTTCAAAATCGCCAAAATAGGGCGCGAAGGCAGACAGGTCTTTGGTCGCAAAAGACGGAAAGGCCACAATGGTATCAAGCGGATGATCAGGATATAGCCCTGACGCTATGGCGCGAATATCGCTTTCCCGAGCGGCAACATTATCGCCGGGCGGTGGACGCAAGGAGAATTTTAGCGTCGCCGTTGTCGGAATAACATTATAGGCGCCGTCGCAATCAATATCGCCGATATTTGTCGCAAGGCCCTTATAAGGTGGCTCGCCAAAATCACGGTTTGCATCACCATATCCCCCAATGGCCGCCGCCAAACGTGCGGCTTGCAATAAAGGAGCAGCCGTTTGATCTGAGAGCGATGAATGACCGCCCGGCCCTGTAAATGTCGTAGATAGGGCCAACATACCGCGGTGACGACGACCCACACGACATCCTGTGGGTTCACAGACAATCGCCGTAGAGATTGCGGCACCGTCACCACTTAGGATAAAGGCCGGCATAACCTCACTGCCATGTTCCTCGTCACCGCTAAATAATATCGCCACGTCTTTGGGTGTCACTGTACCAAGAGCGGCATAAATGGCGGCGGCAGCCCCTTTGATATCTGACGCACCCAAACCAATAAGTTTGTCACCCAATTGACGTAAAGCGAGCGGGTCAGCGTCCCACCCCTTCCCGCTGGGTACAGTATCAAGATGTACATTCAGCAAAATGCGCGGCGTGCCCCAGCTTGCGAAAACATAGGCGCTGTCAGATTTCCCGCGTAAGCGCGGCACAGACCGCAAAACAAGCGTATCTGGCTGAAACATGTTTAGTGCGTCATGCATGTATTGCGCGAGCGCAACTTCATCGCCTGTACCGTTGCGGCTGTCAAAAGCCACCAAATCCGCAAGCCATGCGGCGGATGAGCGAACTTTGCCTTGATTCTGTGAAATCTTTATCATGATGCGACTATACGCTAAAACACGCCCGCGTGAACCATAGCAATGTCCACAATCCACTTTGTTGCAAAAAATTAAAGTTGCAAAATCTGGCATTTTTTGCATAGTTAACGCATCGTTAATTTAGGGAGGGCGAACAATGGCAAAAGCTGCCGATTATATTGAAGACGTAAAACGCTATGACAGCGGTGCCGACGAAGCCGTCGTGCAGAAAATCTGTAATTATTTGGGCATTGCGCTCGCTAACCGCGACAGCTCCCTTGTATCCTGCTCGGACGAAACTGAACGTAACCGCGTGCGCGACGGTTACGCCGCTAAAAAACTCGGCATGGGCACATCTGATGCCGAAGCCGCTATTGCTGCTGTTTGTGAAACCATGAAGGGCGATCGCAACAAGCAGCGCGTGACGTTCTATTACCTAATGGCGCATAACGCTGGCAAGCTGGGCGACCTCTAGCCACTTATGCTTCTAGGGCAATAAACTAATCGTAACTTAAAACCGCGTCCCGGAAACGGCGGCGCGGTTTTTTTATGGCCTATTGTAAACGTTCTCCGCATTGCTTATATATTTTGTGTCGGCTTGACCGACTATGACGATAAACGCGCATATAATAAGCGGACTGGACCCGGGGGCGGTACCCGGCGGCTCCACCATAAGGGCTCATATAGTGATATGAGAGCCTTTTTGATGGGGCCGAAATAGGATCGACAGACGTGTAAAAATGTAAGCTTTCGTCCGGGTTGGCATCGTTAAATGCCAAATCATAGTAATTGCAAATGACAATTCCTCTGAAGAGTTTGCACTAGCCGCGTAAGCAGCTAGTCGAATTCGACTTTTAACTCCTAGCCCTTCAGACGGCTAGGCGGGCTTCGGTGGGTAGCTGGCAACAGAAACCCACCACTTCATCGAAAACACCGCTAGAGCGAAGCGAAGGCGGTAGGTTTTTTCGATGCGGAAAAATGACACACCAAAATTTGCGGTCTGGATAGACAACATCAGGGGGCGATTCAAACTCGTCCTTCATGTTAGATGAAAGTTGTTCTCGCGTAAGTCCACTCAATTGGGCAAAATATGAAGAACCCGCTGAAAGCGGGCCAGCTACAACCATCATACCGTCACACCGCAAGCGATGCTCGCGTCTTAAAGCAACCCTTTAAATCAAGTGCTCTCGCTCTACGCCTTCGGTTCAATCGGCAATAATTTCAGCCCCAATTCCCGCAATTGCGCGCCGTCCACTTCGGCAGGAGCGTTCATCATAAGGTCTTGGGCTTGGCCGTTCATCGGGAACAGAATGACATCGCGAATTGTGTCTGTACCCGCCAGCAACATGACAATACGGTCAACGCCGGGGGCAATCCCGCCGTGGGGCGGCGCGCCGTATTTAAAGGCATTGATCATGCCGGCAAATTTGTCTTCAACGACTTCGGGGCCGTAGCCTGCCATATCAAACGCCTTATACATAATATCAGCTTTGTGGTTTCTGATCGCGCCCGATGAAAGCTCTACGCCGTTACAGACGATGTCATATTGATAGGCGAGGATATCGAGGATTTTCTCATTCGTATCTGCCGCCTCGAGCGCTTCCATACCACCTTGAGGCATAGAGAACGGGTTATGAGAGAAGTCAATTTTCTTGTTATCCTCGTCCCATTCAAACATGGGATAATCGACAATCCACGCAAATTTAAACACGCCCTCAGGGATGAGGTCTAAGTCTTTACCAACTTTGTTACGTGCCGCCCCCGCGAGTTTATAGGCGTCAGACGCTTTACCAGCAGAGAAGAAAATCCCGTCGCCCGCGCCAAGGCCCATTTTATCAAGAAGCTTTGCCAGATGCTCAGGCTTAAAGTTTTTCAAAACAGGATCTTGACTATCAACACCACCACTATCTGCGTCTTTAAGGCGAGCATAGCCGAGGCCCGGGGCTTGCATTTCTTTCTTGGCCCATTTGTCCATATTATCAAAAAACTTGCGCGATTGGTTCGCGGCCGCTTGCGGCGCAGGAATAGCAATAACTTTGCCGCCACCTTTGGTGATTTTGGCAAAGATGCCAAAGCCCGTGAGGGCTTCATCGGTGAAAAACTCTGACACATCGGTCAACTCAAATGGGATGCGCAGGTCAGGCTTATCATTGCCGTAGCGTTCCATGCTTTCCTTATAAGGAATACGCGGGAACGGGGTTTGAACTTCGCGGCCATCGGCAAATTCTTCAAAAACGCCCGCCATAACAGGTTCAATCGCTTGAAAGACATCTTCTTGGGTGACAAAGCTCATTTCCACGTCAAGCTGGTAAAACTCGCCGGGGCTACGGTCTGCGCGCGCATCCTCGTCGCGGAAACAGGGCGCGATTTGGAAATAACGGTCAAAGCCCGCAACCATGATCAATTGCTTAAATTGCTGTGGGGCTTGCGGTAAGGCGTAAAACTTACCAGGGTTTAGCCGTGACGGCACAAGGAAGTCACGCGCGCCTTCGGGCGAGCTGGCTGTTAGGATTGGCGTTTGAAATTCGGTAAAGCCCTGGTCAATCATACGGCGGCGGAGTGAGTTAATCACCTGCCCGCGCATGAGGATATTTTTGTGCAAGGTTTCACGGCGCAAATCCAGATAGCGGTGCGTCAAGCGGATATCTTCGGGATATTCCTGTTCGCCAAAGACAGGGAGTGGCAGAGGTGCTGCGGCGCTCTCGATAGTCATTTCATCAGCCCGAAGCTCAACGTCCCCCGTAGGGATTTCAGCGTTCACGGCCTCTGCGTCGCGGGCCAGAAGTTCGCCCGTCACAGTGATAACAGATTCAGATGGGCAACGCTTGGCGGCTTCGTAAAATTCTGCCGTGGGATAGACCACAACTTGGGTGATGCCGTAATGGTCACGCAGATCAATAAACAGCGCATTGGCATGTTCACGTTTGCGGTGTACCCAGCCAGATAATTTTACAGTTTCACCGACGTGGTCAGCGCGAAGTTCGCCACATGTATGGCTGCGATAAGCGTGCATGATATCTCTACCTTTTTAGGCCCCTAAACAGGGTGGTCATAATATAAGGCGGGCTTAATCTCTCGGACGTTTAAGTCAAGGCCTGCGCCGCATTTTGCGCGCGCTTACGCCCCGTCAATCAGCGCGAGCCATTCGTCCTCAGTGAGGGTCTGTACGCCCAAATCCGCCGCCTTTTTTAGCTTATTCCCAGCCCCCGGCCCTGCGACCAGAATATCGGTCTTGGCAGAGACAGAACCGGAGACCTTGGCACCGAGTGATTTGGCTTTATTTTGAGCTTCTGTTCTGTTGAACTTTTCTAGCTTTCCAGTAAACACAACAGTCTTACCGATAACGGGAGAGCTTTGGTCTACATCTATGTAAGCCCTGTTTTGTACCGTTTTCACACCTGCATCCAAAATATTTTGGACAAGCTTTTTATTGCGCTCTGATGAACAATACTGAATGAGCGACAATCCGATACTTGGTCCTATTGAAGGAATTGGGACAATTCTTCTGCAAATCGTATCAGAATTACGCAAAGTATTTTCAGTTTCACGAGAAAGGATATGCCAGTCGGACAAAAAGCTATTTGTTTTTAAGTCGAGCTCTCTTTTCCAAAAACTCTCCAACTGAGCAAAAGCAATCTCAACTTCGTTTAGAACAGCAGACCAATCGCCAAAGTAACCCATAAAACGTTCAAACTTATCAGGGTATTTTTCTGAATTCTTAAAGCGTTTTGTAAAAACGGTTTCTACCGTTTCAATGGCTTTCGACCCTGTGAAATTCGATGATTGTTGTGCAAAATTTCGCATTCCAAGGCGTATTAATTGCCCGCCTATACCTTTAATATCTTGTACCTCTGGCCATATCGATAATTCGAGTGCATTAACAGTCGTATATGCCGTTAGGGCATCGAAAAACTCTTCAAATTGCTTAAGACTGTACTGACCCAATCGATTTTGATGCTTAAACCATAGCATTTGCAATTCCATGGCAACACTATCTACAGCTGATAATAATTCATCCCAATTCTTGTATTTTTCAGCAACGGTTTCGGCAACAGTTATACCAATATTGGGAATACCTAGAGCAAAAATAAACCTATCGAATGGAATTTCACGGCGTTCATTTATGGACGCGAACAGATTATTTATGCTTGTTTCCCCCCAACCATCTTTGCTGCTTAACAAATCGCCATAATTGTTATTTTCAAGCTTAAATAAATCAGCGGGCTCAGAGATTATTTTTAAATCTAGGAATTGTTCAAGTTGCTTCTCTCCCAAACCTTCAATGTTAAAAGCCTTTCTCGCAACAAAGTGTTTCAAGCCCTCAATACGTTGTTTAGGGCAACCTAAATTGTTCTGGCAACGGCGTTTTGCTTCTAACTGTCCCGTATTGGAGTCAACACCACGAATAGCTTCAGACCCGCATACCGGGCAAGTGTGAGGAAACTTAAATGGCTCCCCCATCATGTCCTCAACAACCTTTATAACCTGTGGGATTACGTCACCAGCGCGTTGGATTTGGACCTTATCCCCTTCTTTTACGCCTAACCTTTCTATTTCGTCTTCATTATGGAGCGTGGCATTTGAAACTAAAACACCCCCAACTGTGATAGGAATAAGTCGCGCGACGGGCGTCAAAGACCCTGTTCGACCGACTTGAATTTCAATTTTCTCTACGACAGTAATTGCTTTTTCCGCTGGGAATTTATGGGCTATTGCCCAACGGGGGGCGCGACTTGTAGGTTTCAACGCATCAGCACCTTGCAGCGCCAAATCGTCAACTTTGTAAACCACCCCGTCAATATCATAACCAAGGGCAGCGCGTTTTTCCTCTATGTCGTGATAATGGGTTATCATCTGGTCGGGCGTATCGTGGCGGCGCATTTCGGGATTGGTATCAAACCCCCAGGCTTTAAATTTCGCCACGGCTTCCATCTGCGTGGCTGCGAAAGCTTCGCTGACCTCCCCCCATGTATAGGCGAAAAACTTAAGCGGGCGGCTACGCGTGACCTCAGGGTCAATCTGGCGCAAGCTCCCTGCCGCCGCGTTACGCGGATTTTTATAGGGCTCTTTGCCCGCCGCGACTTGGGCGACGTTCATTGTGTCAAAATCTGCATGGTCGATATAAACTTCGCCGCGCACTTCCAAAATATCGGGCCAGCCCTGCCCTGACAGCGTCTTAGGGATATTATCGACAGTGCGTAGATTGGCGGTCACGTCCTCGCCGACTTTGCCGTCCCCCCGCGTCGCTCCGCTCACTAGCACGCCATTCTCATAGCGAAGCGCGGCTGACAGGCCGTCAATTTTGGGCTCTGCGGTAAAAGCGAGCGGGGCGTCATCGGGATGGTTGAGAAACTTTCGCACCCGGATGACGAAATCCGTGACGTCGGCGTCTGTGAAAGCATTATCCAGCGATAACATCGCCACAGAATGTGTGATTTTACCAAATTTGCCAGAGGGTTTCGCGCCCAGTGTATTTGACGGGCTATCTTTGCGGATAAGGTGCGGAAAGGCGGCCTCAATCGCTGTGTTCTCTGCCCGCAACGCATCATATTGCGCGTCAGTAATTAGCGGCGCATCATCATTATAATAAGCCGCATCTGCGATCTTCATCTCTTGCGCAATAGCTTTTAGCCGTGCTTTCGCTTGCGTTTCGGACATGTCATTCACGTCTACCATTTACGACGCCATGAGTTGTCGTGCCGCCGCGCGGGCCTCAGATGTCACGGTTTCACCCGCGAGCATCCGCGCAATCTCTTCTTCGCGGGCATCATCTGATACGCGGTGAACATGGGTGGTTGTCGTAGAGCCCGTGGAGGATTTCTCAATACGGAATTGATGGGCCGCACAGGCGGCCACTTGCGGGCTGTGGGTGACAACAAAAACTTGGGCCAGATCTGATAATCGCGCGAGACGTTTGCCGACGGCGGCGGCCACGGCTCCGCCGACCCCTTGGTCCACTTCGTCAAAGACCAAAACCGCATCATTGCGCCCCGCCAAGGCCACTTTAATTGCGAGCGCAAAGCGCGCCATTTCTCCGCCAGAAGCAATTTTATCCAGCGGCCCCATCGCCGTGCCAGGGTTGGTCGCGACGTGAAACCGCACGCGGTCCGTACCCATAGCGCTTGGCGGGGTATCAGTCATATCCACAGTGAATAACGCCCGTTCCATTTTTAAGGGCGGCAATTCGGTCAACACGGATTTCTCTAATAGTTTCGAGGCTTTAGCGCGAGATGTTGATAGTTTTTTTGCTGCCATTTGATATTCGCTATTCGCTGTCGCCACGGCTTTTTCAGCCGCTTTTAACACCGCATCAACATTATCAATGTCGTCTAAATCAGACGCAAAAGCTGTGCGTTTACTGGCCAGTTCCGTAATGTCTACGCCGTATTTTCGCGCTGCCGCGCGCAAGGCAAAGAGGCGTTCTTCAACGATATCAAGCTGCCCCGGTTCAATATCAAATTCCATCGCCGCATTGGACACGGCGTTACGCGCCTCTTCAGTCTCTAGCATTGCGCGCTCTAGCGCCTCTATCGCTGTATCAAGTTTGGCAGCCCCCGTTGACCCCTCACCTATTTTCGATTTCACGCGCTCTATCCCGTTAAGCGCTGCCGACAGTCGGTTCTCAAACTCGCCGTCTTCACCCAGCGCGTCTTGCGCCGCCGTTAGCTCTGTCAAAGCCCCCTCCGCGCCTTGTAAAAAACTGCGTTCTGCGGCCAAGCTTATCTCTTCGCCCGGCATGGGGTTAAGGCGGTCAAGTTCGCCAATCGCGTGGGTCAAAAACTCTCTGTCTTCGACCGCCTTATCGCGCTTGGCTTTCAAGCTTTCAAAATAGGTGACCGCCTCTTGGCGCGCTTTATAGCTCTGCGCAACGTCAGCTAATAACCCGTCGTGATCGGCGAAATCATCAAGCATGTGAATATGATTGCTCGCATCCAGAAGCCCGCGCCCGTCATGTTGGCCGTGCACCTCTAGTAGTAATCCGCCGATATCAGAGAGCAAGCGCACACCCACAGGGGTATCATTAATATAGGCCTTCGACCGTCCGTCCGCACTGACCCGGCGGCGTAAGGTTAGGCCTTCGTTACGGTCCATGTCCAAATCCGCGTCTTCTAATACCGCCCAAGCGGGGTGCAGCGGCGAGACATCAAAGACGGCTGTGCATTGCGCGTGATCAAAGCCCGCGCGCACCAGCCCCTTATCAGAGCGCGCGCCCGTCGCCATACCGAGCGAGTCGAGGATAATAGATTTACCCGCGCCCGTTTCACCCGTCAGCGCGGTTAAGCCAGCCGCAAGGTCGAGGTCAAGCGCCTCAATTAATACAACATTGCGTATAGACAGAGCGGACAGCATAGCTGTGTTTACCTTAGAACAAGCGCTCTTTCAAACGATCCCAATAGCCGCGCCCGCGTGGTTTTGCCACTTCATCGTTTAGATTCACACCATATTCGGCCAGAAGGTCATAGCTATCTTCATACCAAACGCTGCTGGGGTAGTTATAGCCGAGTACAGAGCCGACAAGCTTGGCTTCTTCCAAAATACCCAGGGTCACATAGCTCTCGACCAGACGGTGCAGCGCTTCTTCGGTCTGTGATGTCGTCTCGTAATTCTTCACGACATTTTTAAAACGCCCAATAGCCGCGAGTTGCTGGTTCTCTTTTTGGTAGAACCGCCCGATGGACATTTCCTTACCCGCCAAGTGATCATGGGTTAGTTCCAGCTTTAGCCGAGCGTCACGTGCATACTCACTATCGGGATAACGGCGCACAACTTGTTGCAATGCCGCTTCGGCGTTCACTGTCGTCGCTTGGTCACGACCAACATCATAAATCTGGTCATAATAGGACATAGCGATCAGGTAATAGGCATATGGCGTGCTCTCATTGCCAGGGTGCAGGCTAATAAAACGCTGGGCAGTAGCCACGGCTTCTTCATAATCGGCAGAACTGTAATTGGCAAAAGCTGTCATCAACATAGACCGCCGCGCCCATTTAGAAAACGGATGTTGGCGTTCTACCTCTTGGAAGAACAATTTCGCGCGGTCAAACTCGCGCTTTTCCATCTGCTCAAAGCCTTCATTATAGATAAGCTCCGCTGGCCGTTCGATATAGGCCAGTTTTTCCTTCTTATCACCGCCCAAAACAGAGCAACCGCTGATAAAAATGACTGTGCCCAAGAGAAGGCTGGTTTTTAAAACTGATGTCGCGCGCATGTCGTCCCGATCCATTGGTCTATTCACGGCCACACAGGGTCGCCGTTAAGAGTCGTGCTAGCCTTCTACACGGCTTTCGCAAGAGGTAAAAGTGAGAATCCCGTTAGTTTCGCAGTGTTGGGCTGGAATATGACAACTATAAACTTGTAAAATAGCAACTAGGCCCGCGCGAGTGTCTGCGCCTCGTGCAGTAGCGCCTCTGGCGTTGGTAGTGTCTCAAACGTCCAGGCCTCTGGGTCGGCCATGAATTTGGTGAGGAGCGCGTGGTTAAGGGCGTGGCCGCCGCGCTCTGTGGTGACTTTCGCGAGGAGCGGCCCCGCAACATAGAGGTCACCCATCAAATCAAGGGCTTTATGGCGGACAAATTCATCAGCATAACGCAGGCCGCCGGGATTAAGCACCTTATCGCCGTCAACGATGACCGCATTATCCAATGAGCCGCCCTTGGACAGCCCCGCTTTTAGCAAGGCGTCAACTTCGTGAACTCGTGCGAAGGTTCGCGCGCTAGCGAGGCGATCTCTGAAAGAGCGCACATCAGGCTCGAAATACAGGCTTTGGCGGCCAATGGCGGCGTCTTCAAAATCAATCGTCACGTCGAGTTTTAAGCGGTCTGAGGGTTCTATGCGGCCAAAGCTATCCCCAAGGCTGAGCTCTACCGCGCGCAGTGCCTTTACATAACGCCGCTGCGCCGGCTGCACGACGAGACCCACTTGCTCGATAAGCTGGAAGAACGGTTCTGCGCTGCCGTCAAGTGCGGGCAGTTCTGGGCCGTCAATCTCAACACGCACATTATCAATTCCTGACGCACAAAGCGCGGCCATAAGATGCTCTATCGTCGCAGCCGTCACACCAGCGGCATTAGAAATCGTGGTGCAATTATGAACTTTGGTCACCGCGTCCGTGCGCACGAAAATCCGGTTATCTCGGTCAGTGATATCTGTGCGGACAAAGACCACGCCTGTGCCTGCTGGCGCAGGTTTCATAACAAGACGCACATGTTGCCCACTATGCAACGCCACACCCGCGCACACAGCTGGCGCGTTTAAGGTTGATTGCCGTTTAACCGGATTGACCTTGGATTTGTTTTGATATGGCACTGGTGTCATTTGGGTCATGGATTGCTTTCTTATACAATCCCTAACACACGGGCTTGTTCCCGCAATAAAAGCCATGTTTCTGTTTGTTACGTCACGTTACAAAGCGGTCATGACGCAGTAGTAAGCTTTCACCCATAAAAAAGCCGTCTTCGGATTATACCAAAGACGGCTTTAAAATCAGGTCGTTAGCGCGCGTTTAGCGGTTGCCGCGACGCAGAAACGCTGGGATTTCCAGCTCTTCGTCATGGTCATCGGCAAACAACTCACCCGTGCGGGTCGAGGCTTGCGGTTCTGCGCGCGGCGTCGGTACAGGTGCAGGTGTTTTTTTCCCGCCAAAGAAGCCAAAAGGAGAGCGCACAACAGAGCGCTTTTCAGGCTTTGGCGCAGGCTGCGCAGCAACAGGCTGAGGCGCAATTGGGCGCGGTGCCACAGGCGCAGGCTGCGGCGCGACAGGCGCTTGGATTTGCGGCGGATAAGGACGCGGCGCTTCATAGTCTGGCGCGCTGACTATAGGGGCGGCTGTTACAGGCATGGGCGGCGGCGTTTGTGCAATCGGGGCAACCGGGGCGGCATTGCGCTCACTAAAGGCTTGGGTATCAACAACATCGTCACGGCTCGGCGTTGGAGCTTCATAACGCGGTGCCTCTGGCGTCTCTACGCGGCGCGGCGGCAACGGCGTTGCGGCCCGCATACCGTCTGAACCAACGCCTGTCGCGACAACAGAAACACGCACAATACCGTCAAGATCTGGGTCAAGCGCAGAGCCAACAATGATATTAGCGTCCTCATCAACTTGACCGCGGATAAGGCTAGCGGCTTCGTCAACTTCAAACAAAGTCAAATCGGACCCACCAGTAATGTTAATCAACACACCGCGCGCACCTTTGAGGGAGACATCGTCAAGCAATGGGTTAGAAATCGCTGATTCGGCGGCTTCAATCGCGCGGCGTTCGCCTGTCGCTTCGCCCGTGCCCATCATGGCCTTGCCCATTTCGTCCATAACCGTGCGGACATCGTTAAAATCGAGGTTGATGAGGCCCGGCACGACCATCAAATCTGTAATACCGCGAACACCAGAGTTCAGCACTTCATCAGCCATCGCAAATGCGTCTGACATTGTTGTTTGTTCTGTTGCAACACGGAACAGGTTCTGGTTCGGGATTGTGATAATAGTATCAACGCACTCAGTCAGCTTGCCAATGCCCTCCTCGGCCAGCTTCATGCGGCGAGAGCCCTCAAACTGAAACGGCTTTGTGATGATGGCAACCGTCAGGATACCGCGTTCGCGGGCTGCGCGCGCGATAACGGGTGCAGCGCCTGTGCCAGTGCCGCCGCCCATACCCGCTGCGACAAACAACATATGCGCGCCGTCTAGGTGTTCCATAATTTCTGGCAAGCTATCTTCAGCGGATTGTTCGCCAACCTCTGGACGCATGCCAGCGCCAAGGCCCTCTGTAATCCCTCCGCCTAGTTGAATGCGTCGATCTGCTTTGGACAGTGCCAAAGCTTGCGCATCTGTATTGGCAACGACAAAATCAACACCGTCTAAGCCTGAATTGATCATGTTATTGACGGCATTACCGCCAGCCCCACCAACGCCAATAACAACGATACGGGGTTTAAGCTCGACAGCTTTCGGCATGGACAAGGAAATAGTCATATGTGGGCCCAACTATAGTTAAGAATCTGTGACTATAGATTTGGGCTAATGTGGTTAAGGCGGTCTTAATAAAGTCAGCAAAACTGTTAATTATTGTCGATATCAGCCCGTCTTTTAGAAATTATCACGAAGCCATTGTAGGGACCGCCCGACAGGGCCGCCGGAGTAACGGCGTTGGCGGTAACGGCGGCCTGATAAATCGGGAGGGCCCGATATGGCTTCGTCAATATCCATAAACTGGGCTTTTAAAATGCCCGTGGCTACAGCGAAATCTGGGCCGTCTATCGTCTCTGGCAAACCAAGCACACCGTTGGGACGTCCAATACGAACGCGTTTGTTAAACACTTGTTCGGCGATTTCTCGCACACCCGTTAAATGCGCGCCGCCGCCTGTTAATACAATGCGCCGCCCCGCATAGACATCAAGCCCAGCGTCCGTCATGCGGTCCCGCAATAGCTCGAATATCTCTTCTGTGCGAGAGCGCACAATGGATGTCAGCAATGATTTTGGGTGGTGATGCAACGTATCTTGCGCGCCCATCGGCGGGCACGGTATATTGACATAATCATCATCAGCCCCGTGCAGCGCAGAGCCGTAAATCGTCTTGATGCGCTCTGCGGCTTCCATCGGTGTGGATAGCCCGCGCGCGACATCATTGGTAATAGACTGCCCGCCCAGCGGGATGGCATCGACATGCACCATGCGGTTATCGCGAAAAATCGCCGACGTCGTAATACCGCCGCCAAGATCAATAACCGTCACGCCTAAGTCTTTTTCATCATCGGTCAGAACTGATAAGCCGGCTGCATAAGGCGACACATGGGCCGATTTTATGCGCAAATGACAGCGTTCTACGCAATGCGCCAAATTCCGCAGCGGCCCGATACCCGCGAGCACAAAGTGCATATCCACCCCGAGTTTAGAGCCAAACATGCCGCGCGGGTCGCGGATGCCGTCTTCGCCGTCGACACTGAAATTAAGCGGAATAGCATGGAGTATGGCGTCCTCTGGCTGCGCGAGTTCTGACAGCGAGCTTTCAATCACACGCGTTAAATCACGGTCAGCCACTTCGCCGCTGGCAAATTCTGTGTGCACTTCCATTTGTTGGGACCGCAGACTGCGGGTCGAGACGTTCACGGATACGGACTGAATGGCCATGCCCGCTTGGCGTTCGGCTTTTTCAACGGCGGTACGAATACCAACCTCTGCTGCGTCCATATCAACGACGACGCCGCCTTTCAGACCCGCGCTCACGCCAAAGCCAGAGCCAATAATACGCACGCCCATATTGCTGTCTTGCTGCCCGATCAGGCAGACGACTTTGTGGCTCCCGATATCAAGAACCGCCGACACATCCGCGCGCTTATGTCCTGACTTTTGGCCCACTTAAGCGCGGTCAGAGGGGCTGGGTGATAAGGTGATACGGTCGGTGAGGCGCAAGTCTATCACCTCAATCTCGCGGTCAAGAATTTGGGTGCGCGATTGCAGCGCGCGCAATTTTGACAGGGCCGCTGCAGGGTTATCCGCTGGCAATTTCACTGTCATCTTATGACCCGACAGAACCAAATTCCAACGCGACTCTGATACATATACGGCCGCATCAACGCGGCCTGCAATATCTGGAAAACGCGACATGAGGCCGTCTAAAGACGCGGCCTGTGTCTGCGCGCCCTGCCCGACAATTAATGGTAAATCTGTGAAATCCATAGGATCAGCATCGTTAATCAGCGCACCGTCCGCGTCCACAACATGCACAATGCCGTCTTTCTGCCAAAGGGCATAAGGGCGGCGTTCAATGATTTGAACAACAATACGGTTTGGCCAAAGGCGGCGCACAAGCGCGTCATCAACCCAACTTAGGCTTTCGACACGGGCTTTGGCGGCTTTTAAATCTGGCGCGAAAAGATACTCGCCTTCGTTCACGCCCAATGCTTGGCGAACGTCATCCTCGCGAAGGCGTCCCTCGCCCATAACGTCAATGCGTTTGACAACAAACCCCATCGCCATCAGGCGGTCCCGTTTCATGTTCTCACCCGCTTGGCGCACATCAGGCAGAACGCCGCCGAGCCAGAGCGCCAGAAAGATTGTGCCAAAAACAGTGATCGCAATACCAGACCAAAAACGCATAGCGGCGGCTTTGGAATAATTGGCTTGGCGGTATTTCGCAGCCATCATATTGCGCGCGCCGCGCAGGTTCGGCTTTAGCGGGCTGACCCGACGATTTGCGTTAAATTTTTTCTGTTTTACCGCGGCCATGAAGCATCCTCAACCATCCAGCGACAAAGCGCCTTAAACGACAGACCCACATGCGCGGCTTGCTCAGGAACAAGAGACGTTGGGGTCATGCCTGGTTGAGTATTAAGCTCAAGCATTACCATTTTGTTTACTATATCGGATTTTTTCGGATTTTTTGACAAATTTCTGTCATCAAATCGAAAGTCAGAGCGCGACACTCCCCGACATCCTAACGCGTTATGGGCGAGTACCGCCCACTCCATCGCTAGCTCCGTCGCAGCGGCAGGGATATTTGCCGGAATTTCATGCACCGACCCGCCCGCGCTATATTTGGCCTCATAATCATACCAATCGGTCTTGGGGACAATCTCTGTCACGCAGAGCGCGCGGCCATCCATGACTGATACAGTCAATTCCCGCCCCGGTGCATATTGCTCGACCATAACCCATTCACCCATTATATTGGCACCCATATCATCATTATCCAGCATCTCTTGCGGCGGCGGAACGCTGGCGTCATGAACGAGGTAAATTCCAACACTAGAGCCTTGGGCATTGGGTTTTATAACATAGGGCACAGGCAAAACATGCGTGCGCGCGGCCTCAGCAATCGGGACAAGCCTATGCGCGGCTACAGTAATACCCGCGTCGCGCATGACGGCTTTGGAGCGGTGCTTATCCATGGCCAGCGCTGATGCCATAACCCCGCTATGGGAATAGGGCTTGCCGTATAAATCCAGCACAGCCTGCACGCGTCCATCCTCGCCCCATTCACCGTGCAGCGCGTTAATGATCACATCGGGCTTAGCAAATATCAGTTGCTCCCACAGGTTCGTGGCAGCATCGATGGGCGTGACGTCGTAACCATCCTCAGATAATGCCGTAATAATCGCCTGACCAGAGACAAGAGAGACCGCACGCTCTGCCGATAGCCCGCCCAATAAAACTGCAATCTTCTGGCTCACGACGCGGATCCTTTGCGACCAATCCGGCGGATTTCCCAGTGCAAGTCGACGCCTTCTGATTGCTTGACTTTCTGCCGCATCGTTTCGCCTAACGTTTCAATATCAGCGGCTGTCGCGTTGCCCATGTTAATCATGAAATTACAATGTTTCTCGCTCATTTGCGCGCCGCCAACGGTAAACCCTCGCCCGCCTGCCGCGTCCACAAGTTGCCAGGCCCCCTTTCCGCCAGACATGGCTGGGTCAGGGTTTTTAAAGGTCGAGCCCCCCGTTTTTTCGCGGATGGGTTGGCTATCTTCGCGCTTGGCCGTGATAGCGTCCATACGAGATTTTATTGCGTTAGGGGCGTCCATCATGCCTTCAAATGTCGCTTGGGTAAAAATCAAATCATCCGCCGCGCCGCAGTGACGGTAGGCATAGTCCATCTCGGACACATCCATGACTTGGCGGCGGCCCCGGCGATCTATCGCGACAATGTTTTTAACGACATCTTTCGTCTCTGCGCCGTAACAGCCTGCGTTCATGCGCAGCGCCCCACCGATTGTGCCCGGAATGCCTGCGTAAAATTCTAGCCCAGCGATGCCCGCTTTGGCGGCAGATTTCGCGAGCTTTTGATCAAGGCACGCCGCCCCCGCTGTGATGCGCGTGCCCTTCACGCTAACCTGTCCAAATTGCGGACCAAGGCGAATGACAACCCCTGCAACACCGCCGTCGCGCACCAGTGTGTTAGATGCCACACCCAGCACTTGCACAGAAATATCATCAGGCGTGGCGGACAAAAAATGCGCCAAGTCCGCTTCATCCGCTGGCATGAAAAACGCATCCGCCGCCCCGCCCACACGAAACCACGTATAAGGCGCCAGCGGCACATTAAAAGAGAGCTTGCCGCGCACAGGTGGGAGTATCTCATGCAAATTAATCAAGGGCTTTTGCTTTTCCATAAGGATAAATACGCAAAAGAGCTGTTGCGATTACCGCAATAGATATCGGCCAAAGCGCAGCATCAAAAGCGCTGCCAAGCTTCATTGTAATAGTTGAGCCGTCTTGCGAAATTACGCCTATAATGATGCCGAGGGCATCTAGAACATTCAAAATAATAACGAATATGAGTAGATATCGCATTTACGCCCCCTTCAACCCGTCTTCTAATTCTGCGGCCCAATAGGTGATGTCACCTGCGCCTAGCAGCACGACGAGATCACCGGGTTCAAGATTAGGCTTTAGCGTTGCGGCGAGGTTATCACGCGTTATGGGTTGTGCGGATTTGTGGCCGTGAGACGTTAAGCCGAGCGCGAGGTCGGGGCCGGAGATGCCTTCAATCGGTTTCTCACCCGCCGCAAAAACATCCGCGACATAGACAGCGTCGGCGTCGTTAAAGCATTTACAGAAATCTTCAAAAAGGTCACGCAGGCGCGAATATCGGTGGGGTTGCACCACGGCGTGAACACGGCCCCGGCTGACTTGGCGGGCAGCTTGTAGCACGGCTTTAATCTCTACAGGGTGGTGGCCGTAATCATCAATGATTGTGACCCCGTTCCAATCGCCGACATGGGTAAAGCGGCGCTTGACCCCGCCGAAGCTATCAAGACCTTTGCGCACTTGCGCCTCTGTGATGCCGAGCTCTTTGGACACCGCAATGGCAGACACCATATTGAGCGTATTATGCTTGCCCGCCATCGGCAGGAACAGGTTATTCCAGCGGGTTTCTTCGCCCTCTTTGTCGCGAAAAATCACATCAAAACGTGACCCTGTCGCCTCCAGCTCTAGGTTTTCGGCGCGCACATCGGCCTGCGGACTAAAGCCGTAGGTCACGACACGGCGGTCGGTGACGCGAGAGCGCAGCGCTTGGACTTCGGGATGGTCGATACATAATACTGCAAAGCCGTAAAACGGCAGGTTCTCGATGAAATTATCAAAGGCATCGCGCAGCGTGTCAAAATCCTTGTAATGCTCCATATGCTCTGGGTCGATATTGGTGACGACCGCCACAGTCGATAGCAGCTTAAGAAAAGACCCGTCGCTTTCGTCCGCCTCAACGACCATCCAATCGCCCGCGCCAAGTTTAGCGTTAGAGCCGTAAGCATTAATAATGCCGCCATTGATCACAGTCGGGTCAAGACCGCCGCCTTCCATAAGGGCCGCCATCATTGTCGTCGTCGTCGTCTTGCCGTGGGTGCCCGCAATGGCCACCGCCCATTTTAGGCGCATAAGTTCAGCCAGCATTTCGGCACGCCGCACAACTGGAATAGAGCGCGCGCGCGCCTCGACCAACTCGACGTTATCAGGCTTAATCGCTGATGACATAACAATCGCACCAGCGCCCACGACTTGCTCGGCCTTTTGGCCAATATAAATGGTCGCGCCCAACTTGCGCAATCGCGCGACATTTGGGTTTTCACGCATGTCAGAGCCTTGAACCGTGTAGCCCAAATTGAGCATCACTTCGGCGATGCCCGACATACCGATACCGCCAATACCGACAAAGTGAATGGCCCCAGGTTCAAACGGCAATTTCGTGCTAGGCGCATTGGCAGGGGCCGTTGCAGGCATGGTAGCAGGAGCAGTGGGGGACATATGAAACCCTTGGTTATTTTTGGGCGGCGTCAGCCACCAATTCTGCCAATTTGGACGCGGCATCGGGGCGGGCCGTAAGACGGGCCGAAGCGCTTGCCGATTGTAACCAGTGCGAATCATTCAGTCTCTCCATCAAAGTAGTTTTTACACCCTCTGCGGTAAACTGGGATTCAGGCAAAATATCGGCGGCGTCATGACCTTTTAACGTCTGCGCGTTGACGGTTTGATGGTCATCCATTGCAATCGCTAGCGGCACCAGCAGTGACGGCTTTCCCATCACAGCGATTTCTGACACAGACGACGCCCCTGCCCGCGCTATAACGTAATGCGCTTTGGCCAGATGCTGTTCAATGTCAGTAAAGAACGGAGCACAAGTCGCGCGCACGCCGCACGCCTTATAAATATCTTTCGCGGCGTCCATATATTCTTCGCGGGTTTGTTGCACCACGACCAATCGTTTTTGAAGCGCTGTCGGCAAGAGTGCAATTGCTGCGGGCACGGTTTCTGATACGATTTTTGCACCAAGGCTACCGCCGACAATCAGCAAATAGATATCGCCACCATCATCAGGCGCGAAATAATCACGCGGAACTGCGCGCATAATTTGACCACGAAGCGGGTTGCCCGTCCAAATATGATTGGTACCTTTGGGCGCGCGTGTCAGCAGCTCAAAGCCTGACGCCACAGCGTGCGCTTTGGCCGCAAAGGCGCGGTTAACGCGCCCCAAAACGGCGTTTTGTTCATGCAAGATTATGGGGATACCCAGTGACCGCGCCGCGCGCATAGCGGGGAATGCGGCATAACCGCCAAAGCCAACGGCGACATCGGGGCGAAACTGCTGCATATACATTTTTGATTTCACAACACCTTTGGCGAGCTTAAACGCGCCGCCAGCCGCTTTGAGAGGGCGGCGCATAGAAATAGAGGCGGCCTCCACGTCAATGATCGGACTTGCCGGAATATTGCCCGCATGTTTGCGTCCGCGCTCATCCGTAATCATGGCGACATTCCAACCCGCGTGGTGCAGGTTTTCAGCCAAGGCTTGCGCGGGAAACATATGACCACCTGTGCCGCCAGCGGCGATTAACACTTTGCGCATGTCAGTCCCCATATCCATAAGCACCCGGACGTTGCCGCGTGAAGGCGAGTATCAATCCCGCTGTAAAACACAACGCCAACATAGACGAGCCACCATAACTTATAAACGGTAAGGTCATGCCCTTCGGCGGGGCCATGTTAAGGTTCACAAACAGATTAATGATAATCTGCATCCCAACCATGGTCGCAAGACCCGCCACGGCTAGCTGGCAAAAATAATCATTCAGCCGCAGCGCATTGCGAAAGGCGCGCAGCACAAACCCCGCCAGTAGCGCAATCAATAGCAGCGAAATCAGAAAGCCAAATTCTTCTACCGTGGCGGCGAAAATAAAATCGGTATGAATATCGGGGACAGAGTGTTTGACCGTGCCTTCGCCCGGGCCACGCCCCAATAGACCGCCATTTGCGATAGCTTCCAAGGCTTTGTCGGTTTGGTAAGTGTCAGATGTTTCAGGGTTTAAAAATCGCTGAACCCGGTCACGCACATGGTCGAGCGTCAGATAGGCGCCGAGAAAGCCAAAGCCTGAGACGGTGACAAGGAACAACATCCAGCCGAGAGACAGCCCCGCGAAAAAGAATACCGCCCCAAAGCTAAGCGTCAGCAAAAACGATTGCCCAAAATCAGGCTGCATGAGCAGAAGTCCAATAAGGACGATATAGGCCGCAAAAACAATGCCCACAGCAGGGAGCTTTGGGTCGCGTTTTTTCATCGCAAACATCCATGCGGCAAAGACAATAAAGGCGGGCTTCGCAAATTCAGAGGGCTGTAATCCAAATGGCCCAAAGCGGATCCACCGTGTTGCACCTTTGACCTCATATCCCAGAACAGGTAACGCCGCCATGGCGAGGATGCCGCCAATTAATGTCAATATCGCGATACGCCGCGCAAATAATGGCCCCAAAATAGAGATAACAATCGCCCCGAATAAACCAAGCGCCGCAAAGACAGAATGACGATAAAGAAAATAAAATGGATTGCCATATTCCAATCGTGCAGAAGCTGCTGGCGAAGCCCCCATCGACAAAATCAATCCCGCAGCGATTAGGCAAATTAGTAATCCCAATGTGACCTGATCAACACTGCGCCACCATTCAAAGATGGGGGAGCGGTTTGTCCGTGCAGGTCTGATGCTAGCGCTAATCATGCCGCGCTCGTGTCATTCGACTTAGACTTTAATTGCGCAGCGTTAATTTCGCGCTGAAACAGGGCAATTATGTCACCTGATTTGCTACGGAAAACATCACCGCGCGACTCGAAATCTTTGAACTGATCAAAACTTGCACAGGCAGGGGACAAAAGGATAATTGGGTTAGGTTTTTTTGACGCTAGCGCATCTTTGGTCGCGCAAATAATGGCCGTCTCTAGATAATCAGACACTTTGCAACTGACCTTATTCGTCTTCAGCGTTTTCGCAAATGCCTCCCCCGCTTCGCCGATAAGGTAAGCACGGGTGACGTTGCTAAAGAGATCAGACAGCCCTTCAATGCCGCCCTTCTTCGCAACGCCACCCGCAATCCAGTATATATTCTCATAGGCGGCCAAGGCTTGCCGCGCTGCGTCGCCGTTGGTCGCCTTGCTGTCGTTTACATAGCGCACAGGGCCGACCATTCCGACGGACTCCATACGGTGCGCAAGACCCGGGAAGGACAGGATTGCAGGACCAATCTCTTTAGCTTTCAGCCCCAAAGCCTGAACGGCGGCGTATGCTGCGGCGGCATTTTGCCAGTTATGAGTGCCTTCCAATGTCTGCGCGCGTGTCAAATCGGCGACTTCTGTGACGCTGCGGCCAACGGCGCAGTACAGCTTTCCTTTTATAACCGTGGCACCATGTGCGAGCGACTTGCGACCAGAAATAGGCACAATACGGCGGCCATTTTTAGCTTTCATCATGGTGCAAACGCGCTTGCCCGTTGGGTCATCCACACCAATCACGGCCGTGTCTTTGTCTGTTTGATTGTTAAAGATATTCAGCTTAGCCGCTTCATAGCCCGCCATATCGCCGTGACGGTCCAGATGATCAGGCGAAAGATTTAGAAATACCGCGACATCAGCATGAAGGCTCGGCGCGCGTTCAAGTTGATAAGACGATAGCTCCAAAACATAAATCATGCCCGCATGCATACGGTCCAAGTCTAAAACGCCGCGACCGATATTGCCGCCAATTTGAACCGCACGGTTACAACGTTCCAAGATATGACCGATTAAAGTCGTCGTGGTGCTTTTGCCATTTGTGCCTGTAATGGCGATAATTTTGGGGCGGTTATCTGGCGCGCGCGCCGCAATCTCGCGGGCAAAAATTTCAATGTCACAGATGATGGGCGTGTCTGACGCCTCGGCCCGCTGGGCTGTCCAATGCGGCTTTGGCAGTTTATGCGGCACACCGGGGGACAGAACGAGGGCAGAAAAATCAGACCAATCCGCTTTCGTTAAATCCGTCAAGGTCACACCTTCACTGGCCGCTTGTTCGCGGGCAGCATCGCGGTCATCCCAGGCATGAACACGCGCACCGCCAGCGGCGAGCGATTTCGCTGCCGTTAATCCCGTCCGGCCAAGGCCAAATACGGCGACGTCTTGCCCTTTGAATGTTGCTGCCTTGATCATAATATTACCGCAGTTTCAATGTGGAAAGTCCGACCAGCGCGAGGATAATCGCGATAATCCAGAACCGAATAACGATGGTGGGCTCGGCCCAGCCTTTTTTCTCAAAATGGTGGTGAATGGGCGCCATACGAAAAACGCGCTTGCCCGTCAGTTTAAACGAGGCGACTTGGACGATGACCGACACGGCCTCTAACACAAACAGGCCGCCAATAATGGCCAGCACAATTTCATGCTTTACCGCGACCGCCGTCACGCCGAGCGCACCGCCCAGCGATAACGATCCCGTATCGCCCATAAACACCATGGCTGGCGGCGCATTATACCAAAGAAAGCCAAGCCCCGCGCCAATAATAGCGCCGAGAAACACAGTCAGTTCCCCCGCCCCTGGCACGGACGGCACGCCGAGATAACCAGAGAAGACAGCATTACCAACGATATAGGCGATAAAGGCGAAGCTTGCCGCTGCAATCATAACAGGCACAATCGCAAGGCCGTCGAGACCATCAGTCAGGTTCACAGCATTGGACGCCCCGACAATGACAAGACAACCAAAGGGAATGAAAAATAAACCCAAGTTCAAGGTGAAATCTTTCAAGAACGGGATAGCGAGACCCGTCTGAAATCCGTCCGCCGTTTGCGGATACGCCCCCATTAAAAAATAGACCGCTACGGCCGCGATACCAAATTCCAACACGAGCTTAATCTTGCCACTAAAGCCTTTGGGATTTTGACGAGAGACTTTGAGGTAATCATCATAAAAGCCGATAAGACCAAAGCTCATTGTCACAAGCAAAACCACCCAAACAAAGGTGTTGCTAAGATCTGCCCATAACAGCGTTGAAATCACAATGGACAGGAGTATCAGCAAACCGCCCATCGTCGGCGTTCCGGCCTTTTTGATGATATGACCTTCAGGGCCGTCTTCGCGAATGGGCTGGCCTTTGCCTTGTTTTGCGCGCAGCATATCGATAATGCGCGGCCCCAGGATAAAAGCCACCAACATAGAGGTCAGTATCGCGCCACCCGTACGGAAGGTTAAATAATTAAATAGATTGAAAATTTGATACTCATCCGCATATGGCGCCAACAATTCATAGAGCATTACGCGTCCCCCGATTTAATGATTGCGTCGACCAATTTTGATAAGCCGACACTATTGGACCCTTTAACGAGGACCACGTCCCCGTCGATTAATTCTGCGCTTAAAGCATCCAATGCCGCCGCCCAATCGGCCGTCCATGCGCCGCGCATTTTTTGCGGCATAGCCCCGCGTAGCGCGCGCATGCATTCCCCTGTAACAATGACCCGCGCAACACCTGCGGCCTCTAACGGCTCGGTTAAAGCGGCGTGCATGGCAAGCTCGTCTTTACCCAGCTCAAACATGTCGCCCAGCACGGCCAATTTACGACCAGCTTGCGCGCCTAGAACGGCAATTGCTGCCGCCATAGAGGTTGGGTTGGCATTGTAACTATCGTCAATGACCGTGACCGATTTGCCATCAATTGAGATGTTATGCACCGCCCCGCGTCCCGCTGTCGCGCCAATATCTTCTAGGCGCTGTGCCGCTATATCTAAGTCCAAATCCAAAGCATGAATAACGGCCAAGCAAGCGGCAGCGTTGGACACCCAATGCTTCCCCGCCACGTTCAAAGTGACATCAACAGATTGCGTACCGATTTGCGCCGTCAACGTGCTCCCATCGGCATGGGTTTCTGACGTTATGACATGAACATCTGCCGCAGCATCACGACCGAAAGTAATGTAATTAATTCTGTTTTTATCAGCCTGCGCTTTGATATGCGGCGTGTATTGATTATCCGCGTTCAAGATTAAAACGCCTCTGGGCTTAAGGCCTAACATAATCTCGGCTTTCGCATCGGCAATGGCTTTTACATTTTCAAAATGCGCCAAATGGGCTGGGGCAACGGTTGTAATCAGCGCCACATCGGGCATCACAATTTTAGAGAGCTGTGTCAGCTCCCCCGCATGGTTCATGCCCGTCTCGAACACGCCAAATTCTGTCTCTTTGGCCATATTGGCAAGCGTCAGCGGCACGCCCCAATGATTATTATAAGATTTGATTGATTTATGCGTCGGGCCATATCCCGCCAAGATATGCGCAAGCGCATCTTTTACCGATGTCTTGCCGACACTGCCGGTGACTGCAATACGTTTGGCACGACTGCGTTGACGCGCGTAAGCCGCCATACCGTGTAGCGCCAAAATCGTTTCATCCACAATAAGTGCGGGCGTGTCTTCGTTCTGGCGTTCTGACATTATTGCGCCAGCACCGTTTTCTCTCGCGCCGTCAATAAAATCATGACCATCACGCGCGTCTTTTAGCGGCACGAACATTTCGCCAGGCTTTAACGACCGACTATCAATTGATACCCCCGTCACAGACCAATCCCCAATGGCGCGACCATCGGTGGCAATTGCGGCATCTTCTGCTGTCCATAACGGCGCCTTAGTCATGACCACCTGCCTTGAGCGCGGCTTTCGCGACCTCTACATCGGAAAATGGAATGACGGTCTTGCCAACAATCTGCCCTTGCTCATGCCCTTTGCCAGCAATGACTAAACAATCATCGGCGCGCAGCATATCAATGCCCGCCTTAATCGCCGCCGCGCGATCACCAATTTCGGTCGCGTCAGGACAGCCTTTTAAAACGGCTTTGCGGATGCTGGCGGCATCCTCTGTGCGCGGGTTATCATCTGTCACAATCGCCACATCGGCGAGCTTTGCCGCCACAGCGCCCATCTTGGCTCGCTTATCAGGGTCACGGTCACCGCCGCAGCCAAAGACAATAATAATCCGCCCCATTGTGTGCGGCCGCACAGAGCGCAGCAATTTATCTAGGCCGTCCTCTGTATGGGCGAAATCAACAAATATCGGCGCGCCGTCTTTGGTTTGGCCCGCCCGCTCCATCCGGCCCGCAACACCGCGCAAATGCCCAAGTGCCTTAACCGCTACATCCGTCTCCACGCCCGTCACCATGGCAAGGCCCAGCGCAGAAACCGCATTCAGCACCTGAAACTCTCCCGCAAGCGGTAACTCAATTGTGTAACGTTTGCCGTGAACCACTAGGCTTAAAACCTGGCTGGCGGCACGCGGCATAACCTCGTCAATGCGGATATCCTCGCCCGTCCAACCGACACGCATGACATGTTGCCCGCGCGCCTTACATGTTACGGCTAAACGCTGGCCATAGTCATCATTGACGTTAATCACAACAGGGGCGTCTGCAGGGGTCAGTTCAGTAAACAGCCGCGCTTTGGTTTGGAAATAATCTTCCATACCGTCGTGATAATCAAAGTGGTCTTGGCTTAGATTTGAAAAGCCAGAGGCCGTGATTTTAACAGCGTCCAAACGAGATTGATCAAGACCATGACTGGATGCCTCCATCGCGCCATGTGTCACGCCTTCATCCGCCAAATCAGACAGTGTTTTATGTAGCGCGACAGCGTCGGGCGTCGTGTGTGTCATAGGACGATACCCGCTGGGGGCCTCAACGCCTAATGTGCCGAAACACGCCGCTTCTTTGCCCGCATAGGCCCAAATTTGGCGCAGGAAATCAACCGTGCTGCTTTTACCGTTCGTGCCTGTCATCGCGACCAGAACCTCTGGCTGCCCCGGATAAAGACGCGCCGCCATTTGAGCGTAAATAAGGCGCGGCTCATCAACACCGATATAAGGCACAGCCATTTGCGGCAGACCTTTGGTCGAGACTATAGCAGCCGCCCCGGCCTCTAGCGCTGCATCAATATAATCCCGCCCATCGGCCAAAGTGCCGGGCAAGGCCGCAAATAAAGCCCCCGGCTTAACCTGACGGCTATCCGCTGTGATCATTGAAATCTCAACGTCATTTTCTTGCGGGATTTGGGTTAATTGCGAGAGCTTCACCGGTAAGCCTCCTGCGCGGGATATCCTTTTTGAGCCATAGCCGCGTCCAAGCGCTCTATAGCTAACATCGGCGCAATGCGCTCGACGACGTCCTTGGTCGTTTTGGCCGCGTTCCACCCTGCCCCGCGGTAACCCCAGTCACCCTCGACCGTTTGCGGGCTGTCATAGGTTATCATCACAACGTAGCGCGGGTCAGCATATGGAAAGCCAGAAATAAATGAGGTAACAATATCGCCTTTATCATCATAGCCACCAACACCTGGCTTATCCGCTGTGCCTGTTTTCCCCATGACGCCGTAACCTGATGCGCGTGCATTACGGCCTGTACCGTCGGTCACAACATAACGCATCATATCGCGCACGTGTTTGGCTGTACTGTCAGATAGCACACGGCGGCTAGCGACAGGATTGGCCGCGTCGCGTTTCAAAATTGTTGGGGTCACGTAAAGACCACCGTTCATCAAAGGCGCACTTGCCACAGCCAGCGCAAGCGGCGTGACAGCGATACCGTGACCGTAGGACACAGTTACCGTCGTTAAATCAATCCAACGGTTTTGCACTTGCGGCCGCGCGGATTCGTAAAGCTCATAAGGCACACGGTCAAATAAGCCAAAATCGCGCAGCATTTGCTTTTGCGCGTCCGCTCCCGCTCGCAAGGCCAGCATTGCCGTGCCGCGATTAGAGCTTTGCGATAGAATTTCTGGCATCGCCAAAGGGACTTTGGACGGGTGGTCATCACGGATGAATTTATTGGTCACTTTGAACGGTTTTTGCACGGGGAATTTTTCGGTCAGTGTTGATGTTTGCGTTTCTAGCGCCAAAGCCATGGTGATGGGCTTGAACACGGACCCTAATTCATAAGTGGACATTGCGGCGTGATTAAAACGAGACTCTGTCGAAGCTGTGGCAGGCGCGTTGGGATCAAATTCAGGCACACTCGCCATGGCGATAATCTCGCCCGTTTTCATATCCATGACGACACCAGCGGCTGATTTGGCGCTGTAACGCTCTATCCCGTGCATTAAGCTATCTGCTACGGCATATTGAACCCGCATATCAATCGACAGCGCTTTCGCTGGCGCATTGGGTTTTGACAGCTCTTCATGAAAGGCGCGCTCTGCCCCAGCAAGGCCGACCATGCCCACATCAGCATAACCCACAATATGTGACGCCAGCGTTCCGCGCGGATAAACGCGCTTGGGTTCTTGGCGAAACCCAAGACCCGGTTGGCCTAGCGCAAAAACTGCTTGTCGTTCCTTAGGCGTCAGCCCGCGGGCAATCCACTCGAAATTTTTCTTTGACCCTAAATGCTCGACCAGTTCTGCACGGTCGAGCTCTGGCAGCACAGATAGCAGCGCATCGGCCGTCTCTTCGACGTTCCAGACAATATGCGGCTCGGCATAGAGCGAGTAAGTCAAAAGCGTGGTCGCAAGAACTTCGCCGTTGCGGTCTGTAATATCGGCGCGCGTCGTGGTAATGGCTTGCGGCAGAGTAGAGCCAGCAGGCTTTGGACCAAAGATACTCGTCTCCGCTAGGCGCAGCACGATAAGAACAATCATGATAGCAAAAGCCACCACGCCGATGCGTATACGAATACGCCCCTCTGACACAGCTTGAAACTCGTCATCTGCGACGGTGACATGCTGCACATTACGGCGACTGTAGGACGGGTCAGTCATGAGACACCTCCTCATTCGCTGCGGCCTCTAATGGCACTTCACGCAATGGGAAGCGAATAGCAATATCTTCAATCCGAAGCATCTGATCCGTTGTCGTCGGCGCAAGGCCAAGATGGTCGCTGGATAGGCGACCTAGTCGTTCGGGACTTTCCAAATGAGCGATTTCAGCATGAAGCACCGTAATAGCGGCCTCTTGAACGGCAATCTGGCGCGCGAGTTGATTGGCATCTTGGCGCGCTGATTGTGCGCGTGTTTTGACATAATAAAGCGCAACCATCAGCGCGATACCGAGCAGCAGCAACAAGAACCATGTCAACCGCCGCGCGGCGTCCGCCTGGGTTTGGTAACGGACACTCATGCTGCCCACCGAATGTCGTGAACGGACGGCACTTTGGGCAGCAGTGTTTCGTCTTGATTATACATCGGCGCATCTGTGCGGATTGCGCAGCGAAGCTTAGCCGAGCGGGACCGAGGATTCTCAGTAACTTCAGACGCGGACGGCTTGACCACTGCACGGCGCGGCACATCAAAACTGGGGCGCACATCACTGCGAATAATTTCAGGCGCGTAACGAGACCCACCCGACACTTCACCCGCACGACGGCGAAAGAACGATTTCACTATACGGTCTTCGAGCGAATGAAATGTCACCACAATCAACCGCCCGCCAGGTTTTAAAATGGCTTCCGCCGCACATAATCCGCGGTAAAGCTCGCCCAACTCATCATTGACAAAAATCCGTAGCGCTTGGAACACGCGCGTCGCAGGATGGGTTTTACCGCCCTTCCCACCGGGTCTTCCAACCGTTTTTTCAATCAAGTCTGCCAGCGCGTCAGTGGTGATAATATCGCCATCTTCGCGCGCGCGTAAAATCGCGCTAGCAATACGGCCCGCTTGGCGTTCTTCGCCGTAGGTTTTAAAAATATTGGCCAGTTCCCCATGCCCGAGTTGATTAACCGCCATCGCCGCCGTCGGCCCGTCCGGCCCCATGCGCATATCAAGCGGACCAGACCGCATGAAACTAAAGCCGCGCGCCGCCTGATCCAGCTGCATAGAGGACACACCAATATCGAGCACAACCGCGTCGACAGGTGGGAGATCAACACCGTCCATGAGAGAGAACGGCGTTTGAATGAGTTTAAACCGCCCATCATAGTCATGCGATAGTGCGTCCGCACGAGCACGCACATTTATGTCACGGTCTAGCCCGATGACGCGGCAGTTCGCAGCTTTTAAAAATGCCTCACTATAGCCGCCATAGCCAAATGTACCGTCCACATAAACCTCGCCGTCACGCGGCGCCAAATGAGCCATGACCTCTGGCAACATCACGGGATAGTGCGGACGTGCATCTACGGCGGTGATATCGCTCATGACGTGCCGCCCATGGGGTTAATAGGTTTTAGCAAGTGACGGTTTTCCGCCACAAGCTTACGCATATTGGCCACGCGCGCTTCATGCGCGTCAGGGGCCCAAATTTCAAAACGGTCGCCAAGGCCGACGAATGTGATGCGCCCGTTAAAACCAAAATTATCGGCCAAATCCTGCGGGATGGACACGCGCCCCCCGCTATCAAAAGATAGGCGGCGGCTTTCCCCAAACAGGGCATTTTCCATCGCGTCACGTTTAGGGTCAAAATAATCAATGGCGTTGATAGAGGCACGGTAGGCGTTAAACAAAACTTCACCGCCGCCTTCTAAACATTGCCCGTCAAAGCTGGGCCGTACGATGATGCCGTCAAACGGCTCTATTCCCGCCAGCCTGACGCTCTCTGGCTGGGCGGCAATGAGGGCCGCGTTTTGCGCCGCAATAACCGCGCGGAAATCGGACGGGACAGAAACCCGACCTTTCGCATCACGGTTATTGGTGGTGGTCGACATGAACACAGCAGAATTTCCCCTTAAAGCCCCTCACCGAGCTCCACTATGGGATAACACGCGTCTTTATGGGATACAATGGGAAATAATGCCTCTTAAGCGAAAATTAAGTATAAAAAATGGGATTGAGACGCACAAAAGCCCGAAAAACTAATACAAACCATGAACAAATGGGCGCGCCAATGGGATAGCCTGCCCCCAGCTTATTCACAGCCTTGCCCACAGAGTTATCCACAGGGCGGAATTTGCACAGTTTCAAAGGGCCTAATAGCGCCGTGCAAATTGAGCTAAAACCGCAATGCCCGAAGGCTTTCAAGTAACTTTGGGCCTATCCGCGCTCCCGCTGGCTATTGCCGCTTTTCATTCTCGTGTTTAAACATGCCCTGCAACGAAAAGGATAATACCATCCCAAAGCCAATGTCTATCAAAGAGACCGATCTCTACGCGCCCATCAAGGCGCATTTTGTTTCTATGGGATACGCCGTGAAAGGCGAAGTCGGGGCGGCGGATATGGTGGCGATGCCGGTGTCCGGCGATGGTGACCCGATTGTGATTGAACTTAAGACGGGTTTTACTCTGTCGTTATTTCATCAAGCCATTAACCGCCAATCGATGACAGACAGCGTCTATATCGCCGTACCGCATAAAGCGGGCAAAACAGCGCTTAAATCAATGCGGCGCAATAAAATGCTGTGTCGGCGGCTTTGCATTGGGCTTATCACTGTGCGCTTGCCCGAGGGCCGGGTGGTTGTACATACCGAGCCCAAACCCTTCACACCGCGCAAAATAAAGGCCCGCAAGACCAAACTTATCGCAGAATTTGAAAGCCGTCACGGCGACCCAAACACAGGCGGCATGACAACAGAGGGCTTGATGACATCCTACCGCCAAGGCGCGTTGCGATGCGCGAAAGTCCTGCACGATGAAGGCGCATGCAAGGCATCCTATGTTGCCAAAATGGCCGGGTTTGACAAGGCCCGCACCGCCATGGCCGCAAACCATTACGGCTGGTTTGAAAAAATAGACCGCGGCATCTACGGCCTCACCCCCGAAGGCGCAAAAGCGCTAGAGGAACACGCCGATGAAGTCGCGTCTATGATGTGATGCTAGAAGACAAGACAACCACATAAAAAGACGCACCTAATTGCGTCTTTTGGTGCAATCTGGCGACCACCAAGGTCGCGAAATACTTTATTGGTTTCTGGGCTGACTAGGATAACTTTGAGATAAGAAACCACGCCAATCCGCCCCACAAAACGAGTTGTCCAATCATACAAGGTGGGCAGAGTGATCGCTTTTTCATGACAACCAACAAAAAACAAAGAACTCAAGAACCAAGATCGTTAAAGCGCAGGTAATCTGAACGATAACTGTCCATAAAACACAAACAACATTTACAATCCAATGCCAAGCGATACAAACCCACGTAAAGAAGATGTTCCACCCAGTACAAAGCCAGCGAAATAACCGAATCCAAGACCTGCACCGCTCTTGACGTACGCGTCGCCTTTCGCGGCAACGGCGAACCCTTTCACGGCGCTCTTCAGCACAAACCCGCCGGGTTTCCCTAACATATCGTAAACACTGCTCTCGCCATCGTTGAAATCGTTGGCAAACCAGAGTCATTCCGTTCGGCAAAAGCAATTTTAGAACAAAGCCTGTAAGCAATATTATTGCAATAATCCAACCCCAAAACGGGATAGCACTTAACGTTGATATCCATTCCATTTTATCCTCCATAAATATCTAAGATATTTGGAAGATAACTAGTTGCGCCGATAATGGCTGTGATGGCCATCACGCAGAGGAAAAAGCGCCCCAACGGGACGCTTCTTCAGTTGATTGTTTATAGGGACACCCTACCGATCAAATTTCACGAACTTTAGTTTCTTGGGCATGTCGGCGTCGGGGCCGAGGCGGCGCTTTTTGTCTTCGATGTAATCCGCAAAGTTGCCTTCAAACCATTCGACATGGCTATCGCCTTCATAGGCCAGGATATGGGTCGCCACGCGGTCAAGGAAGAACCGGTCATGAGAAATAACCACGGCACAGCCTGGGAATTTTTCCAGCGCAACCTCGAGTGACGCGAGTGTTTCGCGGTCCAAATCGTTCGTCGGTTCATCAAGTAACAAAAGGTTCGCGGGCTTGGTCAACATTTTCGCGAGGTTCACACGGTTACGTTCCCCGCCAGACAACTGCCCAACATTTTTCTGCTGATCCGTGCCTTTGAAATTAAACGAGCCAACATAGGCGCGCGACGGCACTTCGCGTTTGCCCATCACGATAATATCAAGACCGTCGGAAATGGCTTCCCAAATGTTTTTTGACGGGTCGAGGGCTGCGCGGTTTTGATCGACATAACCAAGCTCGACCGTCTCGCCGACTTTGAAGGTGCCTTCATCGGGCTTTTCTTCGCCCGTTATCATTTTAAACAGAGTCGTTTTACCCGCACCATTAGGGCCGATAACGCCGACGATACCGCCGCGCGGAAGCTTGAAAGACAAATCTTTGATCAGCAGCTTGTCACCAAAACCTTTGGAGACATTATTGGCTTCGACAACGATGTTACCAAGCCGCTCGCCCATTGGGATACGAATTTCAGCATGTGACACAACTTCCTTATCGGCTTCGTCGCGCAGATTTTCATAGGCGGAAATACGGGCTTTTGACTTGGCTTGGCGCGCTTTGGGATTAGAGCGGATCCATTCCAGCTCGCGCTTTAACGCCTTTGTCTTACTATCACCCTCGCGGCCTTCTTGATCCATGCGTTTGGCTTTGGCCGCCAGCCAGCTTGAATAATTGCCTTCGTGAGGAATGCCGCGACCGCGGTCAATTTCTAGCGTCCAGCCCGTGATGTTATCAAGGAAGTAACGGTCATGGGTAATGAGGATAATCGCGCCCTGATATTTAATGAGGTAGTTTTCCAGCCACGCCACAGTTTCAGCGTCCAAGTGGTTGGTCGGTTCATCAAGTAACATCAAATCAGGCTTTGACAACAACAATTGGCACAGCGCCACGCGGCGGGCTTCACCGCCCGACAGCGTGTCAACGGGATTATCCTTGGGCGGGCAGCGCAACGCCTGCATCGCCATTTCAATTTTACTGTCAATATCCCACGCATCATGCGCGTCGACTTTTTCTTGAAGGGCCGTCATCTCCTCCATTAATTCATCTGTGTATTCTTCGGCCATTTTGGCGGCAACGGCGTTATAAGAATCAAAGATGGCTTTGTCCTCGCACCCTTCAATGACATTGCCCCAAACATCTTTGTCTTTATTCAGATGCGGTTCCTGCGGAAGGTAGCCCACTTTGACGCCCTCTGCCGCCCAATGCTCGCCCGTGACTTCGGTATCAACACCCGCCATGACTTTCATAAGGGTCGATTTACCCGCGCCGTTCACACCGACAAGGCCAATTTTGGCGTCGGGATAGAAAGATAAATGCACATTATCCAGGATAGTCTTATTGCCGAACTTCTTCGTTAGGCCTTGCATATGGTAACAGAATTGACGGGCCATGACGGGCGCTCCAGTAAAGGGTAGTTTTACCGCGCGATATGCGGGGATTGCGCCCAAATTTCAAGCCCCGTAGCTTAGTTTTAATTAGCTTTGTCTGTTCTATACGATCTCATCAGGGGCAAGGGTGTCGGGGAAGGTGTCACCCTCATCGATTGGTTTTGTCGTTGCCAGCAAATAAAGGTGCATGATCATCAAGCCACCGATGAAGATTGACGCTAATATCAATATAAAGTCATCAAACCCCATCACAGGCATCTCTATGTCGCGAACCATACCGAACATGTCACCAATAATGAAACCCACTAAAATAGTACCAAAACCATAGAGCAAGACTTGAAAGGCGAAGGCCATAGATTGGTGCTTGCGTCCTCGTTCCCATTCATCAAGATATTTATCACGCGCCCAGAAACGGTTCACAAATTTTGTAAAACACAGACAAAAGAAGCACCCCATTGTGAATATCAACGCGAGTACGGCAGGTATGGTTAGCGCCACCGGTATCACATCCGTTCTCATCGCGAGAAAAATAGGCACGGCTAGAAAACTCAGTACCGTCAATATTTTTATGTCACGCAAAGCCCGCGTCGTCATTTGTTTTTCGGTCAGTTTGAATGTCTCTGCATACCATTTCAACATTGTCGTCTCCTTCTTTATTTTACTCTGCTGCGCGCTTGGCCGCAGCCAGTTCTTCGGCGAGTGTTTTGAACGGGCGCGGGCTAAACGCCATATCAATTGGCACGTCGAAATATTCTGCCAATTTAAACGCCAGCTCCAGCGAGGCATTGTAATCCCCGCGTTCCAAATAGCCGATGGTTTGAAAGTTTACGCCCACAGCATCCGCCAGTTCTTTGCGAGACAGGCCTTTTTCAGTGCGTAACATTTTAATGCGATTATAAATCATATTGTTGTATATATACAACAAATATTGATATGTCAACAACCACAGCAACACATTAAAAATCGAAGATTTTATTTACAGGTGATGTCGGCCTTAAATAGGCCTTTAAGAGAAACAGCGCTGACATTGCCCTGCCCGCATTTATCAATCGCAGCCTCTGGCACGATCTGTGTCTCGTAATACATATCAGCAGCGAGCGTGGCCGCCATTGCGAGAACAATAACGACCGCCCAACGCATGAAAGACTTCCGACTGATTCGCATCTTGCCCGTCTATATACCTAAGAGCGGTTGCAATAGTCGACCAATCGCCGATTGCATTTTCAGCTTACCCTGCGTCATCACAAGGCAAATACAATCTTCGCCCGCCTCAATCTCTGGTGCGTGGCTGTTGTCATTATAAGCAACATGTAGATCACCGCGCGTAAAGCGTTGTCCGTTGACACGGTAACCGCCCTTTAAAATCAATGTCCATTCTTCGCCGTTGTGATCATGTTCGGGCATTTTCATGCCCGCTTTTACCTTCATCAAATATAGCCGGTCACCGTCATAGGCACGATCACCGACAATATCATGGGTCGCAACACCTGGGATAAAAGACCGCCATTTCATATCACGCAGACCATGGCCCAAAATATCACGCAAGGTTGGCGGTGCCATGGATAGTCGCGGATTTTGGTTATCATTGCGACTAATCACGCCCGCTCTCACCTCTGGCAAAGCGGCCAGAACATTGCCGATAAATTCGGGGGTTAGCGATCGCGAATGGGGGCTATCCATCATCAAAGACGCTGAGACCTCTTCTGTAAAAGCAATCTCTTGGGCGATATCAGGCGAAATTTCGGATTGACACACCAACATTAGATGCTTGGCCACGCTAAGGCGACCATTTGCAAAATCATCAAGACTGTCAACGGCTGTAGAGGGCGAACGTAGGGCGGACATGGTCATATCCCCCTCACGTCTTTTTCATATTGGCTTGTAGCGTTTGGATCGCACTTCGAATACGGGTCTTGACCGTGCCAAGCGGCAGGCCAGTCTCCTCGGAAATTTCTTTATGCGTTTTAAATTCGATAAAGGCCATGCGGATGGCATCTTGCTGATTTTGGTTCAGCCGCGCAATTTGAGCATGCAGCATCTCAGCGTCTTGATCATTGATAAAATGATCTTCGGCAGACGGCACTTCGTCATCGGCAATAATTTTCATCAATTCAGGATCACGTACATCCATGCGGCCATGTTTACGTTTATGGTCAATCCAACGGTTACGCGTCATGCGGTAAACCCATGTCGCAAAGCTGGCCTTGGACGGATCAAACAATTCGGCCCGGGTCCAGACCTTGATCATGACGTCTTGAATAATATCCTCGGCCGTGCCAGACCCAACACCGCGCGCCATCAACCAGCCCTTTAATTTAGGCCCGTAAACTTCAAATAAATCAGACAACGCTTTGGCGTCTTGCTTTGTTGCAATATCGCTCAGCCAGATTGCATCACGCTTGGCTGCGCTTAAACTTTTTTGTGATACGACGTATCCCCCGCGCCGTATAACTCCACTCTCTTCCATACTGATCCCGTCCTCTCTAAAATGAGGTCTATCATCAGTATGAAGGGTTTCTACTGCAAAGGCCATTGAAAACTCCCATTGTCACGAAGTCGTTAAATACACTACGTGACAGTCGGGAATAGAGACTGGATATCGCCTAATATTAAGGTGTGTAGATCGTATAAGTTATGTCTGAAGACACAGACCCCACCCCTTGGGAGAAGTCATAATTATTACCATTAATGGAGGCCCCAATCAGGTTATAACGCGACTGAAACCCTATAGCCTGCTGCATTATAGAGCCCGTCGCCCGCGCTGTGCGGCGGCCACCGTCAAACACCTTTGTCGGACCAGCAGCAATATCGTCTAGCGTGAAACTGTTGTTTTGACCAATGACAACACCGCTGCCGCCCACGGCTGGGTCTTGGGCGCGTTGCCCCCAACGATTTGCTCCGCCGCCCCCTGCGACTTGGTAACGCAGGCGGTAACGAATATTGGAATAATCCATACCCGCAAAGTCACCCGTGGCGGCAAAATTACTCGCTTCCCCGTAAAGATCAAACGCAACATTGGAGGCTACATAAAAACGCGATGCCCGGCCACCGCCACCCAAAAGATCAACGTCAGTTGTATCATCAAGGCCAAAAGCTGAATAACTATCGTTAGCGTCCAGTGTTTGGTGGGGTGCGCTACTGGTGAAAGCCCCGCCAAAGGTCGCGTCATTGACTTGGAATTCCCAGCCAGAGCTGTCACCGCTTTGGATTGGGTTATAACGTCCCGTATTATAGTTGATGGTGCGGCCATCAGCGGCAATCAAATCATTACCCAATGTGCCAGACGCTAGATTATCGAGCAGATAAAAATCATAAACAATCGGCGCTTCGCCGCCGTTTTCTTCAAAATCATCCGCGCCGAAAACGATGACAAGCGCATTGGCGCGAAAAAACGGGCGGTCAACAACAGACGCTAGCGCGGCTTGCCCGCCAAGCATCAAAACCCCGATCGCCACTAGGGAGCACGAGGTCGTCACTTTCAACATGTCTAAGGTGCGTTTACCCGCACTTTTTTCTATCATTTGCGTCATTATCTTCCCAGTCCGATGGAAATACATAACGCAAAACAATGAACACTGCGCTGATGGACAGCCTTAACACCGCGTTAAATTTACGGCGGCGCGGCGCCAACGGGGTCGCCGTTTATCGCCAGAGCTACTCTGCGGCGTAATGTGTAGGCGAAGACACCTTGATGGGCTGCATTGTTTGCGGTTTAGCGCCCTTAGACGCCGCAGAACGCAAAGGCAGAACTGTTGCATCGGTCGTATTTGTGAGGGTCGCAGGGAGTGAATTCTCCACAGCCGCTGTTCCCAAAAGGCGGCGGTATCGTTTAAATCGAAAAAACCCTGTTTTTGGCCGCGTCAGCACTTTAGCAGAATAGAACATCACAGCATCAACTGGAAAGTCACAAGTGCCGATTGTTCCAAGGTGCAATTTGCGTTGCACATTGTGTTTTATCTGCCCTTTGTTTGACCGCTTGGACACTTCACACCAGGATAGCTTTATATCGCGCGCAACGGCGTTAGGGATAAGATTATAATTCTCATCCGTCATATGCACTGTCGCCTCTACAAAGCCGTCAGCTGTAATATTGATATCGATTGTTCCTAGTACTGCCATAATCATCACCCACTCTTTTATATCACTTTATGGCAGAAAGGCGGCGCACCTTCCGTGATGGACGTCACACTTGCCCGAAATACATCAAAGGCTGGTTATTCAGCCCATTCTACAGGCCCCAAACGCCCAAACGCACTTGTATTTTAAAGACTGCCGCTTACCTTGACCCTATGCCAACTGCTGCGAATACAAATACGCCGAAACACCCTGCAATATGGGTGCCACATCGCCCCGACCGTCCTGAAAAATCGGAAGGCGGTAAGACATTTCAGCTTGTGTCAGAATTTGAACCCAAAGGCGACCAGCCCAAAGCGATTAAAGCACTCTGCGACGGTCTGTCTGACTATGAACGCGACCAAGTCCTGCTGGGGGTTACGGGGTCTGGCAAAACCTTCACAATGGCAAAGATTATAGAGCAGACCCAGCGCCCTGCCCTGATCTTAGCGCCAAATAAGACGCTCGCCGCGCAGCTTTACGGGGAATTTAAAAACTTCTTTCCCAATAATGCCGTGGAATATTTCGTATCCTATTACGATTACTATCAACCCGAAGCTTATGTCCCGCGCACGGACACCTTTATTGAAAAAGATAGTAGCGTGAATGAACAAATTGACCGTATGCGCCACGCCGCGACACGGGCTATTTTGGAACGTGATGACGTGATTATCGTTGCGTCAGTCTCCTGTATTTACGGTATTGGATCGGTTGAAACCTATACAGAAATGACCATTGATGTCGCCGTGGAACAATCGCTCGACCCGCGTGAATTTATGGCGCAGCTCGTGGCTCTGCAATATGCGCGTAATGATTTGGCGTTTCAACGCGGGACATTTCGCGTGCGCGGCGACACGATAGAACTGTTCCCTGCCCACTATGACGATATGGCGTGGCGCATTGATTTCTTTGGCGATGACATTGACAGCATCGTCGAATTTGACCCGTTGACGGGGAAGACAGGGCGCAAGCTAGACCGCGTCCGCATCTATGCCAATAGCCACTACGTCACCCCGCGCCCGACTGTGCAGGCCGCGATGAAAGGCATCAAAGCCGAGCTTGCAACACGATTGGCCCAATTTGAGGCGGAAGGCAAATTACTGGAAGCGCAACGCCTGCAACAACGCACAGAATTTGATTTGGAAATGCTGGCCGCCCAAGGGTTCTGCACGGGTATCGAGAACTATTCGCGTTACCTCACCGGCCGCGCACCCGGCGAGCCGCCGCCCACCATGTTTGAATATCTGCCCGAAAATGCCCTTCTCTTTACCGATGAAAGCCATGTCTCTGTGCCGCAAATTGGCGGCATGAGCCGGGGCGATGCCAACCGCAAAGGCACATTGGCAGAGCATGGTTTCCGTCTGCCAAGTTGTATCGATAACCGCCCGCTGAAATTTGAAGAATGGGACGCTATGCGCCCGCAAACCGTGCATGTATCGGCCACTCCGGGCGATTGGGAAATGGAACGTACGGGCGGTGTGTTTGTCGAACAAGTCATTCGCCCTACGGGCCTGATTGACCCGCCCGTTGAAATTCGTCCCGTGGCCAAAGACGGCGCGTCACAAGTTGATGACGTCATTGATGAAGTGCAGCGCGTGGCCGCCAAAGGCTTCCGCTCGCTGATTACCACTTTGACCAAAAAAATGGCCGAAGATTTGACCGACTACATGCACGACCAAGGCATTCGCGTTCGCTATATGCATAGCGATATCGACACATTGGAGCGCATAGATATCATCCGCGATTTGCGCCTGGGTGTGTTTGATGTGCTTATCGGGATTAACTTGTTGCGCGAGGGGCTCGACATCCCTGAATGTGCCTTTGTCGGGATATTAGACGCGGATAAGGAAGGCTTCTTACGTTCTGAAACATCGCTTATCCAAACCATTGGCCGCGCCGCGCGCAATTCCGAGGCGCGCGTTGTGCTTTACGCTGATAAAATCACTGGCTCTATGGAACGCGCGATGAGCGAGACCGAACGCCGCCGTGAACGTCAAATCGCACATAATGAAAAACACGGCATCACGCCGACTACTGTGTTGCGCGGTGTTATCGATGTTGTCGGTGATAGCGAGGCGGGCGAAGAAGTGAAAGCCAATGCCAAGCGCTACACGAAATCTGGGCAATTGACCAAGCAAGCCCTGCGAGAGATGGGTAAAATCCGCGAAGCCGCAGAACCCGGCCAAGAAGGCTTTGCAGGCGCGAACCTCACCGCTGTTCTGGCGGATCTTGAAAAACAAATGTTTGTCGCGGCCGAAAACTTAGAGTTTGAAGAAGCCGCAAGGATTAGGGATGAAATTAAGCAGCTGACGGATGCTTAGTGTTTTGATTGCATATCGCCCGACCCTGTGTCGGGTATCCATGCAATAAGTTCGACATCAGCGCAAGCCTAAGACGTTGCTAAGATTACAATAGTAATTAATTAATTCGTCAGGGTTCTCAGCGCGACGTGATTCCTCTACCTCAACACTGTCTTGAATTGGCGCTTCAGATAGAGAAATATTTTCAAAAACATCAACATAATCAATATCATAATGCTCACACATCATGTGATTATCGGCTGCGAAATTGGCGTCAATGACCTTTGCAAGAGCCGCTAGGAAGTCAGCGTTGAAACTAACCACAGTCCCCATCCGCTGTGACAATTCGGTCAAAATATCATTGCCCTCATGTGGGCCCATGACGATATGACCTGCGCGAATGGCCTCTGTCGCCGCGTCAACAAGATGAGGATGAAAGCGCGTATTGGCGCGGATTTCAATCAAATCAGGCTTTAGGGTCAGCCCTGCTTTTTCGCAAAAATCCTGCCAGAGTGATCCGTCTTTTCCTGGCAATCCACCGACAAGAGGTTTGATGTTGCATGATTTTTCAATGGCCTGATAACCACCCCAGAGGTCAAGAAGATTATATCCAGAGAGTTGCCGCGCGCTGTGATAACCGTCTAAAATCGAGGCGATATATTGACGTTCCAACCCTGTGAATAAATCAGGGTTGAGGCCGTGGCTTTGCAACACGGCCTCTAATTCAAACACCCTATCGGGCGCGCGGAACAGCCATTGACTATAGCTGGACCGTAGTAGCGCCGATTGCGGACGGACATAACCGATGATGCGTATATCTTCAAAAATGCGTCTTGCCCGTTCCGTGATAATCCCCATGGCGCGCGGGGTTTGAAACAGAAATTCGTGCGACAGTATCGCGACATCACCGCCTGCTTTGGCAGTATTAAGCAATATATCCAGCCGTTTTATTCTCGCATTATCCGCCTGGGCACTACCCGCCTCACCCGTTTCCAAATCCGTGAAATCAGACGGCGCAAGATGGCAAAAAAAAGTCCGCTCTACACAAGGTCCACCTTGGGACGCATTGTGCTGAGCGAACAGATTTTGAATAGAGGTCGAGCCGCATTTCCCTGGTCCAATATGGAGGATAAGGCGGCTCATGGCCTGTTATTAGCTGATCGTTGCTTTGACGATTTTACCGGGGTAACGGGGTGGCTCGCCTTTTGGGATGGCGTCTACCGTGTCCATACCGCTCTCGACCACGCCCCACACTGTATATTGCTTATCCAGGAATGTCGCGTCATCAAGGCAGATGAAAAACTGGCTGCTTGCGGAATTTGGGTTCTGGCTACGCGCCATAGAACACACACCGCGCACATGCGGCTCGCTTGAGAACTCAGCCGGGATTTTTGTATCAGCACCACCCATGCCTGTCCCGTCAGGACAGCCACCTTGGGCCATAAAGCCGTCGATTACGCGGTGAAATGTTAGTCCGTCATAAAATCCTTCGCCGACAAGACGAGAGATTTGTTTGACATGGGACGGCGCAAGATCTGGGCGAAGTTTGATAACAACATCCGCAGGCTCGCCGCTATTGGTATCAATGGTCAAAGTCAGTGTATCAGCCATGAATGGCTCCTTTTTGATTTAAAAATGAGAGTGTATTTAGAGTGTGCGGGTAGGCACAGCGATGTCGCAAATTTCAGGATATTTCCCGTCAGCTTTTTTCTGCGTCGCCATGAATTGATCAAAAGCTGCGCTATCGACTTTCATGACTTGTACAGTCGGGCGCTCACCTTCGGGCAGGTCAGCCGCAATACGGACAGTTTTCATCGCGTCAGGCACGAAGCCGCCCTCGCCCGCATTGCCGACTTTAATCTTCGTCAGCAGATTACGGCCCATGACAGTATTGCCCCAGATGGAATATTGCGTGTCCAAATGAGACGCCGTATCACGCATGAGGAAGAACTGGCTGTTACCGCTATTAGGGTTTTGCGAGCGCGCCATGGATGTCACACCTTTGCAGTGAATAGCAAAAGCATCGACTTTACCGTCTTTGGTCAAAATCGCTTGGCTAGCGGGTTGGCTCGCCACAGGCAGACCTTTGTAAAAGCCTACGCCGACTTCGCCTTTGGACGGGCTGCGTGGGTCAACGGGTTGCGCGCCAATCAGCTCAATTGGCATGGACGGCGAGCGGCGGAAGGTAAATTCACCCTCAATATCCGGCAAATCGCTATCGCCCGTACCGTCACCCTTAGGATCACCTGTCTGGTTCATGAACCCTTCAATCACGCGGTGAAAGGTGATGAAATCATAGAAGTTTTGACGCGTCAGCGTTTTAATCTGCTCAACATGTTTGGGAGCAATTTCAGGAAAAAGCTCGACGCCAATCATCCCGTATTCGGTGTCAATCAACATTAGGTTTTCAGGGTCAACAGTCCGCCACGCACTATCAGGCGCAGAGACATCAGCCGTCGTTGTCACAGACGCGGTCGGCGCCACAGTTGCACTATCTTGCGGGGCCTCTGCTGCGCAGGCTGAAACAGAAAACGCCAAGGCGGCACAGGTCGAGAGAAGAAAACGAGACATCATGAGTATTTATCCTTTAGGCGGTGCTCAACCTCGGGCGTTACAAACTGTCCGACATCACCGCCAAGGCGGGCGATTTCTTTCACAAGGCGGGACGCAATGGTTTGGTATTGCGGGTCAGCCATTAGGAACACAGTTTCAATATCCGGGTTAAGACGGTCATTCATTCCGGCCATTTGGAATTCATATTCGAAATCCGAAACAGCCCTTAAGCCGCGCACAATAGTGGTTGCGCCGACACTTTCAACAAAATGTATCAGTAGACCTTCAAACGGCAGCACCTCGACCTCGATAAGCTCGCGCAGCGGGGCGACAGCGTTTTCGACCATCTCAACACGTTCATCCAAGGCGAAAAGCGGGTTCTTGCCCCGATTGATGGCAACGGCAACGACCAGCTTGTCACAGAGATTGCTGGCCCGTTTGATAATATCCAAATGCCCCAATGTCATGGGGTCAAATGTGCCTGGATAAAGCGCGGTCCGTTTTTGAGGGGAATGGTCTGTCATGCTTTGCTTATAACGGCGCGCCCGCGCATTTCTAGCAAAAAAAATGGCAGGGCGTGAGCCCTGCCATACGACGGTTGAGGGGCACTACAACCATTCGTTCTAAAAGCCCTCGAAACGGGCCTGTAATTTACCAGACACAGCGTCGCCGCCTTTGGCAATGGACGCCCCGAAAGCCCAATTATCATTGCCACGTATGGCAAGCGTCGCGCCGACACCGACTTCATCACCGTAAAAACCGACACCGCCAGCCGCTGACCATTTGGCATTGGGCGACAGATACATATCAGGTAGCGCCGCGACAGAGGCTAAGCCGCCTTCAAGATCCGTAATCGCCTCTTGGTTATCCGCGATTAGTCCAAAGTTCCGGTCAATCAAACCCCGGTTTTCCGAAATTGCATTGGTGTTGGATAAGATGGCGCCCGCATTGGCGAGGCCGCGAGAACTGTTCATCGCTATAGCATTGTCTTGTGCGCTATTACGTTGCTGCTCGGCCGCAATATTATCCTCATTCGCCGCCACGCGGTCAGTGACATCTGTAATATCAGTTGTGATAGAAGCAATCGCATCGGTATTCGTCGCAATAGCGTCCGTATTTGTCGCAATATCAGACGTGTTAGTCGCTATGGCGGCTGTATTGGTGGCAATTGCGGCTGTGTTCCCGGCTATGGCACCCGTGTTCGTTGCAATAGCGCCTGTGTTGGTCGTAATCGCAGCGGTGTTACCTGTAATGGCGGCCGTATTGGTGCCAATCGCGGTGGTATTACCACCAATCGCCGTTGTATTGGCACCAATGGCTGTCGTATTGCCGCCAATCGCGGTGGTGTTATTCCCGATCAAGGTCGCGTTATTGCTGATCGTATTACCTTGTGCCCCGACAAGCGTTTGCAACGCGCCAATCGCGGCCAGATTACTATTAATGAGCGCCGTATTACCACCCCCCATCGACGTCAGCGTTTGCACTTGGGTGGCAAGTTGGAACATCTGGTGCCCGTTTACGGCATTATCAGACCCTGCAAATATCCCGCCGTCTGCAACCCCGGTCAGCAGGCGGTTACCGATTCCCATCTCACCGCCTGTTGCATCGACGCCTTCGGTTAGGGTTATGCCGCCAATTATAATCCCGTTATAGGCTGCCTGTGCGGCCCCCACATCCAGCGTTGCGACAGATCCAAACCCAATCGCGACGCCGTTATCGGCCAAGACTGTGTTGGACCCGCCAATCGCAACTGAATTGGTCGCGGTCACCACGTTACTCGCCCCCATAGAGATATTGAAATCTCCTGTAATAGCAGAAGCTTGGCCAAAAAAGCCGCCAGCAGCAAAATTACCAAGACCTGTGATATTCTGTGCTGTGCCGACAATATGATTATTGCCGGATGTTTGGCCGTTAATACTATTGAAAAATCCCGTGACCGTAGACAAGCTGCCATCAACAGAGTTTTCGCCGCCCATAACAAAAACACCAGTTTGTTCGTCATTGATGACACCACCGCCCAGAGTATTATTATTGCCGATGACAGCAGAATTCAGGACGAAATCACCCACTGTGTTGTCATCACCCATCACAGTCGAATCGACCAAAGTGATCCCAATTATGTTTCTAGCACCAGACACAAATGAACTGCTCAAATCGTCCCCAATGACATGGCCCGTGCCGATGATTGCGCTATGTTCGACATTATTGCCGATTGTATTGCTCTCACCTGACACAAGATTATATCGAGCGTTATCAAAGAAGACGTTATTTTCACCAGAAACCGCATTGTTACGATTGCTCGCGCCAAATTGATTGCCCGTACCAGACACTGCATTACGACCATTACCAAAGCCAAAAATATGACTCGCGCCTGAAATAACGCTGCCGCCATTACTATCGCCAATCTGGTGGCCAGACCCGCCGACCAACATTCCAAAGTTACCAAAACCTAAGGAAATTGACTGCCCACTAATCAGGCTGTTGGATGTAAAGTCACCAATTGTACTGGCTTGCCCAACAAGTAGATTACTGTCGGTGTTTACCCCGATTGTATTGCCTATGCCGGTAATAATGCTGTTGCGCGTATTATTGCCCATGACGTTGCCGACGCCATTGACATAATTGCGAAACCCGCCCGCACCGAGTGTGTTCTGTAGGCCGTTGATAACATTGCTATCCGAATTTGTCCCGATACAAAGCTGGCTACCGCCCACGACATTGCCGTTGCGACCGTCCCCGTCAAATTGTTGAATAGACCCCGTCGTGCAACTCGGCTCTAGCGTGCCGTCATAGGCCGCGACATCATTGTCCTGTGCGAAGGCTTGCCCCGCGCTGATCGCTAAGAAGCTCACGCTGGAGAGTGAAAGAAGAAATGATTTAGAAAATGTCATGATTTACGCCCAATCCTGTAAGTGTGTTACAAGACAGGTAAATCACGGTTTGAAAAAACCCCGCGTGACGGTCATCACGCGAGGTTATAATTTTGGAATTAAATCAAGATTATTCCGAAGTGGGTTCTGTTGGGGTGGCCTCTTCGCCGCCCTCTTCTTCGTCATCATCGCCCGCATCTTCGATACGGCCAATAGAGACGACTTTTTCGTCTTCTTTCGTCCGTAGCACCCAGACACCTTTGGCCGAACGCTGACTGATAGAGATATTGCGCACAGGCGTACGGATAAGCTGACCACCATCGGTGACGAGCATAATTTGATCATCGTCCTCAACGGTAAAGCTGCGCACGAGTTTGGCGGGCGGAGCCTTCTTACCGCGGTCAAGGATTTGCGCGACCATACCTTTGCCACCGCGTCCTTTACAGGAATAACGGAATGACGATGTGCGCTTACCAAGGCCATCATCAGCAATCGTCAGCACAAATTGCTCATTGGCAGACAGATAAGCGTAACGCTCGTCGGACAGAATTGTATCTGTATCCTCATCAGGTGTTTCTGACACGACATCATCGCCTAGCGCGCGACGTTCCGCGCCTGAGCGTTTTAAGAACGCCATACGCTCATCCTGGGTCAAGTCCACATGGCGCAAGATAGTCATGGAGATAACCTCGTCGCCACCCTCTTTGCCGAAGTCAGCCAAGCGAATACCACGCACACCTGTCGAGGCACGCGAGTTAAAGCGCCGCGCATCTGTGACTTTAAAGCGGATGGATTTACCTAATGCTGTGGTCAGTAGGACATCATCATCCTCAGAACACACACGGACATCGACAATACCGTCGCCTTCATCAGGCTTCATGGCAATTTTACCATTACGATTGACGCGGGTGAAATCGGCCAAGCTGTTACGGCGCACGCCACCACTGCGGGACGCAAACATAATATCCATATCCGCCCAGCTCTCTTCATCTTCTGGCAAGGCCATAATCGAATTAATCGTCTCCCCTTGTGAAAGCGGGAGCAGGTTCACCAGCGCTTTGCCGCGCGTGGCAGGCCCGCCGAGCGGCAACTTCCAGACTTTAAGCTTATAAGCCATACCGTCGGAGCTAAAAAACAGCACGGGCGTATGGGTCGTGGCGACAAAGACCGTTGTGACGTAATCTTCATCCTTCATCGACATGCCAGAGCGGCCTTTACCGCCGCGTCGCTGCGCGCGGTAGGTATCAAGGGGCGTGCGTTTAACGTAGCCCGCCGCTGTCACTGTGACGACCATGTCCTCCACCGCGATGAGGTCTTCGTCATCAAAATCCATACCGCCTTCGGTAAAGATAGAGCGGCGCGGCGTGGCAAACTTATCGCGCACATCGGTGAGTTCATCTTGGATAATCGCTGTCACCCGTTCCCGAGAGCGCAGAATATCCAAAAGATCAGTAATCAGTGCGGCCAGCTTTTCGGCTTCCTCGGTAATTTCGTCCATACCAAGCGCGGTGAGTTTTAACAGGCGCAGTTCCAAAATCGCGCGGGCTTGTTCTTCGGTCAGTTGTATCGTGCCGTCATCCAGCAATTTGGAACGCGGATCTGCGATCAGCTTAATCAGGGCGCCCATATCTTTGGCAGGCCATGTCCGCGCGGTTAAATTATTGCGCGCGTCTTTGGGATTAGCAGAGCCGCGAATGATTTTGATAATCTCGTCAATATTGGCCACAGCGGTCGCCAGACCCACTAGGATATGCGCGCGGTCACGCGCTTTCGCGAGATCAAATTTAGAGCGCCGCGCAATAACGTCTTCGCGAAAGGCGAGGAACGCTTCTAGCATTTGACGCACATTCATCTGCTCTGGACGGCCACCATTAAGCGCCAGCATATTGGAGCTAAAGTTGGTTTGCAGTGCGGAGAAGCGGAATAATTGGTTCAGCACAACATCGGCGACGGCGTCACGCTTAAGCTCAACGACGATGCGCATACCCGTGCGATCACTTTCGTCGCGAATGGCGGAAATACCCTCAATACGCTTTTCATTCACAAGGCCCGCGATTTTAGCAATCAGCATGGCTTTGTTGACCTGATAGGGCAGTTCAGTCACGATAATCGCAAAGCGGTCTTTGCGGATTTCCTCGACCTCTGTCAGGGCCCGCATGATAATAGAGCCCTTACCCGTCAGCACAGATGATTTAGAACCAGACCGTCCCATAATCAGCGCGCCTGTCGGGAAATCAGGCCCGGGGACAATCTCTAGGATCTCGTCATCGGTCAGATTACCGTTTTCCAGCAACGCCAGCGCGCAATCAATCACTTCACCCAGATTATGCGGCGGAATATTGGTCGCCATACCCACGGCGATACCCCCTGCCCCATTAACAAGGATATTGGGAAAGCGTGACGGCAGGACAACAGGTTCGCTTTCAGAGCTATCGTAATTGTCTTGGAAGTTGACCGTATTTTTCTCAATGTCAGCCAGCAAGCTCGCGGCGGGCTTGTCCATGCGCACTTCGGTATAACGCATCGCAGCAGGCGGATCGCCGTCCACAGACCCAAAGTTGCCCTGACCATCCAAAAGCGGCAAACGCATAGAGAAATCTTGCGCCATACGCACCAGCGCGTCGTAAACGGCACTATCACCATGAGGGTGATATTTACCAATAACGTCACCCACAACACGGGCGGATTTCTTATAGGCTTTTTCACGGGTAAAGCCGTTCTCATGCATAGAATAAAGGATACGGCGGTGAACCGGTTTTAGGCCGTCACGCACATCGGGAATAGCGCGGCTAACGATAACAGACATGGCATAATCGAGATAGCTGCGGCGCATCTCGTCTTCGATCGTGATCGCCTCAATACCGTCAGGCAGAGGACCAGACCCACCATCAGAGCCGTCACCAGACTGCCCATCACCACCCTCATTTGGTGGCAGATTTTCGTCGTCTTCAGGGATATCGTTATCAATGCTCAAAGCGTGGTTTCCCTATTCCCTCGGGCGGGCTCGAATCGCGCCGCTCTAAAGGATAATAAGTAGCATTTTGATAGGCTTTAGGCAAATTTTCGGCGGGTTTAAATCGAACTCGAATTAGGCCGTTTTCGGGCCAATTCGCTTAGTTAATACGCGTGCGGAACCGAATACTAAAATTGGACAATCCCGCCATCGTGCCGCCTGGCCTGACCCGTACGTAACGCACGGCAGGGTCATAACCTGCTGCGGGTGAATACCCGTAAACAGGTGGCCCAACAGTCGTATCTGAATACTCAACTTCGCCCGCACCCGTGCAACATGATAGCCCGCTACCCCCGTCAATAAAGGCAATAGGGCCTGTTACCGGCGCGCTGCTTGGGTCATATTCGCCGTTATAAAAAGTCACGTCATCGGGCAGTCTATCGACGAGGTCAATCGTATCAGCATCGACCGTTCCCGCGCCGCTATTGGTCACCGCAATTGTATAAGACGCGTCTTCACCCGGCAAAGAATATGTGCCGCTCGCGCTGCTAAACATCGTCACCGTTTTGACAGCGTCTAAGCTGGGGTTTGGCAGACGGCAAAACGGCAGAGCCGCGTCGGACGGGGCGCTTTCATTAGGCTGTCCCTCTGCGCCCTCTGTCGCGCCGTTTGGAATAAACTCAGTCATAGATGTGGCCGTAGTTGTGCCATTAACGCCCCCGTTAACCCGGGTGGTCGGAAATCCGTTCTCGACCGCAATAACCCCGCCGCCGCCGCCGCCAGGGCCTTCGTTTTCATTGTTTGTAATCAGTTGACGTCCACCGCGCCCGTCCGTCAGAACCGTTGGCCCCGCCGCCGCCGCCCGCATTTTGAGCGTTTCCGCCGCCGCCGCCATTGGCGGGTGCGCCGCGTTGATACCGTCCGCCGGGATAATCATTTTGAAACCCAGCTATGCTTTCGCCTTTTTCTGCCCCGTCGGCTGCGTTGGTGCTGACATAGGTCGCTGTACCTGTAAAAACTTGGACCGTTGGTTTGATTATCAACTTCGCCGCCGCGAAAGCCGCGCGCGCTAACATTAATATCACCCGACAGTGTGAAGCCGTCGCGCACATGTAGCGCCACAACACTGCCTAAACTGCCGTCCCACGCAGGCGCACGCACATTAGCCCCGCTATTAATCGTCAGCGTGGTGTATTGCGGCTCACGAATAACCTGAATGTCACCGCCCCCATAGCTATAGGTCAGGCCAGCACATGTACCCAAATAAGTCTCGAAATTGATAGTATTGCCAGAGATGCTGGCCACAGTTTGAAATTCATAACGCCCAGCATTGCTGATATTGGTAATGGTGCCGTAGCTGGCGTTATTTGCGCCGCTGATCGTTGCGCCATTGGCTTGGTAAATCAAAACCAAATCCCCTGCTGTCAGCGATGGCAGGTCACCCGGCCGATTGGTCACATTAACAGAGGACGACCCGGCAGGCGCAGAGCCAGAGAGGATTGCATATTCATTGAGCACCGTGTTCGAACTAGAAACCACCATTGCCCCGTCTTTACCCGGCGTTTCAGCATAAGAAAGTGTCGGAAAAGCCATGATAGCCGATGCTGCGACAAGACCCGTCGCCATAGCGCGCTTCGCATTCGCGCCAATCATCCCAAAATACCCATCCATATTGCCTCATAAATCGGGCGAATAAATAAAGCGTTTACGGCCAGTTATAGGGTTTTAGGAAATTGTGAGAACACTATACCATCAGTCTGCGTATATGTGGTATAGATTGCAGCAAACGTGCAAACACATCTGGAGGATTTATGCCGCGACTCACCCCTTTCCCTGCCGCTTTGGCCACCCTAGCGCTTTTGACCCTTGGTGCCTGTAACGATGATAACGCTAATCGCCTCGATAGAATATCGAATGATATATCAACGAATACAGGTGAGGTTATTGGCACGGTTACGCTCACCAGCCTTGGTACGGACGGCGTGCAAGTTGATGTTATTGTTAATGATATTTTGTCAGGCACGCACGCTATGCATTTTCACGAGTTTGGTAAATGTGAAGCGCCTGACTTCAAATCATCCGGCGGGCATTTTAATCCAGACGGCAAAGCCCACGGCATGAATATGCCAGACGGCCCCCATGCCGGTGACATGATGAATGTCGAAGCCGACGCGGCAGGCAATGGTATCTTTTCAGTGATTAACGACCGCGTTTCCCTTCGCGGTGATTATGACCTACCGGCCTTGCTTGATGCTGACGGTACAGCGCTTATCCTGCATGAACGGGCAGATGATTACGAAACCCAACCCACAGGGGCCGCAGGCGCACGTATTGGCTGCGCGGTTATTGGCGGTTAATTTGCACCGCAAGCAATCATAAAAAGCCCGACCATTCGGCCGGGCTTTATTGTTGGAATTAAGACGTTCCTAGAACGGGATTTCATCATCAAGGTCAAAGTTATCCGCTGGGCCTTCCATGGCAGAGGCTGACCGTGATCCCCCGCCTTGATCATTGCCGTAATTGCCTTGGCCGCCGCCGCCGCCATAACCGCCGCCTTGGTTGCCGTAATCACCGCCACCGCCGCCGCCACCTTGACTGTTGCGGCTATCAAGCAGCGTCAAATTACCGTTATAGCCCTGCAACACCACCTCGGTCGTGTAACGATCATTGCCGTCACGGTCTTGCCACTTACGCGTTTTCAATGCGCCTTCGATATAGACCTTTGTACCTTTTTTAACGTAGCGCTCGACGATACCGACAAGGCCTTCGTTGAAAATCGCGATATTGTGCCAATCGGTTTTCTCTTTGCGTTCGCCCGTCTGCTTATCTTTCCACGACTCTGATGTTGCGATAGAAAAATTGCAAACCTTGCCGCCATTACCAAAGGTGCGAACCTCTGGATCTTTACCGACATTGCCGATTAAAATTACTTTATTGACTGAACCCGCCATATCATCACCTATCACTTGACTTGTTTACGCATTATGTTCACATAATGTTCTGTTTTTCAAGCCTGTTTATACACCTCTGAATCAGGCCTTTGCATTGTTTTGTCTTATGGGGCGTCCTAAGTCTACGCTCACGCGTATCTTGTCCACAACCTTTACCGCTTAACTTTATCACCTTTTTGGAAATTTCATGGCCTCTTCTTCTTTGACACATATCCGCGTTCGCGGGGCAAGAGAACACAATTTACAGAGCGTCAATGTTGACCTGCCGCGTGACAAATTGATTGTGATTACGGGCCTATCAGGGTCGGGTAAATCATCGCTGGCTTTTGATACAATCTATGCCGAAGGGCAGCGCCGTTATGTCGAGAGCTTATCGGCCTATGCGCGCCAGTTCCTAGAGCTTCAATCAAAGCCCGATGTCGATAGCATCGAAGGCCTCTCGCCCGCCATTTCCATTGAACAAAAGACAACGTCCAAAAATCCGCGCTCAACCGTTGGCACAGTCACAGAGATTTACGACTATATGCGCCTGTTATGGGCGCGGGTTGGTATTCCCTACTCCCCCGCCACAGGCCTGCCGATTGAAAGCCAGACCGTATCGCAAATGGTCGATATCGTCATGGGTATGGAGGACGGTACAAAGCTTTATATCCTCGCCCCCGTTGTGCGCGGCCGTAAAGGTGAGTTTAAAAAAGATTTTGCCGATTATATGAAACAGGGCTTCCAGCGTGCCAAGATAAATGGCGAGATTGTCCGTATCGAAGACGCACCCGATCTGGATAAAAAGTTCAAACATGACATTGATGTGGTCGTTGACCGTGTGGTGGTGCGAGAAGGCCTAGAAACCCGCCTGGCCGATAGCCTAGAGACCGCACTGCGGTTGTCTGATGGTTTGGCCGTGGCCGAAGTCGCAGAAGATGACGGCGCGCGGACGTTGTTTTCTGAAAAATTTGCCTGTCCAGAGTCAGGCTTTACTTTATCCGAGATTGAACCGCGGTTATTCTCGTTTAACAACCCCCACGGGGCTTGCCCGTCTTGTGATGGTTTGGGCAAAGAGCTTAAATTTGACCCGGATATGGTGGTGCCTGATACGTCCAAAGCCTTGGGCGCGGGCGCGATTGCGCCGTGGTCAAAAAACCCCAGCAGTCTTTATATGCAAACGTTAAAAGCGCTGGCCAAGCATTTCGGATTTAAGGTGGATACACCGTGGGAAGACTTGGCCGATGGGGCGCGCGATGTCGTGCTTTACGGCACCAACGGCGCGAAGATTAAATTTGTCTATGAAGACGACGGCCGCCGTTATGAGACCACAAAGCCCTTTGAAGGTGTGATTCCGAACCTAGAGCGCCGTTACCGCGAAACAGACAGCACATGGATGCGAGAAGAATTGGCGAAATATATGTCGGACGCGCAGTGCAGTGTCTGTGACGGCAAGCGCCTGAAACCCGAAGCGCTCTGCGTCAAGGTCGCTATGATGGACATTACAGAGACAGGCGATATGTCCATCCGCAATGCCTTGGAAACATTCGAAAAGCTGCCAAAAAAGCTCACAGATAAGCAAATGGAGATTGCGGAGCGTATCCTCAAAGAAATCCGTGACCGCCTACAATTCCTCAATGCGGTTGGGCTAGATTACCTGACGCTGGGGCGCGGCTCTGGTTCGCTCTCGGGTGGGGAGAGCCAGCGCATTCGGCTGGCGTCCCAAATTGGCTCTGGCCTGACAGGGGTGCTTTATGTGCTGGATGAACCGTCCATTGGTTTGCACCAGCGCGATAATGCGCGGCTACTAGAGACGCTGCAAAATCTTCGCGACCTCGGCAATACTGTTGTCGTCGTGGAACATGATGAGGACGCCATTCTGACGGCAGATTATGTCGTGGATATGGGCCCGCTAGCGGGGGTGAACGGCGGGCAAGTTATCGCGGCGGGTACACCCGATAAAATCAAAAAAACCAAAAAATCTCTCACGGGTGAATACCTTACGGGCAAGCGCGAAATTTCCATTCCAGACACACGCCGCAAACCTAATCCCGATAAGCGTATCCGCATTGAAGGCGCACGGGGCAATAACCTTAAAAACGTCACAGCGGAATTTCCGCTGGGGCTGATGACCTGTGTGTCTGGCGTGTCGGGCGGCGGGAAATCGACCCTAACGATTGAAACGCTTTACCGGGCGGCGGCGCGTAAACTAAACAATTCAGGCACGCCTGCCCTGCCCCATGACAAGGCGACAGGGTTTGAGCATTTAGATAAAGTCATCGATATCAACCAAAGCCCGATTGGACGCACACCGCGCTCTAATCCTGCGACTTACACGGGCGCCTTTACGCCCATTCGTGATTGGTTTGCAGGCCTGCCCGAGGCCAAAACGCGCGGTTATAAATCAGGACGATTTTCGTTTAACGTCAAAGGCGGGCGCTGCGAAGCATGCCAAGGCGGCGGCGTCATCAAAATTGAAATGCACTTCCTGCCCGATGTTTATGTCACCTGTGATGTTTGCAAAGGCAAACGCTATAACCGCGAGACTTTGGAAATTCGGTTTAAAGGCAAATCCATCGCCGATGTGCTGGCCATGACCATTGATGAGGCCGCAGATTTCTTCAAAGCCGTGCCGTCCATTCGCGATAAAATGGTGACATTGCAACGCGTGGGTCTGGGCTATCTTCATGTGGGGCAACAGGCCACGACCCTATCGGGCGGCGAAGCGCAACGCGTGAAGCTGGCCAAAGAGCTGTCCAAACGCGCGACAGGCCGCACGCTTTATATTCTAGACGAGCCGACCACAGGCTTGCATTTTCATGACGTCGCCAAATTGCTGGACGTGTTGCAAGAGTTGGTCTCGACAGGCAATACGATGATTATTATCGAGCATAATTTGGACGTGGTGAAAACGGCAGATTGGATTATCGACATCGGCCCAGAGGGCGGAGACGGCGGCGGCGAGATTGTGGCTGTCGGCACACCCGAAGACGTCGCCAAAGTCAAAGCCAGCTGGACTGGAAAATATCTCGGCCCGATGCTGGAGCGCGACGCTGCCCGCAAAAAAACGGCCAGTAAACCAAAGCCAAAGGCCAAGAAACGCGCCTAAGTCCCTGACTTAATATAGTTTAATGATTGATATCATTGATTAGGGGCCATGATTTAGCCATACCATAGCGCAATAGTGCGGACACTGGGCTAAAAGCGTCAGGCGAAAACACAAAAGCTGGGGCGGCATCAATTTCACACCTTTCTTCAAGGTCATAGTTGCGCCGTGACAAGAGCCGTGAAATCAATCACGGGATTTACGCAAGGGGAAACTGTGCGATGATTATTGATGCCGCACAGACGGAGTTGCCCGAGATTAAAGACGCCGATGTTTGTATAATTGGCGGCGGTGTCGCGGGACAAACACTCGCGATGCGGCTCGCGGCGCAAAAGCAACATGTCGTCCTGCTTGAAAGCGGTGGTCGGGATTTCGACCCGCAAACGCAAAAGCTGTCCGAGGGCGAAAACATCGGTGCGCCTTATTATGATTTAGAGACAACGCGCCTGCGCCTCTTTGGGGGTACGGCGGCAATTTGGGGTGGGCGCTGCGCAGAACTTGACCCGATTGATTTTAAAAAACGTGACTTCATTCCCCATAGCGGATGGCCGATTAGCAAGTCTGATTTAGACCCCTATTATGCGCGCGCCTTTGACAGCCTCGGCTTGGCCCGCCCGGGCGAAGGGCGGCTTTGGGACACATTAAACCGTCAAAGACCAGCCTTTGATCCCAACAAGCTTGAAGCGGACCTTTGGTGTTTTGACGAGAACGGCGAGCGCTTTACCAACCCTACGCGCGGAAATTTATCGGACATCGAAATTGTGCTCAATGCAACCATGACAGAGCTTGACGTCGGCCCGTCTGGCGCGGTGCAATCCGTGAGCGTGCAAACACCAAACAAGGCCTCTGCCAGAATTAAAGCCAAGACATTTGTCCTCGCCGCAGGCGCAATCGAAACCACACGCCTATTGATGGGGGCGGTTCCCGCAAGGCCCAAGGGTTTGGGTAATGACCACGGGCAGTTGGGACGATATTTTATGGAACATCCCCATGCGCGCGGCGGACAGATTATCCCTCATAGCCTCGCGCAATCGCTCATGGTTTTGCCGCGCGCGCTTCGGTCTGATGGTCGGCGCTATGCGGCTTATTTACGACCGGCTGAACGTCTGCAAGAAGAGCTCGGTATCCTGAATACATCTATTAGTTTTGCACCGCGCCGTCACGCAGGCGGCACTATGGAATTATTTCGCGCCGCGACCAATAAGCTTAAACACGATCTGCCCAGCACAAAGTTTTGGCGCTCACTCTACAAGGGCCTTAAGGGTGCAGCTATTCGCGGCCTTGAATGGACGGACCCGTGGGCGTCTGTCATGAATATGAAACTGTCGCGCGGCAAGCTTGGGCTTTATGCCGTTGTCCGCGCAGAACAAGCCCCCAATCCCGATAGCCGCGTTACGTTGTCACCCGATAAGGACGCCTTTGGTCTGCCGCTCGCCGCCCTTGATTGGCAACTCTCAGAGCTTGATAAACATAGCGTCACAGTATTGATGAAAACCTTGGGCGAAGAATATGAACGCCTTGGCTGGGGCATAGTCGAGCCCGCCGCTTGGCTATCTGATGAGACTCAGAAATGGGCGATTGACCCGCTGATTTCGGCTCATCCCATCGGCGGTTATCACCATATGGGCGGCACCCGCATGGGCGATGACCCAACCACCAGTGTCGTTGATAAAAACGGCCGCCTACACGCAAGCCCGAACCTTTATATCGCCAGCAGCAGTGTATTTCCAACAAGCGGTTGGGCCAACCCAACAGTCACCATCATGGCGCTGGCCGAACGCCTAGGTGATCATATTGCGAGCCACCGCAAATAGATTTTCTTAATTACCGCTCCTCGCCAAGCTCTGGGATAATTCGCCCTTTTTCATCTGTTAATCTATAGCTGATCTTCGTCACAAGACCCTTGCGCGTTTCAGGGTCGTCATCAGTTTGAAGCGGCTCAAAATCCCAAGATTCGACGCATTTTAATGAATTTCGTTCAAATACCGCCTCTGTGGAGTTGATAATCGTCGCGTTAGTAACTTTACCACTATCATCAACATCATACCTAACATTTGCATGACCAGACCGCTTTGCTGAACGCGGCATAATGGGTGGGAAGCGTACTGCCGGGATGGGGGCGTCTGCACGCATCTCGTCATAAGGCCAACATTTGCAAACGCCTGCCTGTTCGGCTTCTGCTAGTTTCCCGTCTTCATTAATATGAGACATCATAATCAACCATTTACCAAACGCGGTTTTGACAATGGGATGATCTTTTGTCACGACGTCTTCGAGGTTTTGCATAACAACTTGATATTCAAGCGCCGCGTCGATTGGGTTATCGTGGCGGAGCAGGTTACCTTTGTAAATGCGGGTCGCATAAGGGAATATTGACTGATACTCATGCCCTTCCCCTTGGAAAATTTCGAGCGCTTCGTCGTATTTTTGAGCCGCGCCACGGTCACGTCCTGCCGCATAATCCAGCAAGCCGGAGAGGGCCGTGATCTCGCCGTCAAATGTGCTGCCTTGCAATCCTTTGGCTTCAATCAGCTTTTGTGCGTCACTGATAAAAGGCTTGGCGCGCTTGAATTTTTCCGTCGTCACGATGAGTTGCGTCATGGCCACGTAACGCTCTAGCTTGTCTTCGGCCTCGGCTTTGGTTGTCTCTGGGGCCAGTTCAACCGCGCGCTCGAAAGCCTTTATCGCGGCTTCTCTTTTATCCGCTGGTAAAACACCCGCGTAGTTATAAGCCAAGTCCCCCGTGGTTTTGCTATCACCCAGTAACTTTTCAGCCTGATCCCACGCTTTTTTGGCATGTTTGACCATAGCATCACGATCGCCTGCTTTTTGCGCGGCCGTGAAAGCTTTATAAGGCTTGAGGACTTCGGGCGGTGTTTGGGCCGCGCTGGGTAGCGCCACCAGACATGCCAATGACGCCCCAATGATTAGTTTTTTGAACATCGAAATCCCCATATCACTGAATATTAGGAAACAGTAAAATACAGCTAGGGATTGTCAATGCGTAAGCTGTGTTTACTGGCCCTTACGTCATCAAGCGTACAGACATTCGGGCTAGTAAACGTCTTGGCTTTCGCGGTCAAAGACGGTGTAGGTGAACGGCACTGTCAGGTCCTTGCGGTAATCTGCGGGCTCATCCCCTGTTTTTGGTGCAAAGCTATAGTCTGAGAGTTTCCGTTCTGAGCGTGCGACATAGGCATCCCCCGGCCAGCTATCCAAAACACGGATATTGGTCGGTTGTCCGCTATCGGTCACGTCAACTTTTAATATCGCATAACCAGAGCCCAGATTATTATTCACCGTAATGGTGTTATCGATCTTACTGCCACGGTCTGTCACAGCAACCTTTGGCGTAGTTTGGGTATAAGGCCAGCAATCACACAGCCCAGCCGCTTTGGCCTCGTCCAGTTTATTGGTAAATTCCAGCCGCGCACGGGCGTTGACCCAACGCCCAATGGTATGGGCGACCAGCCCGTTTTGACGCCCAAGCGTGTCTTCAATAGCGTCGCGCGATGTTTGGTACGCCAGTGCCGCTGACAGAAAGTCACCCGCCCGTTCATGGGCATAACCCACGGCGTTTGAGGCCGCCGCCATATATTTTGGTTGCACCATTTTTGGATTGGCTTGAAAAATTGATAGCGCACGCTCAGCTGTTTTTGCGCACTCCTTCTGAATGCGCGCAGCAAATTCTTCGGGATTTTGTTTCAATTCCAGTCGCGACCCTGTGCGGCCCGACGGATTAGGCGGCTGATTGGCCGCGCGCGCGGCCCGGCGGTTACACGCATTGGTGTCATGAACCAGTAATTCACCAACAAACACAGTGCGGGATAACCCGTTTTTAGCGGCATATTGCTGGGCCATGCGGCTACGGTCCACGGCATCATCAAGCTCGCCTGATTTCTCAAACGCTTTGACCAGTTCAACCTCACGCTCCATACGGATTTCGCTGGTTGCCGACAATTCCGCAGCGCGCTCTAAGGCTTTAAGCGATGACTTGGGATTACCGCGGGCTTGCTCTAAAAACCCGTAATTAAACGCCAAATCGCCTGTTGTCTTACCATCACCGATGGCAGATTCTGCGTTCTTCCACGCTTTGCGGCCCTCTGATAGGGCGGTCTTATAATCTGCCGCCTCCATCGCCGCATTATACGCCTTGTAAGCATCCATAACATTGGACGGCACTTGCGCCGCAGCAGGCGTGCAGAGCAACATAGCCATAGCAGCAGAGGCAAGCAAAGTTTGGGGGAGCGTTTTCATAAGGCCTCACAAGGTTAGGTTTAATGTAAACCTATCGTGAAAAGCGGCTTTGTCAAATTATTATTGATAAACGATAATTAAAAGCCGTCCATATTGCGGTGATAAATTGCTGTACCGCCGTTTCTCTGCGCGACGTAATTGGCAATGCCCCAAATGTGGAGATACCACATCAAGCTAAAAACCGCATAGAGCATCAGGAATATGACAAGAATTATCTTGGTGCTGAGTTTTTCAAAATGCGCCGCTAACGCTGAAAAATCCGGGTCTGCGCCGCTCATATCCATTGTTTCAAGCGCAGACACATCAGCCCCCGAGAACAACACTATCATGCCAATAAACATAATGATGGTCATGAGCACATAGCCGCCAATGGCCGTCAGCGCGTAGGCCCCGGAAAGCGGCAAGCCAATGCCCTTGGTAATCGACCACCCGTTGAACACCCGCAGCGTTTCGTCACGCACAGAGAGCGCCGCCGCAGGCGCCCAACGCATGAAAATAACAACAAGCGCAACAAGGAACGCAATGATACCGAAAAAGCCCACTAATCCAACAATAACGCCAAGTCCCGTTGACCCTGTGGCCTGCGCCCCTGCCCCCAACAGGCCAAAAATGACCGCAACCATAATCGCGCCAAGAATATAAATACCGACAAAACAGAGATAGATGATGAGTTGCGTCAACATAACCATGACTTCGTCACGCCCAAATCGCAACGGCACAAGGCCTTTGTCGATACCGTGAAAGACATTTTTATGCATGGCGGCTTCTAACATCGCCATCACCACCCATGACGCAATAAACAACAGAAATATTGACCCCGATAAGGACTGCATCTGGCTAAACATTGTGCTGGCGACCACACTCTCAGGTGTATTATTATTTTCCATGGCAATGATGGTTTGAAAAAATTCTGCATAGGCCATGATAAGCCCGCGCCCGAATATAAAATAGACCAGTAGCAATAGCGCCGCCGCCCAAAGCACAATTCTGAAAAGAAAGTTGCGACCGCCTGGCATAGTCCACGGCGTCATGATCGCGTCTGTGACGTCGAATTTTTGCATATCTTTGGCCATGGTAAATCCCCTTTGTCCCACCGTCATATAGCAACACAAAACAGTCAAGACCCTATGTCGCTCTTTACAATTTTGGGCGCTGCGTTACAGGGGCGGCATGACACAAAAAAGCGCAATAAAACCCGTTCATATCATTGGTGCCGGCATGGCCGGATCTGAGGCCGCATGGCAATGCGTGCGGCGCGGCGTCCCTGTTATCTTGCACGAAATGCGGCCTGTCCGCATGACTGACGCGCATAACACAGACGGATTTGCGGAACTGGTCTGTTCTAATTCGTTTCGATCTGATGATAAACACGGCAATGCGGTTGGCGTGCTGCATGAGGAAATGCGAAAATCCGATAGCTTGATTATGGGTATGGCGGATATGACAAAGCTGCCCGCAGGGGGTGCGCTGGCCGTTGACCGCGACGCGTTTTCTGATGCTGTGTCAATGATACTGCGCCAACATCCGTTGGTTACCGTCGAATACGGCGAGGTCAAAGGCCTACCGCCGAAAGCCTGGGGCAATACCATTATCGCCACTGGCCCCCTCACCGCGCCGTCACTGGCAGGTGCCATATTAAAAGAGACGGGCGAAGACAGTCTTGCATTTTTTGATGCCATTGCGCCGATTGTTTATAAGGACAGCATTGATTTTGACAAAGCGTGGATGCAATCGCGTTATGACAAAAAAGGGCCTGGCGGCGACGGCGCGGATTACATCAACTGCCCGCTTGATGAGACACAATATCTGCGCTTCATCGACGCGCTAGTCGAGAGTGACAAGACTGAGTTTAAAGACTTTGAAAAAGACACGCCCTATTTTGAAAGCTGCCTCCCGATTGAGGTCATGGCCGCACGCGGAGCGGAGACATTGCGTTGGGGCCCGATGAAACCTGTCGGCCTGACCAACCCACATAATCCGACCGTCAAAGCCCATGCCATTGTGCAGCTTCGCCAAGATAATGCGCTCGGCACGCTCTATAATATGGTTGGGTTTCAAACGAAGATGAAATACGGCGCACAGGCCGAGATTTTCAAGCAAATCCCGGGACTAGAAAAAGCGCGCTTTGCCCGGCTCGGCGGTATTCACCGCAACACATTTATCAACTCACCAAAGCTCCTCAATAAGCAACTTCAGCTTAAATCGCGTCCTGATCTTCGCTTTGCGGGACAAATTATGGGCGTTGAAGGTTATATTGAAAGCGCTGGGTTGGGCCTGATCACGGGCCGTATGGCGGCCGCCCAAGCGCTAGGCGAGAGCTATCCCGTCCCGCCGCTGACCACCGCCATGGGGTCACTGGTGGAGCATGTCACAGGCGGGTTTATGAGTGGCCCAAAGGCGACGTTCCAGCCGATGAATGTCAATTTCGGCCTGTTCCCACCTGTTGAAGGCGAGATTAAATATCCCAAAGTGAACGGCAAACGGCTACGCGGCAAAGACAAGACACGCTACCGCAAGGGCTTGCTCGCAAAGCGCGCTTTGGTGGATATAGAAGATTGGACGAAAGCGCTTTAATCAAGCCCGCGCGTCAGAATATAGACGTCCATATTAATGCGGCGGTCATTGTTGTCTGGATCGCCATTTGTCCAGCTATTAAAACTGCGTATGACTATACGAACTTCTCCGTCGCCTAAGGCCAAATCAATTGGCAGAAGGTCAGCTTTGATCTGCCCTTCTGTGAAGCCTTGACTATCTATCCATTCGGCGGGGTTAAACTGGGCGCTCTCTCCATCATTTGAAGACAGTATTAGAATTTCGTCCTTTATCTCTGCCTTAAAAACATCACTTTTGATAAAGTCGTTTCGGTCGCTATTGATGTAGAGATTGATCGGCCCATAAAGCATGGCAAACCCGTCAACCGGGATTGGGTTATCGGCGCTGTAATAGCTGATCTCATTATCACGCCCATACCGGTTAGGTTCGCTGATTTTATCAAGCCCCAACGCCGTCTCTATACGTCGTTGGTTATCTTTAGTCGGATGCATGGCATCTTCACTGGGCTTATCAACGGTTACCATGCTGATATCCGTGTTTGATAAAACCTTGGCGACATTGTCCTCTAATCCAGCATTCATCAAATAGCCAAATGCCCCTTTGGCTTTGCGCGCGGCGTCCTTATCCGTGATGGTCAGGGGCGATATCAGTGTCCCGTCAGCCGCCATAATACCCGCTTTTTTTAGCTGCGCCTCAAACCGCATGGATTGGTTTGTGACTGACAACTGTCCTGCCCCAAATGTCCCCAGCAGCAGCAACGCCGCCGCGCTACCCGGGATAATCCGAATGTCACGCTTGCCCTTTGGCCCGAAGGTAAACCATAGCCCCAGTCCCAGCGCCCATGTCACGCCAATAGTCAGCGCAAAGCGTTGCGGCGTATAACCGTACTCATTAATGCGGACGAAAACGGCGATAGCCAGCATGATTGTGGCGGGAATAGAGAGCGGGAACCAGAGACGACGAAACAATTTGGCCAAGGCTTTCGCACGAATAAAGGGCGGCTCCAACGCCAGCCATGTCAGCGTCCCAATAATAAGAAACGGCAGGGTCAGTCCAGCAATTTCACCCTTTGGCAGGCTACCCGCCGCGACAATCTTTACGCCATAAGCCAGCAGGATAAGCGCGTAAATCAGCGTCAATGGCGCGAGCAACCACGTGCCCAGAAACGCCACAGATTTGGATACAAAGCCCGGGTCGTCATAAAGCTCCGCATGGTCTTCATTGGCAGGCGGCAAGGTCGAGAGCCAAAATAAGGGCGCGAGAAAGCCAAAACCAATGGGATAGATTAAATCCTGCGTTAGGCGCCGTATATTTAATCCAAATAGCGTCTTGAGCGCCTCTGTGATAAACAGCATCCCCAGCAGGAAAATGACAGAGCCGACGACGGCAAACATAACCCCCGTCCAAAGCTTATGCGTGAAATCCCAGACATGCAGGTCATCACGCCCTCGTCGCCACCGCACCGCATTACCCAGCAGCAGGATTACCGCCCCAATCGCCATAATTGGATTAAGCCGCAAGCTTTCAGAGAACCATGCCAAAACCGCGATACCGACTGACAAACCGAGTTGCAGGGGCAGATTACGAAGCTTGCCTTGCCCTTCGCTTGCCAGCGTCAGGCTGACTGACACATAGGCCCCAATAATCAAGCCAAGACAGAGCAAGCCCAAGTGCTGGCGATTATCAAGATTATCAAAACCAATGACAACGACGATGAGCGTGAAAATCGCCATGCTGATGACGGCGACTGGAAAGCGGGTGAATACCGCGCCTAAGTCGGGCGCTTTTTGAAATAATGATGCTATTTTGCTTGCCATATTATCCTCTAAATATTTCCGCGCATAACCGCACCCATTAATGTTAGTCGCTTTGATAATGGCCCGTAATTGACCGTATCTGTGGCGGGGTCGTGGCCCGAATGCGTTAATTTTGCGAGGAATTTAGGCACAAGCGCGGCGTAAGCCACCCCCGGAAAGGCGCTAGCGGGCAAGGTCTTCAAGCCAGCTTTCGCATCCTTATGGGCATCCCGCGCCGCCTCGCAAATCTGGTCGTAATCCAGTTCTGATAATATGCCGTCCTTATAATAACCCCACGCCCGCGCCAGCCCCGTCAGACCCCAGGCTTCGCCAGCGCGCAACACGGCCTCATCAGGCTCTGTGCCAAGGCATTTTACCGCCATTTGCATTAAGACGCCTGATGTCTGCGCCGCGTAATCGCGGGCAACATCCACAGTCTTAAAGGGTTCGGGGTCTAAGTCCCTTGCACGTCCGTCGATTAATCTATCAACCCAAAAACGCGGCATATCTACCCGTAATAACATCTCAGCCAAGGGGGTGGAAACCTCATGCTTGCGCACAGCCTTAACGCCAGCGCTATAAACCTCATCCACACAATCGCGCCACCATTGATACCGAATTTGCCCAATCATCGGCTCGCTGACCAATTCAGGCACTTTAGCAAGTTCAGCGTGAAAGGCGTATAGCGTGAGTAAGTCAGCACGGCCCTCTTTGGGCGCAATCATTGCACTTCGATATCGATCGGGATCCACAGATTTGACATTGGCGATGACGGTGTCCGGCAACATATTTTTAATTAGACCTTTCAATTCGGAACTAAACGCCCATCTATATCGTAGTCTTTACAACGGGACGGCTTTGTCCTTAATTATACCTAACCTTACAACCGGAGAGATAACATGGCTATTGAATTACCAGACCTACCCTATGCGCGCGATGCGCTTGCCCCTCATATTAGCGAGAACACGCTAAACTATCACTACGGCAAACACCACCAAGCCTATGTTAACAAACTCAATGATATGGTCAAAGGCACTGATTTCGCCGATGATAGCTTAGTCTCTATTGTGCGCAACACCGCGGGCAAGAAAGAACGCCAAGGCATGTTCAACAATGCCGCCCAAGTGTGGAACCATACATTTTACTGGCACTCTATGGCCCCTAATGGTGGCGGCAAACCGTCAGGCAAAATCGGCAAAGCGATTGATGCCTCCTTCGGCAGCTATGACAAATTTGTCGAGGCCTTCAAAGCCAAAGGCGGCGGACAGTTCGGGTCAGGCTGGGCATGGCTCGTGCAAAAAGAAGACGGCTCGCTCGACGTCATGAATACGGCTAACGCTGAAACACCTGTAACCGACACATCCGTCACACCGCTTATGACGATGGATGTTTGGGAACATGCCTATTATTTGGATTATCAAAATTCACGTCCAAACTATATGAATAGCTTTTTGGAAAATCTGGTGAATTGGGAATTTGCCGAGCAGAACATGGCTTAAGAGCCCTCACGACTTAAGAAAAACCCGCTGATTAAAGCGGGTTTTTTTATGCGTGAAAAAAGGGAAGCGAAGGAACACTATCCTTTAAACTTCCGCAGGCACTTCGCCAGATATTTTCCCGCCGCGCTTTAGCTTTAGGATGAGCAGCAATGGCGAGGCGACAAAGATAGATGAATAGGTCCCGACCAATACACCCCAGATCATCGCGAATGAGAAGCCGCGCAGGCCGTCACCACCCAGGAAATATAGCGCAGTCAAAGCGAGCAGCGTCGTCATCGATGTCAGGATTGTGCGTGACAGCGTGTCATTAATGGACAGGTTTAAAACTTCGGGCAGCGGCATCTTTTTAAACTTACGCAGATTTTCGCGAATACGGTCATATACAATAACCGTATCATTCAGCGAGTAACCCACAATGGTCAGAATAGCCGCAATAATAGACAGGTTAAATTCAATCTGCGTGAGACTAAAGACACCAATGGTCAAGATAACATCGTGAAACAGCGCCGCCACGGCGCCCGCGCCAAATTGCCATTCAAAACGGAACCAAATATAGAGCAGCACCATCGTCAGCGCGAGCACGATAGAGAGTATCCCCTTCTCTCGCAGTTCGCCAGAGACTTTGGAGCCGACAACGTCTTGGTTGCGGATGTTAAATTCGCCAATACTGTCTTTCAGTCCCGCTATAACGGCATTTAGGGCGTCCTGCTGTGCTGTCGCCCCCGTTTCTTCTGTCTCAGGCTGCAAGGGTATTCCGACACGCACATAATCATGGTCAACGCCGCTATCGGGCGGCGGGGCGATATTTTGCACTGTGCCGCCACCAAAGCCAAGCTCAGCCAGTGTCGCGCGAATTTTATCGGGTTCAGGATCCGCGCCCGTGTCGATTTCAATGACAGTACCACCTGTGAAATCAATACCGTAATTCAGACCCTTCGTCGCAAACAGATAGACTGACGCAATCATGGCAAGCGTGGATAAAATCGCCGCAATTGTGCGGCCTTTGATAAAGGGGATTTTGGGTTCTTTGGGAAGGAACCGAACGAGAGAGATATCTTTCATGGGAGCCTCCTAAATCGGCAATTTTTTGGGACGGCGCGACCGAAGCCATGTCGCCGTCATCAAGCGGGCCACAACAACGGCCGTAAAGACTGACATCACAATCCCAATGGCAAGGGTCACCGCAAAGCCGCGAATAGGACCAGAACCGACGAAGTAAAGCGTTACCGCCGCAATGAGTGTTGTGATGTTGGCATCCAAAATTGGCGCAAGGGACAGACGGTAACCCGTTTCAATCGCGTTGACGGGCGGACGGCCATTATGAGCTTCCTCACGTATCCGCTCAAAGATGAGCACATTGGCATCCACCGCCATACCAATCGTCAAGATAATCCCTGCAATCCCTGGCAAGGTCAGCGTCGCACCCAGCAACGACAGCGCCGCTGCAATCAGCATGATATTAATAGTCAGCGCCAGGTTCGCGATTGTCCCGAAACGAAGCCCGTAAGACATCCACATAAATATGGCTACGCCAATAAGGCCCAAGATAGAGGCAATCTTACCCGCGTTAATACTGTCATTACCCAGTTCCGCTGACACAGTGCGTTCTTCGACGATAATCAATTTCGCTGGCAGGGCACCAGCATTTAGCAGCAGTGATAATTCCCGCGCGCTATCCAAGGTAAAGCTACCCTCGATGAAACCAGAACCGCCTGTGATGGCACCATTAATACGCGGGGCGGTGATGATCTCTTTATCTAGCACCACCGCAAAGCGCTTACCCAAATTACGGGAAGTCAATTCGCCAAAGATTTTTGCGCATTTGATATTAAAGCTAAAGTTTACAATCGGATAACCGCCTGTAGGGTGTAGACCTTCAGAGCTGTTTTTTAAGCACTCACCCGTAATTTGCGTACGCTTTTGTATAATCAGTCCGCTAGGGCTGTCTTGTTGCAAATAGTACACGGCACCGGGGGGTAGTTTACCTTGAGCGGCAAGCTGCATCGCGCGTTCAGAATTGCTTTCTTCGCGCACCATATGAAAGGACAAGTTCGCGGTCTGGTTAATCCGGGACTTGATATCTCCCACATTTTTCGCACCGGGAACTTGAAGTAAGATACGGTCATCGCCTTCGCGGGCCAGTGTCATTTCCGTCGTACCAGTCGGGTCAATCCGTCGGCGTAGCACCTCAATTGATTGCTCAATCGTGCGCTTTTGAATGGCCTCAATATTGGCCTCTGTAATAGTGACTTTGAAATCACGCTCGCCAACTTTTTCAACGCGGGTGGTTTTCTCAGACCCCAACGCCGTAGGATCAATAGCTTCGGATAGGTCGTTTAGGATGCCCATTGCGCGTTCAACGTCCTCGGCTTTGCGAATACGGCCCACAACGGCCCCGTTCTCAACGCGCAAATATTCAGTTTGTAGGCGCTCAGCATCACGAAAGGCAGACCGCACGGCTTCAAGCTCATTATCCAGCGCTTGTTCCAAAACGCTGGTCAAGTCGACCTCCAGCAGCATATGCGCGCCGCCCTGCAAATCGAGGCCCAGATTAACAGTACGCTGCATCGACTCTGGGAACTTCTCGCGCACATCAGAGCTAACTCCATTGGGCAGCGCCAGCAAAAAGCCAAACAAAACGGCGGCGATAATACCGAGCGTTTTCCATTTAGAGAAATAAAGCATAGCAAGCCTATTCAGTCATACTGTGGGCGGTGGCCCATTATGAAAAAAGCGCAGGACAAGCCCGCGCAATTCGTTTTATTTTTTTGTCTTTTTCTTGGCGGGCGCATCATTGGCAGGCTCTGGACGGCCGCGCACATCGGCAACCATTGTACGGACGCATTTAACTTTGGTGCCTTCACCGAGGTCAACGACCAGCTCGTCATCTGTTGCTTTGACAACTTTCCCAATCAGGCCGCCACTTGTCACAATCGTATCCCCGCGCACGATGGATTCGAGCAAAGCCCGGTGCTTTTTAATGCGTTGGTTTTGCGGACGAAAAATTAGGAAGTAAAAGATAAAACCGATTAAAATCAGCGGAAAGATTTGCGCGATAAGCGAGCCTGCACCCGGTGCTGGTGCGGTTTGCATGACGATATTTAACATATGATCCCCGATATGGATGTGGCGCAGTCTTGGCTATGGCCCGATACGCAAAGCTTGTTTGTGCCTATATAGAGTGCAAGCGCGTGATTGCAACGATTTGACGTGATTAACATGCAAAAAACGACGCCCACGGGCCGGTTCAGTCTGGGGTTGCCGCACACAAAAGGCGACATGTTGCCATGCCGCCTTTATGAAAGGAAAGCGTTTGGGGTTGCTTTACTTCAAACAGTGACCGGCAGGCAGCGTGATACGCTGTCCGGGTGAAATGGCAGCGGCATCGCCAATGTTATTAATCGCCGTAATGTCGCCAACACTGACACAGGCACGGCGCGAAATACCGTAAAGCGTATCTTTAGGCAGCACCGCATAGATATTGGATGTGGGGATAGGCTCTACATTACGCACTAATGTCGTGCTACGCGGTGTAGCCGCCGGCTGCGTTACAGAGATATTAGACGCTGTTGTGACAGGTGCCGTAAAAGTCTCTGTCGTGACAACAGTTTGGCTCGGCAAGTTAATCGTTTGACCAAGCTTTAGCGTATTATTTGTCATGCCATTGGCGGCTTTTAGCGCGCTGACCGTGACATTATTGCGTTTGGCAATGTTATAGAGCGTATCGCCCTTCACAACATAATGGCTGGCCTGTGTTTTTGACATGATAGGCGCGCGGTAGGTGATGGACGGCGTCGTGGCCGCAATCACTGTACCCGCAGGAACCGCACTGCGTGTCGTCACAGGCACAGGTTGGTTGATTGGCATTGTCTGCACAGTCGTCACAGGAGCTTCAAACAATTCAATCTGGTAACCGTGGCTGTCTGTCACGAACTGGCTACCGCTTGTTTGCGCGGTTGTTGCTTGGCTAATCCCAGTATAGGCGCCCTGGCCATAGTTATTGCGACTGTTTTGAAACGCGCGGATTTTATCGGCCTCATCCAGCAGAGCTTGATATTCTTCGGGGCTAACGTCGCCCGGCTTGATAAATTGTGCGCGCACAACATTGTTATCAAACTGCGTCGCGGGTTCTACGACCGTGTTAGTCTGCGCTGATGCGCCCGCCGCTATAATCAAGGCCGTTGATAGCCCTAGTAATGTTTTCAAACAGGCCATAATGCCCTCCTGTGGTGTATTTCACCCGCAAGATGAACGAACAGGGTTAATTCTTCGTTATAAAAGCGTTTACAAAGAGTAGGATTTAAAGCGTCTTACTTTTGCCCGCTTCAATCATCGGCAGCGTCAGTGGCATGATGGTTTGTGTCTCCATCCGCACCCGGGCTTTGCGCACGACGGTAAGCTGCCCGTCTACAGAGCCGACCAAGACACCATTTGGCGCAAGTTGGTCAAGCAGCATATCAGGCACAGCCCGCACGCCGCAGCTTAGCATGATGCGGTCAAAGGGCGCTTGGCCGGGCCAGCCGTAACGCCCGTCTCCGTGGCGGCTGACAACATTATGCACGCCCGCCAGCTTGAACCGCGCCTCTGCACTGTCAATTAAGCTATTGTAACGCTCCACCGCATAGACGCGGGTGACTGTGCGCGACATGACCGCCGCGTGATAGCCAGAGCCAAGCCCAATTTCGAGCAGCTTATGCTCTTTGGACAACTCCAGCACTTGCGTCATCATGGCGATGTGAAACGGCGCGCTGATGGACTGCCCGCACTCAATCGGTAGGGATTGGTCCCCGTAAGCTTTGTCGCGCAGCGCCTCTGGCACAAAGATTTTGCGCGCAATTAATTCCATCCCGCGCAACACGCTATTATCCGATATGCCCCGCCCACGCAAAGCCATAATCATGTCGATGCGTTCTGGGTCGAACACGGGGCTTAACCCTCAAAGCTTTCCGATAAATCGTTTAACGTATCCAGATGCGTCAGATCCGTATGTAGCGGCGTCACCGAAATATAGCCGTCATAAATTGCGCGCAAGTCTGTGCCCGCGGGCGGGTTTGATTTCGCAGCGCCATATGTCAGCCAGAAATAATTTCCGCCGCGCGGATGGTCGCGTTTATCAACGCCCGTCATTTGAAAATCACGGTGGCCCTGGCGGGTGATTTGCACGCCTTTGACGCCGTCTACGGGGGTATCAGGGAAGTTAATCGACAAGATGACGTTATGCGGCCAGCCATTTGATATTAAACGCTTTATCAGTTTCGGACCATGCGTTTCGGCGGTTTCCCACGGCAGGCTACGCGCGCCTTGAAATCCGCGCGCAAGGGACAGCGCAATTGACGGAATCCCCATTTGCATGCCTTGCAAGGCACCTGCAATTGTCCCGCTAAACGTCACGTCCTCGGCCAAGTTCTGCCCCCGGTTCACCCCCGACAAAACAAGGTCAGGCGGCCCGTCGGCAAGGATATCTTTTAACGCCACAATCACACTATCCGTTGGCGTGCCAGTCACGGCGTAAACTTGGCTCTCCAATTTCTTTGCCATGACGGGCGAATGCAAAGACACCCCCCGCGACGCCGCTGACATTTCCGTGTCGGGCGCGACCACCCAAACATCGTCAGACAGCTCTGCCGCGATACGGCGCAGCACGGCCATGCCAGGCGCACGGACACCATCATCATTGGTCAAAAGTATTCTCATGTTGCGACCTTTCCGGTCCCCCTCATCAAGAAGGCAGTCTTAATTAATCACCGTCTTGCCGCCCATATAGGGCACAAGCACGTCAGGCACAGTAATCGTCCCGTCTGCATTTTGGTAATTTTCCAGCACAGCGACCAATGTCCGCCCCACGGCCAGACCCGACCCGTTTAGCGTATGGACAAAACGGTTGTCTTTTGGCGCAAATTTATAGCGTGCATTCATGCGGCGGGCTTGGAAATCGCCGCAATTGGAAATGGAGCTAATCTCGCGGTACGTGTCTTGGCTCGGTAGCCAGACTTCAATGTCATAGGTGCGGCGCGCACCGAAGCCCAAATCACCCGTACAAAGCTCGACCACGCGGTAGGGTAGCTCTAATTTTTTCAGCACATTTTCTGCACAATCGAGCATCCGCAAATGCTCGGCCTCGCTATCTTCGGGCTTCGTGATAGAGACAAGCTCGACTTTGTTAAATTGGTGCTGCCGTATCATCCCCTTGGTATCGCGCCCTGCACTTCCGGCCTCAGAACGGAAGCACGGCGTATGTGCCGTCATACGGCGCGGCAAGGTGTCAGCGTCAAGGATGCTCTCGCGCACGGTGTTAGTGAGCGAGACTTCGGCGGTGGGGATGAGTGCAGTCTCAATACTAAACATACTTGATGCAATTCCATCATCTAGCTGTGAAGTATATTTCTTCAATACATCTGCTTTACGTTCTTCAAAATAACCAGAAATAGCTGCTTGCCGTGCGGTAAAATCCTCAATTTCTTGAAACTCAGGCATTTTCTGCTTTACTTCAGCCTCAACCTCCTGAGCAGCCAGAATTCCAGCTTCACCATACGCTTTGATAATGGCGTCCTTATCATAATTGGTCACCACAAATAAATCTTGAGCAAATTTTGGTAGCTGCCCTGTTCCAAATAATGCGTCTGGCCGCACCAAATAAGGCGGGCTACACTCCACATAACCGTGCTCTTCCGTTTGCAAGTCCAGCATGAAGGCGGCCAGCGCGCGGTCTAGCCGTGAGAGCATCCCGCTGAGCACAACAAAGCGTGAGCCGCTCATTTTGGCGGCGGTTTCAAAATCCATTTGGCTGCCGATGGGGCTTTGTAGGGCTTCGCCCAGCTCATCATGGCCCTTGACCTCAAAGTCAAAGCTGCGCGGTGTGCCGACCTTACGAAGCTCGACATTATCGTCCTCACTCTCGCCGTTCGGCACATCTTCAAACGGGATATTGGGCGTGCCCGCCAAAAGCGCGTCTAATATCGCCTGCTCTGACTCTAGCTGCACACCCAAGGCGGCGATGACGTTTTTCGCGCCTGCGACTTCGGTCTTTAGGCGTTCGGCTTCTTCCTTGTCACCCTTGCCCATGGCCATACCGATAAGCTTGGAGCTTTTATTGCGCGCGGCTTCGGCCTCTTGCTGCATGTTTTTACACTTACGGATGAGCGCGTCTTTTTCGAGTATCTCTTTAGACAGTGGCGGCTTTCCATCCCCAGGCAGGCCGCGCTTGGCCCAAAGGGCGTCAAACATGTCAGGGTTTTCGCGAATGGCTTTGATATCGTGCATGGCGGGGTCTCAGTTTTGAATTTCGCCCGTCTTAGCGGCATGGCGTGTAGGGGTAAAGACTAAATGGGGGTTGGGTGACAGGTGTTAAATCCTCGTCATTCCGACGCGACCCTGTAAGCGAAGCGTGGGGGCGCCCGGAACCCATCTCAAACTGTTACGGCAGACACCGCTTTCGATTGATAATGAGCGACATGGATAATGAATAACTTAGATACCGAGTGGACTGCGTCCCCGGCGGTATGACGTTACGCGGATTTTACCTCGTCCGCGTCCCCCTCGTCCGCTTTCTTCTCTATCAAGCGCACGGAAATAATCGAAATTTCATAGAGCAGATAAATCGCGCCACCCAGCACGATTTGCGTCATGGGGTCGGGCGGCGTCACAAAGGCGGCAAAGGCGGCAATACCGACCACGGCATAGCGGCGACCCTTCTTAAGTCCTGCCGAATTGACAATCCCGGCCCGCCCCAAAAGCGACAGCACAACAGGCAATTGAAACGACAGGCCAAAGGCAATGAACAAGGTCATAGCGAGGGATAAATATTCAGAGATTTTGGGCAGTAGCGAGATATCCCCACTGCCCGCGACATTCAGCCCGAAAGACAACACATAAGGAAAGACATAATAGAAAACCAACGCCGCACCTAGCGAAAACAAAAGCGGCGAAAGGATAAGATAAGGCAGAAACGCCCCGCGTTCATGTTTATACAGCCCCGGTGCAACAAAGCGGTAAACTTGAAACGCAATCACCGGAAAGGCGAGGATGATCCCGCCAAAAACCGCCAGTTTTACATTGACGAAAAACGTCTCAAGGATTTGCGTCGCGATCAGGTCAGTTGCGATGGGGTTGTTGCCGAGCTCAATCTGGGCGGCGTTATATTTCGCCACCGCGCCCCGAAACGGGCTAAGCAAAAAGGCGAGGATCTGCGGCAGAAACGGAATACAAGCGATAGCCCCAATGACCAGTGCTAGCACGGATTTTATCAGCCGCGCGCGAAGCTCTATGAGGTGCTCCAATAACGGCGCTTTGGACGCGTCAACCTCGTCGATATCACCTTCAATACCTTTGGTCATGACGCGCTATCTGGCTTTGGCGTTTCCGTTGGGGTATCGGGCGTTTTGGGATTGGACATTTCCGTGGCACTGCGGATGTCATCATCAAGGCTGCGCATATCCTCGGCAAAGGCTTCGTCTGATAGGTTTTCCAGCTTGCCCATATCTTTGAGCGCTGCGATTTCTTTGCGCAGCTCCGCCATTTCCGTCTCGGCTTCCATATCGGCAAATGCGTCTTTGAATTCTTGTCCCATGGCGCGGACTTTGGCCATGGCAGCGCCCATTTTACGCATCATCACAGGCAGGTCTTTGGGCCCGACCACGATAATCGCAATCAGCGCCAATACCAACATTTCTGCGAATCCGATTTGCGGTAACATTGATCCACCTGATCGGGGCTACGGGACGAAGGAGCGGCCTATTTGGTCTTCTTATCGGCTTTGGCGTCTGGCTTAATATCTTTGGGCGGGGTGACGTTAATCGCGTCATCAGCTTTATCCGTCGCCGTCTCTGCGCCGTCTTTGAGGCCCTTCTTAAAGGAGGTGATACCCTTACCCATGTCGCCCATAATAGAGCTGATCTTGCCTTTACCGCCGAAGAGCAGCACGACAAGCGCGAGTACAAGTAAAATTTGCCAAGGTCCAAGAGCCATGAGAATGTCCTAATTAAGCCTGCAGCCTATGTAGACGCTGGCGCGCGCGCTTTCAAGCGGCAAGGTGAGCGGCATTTAGGTAAAAGTTAGCGTAACCCACGTCCCAAACACCGCGCATGATGCCGTCAGGAAAACACCCCAAGGAATATCAACAAAGGCCATTTTCTCTGGCCAATCGCGCAGCGTCGCCAGATTGGTTAAATCATAGGTCGCGTAGCAGAAAAACCCGAACAGCCCGCCCATTATGGCCGCCGTCATCAGGCTTTGCTCTTCCAAACCCGGCTTGACCGCAAAAAACACAATACCACCAATGTAAATCAGGTAAAAAATGATCGCCCAACCCCAGCGGATTTTCATCATCCGCCCCAATTGATTAGCATAAAACTTCCGCGCAACCCCCGCCAGCCACGCCATATCCAGCGCGAAAAAAGCAATAAGGGTTCCGATATAGGCGATAATGTAAGTTGTCATGAAAGTGTTACGCGCTGCGCGGGGGAAAGGTTTCAAACAAAGTGGTCACGGCCTCGCCACCACTTGTACGTATAACAGGGTCAAATTAGAGCCATAGTTAAGGCAATCTTAACGGGCTACAGGCCATAAATCTTGCCAATACGCGGGTGATTCTGTCCCGTCTTAGGCAGGTTTATGGTCTCTATTCCTTATAATCGCAGCGGAGAGCTAGAGCGCGACAAAGCCGTTATCACTGCGTTTAATTTCGCCGAGAGCGCGCTTTATATCGTTTTGCTGCTGTTTTTCTCTGGCGCGGTCATTGCGTTGTTATTTACCGACCTTGGCAATCTTGACCAAGAAAACCCGATGGCGCGTTTGGCATGGTATCCTGTCTATTGTGTTGTGCTGGCCCTTGTTTTGCGGACCTTTCCCGGATTTTTCCGCATGACGGTGTTTAGTCCTATCCTCGTGCTCTGTGTGCTGTGGTGCGGGATTTCTATATTCTGGTCTGTTGATTTTGGCGTCACCATGCGGCGTTCTGTGGCCTTGATGATTACGACCATGGCGGGGCTTGTATTTGCGGCGCGCTTTACATGGTCAGAAATGGTGCAGCGTATCGCGCTCACCTATATGATTTTATGTTTCGTCTCTATTGCCGTGGTTATAACGGACCCTGCCCGCGGCATTATGAACGAGATTCATCCCGGTGCATGGCGCGGACCATGGGTGGAAAAAAACTATATGGGCGGCATGATGACCAAAGGTCTGATTGCCATGATGTGCGCTTTTGCGATGCGCCCGGATCGCTGGTGGATATGGCTACCCGCTGGTTTGCTAAGTTTTGGTCTGGTTTTAATGTCCACGTCAAAGACCGCGCTATTGATTTCAACGGCCGCCATCGGTATTTTCACCGCCCTTTATATTTTCCGCCGCTTTCGGTTTCTGCGCGTGCCGCTCGTATTCTTCCTTGTTGTCGTAATCGGTGGTTTTACTGCGGCCATGACACTCGCGCCTGATTTTATGTTTGGGCTTATTGGCAAAGACCCGACATTTACGGGGCGGACTGATATTTGGGCCGCTATCGCCCGCAGTATTCGCCAAGAATGGTTACTGGGTTATGGCTACGGCGCGTTTTGGCTCGACCCGCTGGGGCCAAGCTATTATGTGCGATTTTCGCTGGAATGGGGCGTGCCGTCCGCGCACCAAGGCTGGATGGATTTATGGCTTGCGGGCGGGATTATTGCCGTGGGGATTTTCGCAACTCACTTGCTATTTATTGTCGTGCTGATGCTCGACCGCATTGCACGCGGCGGGACAGAGACGTACTGGGTTGTCCTATCGACGCTGATGTTTATTGGCTTCTCGCTATCGGAAAGCTCTATCTTGATGCAAAACGATATTAGTTGGGTGATGTTTGTTGCGACATCGGCCAAATTAATGAGCTTTGAGAAGCCGTTTTGGCGCCGCCCCGAAGACCACCCTGACGCTTACCTAAACGTCTAAGCCTTAAGCGACGGGCTTGCTAAGCTCTGGTTCGACCTTAGGCTTACACCCTTCAGGCATATCGCGAGCTTGCGCCTCGCCCTCTTTGAAAAAGGCTTCAATATCAAGCGGGGCCTTTGGCTTGGCTTTGGGCTTTGCATTGCTAAACGTTTGAGCCTCTGTCTTAGGCTTCACTGGCTTTGGCGTGTCCTGCGCAGTTGCAGGCATCGCAAAAGCGGTCATTACGGCGGCGGCAATAAGATATTTTGTCATAGTTATGCATAGCACATAAATTACCCTCAAACCATAGCCAAGCCGTGTCGTTGTCCTTATGTTCCGTTTATGTCTTCAAGCGATTCTTTTCAGCCCGCGCCCCCGCGCCCAACTCCGTCTATTTCCGCGCGCGCCATGGCGCGTGGCCCCGCCGGTCAAAACACCGGCGATAGCAGCGCTTATTTAGAAGGTCTGAACCCCGAACAACGTGACGCCGTGCTCTCCACTGAAGGGCCGCTTTTGGTGCTGGCGGGCGCGGGTACGGGCAAGACACGGGTGCTGACCTGCCGCCTCGCGCATATTTTAAACCAAGGTCAGGCCTATCCCAGCCAAATTCTGTCGGTGACCTTTACCAATAAAGCAGCGCGGGAAATGAAAGAACGAGTTGGCGATCTTGTCGGCGGCGCAGTAGAAGGCATGCCGTGGATGGGCACGTTTCACTCTATTGCCGCGAAAATCCTGCGCATTCATGCCGAACTTGTCGATCTTAAATCCAGCTTCACAATCCTTGATACAGATGACCAAATCCGCCTGTTAAAGCAAATCATCAAGGCCCATAATATTGACGAGAAACGCTGGACCGCGCGTTACCTCGCAAACCTAATTGACAGCTGGAAAAACAAAGGCCTGTTGCCCGATAAAATCAGCGCAGGTGATAGCCACAGCTTTGCCGACGGCAAGGGACGTGAATTATACAAAGCCTATCAGACCCGCCTCACCCAGCTTAATGCTTGTGATTTTGGTGATTTGCTGCTGCATAACCTGACGATATTTCAAAACTACCCTGATATTTTGAAGAAATATAATAGCAAGTTTCGCTATATGTTGGTGGATGAGTATCAAGATACTAACGTCTGCCAATATCTCTGGCTGCGGCTGCTTGCGCAAAATAGCGGCGGGTCGAGCAATATCTGTGTCGTCGGTGACGACGATCAATCCATATACGGGTGGCGCGGGGCAGAAGTAGACAACATCCTGCGGTTTGAAAAAGACTTCCCCGGCGCAAAGGTCGTCAAGCTGGAACGCAATTACCGCTCGACTGAGCATATCCTCGGTGCGGCGTCTGGCCTGATCCGGGCGAACCAAGACCGCCTTGGCAAGACATTATGGACCGAAGATAAAGGCGGGAACAAAGTCTCTGTCATGGGCGTTTGGGACGCCCCCGCCGAGGCGCGCATCATTGCGGGCGAAATTGAAAATTGGAAATCAAACGGACGACGTTATTCCGAAGTTGCCATCCTCGTGCGGGCATCGCGGCAAATGCGCAGCTTTGAGGAACGCTTTATCACGCTTGGCTTGCCTTATAAGGTCATTGGCGGCCCGCGCTTTTTCGAACGTGCCGAGATTCGCGATGCCCATGCATATTTGCGCGTTTTAAAATCCGACACAGATGATCTGGCGTTTGAACGTATCGTCAACACGCCCAAGCGCGGCATTGGCAATACAACCATTCAAAAGCTGCAACTCGCCGCGCGCGCTATGGGGGTTAGCCTAGAGACGGCTGTGCGTGAACTCACGAAGACCGACGAAATTCGCGGCAAAGCCCGGACATCGCTCAAAGCCTTTATTTTGGACGTGGACCGTTGGCGCAAAGAGGCAGAGACCCTGCCCCATACCGATATTGCTGAGCGCATTTTAGACGAGTCTGGCTACACCCAAATGTGGAAAGACAGCAAAGACGCCAAATCCGCAGGACGGCTTGAGAACCTAAAAGAACTTATCCAAGCGATGTCTGAGTTTCCAACGCTTGACGCCTATTTGGAACATGTCAGCCTCGTGCTGGACGTTGACAGCGGGCCGAAAGAAGACGAGGTCAGCCTGATGACCCTTCATTCTGCCAAGGGGCTAGAGTTTCCGCTGGTCTTCCTGCCCGGTATGGAAGAAGGCATTTTCCCAAGCCAAAAAAGCATGGATGAAAACGGCCTTGCGGGATTGGAAGAAGAACGGCGTCTGGCCTATGTCGGCATCACGCGCGCGCGCGAACAGGCCAAGATTTACTTTGCCGCCAATCGCCAAGTTTACGGCTCATGGCAATCCTCTATCCCGTCGCGTTTCATCGATGAATTACCGCCGCAGCATGTCGAGGTCGAATCCGAGACAGGTTATTTCGAGCAAGCGGGGCGCAAGCAATCATCCGATTATGTCATGGAAGCCGCTTCGCGTTTCGCCGATAGTTTTGAAGCCGCGAAATCCCAGCGCACATCACCTGGCTGGCAACGTTACCAAGAAAACCGGAATAAGAACTTTGGCCGCGCGCCCAAAGAAATTGAGGGCCATGCGGTCAAACGCCCAGCGGCCAATAAATCTTCTAATTTCAAAGTCGGCGAGCGGATTTTTCACCAAAAATTTGGCTATGGCACGGTGACAGAAACCAACGGAACCAAGCTATCGGTTAGCTTTGAAAAGGCGGGCGATAAAATGGTGCTCGATAGTTTTGTCGAACGGACCTAACGCCAACACTGTGGGGGATATAATATGACATTGACGCGGATTTACTCTGGGGCCTTAGCACTGCTGGCGATTGTCTTAACCGGCTGCGCGACTAGCAAGGTGCCACTGACTGTGCATCCGATGAAGGCGCTAAGCTCTGTCGAGCCCGAAGCGTCGCAATTCCAAGGCCTTGAATTTTTGGCTGATATTGTCCCCGGAAAGCTGAAAAGCCGCGTGAATATTGTTTATGTTCACGGCATTGGTTGGACAGAAAATCCAGATGCGGACCAACTTGCGGGCGATTTTCTATCAGGGATAGCCACCGCCTATGGGCGCGAGGTGGAAGAGCAGATTATAAAGACCAGCTGTGGAAAGGAAAATCCATCAACTGGCAAAACCAGCCCCCATGTTTATATCAAAAACCCAATACCGCATGTGCTGGAGACCGCTATTGCAGGGTCAACACTAGAACTGGACAAACTTGTCTGTATGGACAAGCAAGTCTTGGAAGTTGACCCGTCGCTAGAGTTCGTTCTCTACCGTGTGTTTTGGGATGATATTTTCTGGAATAGCCTACAATTTCCTCATGTCGGCCAAGATGATGACCAAGGCACATCAAAAGACATTGCGCGTCTGCGCCGCAAATATAATCGCCGTTTGAAAGACGAGCTTATTAATTTCGGCATTTCTGATGCCGTTATGTATTTGGGAGCGGCGGGCGATGATATTCGCATGGCGGTTGAGGGCGCATTATGCAGCGCGTCACTGGATGCGGCAGGCTATGATTTCGAGCGTCAAGGCCGCGAGATTACCTTTGAGAACATCTGCACACTCGCCGCGAACACCTCAACGCGGTCCAATCAATTTGCTTTTGTCACCGAAAGCTTGGGTAGTAAAATCATGTATGATGTGCTGCGACGGGCGATGACGGATGGGCGCGACACAGCCGTGGATGATATGATACGGGGCAGCGAGACCTTTATGCTCGCTAATCAAATTCCGTTATTGTCGCTCTCTGATTTAAACAAGCCCCGCACAGAATTGCCGCCCGATTTTAGCCCGTCCGAGCGCCCTAAAATCGTTGCTATGTCAGAATTAAACGACTTTTTGACTTATGAATTAATTCCGTTTTACCGACAGCTTTGGTACCGCTCTCAACGCACTGACGGCAGTGTGACTGACCCTGACGATCCGCGCAGTCGCGAAACGATTGTGCGCGGGCTGGGCTTTGACGTGATTGATATGCGCCTTGAATTTGCCGATAAAGTTGTGCCCGTCCTGAACGGGTTTTCCGATCCGTTAGAGGCCCATACAGGCCATGCGGGACAGCCCGAATTAATGCGCTATATCCTGTGTGGGGCGCGCATGGGTAAGCTGAACACGCAAGGATGCCTTGCCACAGAACTAGCCGCCGAACTCGGCACGCAATTAGACAAAGACCGAAGATAAATCATGACTGACACTTCTGCCCTGCGCCCCTATGCGCTGACCCTGACGGGGCCCAATGATGCGGCCTATACCATGGCCGAAGCCTTGGGTTTTTCTGAAATCATGGAAGCGCTGGCCGTATCTGTCTTTGAAATTGACGACCTGACCTCGCGCGTCGAAGCCCTTTATACGACTGAGGCTGAGGCAGCCGCGGCCTTAAAGGCCCTGACTGTGCCTGAGGGCATCACGGCAAGGGTCACGCAAACCCCTGATGAGGATTGGGTATCATTATCACAAGCGGGCCTGCCCCCTGTCGCGGCGGGACGTTTTTGGGTTCACGGCAGTCATGACGGCGACAGCGTGCCAGCCGATATCCCCTTCCCCATATTAATCGACGCAGGACTTGCCTTTGGCACGGGCCATCACGGCACGACCAAGGGCTGTCTTTTGATTTTTGATGATCTTTTGCAAAGCGGCTGGAGCCCAAAGACGGTTTTGGACTTAGGCACAGGCGCAGGCACGCTCGCCATTGCAGCCGCCAAGGCGCTACCAGACCTCCCTACCAAAATACTCGCCACCGACATTGACCAAGACGCGGTCGATGTCACAACCGATAACGCCGCACTGAACGGGGTGGCCGCCCATATCAATGCCGCGCAAGCTGATGGTTTTGACGCCCCCGTGTTCAGCGGTCGTCAATTTGATCTCATCTTTGCCAATATCCTCGCAGGGCCGTTGATGGGTCTTGCGCCCGATATTGTGGCGGCAACGGCAAGTGGCGGCAAAGTCATCTTATCGGGAATCTTGGACGAACTTGCCGATGATGTCGCCGCCTGTTTTACAAAGGCTGGCCTGAGGGTCGAAAAGCAGCCCTCACTCGACGGCTGGACATCGCTTTTGGGGCATAAAGACGGCTAAGACGCGCTTGCAAAGGTCGTATTTTTCCCTAAGAGGTGTGTCGCGGATAATTATGCCGCATCTGAAATTAGAGCCTGTTCTATGCAATATCATTCCCTAAAAACCAATAGCGTCAAAGCCAGCTTTGCAGACGCGCTTTTGGCGTCGCTTGCGCCCGACGGCGGGCTTTGGATGCCCGATAGCCTGCCAAATTTCACGCCAGAACAAACGGCACAAATGGGGGCGATGTCCTTTGCCGATTGCGCAGCAAAATTGGCGCGTTATTTCGTTGATGACAGCTTTAGTGACGATGACTTGCGCGCGCTGTGTCGCGATGCCTATGATTTTCCTATGCCGCTGGTCGAAAGCACGGGCCGCGTCATGGATAGCGCGACACCAGAGATAGCGTCTGATTATTTCCTAGAGCTATTTCACGGACCGACCCTCGCCTTTAAAGATTTCGCCGCGCGCTTTATGGGCCGCGCCGCCAGTCATTTGATGGGCAAAAGCGGAGAGACACGCACAATATTGGTGGCCACCTCGGGCGATACGGGCGGCGCGATTGGCGACGCCTTTTTGGGTCAAGACGGCATCAATGTCTTTATCCTCTATCCCAAAGGCGGGGTCAGCAAAGTCCAAGAACAACAACTAACGACCATGGGTAAGAAGGGATGTAACATTCACGCGATTTGCGTTGACGGAACTTTTGATGATTGCCAAGCCCTTGTGAAAGCCGCCTTTGCCGACCAAGCGCTGTCAGTCAAACATCACCTCATGAGCGCCAATTCAATCAATGTTGGGCGTGTCATCCCGCAAAGTTTTTATTATTTCTGGTCGAGCCTTCAGATTAAAGCCGCCCACCCTGGAAAGCGGATAGTTTATTCAATCCCGTCGGGGAACCTGGGTAATCTGACAGGGGGTCTGATCGCGCGTAAAATGGGCGCACCGATTGAGCGCTTTGTTATTGGCCATAACGTCAATGACCCCTTTGTGGATTACCTAAAGACAGGTGAATATACGCCGCGGCCCTCACAACCCACGCTGTCCAATGCCATGGATATTGGGCGTCCAAATAACTTTCCACGCATTGTTGATTTGTTTGGCGGTGATTTTGACGCGCTATCCGCCGTTTGTTGGGGGGCGTCATTTACGGACGATGAAACGGAGCGTTACATGCGCCGTTACCATGCGCGCACTGGATACGTAATGTGCCCGCATACAACGGTTGGGCAACTGGCCATGGACGCTTTTGGGAACGCCTTTGCGGATGACGTGGAAACAGACTTTATTAAAGTTACTGTGGCCACCGCCCATCCCGCAAAATTTGCCGATAGTGTCGAGCGTATCCTGCGCGAAGATGTGCCCCTGCCCGAACCGCTGGCCAAGGCCTTTCGCAAAAAACCGCGTGTCCATGTCATGACCCCTGAGCTATCCTCGCTCGCGGATTATTTGTCTGTGACTCTGGACCCAAAATAGATGCAGCTGACGCGCGCAGAATTTGATGAGCATTATGCGGCGGGCAAATTGAAAATTGCCTTTATTGGTATGTCCAATATCGGCAAAAGCTATACGGCGTCGCGCCTCTCAAAGAGCCATGATTTTCAATTGGTGGAAGTCGATCAGCTGATTTGGGAAGAGCTCGGCGAACAGTCCATGGCTGATTTTGCGCGCTGGCAGGGGCAGCCCTACTCGTCAGGTTACCGTGAGCGTGAAGCCAAATCCATCGCCCTTGAAACCAAAGCCACCCGCAAAGCCTTGAGCCAGACCGACGGCAATCAACTGCTGGATACCACAGGCAGCGTGATTTATGTAGAAGACGATGTCTTGCGCAGCTTAAAAAATCAGTGGCTTATCGTGCATATTAAGGCGGAAGACCGCGATATGGCCCGCCTTAAATCTGATTATTTTAACCAGCCCAAGCCGCTCGTCTGGCGCGATAAATTTATCCGCGACACATCAATGAGCGAGCAAGATAATATCCGTGCGTGCTATGACGGCCTGCTGCAATCTCGTAAAGCGGCTTATGCGGCGCTAGCAGACATTACGTTAACCTCGTCGTTTATCCTGGATGCGGACACATCAATGGACGCGATATTTGACGCTATGCGCGCGCCCTTGATTTAGGCTTCGTCCTGGGTTTTGCCTTTTTGGCAGGCTTAGTGTCTGGCAACCAGCCATGCAGCAAACGCTCGCGCGCCAGATCAGCCAGAAAATCTAAATGCGCAGGGCTATGGTTGAGGCACGGCACAGCGGTGAATTTCTCTCCGCCATGCTCTTCAAATGTTTCGTGGGCTTCAATGGCGATCTCTTCTAATGTCTCTAGACAATCGGCGGAAAAGCCGGGCATCATCACGGCAACTTTTTTCACGCCTTCACTTGGCATCGCCTCTAGCGTTTTGTCGGTATAGGGCTGCAACCATGCTTTGGGACCAAAACGGCTTTGGAATGTGGTTTGCAGCGTTTGCTCTGTCATACCCAGATAATCACGCAGCAAGTTTGTCGTCTCTATACATTCGCCCTGATAGGGGTCGCCTTTATCGACATAACTTTGCGGCAGACCGTGATACGATGTCATGACAACATCCGGTGTCCAATCCAGCGTCGCCAGATGCTCTGTTAGGCTATCGCCCAACACTTTGATAAAGCGCGGGTCATCATAATAGTGACGCAAAAACCGAAGCTCTGGCACGTCCATACGCTTCATCAACGCCTTGGCCACACCGTCATAAACAGAGGCGGTCGTCGCGCCCGCAAATTGCGGATACATGGGCAGCACAGCAATACGTGTGCAGCCTTGGGCCTTTAAGCGGTCCATCGCGTCACCAATGGAGGGATTACCGTAACGCATGGCCACGTCTACAATCACGTCATCGCCGAGGCGGTCTTGGACGCCTTGCGCTTGCGCGCGCGTGATGCGCACCAATGGCCCCTCATCGCCCGGGATGTCATCAACATGCCCCCAAATAGACGCATAAGCTTTGGCAGATTTTGCCGGTCTGATACGCAGGATAATGAAATGTAATATCGGACACCAGAGCCACCGCGTGGTGTCGATGACACGCCAGTCATGCAAAAATTGAAACAGATATTTGCGCGTGGCTTTGGCCGTCGGCGCATCGGGCGAACCGAGGTTAACAAGTAGCAGACCAGGTTTTTCCGCTGGCTTGGCCGTATCCGTTGTTTTTGGCATGTTGATTTCCGTTCCAAACGCTATTGATTATCACGATTACTGCATGGCGCTTGACCGTGTCACTATCATGTTTACGATTATAACAAAGGGGTAGGATTTGAAAAAATCCAGATTTACCGCCAAAAGACGTAACAAAGCAAAAGGTGTGACAATGAAACGATTTATGAAAAATTCAGCGAGCAATCTGGCCGTTATGATGGGCTTGGCCACGGCCGCTGCCTTGACCCTGTCTGCGTGTAATCAAGACCAGCTCATCACAGCACCAGAGGCGAATGCCCCAGTCGAGGCCAGCGCCCCGACACAAGCGCCAGCCGCTGCTCCTGCCAAATCGTCAGCCCCCACGGTTCAAGAGGCACGAGAATTTTTACAAGACGCCGAAAAACAAATCGTAGAACTGCGTGAATATGCGGCCCGCGTTTATTGGGTGAACGCCAATTTCATCAATTATGATACCAATTGGTTAGCGGCCAAAGCCGGCGCAGAAGGCGCAAAGCTGTCCACCACACTCGCCAATAAAGCCAAGCGTTTTAACGGCCTTGCCCTGCCCGGGGATATGCAGCGCAAAATGGACGGACTGAAACGGGGATCAAATTTCCCAGCACCAGAAACCGAAGGGGCCGCCGTCAAGCTTTCAACGCTCATGACCAAGCTTGATAGCACCTATGGCACGGGCGAATTTGCTGTAGATGTCAAAGACAAACGCATCATCAAAATCCTCGATACGGACGGTGACGGCACATTGACGACCGAAGTCCCCAAAGGCAAAATTCACTTGGGTCAAGCGTCCGACATCATTGCCAAATCCCGTGATCCAGAGGTGTTGCAAACTGTTTGGGAAGGCTGGCGCACAGTTTCAAAACCGATGAAGTCCGATTACGCTAAAATGGTCACCATTGTAAACGAAGGCGCGTCTGAGCTTGGTTTTGCCGATACAGGCGCGCTGTGGCGGTCCGGTTACGATATGCCCGCTGATGATTTTGTTAAAGAATCAGATCGTTTGTTTGAACAGATTAAACCCCTTTATGAACACCTTCATTGTAATGCGCGCGCCGCGCTTAACAAAGAATATGGCGATAGCGTCGTGCCTTTGGACCAACCCATTCGGGCTGACCTTTTGGGCAATATGTGGGCGCAAAGCTGGGGCAATATTTATGACCTCGTCGAGCCAGAAGGGGCGGCAGAAGGTGTCGATTTGACGGCTCTGCTATTAGAAAATGATTATGACCAAATGAAAATGGTCAAAACAGGCGAGGCGTTTTTCTCTTCACTCGGCTTTGAACCACTGCCCGAGACATTTTGGGAACGGTCTCTCATCACAAAACCGCAAGACCGCGAAGTGCAGTGCCATGCGTCAGCGTGGGATTTGGACGACCGCGATGATATTCGCATCAAAATGTGCACCAAGATTAACGGCGAAGATTTTTCAACCGTGCATCACGAACTTGGACATAATTATTACCAACGCGCCTATAAAGACCAGCCCGTGTTTTACAAAGACGGCGCCAATGACGGCTTCCACGAAGCCATTGGTGATATGATTGCCTTGTCGATTACGCCTGATTATCTCGTGCAAATCGGATTGCTAGACCCGAAAGATGTGCCCGGTGCGGATGCAGACCTATCACTGCTGCTACGTCAAGCTATGGATAAGGTGGCCTTTATGCCTTTTGGCCTGATGGTTGATCAGTGGCGCTGGCAAGTGTTTTCTGGCGAGCTCACGCCTGCGACCTATAACGAAGGATGGTGGGCGCTGCGCGATAAATACCAAGGCGTGCGTGCCCCCGGCGACCGCCCAACGGACGCTTTTGATCCCGGTGCGAAATACCATATTCCCGGTAATACGCCCTATATGCGTTATTTCCTCGCCCATGTTTTGCAGTTCCAATTCCACAAAGCGGCCTGTGATATGGCCGGATTTGAAGGGCCACTGCACCGCTGCTCTATTTACGGCAATGAAGAGGTCGGCGCGAATTTCAAAGCGATGATGGAGATGGGGGCGTCAAAGCCGTGGCCTGATGCACTAGAAGCTTTTACGGGGCAGCGCGATATGGACGCAACGCCAATTCTTGAGTATTTCGGCCCGCTTCTGACCTATCTGGAAGAGGAAAACAAAGACCGGACGTGTGGCTGGTAGGCCCTTACGGATAAAGGCTTGGACGGCTAATAAGCCAAAATTGCATAAACACTATTCGGGGGTCGATGTTTGATTACGTCGGCTCCTGTGTTATGAGGCTTTATGGAAACAAAACCGTTTAGACACGCTGACCGCCCCAATATGCCCATTCGGCCCTTAAAGGCGATGCGCCATTTCCGCAAATTGATCGCCGATAAAGAAGATACGCGCCAAGTCTTTGAGATTATCATCGCGCTGGACGGCAAAGAATTTGAGCGCGATGCACGGGCGTTTTTGACCTCTGATATTGGCAAGCAGCGTTATGCTGATCACCGCTATCTCCCCGATGTTTTAGATGACCATGACAGCCTAAAGCAACTGCCAGAGGGCTCTGTTGGGCAAGCCTATGTCGCCTTTATGGAGCGCGAAGGGCTGACCGCAGCGGGGCTGGTGGCGGAATATGACCGCTTTTACGATGAAAGCGGCTATCCCCGCTATGATGATCAAATGCAGTGGTATGGTAATCGCCGCCGCGACACCCATGATTTGTTTCATATCCTGACAGGGTACGGCCGCGACGCGCTGGGTGAAGCCAGTGTGCTAGGGTTTTCTTATGGCCAAAACCGCGGCAAAGGCAGCCTCTTCATTGGCTATATGGCCGCGCTTGAAATGAAAAAGACGCTGCCTAAAAATGCGCCGACACTGAAATCTGTGCGTCAAGGCCAACGTCACGGCAACGCCGCCCATAAGATTATTGAGCAAGATATCGTCGCCCTGCTATCAGAGCCTCTCGATGCAGCGCGCGCGCGTCTCGGCATTGCCCCGCCCAGCGTTTACCAAGAAGTACACGCGATGTGCCACGAAAACGGTATCGATCCTTACGGCCTTATCGCTGCGGGCTAGCTTTACTCTGGCAGTGGGATGAACTCCTCATCATCGCCTGGGACGCTGTCAAACCGCCCGGCTTTCCAATCCTGACGCGCTTGCTCAATCCGCTCTCGGCGACTTGAAACAAAATTCCAGTTCAAATGACGATGGCCCAGCGGCGCGCCGCCGATCACGGCTAGCCGTGTTTTGCCGCGCGCTGTTATCGTCTTAGCCGATAAGTCTAGCACACTCATGGCGTTTATCGGCGCTGTCTCCCCGTCAATATCCGCTTCACCTTGTACAACATAGACGCCAAGCTCGGGTGAGTTCGGCACGTCAAAAGACGCGCCGTCGTCCATATCCGCTTCAAAATAGAGCGTCTCGGAAAAGGTCTTGACGGGTGAAGTCACCCCAAAAGCGGTCCCCATCATCACGCGCAAACTCACGCCGTCCGATGTGACCACGGGTATGTCATCGGCGGGTGTGTGGTAAAAGGCGGGCTCCACCTCTTCATCCGCTTCGGGTAACGCCATCCACAATTGCAAGCCGTGCAAATCATAGCCGCTTTCTCGCAGTGCGTCCCGCGTGCGTTCGCTATGAACAATACCGCGTCCCGCGACCATCAAATTTATCGCACCGGGATGAATCGGCAGCGCATTACCGAGGCTATCGCGGTGAAAAATCTCGCCTTCAAACAAATAGCTTACAGTCGCCAGATTGATATGCGGATGCGGGCGGACGTTAATCCCCTCTCCGGGTTTAAAACTGACGGGACCAAAATGGTCAAAAAAGACCCACGGCCCAACGCTGCGCTGTTGAATAAAGGGCAGTGCGCGGCGCACAGAAAATTCGCCAATATCTTTTTCTTTCGGATTAAGAACGGTCTTTATTGAACCTTGCTCACTCATGCGGTAGCCTTTTCATAGATATCAAACGGAGATTTCATGCTAACATTATATGACTGCCAAACCGCACCAAGTCCACGCCGGGCCCGTATTTTTATGGCGGAAAAGGGCGTTGATTATAAGACCGTCGAAATTGACCTGCGCAAAGGCGAGCAAATGTCGCCAGAGTTTGCCAAAATAAATCCGCGCTGCGCTGTCCCCTGCCTTGTCACAGAAGACGGCCAAGCGATTTCAGAAAACCTTGCCATCGCCAGCTTTGTCGAAGCCGCCTACCCAAACCCGCCGCTTATGGGTGTCACGGCACTGGAAAAAGCCCGCGTCTTGGAATGGAATTGGCGGGTCGAATTTGAAGGGCTATCGGCGGTGGCTGAAATCCTGCGCAATAGCTCGCCCCATATGAAAGGTCGCGCCATGACAGGCCCGCGCAATATCGAGCAATTGCCAGAACTCGCCGAGCGCGGGCGTACCCGCCTCATGCATTTTTACGAGGATATGAACGCACAATTTGCCAAGTCCCCAAACCTTGCCATTGATGATTACAGCTTTGCCGACATCACGGCCCTTGTCACGATTGATTTTTCAAAATGGGTGAAAGCCAGCCCCGATGAGAGCCTGACCGCGCTTTGGGCGTGGCACGCCAAAGCAAGCGCACGTCCTGCCTCTGCGGTATAATTTAACCAAATCTAAACCTGCATTACAGTTGACGTTAGCCATTAAAACTTAACGCTTCACTTTGACGGCGGCTAAGTGTATTCCGCCGCAATTGAGATGAATCAATCGACTGAGTATGTGGGGGCAATCGATGAGCAAACTAATATTATTTGACCTGGGCGGCGTTGTTGTCGACTGGACAGGAATCACAGAATTAGCCGCGCTCAGCGGTCTAAGCCGAGAAGAGGCGGCCAAACGTTTCGCAAGCTCGCAAGTCAGCCTTGCCTATGAACGCGGCGAAATCTCTGACGATGTATTTTCCGACCACATGATAGAGCTGTTTGGACTGCCGTTCACGCGTGCGCAGTTTAAACTGCAATGGCGCCTCTGGGTCGGGCAGCCGTTTGACGGCGTTGTTGATATGATTAAGGGGCTGCGCGGACATTTCACAACAGCGTGCCTGTCCAACACGAATGCGATGCATTGGGATCATTTGCTGAGCTACCTGCCGCTAGAACCGATGTTTGATCATATTTTTGCTAGCCACCAAATCGCCGCCGTCAAACCTCACGCCCATTGTTATCAAATCGTGATAGACCGCACAGGGTTCAAAGCCCAAGATATCGTCTTTTTTGATGATACCCAAGCCAATGTCGATGCGGCCAAGGCGCTTGGTATGACGGCCTATAAAGTGCAGTCCGATGTCGGCGTTATGCCTACAATACGGTCAATCCTACCGCAGCTATCCAGCTGACATATCGGGGACAAGATAAAAGTCCCCGTCATCGCCCAGCATCATTAAGCGGGCTTGGATTATACTAAAATAGGCCCCCTTCAGGCTTAGCCCGCCAGCATCGACTGCCGCTTTGACAAAAGGAAATGTCATTAAATTCGCGATAGACTGGCGCACAACTTCCAATTCCATTTGCAGCGTGATTTGATCTTCTGGGTAATTTTTTGCCAAAATACGGTCACGCACACCGTTGATTAATGACACCCATTTGGCGACATATCCACCCGATGGGTCGTCCCCTGCCCCGTCAAGGCAACCCTGAATACCGCCGCAGCTTTCATGACCCATGACGACAATCGTCTCGACCTTTAGGACATTAACCGCATATTCAATGGCCGCGCTGGTGCCGTGAAAGCCGTCCGTTTCGTCGAGCGGCGGCACGATATTGGCAACATTTCGCGCCACAAACATCTCTCCCGGATAGGCGTGGAAAATGTCGGTCGGATCGACGCGGCTATCGGCACAGGCAATAATCATCACCTTTGGCGCTTGGCCCTCTTTACCGAGGTTTTCATAAAGCGATTTCTGCGCGGCATAATCACCGGCGCGAAAAGCTTGGTACCCCTCGACCAATTTTGATGTCCAAAATGGCATCCCTATTTCGCCGGCGTTAGGCGCAGAATTTTATCTTCTACCGCGGCGTAAATCGCACCGTCAGGCCCAACAGTCACGTCGCGCACACGACCCTCTTGCTGCATGATAATCTGCTCATCTTTATATCGCTCACCGTCAACACGTACCAAGCGGATTTCTTCATAGGCCAACGCCCCGACGAGCAACGCGCCGTCCCAGTCACCAAACAAATCACCTTTGTAAACATCCAAACCGCAGACCGCGATGGACGGTGTCCACTGGCTGATGGGTTGGGCCATGCCCGGTTTTTTCGTGAACTCTGTTAAGACGGTGCCGTTATAATTAATGCCGTAGGAAATTTCCGGCCAGCCGTAATTCACACCCGGGCGAATAACGTTAAGCTCATCACCGCCCTTTGGGCCGTGTTCCGTCGACCATAGCACATCTGTATCAGGGTGAATAATCAGGCCTTGGGGATTACGATTACCAAAGCTGTAAATACTGGCATAGGCGGTCGCGTCATCAACAAAGGGATTATCCGCTGGTATGGACCCATCACGATTAATGCGGTGCACCTTGCCGTTAGGCTTGGTGATGTCCTGCGCGTCAGCCATGATGCCGCGGTCACCGATAGAGAAATATAAATGCCCGGCCGCGTCAAAGGTAATGCGGGACCCAAAGTGATGACGACGCTTAACGTAATCTTCTGGTTTAGCCTCAAAGAGTGTTTCAATACCGCTGAGCGCGCCGTCCCGTAACTTGGCACGGATAACCTTGGTCATCGCCTCGCCCGCACCCGGTGTTTTGGGATGAGAGAAACTAAGGTATATCCAGTCTTCCTCGGGCCAATTGGGATCAAGCGTCACATCCATTAGGCCGCCCTGCCCGCCGTCATTGACTTCGGGTACATTTGAAATTTGGGACAGTGTCCCGTTTTCATAGATGAAAAACTCACCTGATTTTTGTGTGATTAACGCTGTGTCCGCTGCCGTGAACGTGATGCCCCAAGGCGCGTCTAAATCATCAATCCATGTCTCTATGCTGACCTGATCCGTGACGTCCGTGACATCACCGACAGGCGCGATATCAATGCTGTCATTAATAACGGCAGAGGCGGCAATAACTGGTCCAGATGCAGCTGGGGCTGTTGCGGCTGGGGCTGTGCTAGGCGTTTTTTGCGCATCGGCATTAGAGCAAGCGACAAGCGCGGTTGTTGAAAGAAGGGCGATAGCAAGGGGTGTGATAAATTTTGTCATAACATGAGCTTAGCGTATCAAGCGTGAATGTCACCAGTTTTAGGCCCGCAAACACCGATTTGTGACACTTCCCGACATTGACACATTGGCTTTTCCCGAACATCCTGCGCAGCCAAGGGAGCGTGCATGGAATACATCGACAAACAATCGCAACGGGAATTATCCAAACGGTCAAACCTATGGGGCGCCTGGCTCGTTTTTCATGTTTGGGCTGTCATTGGTGCGGCAATGTTTATCGGCATCACCTACCCTGTTCTTATCCCGCTTTGCATCTTAATCATTGGATCGCGCCAGCACGGTATGGCGATTTTAATGCATGATAGCGCCCATGCCGCCCTGTTTAAAAACCGCCGCGTCAATGATTTTGTCGGTCAATATTTACTCGCGGGACCTTACGGCGGCGATATGCTGTCTTATCGCCGTTATCATTTACAGCATCACAAATTTACTCAAAGCGCGGATGATCCCGACTTGCCGCTCTCGGCCAAATTTCCCGTCAGCCGTGAAAGCCTATGCCGTAAATTTATTCGCGATATTACAGGACAGACGTTTTTACGGTTATTGATGGCCCGTACTAAGAAAACAAATGTCGCGGGTAGCGACGCGTTCAAGCGCCGGTCCCCTTGGCCAATGATTATGATTAATCTCGTGATGTTTGCGGGGCTAACAGCTGTGGGGGCGTGGTGGGCTTATTTTGTGCTCTGGCTACTGCCGCTAACCACATGGTTCTTTGCCGTGCTGCGCCTTCGCAATATCGCGGAACATGCCATGACCAGCACAGATGATAATCCGCTGACCCATGCACGCACGACCCGTGCCAATATCATAGAGCGCATATTTTTTGCCCCCTATTGGGTGAATTATCATGTGGAACATCACGCCTATATGTATGTGCCGTGTTTTCGGCTGAAAGCCTTGCACAGACATATGACTGCACAAGGTCATGACAAGACAATGGAGATAAAAGACAGCTATTTTGATGTCCTCCGCCATGCCACAACACCCCGTCCCGTACCCGCTTAACCCCTAGGATTACTATGCGTTACCTCTCTACTCTTCTGACGACGACACTCTGTGCGACCGCTAGCTTTAGCCTCAGTTCTTGCGCGCAAGCCCAAGGTAGCACCAACGCCGTGCCCCCCTCAGAAGTACTGGATTTATATGATATTGCCACCGCCCCCTCGGCGACGCGCATTGTGGACGATATTCAAACGCTGGTAAATTTTGGGACGCGCCATACACTGTCTGAAACTGAGTCGGACACACAGGGCATTGGTGCAGCGCGGCGCTGGATTTTCGAAGAATTTGAGCGAATTTCGGCTGATTGCGGCGGTTGCCTAGAGGTCATCTATGTCTCTGACACAATATCGGGTGAACGTCGTATTCCAGAGCCCACAGAGGTCGTATCCGTGCTGGCGATACAACGCGGCACGCTCGACCCCAACCGCTTTGTCATGATGTCAGGCGACATCGATAGCCGTGTCACGGACCCGCTTAACGGGACGGACGATAGCCCCGGTGCGAATGATAATGCCTCTGGCATGGCAGGCACAATCGAGGCCGCGCGTATATTATCCAAACGAAAATATGCAGGCAGCATCATCTATGCAGGGCTGTCGGGCGAAGAACAGGGGCTGTTCGGCGGGAAAATTGTCGCTGATCATGCCCTCAAAGAAGGCTGGGAGATTAAAGGCGTTTTGAATAACGATATGATATCTAATATCGCGGGCATTGACGGGGTCGTAAATAATTCTGTTGTGCGCGTCTTCTCAGAAGGCACCCGCGCGAATGAGACGCCAGAGGAAGCCCGCATCCGCCGTTTTACAGGCGGCGAAGTCGATAGCCCCTCGCGCAACCTCGCGCGTTATATCAAAACCCAAGGCGACCAATATATGGTCAATTTGGATATTAATATGGTCTACCGCCTCGACCGTTACCGCCGCGGCGGACACCACCGGCCTTTTAACGATGTCGGCATCCCGGGCATACGCATCATGGAGTCCCACGAGCATTACGACCGCCAGCATCAAGATTTACGCAGTAAGGACGGGCGTCCTTACGGCGATACAATGGACGGTGTAGACGGGCCATATGCGGCGAAACTTACCGCGCTTAATGCACTGACGCTTGCAGGTATGGCGGGTGCGCCGCCCTTCCCAAGCAATGTCGAAGCGTCTGGCGCGGTGGAGGCGTCGGCCAAGCTGACGTGGGAGCGGCCCACAGGCAAGCCAGCTGAAAACCTGGCGGGGTACCGCGTGCATTGGCGCGAAACCACGGCACCAGAGTGGACCCATTCCCGCTATGTCGGCAATGTATCCGAGTGGACCTTTGAAAACCTAGTTATCGACAATTATTTCTTTGGTGTATCAGCGGTATCAAAAGACGGCCATGCGACCCCCGTTGTGTTCCCCGGCCCTGCGGGCCGCTTCTAAGCAAAGATGCCTGCGGGCCGTTTCTAAATAATGACTTCATTTCGCTTATCAGGCGAGACTTAACGACAGAGCTAGCCGCAAGAGCTAGCCTGTCCCCCTACATCGCATGACGGAGATTCCCATGACCTTTACCAAAGCCCTTTTAGCGACAACGGCCCTTTTGATTGGTGGCGCATTGGTCGCCAGTCCAGTCCTGGCTGATAGCAAGAAAGACGATACAAAATGGGACGTGAACAACCCACCTGGTAAAAAGAAATCCGTCCCAATTAATGTGACCGAGGGCACATGGATGAGCCTTGACGTGTCGCCCGACGGCAAGACTATCGCCTTTGACTTATTAGGTGACATTTACACCATCCCCGTCACCGGCGGTACAGCGACTAACATTGCCTCTGGCATGGCGTGGGAAATCCAGCCGCGCTTTAGCCCCGACGGGTCGCGCATTGCCTTTACGTCCGACCGGGCGGGCGGGGATAATATCTGGACGATGGCAGCAGACGGATCTGACATGCAACAAGTCACAGATGAGAGCTTTCGTCTTTTGAACAATCCGACATGGTCACCAGACGGAGAGTTTATCGCGGCGCGTAAACATTTCACCACATCGCGCTCTCTTGGGACCGGCGAGATTTGGCTCTATCACACATCGGGCGGCTCTGGTGTGCAACTGACGAAAAAGCCGTCTGACGCACACCAAAAAGAAATTGGCGAGCCGATGTTCAGCCCCGACGGCCGCTATGTTTATTACACCGCCAACACGACATCTGGGCCCATTTTTGAATATGCCCAAGACAGTAATACGCAGCTGTTCGAGATTAAAAAATACGATATGGAAACGGGCGAGGTGTCTGACGCGGTCGGCGGCGCAGGCGGGGCCGTGCGCCCGACACCCTCACCCGACGGCAAATCCATTGCCTATGTGAAACGTGTCCGCGCGAAATCTATGTTATTTATCAAAGATTTAGAGTCAGGCGAAGAGCGCATGGTATTTGACCATCTTGACCAAGACATGCAAGAAACTTGGGCCGTCTACGGCGTCTACCCCAATATGGACTGGAGCCCCGATAGCCAGACATTATACTTTTGGGCCGGGGGTCAAATCCATTCTGTTGACGTGACGTCAGGCGATATAGACCACATTGATTTTCGGGTTAAAGATAGCCGCGAAATCATGGCCCCGCCGCGTCCAAAAACCGAAGTGTCACCTGACACGCTCGAGACGAAAATGCCCCGCTATGCGGCCGTCTCGCCCGATGGCAAGAGCACCATTTTTGAAAGCCTAGGAAAGCTCTATATTAAAAATGGTCGCGGCATTGCCACGCGCCTCACACAGCTTCCTGATACGATGTACGAGCTTGATCCCGCGTGGTCACGCGATAGCAAAACGCTCACTTTCGTGACTTGGAATGATGATGACCTTGGCGCGATACACAGCATGAATATTGCCAGTGGGAAAATCACGACCCTCACCCAAAACCCTGGCCATTTTCGCCGCCCCGCCGTGTCACCTGACGGCGATTACATCACCTATGAAAAAAGCAGCGGCGGCTACCTAACCGATGACCGTTGGTCAGACGCACCCGGCATTTATGTCATGGCCTTGGACGGATCAGAGCCTGTGAAAGTGCGCGGCTCCGGCAGTCACCCACATTTCGGCGCAGATGATTTACGTATCTTCTTCACCGCTGGCAGAGACGGCAATCGCGCGCTCATCTCGACAAACCTATTGGGGGATCAAGAACGTGTCCACGCCAGTGCCAAACTCGCGCAGAGCGTCCAAATATCACCATCGGGCAAGCACATCGCCTTTCGCGAAAACTATAATCTATTCGTTATGCCGGCCTTATCAGGCCCGCAAAATGTCGCCGCAGGGGCGAGTGCAAACGCCCTGCCCGTCACAAAATTATCCGACGGCGGCGCCACATATCCCAGTTGGTCAGAGGACGGCGCAACGATAAACTGGACGCTCGGCCCGAATTTATATTCTGTCGATGCCGCCAAAGCGCTTGCCAATGACGATTACATCCCACCCACGCGCGGGACGTCATTATCGTTGGATGTGCCCGCCGCAAAGCCCGACGGCTTGGTCGCGCTGACAAATGTGCGCATCATTACCATGGCCAGTAAAGACGGCGGCGTGATTGAAAACGGCACTATCCTCATCGACGGTGACCGTATCAAAGCGGTGGGCGAGAGTGTCCAAATTCCAACAGACGCCACAACCGTTGACCTAAAAGGTAAAACAATCATGCCGGGCCTTGTCGATGCCCATGCCCACGGCCCGCAAGGGGTCGGCGATTTGACGCCGCAACAAAACTGGTCCGCTATGGGCCATTTAGCGCTGGGTGTGACGACGATATTTGACCCATCCACACGCGCGGCGGCCTTCTTTCCAGCCGCGGAAATGCAACGCGCGGGCAAAATCATCTCCCCGCGTCTGTTCTCAACAGGCGAAATTATCTACGGCGCGAAAGCACCTGGCTTCTTTGCCTCTATTTCGGATGAAGACGACGCCCAAGAACACGTCAGCCGCCTTAAAAATCAAGGCGCTCATGGTGTGAAAAACTATAACCAACCCCGCCGCGAACAACGCCAACAAGTCGTCAAAGCGGCGCGCGATAACGACATTATGGTCGTGGCCGAGGGCGGTTCCCTCTATCATATGGATATGTCCATGGTGGTCGATGGAAACACATCGATTGAACATAACCTGCCGCAATCCCAAATCTATGATGATGTGATACAGCTTTATAGCCAGACAAAGGTCGCTTATGTGCCGACGCTTGCTGTGACATACGGCGGGATGAGTGGGGAGCTTTATTTCTATCAAGAGTCCGACGTTTGGAAGCATCCCATCCTATCCAAACATGTGCCCGCCGATGTTCTACAAGCCCGCGCCGTGCGCCGCATTACGGCCCCCGATGAGGATTTCGTGGATGCGGTCAGCGGCGCGACCTCCAAAAAGCTGGCTGATGCGGGCGTCTTGGTCGCCATCGGCGCGCATGGCCAACGCGAAGGTCTTGCCGCGCATTGGGAAATGTGGAGCTTTGCCCGCGGCGGCATGACCGCTGTCGAGGCCCTACGCGCCGCCACCACAGCGCCAGCCGAGCATTTGGGTTTCCTTGATGATATTGGTAGTCTAGAGCGCGGCAAACTCGCTGACCTCGTCATATTATCTGACAATCCGATGGACGATATTCGCCATACCGATAATATTGAACACGTCATGATTGGCGGACGTTTATATGAGGCCGAAACACTGAACGAAGTCCACACGGGCAACTCAAAACGCGCACCCTATTGGTTTGAAAAAGACGGCTTCCGCCAATCGATACAGTAAAGCACCAACGACAGTCAGATTTATCACAGCAAACAAATGCTCGCCCTATATTATTTGGGGCGAGCGTTTTACGTTTAAGGGTGGGCAAGTCTCTATTTAGCCTCCCCTTGCTGTTTTGCCCCATAATGTTTGCGGGTGAACCCATCGTCTGACCATAATGCCGTGATTGATACCTCCTCGCTACGGGCCTTAATTGCGCTGCGGGTTACGGCGTTCTTTGCGGCTGTTGCGGCGGACGCGGGCTTGGCGCAGCTAACCTCGCGCGCGCCGATGATCATACGGCTTTACCGTTTGCTTTTATCGATTGAGCGGCACAATCGCGACATTATCCTAAAGGCGCAGATGTTATCTGACCCCATTTGGCGCGCGCGGGTTTACACAGAACTTGGGGGATGGTGGGCAGCCAAGCGGTGGCGAGAACGCATGACGACCAGTCGCTTGCTACGAAAAGCCAAAGCCCGCCAAGCAAAACGACAACGACCCCGCCATTCGGACACCTCAAATCCGCCGCAAACGGGCAATGCTCATCGGTTTAAAACCGATAGCCTCGGTCAATTTCGCTGGGCCGCCATTCCGCGCGGTGAGGCCTGTGAATCAGCAAGAAAAGCATGCAGAAAAACCGCCGAGCCAACGGCCTGCGCGCCGTCGATAAGCTGTGAAAAGCCAGTGCCAGTCACTCCACATGATTTTACGTCTGCGGAGCGGACACAATCCGCTAACCTCGCCGATAACAAAAGCGAGACCGGTGAGCCGTCAAGCACTCCAATCTCTCGACCACCCGGTTTAGTCAGGCAAAAAGCGCAAGGCCCAGCGCCGCCCGTGTGAGGCCATCGTTAAATCAAAGACCGCCTTGTTAAGCACAAGCGCGGGCAATACCGCATGGCTTATGCTTAATCTCCACACAGCGCCTAAAAGCGAGGTCAAACACACAGCGAATAATAAAAACTTTCCTTGGCTTAACGCCCTGCTGTTTCTATATGTTTTGTCTAAATCACACGGCCTGTCACAGGCGGTTGAACAAAGAGATGTTTATGACCAGCGTTCGCGATATCCGATCCCAATTCCTGTCGTATTTTGGCGGTAATGGCCATGACATTACCCCTTCCGCGCCGCTCGTGCCCGATAACGATCCCACGCTTTTGTTTGTCAACGCAGGCATGGTGCCGTTTAAGGATTATTTTACGGGCGCCATGACCCCGCCCATGCCGCGCGCAGTCTCTAGCCAAAAATGCGTACGCGCAGGCGGGAAGCATAATGATCTTGATAATGTGGGCTATACGGCGCGTCACCATACGTTTTTTGAAATGCTGGGTAACTTCAGCTTTGGTGATTATTTCAAAGATCAAGCCATCGAACATGCGTGGAATTTGGTCACACGCGATTTTGGTCTGGATAAGGACAAACTGCTCGTCACCGTTTATCACACAGATGACGAAGCGGCGGCCCTTTGGAAAAAAATTGCTGGGCTGTCCGATGACCGTATCATTCGCATTGCCACATCAGACAATTTTTGGGCCATGGGTGACACGGGGCCGTGCGGGCCCTGTTCTGAGATTTTCTATGACCACGGGTCTGATATTCCCGGCGGCCCCCCAGGTTCGCCCGATGAAGATGGGGACCGCTTTATCGAGATTTGGAATTTGGTTTTCATGCAGTTTGAAAAAGGCGCAGACGGAGTGCAAAAACCTTTGCCCAAACCGTCTATCGATACTGGCATGGGCCTAGAGCGTACGGCCGCTATTTTACAAGGCAAACACGATAATTATGACATCGATCTGTTTCAGAATCTGATTGCGGCGTCAGAGAACTTAACGGGTGTAAAATCACAAGGCGACGCGAAATTTAGCCACCGCGTGATTGCTGATCATTTGCGTTCTTGCTCATTTTTAATGGCCGATGGGGTTAGCCCCAGCAATGAAGGCAGAGGTTATGTTCTGCGCCGCATCATGCGCCGCGCGATGCGTCATGCCCATATTTTGGGAACGAAAGACCCGTTGATGCACCGTCTTGTCCCTTCCCTGATCACCGAAATGGGCGATGCTTATGGCGAGCTTGGTCGCGCACAAGCCAGTATTGAGGCCACGTTCGAGCAAGAAGAAGAGCGCTTTCGCCGCACACTGGGTCGCGGTACCGCACTGCTTGATGACGCCACGGAAGGATTGAAAGACGGGGATGTTCTGCCCGGGAAAACGGCCTTTACGCTTTATGATACTTACGGCTTTCCACTTGATTTGACCCAAGACGCGCTGCGCTCTCGCGGCATTACTGTGGATACAGACGGCTTTGACAAAGCCATGGCCAAACAAAAAGAGACGTCTAAAGCGTCGGGTTTTAAATCGGGTGACGCGGGAACAGATGATATTTGGCTGGCCGCGCGCGAAAAATTTGGTGCCACAGAGTTTACAGGATTTGAAAGCTTGGACGGAACCGATACAATTCACACAGTGGTCGTGGACGGAAACGCTGTCACAGAAGCCTCGGATACAGAGGTCATGTTCGCCAGCACGAAAACACCGTTTTACGCTGAAAGCGGAGGCCAAGCTGGAGACAAAGGTGTTGTGACGTTTGACAATGGCGCCAGCATCACTGTGACTGATGTCCTGAAAAAAGCAGGCGACGTTCATGTTCATATTGGGACGCTTTCTGGCACTATAAAGGTCGGCAATGAGGCGCATTACAGCGTCAATCCCGACAACCGCAAACGCACGATGGCGAACCATTCGGCGACCCATATTATGCACGAGGCGCTGCGCCGTGTGCTTGGTCCGCATGTATCGCAAAAAGGGCAGATGGTTGACGGCGAACGTATCCGGTTTGATATCTCCCATGGGGCCGGCATTACCCGGGATGAGCTAAAAAAGGTCGAAGACGAAGTTAACGCCGTCATCCAACAAAACGCCGCCGCTGATACGAAACTCATGTCCCCTGATGCCGCGATTGAGGCGGGCGCTATGGCGCTATTTGGTGAAAAATACGGCGATGAAGTGCGCGTTTTGGCGCTGGGCGAGCCTTTGGACGCAGACGCTGACAAGCCCTATTCTGTAGAGCTTTGTGGAGGCACCCATGTCGAGCGCACAGGCGATATTGCCCTATTTAAAATCGTCTCGGAAGGCGCGGTGGCCGCTGGCATTCGCCGGGTTGAAGCCGTCACAGGCGAACTGGCGCGGGATTACCTTGAGGGTCGCGCCGCGATTACGCAAAACCTGGCAGATACGCTCAAAGCCAAACCAGAGGACGTGCCAACACGGCTTGAGGCGCTTTTGACTGAACGCAAGCAAATGGAAAAAGACATATCCGAGCTTAAGAAGCAACTTGCCATGGGCGGCGGCGGGGGTGCGACGTCGGTTGAAGACATCAACGGCGTAAAAGTCATGGCACGCGTCCTCGACGGTGTGTCGGGCAAAGATTTGCGCGCGATGTTGAACGAACAAATTTCCGCAATTGGATCGGGCATTGTGGCCTTTGTCGCGAAAGACGACGGCAAAGTCGCGGTGGCCGTCGCCGTCACCGATGATTTGACCCAGAGCTATAATGCGGCGACTTTGGTCAATGCGGGAGCCGAAAAAGTCGGCGGGCGCGGCGGCGGAAAACCTGGTATGGCGCAAGCGGGCGGGACAAATGTCGCGGGGGCTGATGATGCGCTTACGGCGATTAGATCTGCCATTGAAGCGGTCTAATATCATGAGCACACATCACCACTTTAATTATATTGAGCTGCCAACTACCGATATGGCCGCCATGAAAGCATTCTACACCCAGGCGTTTGGATGGGAATATATTGATTACGGGCCACGCTACGCCGCGATAATAGGCGCAGGTGTTGATGGTGGGTTTGACGCCGATGCCGGTGCGCGAGGCCCGTCAAAACAGGGCGTGTTAGTGATTTTACACTCTGATGATTTACTCGCGAGCGAGCAGGCTGTGAAAGCAGCAGGCGGCGTTATTTCTGTGCCAGCCTTTGATTTTCCTGGCGGGCGGCGGTTTCATTTTACCGATCCTAGCGGCAATGAACTTGGCGTTTGGACGCAAAGCTCTGAGGGTTAAAGTTTAGCATTAAGCATCATCACGCGTTAATCCCATAACGAAATCAATGACCTTTTGCGCTGGCATTTCGCAAGGTTTAAGCCGCGCACCCGATGTCAGGCGGTAAAGATTAAGGCTGATATAATCAGTGCCCCCAAGCTCTCGCGCCACAAGGTTTGATTGCCGCCCATCATCATTTTGTGATTTTGTCACGCCGTAGCGAACCCCATTATACTGCGCGTAAAAATAGCCCGTTGGGAGAGCATCAAATTGAGCGAGAAAGTCTTGCATGTCATGACCTCTGAAGCCTAAGTCAAATGTGTGTAATCTCATAATAGCTTATTTTACGATCAGGGTATCTATCTTTTCCCGCACCACACTTTTGGGACAATTTCCACTCACACAAAAAGAAACCCGCCCTGCACACTCTTTATGAAAAAGTGTGCAGAGCGGATTACCGTTCAGAAGGAAACTTTAAAGGTGTTCACACCTATAGGGCTTTACGCCTTAATCGCGGGAATATCCGTGATATCGTCATTTTGCTCTTCTTTGGGGACAAGCAATTCATCCGCAATGAGGCCTTTTTCTTGGCGAATTTTAAGTTCAACCGCATCAGCAATATCTGGATTAGCGATAAGGAATTGGCGGACGTTTTCACGACCCTGCCCAATACGTTCTTCGCCGTAGCTATACCAGCTCCCTGACTTTTCAATCACGCCAGCCATAACACCCATATCGATAATCTCGCCCGTTTTGGAGATCCCCTCGCCATACATGATGTCAAATTCGACTTGGCGGAAAGGCGGGGCCACTTTGTTTTTCACAACTTTCACACGGGTCTGGTTACCCACCACTTCGTCGCGGTGCTTAATCGCGCCAATACGGCGAATATCAAGACGCACAGACGAGTAAAATTTCAGCGCATTACCACCCGTTGTCGTCTCGGGCGAGCCATACATGACACCGATTTTCATCCGAATTTGGTTGATGAAAATAACCATACAGCCGGATTTGGAAATAGACCCTGTCAGCTTACGCAGCGCTTGGCTCATCAGACGCGCTTGCAATCCTGGCAAACTATCACCCATATCGCCTTCAAGCTCAGCACGCGGCGTTAGGGCCGCAACAGAGTCGATGACCAAAACATCAATCGCGCCAGAGCGCACCAATGTGTCGGCAATTTCAAGACCTTGTTCACCCGTGTCAGGCTGCGCGATCAAAAGCTCGTTCACGTCAACGCCAAGCTTGGCCGCATATGTCGGGTCAAGCGCATGTTCGGCGTCAATAAAGGCTGCAACACCGCCTTCTTTTTGGATTTCAGCGACACAGTGCAAGGACAAAGTCGTTTTACCAGATGATTCAGGACCGTAAATTTCAATGACACGGCCACGCGGTAAGCCGCCTATGCCGAGGGCGATATCCAGTCCAATTGAGCCTGTCGAGACAGAGGCGATATCCATCGCGCTTTTGTCGCCCAATTTCATGACAGAGCCTTTACCAAAGGCGCGGTCGATTTGACCCAAGGCTGCCTCTAGCGCAGCAGATTTATTTTTATCGGAAGCTTTACCCACGACAGTTAATGGTGTTGAGTTTCTGGCCATTATATAACTCCAGCGAGGATAACCGGAGCCCTTCGGTCATCACATTGAAATTCCGGCTGTTATTGGACTGCCGTGAATCGTTTGTGCCACTTTTGTTCTCTATGCGCAAGTAAAAAGAACAAAATTGGAACATTAAGCCGCTAAGCCTATAAATACTCATCATTTTCTCCGCCTGTCGCAATCTCTGATTTAACCTTTTCAGCAAGCTGGACAAGCGTAAATGGCTTGGGCAGGAAGGTCACATCGGGTTCCTCGGATAGCAAATCAGAGAACTCTTCCTGCGCGTAACCCGAAATAAAGACAATACGCGCATCACCGAGCAGCGCGCGTCCTTTCTTCAGTAATGTCGGGCCGTCCATACCCGGCATCACGACATCTGAGATCATCAAATCAATGGTCTCCGTGCCCTCTTGTAAAAGCTCATAGGCTTCTTCGCCGTCGCACGCCTCTATGACGTTATAGCCGCGCTGACGTAGGGTTTTAGCGGCCATGATACGGACGCTATCTTCGTCTTCAACAAAGAGGATAGTGCCCTGCCCTGCCAAATCAGACGGCGGCTTTGGTGCGCGCTTCGTGCTGGCTTTTGCCACAACGGGTTCGGGGAAATCAGCCGCATCTGGCACAGGGAAATAAAGGCGGAATGTCGTGCCCACACCCAACTCACTATCAACAGACAGCACACCGCCCGATTGCTGCACAATACCGTAAACCGTGGCAAGGCCGAGGCCTGTGCCTTTGCCGACATCTTTTGTCGTAAAGAACGGCTCGAAAATTTTGGCTTTTACCTCATCCGACATACCTGTGCCCGTGTCTGACACTTCAACACGGACAAAGTGATTGGATTTGGTCGCACGCAACGCATCAATAGGATCAGAACTGCCGAGCTTATCAACCGTGACTTCGGAGGATTTAATTGTAATCGTCCCCCCGCCCGATGCCGCCATAGCGTCGCGCGCATTCACACAAAGGTTCATAAGGATATTATCAATCTGCGTTTTATCAGCCAAAATGGGCGGTAGAGCGCGGCCATGTATGACATTAAGCTTCACACGTTCGCCGATAGTTTGTTTTAGCGTGACAACCATATCAGACAGCGTTTCCGTCACGTCCACACGTTCAGCGCGCCGCGTTTCTTGGCGAGAGAAGGCGAGTAGTTTTTTAACAAGGCCCGCCGCCCGAGAGACATTGGAATTAATCTCTTGCAGTTCAGGATAGGACGGATCGCCAATGGGGTGACGCCCCAATAGATCATCAGCGTTCAGGCGGATAATCGTCAGAATATTATTAAAATCATGCGCGACGCCGGCCGCTAACTGGCCAATGGCTTGCATTTTCTGGCTTTGGACGAGCTGATCTTCCAACAGCTTTCGCGCCGAAATATCTACAATATAGGCCCAGGCCGTCTGCGGGGTGGCAGGGTCGGATACGATATAGACATTGACAGGCAAGGCCCCCTCACCCGCCAGTGTCGTCTCGACGACAGACCGTTCAGACAGCCCGCCTGAATCTGACAGCACAGGTGCAGAGAGGAAATCGAGATCATCTTTATCGACACTAAAGATGTCTTCAAACTTAGCCGGCGGCCAATCGAAATCAGGCTTACCTGATTCGGCCATCATGGCACTAAACGCGGGGTTGGCCGAGAGTATGGACGCCCGCCCCAATGTGTCACCTGACAGTTTTAAAATACCAATCGGGGCGGCGTTAAAGCTGTCCCCGACTGTGACTGTATTGGGCATAGGCACGGGACCGCTTTGGGTCAGATGCTCTGGTTTTTGCGGCACGACCAGCGGCGTCGACGGTCGCGGTGCCCCCATAGAGCTATGACCATAAAGCGCAACAGAGGCAATGGTCTGACCTGTGCCCAGCTCTCGCCATGTGCCGACCATGACAGTGGGCGACACCAGACCGCGCATCGTAATCAGCCGCGTATCAGCACGAATAATCCGCCCTGCCGTTGGCGGGCTATCGAGTACTGCTTCCGGGTTTTCGATAAATTCGCGCATAAATTCTGGACGGAGGCCATGCTCTACCCCCAACCAGCGCTCTAGCACAGGGTTCATCGCAATGACGCGACCGTCTATTTCCACTGCAAAAAGACCAACAGGCGCATCGGTCAGTATTTCGTCTTGGCCGAGGCTTTCGTCCGCCGTGTCCATGACCTGCCATAATTGCGAATGACCGTTATGGGACGTTAGCGCCGTGACTTGGATACGGTAGCGCACATGCTGCCCTTCGGGGCCGATGGTGTCGATAAATTCCTCGGCAAAGCTTGTCGCGGGATCCATATGAAACAGGCGGAAAATAGCGGGGGCCGTGTCTTTGGGCTGCTCTTCCTCGGACGGGGCGGTAAACAGGCGGTCAACGGTGGGCGGACCGCCGCTAATACCCAGCGCATTCATGTCTTGGGCCAGCGCCATATAGGCACTATTGGCGCGCACAGGTTTGCCGTTATGCACAATCAAGCTAGCGCGTGTGTAGCGCTCAAAGGCTTGCGCCATATTGCTCTCTATATCAGCTTGGGCAACGCGTTCGGCGCGCGAGATGCTGACCGACATTAACAGCGCGATGAAAGCCGCTGTGCCGAGACCCGCAACTAAGAGCAGCGCGGGCCACCCTAAGGTCACGGCTTGCGTGGCAGCGATATAGGCACAGACCAGGATAAGTACGCAGAGTATAATCATCAAAAAAATGAACAGAGCACTGCGCCCAGGAGAGCGGTTCGCGCCGTCGTCATAGTCGCTGGCGCGCCATGATTTTGGCGTTTGGGCCAAGGGGTCTGCCCCTTCGCCGACGGCGCTATTTCGAATCACATCATCCATGGGCTGACTCTAATCCAAAAATTCGCCGCTGCGGGGAAAACTTAACGAGAAAATAAGCGGTATTCAGACTGTATTGTGAGCTGTCTTGCTACGCGGATGATATTGGTTAAACTATGCGTTTAATCACGACACTTATGGACGTCTTATGCGACTTACAACACGCCTTTTAATTTCTGCTATGACGGCGGCGACGCTTCTGTCTGGTTGCACCCCCAAAGGCGCGTCAGAGGCGTCCAAAGCCGAGCTGGTTATATCAGAAAGCAAGGCGCTCAACGACTGGTTCGCGGCGCGCTTTGATGACCAGCTCGCACGCAGCCCGATGATGCAGACTTATCTGGGGCAAAAGGATAATCAAGACCGGCTAGACGATAGCTCGCAACTGGCGGATGACGAAGGCGCGGCGCTGACAGAGCAGTGGCTAAAAGATATGCGCGCGCGCTTTGATATTGACCGTCTGGACGCGCAATCAAAGTTGTCGTACCGCCTGTATGAATTTGCGGCCAAGGACGATTTGGAAAGCCATGCTTATTCTGATCATGACTATGTCTTCCAGCATATGTCTGGCCCGCATTCTGATTTGCCGTCCTTCATGATTAATTTCCACCAGATAAGCTCAGAGCTAGATGCCAAAGCCTATATCGCGCGGCTGGACGGTGTGCGCGCCTATATGGGGCATTATATTGAAAAAGCCGAAGCGCAAGCAGCCAAAGGCGTCGTGTTGCCTAAATTTGTTTACGGGAAAATCACGCCAGCGGCCCGCAATGTCATAACAGGCGCGCCTTTTGATGATAGCGGAGCTGATAGCCCTCTGCTGTCTGATTTCAAAGATAAAATCGGCAAGCTGACCATCGCGGAGGCTGTGCGGGATGATTTAGTCAAAGAGGCCGAAGCCGCGCTGCTGCGCTCTGTTGAGCCCGCTTACACCGATATGATTGACATGTTTGCCCGCCACGCAGCTATCGCTACAGATGATGACGGGGCGTGGAAACTACCCAATGGTGAGGCCTATTACCAAGCGCGACTAAAGCATTACACGACCACAGAGCTGACCGCTGACGAAATTCACAATATCGGCCTATCCGAGGTCGCGCGCATCCAAGACGAGATGCGCCAAATCATGACCCAAGTCGGATTTGAGGGTGATCTGAAAAATTTTTACACCTTACTGCGCACGGACCCGCAATTTGTCTATCCAGAGACTGACGCGGGCGCAGAGGCCTATATTACAGACGCCACCGCCATTATCGATGATATGAAAGGGCGCATGGACAGCCTGTTCATCACACAACCCAAAGCCGATATGGTTGTCAAACGGGTCGAGGCCTTTCGCGAGGACACAGCCTTTGGCGCGTTTTACGACCAACCCGCCTTAGACGGCTCTCGTCCCGGGACGTATTATATCAATATGAAGGTCGTGGCGGATCAGCCCAAATACCTCATGCAGGCTTTGGCTTATCACGAAGGTATTCCCGGCCACCATATGCAAATCGCGATTGGTATGGAGCTCGACGGCCTGCCGAAATTTAGAACGCTGGGTGGGCATACGGCCTATATTGAAGGCTGGGCGCTCTATGCCGAAGCCGTGCCAAAAGAACTGGGGCTTTATACTGATCCTTATTCCGATTTTGGCCGTCTATCGATGGAGATATTTCGTGCGGCGCGCCTTGTCGTTGATACGGGTATTCATTCTAAGAAATGGACGCGCGAGGAAGCCGTGCAATATTATCTTGATAACATCCCCAATCCCGAAGGTGACGTGCGCGCCGAAATTGACCGCTACATTGTTTGGCCCGGACAAGCGACCGCCTATAAAATTGGGATGCTAAAAATTGAAGAGCTGCGCGCGGGCGCCGAAGCCGCATTGGGCGACCGTTTTGACGTGCGCGAATTTCACGATGTTGTGCTGGCCAATGGCTCTGTGCCCCTTTCCGTCTTGGAAGAATTAGTGCAAGAGTGGACACAAGACACGCTGAGTAAATAGTCGGCGATATAAAATAAACGGAGAGACGTATGAAACACTTTATTATGATCACAGCTTCAGTTCTGGCGCTTGGCGGCACACTGACCGCTTGCTCTAGCGAGCCTGTCAAAGCCCCCGTCACCGAGGCTGAAATGGCGACAGAGACGGCGCGTCTAAACGCTTGGTTTGAAGAAAAATTCCAAGAAGGTGTCCGCGATTATCCCGAATATCTGGCATCCCTGGGCATTCGTGAACGTATGGACGAGTGGAACGACCCGACCCGTGCCTTTGAGCTAGAGCAGCTGGACGAAGAACGTCAAAACCTAGCCGAAATGAAAGAGAACTTTGATTTTGACAAGTTATCAGAAGACGCGCAGCTGTCTTACCGCTTGTTTGAGCGCAATGTGAATAATAGCCTCGATGGTGATAAATATCATGATTATGGCTACCCCTTTAATCAGATGTTTGGCATCCAAAGCGGTATTCCCACATTTATGTTAAACCGTCACCGTATCGACAACGTTGAAGACGCGCGTAATTATATCGCCCGCCTTAACGGCGTAAAAGACGTGCTGGACGTGGTGGTTGCGCGCTCTGAACAGGCGGCTGAAAAAGGCATCATGCCACCCAAATTTGTCTATGGTCACGTTATTCGCGACAGCAAAAATGTCCTAACAGGCGCGCCCTTTGAAGAAACAGACGAGCTGAACCTGCTGCTGGCGGATTTTGAAACCAAAGTCAAAAAATTGGACCTCCCAGAGGACGAGCAGGAAGCGCTTTATACGGATGCGATTACCGCGCTTTTGACATCCGTGCGACCTGCTTATGAAAACCTGATTGCCACGCTAGAAAGCCAAGAAGCGCGCACCACAACGGATGATGGTGTATGGAAATTACCTGATGGCGCGGATTACTACGCAAACCGCCTAAAGATGATGACAACAACAGATATGACCGCGTCTGAAATCCACGATTTGGGTCTGGCCGAAGTTGACCGCATCCACGGCGAAATGCGTGATATTATGACCGCGGTTGAGTTTGAAGGCGACCTGCAGGACTTCTTTGAGTTTATGCGAACTGACGAGCAATTCGTCTATCCCAATACTGAGGCTGGCAAAGCGGCCTATTTAGCAGAGGCCACACGCATGATTGATGTCATGTATGATCGTCTGCCAGAGGTGTTTAACACAATGCCAAAGGCGGGACTGGAAGTTGTTGCAGTTGAGGCGTTTCGCGAAAAGTCAGCTGGCAAAGCCTTTTACAATCGTCCCGCCCAAGACGGCTCTCGCCCGGGGCGTTATTACGCCAATCTTTATGATATGAATGATATGCCGAAATACCAAATGGAGGCACTGGCCTATCATGAAGGTGTGCCGGGTCACCATATGCAGCTGTCTATCGCGCAAGAGCTTGAAGGCGTACCGTCCTTTCGTAAATATGGCCGGGTGACCGCCTATACCGAAGGCTGGGGTCTGTATTCAGAATATCTGCCTAAGGAAATGGGTTTTTATGCTGACCCTTATTCTGATTTTGGTCGCCTTGCGATGGAATTATGGCGCGCTGCACGGCTGGTCGTCGATACGGGCTTGCATGACAAACGCTGGTCTCGTGAAAAGGCGATTGAATACCTCACGACCAATACGCCCAATCCCGAAGGGGACTGTATCAAAGCCATTGAGCGTTACATCGTGATGCCGGGCCAAGCCACAGCCTATAAAATCGGGATGATCAAAATCTTAGAACTCCGCGAAGAAGCCAAAGCGACTTTGGGCGATAAATTTGATCTCGGCGCATTTCACGATGTCGTCCTCGCCTCTGGCCCTGTCCCGCTAAATATTTTGGAAGACCGCGTGAATACGTGGGTGAAAAGCCAAGGGTAAGTCAATATTGTCATAGCCGACCTTGTGTCGGCTATCCATATGTCGCTTTTCAACAATGTTGCGTTAACAGCGTAACGCATGGATCACCGCCACACGGGCGGTGATGACGAGAATTTAGGTAGAAACATAAGACTCAAGAGGCCCGCCTTTGCGGGGGACCCGGGTTTCTAATCCCGCAATTATATATACGTGTCTCCCGCGAAAGCGGGAGCCTCGAAAAGTTACTCTGGCTTGTCAACGTCCGTTGCCTCTGCCCTTACGTCCCACTCATATATCTCATCAATATAGCATCTGTCGGGGCCGATGCCGCTACGGTCATTGAGCGTAAAGGCGGATTCGGACACGATGATAAAGTCGTTTTCACGCAGACAAGATGTACGGGGTGAGAGGCCAATCGATTGTGCAAATGGCAGATTACTGCAAATCCCGCGCACTGAGACAATATAGTCCCGGCTCGGCCCTGTACTAAGCACGACGGTGTCTTTGGTGTTGTTTGAAAAGCCGTCGATATTACGCTCAAAGCAAATTTTATCGACCTGCTGGCCGAGGCGAGCATCACCCTCAAAGGCCGCAATGCCGCGCGGTTCATCACTGGCAGTGGTGGCGCAAGATGCCAGTAGGAACGTGGCCGATAGGGTGGTGAGACTGAGGATAACATATTTCATATTCACGCCTTTAATCAGTGGTTAGCCTATGGTGAACGGCCTAGGCCCGCAAAAAGTTCCCCGTACTCGCCCGCCGGATGCCACCATGCAGAAACTGCGCGTGGCTTATTGCGCCTTTGCATCCCATTGATATATTTCATCAATCAAGCAGCGCTCGGCGGGAAAGTAATTGCCATTGGGCAGAAAGAAATCTGTTCGCGCAACAAGAACAACATCATTATCGCGCAGGCAGCGCGAGCGTGATTGTAATGTGACGTGACGGGTACGCCCAAGCTGTTCACAATTGCCTTGAAAGGCCACAACATAATCACTGTCACGCCCCGCAGATAGCAGCGCCGTTTTCTGAGCAATGCGCGTCACGTCAAGCGTGGCAGCGACTTCAAGATTACACACCCTGTCAATTTGCTCGCCCATGCGCGTATCTTTTTGTAGCGCTGTCACAGTTTTCGATGGGGTCGATACCTCTGCTTTAAGCTGTCTCGGGGTCGCGCAAGCCGTTAAAATAAGTGTCGCTATCGCAAGGCTCCATAGGGCAATTACGTGTCGCATTGTCTTTCTCCTTGCGCGTAGCATAGCACAAAAAGAGGCAATGGTAAATTTAACCCGTTGCGACACACAGCCCCAATGGGCCTAGTTGTCTAATGATAGCCTAAAGACTGCCGCATTCGCCGAGAAAGGCCTAGCCCGCGCGCACTCGCTCTCCGCGTTCGTGCATTTCTTGGGCCTCAATAGACAATGTCGCGACAGGGCGCGCTTCTAGGCGGCGAACACGGATGGGGTCGCCCGTCTCCTCACAATAACCATAAGTGCCGTTATCGATGCGGCGAATGGCTTTGTCGATTTTATTGGTCAGCTTACGCAGACGATCACGGGTGCGCAGTTCAAGTTGACGGTCTGCATTGGCCGCCGCCGTATCCGCTGGGTCGGGATGGGACACATTTTCACCCTTAAGATACTCAATCGTCTCGGCCGTTTGCCGCGCGACGTCATCTCTCCAATCCGTCAGAATTTTACGGAAATAAGCCGACATAATCGGGTTCATGAATTTTTCGTCTTCGTCTGATGGCTGATAGCCCTCAGGGATTTTCACGCTTTCAGTCTTTTTCGCAGCAGTCATTATAAACTCCCAATTATCCCCAAACCGACTCACTTTTGTGGGTCTGATTTTGGGGCGCTATACAGCGGCTTTGGCCTCACGACAATAGGTCAAACTGCGATTGGTTTCCCGCGCGTATAAAGCTTGTGGATATTTGCTTGAACCCGCACGGCGCTACCCCTAGATAGGGCGCGAGATAAAAAGGATATGATGATGAAATTTGAAGGCACAAAAGACTACGTCGCGACTGGTGATTTGATGATGGCGGTTAATGCCGCTATCACATTAGAACGCCCGCTTTTGATCAAGGGCGAACCGGGAACGGGTAAAACTGTGCTGGCCCACGAAATCGCCAAAGGGCTGGGCGCGCCGCTGCTGGAATGGAACATCAAATCCACGACCAAAGCCCAACAAGGGCTGTATGAATATGACGCGGTGGCCCGCCTACGCGATAGCCAGCTAGGCGATGACCGCGTTCACGACATCAGCAATTATATCAAGCGCGGCAAAGTCTGGGAGGCTTTCACATCAGAGCAGCGCCCAATTTTGTTGATTGACGAAATTGACAAAGCCGATATCGAATTTCCAAACGACTTGTTGCATGAGCTCGATAAAATGGCGTTCTTTGTTTACGAGACAGGCGAGACCATCACAGCCAAACAGCGTCCGATTATCATCATCACATCCAATAATGAGAAAGACTTACCCGATGCGTTTTTGCGCCGGTGTTTTTTCCATTATATTCAATTCCCCGACGACGAGACTATGGCGAAAATCGTCGAAGTCCACTTCCCGGGTATTAAGCCGCGCCTGCTATCAGCGGCGATGAAACGCTTTTATGATGTGCGGTCCATGCCGGGCCTAAAGAAAAAGCCCAGCACGAGCGAACTTTTGGATTGGCTGAAATTGCTTCTGGTTGAAGATATTGATCCGGAGACCTTAAAAGAAGCCGACCCGAAAAAGATGATACCGCCGCTGCATGGTGCGCTGCTTAAGAATGAGCAGGATGTGCATCTGTTTGAGCGCTTAGCCTTCCTGAGCCGCCGCGAGAGCTAGTGATAGACTTGTGTGAAATTCCAAATCACAGGCACATCTTTTAAGGCGTCTTCGTAATGGCTGGAAAAGCCAGGCATTTTCACCTGATTAAGAAAGCTGGAATAGGCGAGATAGGACACGAGGAAGCGCAAATCCTGTACCCAGGGCGGCATATATTTCGGCACGGTCAATTCCCCATGTTCGGCCAGATATGCCAAAGCAGGCACGTCTTGGAGGTCCAATTTACCCGACCATAAAATTCGGATTAAATCTGCGCGGCCCAATTTCACGACACTACGCATATAATTATGCACCCGCAAAAGCCCGTTTAGATAGACCATGTCTTTGGTGAACGGGGCGCCGCCGGTAATCACACCGCCCCTGAAAATACGGCGTGTGTTTTCAAACGCTTCTTCGCGACTATGGCTACGCGGGACATAGAAATCGAAAACCTCTTTAAAATCTGCACCGTCCAGACACATTTGAATAGCCAAAACGCGGTCTCCTAAACGACGGAAACGGTCGGGGTCCATCGCGCCGCTGATAATTTCAGCAAACACAGCCAAGCCTTCTTGGATCTCAGTCGTCCCCGCATGGGCGCGCGCCAGAAACGGAAAGCCCTCTTGCGCGGCCCCGTTTAATCCTGTTGCGACATGCACAAGCGCTTCATGCTGCAACAGCTGATCAACATCACGCGCGCCAAACACGGCGGATGATTTCACCCGAATACGGGTCCGCCCCGCCAAGGCTTTGGCTGATAAGTTGGGTCTGACCTCGACGCGCGGCGCATCTTCGCCGAAATGGTATTTCAAATGCGGGCGCAGGCGCTTTGCAAACTCAACGCCGCCAAATTCAGCTTGGCATCCCTCCATGACCAGATGGTCAAAATCCAACCCATCAAGGGATGCATCCATATGACGCGCCAAGTCCAACACGCGTGTTTTACGGTCGATCATAAATTGGGTGGGTTCCCCAAACAGGGCCTTTGAATGATTGAGAAATTGCGCTGTTCCGCGACTTTGTAATAAGCCGCCCATCTCTTCTAACGTCCCGCTGAAACGTCGCACGAACTCTGTTACGGGGTGGTCACCGTCCAGCAACGCCCGTGCAGAGGCCACGGCTTCATGAACATGGGTTGTATCGACTCTGGAATATTTCGGACGCGGCAAAGCCCCTGTGTCGAGGAATTTTTTGCGCCAACGGTCATCCCAATTCATCGACCTTAACAAAGGTAAGCCCTTGGCCGTATCATTTAAAATTGCAGCGGCCTGTTTGGCCTTTGCGAGATGGGCGGGGGCAAGTTTTTCCATGAGGACGCTATAGGCTGATTAGGTAAAGGCGCAAAGCGAAAAGGGTGCGGGACCGTCAAGCAACACATGGATAGCCGACACAGGGTCGCCTATGACGGCGTATTTATTTATAATTTAAAATCGGGGCAAGCCAGCGTTCGACATCCGCTAAGTCCATATCTTTGCGGCGGGCGTAATCTTCGACCTGGTCTTTTTCAATTTTACCGACGCCGAAATATACCGAATCTGGATGACTGAAATAAAGACCCGAGACGGAACTGGCGGGATGCATGGCAAAGCTTTGCGTCAGGGTCACCCCCGCCGCTTCCGTTGCGTTTAACACACGAAACAATGTCGCCTTTTCAGTGTGATCAGGTTGGGCGGGATAGCCAGGAGCGGGGCGGATACCATCATATTTTTCAGCAATTAAGTCATCGCCCATAAAGGTCTCGTCAGGGGCGTAACCCCAAAATTCACGGCGCACCCGTTTATGCATATGTTCCGCAAAGGCTTCGGCCAGACGGTCGGTCAGCGCTTGGAATAAAATCGCATTATAATCATCGCCCGCGGCTTTGAAATTGGCCGCGTGGTCTTCTTCGCCAATGCCTGTGGTGACGCAAAACGCGCCAATATAATCGTCTTGAGTGGCGCAGAAATCAGAGATACAGAAATTGGCCCTGCCCCCTGCCCCTTTGGAGATTTGCTGCCGAAGGCCATGGAAGGTCGCCAGCGTTTCGCTGCGGCTCTCGTCAGTAAAGACACGCACATCATCACCGTCACGCGCAGCGGGCCAAAAGCCAATGACCGCGCGCGCCTCTGTCCATTTCTGCTCAATCATTTTATCGAGCATGGCATTGGCATCACGGAATAAATCCCGCGCGACTTCGCCGTAGCGCTCATTCTCTAAGATTGCAGGATAACGACCTTTAAGCTCCCATGTCGCAAAAAACGGCGTCCAGTCGATGAAATCACGCAGTTTCGCAAGGTCATAATTCACAAAGTTTTTCGTGCCAATAAATGTGGGCTTTGGCGGGGTATAACCCTCGAAATTGGGCGCATAGGCATTGGCTTGCGCCTCTTTCAGGGTTAGCCGTTCTTTCTTTTGTTGGCCTTTAAGGTGGCTGTCACGGGCGCGGACATAGTCTTTGGCAATATCGTCAATATAGCTTTGCTTCTCATCACCAAGCAGCTGGCTCACCACGCCGACAGCGCGCGACGCGTCCGTCACGTAAACCGTTGGCCCCGCTTTATAGGCAGGTTCAATCTTCACCGCCGTATGGGTTTTAGACGTCGTGGCGCCGCCGATCAGCAGCGGAATATCAAAGCCTTCGCGCTGCATTTCTTCGCCGACATACACCATTTCGTCCAGTGACGGCGTGATCAGGCCAGACAAGCCAATCATATCAACCTTATGCTCCTTGGCAGCCGTCAAGATTTTATCGCACGGCACCATGACGCCCAAATCAACAACGTCATAGCCGTTACATTGCAGCACAACACCGACGATATTTTTGCCAATATCATGCACGTCCCCTTTGACGGTCGCCATCAGGACTTTGCCGTTGGATTGCCCCTCTGTGCCGAGCGTCTTTTTCTCTTCTTCCATATAGGGCAGAAGATGGGCAACAGAGGCCTTCATAACGCGCGCAGATTTCACGACTTGCGGAAGGAACATTTTACCAGAGCCGAACAAATCACCGACCACATTCATACCGTCCATGAGCGGCCCTTCGATAACGTGGAGCGGACGGTCAGCTTTGGCGCGGGCTTCTTCGGTATCCTCAATAATGAAATCTGTAATGCCGCGCACCAAGGCATGTTCTAGCCGTTTTTCAACGGATTGTTTGCGCCATTCAAGATCAACGACTTGGGCCTTGCCTTTGCCGTCGCCGCGGTATTTTTCGGCCACATCCAGCAAACGGTCGGTCGCGTCAGGACGACGGTTTAAAATCACGTCCTCGACCCGCTCGCGCAGCTCATCGGGGATATCGTCATAAATCGTCAACTGGCCCGCATTAACAATTGCCATATCAAGCCCCGCCGGAATGGCGTGATAAAGAAACACGCTATGCATCGCCTCACGCAGCGGCTCATTGCCGCGAAATGAGAATGACACATTTGAAAGCCCGCCCGAAATGCGCGCATGGGGCAGATTGGCTTTGATGCGTTTACAGGCATCAAAGAACGCAACGGCATAATCATTATGCTCTTCAATCCCTGTCGCCACGGCAAAAATATTAGGATCAAAAATAATGTCTTCAGGTGGAAAACCAATGCCGACCAGAAGGTTATAAGCGCGTTCGCAAATCTCGTATTTATGATCGGCTGTTTCCGCTTGGCCTTGCTCGTCAAAGGCCATAACGACCGTTGCCGCGCCGAGGTCACGCACGATTTTAGCATGGCGCAGAAATTCCTCTTCGCCCTCTTTCATAGAAATAGAGTTCACCACCGCTTTGCCCTGCACGCATTTAAGGCCCGCCTCAATGATGTGAAATTTAGAGCTATCAATCATCACGGGAACGCGCGCAATATCCGGCTCCCCCGCCATGAGTTGCAGAAAGCGCACCATCGCCGCCTCGCCGTCAATCAGCCCGTCATCCATATTCACATCAATGATTTGCGCGCCGTTTTCGACTTGCTGGCGCGCCACGGCCAGCGCCTCTTCAAACTTGCCGTTTTTAATCAGACGTTTGAATTTCGCCGAGCCCGCAACATTCGTGCGTTCCCCAACATTGATAAATTGTGTTGTGTTAGTCATGGCTATACCGCGATTTGAAATGGCTCTAGGCCTGATAGTCGTAATGTGGGCGCGATAGTTGGCACTGTGCGGGCTTGCCCCTCTGCGGCCATATCGGCGATGGCTTTGATATGGTCGGGCGTGGTCCCGCAGCATCCGCCCAGGATATTGACAAGGCGGCTGTCCACCCATGGCGCGATCTGACCCGCCATATCGGCGGGTGTTTCGTCATATTCACCAAAGGCATTGGGCAGTCCCGCATTAGGAAAGGCCAAAATATGCGTATCTGCGACTTTGGATAACGCCGCAATATGGGGCCGCATTTCATCCGCGCCAAGCGCACAATTGAGCCCCACCGCAAAGGGTTTCGCGTGAGCAATCGACAGCCAAAAGGCTTCGGCCGTTTGCCCTGATAACGTCCGACCAGAGCGGTCGGTGATCGTGCCCGAAATCAAGATTGGTTTTTCATAACCGACCTCGTCAAACACAGCGCGCACAGCGGCGATGGCCGCCTTGCAATTGAGCGTATCAAAAACCGTTTCAATCAAGACAGCATCGACCAAATCGACTTGGGCGCGGACTTGGCCTTTATAGCTCTCGACAACCTCATCGAATGTCACGTCGCGAAAGCCGGGGTCTTCGACCTTGGGCGAAATCGAGAGTGTCTTATTCATCGGGCCAATAGACCCCAACACAGCACGGGGCTTGTCGGGTGTTTTAGCCGTCCATTCATCGGCACATTTGCGCGCGACTTTGGCAGACGCCCGCGCGATTTCAGACGCCAAATCGGACATATCGTAATCGGCTTGTGAAATGGTTGTGGCATTAAAGCTATTGGTTTCAATCAAATCAGCACCCGCGGCGAGAAATGCATGATGCACGGCCTCAACAGCGGTGGGTTTGGTCAAAACAAGCAAGTCGTTATTACCCTTTAGCGGGCTGGGCCAATCCGCAAAACGCGTACCGCGAAAATCGTCCTCGGTCAGTTTTTGCTTTTGCAGCATAGTGCCCATCGCGCCGTCCAAAATAACGATGCGGTTTTTGATAGACTCTGTGATGTGGGTCCACACGGTATCGGATTGGGGAGACATTATGCGCTCTCTTTTTTACGGTTATGAAGGCCTAAAACACGGCTGACCGCTATAGCAAGGTCGGCTTTATTCAGGGTATAAAGATGAAAATGCGTAACGCCGCGCTCGTGCAGTTCTGCGGTTAATTCGCCGACAAGGCTAGCAGTCAAAAGCTGGCGCGCTAGCGGGTCTTTATCAAGGCCGTCAAACAGACCTGCATACCAAGACGGCACATTTACGCCGCACATTTTTGACATACGTTGCAAGCCTTTGAAATTGGGTTGCAGCATCAGGCCCGGCACGATGGGGATATCAATACCCGCATCGGCGACGCGGTCTTGGAAAGATAAAAACGTATCGGGTTCAAAGAAAAATTGCGTGATGGCGCGCGTCGCACCCGCATCGACTTTGCGCTTTAGGTTATCAATTTCCGCGTCCCATGATCCGCTCTCAGGATGAAGTTCTGGATAAGCAGAGACAGACACTTCAAAATCATGGGCTTTACGCAGACCTTCAACTAAATCAGACCCATAAGCATAGCCACCGGGTGTCGGTGTGTAGGCCTTATCAATGCCGTCGGGCGCGTCCCCACGCAGGGCCACAATATGCCGCACACCTGCGCCCCAATAGGCATCCGCGATTTGTTCAATCTCGTCTTTCGTTGACCCGACACAGGTTAAATGGGCGGCGGGTTTGAAATTGGTTTCCCGCACCATGCGTTTAACCGTGCGGTGGGTACGTTCACGCGTCGAGCCGCCCGCCCCATATGTGACAGAGACAAAATCAGGGTTAAGCGGCTGCAATTTGGCGATACTATCCCAGAGCGCGGTTTCCATGGCCTCGTTTTTGGGTGGGAAAAATTCATAAGACACGCGAAGGTCACGTGTATCCGCCCCCGCCGTGCGCGCAACAGGACCAAGGCTATGAGGGGGTTTTACATTAAGCGCTGACATGGTGATGTCCTTTGTTAAGGGGCGCAGATTTAACGGCGCACCAGATTTTCACATTTGGGCGTCCGTGGGAGACGCCTTTAATGGTTTTTACAGTTTCAACGGTGAGGCCCACCTCGCGCGCCCAGCCCGCAATATCTGTGTCTTGGAACCCCAAACGGCGGTGGGCGTAATCCTTGCGAAAGGCTTCTAAATCATGGGCTTCAAAATCAATGATAAGCAACCGCCCGCCGGGTGACAAAATTCGCGCGGCTTCCGATATCGCCTCATAAGGGTCATCCAAATAATGCAACACTTGGTGCAATGTCACGAGATCTGCGCAGTTTGCGTCCAATGGCGTGACATGCAAATCCCCTTGGCGAACCGAAATATGGTCATGTCCCGCACTGGCGAGTTTATGCCGCGCGACTTTCAGCATATCGGTATTATTATCAATACCCGACCCACGCGCGATACGGTCAGAGAACACATCCAAAACACGGCCCGTGCCTGTGCCTAGGTCGACCATATAATCAAACGGCCCGTCGCCTGCCATTGCGCGCATAGCGGTTTCTATGTCGGATTGCGGCAAATATTCATCGCCGAGTTGCCCCGTATCGTTGGCGACAGACGCAAAGAAACTCTCGGCGGCTTTAGCGCGCTCAGCCCTAACATCTTCCAGGCGGCGGCGATCAGATAGCAGCGTCTTGTCATCCACAGGTAGCGCGTTCAGCGTCGTGGCAACAAGCGCGGTCACAGCGGCATTGCCCCGCCGCAAGCGCGAGAACACCCAACTCCCCTCTTTCAATCGTTCAATAATGGCCGCACTTTCCAGCGAATTGATATATTGCGTCACGCGCGGTTGCGACAGACCCAATATTTGCGTGAGTTCAGAGACGGTTAACTCACCACGCGCTAAAAGAGCCAAAATCCGAAGCCGTTCCGGATGGCCAAGCACTTTCAAAGCATTTGCAATTCTGTCCATAGGCTATGGTTAACAAAGCCGGATTAACAAGTATATAAAAAAATTCTTATATCTTTATAATTAATGTGAAATGTAAATCTCACTAAGAGTCTTCACCCGTCATATCCATCGCAATCTTAAGCGTATCATAGAGAGCCCCAAGCTCCCGGTGATCGAGTCGTAGCAGCGCATCATGAAATGCCCTGTGATCAAAACGCTCGCCCAAATCAGCTTGAAGGTTTTTTTTAGCGTCCATGATCGCTTGGTATCCAAGGAGATAGCCCAAATGTTGATGCTGAGACGCTGTCAGCCGCGCATATTCGCGTTCAAAATAGCCCCAGAGCCGCGGCGGCATGCGCCCCTGCCAAACTTTTTGTAAATGCGTTTTATCGGTTAACCCCATCTCTGCGCGCTCAACATCCAGCAATATCCGCATCGCCCGAATGAGGCGGTAGTCGAGCCACGCAAGTTTATGTTCTGGTGCGTCAAAGAACCCCTCTTCATCGGCAACAAATTCCGTATAGGTTACCCAGCCCTCTAATAGATAGGTAAACCCAGAACGCGTGCTAAAATCATCGCAAAGCTTGCTGTCTTTATCATTTTTCAGGTCTAAGTGATGCCCTGGGAAAATCTCATGAACGCTGATAAAAGCGGCGACGTCCAGATTAAATACGCCGTCATTGGGATAGGCAATCAAGGTATTATCCTTGCGCTGATAAGACGCTGGCGCAGACCATCTATGCGGTGCATCGGACGCTTTGGCGACGCCACTAGGGAGGCCGTAGTCATAAAACTGGCCCCGCAAATCACGCTCCGCCCGCCTTATTAACGCGTCATAGACCTCTGTCACGCGCGAAGGGTCATCTGTGCGGGCCGCTGGACGCATGGCAATATCATGCAGCGTCTTATCAGAGCCTTGATCGACCAACCGTTGCTGCAACCGGTTCAGCTTCGCCTGAACCTCAGCAAATTCAATTTCGCCAATATCGCGTAATTCAGCCAGCGTCGGCGTATAGCCCAGATAGCGTTCGGCCCGCCTTTGCATAGCGTGTGACGTCGCGGTTATTTTGGAGCTCTTTTTATCAATAGAGCGGCGATATTGGGCTTTGATATTGTGAACGGTAATGTGTTCGCACCGCGTTAGGTGCTTTGTATTGAGGGTGTCGAGAGTGCCGATTGCACCCTCCATATCTTCAATGGATTTGGACATGTCATTGCGAGCGGCCACATAAGACTGATGAAATTTCAGCCGCGTTTCTTTTGGTGTAACAACACTATGCCAATAATAGACATTCGCGACTGCGAAGCCCAAAACCGTGATTATGGCCGCCAATATCCGCCATCTTTTCATGACGTACAATAAACACGCTGCGCGCTAGGCGTAAATGGCACCAGATTTAAACAATAGAGACAATTCATCACTTTGTGAAAGCTCTACTTCGCAAACTTGGACAGCAAGCGAATATAACTCAGTTGATAGGCATTGCTATTTTCTGTCACGGACCAGCTATTCAGCGGCCAACCTTCATTAAAATCGGTGTAGGACTTGGCGGGGGGCTGCCCAGCGGGTGGGCGCATTTCGGGCAATTTGCACATATCGTCGCCGTAATCACCGCACTGCGTCATGCAGCAATCATCGCGTGCATAGGACGGATTGGGGCCGCCGACCAAAAAACCCGGCGCAGGGCCGTAAGTCGAGGTCAGTGTGCTGTCGTAATCCGCGTGACCATCTTTGAACCAAGCGTGATAAAATTCACTCACGGAGGTCTCTGCGCCAAGCGTCCCCATATTTGACAAATAGACTTTCCCCAGCGGATTCACCCCGTGTAGATAATGCAGATAATGGCTGGCAACATTGCGGTATTGCGCGTCCGTGGCCCCGCCGATACCGCTTATGATCGCTTGGGTGAAAATCGACCCACGGCGGGATTTCGTGCCATTACTGCCCCAAAAATAGTTGGGCATATAAGAACCGTAACCATCGCGCCCATCGAGCATCGGGGTAAGAACCTCGCCCGAACCCACCACAGCCGCTTTATAATCGCGCAGGATTGCACCTCGAAAATCAGCATCAATGCCATCAAGTCGGGCAAAATATAGGAGTGTTGGCGCGATATCGCCCTCAAACCCATCGGCCGCCGTGGGGCGCATCGGCTTTATTTGTGTGTATAGCGCTTGGACTTGGTCAGCATATTTCGCCTCCCCCGTCATTTCGTACATATAAACGGCGGACATCATGATTTTCTTGGAAAGGCGGTCTGGCCCCACTTCTTGTTGCCCCGCAGCTAGGCCTTTGGAGCCTTGGGCGCCATTATTATTGAAAAATGTCACATCAGGGTTGGCCACGGCCCAATCCCATGCATCTTTTGCGCGAGTTTTATAGCGCGCGGCGGCAGCAGGGTGGCTCTGCGCCATGACGGTAGAGGCCATAGCGAAAGCCCCTGCCGCACTGTAAGCGGATGAGGTGTTTTCTGGCCCGTAAAAGCTGGGCCCTGTGGCGGCGGACGGCGGTGAAGCTTCGGACAGGCCCATCACAGAGAGCATAGAGCCGTCGGGATTTTGCATCCGTTCCAGCCAATCCAGCCCCCATTTAACCTCATCTAAAATATCGGGCGTCCCGTTGCCGCTCTCTGGGATGTTAAAATCATCCGTCCAGACGGCAGGGTTTTCAAGATAGCTATGCAACATCCAGCGGACATAATTGGACGTCCAACTGGTATATTTATTATAATCGCCCGCATCATACCATCCCCCGCGCAAGTCACGCTCAGTGGAGGCATCATCCTTGGCAGAATAAAGCCGCGCTTGCCCGTCTTGCCCAGGGCCAATATGGGACGCGCCGTCTCGATAACCAACCGCCGCATAGGGGGCGTCTTTGGCAAAGCCGGCGCGTTGGTAAAAAAACGTCTTGAACGCCGCTTTAAGAACGGGGGTGTAGATGTCGTCCCTGATCTCAAATGGGTGGCTTTGGTTGGTAAAGTCCTCATAACCATCATCTAAATTGACAATGCGGTATGTACCGGGGGTGGTCACGGCGCTGAAATCAAAAATCGCTAGCTTGTCGCCAGACGCAGCGTCAATCGCCCCACCCTTCCAAGGTTTTGATACGCCCTGATACACAAAAGCATTAGTGTTGACGTTAAGAACACCGTAAACGCTGGGTTTGGTACTCGTGTCTTGCGTATAAAGTGAGCCCAAATTTTCAATCGGTTTCCTGTCATGGCCAATAGGCAATCTGTCCCATCCGATAACCGGAAAGCGAATAACCGCTCGCTTTTCTAACTCTGGTAGATATCCGAATTGATCAACAACAATTATGCGGGTTGGAAGAGGCGTTAGGGGCGGTTTAGCATGTGCGAATAGGCCGCCTGCGCTTACGATTATCCCCACCGCCATCGCGCGTGTCACCGCCCAAATGAGCGCGAATCGTAACCGCTGTTTCATGAATTACCCTTTCAATGCGGTTTTGCCGCCAAATATCGTTATATTTGCTTCACTATGCGGTCAACACGCCGCTTTTCAAGGCTAGGGGGTAAGTTTTGCTCGATTCTTAACGGCATATGCGCTATTAGGGCATTCCAGCGTTGGAAAAAGGCGTAAAAACCCTGCAAAAGCGCCGTTGACTTTGGCAAATCAGCGCTTATAAACCAGCGAACTTGGCCGCACTCGTGTGGCCTTAATCTATTTTATGCGCGGTTGACCCTTATAATTATAAGTCACGCCGCACACGCAAAAGGAAAAAGCCATGTTTGCAGTTATCCAAACCGGCGGTAAGCAATATAAAGTCGCAAAAGACGATATCATTATCGTTGAGAAGCTGACGGGTGATGCTGGCGCAAAAGTATCATTTGATGACGTTCTTATGTGCGGCAAAGACGGCGACGTCAAAGTCGGCGCCCCCCTTGTTAAGGGTGCTGGCGTGACGGGCGAAGTCCTAGAGCAGCGCAAAGGCGAGAAGGTTCTCGTGTTTAAGAAAAAGCGTCGTCAGAACTATCGTCGTAAGCGCGGTCACCGCCAAGAAGAGACAGTTGTAAAAATTACAGCAATTAAAGGCTAAGGCCAAATTAGTTTAGGGCTATGGCCCAACAGGTTAAACCTTAAGGTTCAGACCCAGATTTAAGGAGTGCATCATGGCACATAAAAAAGCAGGTGGTTCGTCAAACAATGGTCGCGACAGTGCTGGCCGTCGTCTAGGCGTCAAGAAATCAGGCGGCCAAGCCGTTATTCCTGGTAACATTATCATCCGTCAACGTGGCACGAAGTATTATCCTGGCACCAATGTCGGCATGGGCAAAGACCACACGCTATTCGCGCTCACGGAAGGCCGCGTCACATTTGCAACCAAACGCAATGACCGCACATTCGTATCTGTCGAGCCCATGGCAAAAGCAGCGGAATAATAGCAGCCCCCATAGACGGGTTGCCCCTCAATAGAGGCGACCCGAGATGAATACAGGGAAATCGGGTCGCCGATTTCCCTTTTTTATTGCCTAAAACCTATTTTTTATCCGGCAATCTGTCCCTGTAGTAATCTTGTCACAATGGACCTGTAAGGCGGGCGCAATTAACGTGACAGCAATGTGGAGACTATCATGAGACCAACAATCGAGACCGACAGACTTTATCTGCGTCCCCTGCGCATGAGCGACGCCAAATGGTTCGCTAGCTACGCCGGCGCCCCCGAAGTCGCGCGCATGACAGGCTCCATTACAACGGGCATCACTGCGATGGAAGCCGAGTTCTGGATTATGCGTAATCTATCGCGGCAAAAACGCGGTCTGGCCCATATTTACGTGATTGAACATGACGGCGCCCCTGTTGGCATGGTTGATTTGTTCAAACGCACAGATGATGCCGCGCTTGAAATTGGCTACTCGCTCATGCCGCAGCATTGGGGCAAGGGCTATATGTATGAAGCCTGCGTCGCCATGATTGCAGAGGCCCGCGATAGCCTCGGCGCGACGCGCATCATCGCCAGTGTCTTTGCCGATAATCCTGCCAGCATCCGCTTGCTCGTGAAACTCGGCTTTACGGCAGCAGAAACATCAGAGCAGTGGTTCTCTATGGGCCGCATGGAAAAAGCACGCGGTGTTACGCTTACGCTGGATATTGACGATGATGACATGGAGAGCGACCTGCCCTTACAAAGCGGCTCACTAATGAGTTCATCGGCCTTTTGCAAATAACGTTTAATGCGAAGCTGCCATCAGCGCAGCGTTTCAAAGCCCTGCGCAACAGCGCGGGGTGGGGAGACATAACGGTAGCGCAGTCAAAGGCGACGCTATCAGCCAGTTTGGGCGGTATGTGCGCCTATAAAGGTGAGACGTTAGTCGGCATGACACGTTACATTGGCGACGGCGTTTTGAACCTTTATTTACAAGACGTCATCGTCCATGCCGATTATCGTAAGCAAGGTTTAGGCAAAACGCTCATAAAACGTACAGTGCGGGTGTTGCAAGAAAACTACCCTGCTGACTGCACGATAGGATTAATGGCTGCAAAAGGCCAAGACGCTTTTTATATGCAATTTGGGTTCAATACGCGCCCGAGTGATGTATATGGGGCAGGAATGATTGCGGCCCTTGGCAATTTATGCACAGCGGACGACACAGGTGAGCTATGAAGTTTTTAGATCAAGCCAAAGTCTATATCCGGTCCGGTAATGGCGGTGCGGGTTGCGTGTCATTTCGGCGCGAAAAGAACGTGGCCTTTGGCGGCCCGAACGGTGGTGACGGCGGCAAGGGCGGCGACATTTGGGCGGTGGCCGATAAAGACCTGAACACGCTGATCGATTACCGTTTCAAACAACATTTCAAAGCGGGCACAGGTATTCACGGCATGGGCCGCGACCGACACGGTGCGGGCGGCGAAGATATAGAGCTTCGCGTGCCTGTCGGGACACAAATTGTGGATGCGGAAAATGACGATGTGCTGGTCGATTTAACGGAACCCGGACAGCGGGCCCTGCTTGCCCAAGGCGGCAATGGCGGCTGGGGTAATGCGCGTTTTAAATCCTCAACCAACCAAGCGCCGCGCCGCGCCAATCCCGGCGAAGAAGGCGAAGAACGCTGGATCTGGTTACGCCTAAAATTGCTGGCCGATGCGGGACTTGTGGGCCTGCCCAATGCTGGCAAATCGACGTTTTTGTCGACGGTCACAGCTGCCACGCCAAAGACAGCGGATTATCCCTTTACAACATTGCACCCGCATCTCGGCGTTGTTGACCTTGGCCCTGTTGAGCGTTTCGTGCTTGCCGATCTACCGGGCCTTATTGAAGGCGCATCAGAAGGCGCAGGCTTAGGACATAGGTTTTTAGGCCATGTCGAGCGCTGTGCGGCGGTGCTGCATCTTGTTGACGCATCATCTGATGACCCCGCGGATGCCTACCGCGTTATCCGAAACGAGCTTCTGACTTACGGCGAAGGTATTGAAAACAAACCAGAAATCGTTGTTCTCACGAAATGCGATATTATTGACGAGGACACAATGAACACGGCACGCGATGCGGTCGAAGCCGAATGTGGGCAGACGCCACTGCTGATTTCATCTGCCACGCAATTAGGTTTGAAACCTGTTCTGTTTTCCGTGTTCAATCACGTCAAAGCCCGCCGCGCCAAAGAAGACGCGGTGCGCGAAGCGAAATTGCTGAAAGAGGCCATACGTCGCGGTGAAGCCGAAGAAGAGGCCAAAGGCTGGTCGCCATAAATTATGGTTGCCGCCGCCTTGCATAGCCCGCTTAGCCAATCAAAGCGCATTGTTATAAAAATTGGCTCTGCACTTTTAATTGACGCGCAAACTGGAACACTGCGTAGCGATTGGCTGTCGACTGTCGCAGACGATATTGCGGGCCTTAAATCACGCGGTGTTGATGTCGTTATCGTCAGCTCTGGCGCGATTGCGTTGGGCCGTAAACGCTTGGGACTAAACGGCACTTTATCACTGTCTGAAAAACAAGCCTGCGCGGCGGCGGGACAATCGGAACTGACCCGCGCCTATGAACGCGCACTAGAGCCGCATCATATCGTAACGGCGCAAGCGCTACTAACCTTGACCGATACAGAAGATCGCCGCCGCTGGCTTAACGCGCGCGGAACATTACAGACGCTGATAAAACTGGGCGCGGTTCCGATTGTCAACGAAAACGACACGGTCGCCACAGACGAAATCCGATACGGCGACAATGACCGATTGGCGGCGCGTGTGGCGCAAATGCTGGGCGCCGATACGCTTGTGCTGCTCTCTGATATTGACGGGCTATACACAGACGACCCGCGCAAGAACAGCACGGCGAAACACTTGCCTCTTATCGACTCGCTCACCCCTGATATTATGGCGATGGGCGGCGACGCCAATGCGGGGGCGCAAGTCGGGACTGGCGGCATGGCGACTAAGCTGCTGGCCGCGAAAATCGCCGTCGATGCGGGATGTTCAATGGTCATTATGGACGGGCAAGCACCCTCACCGCTATCGCGCCTCATGAACGGGGCGACATGCAGTGTCTTTAAGGCATCAGGCGATCCTGCGGGCGCACGGGCGCAGTGGATTATGGGCGCGCTTAAACCCAAAGGAACGCTGCATATTGACGGCGGCGCAGCCGGGGCCATAACAAAGGGTAGCAGCCTGTTAGCGGCGGGTATTACAGATGTTTCAGGCGATTTTGTCAAAGGCGACACAGTCTTAGTCATGGATTTAAACGACGTCGAGGTCGCGCGCGGCCTTATTGGTTATAGCGCCGTGGAAGCACGACATATTATGGGCCGAAAATCAGATGAAATCAGTGCTATTTTGGGCTATGATAACGGCGCAGCGGTCATTCACCGCGATAATATGGTCATAACGTCATGAGCTTTACGTGCAGATTATAAGCCCAGTGGGGCCAAGCGTTGGCCTATTTGGCGGGTCGTTTAACCCAGCCCACGCAGGGCATATGCATCTAGCAAGAACAGCGCAAACAGCTTTTGGTCTTGACCAAATCTGGTGGCTCGTCAGCCCGCAAAACCCGTTAAAGCCCGCGCAACCGCCCTATGAGAAGCGCGTTGCAAGTGTAGAAGCCTTAAGGCTACCGCGCAGTATGAAAGTGGCCCATCTAGAGCGCGACTTTGGTACGCAATATACAGTGGATTTAATCGCGCGCGTAAAACGGCACTATCCCCATAACCGCTTTGTGTTTCTAATGGGGGCCGATAATTTTAGCCAATTACCCAAATGGCGGGACTGGCACGATATTGTCCATATGGTGCCGATTGGCGTGATTGCGCGACCTGAAAAGTCTGGCGTGATAGACCTGAAACCGCGCTTGGGACAGGCGGCTACACTTTACCAAAAGGCCCGCATTCCAGAGACAGCGTCGCATGTCTTGCCCGACGCGACCGCCCCCGCTTGGAGCTATGTCACGACGCCGCTTAACCGTCTTTCATCAAGTGCAATTCGTGCTTTGAAACAATAGCCAAAGATGATTATGCATGTTATCAGATGGATTGTCAGTTAAACGGAGAAACCCCTGACTATGACCAGTGACGCCCCACAAGCAAACGTCAAAGAGGCCAATGTATTGACCACGACATCTGAAAAACGCAAAGCCGCCAAAGTCGAGTCGCGCAAACTGGCCAATAAAGTCGTCGAAATTCTGGATGAGAACTCCGCGCAAGACATTCTTGATATTGATATTTCAGAAAAGTCATCCGTGGCTGACGTGATGATTGTTGCCTCTGGCCGCTCAAACCGTCATGTTGGCGCGCTGGCCGATTACGTGCAACGCGGATTAAAAGAACTAGGCATGAAAGACCTAGGCGTCGAAGGCCTAGAGGCGTCAGATTGGGTATTGATCGATGCGGGTGATGTGATTTTACACATATTCCGTCCCGAAGTGCGGGCCTTTTATAATCTAGAGAAAATCTGGTCGCTCCCGCTGCCTGAATCCGTGCGCGCGCTGGCCCCTGCTGACCCGTCAATGGACCAAGAGGGCTAAGCCTTGCGCCTGACCCTACGGGCGGCGGGTATTATCCGCAAAGGTCCGGAACGTGACCTGATTGATGATTATCTAACCCGTGCCAAAGGCCTTGCCAGTGCTTGCGGGTTCCTGTCTGTCTCTGAACAACAAGTTGACCTGCGCTCTGCAAAATCTCGCGCGGACGAAACAGATATATTGCTCGGCGATATTCCCGCGACGCAAAAACTGATTATTTTAGATGAACGCGGTAAGGCGTTGAAATCGCGCGCGATTGCAAAGCAACTATCCGACTGGCGCAATGACGGCATCACGGACGCCGTCTTTGTGATTGGCGGCGCGGATGGGTTTGAGCCAGCCAATATCCCGCCTCATGCTGTGCGCTGGGCCTTTGGGCCGCAAGTGTGGCCGCATAAGCTGGTGCGGGTCATGTTATCAGAACAATTATACCGCGCCCTATCGATTTTGGCGGGCTCGCCCTATCATAGGGATTAGGCCATGTTGCGCGCTATCATATCATTATTGCTCATGCTGCTTATCCCCATGACTGCTGACGCACAGATTAATCCCGCCGACCTTGATAAGCTAAAACGCGAGCAAGCCGCCGCCAAAGCCAAAGCCGATAAAATCGCCAAGCAACAAGACAGCGTGCGCGCAGATATCAATAAATTTAAGCGCGACCTGCAAAAATCAGCCGCCCAATCCGCGACCATTGAAAAAACTAGTCGCCAGATTGCGGATAAATTATCAGAGCTTAACCGCGATGAAACGCGGCTCAACGGCTCGCTAAGCGCCGATAAAGCGGCCTTAACCGAAGTGCTGGCCGCCCTGCAAAGACTAGAGGTCAACCCGCCGCCTGCCCTGATGGTCGGCGCGAAAAACGCGTCGGACGCCGCTATGGCCGCGGTGTTGATGGGATCAGTGTCCGATCAGCTAAACGCCCGTGCGACTGAACTGCGAGCGCGCATCACGGAACTCTCGGCCGTGCGAGATGATATTGAAGCAGAGAAAGCAAAGTTGTCGCGCAATGAAGCGGTATTAAACCAAAAACGCACAGAGATTAAATCCCTCGTAGCGGAGAAATCAAAGCTCGACGCAAAGCTGGGCGAGACGCGAGCGGCAGAAAAACGCCGTGCCGAACGCCTCGCCGCGCAAGCCGATGATTTACAAGAGCTTATCCGCCGCTTTGAGCTAACGGCGCGCGCCATACAGCCGCGGATTAAACCCTCTCGTGATGGCAGCGGCGCTACGCCGCGCGTCAAACCCCGCTCAGGCAGCCGCACTGAAACCCCAATAGAGCTACCCGATGGGACTGTGCGATTTGCCGATGCGCGCGGCGCGTTAACCTCCCCCGTCCAAGGCACATTAAAGTCCAGCTACGGCAATGGTCGCCAAGGTATGACCATCGCCACACGACCCGGCGCGCAAGTGCTATCGCCATATACAGGACGGGTAGAATTTGCAGGCGCGTTTAAAACCTACGGCGAAGTCGTGATTTTAAACGTCGGTGAGAATTATTTTATCCTCCTGACGGGCCTCGGCGAGATATTTGTCAGCGCAGGCGAAACCGTAGACCTTGGCGAACCTGTTGGATTAATGCCTTTTAATGCGCAAAAGGGCACAGAATTATATATAGAATTTAGAAAGTCGGGACAGCCGATTAATCCAAAACCCTGGCTGGGGGCGTCTTTCTAGGCACAATATACCGCAGTCAATCACACGGCTTTACACAAACATGTGGTTTGCAATTTTGGCAAAAGCCGCACATATATAGTTATACGCGCATCTTTAAGCGCGAACGGAGTGAATGATGAAATATATAGTTCCCGCCCTCGGCACAGTCGCAGCGCTGTCCTTGTTTGCTTTTTCCGTCAAAGACACGACGACGGCCATAGCGGTAGAACGCCCATCATATGACGAAACCTTTCAGCAGCTAGAGCTGTTTGCCAATGTTTTGGCCAGTGTGCGTTCTGATTACGTTGTTGATGTTGAGAACGAAGCCCTGATTGAAGAAGCCCTAAACGGGATGCTACAAAGCCTTGACCCGCATAGCAGCTATATGAATGCAGACGCGTTTCGGTCTATGCAGACCACGACATCGGGTGAATACGGCGGCCTTGGCATGGAAGTCACCACAGAAGAAGGCTTTGTCAAAGTCGTTGCCCCCTTTGATGACACCCCCGCATCCCGCGCGGGTATTGAGCCCGGTGATTACCTGACAGAGATTAACGGCGAGAGCTTGCTGGGTCTAAGCCTCACCGAGGCGGTTGAGCAGATGCGCGGCAAACCCGGCGAGCCGATTACAGTCACCGTTGTACGCAGCGGCGAAGACGATCAAATGGAACTGACCATGGTGCGCGAGGTTATTGAGCGCAAACCCGTGTCCGCCGAAGTCAAAGACGGTCTTGCCTATCTGCGGATTGCGCAATTTAATGAAAAAACAGAAAGCAGCCTGAAAGAAGGCATTGAAAAAGTAACCAAAGAATTGGGGGGTCGTGTGCCCGGTGTGATTTTAGATCTGCGCCGCAATCCTGGCGGTCTTTTGGATCAATCGATAAAAGTCAGCAGTGTGTTCCTTGACGGCGGCGAAGTCGTTTCCACGCGTGGACGTCGCCCCAATGATGTTGAGAATTACAATGCCGAGAAAAAAGAGCTTCTCAAGGGTGTGCCCCTCGTCGTCATTATTGATAATGCGTCGGCCTCGGCCTCTGAAATTGTTGCGGGTGCTATTCAAGACAGAAAACGTGGGTTGGTGATCGGTAAGACATCGTTTGGCAAAGGCTCTGTGCAGTCTATCCTGCCGCTTCGCGGGGGTCGTGACGGGGCGCTCCGTTTGACCACACAACGGTATTACACGCCGTCAGGCCGTTCTATTCAAGGCTCTGGTATTGAACCGGATTTGTTCATTTCAGCCCAACTAAAAGACGACGAGGCAGAAGAATTTCACGAATCTGACCTACCCAACGCCATTATTAATGAGTTGGAAGAAGCCGCCAAGGCCGATGATGAGGAAGAAATCATTGTCGACTATCCGCCAGAAGGTTTTGACGTCGAGGACGGCGATTATCAATTGCAGCGCGCGATTGAGATTTTGAAAGACGGCTCTTACGCCAAATTGCTCAACGCAGCGGGATAAGACAGCCGTGACATTGCGCCACCGTTTTATCCTCGCGGCCGTCCTGAGCCTCGTCTTTTGTTTTTGGGCGCCTGGTCCAAATCCAGCCGCCAAAGACGCCGTGAGTGCTGCTGCCATCAAAACTGAAAATGCGGAGATGCTGGATAGGCTTAAGCTTTTTGCGGATGTTCTGGCCGTTGTGCGCAATGAATATGTCGAAGATGTGGATGATGCCGATTTGATTGATGCGGCCCTGAACGGGGCGCTTAATTCGCTCGACCCGCATTCATCTTATGTGCCGCCCGTCAAATTTGAAGAACAAAAAGAAGCCGCACGCGGTGAATACGGCGGCCTCGGCATTGAAGTCATTCAAGAGAACAATCTGGTCAAAATCAATTACGCGTTAGAAGACGCCCCCGCTTATAAGGCGGGCATACGCACAGGTGATTATATCACCGCAGTCGAAGGTGAACGCACATTTGGTAAAACATTGGACGAAGCCATTGAAGGCATGAAAGGCCTTGCGGGCGATCCCGTTACAGTTACCGTGCTAACACCTGATAATATTACCAAAGACGTTGTGGTTATTCGCCAAGTCGTGCGCCGCCGCGCCGTGCGTCACCGCGTTGAAAAAGGCCAAGGCTATGTCTTTCTTGAGACGTTTAATAACGAACGACTAACGGATGATTTGGAACTGGCGCTAAAAGACATCAAACGACAATTAGGCGTGAGTAACATTCCTGGCTTAATTATAGATTTGCGCGGCAATCGGGGTGGCCTGTTGACAGAGTCTGTCAGCGTCTCTGGCTTATTTCTTGATGGCGGCGAAGTCCTATCGGCGCGCGGCCGCACGTCCGAGGATACAGAGCGCTACCACGCAGAAGACGGTCAATTTGATAAGGATATGCGCATTGTCGTGCTTATTGATAGCGGATCAGCCTCGGCCGCAGAGATTGTGGCCGGTGCCCTCCAAGACCGGGGCCGTGCGGTTGTTGTCGGGCGGCGGTCATTTGGCAAAGGGTCTGTGCAATCCGTTATGCCGCTCGCCATTAATAATGGCGCGCTGCGCCTGACCACGCAGAAATATTACACGCCGTCTGGCAAGTCTATTCAGGGGCGCGGCATCATGCCAGATGTCCTTGTCGCCCTGTCACCTGACACAGGCACCATCCGCAAGCAATTCCGCGAAGCGTCATTCTCAAACGCGCTAAGCAATGCGGATATGAGTGCTTTTGAAGAAGATCACGACACAATTGATTATCCGCCAGAAGACTGGCCCCGGACAGAAGATTATCAATTGCAAAAGGCGCTGGATATTATCCGTTCGTCCCGCCACACGGATATATTATCCAAGTTTGAAAAATAGCCGCGCAAGCTAGCGTTTCTAGTCACTGTGACAGCGCGTATAAACAATAGACCTTGCGCGCAAATCGCCATAATAGTTTCCCATGGTTCGTTCCTCTGACCCCCGTTTGACCCAACGTCAAAAACTGCCTTCGCTGTGGACACACACTTTGGGGGCTTGCACATTATTGGTTGCTGTCGGGGCCGCCTTAATCGGCGCTCTGCATGTCTACGGAACGGATGATGATGCGGTCGCGGTGCAAACAGTCACCGTCCCCGCCCGCCCCCAAGCCGTCGCTGCGCAAAACTTAAACAGCGATAGCGACACCTTACCCGATTTGTTAGAGGGGGATGTTGCCCCTGGCACAAACCCGACGACAACGCTTGCGGCTGTTGACGCGCTTGGTAATCCTATTAACGCAGATGAAGGCCTCGCAGGCGGGAATAATCGTGACGCAAGCCCCGTCGTGGTTTCTGGACAAAACAATCCACCCAGTGCGGTTATCACGGCCCTAACCAAGGCTAGTCCTTTCGGCCCTATTCCAACAATCAGTCGCGATGGCCGCAAACCCGTCAATGTCTATGCCCGCCCCGCTAAGCTTTCGGCAGGGACGAAACCTATCGCAATCGTTATCGGCGGGCTAGGCATTAACCGCACCGTTACGCAGCGCGCGATTAATGAGTTGCCAACAGACGTCACCCTATCCTTTGCCGCTCACGCCCAAGGCCTGCAAGGCCAGATTAATCAGGCCCGTGCGCGGGGCTTTGAGGTGATGATTGAACTGCCTATGGAAAGCGCCAGTTTTAACGCCTCAGAACCCGGGGCCAATCGCGCGTTGCGGGTAAACGGGACCAATGTGAAGTCATCGAATTTACGCAATCTTGATTGGCTGCTTAGTCGGGCTGGCGGATATTTTGGCGTCATTAATTACAATGGTGATTTGTTTTTACCTCGCTCTGATACGGTTGTGCCGATTTTGGCGCGACTATCGAGCAGTGGTCTTGGTTTTATTTTTGATGGCTCCAGCACGGCCCCGTCGCTTCAAACCTTGGCAGGGGCTTCAGGCGTGCCGTTTACGACCGCTTATACGCTGATCGATGATAATCCAGACACGGGCGCGATTAATACCAAATTGGCGTTACTGGCGGCAGACGCAAAATCAGGCGGCAATGCGCCCATCGGGGTTGGGTTTAGCTATCCACAAACCATCGACGCCGTCATTGATTTCACCCAGGATTTAAACGGCCAAGGCCTATCGCTTGTCCCCGCATCGTCCATGTTAAAGGGCGGATGATGGTGCGCAAATTTGACACAGAGCCCACAGCGGACATCGCGCAATACCGCCCCGCCGCAGGGGCCGTGATTTTTAATTCGCACGGCCAAGTCTGGCTCGGCCGTCGTGCCAATGAAACACGCGACGAGATATGGCAATATCCACAAGGCGGCATTGATGCAGGCGAAAATCAGGAAATTGCCGTGCTGCGTGAGGTCCATGAAGAAACCAGCATCACCGCCAAGCATCTTGCCCCGCTTGGCATGATCAAAGAGCAGCTATTTTATGACCTTCCGGGGCAGTATAAAATCACAGAGCGCACAAAAAAATGGCGCGGGCAGCGGCAATATTGGTATGCTTTTCGTTTCATCGGCAAAGACAAACATATTGATTTGTCCCTGCAAGACCCCGCCGAATTTAGTGCCTGGAAATGGGGTGACCTTAATGAGGCCGTTGACACGGTGGTGGACTTTAAACGCGACGTTTATGCACGTTTAGCAAACGAATTTAAGGCGTTTGCAAACCCCGTCACTGGCTCTAAGCTTTATAAATGAGCGCTACGTCCACATCATCCCCGAAAGTAAATGGCAAAAACGCGCTGATTTTTGTACTGTTGACGGTGGTTATTAATTCCATTGGCTTTGGGATTATGATTCCCGTCTTGCCCGATTTGTTAAAAGAGCTGACGGGACTGGCCAATAATGAAGCCGCCATTCACGGCGGCTGGCTGACCTTTGTTTTCGCCGTCATGCAATTCATCTGTATGCCAATTGTGGGCGCGCTGTCTGACCGTTATGGACGCCGCCCGATTATGCTGCTCTCGCTCTTTGGGCTATCGATTGATTACTTCATCATGGGCTTTGCGCCGACTATCGCGTTTTTATATTTGGGCCGCATTATCGCGGGCGCGTTCGGCGCGACCTTCAGCACAGCCAATGCCTATATCGCCGACATTTCCCCGCCCGAAACACGGGCACAAAACTTTGGGCTTGTGGGGGCTGCGTTTGGTATTGGCTTTATGCTTGGCCCTGTTTTAGGCGGCTTTATTGGGGATGCTTACGGCCCCCGTGCGCCGTTCATCGCGGCGGGAATTATTTCCATGATCAATGTGATTTACGGCTTTATCTTTCTCCCTGAAACGCTGGCGCCTGAAAACCGCCGTCCTTTCAAATGGTCACGCGCGAACCCGTTTGGCTCGCTTAAATCATTGGGCCGTATCAAAGGGGTCAAGGGACTTATCTTTGTTATGTTTGCGCTGGCCGTGGCCCATACCGTCTACCCCAGCACCTATGCGTTCTCGACCATCGAAGGTTTGGGCTGGGACGCGGGCGATGTGGGGTGGTCACTCGGCGCTTTTGGGCTGGCTAGTATCATTGTCCAAGGCGGTCTTATCCGTGTCATCATTCCCAAAATTGGGCTGTTTTGGGCGGGCGTCATGGGGATGGTCTCGGCCAGCATCGCCTATACGGGTATGGGCCTCGCGCAAGCTGGATGGGTGATTTACGCCATGGGGCCGTTCGCCGCTTTCGCAGGACTATATAATCCCGCGCTGAATAATATGATGAGCACTCGCGTCGGCAAAGACGAGCAAGGTGAACTGCAAGGCGCCATCGGTGCGGCTCAGGGCTTGGCCCTGATGATTGGCCCGCTGATGATGACAAATGTGTTCGAGCGTTTTGCCGATAAAACCGCCCCGCCCTATGTCCCCGGCGCGCCGTTCCTGCTCGCAGGAGGGCTCGCCGCGCTATCGCTACTGATTTATGTGCTGGTAACGAATGAGGATGACAGACGCGCGCGGGTGAGTGACGTCGTAGAACCCGGTATCGACTAAAGATGTCTGATTCAACTGAGCTGAATGAGTTGAATGAGATTACCACATGTATCATTCAAAACAGCAATCTTCACATCTCCAGCTGCCACAGGGGCTTGAGTGAACAACACACCTAACTCTTTTAAACGGTTGTACTCTGCATCAAGATTTTGCACGCTAAAGGCCGTAAATGGGATACCGTCACGCATCATCGCGGCTTGAAAGTCTTTGACTGCGGGGTGTTGATTTGGTTCCAAACCCAGTTCAACGCCCTTTGGTTCATCGGCTGAGACAAGGGTAATCCAACGGTGCTTACCCATCGGGATATCGTGCTTCACAACGAACCCAAGTTTTTCAGTGTAAAATGATAGCGCCTTGGATTGATCATCGACACAGACACTTTTGATATACATTTTCATCTGCTTATCCCTTGCTTGTTAAACTGCAAACACTACGCCTCTACAAAACCGGCAATCCCACAAACGCGCCACCCGGCAGCACCGCCCTCACCGTGTCGCCCGCTTTCACCTCACCGCCCGTAATCACCACTGACATGACGCCAGATTTGCGGCGCACGGTGCCGTCGGGCAGGACCTCTTTCATCACATCTTTGAACCCGGCCCCTAGCGCGTTCAGCAATTTGCACGGATCGCGGAGGCCTGTCAGTTCGACGACCGCATCGTCCCCTAAATGTAAGCGCGTGCCGACAGGTAGACCAAGTAAATTGAGGCCGCGCGTCGCGATGTTTTCGCCCATATCGCCGGGGCCGACAGTGAAACCCACTTTGGCGACGTCGTCAAATAGCTCCGCATGCATCAAATGCACTTGGCGCAAGTTCGGACGTGTGGGGTCTTTTTTCTTATCATAGCGGTGCTGCACAGTTTTGCCGAAATGCGCGTCGCCAGACACACCAAGGCCCGCCACCAAGGTGATGACGGGCACAATGTCTTTGGAAAATTTATGGGTCGCTTTGCGCGAAACCGCCTCGACAACGCCCTCGAAGATGACGTTATCTGTCACCGACTTGGCTTAGCCGTTGGCCACAGCGCGGAGGCCGTCCAGATTTTGTTGGGCCGTCACAGCGGCGTCACCAGACATATCGCCCATAGCAGCCTCTAGCCGTTCAATCTCGCCCGCAATCGTCTCGGCATTTAAGTCGGTCATCGCCACAGCTTTTTCAGCCAATACCGTCAAGCCGTCAGGCGTAACATCAGCAAAGCCGCCTTGGACGAAATATTGCGTGGTTTTGCCGTCGTGATAGACCGTAATCGCGCCCGTGCGGATTGCCGCCATCAGCGGAGAGTGATTGGCAAAAATACCCAAATCACCCTCTGTGCCGGGGATATCAACCTGATCAACGTCTCCAGAGAACAATTCACGCTCTGGAGAGACGAGTGAGAAGTTTAATTTATCTGCCATGATTACGCTCCGCACTCCCCTGACGGGGAGCGTTGGTTAATTAAGCCGCAGCCGCTGCCATTTTGGCGGCTTTTTCGATGACGTCATCAATGCCGCCGACCATGTAAAAGGCTTGCTCTGGTAGGTGATCATATTCACCTTCGACCAGGCCTTTGAATGAGCGGACAGTGTCTTCTAGCGGCACTTGAATACCTGGCGAGCCTGTGAAAATCTCGGCCACGTCAAATGGCTGGCTCAAGAATTTCTCAACCTTACGCGCGCGGGCAACGGTGAGTTTATCTTCTTCAGATAGCTCGTCCATGCCCAAAATCGCGATGATGTCTTGCAGAGATTTATAACGCTGTAGGATTTCTTGCACCTGACGCGCAACGGCGTAATGCTCTTGGCCAACGGTGCGCGGCTCTAGGATACGCGATGTTGAATCGAGCGGATCCACGGCCGGGTAAATACCCTTCTCAGAGATTGCACGGTTCAGAACAGTAGTCGCGTCCAAGTGAGCAAATGATGTGGCCGGCGCAGGGTCGGTCAAGTCATCGGCTGGCACGTAAATCGCTTGCACAGAGGTAATAGAGCCTTTGTTTGTCGATGTAATGCGTTCCTGCATCTGGCCCATTTCAGTCGCGAGTGTCGGCTGGTAACCCACAGCGGACGGAATACGACCCAGAAGCGCGGACACTTCGGAACCCGCTTGGGTGAAACGGAAGATGTTATCAACGAAGAATAAGACGTCTTTGCCTTCTTCATCGCGGAAATATTCAGCTTGTGACAGACCCGTCAAAGCCACACGCGCACGCGCTCCGGGAGGCTCGTTCATCTGGCCGTAGACCAATGTTGCGCGGCTTTCGCCGTCTAGGTTAATCACGTTAGATTCGATCATTTCGTGGTAAAGGTCGTTACCTTCGCGGGTGCGTTCGCCAACGCCCGCAAACACAGAGTAGCCGCCAAAAAGCTTCGCGATATTGTTGATAAGTTCCATGATAAGGACAGTTTTACCCACGCCCGCACCCCCGAACAGACCAATTTTACCCCCCTTAGAATATGGGCAAAGCAGGTCGATAACTTTAATACCAGTTGCAAGGACTTCGGTCTCTGTCGCTTGGTCAACAAAGGCCGGCGCGTCTTTGTGGATCGGCGCCATAACTTTGGTCTTTAAAGGGCCGCGATCATCAATCGGCTCTCCGATGACGTTCATAATACGGCCAAGCGTTTCAGGGCCAACAGGCACAGTGATAGGCTTGCCTAAATCAGTCACGGCCTGACCACGGACAAGACCTTCGGTCGCGTCCATCGCAATGGTACGGACTGTGTTTTGACCCAAATGCTGCGCAACTTCGAGGACAAGGCGGTTACCGCTATTATCAGTTTCCAGCGCGTTTAGGATGGACGGCAATTCGCCCGTAAATTCCACGTCAACAACCGCGCCGATAACCTGGCTGATACGGCCAGTGCCGATTTTATTGGTGTTCGCGGCTTTTTTGCTCGCGCGTTTCACAGGAGCCTTCTTTGCCGCTGCTTTCTTTGCAGGCGCTTTTTTCGCCGCTGTCTTTTTTACTGCTGCTTTTGCCATTGGTTCGTTCCTCTAGCGTTTAAAGCGCTTCCGCGCCACTAATGATTTCGATCAGTTCAGATGTAATCTGCGCCTGACGTGTTCTGTTAAATGTAAGCGTCAGACGGTCAATCATGTCACCCGCATTGCGTGTGGCATTATCCATAGCCGTCATCTTAGAGCCCATTTCACCCGCTTGGTTTTCAAGTAGGGCTGTGAATATCTGCGTATTGATGTTACGCGGAAGCAGCGTCGCAAGAATGCCCGCTTCATCCGGCTCATAAGTGTAAATCGCACCCTTAAGGTCAGGACCAGACGCCGCATCTGTGTCAGCATTGCCTTCACCAAGGCCCGCAATCGCGGGGATAAGCGTATTGGCGACAGGTGTTTGCGTCATCACGTTCTCAAAATTAGAGAAGATAAGCTTACACACATCAAACTCTCCCGCGTTGAACATAGCGGTCACGGCCTGACCCAAATCCTGCGCAATCGCAGCGGTTAGAACGCGTTCTTCTTTCAGCGAGACATATTTAACGATCTTCTCATTGTGCAGACGCTTAATCTGGTCGTAGCCTTTTTTGCCAATCAAGAACAATTTGACGGTTTTACCCGCTCGTTCCAGCGCAACAATTTCCTCGCGCGCTTTGCGGACAATATTTGTGTTAAACCCGCCGCAAAGACCCCGGTCGGCTGTTGCCACGATTAACAAAACAGTGTCGGATTTACCGTTACCGATAAGCAGTTCAGGCCCACCCGCTGCATCTGACATAGAACTTGCTAGATTAGAAATAATCGCGTTCAGGCGTTCAGAATAGGGGCGAGATTTTTCCGCAGCATCCTGCGCTTTACGCAGCTTTGCCGCCGCGACCATTTGCATGGCGCGCGTGATCTTTTGCGTGTTTTTCACGCTTTTGATCCGGTTTTGTAACTCTTTTAAGCTGGCCATTGCCAAGCTCCTTAATCAAGTGGCGAGGCTAAGCGGCGAAATTTGTCGTGAACGTCTCAAGCACTGATTTCAGTGTCTCTTCGATCTCTGGCGTCAGTTTCTTACCTGTTGCAATATCATTCAGCAGCGCTGACTGATCGGCTTTCAGATGCGCAAGCAGCTCTTTCTCATAGGCGCGCACATCACGAACGGCGACACGGTCAAGATAACCACGTGTACCGGCGTAGATCACGCAAACCTGCTCTTCCACTTGCAGAGGCGAATATTGGTCTTGCTTAAGAAGCTCTGTCAGACGCTCACCACGGGCCAAAAGGGCTTGTGTTGACGCGTCCAAATCGGAACCAAACTGCGCAAAGGCCGCCATTTCGCGGTATTGCGCCAACTCACCCTTAATCGGGCCAGCGACCTGTTTCATGGCTTTGATCTGCGCGGATGACCCCACACGAGACACAGACAGACCCACGTTTAGCGCAGGACGGATACCCTGGAAGAACAAATCTGTTTCCAAGAAAATCTGACCATCTGTAATCGAAATCACATTTGTTGGAATAAAGGCCGACACATCGTTACCTTGCGTTTCAATAATAGGCAGCGCGGTCAGTGAACCAGACCCATTATCCTCATTGAGTTTCGCCGCGCGCTCTAGAAGTCTGGAGTGAAGATAGAACACATCACCCGGATAGGCTTCGCGGCCCGGAGGACGACGGAGAAGAAGTGACATCTGGCGATAGGCCACGGCTTGTTTGGACAAATCATCATAAATGATCAGGCCGTGCATGCCGTTATCACGGAAATATTCGCCCATGGCGCAACCCGCAAATGGGGCAAGATACTGCAGCGGAGCTGGCTCTGACGCTGTCGCGGCAACAATAATGGAATAATCCATCGCGCCGTTTTCCTCTAACGTCTTAACAAGTTGCGCCACTGTGGAGCGCTTTTGTCCGATAACGACATAGATACAATAAAGCTTGTCATTGTCGCGACCTTCGTCAAAGGCGGCCTTTTGGTTCAAAATGGCGTCAACGGCGACGGCTGTCTTACCTGTTTGGCGGTCACCAATGATAAGTTCGCGCTGACCTCGGCCAACGGGGATAAGCGCGTCAATCGCTTTAATACCGGTCTGCACAGGCTCGTGCACGCCTTTACGCGGCATAATACCGGGGGCTTTAACGTCAACGCGGCGGCGCTCTGATGATTTGATCGGGCCTTTGCCGTCAATTGGCTCGCCCAGCGGGTTCACAACACGACCCAAAAGACCCATGCCGACGGGCACGTCCACAATCTCGCCGAGGCGTTTGACAGTGTCGCCTTCTTTAATACCACGGTCTTCGCCGAAAATCACGGCACCGACATTGTCACTCTCTAGGTTAAGCGCCATACCTTTGACGCCGCCTGGAAATTCGACCATCTCGCCCGCGCGGACATTATCTAGTCCGTAAATACGCGCAATACCGTCACCGACGCTAAGCACTTGGCCTACGTCAGAGATTTTAGCATCAGAGCCAAAGCCCTTAATCTGTTTTTTCAAAATGCTGGAAATTTCAGCGGCGCGAATATCCATGATCTTATCCTTAATGAGGGTCCTGGTTAGGCGTGTAAATTATGCGTCTTTGAGCGCGATTCTAAGGCCCTCAAGTTTTGTCTTGAGGGAGTTATCATAAAGCCGAGAGCCAAGCTGCACGACAAATCCACCGATAAGCGATGGATCAATAGTCGTTTCAACAGCGACCGCCCGGCCTGTTTCTTTTTTCAATTTCGATTTCAGCGCGGTGATGTCCGCAGCTGTCATTTTTGTCGCACTTGTGACCTTGGCAATTTGTGTGCCGCGATGCTTAGCAAGTAGCTCAGTGAAGGATTGCAACATGGCGGGAATTTCGGCCGCGCGGCGATTCTCTGCGACTGTGCCGATAAATTGCGTGGTTAGCTTGCTAACCTTGGCCTTCTTGGCCAATGCCACGAGCGCGTTTTTCTTATCAACCGTAGCGTAGACAGGGTTGGTTGCCATCTTGCGAACAGCGTCGCTATCAGAGAAGATTTTGGTAAGTTTTTTGACGTCTTTTTCAATAGTATTCAAAGACTTAGCCTCTTGCGCCAGCTCTAGCAACGCCTTTGCGTAACGTCCCGCAGCTTCACTCGACATAACATCAGTATTTGACACAACCAAAGTCCGTTCTCAATGATTGACCTGTGTAATCAGAGCGCGTGAGCACCCCAAAGGCCGATAAGCAAATAGACGCAAAACAACGCCCTTTCGCCAAACTCGCGCGGGCTTTAGCACGGTCATATTTAGAAGCCAAGAGCAGATTCACTGTGACTTTTAGCCCCGCGCATATGTGGGGTGCCTGTGGGGATGAAAGACGGGTAAACCCCTCACATAAACCCCTGCGGATCTATGTCGATGTGGAGCTTATATTTGGCGGGGACTTTTATGCGGGCGCGCCAGACGCGCATATATTTGGACAGGTTCACTGTAGGCTCTGATTGCACCAAAATGCGGCGACGGAAAAGACCCCGCAGGCGGTCGATGGGCGACTCACTTGGGCCTAGGATGTCTATGCCGTCTGCGCGCGGGGCGAGTGAGACGAATTTCTAATTAACCCCCCCCCCAATATGCCACCCCTAGATGCATAATGCATTCTTGCATTGGAGGTTTTTGTGGACATTTTAAGTTACGACGTCGTTGAATTTGATAGCTTTGACTTCGAGGCGCAACTAGACGCGCAATTTGGTGAGGCCGCCATCACACACGCGCCCCCAAACGTAGATATATCCAATCCTATGACAGCGGATGTAAATGTTTGGGATGATTTTAGTGGGTTTTCCGTCTTGGCAGAAACTAAAGCCATACCCGATACCGTGTATAATGAGGGCGAGGAGGATGATGACGATCAAGATGATGGCGGTGGAGGCGGCGGCGTCTTTCCTGACTCTTGGACTGATGATGGATATGAATTAATTGCTTATTTTAGCATTAATGACGGGAGCATGGGGTCATTCCATTTTGATGGTTCAGGCGGAGGCGGAGGTGGCGGAACTGGCCCGAGCGGAACACCACCGATTACACAACCAGACACTCCGGATACTCCCACTCCAGATGATCCCGACACCTCAGATTGCCCACAGGTAACGCCAAGCAATGTGAACACAAATGCTATGGCAAACGACTCTCATGCGCTCGCCAATGAAGCAAATGCACTAACGAACAACTTCTTGAGAGCAGCACTGCTTCATGGATCATCAATTTCAACAACTGCGCCAAATGGAACTCAAATCTCTCTCTTCCAATTGGTCGATTTTGCCGCAAGTGGTCAATCGGTGAATTTTTTCATTGGTGATCTCAATACGTCAGCAACCACCGCAACTGTCGGCGGGGCAAATTTCACCACATTTGATTTGAATGAAATTACATCAAATGGTAACTTTGGACGAGATTTTTTGACAACATTGGTGCATGAATTATTGCATATAGATAGCAATCATGATGATTACGGCCTAAACTCTGAAAGCGCATTAGACGATATAGCCAATGATTTAATTAAACAGCTTGAAGACGCTACAAATTCAGATTTAACGGATACAGAGAATAATGATTGTGATGGGTAATTTTGTAAATCTGTATGAGAATACAGTAAAAAAAACCTATGTAGTGATTGCACCCATTTTACTAAGCCTGTTCGTCTTTCCCTCTTGCATGGCTGCAGAGCGCAAAGATAACTTGGTGCAGATCAATGGCACTCCGTGTCAGGCTCTTCAGTCTCTCGCGGGCGCAACGCATTACCCACCAGATTTGAAAACACAATTCGTTGCCACAAAAGGTATTGTCGTTCTTGATAGCGATAACGGATGCGTCATAAATATCTCGGATATTAACACCCTCCGTCAATTTGACGCCGAACATGGTTTGTCGAAGAAGGCGTTGTTCGCTTCATCCAAACCAGTTTCAAAGGTTGATATGGATAGCTTTCAGGCGGCGCAGTTATCGACACTTATTTCTTACTGGAACGGCATAACTGACCTGCGAGCAGGCAATAGAGATGCGGCATTTAGCGCGCTTCTTGATATTTATAAGGTTAAGCCGCGCGGTCACACTCATTTTGCCTTTAATTTTGAAGCTTCGCATACACCTGACTCCGAAGACATTGTTCAAGCCTATCGCTCCAGTTCGTTTTACACTTTATCGATGATTGCTGAACTGACCAGAGATGCCAAAATATCGAAACTTAATCTTGAGACGGCACGCTCTTTAGAGGGTCAACTAAATGAAGACATAGCCAGCATTGTTTTAAGTCAGGGGCAAAAGAAGATGGCACTATCCACCAGTGATAACATGAACGGCCCAAAACTTATCAGTCTTTTGAATACATTAAGAGATGTTTCTGCACGCGGTGTATATTCGACATATTCCCCCTCGGCACCACAAGATATATTCGATGAAACCGAGCGGCTTGATAAGATTGCTGCGCAAAACATCCTCGCGATGAGTGAAAAATATCTGGCGATAAGACCCACTATTTGCAGTAGTCTAGATGAAAATTATCATAGAGCAGCAAAAGAAAAATACTGCACGGACTAGCCCCACTCACATAAACCCCTGCGGATCGATATCGATGTGCAGCTTATATTTCGCGGGGACGCGGAGCTTTTTGCGCCAGACGCGCATATATTTAGATAGGTTCACGGAGGCTTCCGCTTGCACCAGAATGCGGCGTCTATAGAGGCCCCGAAGGCGGCCAATGGGCGGCTCGGACGGGCCGAGGATGTCGATACCGTCGGCGCGCGGGGCGAGGCTGACGAATTTCTTGGCGAGGGCTTCGGTCTTCTTTACATCAGGGCCGCTGATAATGACGCCCGCGAGTTTGCCATAAGGCGGCAGGCCGAGCATCTCGCGGCTGGCAAGTTCTGCGGATATGAACCGTTCGCGGTCACCCGCCGCCAGCGCCGATAGCGCTTCGTGGTCGGGTTGATGGGTTTGGATAAGCGCTGTGCCGGGTTTATCGGCGCGCCCGGCCCGGCCCGCGACCTGCACGAGGGTCTGATAGGTTCGCTCCCCTGCGCGCGGATCGCCGCCCGCAAGGCCAAGGTCGCCGTCCACCACGCCAACGAACGTCAGATGCGGAAAGTTATGGCCTTTCACAACCATTTGCGTGCCAATCAATATGTCAATCTCGCCCGACTCCATGCGTTTCATGCGGGCCGCAATTTCGGCCGGATTGCCAGCGGTGTCAGAGCTGAAAATCTCTATCCTTGCGCCGGGGAAGTGCCGCGCAGCTTCTTCGGCGACGCGCTCCACGCCGGGGCCGACGGGGGTCAGGCTATCGTCGGTTTTGCAATCGGGACAGGCCTTGGGCATGGGCATGGAAAAGCCCGTCATATGACAGCGCGCCCGCCCCGTGGCGCGGTGCTCCACGAGCCAGCTATCCGTATCGGGGGATTTTAGGCGCTCCCCACAGGCACGGCATATAATCAGCGGCGCATAGCCCCGACGGTTCAGATAGAGCATCGCTTGGTCGCCCGACGCAAGCACAGTATTGGTTGCCTCTATCAAAGGGGCGGAAATGAAATCGCCTTTCTCTGGCGGGAAATCTTTCAAATCAACCAAATCAATATCGGGCAATGTCACCGCACCAGGCCGTTCAGGCAGCACAATATGAGCGTAACGCCCCGTGCGGGCGTTTACCAAGCTCTCGAGCGAGGGCGTCGCGGAGGCCAACACAACGGCGTGAGCTGCGATAGAGCCGCGCACCACCGCCATATCGCGCGCATTATAGATGACGCCTTCTTCTTGCTTATAGCTGGTGTCATGTTCTTCATCGACCACGACGAGCGACAGATTATCAAAGGGCAAATAAAGCGCCGAGCGCGCGCCAACGACAAGCTTTGCACGGCCTTGGGCGACCTCCCGCCATGTTCGGCGTCTTTGCGCATCACCCAGCGCGCTATGCCACGGCGCGGGTTCCACGCCAAAGCGCGCTTTAAACCGCGAGAGCGAGGCCTGTGTCAAAGCAATTTCAGGCACGAGGACAAGCACTTGCCCGCCGCGTTTTATCGCCTCTGCGACGCCCTCAAAATAGACCTCTGTTTTGCCAGCCCCTGTCACTCCGTCGAGCAAGCTGACCGAGAACCCACCCCGTATGATTTGGGCGCGAAGCTCCTCGCCCGCCGCCATTTGCTCATCTGTCAGCGCGATGCCGCCATTCGCGGCGCTGCCGTAATCAGGGTCGGGCGTATCAAACGGCGCATCAACAGGCAACGTCTCAACAACCAAGCCACCAGCATTGGCCATGCCGCGCACCACACCTGCGCTGACGCCCGCGCGATCTGCAATTTCAGAGGCGCGGGCGGGAAAGGGCCCGCCCTTATCCAGCACCAATTGACGCGCGGGGGTGAGCTTAAACGCGGCCCCGCTTGGCGTGTAATGGGCAACCATCTCTGACGGGTCCATGGCTTTGATAGAGCGCATCACCATACGCAGAACCAGGCCCGGCGAGACGCAGTTGTAATCTGCCGTCCAGCTAATAAATTTTAACATAGAAGCTGACAGGGCTTTGGTCTGTTTGACCTGCGCGATGTCTTTGAGGACGCGGTCACCCGCGTGAGTTTTCAAGGCCGTCACAACGCCGAGCTTCATTTGCTTGCCAATGGGGGCGAAGACAAATTGCCCCGGCGCGACCGACATCTCTGGCGGGACGGCGTAATCAAAGGCTTCGGGCACATTGACCGGGAAAAGGATTTGAGCGATTTGCGCGGGCATAGGACTATGCTAACAGACACATACGATTCTTGCCCCCCGTTTTGGAGCCTCCCATGAAGTTTTTTGTTGATAGTGCCGATCTTGACCAAATCGCGATGTTAAATGATGTCGGTCTAGTCGACGGCGTCACCACAAACCCGTCCATCATTGCCAAATCAGGCCGTGATTTTAAAACCGTCATCAAGGACATTTGCAAGCTTGTTGACGGCCCCGTCAGCGCCGAAGTTGTCTCGATGAAAAAAGACGAGATGCTAAATGAGGCCCGTATCCTGCGCAAAATCGCGGATAATGTTTGCGTGAAATTGCCGCTGACGATGGACGGACTGGCGGCGTGCAAAGTTCTGTCCGCGGAAGGAACACAGACCAATGTAACCTTGTGCTTTTCTGCCAACCAAGCGCTACTCGCGGCGAAATGCGGGGCGAGCTTTATTTCGCCCTTTATTGGACGTTTGGATGATATCAGTCTCGACGGGCTGGAGTTGATCGAAGACATCCGCACGATTTATGACAATTACGGATATGAGACTGAAATCCTTGCCGCCTCTATCCGCTCTGTTGGGCATATCAAAGACTGCGCGCTTATTGGGGCTGACGTTATCACCTCCCCGCCGGACGTTATTCGCAAACTAGCTGACCACCCGCTAACGGATAAAGGCCTCGCCGCCTTTATGGCCGATTGGGAAAAGACGGGACAATCTATCTAAGCTAAAACATGTCAAAAGCCCTCGTAAACACGGGGGCTTTAATCATTTGTTAGGCATAATCACCGACCCTGTCTTTGATAATTTATATCCGGGGCTGGAGATATTATGCGCCATTTTTTGACACCATCAATTATTGCTGTGACCCTTATGATAACGGGCTGCGCGAGCGTGTCCGAGAGCATCCCGACGGTGAAAGTCGTACGCAAAAAACCGCAAACTGTCGCCACAGTCATGAGCCAATATCAGCAAGCCTTCCCGACCGTGCAGCGCGCCGAAGCGCCCATGGTCTGCGACAATGATAATATGCGCGCGCGTGCGGCGGATAATAACGCCAAGAACGATACGGCCCGTGTTCTTATCCTTGAAGATAATGATCGGTCGAACACTGTGCTCGCCGACGTGACGGTAAACTGCAAAGATTATTTTGAAAATCGCGGTCAATGGGCTGGCTACGCACAAAGCCAGCCGCAAGCTCCCGTCTTCGGTGCGCCCATGACACCTCAGACCGTAAGCACAACACCCACCCAAGCGCAGATTGATACAATCCAAGCACCGCAAGTCGTGCGTCCGCAAACTATCAAAGCTTCGACGGTGACGAATATCGCCACAAACCAGCGTATGTACCGCATCCGCACGGGCGATAACCTTTACCGTATCGCGCGCAATAATTGTACCGACGCCGAAACACTGGCGCAGATGAATAATATCTATGATGCGTCCCGTATCTCCCCCGGCCAGATGATACGGCTGCCAAAGGGCTGTAAATAGGGTTTAGCTCCCGACTCTCGGTCACACTCGCGTAAATTTGGCTAAATATATAAGCCTCACGACATGGATTCCGGGTGCCCTGATGGGTCACGACGGAATGACGAGAGCTTAGAGAGCGCAGCCAATTAAACATGTCATTCCAACGTGAGCAACGCTCACCCGGACTCTGTGTCGTGACCTTCAGTCACGCGGGAATTCCAATCTTACAAGGTAATTCTACGGCATAGACCCTCGGGTCGAGCCCAAGGGTGACGAACCCTTATAGTGACGTGTTGCAACTCTTATTTTGCTTTAATGGTCGCCACATATGCTGTCATCCCAAACAAAAAGGCAGCGTTCCCGCTGCCTCTTCATGCGCCCTCCCCCTCAGTATTTTACGAGGCTAGCTGCCAGTGTTTTTAACAGCCTTTAAGATACGCACGTTTTTATCAGATGCATTAGACGCGGGCTTCACAGCGGGTGCAGGCTCTTTTTTCTCTGCGCGGTAGCTCTCTGACGGCATGATGCTTTGGCCTGTGCTGACACCCCCAATAGAGGCGTAGCGTTCCAGCTTTTGCTTTTGCACTTGGTTGATTTTACGCAGCGTATCTAAATCTTCTAGCGCCGTTGTGAACTTCGCGTTCAGATTTTCGAACTCAACTTTTGACCGCGCAAGGGCTCGAACGTTGCGCTCAACTTCCTCTGACTTTTCACGTAGCCGGGTCTCGGCGCGCTCATTACGTGTGCGCTCGCTATCCAGTGTTGTGCGTAGCGACAGAATTTCTTCGTCCAAATGACCGGACATATTTTCCTTGATACGGACTTGCGTATTAAGCTGCTCGATGCGGGATTTCAGCGCGTAGCTTTCGTCATCACGACGCTTTAGGCTTTCTTCAAACAACGACTTCTGCGTTTTCAAGTCATATTTGGCATTATCGAGCGCACCCGATGTCTCAAAATATTTTGTCTTCAGCTCGTTATGATCCAGGCGAAGGTTCTTAAGCTCGACCATCAATTGATCATTGTGCTTGTTTTTCTCGTCAACTTTAGCAGCGAGTTCCTCTAAGCTTTTTTGCAATTCCATCACGCGGCGGTTTTGCTTGGATAGCTCTGCAGATTGCTCGCTGACGTCATCGGCCAAGTTTTGGTTGGTCATTGTCAGTGTCGAGATACGCTCGTCACGATCTGCGATATTTGTGTTTAAGTTTTCAAGCTCACGCATTTGCTTTTGTAGCTTTTCACGATCAGATTTTTCACGGTCAGCACGGGCAGAAATTTCGGTTTTGGCCACTTCCAACTCTTGACGGACTTCGGCGTGTTGGCGCTCCAGATTAATCAGCTTGTTTTCTTGCTCTGACGCCCAGCTGGATTTCTGGTCAAATTTAGTTTGTAGAACTTTAAGGTCACTTTCGAGCTTGATAGACTGCGCTTCAAAACGCTGTAGCTGGCGGAGGCTAGCATCCATTTTGGCAATTGTCTTACCCAGCGTTACCATGCGCTTTGCGGCAATATTTTGCTGATCTGCATTGGCTTTCATCTCTGCCGTCATTTGCTCGACATAGTCATTAGCCTGTTTGACATCATCGGAATTGGCGGTCTGCGCCGATACGGATGTTGTTGTCGCCTGATACAAGGGGCGCTCGTCACGGCTTTGCGGAACGGCGGGTTTTTCTGTCGTTGATTTCACGGATTTGCCTCGGTTAAAAAATGACATTGTCGTCCCCACTTCTTTAGAAAATCGGCGCTCACCCAGCTGTGCAGTGCTCGAATCAATTAAGTTAACGATACATAAATGCAGGATTCGGACAAGCGAGCATAGAGACCCCATAGGTCGCAACGCCAATGATACGGTCTATTTCGTTCCGTATCCGATTTGAATTTCACTGTTCGAGGAAAACTCTACGGCCTAACGGATAAAGGCTGGATCGACGCTGCGGGCCTTAATCTTGGCCCGTTTATCAATCAGAGTATAAAGACCGATACCGATCATTGTAATGGCTGTGCCGAGCGCGTCCACCCAGCCAAATGGCTCGCTGAGGATGAATACTGCGCCAGCAATGGTCGCGGCCGGGCCAATCATGGCCAGGATAGCGACCGCTTGCGGCCCGACGCGGCCGACCGCTGTCGCAATCATGAAAGACGGCAGAATTGTGGAGAACAGTGCAATCGCGGCCCCAATTACGTAAAGCCGCGGCGGTAGATCAAGGGCGATGCGTGCCCCGTCTATACCGCCGTGCAGCGTGATAAAATGCAGTCCCGTGACAGTTGCCGCCGCAGTCATGGCGATGCATGTGAACAGCTTTGCCCCGACTTGATCGATAAGGCCTTTGGACAAAAGTTGATAAAGCGCGAAAAGTACTGCCGAGCTCATAACCAGCGCACTGCCCAGCGGTACGTTACTGCCCACCGCGATATTTCCAACCGCGAAAATCAGCGCAATACCACTATAGGCGATGATCACGGCTGCAGCCCCCCATTTGGTAATACGCCCGCCAAAAAACAGTGCGCCGAAAATCACGACAAAGACGGGATAAGTAAACAGAATAAGCCGTTCCAACTGCGCCGTAATATATTGCAGGCCAGAGAAATCGAGCAGCGTACAAACATAATAACACAGCACACCGAGCCCTGCGACCTTGGCCATCGTTTTTGCAGCTACATGATGTCCCCTAGCGCGGTTCTTTCGCGTGACCATCCACCAAATTATCAAATAAACAGGCATCGAAAACCCAAGACGTAAAACCATCAGCGTGAGCGGGTCAATCGCAACCTCGCCCATGGCGGCGGCGTCCGCGTCGAGCGGGATAAAGGCAAGCTTGGCCAGCACAGCTTTGAAAGAAAACAGCACCGCCCCACCAATAGCGAGCAAATAGCCGAGGCCGTCATGACTGACTTTAAAACGGTCAGGATTTGGCGGGCTCATCCTGTTGATGTCTTTTTGCGGGATGTTTTTTTACGGCGGGCTCTGAAAAACGCCTTTAACATCGCTGCGCTTTCGCCTTCCATAACGCCGCGTGTCACCTCGGGTTTATGATGGCATGTTGGGCTTTGGAAGAATTGCACACCGCTATCCACCGCGCCGCCTTTGGGGTCAGACGCGCCGTAAACCACCCGCCCAATGCGAGCATTAGAAATCGCGCCTGCGCACATGGTGCAAGGCTCTAGCGTAACGTAAAGCGTGAGCCCCGTGAGGCGGTAATTGCCGCGCGCGTAGCACCCGTCCCGAATAGCGAGGATTTCCGCATGGGCCGTCGGGTCATCAATGCCGATGGGCGCATTACCACTGCGCGCAATCACAGTATCGGACACAGGGTCAACGAGCACAGCCCCCACAGGCACCTCGCCGCGTGAAGATGCCGCTTGCGCCTCGGCTAGGGCTTGCTGCATATAGAGCCTATCTTGCGCATCAGTCATGCGCTTTTCATTGGGCCAAAGCCCGCAAAGGTCAATCCTGTCATGGCAGAAAATAAAAACAATCCCTCGAATAAAGGGGAAAAGCCCAAGGCCAATGATGCCCGAAATAACGATGGAAGCGATCGCATCGCCAAAGTTATGGCGCGGGCCGGTGTGGCGTCGCGGCGCGATTGCGAGAAGTTGATTGATGAAGGACGCGTCAAGGTCAACGGTATCGTGCTGACAACGCCTGCGTTTAAGGTCACCCGCAAAGACGAGATTTTATTTGATGACAAACCACTAGCCGCAAAAGAGCCGCCGCGCGTTTGGCGTTATCACAAACCCAGCGGATTAGTGACGTCCCATAAAGATGAGAAAGGCCGTCGGTCGGTCTTTGATAATATGCCCAAAGATATGCCGCGCGTGATTTCCGTTGGGCGGCTCGATATCACCTCTGAGGGGCTGTTGCTTATGACCAATGACGGCGAAGTTGCGCGGGCCTTAGAACTGCCCAAGACGGGTTTTCTGCGCCGTTACCGCGCACGTGCCTTTGGCCATGTCACCCAAGACCGCCTTGATAGCCTGAAAAAGGGCATTGATATTGACGGCGTCCCCTCTGGCCCGATTGAAGCCACGTTGGATAAGCAACAAGGCAGCAATGCGTGGATTACCGTTACCATTCGCGAGGGTAAAAACCGCGAAGTGCGCCGTGCGCTGGATACGCTTGGGCTAGAAGTGAACCGCCTGATCCGTACCAGTTACGGGCCTTTCCAATTGGGTAAGCTACCCCCAGGTCAAGTCGAAGAAGTCCCCAATGACGCGCTGATTGAACAAATCGGGCATTTGGTCAAAATTCCTTATGTTAAACCCGGCATGCATAGCGGTAAAAGCGCGGGCGCAAATGTCAGTGACGCGCCAGTGCGCAAAGCTCGCGCGCCAAAACGCGGCACATTCGCCAGTGCCAAACGCTTTCAAAATAAAGACGAGGCTTCTGCGCCCAATGAAAAACCTAAGGGAAAACCAAAAAGAGCGGGCGGTAAAACAGAGTTTAAAACAGGTGGACGTCCTGTCGCGGGCAAAGGCAAACGCTCTGCGCCCAAAGCCCCGCCCAAAGGTCGCGGAAAGTTCGCCAAACGATGAGAGCCTATAAATGAGAATAGTCAGCGGCAGATTACGCGGGCGCAATATCGCGACACCGCCCGGGCGAGGCACACGGCCTACCTCGGATCAAACACGCGAGTCTATCTTTAATATCCTCGCCCATGCCCCATGGGCACCGCCGCTTGACGGGGCGATTGCCGCTGATATTTTTGCAGGGTCTGGCGCGCTGGGGTTTGAAGCGATTTCGCGCGGGGCAGAGTTTTGCTTGTTTGTCGAAACAGAGCCCAAAGCCCGCGCCGCCATTCGCGACAATATGGAAAAAATGGACTTGTTTGGCTGTACCCGATTGCATCGCCGTGATGCGACCAAACTGAAAATAGCGCCGGGAAATCTACGCGGGGCGTTCACGCTTATCTTCATGGATCCGCCTTATAATAAAGGGCTGTGGAAACCTGTGTTATGGGCGTTAAAAGACCAAAACTTGGTCGCGGATGACGGTGTCATTATCCTCGAAGTCGCGGCTGATGAAGAAGACATCGAGATTCGCGGATTTGATATTGCCGCAGATAAAACATGGGGCGCGGCGCGCGTCTTATTCTTAACAAAAGCAGCTTAAACAAAGCAGCGGGATTAATGTCCCGTTCACACTCAAATTGTAGTCTATATCAATGTTCTTAAGGCCAATATTGGGATGGCTGATATTCATGCTGCTAAGCTTTGGCAGTAGCCTATTTGCCCATGCGCAGCTTTTAACAAGCAATCTTGAAGTCCGCACACTCACAAATGTCAGCTATAGTTGGCAGACGGTGGCGCTAGAAAACAGCTATACGGACCCGATTGTGGTTTGCACTTATAATCTGGCGTCGGACAGTAACCCGTCTGCCACTACCCGCATCCGCAGCATTACAAGCACCAGCTTTGATCTCAAAATTCAGCAATTTGAGGACAGCAGCAGCGTCACGGCAGGCACAGTCTATTGCATTATCTCTGATGAAGGGGCCTATAACGCAGGCGGGCTGAAATATGAGGCACGCAAAGTCACCGCCCCAAATACCGCGGGCAATTCTGTGCCAAATAGCTGGAACCTTGTTAACAATGTCGATGTAAGCACATCAGTTACACAAAGCTACGCCGCCCCTGTCGTGCTAGGTCAAGTCATGTCCTTTAATGACAATCGCGCTTCTGTCTTTTGGACTTATGATTGCGACACGCGCGGCAACCGCCCGTTTCAATCCGGCATGGCGGACGGCATCTGCGTGGGCAAACATATCGGCCAAATTAACAGCACACGCGCGTCAGAGACATTAGGTTACTTCGTTGTCGAAGGCGGCACAGGCACCGTCAATGGTATTAGCTTCGCCGCTGCCGTAGGTGCAGATACAGGCGGCGGTGTTGGCAACAATCCACCTTATAGCTACACCGTTAGCGGCGATTTTGATATGGGCATCTTAACCCAAGCGGGCGAGGACGGCGGCCAAGGCGGTTGGGCGATTTTATACGGCGCAGACCCCCTACCGAACAACCGTGTGCAATGGGCGATTGAAGAGGAAACAGTCGCGGGCGACACAGGCCGCAGCCACACAACTGAACAAGTCGCCTATTGGTTATTTGATAATAACCAGAGCGCTCTGCTGGGTGCTGATAAATCAGTTGGCATGTCAACGGACGCAGTCTCGCCCTATGCTATCCCCGGCTCGGATGTGATTTACAATATCACCGTGACCAATACGGGCGACGGGCCCGTGGACGCAGATACGCTCTTCCTCGTGGACCCCCTGCCCCCACAAACGCGTCTCTACACAGGTGATATAGACGGCCCCGGCCCAGAGACAGACGCCGTTATCCTATCTGATGCTGGCTCTGGCGTGAGCCTTAACCTCGGCACAGATGTCGGCTTTTCCAACGCCGCCACTGCGCCCGCCACCATGGTCAGTTGTAACTACACGCCCATTGGGCTTTACGACACCGCCGTCACCCACATCTGCCTCGCCCCCAAAGGCGTGATGAGCGAAGGTGTGATTACGCCGAGTAGCTTCACCGTGAGCTTTCGGGTCGGAATTGAGTAGTTTGGCTTGACGAATGAGGTGTTTTGTGTGTATATAAATACACATAGGCTATTACCACCTCTTGCCTGATAAGTCATGATCAAATCAGTTAGGGTGCAGTATGAACAGCCGAACGCTCATTAAGAAACTGAAAGCAGATGGATGGTATTTGGATAGAACACGCGGATCGCATCACCACTTTATACATGATAGCAAGCCCGGCATCGTCACTGTCCCCCATCCTAAGCATGATTTAAAGAAAGGGACGCTACGTTCAATCTACCGCCAAGCGGGTTTGAAGTGGCCACCACAATAAAATGTTTTATATTGGCTTAATTCACAAAGACGACAGTTCAAGTTACGGCATTTGCTTTCCTGACTTTCCGGGCTGTATCTCTGCGGGTGATACGTTTGAAGAGGTCATGGCCATGGGCAAAGAGGCCCTAGGGTTTCACGTCGAAGCCATGAAAGACCATGGCTATGATATTCCTAAACCAAGGTCGCTCGCGGAAATCGAAGCTGATAAAGACGGTTTCTGGCAAGAAGATTTTCAAGACGCGCAAATTGTACGCGTTCCCCTTGTCACAAACTTTGACCCGCCCAAGCGCGTCAATATCTCTATCAACTCATCCCTGCTTACCGCCATAGACCAAGCCGCCAAAGAACAAGGCATGACAAGAAGTGCGTTCCTCGCTAGTGCCGCTTTGCAGCATTTGGGCTAGCGCCGCCCAAAAAGCCGCTCAATATCGGCGAGTTTCAATTCCACATAAGTCGGCCGTCCGTGGTTACATTGTCCGCTATGCGGTGTGGCTTCCATTTGGCGCAGCAGTGCGTTCATCTCGACACCGTTGAGACGCCGTCCTGCGCGGACAGAGCCGTGGCACGCCATGGTGCCGCAGACATGTTCAAACCGTTCTTTCAGACTTAGCGCTTCGTCATATTCGGCCAAATCATCGGCAAGATCGCGCAGCAGGCCTTGAACGTTGACCTCCCCCAGCAGCGCAGGCGTTTCACGCACCGCGACTGCGCCGCTACCAAACGGTTCTATCACAAGACCCATCTCAGAAAGTTCATCAACACGGGCCAAAATCCGCGTGGCGTCGTCCTCAGACAGGTCCACAATATCGGGGATCAGCAGCGCTTGGCGCTCTACGCCTTTACCTGCCATGGCGTCTTTCATACGTTCATAGACCAGTCGTTCATGGGCCGCGTGTTGATCGACAATGACGATACCGTCCGTTGTTTGCGCGACGATATAGGTCTCGTGGAGTTGTGCGCGCGCCGCACCTAGCGGATGCCCTGTCAAATCTGGCGCGGGTTGCGGCGCGAAACCGCGCTCTGCCCCGTAAGGCACGAAACCCTCTGGCGCCTCTTCGACCCGCGCGGAAAAACCGTCGACAAGCGGTTGAAGCTGCGAATCGGGCGGGCGGGCACTCGGTTGATAGCCGCCGTAACGGCCTTGGAAGCTTTGCGGATATCCATTAGGCGCAACGCCGCCTTGGTGCACCCCCTGGCCCGCCTGAATACGGCCCAGCGCGTAATCTGATACTGTTGTACTGGCGCGGTGCCCAGCGCCCGCCAACGCATGGCGCAGGGCTGAGACAATCAAACCGCGCACCAATCCCGGATCGCGAAAGCGCACTTCGGTCTTGGCGGGGTGAACGTTTACATCGACGTAATCTCGCGGCAAATCCAGATAGAGCGCGACAAGCGGATGACGGTCACGTGCGAGAAAATCCTGGTAAGCCCCGCGCACGGCCCCCGTCAGGAGCTTGTCCCGCACAGGACGCCCGTTCACAAACAGATATTGATGCTGTGCATTACCGCGTGATAGGGTCGGCAACCCCGCAAAACCTTTAAGCTTTACGCCTTCGCGGTCAGTGTCAATGGATAGCGCATTATCACCAAAATCATGGCCCAGCACATCGGCGAGCCGTTTTAACCGTCCCTCGACATCCGCGCTTTGGCGGGCAACTTTAAAGCTTGTTCGCACGGACGTGCCCAGCGTGAAACCCACATTGGGATTGGCCATGGCCATGCGCTTGACGATATCTGAAATCGCCAAAGTCTCTGAACGCTCGGATTTTAAAAACTTCAGTCGCGCAGGCGTGGCGTAAAATAAATCGCGGACCTCGACCCGTGTCCCGTGCAGACCCCAACGCGGGGCGGGACGGATGGGCGCGACTGTGCCGCCTTCAATAGACAGCGTCCAAGCGGAGCCATCATCCATGGTTTGTGAGGTGATAGACAGCCGCGCGACAGACCCAATGGACGGTAGGGCTTCGCCGCGAAAGCCCATCGTGCCAATATTAAGCAGGTCCCAATGGCCTTCACCATCGGGGGATAATTTGGACGTGGCATGACGTTCAATCGCAATGGGCAATTCGTCACGGCTCATGCCTTTGCCGTCATCTGTGACAGTAATGAGGGTTCGGCCGCCGTCCTCATATCGGATATCAATCTGTGTGGCGCCCGCATCAATCGCGTTCTCGGTCAGTTCTTTGATAACACTGGCTGGGCGTTCGACCACCTCGCCCGCCGCGATGCGGTTGACGGTCTCGCTCGGCAGGCGGCGAATCGATATGAGCGGTTTAGTCATAAAAAAAGCCTAGCCGCTAAGCTAGGCCGTGACCACAGAGGTGATCAGAGTGTTGTGGACAGCATAGCCGCCAAAAGCGCTATAGCCCCGGGAGCTTTGCACCCCCTGGTTTACGCGTAATCTTCACAGGCGCACCGCCCGTAGCTGATGTGATCGACTCCAAACGGCGCGCTTCGGATTCAGCGTCTAACTGCGATCCGTCTGGTGTTTTGACACTGCCGTTTTCCCAAAACATCACGCGGCTAGTAAAGCCGTCTGATTTACGCTCAACGCTATTTTGGCCGTCGATCTCAATGCGGATTTCTTGATTGGCGCGACCAACACCTGCTTTGGTCATCAGGACAATCTCGCCGCGGGACGGTTCCGCCGCATCAACATCCCCGATAAGGGCCTTGCGCGCAGCCTCTTGAGAGTAGTTGTTCTCTGCGCTGGATGCGCCGACTTGCGGCGGGCGCAGATTATATTCAGGCGGAATAACAAGTGGCGGCTTGGTCAGAATGTTAAATTCATTCGGCGCAGATGTCGTTAGGCCAAGGCGCTTTGTCGCGGTTTGACAAGCCGTCATCGACCCGCAAGCAATGGCCAATGTGGTCAGTGTAAGAATACGGCGCATGGGATACTCCCTGAAATTAAGCGGGCTTTGCCCTGAATTTTGCTTTGTTTAACCGAGTTGGCGTGTATCGCCAAGTAAACATCTGTTTATTTATGCGGATTTCCGTATTATCTTGATAGGGTGACAAATTCGTAGCTTTTGCAGCGACTTACGAGGACTTCAGGGAAGATAATTTCTTCCGCGCCCTCATTGGCCGCAGTCAAAACTTACCGAATTAAGCAAAATAAGCCCAAAAACCGTCCCCACCCTCGGTAATTGGTAGCTTTTGTAATGCGTTACAAAAAGCCCCAACACCCTCTCTAGAACCTCCATAATCAGAATTCTCAAGGTTAGGAAAATGCTCCCACACTCATAATGGACAAAATTCAGCAAGTTTTATAAGACGATTGCAGATTTTGGTGAGGTTATGACGAAACAAAAGACAAAACGATCCGTTTCAATAATGTTGAATCCTGATGTGCCCCTAGCTTTGTAGACACCTTGTTTGGTAAAAACGGAAGCAAGGAGAGTGTCTTATGGGCGGTCGTATTCGATATACAGAAAAGTTTAAATTGGGGGCTGTGGCACAAGTCACAGCCAAGGGGCATAGAGTGACATCCGTTGCCAGGCGGCTGGGTGTCAGCACTAAGTCGCTTTACGATTGGGTGAAGCGATATGGTGATACGCCTGACGCGGACAGCCTTTCAGCAGAACATGATGAGATCAAGCGCCTAAAAGCCGAGCTTCGCCGTGTTATCGAGGAGCGTGACATCTTAAAAAAGGCCACGGTGTACTTCGCAAAGGACCACGGGTGAAGTACGCCTTTATGAAGGCGCACCGCACGGAGTTTTCTGTGCGGGCCATGTGCCGCGTGCTCGACGTTCACGCCAGCGGTTTCTATGCGTGGCTGAAGAATGGATTATCCGGCCAAGCTAAGCGAAGGCGCCGTCTGACAGGGCTTATCAAGCAGTCTTGGCTCGAGAGTGGCTGTGTCTATGGATACCCTAAAATCCATCATGGACTGTTGAGCCTGGGCGAGCCCTGCGCGGCTAACACCGTCGCCAAGCTGATGCGAAGCGAAGGTTTACGGGCGCAAGTCGGCTATAAACGCCGGCCCGGCAAATATGGCACCAAGCCCGCCATTGTAGCCGTCAATCAGTTGCAATAGGATTTTAACGTGGACGCCCCTGATACAGTTTGGGTGACTGATATCACCTATATTCGAACGCATGAGGGCTGGCTATATTTGGCGGCCGTCATCGATCTGTATTCACGCTAAGTTGTCGGGTGGTCGATGCACTCGCGCATGCAAACATCGCTTGCGCTCAATGCTCTGCTGATGGCCGTATGGCGGCGCAAACCGACAGAGAAAGTCATCGTGCATTCAGATCAAGGTTCACAGTTTACGAGCCATGAGTGTCGGGAGTTTCTAACCTATCACAATTTGGAAGCCAGTATGAGCCGTCGTGGGAATTGCTACGATAACGCGGTCGCGGAGAGTTTCTTCCATCTGCTCAAGACTGAGAGGATCAGGAGAAAAACTTACAAAACCCGCCAGGAAGCACGGCAAGACGTATTCGATTACATCGAGATTTTTTACAATCCAAAACGCAGGCATGCTAACAATGGGATGTTGTCACCCGTTGAATTTGAGATGGCAACAAAATGAAGTAGAAAGGTGCCTATAAAGCTAGGGGCACATCACACTTCCAATCTTGCGAAACGCGTAGAAAAATTCTTTGCTAATCAGGGCCTCAAAAAGAAAGTTACGCCGCATGTCTTAAGACGATCCGCAGCCATGAATTGGTTGAGCAAGGGAATGGACGTATTTCATGTGTCAGCGATGCTGGGACATGAGCACATCTCCACAACTGAACATTACCTTCGATCCAATCTCGAAGACAAAGAGGCCGAACTGAAACGAATTGGCCTAAATAATGATGAGTTCAAGCCTTTTAAACCTAATAAAGGCCAAGATGTGTTTTTAGAATCACTGATGAAGAAAGCCCACACTAAAAACATAATGTGAAGGCATCGAGCTCGTTGGTCCGTCTCTGGTTTTTTTCTAGGCGATTGCTAAACCGTTACTTGCATACGTACCATATTTAATTGGACAGGAAGTGGCCTATTTGCTCTGCCAAACTCAGGAAATCACTTCTTGGTCCAAGTCGGACGGTAGTCAGATGCCCGTCTAAAGGGACCAGGACCGTCCGGATGGTCGGCAGCAATGCGAAAGTTTCGGGCGCGAAAATCATCAATGTTGACGCTATCGATTTTAACGCGGCTAACTGTATTTAATTCTAAAACAACATAATCGTCGAATTGCGTCATCATGTTCTTCAAATCACGAACTGATAAGTAGGGGTCATTCCCGAATGCCAAAACATCGTCAGTCAAAGAGAAATCTGTAATAACATCAGAGCCGCTATTTGCTGGCAAAACGAACCTATCTTTACCACTGCCGCCTGTCATTACTTCAGACACAGAACTGCCTTGGATTATGTCGTTACCTGGCGTACCGTTTACCACAGAACGAGACGCCACGACGGCTAATATCTGCGTGATATTCCCTGACGCATCATATTCATATTTGAATTTTTGATTATCGGGGTATGTTATCTCCGCGATACGGCCTGTCATATCATAGATATAAACTTGGCTAAAAGCATTCGAAAAAATTAATAAAGAAGATATCAATAACAGTATTCTCATTGTTTTTTTCCTTTTAGTTTAATGAATAAAAATATGAGTAAATCAATCAGTAAAGTGATAACAACTCCGCCTAGAAACGCAAAAACTGTATCGCCTTTGAATGCTTGTGCATTGCTAAAACTGTAAATGATTTCAGATGCAAAAAACGTTGGCAAAGCTAAAACGTTAGCTAGAAAAATAAAAAACAATCCAGATTGACTATCATATTGTAAGTTAAACAAGCCTATCAGTATCGACAGCACATAGCCTACTAAAAATATTTTCGTTATTGTATACTTCATGTTCTATCGATAATTGTTATCAGGAATGTAAACACCCCAACCAGGAACCTTAGCAGGGTCATTTACAATTATATTATCAACATTAGACCGTCGAAGTAAGGTATATGTATATGAATTGGAATTATAACCATCATCTGGTCGCCACCATTTCCTATTCCCAATGTTAGATGCAAATAAATCATAAGTGACGGATCGATTAATATATGATGTATGATTGCTAAGCAACGCATCTATGAACGCCCCCTCACATTCATAGTCATAGTCACCATATTCTAAATTCAAGGTACCATTTTTAGGTTCACTGATGTCTCTTGGACGATTTATACCATTTTGTAACTTTGCCGCAGGCGTTCGAGAAGTTGGCCCCGCCCCCAACGTCAAATATAACTCACCATTACTGTTTCTTATAAAATTGTAATTGCTATCCGCAAATCTATCCTGATTTTCTGGAGTTATTTTTATTAATGTGTGTTGAAAACCACCTGCAACAGTATGCCACTGCAATTGCACCAACTCCCCGCTTGGGTCGACAGCATTGATTGGATCACCTCCGACATATGCATAGCGATTTAACGAAGCGAGACTCTCAATATCACCCCGCAGTGGATCCTTATTCAGGAAGCGTCGTAGCGCGGGACTATAATACCTTGCTCGCATATAGATAAGGTCATTCGGGTCAGTAATAACGCCATCTCGGCCATTATATCCAAATGGCGTATCCCATCCCGCATTGCCGTCAAGCGCATAGCGTTGCCCGTAAGGCGTGTAGCCGTACCGGTCGACGACTTTGCCGTCTTTATCCGTGACGGCTCTAACAGAGCCACGGTAATCGTAATGAAAATACAGATGCCCAATACCGCGATTATATTGCGCGACTAAACCATTCGGTCCATAGATAAAATCAAGTGATGTTGACCCCGTTTCAGGCACCATACGCAGGACCTTCACGAGGCCCATATTATCAGGACTTACAAGGAACCGCGTTTCACGGGTCTGTCCATTAACAGTGCGCGAGTATGATGTTCGGTGACCTTCCGCGTTATATTGATAACTATACTCACCCGCCGAGATTAATTGGTTGCGAGCATTATACGTCAAGTCATTGTCGTTAGCCGCAAGAATATTGCCGTCGCCATCAAATTGATAATTCAGACCGTTTTGTGATTGCAGCCGATTATCAAGACCATAGGTCATAGCGAAGTCTTTGAGCATATCAGCGGGTGGGGACGATTCCGGCAATATGCTTTCATCTGTCAACCGTCCGAGTGCGTCATAGGCGTAATTTTGTTTTAAAATTACAATACCATCCGCGGTTTTATCCAAGCTCTCGATCAAGCGGTCAGCAGCATCATATTTCATGGTCAGAACGGTCCCGTTCCCGCGCACCATTTTAATGATACGGCCCTTTTTATCGTAGCTGTAGTTCGCTGCAAAAAGACCTGCTTTAAAAGCTGAAACAGTTTTCACACGGTTAAGAGCATCATAAGTATAATCAATAGGGAAACCAGCCCCATTATTATCGCTTGTATGCGGGTAGGATATACGGGTTAAATTACCGGCAACATCAAAATCATAACGCGTGCGGTTTTCCTTCGCTGTGTCTTCCCGGTATTGCGTGACACGATTAAAGCCATCAAACTGACGCTCTATCGTTTTACTGTTTTCTGTAACAGTCAGGACATTGCCATTTTTATCATAGCCATAACTCACACTTGCGACCTCATCCTGCTTAGACGTCAAGCGGGAGGCCTCATCATAGCCATAAGTTGTCGATTGCCCGCGGCCATTGCGCATCATCGAAACGAGGTCGTTTTGATCATAGCTGTATTGTAACAAGACCGAGTCAGCAGTTGTCTCCACGTTTAGTCGCGCGTTTTGATCTAGACTTAAATTACGCGTTTCATTTTTGGGTGTTGTCACTGAGGTCAATTGCCCATCGTTATCAAAACCCTGTTTAGCTGTTAGGTCACCGGGGTGTTTTAAAGAGACAAGCCGTGAAGCCTTATCATAGCTGCTTTCATACTTTCTGGACAGAGCATCTTGCGTTACTGTCTTACGGCTCAAGGCATCATAGGTGAACAATGTTTGATGCTTCAGGGCATCGTCTTGCCGTACAACGCGGTTCATTTCATCATATGATAATACTTTAACCTGATCATACGCATCACGTTCTTGAGTACGATTACCATTTGCATCGTAAAGATACCTCATAGTATCTCCCAATGCGTCCGTAACCTTAACAACACGCCCTAGTTCATCACGTTCAAAAGACGTCGTATTTCCATTGGGGTCAATTTCCTCAATCAAGCGGCTTTCACCATCATATTTATAACGCCAAACACTTTGGATGGTATTATCCGTTATAGTTTTCGTCAGAAGTTCGCCTTCAAGATTATAAACATAATCTGTTTTAATCCCGTTTGCGTCTTCATAGCGCGTGATATTGCCCCGCGCGTCATAGCGCCAGCTTTGGCGGTTTCCTAGCGGGTCTGTTTCACGCAACTTACGGCCCAGGCCATCCAATTCATATCGTGTAGTATTATTTTTAAAGTCCGATTCAGATGTCAGTCTTCCATCATTGTCATATATCAGCCTACGGCTATTCCCAGCTGCATTGGTCACCCGGGTCAATAGTCCGTTCGTATAGCTATATTGAGCTCTACGGCCCTCTGGCGTCGTTTCAGACGTAATTTGATTATTTGCGTTATAGGTACGGCGCGTAATATTTCCGAGTTCGTCTTGGGACGTTAGTAGATTGTTATCCGCATCATATGTGAAAGCCGATGACTGCCCGAGCGCATCGATAACCTTCATAAGATTACGTCTCTCATCATACTCTCGAATTTCAACCGCACCGTCAGGGGTTTCGAGCCGCGTAATATCGCCATATTGATTATAAGCGACGTTGGTTACATTTCCATTCCCATCGGTAATTTTCACAGGCCTGCCGTCTTCATTATATTCGTACGCCTTAATCTCTCCGATGGCATTAGTCTCTTTGAGAAGTTTATAGTCTTCGTCAAAAATCATTGATTTTTGCTTGCTATTACGGTCCATAATTTTGGTCGTAATCGTGTCGACTCCTTCTATGTATTCGAAAGCAATCTTAGAATTTGTTGTCAGTGCATCATCCTGATTCGAGGCTCTCCCAAACTCGTCATAATTGGTAGTCGTAATCACTTTGCCATTTAAAGATCGTGTTTTTAACTGGTCCAATTCAGTGTATGTGAATTCTTCAACTGTTTTGTCGGCATGAACTATACCTGCTAGCCGCCCATCTACATAACGTAGCTCGACAGATTGCCCTCCGCGAGTAGACACTCGTTGAAGATAGCCCACGTTATCATATGAGTATTGGATATAGTTACCGCTTGTGGGTTCCTGAATTTTAATGAGCTGACTTCTGGCATTGTATGAATAATCGATACCTTGCCCAATTTCGTTCTCAACTCGCCGCAGAAAATTGAACTCGTCAAAATAATACACTTTTCTGTCTGAGCGTTCAACACGGAACAAGCCGTCATCTTGCTTCGTGAGTGTGTCGAGGCGGCAAGCATGGCTTTGAGCGGTATATGAGCCATCACCATTCGCAGTATATACATGGGCCTTGTTCCGCGACCATTCAATCACCGCATACTCGCCATCTTCAACGATTCTCGCCGCTTGGGCGTTCGCAAAATCCCATCCGACACCTAACGACCCTGTTGCTCTGATAAGGGAATTGTAATGAATGTCAAAACTCAATGGCACAACACCGTTTGCTGTCAGAAGTGTTCGAGTTTCAATTTTAGCACCATTCACGGGTGTTATTGGATTGGCAACACATTGCTCTGGAGACTTCTCTTTTGTAAACCCACCACTAGCAAAACCAGTAGGCGGCGGCACCTCCTCAGTAGAAGCTACTTCAATAGGCTCTGGTCGGGGCTGCACCTGTATTCGGTAAGTATCAGATATAGTTGTTTGGTTTGTTTCATCTGTAGCTCGGAACCGAAATTTCAATACCCCCGTAGAGGTCGGCGTGTAAGAAAATAAAATATCCTCTCCAGACGGTTTGTCAACAAGGGCAGTCCGATTCCAGTTACCATTCGCTAGCCAGTCAACTTGAATGGAACGAAGATTCCGTTCAGCGTCCCAACTTTTAGCCGTCACATAATATGGCTGATTCACAAGGGTGTATTTCTTATACCCATCATCAACCCAAACACTAGGAGCGGAATTCGCGGGACGAGTAACATTAATGCGCCAGTTTCTTGTTCCAGAAATGGTTGCACCGCCCTTTCGGTCTTTAATGTAAAATAGCTTTTCTCCTGCTTCAATAGGCTTGCATGTCAATGTTACGGTTATTGAGGAAGACGACAATACATTACAATACTCTTGAGTTCCCTGGACATTAGCAACCAATTGAGCCGATAGGTTGCTGCCTTCTAAAACTATCTCGGTTGTTTTCCCTAATTCGATAGATTTTGGGTAAAAATTAACTAATTTTGGAGTTGTTTCTGTGCTCATTTTTTGCTGAAACACTGCTGTAATCTCAACGTCATCATCCAGATCAAAAGAGCAAGATAGGTTCGCGGCACAATTAGAGTTGCCATCCCACCTAACAAACTCCCAACCGTTATCAGGTGTTCCTGTAAGTTGAATACGCTGACCTTTTGGAAAAAACTTTCCACAGACACTACCGCATTCAATTCCCATTGGAGTGGTAAAAATACGCCCTTCACCACTTTTATATACGGATAAAAAGGGAGTGTCCGTATCATCGGCTGGCGCATTCACCTGAAAGCTCGCGCGAGACCCTGTCTTATCGCCATTGCTCGGCGTGAAATACCATGTCCCCGTGCCGTTCAATGTTGTACGGAAATTAGCTACAAGACGCGATGCACTCGAGTAGCTCACTTGGCTAGATGTCAATGTCCCGCTCGCGCTACCATTTTGCCAGCGAATAACCGTATCGCGCGTAAAGCCGCTGCCATTTAATGTGATGTTCTGAGCCGAGTTGCTCGCCGTTAAACTCGACGGGCTAAAAGAATTAATCTGCGGCGTCGGTGTATCATCGGCTGGCGCATTCACCTGAAAGCTCGCGCGAGACCCTGTCTTATCGCCATTGCTCGGCGTGAAATACCATGTCCCCGTGCCGTTCAATGTTGTACGGAAATTAGCTACAAGACGCGATGCACTCGAGTAGCTCACTTGGCTAGATGTCAATGTCCCGCTCGCGCTACCATTTTGCCAGCGAATAACCGTATCGCGCGTAAAGCCGCTGCCATTTAATGTGATGTTCTGAGCCGAGTTGCTCGCCGTTAAACTCGACGGGCTAAAGGAATTAATCTGCGGCGTCGGTGTATCATCGGCTGGCGCATTCACCTGAAAGCTCGCGCGAGACCCTGTCTTATCGCCATTGCTCGGCGTGAAATACCATGTCCCCGTGCCGTTCAATGTTGTACGGAAATTAGCTACAAGACGCGATGCACTCGAGTAGCTCACTTGGCTAGATGTCAATGTCCCGCTCGCGCTACCATTTTGCCAGCGAATAACCGTATCGCGCGTAAAGCCGCTGCCATTTAATGTGATGTTCTGAGCCGAGTTGCTCGCCGTTAAACTCGACGGGCTAAAGGAATTAATCTGCGGCGTCGGTGTATCATCGGCTGGCGCATTCACCTGAAAGCTCGCGCGAGACCCTGTCTTATCGCCATTGCTCGGCGTGAAATACCATGTCCCCGTGCCGTTCAATGTTGTACGGAAATTAGCTACAAGACGCGATGCACTCGAGTAGCTCACTTGGCTAGATGTCAATGTCCCGCTCGCGCTACCATTTTGCCAGCGAATAACCGTATCGCGCGTAAAGCCGCTGCCATTTAATGTGATGTTCTGAGCCGAGTTGCTCGCCGTTAAACTCGACGGGCTAAAGGAATTAATCTGCGGCGTCGGTGTATCATCGGCTGGCGCATTCACCTGAAAGCTCGCGCGAGACCCTGTCTTATCGCCATTGCTCGGCGTGAAATACCATGTCCCCGTGCCGTTCAATGTTGTACGGAAATTAGCTACAAGACGCGATGCACTCGAGTAGCTCACTTGGCTAGATGTCAATGTCCCGCTCGCGCTACCATTTTGCCAGCGAATAACCGTATCGCGCGTAAAGCCGCTGCCATTTAATGTGATGTTCTGAGCCGAGTTGCTCGCCGTTAAACTCGACGGGCTAAAGGAATTAATCTGCGGCGTCGGTGTATCATCGGCTGGCGCATTCACCTGAAAGCTCGCGCGAGACCCTGTCTTATCGCCATTGCTCGGCGTGAAATACCATGTCCCCGTGCCGTTCAATGTTGTACGGAAATTAGCTACAAGACGCGATGCACTCGAGTAGCTCACTTGGCTAGATGTCAATGTCCCGCTCGCGCTACCATTTTGCCAGCGAATAACCGTATCGCGCGTAAAGCCGCTGCCATTTAATGTGATGTTCTGAGCCGAGTTGCTCGCCGTTAAACTCGACGGGCTAAAGGAATTAATCTGCGGCGTCGGTGTATCATCGGCTGGCGCATTCACCTGAAAGCTCGCGCGAGACCCTGTCTTATCGCCATTGCTCGGCGTGAAATACCATGTCCCCGTGCCGTTCAATGTTGTACGGAAATTAGCTACAAGACGCGATGCACTCGAGTAGCTCACTTGGCTAGATGTCAATGTCCCGCTCGCGCTACCATTTTGCCAGCGAATAACCGTATCGCGCGTAAAGCCGCTGCCATTTAATGTGATGTTCTGAGCCGAGTTGCTCGCCGTTAAACTCGACGGGCTAAAGGAATTAATCTGCGGCGTCGGTGTATCATCGGCTGGCGCATTCACCTGAAAGCTCGCGCGAGACCCTGTCTTATCGCCATTGCTCGGCGTGAAATACCATGTCCCCGTGCCGTTCAATGTTGTACGGAAATTAGCTACAAGACGCGATGCACTCGAGTAGCTCACTTGGCTAGATGTCAATGTCCCGCTCGCGCTACCATTTTGCCAGCGAATAACCGTATCGCGCGTAAAGCCGCTGCCATTTAATGTGATGTTCTGAGCCGAGTTGCTCGCCGTTAAACTCGACGGGCTAAAGGAATTAATCTGCGGCGTCGGTGTATCATCGGCTGGCGCATTCACCTGAAAGCTCGCGCGAGACCCTGTCTTATCGCCATTGCTCGGCGTGAAATACCATGTCCCCGTGCCGTTCAATGTTGTACGGAAATTAGCTACAAGACGCGATGCACTCGAGTAGCTCACTTGGCTAGATGTCAATGTCCCGCTCGCGCTACCATTTTGCCAGCGAATAACCGTATCGCGCGTAAAGCCGCTGCCATTTAACGTGATGTTCTGAGCCGAGTTGCTCGCCGTTAAACTCGACGGGCTAAAGGAATTAATCTGCGGCGTCGGTGTATCATCGGCTGTAGTAAAAGAGTAAGTACGAGACCAACCAGTATTGTTTGCTCTTACTTTCCAGTAAAAATTTTTACCAGCTCCAAGATTTCTAATTCTTGCACCAGCAGAAGAAACAACCCCTGTAACGCATTTACTATTGTCTGAACATTTTGTGTTTTCATCGCCCGTGTCGTTAAATCCAGAAAAAGATCGATTATCAACCAATACTATTCTGTAACTCGATGCTTCAGAGACATTCGACCAGCTAAATCTTACATCTTCAGGAGCAACATTTCTAGCACCATTAGATGGCGCCGATAATGTCGGAGCAGCTTGTGCTAAGCAAATTGTACAACTGAGTAGCCAGAAAAATGCAACTAAAGTCGTTCTCAATGCACAAATCATGAGTGATACCCCCTTAACTATTTGGTAACTCAATTTGCCATTACAATCAACTAAACATTGAAAGCTTAAAAATTTAAATCCCAATGGCGTTTTCACTCAACTTGGCAAACATTCGATGGCAAAGAAATCTATCATATTGAGGAAGTTGCCCCTTCGTTTTTTGAAATCATGTTGCCAGGCGTCGCAAGTCTGTCATCTTGCAGAAAAAAACGTTCAATTATATCGTACATGGTATAGGGATTGTTATCATGCGGGATTGGATATTAGCATTGCTATTTAATGCGATATCGGCGAGCGAGGCTTTATCCGCAATCTACTGCTAATATTGGCGTTTCCATGGGCTTTATCCCCGACGATAGCGGGAGGTGCTATATTCCAATCCAGAAATAAATTCATCATCTTGCTGTCATGGACATAACCCGCAGAAATTCGTAGTTTGACGAGCCTGCCAAGTTGATCTGACGGCGGTCTATGAACGCGTCGGGCCGTTTGTCAGGTAAACCAGCTTTGCAGGAACCTGCGTTGTTAAGCCTAGCAAATTTGCGGCCTTGGCGGGCGAAACAGATAGGACTTGTCCGCCTTTGCACGCAACAGCTTGCGCCACATCATCAGGCTTAGGCGATAGAGCGCCCAGGCGCGGACTGATTTTAGGGTAATCATAAATGCCATGGGTCAGGCGGCGAATGAGGCCTTTCTTAGCCAAGCGGGAAAGAGCTTGATTCACAGCGGCGCGGGTTCCGACGTTCAAGAAATCAGACGGTGTAAAGACATAGCCCCTGCCCTTGCGAACAATTTTGGCTTTGATTGTCGTTGCGATCATTACGATCTCCTTTTGTCAGAAGAAAGAGTACGAAAATGTGACAATCAAGAGCTAACATAGACACAGTAACAGCACGTGAGGTTATATTTTCGGGTGAGCGGAGCATGAAAGAGCGTGTAATTTTTTCGAAAAATAATGTATTTATCGTATTCGGCACGACAACTTCTGATCGTTTCCAAATCAGGACTTCGAATTTGGATAAATGATGACTGTTATGCGGCTATCACGGTGCTATTGCAATTGTGCAACCGGTTCAATAACATCAAATTGGCGTGATTAAGCGTTTAACGTACAATAGGCCAGGATTTGATTCAAATTTTTGACATTTTAGAGTCTGATGATTTATACGCCCAGCGTATTTCTACGCGTGTGCTGTCCTTGGATAATCTGGCCTTGGATAATCTGGTTTTGGATAATATTTTTAGGTCTACAGTTTTCACTGTGTTTCCAGAACTCAACCTTTCTAGTGTTAAGAGAGAGAGCCGTCTTTCGATAATTTCCAATATGCGGATTTTGGTGTTCAGTTTGATATTGCGAACCCGCCAGTTTACGCGAAGCCCAGTCTCGTTGATCTAAAGATTTCAGAGAGTGCTGATTTTGGTGATACATTTGCGACGGCTCAATCCATTACCATTGGTGAAACTATTTCAGGGTCTTTTAGATCCACACAAGATTTGGATGTGTTTTCCTTTGAATTAGAAGCAGGACAAACGGTGTTTTTCAGTGGCGGTTTGCGCGCTGCTCGGATGGCCAATATATATGACAATAATGGTAATTCGCTGGAAAGTGCATCAGTAACGCGGTCAGGTTCTGCGTTCACAGCGACAACAAGCGGCACATATTTTTTAGAAATCTCTGGGGGAAGCGGGAATGACTATTCGTTTCAGTTCTTGGAGATGCCTGATGATGTTGCCTCCAATCAATCCACTATGGGCGTGCTAACACAAAACAATTCGGTCATTGGACGAACCGATAGCTCAGATGATGTGGGTTGGTATGCTGTAAATTTAACAGCAGGCGAGGTCGCAAAGTTTCTTGTTGAAGATAGGTCGTTTGATTTAATATTATTTGATTCAAACGGCAGCGAAGTCGCGAGTAGCAGATTAGTGAGCGGGTCGACGCCAAACTTTTCCGTGCAGGGTCAATATATTGCGTATGACGTATCTGAGAGCGGACAATATTTCATTGCAGTCGACCTTAATTTCAGCCGCACTAATGTCGCTTATGAATTGCAGTATCTGAGTGGCGAGGATCACGGCGATAGCCCAGCATCTGCGACAGAAATTACACGCGGTCAGTCGCTTACAACGCAATTTAGCGACTATGGTGACGTGGATGTTTTTGCTGTAACAATAGAGGCTGGCGCAACTCTTAGCCTGTTTTTAGATTCCACGAGTGCAGGGTTTGTGGGGGCCAGTATTCGCTGGGTGAATGGTGAGGGGCAACCCATACCCAATTTTAATGACAGAAGTTTTGGAACAACGGGAGAAACACGCAGTCAAGGTGATTATGCCAGTTTTATTGAATCTGCTGTGACCCAAACAGTTTACGCCGTCATAGACTTTGGCGGCGATGACATTGGCGGAGAATATACACTATCGCTAGCCGATGTTGTGGATGACGCCGGGCATATACAAGGGTTAGCGCGCAGAATTGACCTTAATCAGCAAATAGATGCAAGGGTGGATTACCGCGGCGACAAAGACATGTTTGTCTTGAACTTGGAAGCAGGAACGACATACCGCATTGATTTTGAGGGGGCTTCTTCTGGCGTAAATGGCTTCGTAAGTTTTGTCGGCGTTACGAATGAAGATAACCAAACTCTAAGCTTTAATGACAACATCTCTTATAATGACGGTAATAGTCTCGCTGTCTTCATAACGGTTGAAACAAGCGGAGATTACTTTTTCACATTACGAAGCTCCGATGGGGGTGGTTATTACCCGTTCTCTGCTGAAGATGGTCCTGTGACGGTCAATCCTGCTGATACAAATCAGGGGTTTTACACGGTGTTGGCAAAAACGGTCGTTGATGACAATGATAACAGTTTTGAAAATGCACCCGTCTTCACGCTTGGCGACACAATAACAGGTATGTTCGAGAGTCCTGAAGACGAAGATATGTTCAGAATTGAAATCACGGATTTCAATGACGGTGATGTGCTGACAACGCAAAATCTTGGCAATACGATATTGTCCAGAATGCGCCTGTTTGATAGCGAGGGACGGGAGCTTGCAAATCCCAGACACCCAAATGCAGCCTTTGATGTCAGTAACGGAATTTATTATATCCAAGTTACTGGCGCATCTTTTTCGGGTAATTTTAACAACCAAGACATTAATGATCAGATTGAATACGCCATTTCGCTTGGCAAAATTACGGATGAAGCGCCAGGCGATTTTACAACACAAGTTAGCCTGAGCGAAGGGAATGCGGTCACAGGGATCATTCATAATCGGGATGATGAAGATTGGATTTATATTGATGTAGAGGCCAATGATTCGGTGGCCTTGCGTAATGCAGTGTCTAGCTCCATTAATTTTACAATCTACGATCAGAATGGCAATCGTGTTGACTATACATCTTATTCATCCTCATCTGATCCAGCTGCGCCTAGCGCTGTTGTTCGCTTTGATGAGGCGGGCCGCTATTATATCGCGCTTAGCCAGTCGCGTGATGCACAGGCAGACTATGATTTTAGATGGTTGAGCACTATTGAGGATATCGCTGGAGATAACTTTGACACGGCTTTTACATTTGATTTCGAGGCTACCGCCACACCACAAACTCTCACAAGTGCGATTGATTATGTGGAGGACACAGATTGGTTTGCAATTACGGTCATCGAGGGCGGGGAATATGAGTTCACCTTGAATGTAGAAGGACTAGAAAGTTTTTTAATTGAAATTATCCAAGCCGATGGACGATATCTTGCAGATATGCAAGGCGATAGTGCCACCACGGAACTCACTTTAAATTATACTTTTGAATCGGCTGGAACATATTATATTTCCATTGACTCTCGTTCCCAAGGGATTGCCGATTATACTTTAACGGCAATCTTGCAAAACCCGCCCCCCGTAAATCCGCCAACAGTTGATCCCGTTATCACGGGCGATAATGGTGATAATATATTAGTTGGCACAGATGGGAATGATGAAGTACTCGGTCAAGCTGGAAATGACATACTGATTGCCGGTTTAGGAAATGACATTTTAACTGGTGGGACTGGAGCTGATAAATTTGTGATTGGGCGCGCGGCAGGCACAAAAACAATTCTCGATTTCACGGCCTCAGAGGATATCTTGGAGCTTGATTATAGCCCCTACCTCTTATTGAATGATATTTTGGATAATATTACTGATTTCGGCACTTTTATAATCATTGATATGGGTGATGGAACACGCATCCAGTTAGAAGGCGTTTTGGCGTCTGATCTTGATGTTGATAATTTTATTTTTGGAACTAATCATCCTGACGGCCCTGGACCGTTTCTGCGAGACCGTTATATTTTGGACGGTGATATAAAAGGCAGTAATGGCCAAACCAAAGTCATAACCGACACGCTTTCCTCGGTCGTCTTACCTGATGCTATCGGTCCAAATGAGGAGAAGAGTGTTTTTTCTGTTTTTGATACAGAGTGGATAGAGATTGATAGTCTCATACTCTGACGGGGGATAAGTTTATTTTTCAGCTATGTTTTTGGGACGTCTTCGGATTTGGGCGTAAGGAAACTGGCGACGATCAGAACCACGACGCCCACTGTGATAGCACTGTCGGCGACATTAAAGACATAGTGAAAGCCAATATCGGAAAAGTTGATAAAGTCTGTAACCGCCCCAAATAGCGCGCGGTCGATACCATTGCCAATCGCCCCGCCGATAATCAATGCAATCGCCAGCTTTGACAGGCGGTCGTAAGTCTTAGTCAGCGCGTAGATCAACACGCAACACATGATAAAAGCAAAGGCTGTTAAGGCCCAACGTTTCACTGGGCTATCGCCTTGCAGTAACCCCCAGCTGACGCCTTGGTTGCAGACGAGGGCCCAATCAAAAATGGAGCTGACTTCGATTTGCAATCCGGGGCGCGGGTTAATCTCGCAAATGTTCATGGGCACGTTAAATTGCCGCGTCGCCCAATATTTCGTGGCTTGGTCGGCGATCACAATGACAGTAGGAATGGCAAGCGCATATGTCAGCAGTGTTTTTTTCATAAAATCTCAGTCGCATGAGCAGCGCGGATTCGCAAGACTACGCGTTTACCCTATTCCGCGAGCTTTAGGAAATCGCGGTAGGCGGGATTATCCGTCTCAACCGCCATCGGATAGCCCGTCTTCGCTAGGCTGGCCTCCAACGCGTCAATGCGGCCCTCGGGCACTTGGAACCCGCATAATACATGACCAGCAGAGCTTCCGTGATTACGGTAATGAAACAGCGAAATATTCCATCGCGCATCCAGATTGACCAAAAAGTCACGAAGCGCGCCCGGGCGCTCAGGAAATTCAAAACGGTAAAGCATTTCAGGAATATCAGAACTGGCCCGCCCCCCAACCATATGGCGCAAATGCCGCTTTGACAGGCGGTCCTTGGACAAATCCGTTACTGTGATTCCCGCCGCGTCCATATCTGCAATGATGGCGGCGTGTTCATCGACTGATTTTGTCTTGACCCCAACCAGCACATGAGCCGTCGGCGTGGGTGCAAAACGGTAGTTAAACTCTGTGACCGCCCGCGCGCCTAACGCTTGGCAGAAGTTTAAAAACGCGCCGGGTTTTTCGGGGATGCTGGCGGCAAATAACATTTCTTCGCCCGCACCTAGTTCTGCGCGCTCCACGATATGTCCGATGCGGTCAAAGTTCACATTCGCCCCTGACAAGGTTACAACCAAATCACCGTCGGGCGCAGTCCCTGCCCTCACGTCTTTAATCAGCCCCGCCAAAGCGAGCGCCCCTGCGGGTTCAACGACGGTACGGGTCGCCTCAAAGATATCTTTCACAGCCGCGCAAATGGCGTCATTTGTCACGAGGATATTGCGGTCAACAACACGCATGGCGATATCGAGCGTATTCACGCCAATCGTTTTCACCGCGACACCATCCGCAAAACTATCAACAGTCTCTAATGAGACGACTTTGCCCGCGTCCATCGCAGTTTTTAGCGTGGCTGCGCCCTCGGGTTCAACTGCGATGATGTGTGTCTTTGGCGCAAGGGATTTCACCCATGTGCCCACACCTGCGACCAGACCGCCGCCACCCGTACAGACGTAAATTGCAGCAGGCTGCCGCGGCATCTGCTCTAGAATTTCTTTACCGACTGTGCCTTGGCCCGCAATGACGTCGATCTCGTCAAAGGGGTGCACAAACACAGCCCCCGTGTCTTTTGCATAATCGAGCGCCGCCGCGCAGGCTTCGTCATAGCTATCGCCAATCAGCCTGGGTTCGGCCCCGCGCGCGGCCACCGCTTCGACTTTAATCGGCGGCGTTGTGATGGGCATGAAAATGACGGCTTTGGTATCATAATGTGCTGCTGCTGCCGCCATGCCTTGGGCGTGATTGCCTGCACTGGCGGCGCAAACACCGCGCGCCCGTTCTGCATCGGAAAGCCCCGCAATACGGTTGGCCGCACCGCGTATTTTGAAACTAAATACGTCTTGCAGGTCTTCGCGTTTAAGCCAGATGTTGCGGCCCAAAGCCTTAGACAACTTTGGCGCAAATTCGCAGGGCGTGCGCTTGGCCAGCGCATAGACATCGGCCGCTTCTATGCGGGCTTTCAGGTCATTAAGATTAATGCGCGACATGGCTCGCGATCCAGTCGCCGACCTCTGATGTGGAAAGGCTCCCGCCCAGATCACCCGTGGTGTGTCCCCCGTCAAGCGCGGCCTCAACAGCCGCCTCAATCGCGGCGGCCTCCGTGTCCATGCCCATAGACAAGCGCAACATCCAAGCGGCCGATAATATCATCGCGAGCGGATTGGCTTTGCCTTGGCCCGCGATATCGGGCGCGCTGCCGTGGATGGGTTCATACATGCCAAGCGTGCCGTAAGAGATAGACGCGGACGGAATAACGCCCATAGAACCGCAGAGCACAGAAGCCTCATCGGTCAGGATATCGCCAAACATATTCTCTGTCAGGATAACGTCAAAATCCTGCGCACGGGTCAGCATATGCATCGTCATGGCATCAACGAGAAGATGCTCAAGCTCGACCTCTGGATAACGCGCGGCGACTTTAATGACCGTTTCGCGCCATAGTCGCGATGTTTCCAACACATTGGATTTATCGACACTTGTGACTTTTTTGCGCCGCGTCATGGCCAGATCAAAGGCTTTGATAGCGATGCGTTCCACTTCCGCCTCGCTATAGCGGCATTCATCATAGGCCCCCAAATTATCACGGCCTTTATCGCCAAAATATATCCCGCCGGTCAGCTCTCGCATGACTACAAAATCCACGCCCTCCAGCCGTTCACGCTTTAACGGGGCGTGGTCAATCAGCGCCGCATAGGGCTTACACGGGCGGATATTGGCATAGAGGTTCAGGTTTTTACGCAGCGGTAGCAGCGAGCCAAGCTCTGGTCTGTCTGCGCCTTTTAAATGATCCCATTTCGGGCCACCGACCGCGCCGAGCAATATCGCGCCCGTGGCTTTACAATGGGCGTAGGTCGCATCTGGCAAGGGTTTTAGCCCCGCATCAATTGCCGCGCCGCCAATCAAATGCTCTTCAAAATCAAGGCCGTGCCCGAATTTATTGGCCACAGCGTTAAGCACCGCAATTGCCGCTTGCCCGACCTCTGGCCCGATGCCGTCACCGGGCAAATATGTGAATGTTATGGTGGTCATTTATTGTCCCGCTTCATAGGCTGCTATCGCGTCGTCTTGCGCGGAGAGATAGCCCATTTCGTCAACGCCTTCCATTAGGCAATGACGGGAAAACTGGTCAATTTCAAACTTATAGGTTCCGCCGTTTTTGGGCAGGCGCACGTCGCAAGCCTCTAGGTCGACCGTGACCTCTTCGCCCGGATGGTCGAGCAACCATTGATGCGCCATGGGATCAATCACGATAGGTAGCAGCCCGTTTTTCAGTGAATTGCCTTTGAAAATATCAGCGATTTCAGAGCTTATCACCACGCGAAAGCCGTAATCGGTGAGCGACCACGGCGCATGTTCGCGTGAACTGCCGCAACCAAAATTATGCCCCCCGATTAGGATTTGGCATTGCTTTGCCGCATCAGAGTTTAAGATATGATCCGTTTCTGACCCGTCATCATTATAGCGCCAATCATTAAACGCATGTTTGCCCAGACCGTCGCGCGATGTCACCGTCAGAAAGCGCGCGGGAATAATTTGGTCTGTGTCGATATTGGCCGCGGGTAAAACGAGCGTCTTGGAGGTGACAGTTTTTAAGGGCGTGAAGCTCATGCGGCGGCTCCTTCCAAAGGTTTTAGGCTGCGGGGGTCGGTAATCACACCCGTGACGGCCGCTGTCGCCGCCGTTGCTGGGCTGGCCAGAACGGTGCGCGCGCCCGGCCCTTGGCGACCTGCGAAATTACGGTTGGATGTCGACACGACAAGCTCGCCAGGCGCAGCCTTGTCGCCGTTCATCGCTATACACATGGAACATCCGGGCTCGCGCCACTCGGCCCCTGCCGCCGTAAAGACGTCATGCAGCCCTTCGGCTTCGGCGTCTTTTTTGATCTGTTCAGAGCCCGGCACGACGATCGCGATCAGGCCGTCAACGACCTTGCGGCCTTTCATAACGCTGGCGGCGGCGCGCAGGTCATCCATGCGCGAATTGGTGCAAGACCCGATAAAGACGCGGTCAACCTTGTGACCAGCAATCTTGGTGCCCGCTTTGACCTGCATATAATCCAGCGCTTTGTCATCGGCTTCGTCGGCGGACTGCGGGATAAGCGCGTCAATCGGCATAGCGTGACCAGGGTGCGTCCCGTAAGTGACCATAGGACGGATGTCTTCGGCGCGCAGTGTCACGACTTTGTCAAACTCGGCCCCCGCATCTGTGGCGAGAGACGCCCAATCTTTGCACGCCGCATCAAAATCCCCATTGTCATCACTGGGCACGAATTTCCGCCCGCGTAGATACTCAAATGTGGTCTTATCAGGCGCAATCATGCCGCAACGCGCACCTGCCTCGATGGACATATTGCAAACCGTCATGCGTTCATCCATCGACATGGCCTCGAACACATCGCCGCGATATTCCAGCGCGTAGCCCGTGCCGCCGCCCACACCGATTTCGGCAATAATCGCGAGGATAACATCTTTGGCGGTGACCCCCTCACCCAATGCGCCGTTGACTTCAATCGCCATGGTTTTGGGTTTGCGCATCAAGATGCATTGCGTCGCAAGAACGTGCCCGACTTGGGTCGTGCCAATCCCAAAGGCAATCGCGCCAAAGGCCCCGTGGGTGCTGGTATGGCTATCGCCGCAAACAATAGTCATGCCGGGTTGCGTCGCGCCAAGCTCTGGCCCCATGACGTGGACAATCCCGCGGTGACCGCTATCCCAGCCATGCGTTTCAATGCCGTGCTCGGCTGTGTTGTCCAGCAACATCGCGACTTGCTTGCTGGCTTGTTCAGTCACAAAAGGACGACTGCCGTCTTCATTAATCAACGTCGGGGTCGAATGGTCAATCGTGGCCAGCGTGCGGTCAGGACGGCGCACCTTTAGCCCCCGTTCGCGCAATACCGTAAAGGCCTGCGGCGATGTCACTTCGTGAATAAGGTGCAGGTCAATATAAAGCGTCGCAGGATTAGCGGACGCTTCAGACGTCACAATATGACGCTCCCAGACTTTGTCGAATAAGGTTTTAGGCATGAGACGCCCCTTTCATTCCTTTTAGAATGACGATTATTGATATCAGAACATAAGCAAATTGGAATGAGTAAAAACTGAAAATAGCTCTATGAAACCCTGAAAATTTGTGTTGTTGAAAAATTTTAAAAAACCCAATTAAGGAAAAAATCAAAGACAAACATCCCATAGCCCTCAAGGCACTGGCGCCAAATTTCGACAGTTTAAAGTCGAAATCAAACAACAAAACAATTGAAAGACATAAAGCCAGAAAAATTTTATTCAGCGAGAAGGCATAGTACATAGGACGGGAAAGTGGTCCATCAAGCAAAGATTGCGATTGCCAATATAAAGCCATGCCAAAATCAATAACTGTGACAGCCACGATCGTAATTGCCGTAAAGATTCTAAGATATTTGAATCCTAATTCCATCAATGCTGCGCCGAGATGGATTTTTCGCGCACGGCGCGGCGTTCGATGCGGTTGATCACGTCAAGATAGGCTTTCGCCCCCGCGAGCACTGTGTCGGTGCTGGCCCCGCGCCCTTGGTAGGTTTCAAACTCTGTTGAGACGCGGACCGACGCTTCGGCCATGGCGTCTTTGCCCTCTGACACAGATTGCACAGCGAAGCTTTCCAAATGCAATGGATGCCCCGTGATTTGCGATATGGCGAGGAATACGGCGTTCACGGGCCCTGCGGCTTCTGATACGGCCTGTTTATCAGACCCGTTTTCATGGGTTAGCGTGACGGTCGCTTGCGGCGCGCGGTTATCATCTGAGCCCGCGCTCACGTAAAGTGATTTTAGCGCCCACGGCCCCTGTGTGCCAATCGCTTCGCCCAAAATAAGCGCTTCAATATCGGCGTCAAAGACTTCCTTCTTGGAATCGGCCAAGTCTTTAAACTGCACAAATAGGCTTTTGAGTTGATTGTCGCCGAGCGTAAAACCAAGCTTTGACGCGCGGTCTTTTAGCGCTGCACGGCCCGAATGTTTGCCGAGCACGAGGTTATCCGTGGACACGCCGACATGTTCGGGTTTCATAATTTCATAAGTTTCACGATTGGCCAGCACACCATGTTGGTGAATGCCTGATTCATGGGCGAATGCGTTTTTGCCAACAATCGCTTTGTTACGCGGCACAGCGTTGCCCGTCAGCGTCGCGAGTAATTTGCTCGCCCCGTAAAAGCCTTGGGTTTTAATGCGCGTATCAAGGTCATAAAAATCCGTACGTGTGCGCAGCGCCATGACAACTTCTTCTGTCGCGCAATTCCCCGCGCGTTCACCAATACCGTTAAGCGCGCATTCCACTTGCCGCGCCCCGCCCCGCACTGCCGCGAGAGAGTTAGCCACGGCCAGACCCAAATCATCATGACAATGGGCGGAAAATGTCACGCCGTCCGCGCCCTCAACTTGGGTGGTCAGAAAGACGAATAAGTCTTGGATTTCCTCCGGCGTTGTATAGCCCACCGTGTCAGGGATATTAATGGTGCTCGCCCCTGCTTTAATGGCGGCTTCGACAATGCGTTTTAAGTAATCGCGTTCGGTGCGAATGGCGTCTTCTGCGGAAAATTCCACATCATCCGTATATTGACGGCACAGCTCGACGCCGGCCACCGCGCGGCGGACAATTTCGTCCTTGCTCATTTTCAGCTTAAACTCGCGGTGCAGCGGGCTGGTCGCGATAAAGGTATGGATGCGGCCCCCACGCCCTTTTTGGGTGGCGGGTTTAATCGCCTCGCCAGAGGCGCGAATATCGCCTTCGTTACAGCGCGCGAGTGAACAGACAACACTGTCTTTGATCTCTGTCGCGATGGTGTGAATGGCCTCAAAATCACCGGGCGACGCGGCGGCAAAGCCCGCCTCCATAATATCCACACCCAGCCCCTCTAGCGCTTTCGCGACTTGGAGCTTTTGCCCACCTGTCATAGAAAAGCCCGGCGCTTGCTCGCCGTCGCGTAAGGTGGTGTCAAATATTTTTACGTAGTCAGTCATTGGATAATCTCATAATTGGAAGTCAGGCTTCCAATTGATGGAAGCTAAAGTGGGGTGCAGGTTTTGAAAAAGCCTAGCAGTCGAAACTTTGTTTCCCCCGCCCTGTAGATAATTGGTTTCATTTTAATTCCATTTAGATTGCAATCCGAAACGGTACCGTTTCGGCATTTCGCTGCATTTGACCCACCGGGTCAAATAAGGGCGCTTCAAGCATGCTCAGCGCGTTTTCGCCGTCCCACGCGCTCTGCGCTCACAACATTATACAGTCGCTCTAGCTGTAAACACAGCGTGTCCAAATCATTCGGCCCGCCTGTATCTTCAACATGGACAAGCAAGTCAAAATCCCCGTCCACGCGCTGCGTACAATGCACATCACGGTAGTCATAACCGCGCCGCTCTATCGTGCCGAGCGCGCGCAGCAGCGTCCCAGACACATCATGCAGAACAATCTTCAACTTGCCCTGCACACCCGAAGGCTCAAAAGTCTTATCGCGTTGTAATTCAGTCATTTTCTTTCCCTGTCACTCGCTTACGCTCGTTCCGCGCCTCTTGTTGTTTTTATTCTTTAGATTTGAGACTACACTCGAAACATGGCCACCCAAAATACACAACAACGCAGGCGCTAAGATATAAAACGAATTTGTCATGGAACTGGCTATGTTCCATAAGTTTCTCAGTGGGCTATTTGATTGCATAGTGTTCAGCGCATTGGTTCGCAAATCAAAGTAAGTCCATCCAAAAAATTGAATGATTAAAACAATAGCAACAATGTAAAATGCTGTTCGCAACCACATCCTACCGCTCCATCATGTCGGCGTTACTGCGCCCGGGAGGAACCAAGGGCCAAACATTCTCATTCGGGTCGATTTTGACGTGCATGAGGACGGGACCGTCGGTGGATAACAAGCGGTCAATGCCTGCGTCGACTTCATCGGCTGTGTTGACCGTAAAGGCATCAATCTGGAACGATTTGGCGACCAAGGCGAAATCGGGATTATCGTCCAAATTCGTCTCGGAATAATTCTTATCAAAGAACACTTCTTGCCATTGACGCACCATACCGAGCACAGAGTTATCCAGCAGCACAATTTTCAGCGGAATATCATAGCGGTGCAGCGTGGCGAGTTCTTGGATGTTCATCATGATAGAGCCGTCCCCCGACACGGTAATTACTGTGCGGTCTGGCGCGCCGAGCTTAGCCCCTAGCCCCGCTGGCAGGCCAAAGCCCATCGTGCCAAGGCCGCCACTCGTGATGTGATCTTTGGGTTCATCAAAATAACAATGCTGCGCCACCCACATTTGGTGCTGCCCGACATCACAGGTGAAAATCGCGCTTTCTGGTGCGCGGCGGGAGAGATCATGGAGCAGCTTTGGCGCATAAACCGTTGGCGCCGCATTGGCCGCCCCGCCCGCATAGTCCCATTCATGTTCCGTGCGGCGGGCATAGCACATATCCGTCCACGCTTTGATGTCAGGTGCCGCTCCGCCGTTAAACGGATCAAGCGCGGCAAGGTTCTTTTTGAGGGACCCGTCCAAGCCGACATTCACGCGGCGCAATTTGTTAATTTCCGCAATATCAATATCCATATGGATGACTTTGGCTTCGGGCGCGAAAGTATCGAGCTTGCCCGTGGCGCGGTCATCAAAACGCGCGCCGCAAACGATCAGCAAATCACATTCTTGCACCGCGTAATTAGCCGCTTTCAGCCCGTGCATCCCCAGCATACCAAGGTAATTGGGATGATCAGACGGCAGAGAGCCGAGACCCTTTAGCGTGCTGACAACAGGGATTTGCGTGCGCTCGACAAGCTCTCGTAATTCATCCACACCGTCGCCTTGGGCGATACCGCCGCCGATATAAAATAGCGGTTTTTTCGCTTCACGCATCAGCTTTTCAGCCGCTGCAATCTCTCGGCTTTCGCCCATTTCGGGCTTTACCTTGGGGTATGGCCGCCAGCGGTGACGTTCCGTCGTGACCGCATTGGCGACGTCTTTGGGAAGGTCAATCAGCACGGGTCCCGGACGCCCTTCTGCGGCGATAAAATAGGCCTCGGCAATCATGCCCGGCAAATCAGCAGGGTCACGTGCGATATAGCTGTGCTTTACAATCGGCAGGGTGATACCGATGATATCCACCTCTTGGAACGCATCGGTGCCCATTAAATTAGACGGCACTTGGCCCGTGACAAAGACCACAGGAACAGAGTCGAGATAGGCGTCAGCAATAGCCGTCACAAGGTTTGTCGCCCCCGGACCAGAGGTGGCGAAGGCTGTGCCGACCTTGCCCGTTGCGCGCGCGTAACCAATCGCCGCCATACCACAGCCCTGTTCATGGCGACACAGGATGTGGCGCAAACTGGGATAACGCGGTAGCTCGTCATAGACAGGCATAATCGCGCCGCCCGGATAGCCGAAAATCATATCCACGCCCTGCGCTTCCAGACTTTGCAGCAGGAGTTGTGAGCCAGATTTCGGCTCGCGATTTTCCATCACTTCGGTCTGCTGCTTTGTAAACTGCGTTGCTGTGGTCATTTTGTCATTCCCGGTCGCTCGCTTACGCTCACTCCTCGCCTCTTGTTTATGTTTCCCTGTCGCTTTGCAAATTTAAGACTTAAATTTGCATCGCTCCGCGCCTCTTGTTTATGTGTCCCTGTCGCTTTGCAAATTTAAGACTTAAATTTGCATCGCTCCGCGCCTCTTGTTTTAGTTCTTATCTTTATCGATAATTTTATTGGCGGCAATCCACGGCATCATCTCGCGAAGTTGTCCACCAACCTGCTCAATCTGGTGTGCTTCCATATTGCGCCGACGGGCCGTCATGGACGGATAACCGAGTGCGCCTTCTTGGATGAACGATTTCGCGTAATCACCATTTTGGATATTCTTCAAACATGTCCGCATGGCTTCGCGAGAGCTGTCATTGACCACCGCTTCGCCGGTGACATATTCGCCGTATTCCGCATTGTTAGAAATGGAGTAATTCATATTGGCAATGCCGCCTTCATAGATCAAATCCACGATCAATTTTGTTTCGTGCAGACATTCAAAATAGGCTAGCTCTGGCGGATAACCTGCTTCGGTCAATGTCTCAAAACCCATCTTAATCAGCTCGACAACGCCGCCGCAGAGGACCGCCTGTTCCCCAAACAAATCAGTTTCAGTTTCGTCTTTAAACGTGGTGTGGATAATCGCCGTGCGACCGCCACCAATGGCAGAGGCATAGGATTTCGCAAGCTCCAGCGCGTGGCCCCCATTGGCGTCTTGCGCAATGGCAATCAGATCAGGAATACCGCGACCATTTGTAAATTCATTACGCACGGTGTGACCCGGGGCTTTGGGCGCAATCATAATCACGTCCAAATCACGGCGCGGGGCAATCTGGCCGTAATGGATGGCAAAACCGTGACCAAAGGCCATGGCTGCGCCTTCTTTGATATTGGGTTCAATATCTTCGCGGTAAATCTTGGCTTGATACTCATCCGGCGTCAGCACCATGACAACATCCGCGCCTTTGACGGCATCGGCTGTGGCTTTGGACTCAAGCCCGTCTGCTTTGACCTTTTTATTGGTTGCGCTATCTGGGCGAAGGCCGACAACAACGTCAACGCCGCTGTCCTTTAGGTTCAGCGCATGAGCGCGCCCTTGGGAGCCATAGCCAAGAACGGCGACTTTCTTTTTCTTAATGATCGAGAGATCGCAGTCTTTATCGTAATAAATACTTAATGCTGATGAGGTGGGTTTTGACATGGTGTGGTCCTTATTATGTCTGTCTAAGTATCAAATGGAAAAGAGGTAACCGCGCCTTTGGACGCAGAGCCAACGAGTTTAGCAAATTTGGCATAAGCGCCTGATGGGTATCTGGGTTTGGGCGGTGTCCAGTCTTTGGCCCGCGCGGTTAGGTCAGCATCAACATTAATTGTGCGCGCCTCGACATCAATCGTGACCTTATCGCCATCGCGGACATGAGCGATAGGGCCGCCGTGGGCGGCTTCTGGGGCAACGTGTCCAATAACAAAGCCGTATGACGCGCCCGAAAAACGACCGTCGGTAATCAGCGCGACATGGTCTGCCAAATCTTGACCGACCAGCGCCGCCGTAACACCCAGCATTTCGCGCATGCCCGGCCCGCCAGCGGGGCCTTCATTGCGAATAATGATGACGTCGCCTTTTTTAACGCCGTTATTTTGCACAACCTCGAAACAGGCCTCTTCACTCTCGAATACGCGCGCTGTGCCTTCAAAAAACAGGGCACCGTGACCCGCCAGTTTCACGACACAGCCTTCGGGGGCCATATCGCCGTATAAAATACCGTAACCACCGCGTGATTTCACAGGATCCGCGAACTGCCGCACGACGTCTTGGCCGTCTGTTTCTTGGCAATCGAGGATTTCTTCAAACATTGACCGACCCGTGACTGTGGGACTGTCGTCAATACGGCCATCATCAATCAGGCGCTTACCGATGAGCGCAGAGCCGCCAGCCTCATAGAGGTTAAAGGCCATATATTTCCCACCGGGTTTCAAGTCCCCAATGACGGGCGTGTTGCGGGAGATTTCGTCAAAATGGTCGATGTTAAAGCTGTCGATGCCCGCTTCAGTGGCAATGGCCAAAAGGTGCAAAATCGCATTGGTCGAGGCCGCCGTGGCAGACAGCGCAATCGCGGCATTCATCAACGATTTATGCGTAATCATTTCGCGCGGGAGGCGGTTTTCTTTCACACAGGCCACGACCGTCTGACCTGCTTTAAAGGCCGCGTCGTTTTTATCGCCGTGAACTGCTGGAATGTCGTTGAGTCCCATAGGCGACAGACCAAGAAACGTCATCGCCATGGCCATGGAATTGGCTGTAAACTGCCCGCCGCAAGCCCCTGCCCCGGGGCAAGCTGCTTTTTCAATATCTTTTAGCTCAGCCTCGTCAATGATACCCGCTGCGCAGGCGCCCACAGCTTCAAACACATCTTGAACAGACAAATCTGTGCCTTTGTGATTGCCCGGCATAATAGAGCCGCCGTAGACCACAACACCTGGCACATTCATGCGGGCCAGCGCCATGCCTGCTGCTGGGATCGTTTTGTCACAGCCCACAAGGATAATCACACCGTCCAGCGAATGGCCTTTCACGGCAAGCTCAATACTATCGCAAATGACCTCGCGGGACATCAGGCTCGCGCGCATGCCTTCGCTCCCCATTGTGATACCGTCAGAAACCGCGATAGAGTTAAAGTCCACAGGCGTACCGCCAGCAGCGCGAATACCCGCGCGGACCGGCACGGCGAGCTTATCGAGATCCATATTACACGGCCCCATATTGGTCCATGTATTGAACACGGCGATAATCGGGCCGTCAAAATTATCATCATCCATGCCCGATGCGCGCAACATGGCGCGGGCGGCGGCGCGGCTGGGGCCTTTGACGATGGCGTCACTGCGTTTACTCATCACTCTGCTCTCTCTTCATCCCCAGCCTTAGCGGCCTTTGTGTTCCTTGCCACGACCGTGGCCTTTTTCGCCTATTATCGCCCCGCTGGCGCGATAATTTGTGCTTCGCAAAACCGTCTACAAAGCAATAAAAAACCCGCTCGTTTCGGAGCGGGTGTGCCTAGGATGTTTATGCTCCTAATACCCGCTTGCCGCCTGACCTAGAAGTAGGACAGAGACTGACAACACAATAATCACAAGCACAGGCAGAAGCGGCAATGTGTGCGCGCGGGCAGCCACTTTCACTTTCGGTGCGTCATGTTTATTAAACGGGTGCATAAAACTTCCTTTAAATCTTGATTAAGTTAAAACACAAGGCCGCACAAGGGAAAATTATGCTGTGAAAAATCAAATTGCACCGCATAACAAGAATATTATACCCTCAATTAGCCAATTTGCGCAAAACCGTCCTCTAACGCCTTAATCAAATCGGCGCTATCCTCAATACCCACGGAAATTCGTAATAAATCATCCGTGATGCCCGCCTCTCGCCTTGCCTCTTCGGCCATACCGCGGTGGGTCATGGTGGAAGGTTGGCAAATCAAACTCTCGACACCACCAAGGCTGGCCGCGAGACCAAAAATATCAATATTTTCAGCCAGATCAGTGGCGGCTTTCGCGCCGGCCTTAAGCTCAAAGGATAACATCGCCCCCGGCCCCGATTGTTGACGCTTCATCAGCTTATGCCCTGGGTCTGATTTCAGGCCCGGATAGTAAACCTTAGAGACGGCCCTTTGCTTGTGCAGCCATTTCGCAATGGCCAATGCATTTGCCTCTGCCTTATCCATACGCAGCGCTAGTGTCCGCAGCCCGCGTAGGGTCTGATGACTATCAAAGGCCGCCCCCGTGACCCCAATACAATTAGCCCACCACGCGAGTTGGTCGGCCATATCCGCCGTTTTCGCAATCACGGCGCCGCCGATAATATCGCTGTGACCGTTCAGATATTTCGTCGTGCTATGGATGACGACATCCGCACCCAGCGTGAGCGGTTGCTGGCGCACAGGCGATAGGAAGGTGTTATCTACCATGGTTATCGCGCCGACCGCTTTGGCTGCTTTGCAAATGGCCGCAATGTCTACAAGACGCATCAGCGGATTAGACGGCGTTTCAATCAAAATCAGCGCAGGTTTTTTACCCAAAGCCTGCCCCAACGCGTCTGCATTGCCTTGGTCAACAAATTCAACCCGCATACGGCCTTGCTGCGCGCGGTGGGTCAAAAGCCTGTGCGTGCCACCGTAACAATCATGCGGCGCAATGATGAGGTCATCGGCTTTGAGCAGGTTAAAAACCAGATCAATCGCGCTCATGCCAGAGCTTGTAATAACGGCCCCTGCCCCGCCCTCGAGTGTCGCCAGCGCGCGCGCCAAACCATCGCGATTGGGGTTATTCGTGCGGCCATAATCATACGGCCCCTTCTGCGCCACGCTGGGCCAAAGATAGGTCGAGGAGAGATAGAGCGGCGGCGGTACAGAACCAAAAGCAGGATCCGCGCCAATTTCAGCCTGCACCGTTTGTGTCGAGATATGTTTTTTATCGGTCATCTATTTTCTATTCTGAAATCGGTAAATACCTATGACCCTTACGGTATCATCTGCATATTCGTATGTGATTATAAATCTATATTTTGTCGTTACGATACGGCGTCGTGAAAGCTTCACAACAACGCCACTTTCAGGAAATTCTTTTAAGACATTTAAACAAGACGTGATGTCGTCGTAAACAGCCTGAAATGTCATATCAGAAATATCGCGATAAAAAATTTTTATGTCAGCCAAATCAGCAGCTGCCGATTTTGCATATGTAATACGCGTCATCGCGGCATTGGCCGCCCAACAATCGCTTCAATATCTTCATGCGGTACAATTGTATTATTCGGATCGTTAAAGCGGCGGTCGTCCTCTGCTTCCTGCTCTGCGGTCAATTGCACATTTGGGTCGCGATTACGCATAAGACTATCGATAACGATATCCACTTGCGCGCGGTCTTCAGCGGATAGCCCTTCTGCAAACTCAACAAATTTTTGTAACTTAGTCATAACGCTATCCTATCACAATTCCTAACCATCCAAAAGCCCTTCACAAAAGCTTGCCAAGCGTGGCGCCATAGCGTCCCATTCCTTTAGAAACGCGTCGTGGCCATAAAGGCTAGTAAAAGTGTAAAGCTCGCTGGGCCCGTCCAGGCGGTCGCGCAATTCTTGCATCTCCGACAGCGGCGCAAGTTGGTCTGATATTGCCGTCATCAGCAGGGTCGGTGTTGTAATGTCTTCGGGTTCTACGCGGTGCAAATCAATGCTTTCTGATAAGGCGAGAAAACGCGGGGCGTCCATTGTTTTGGCAAAGGCATCGCCGCGCGAGCCAAGGTAATCGCAAATATCAAAGCTGGCCCCCTTTTCATCAGAGCCGCAGCCATTTTCCTTGAGCGTAAAACGGTCTTTAAATTCCTCTGGCGTGCGGTATGTCGTCATGGCCAGTTCGCGCGCAAGCTTTAGTCCCGCTTCCGGCGTGTCCGCATCAATGCCCAAACGCACAACACGGCGCTGTATCCCCCGCCACGCCACGCCAATCGGATAGGGTCTGTGGGCGGCACTTATCACGCAAAGCTGCCCCAGCGCGTCAGGGTAGCTGCGCGCGAATTGTAGCCCGACCATGCCGCCATAAGACGAGCCGATAACGGCGGCGACTTTGGTCTCGCCGAGGCTATCGATCAGGGCTTTTAGGCGCGCAGCTTGGTCGGATGTGGTGATGCATCCTGGGCGATTATCACTGTCGCTATCAGGGGCAAAATCATAGCCCAGCACTTGAAATTTACTAATATCAATCGGCCCGCCGTGATGCACAAGATTTGACCACCAGCCGCGATTATTTCGTCCCCCGTCGGCGACGAACCGAGTTGCAGAAATTCCCCCTAAAACAATGATAATGGGGGCACCCTCTGGCCCGTATAGACGTCCTGTCACGCGGTCATCCCGCAGCACATCACCGCGTTCCAGCTGAAAATCGCCCAAATCTACATGCAAATCGCGCATGATCTCTCCAATATCTGGTGTTTGCATCGGAAGAAGCGGCGAAAGCCGAGCGTCATCTTCCGGTGATTACACCGCAGGATTTGGCACCGTCCGCAATGGCGGGGTTGCCCCGGGGTCAGCAGGCCTGTCCCTCACCCGGTCTTGATGATGAGGTGGATATGGCGTAACGCGAGCGGCGCGTCAATATTATTTGAACGGGCAAGATATCAAAATTAAAGAAAGCCGCGATGACCACCCCCGCCTTATTATTAATCGATTGGCAATGCGCCTTTGACGACCACGCCTATTGGGGCGGTAATCGTAATAATCCAGACGCTGAGGAAAAAGCGGCCTTGCTTCTGTGTCATTGGCGAGCGCAAGGCTGGCCCGTGTTTCACATTCGCCATGACAGCGCGGAGCCCAACAGCATATTAAGAAAAGACCGTCCCGGCGGCGCGGCCATTGCCGCCCTTGATGCCAAAGATAATGAGGCCGTCATCTATAAACAGGTCAATAGCGGCTTTATCGGGACAGATTTACAAGCACGTCTTGAGGCCATCGCTGTCACAGAGCTTGTTATTTGCGGGCTTACGACCAATCACTGTGTATCGACCACCGCGCGTATGGCTGGTAATCTTGGGTTTGACGTCCGCCTTGTCGGGGATGCTTGCGCAACATTTGATAGGGCCAGCAGCGACGGCACGCTTTATCCCGCGCAGCTTGTTCATGACATCAGCCTTGCCAATATTGACCGCGAGTTTTGCAGCGTTGTAACCGCCGAGGGTGTGCTTAAGGCTTAAACCAGGGCGTCAATATCAAAAGTCATAAAGTCTGCGTCATGGCCGACAGCCGTCTCTTGTCCAATGTCAGACTTGGATATACCGCTTTCAAGATCAGCGGACACATCATCCCCAGCGAAATCAAACAAATCAGTTGAGAGCGATGTTTGGGTCATGTCTGAGACATCGGCTTTCTCATAGACGTCGCGGTTGCGCTGATCTGCGCCTTCGGGGCTATACCATTCCCCGCGCCCATTAAACCACAGCCCGTCAATATCCCTTAGCGTATCCGTGCCCCAGACAGAATGGGTGATGCGGTAAGACCCATTGGTCAGTTCAACAATGGTATAGTCCTCAACATTGACGTCGTAATTGACCTGATCATAGGCGTCATCACGGCCATTATAACGGTCATTACCGGTGCCGCCGTAAAAGTTTGTGCCGGCCGAAACTGCATTCATAACGTCATTGCCCGGCGTGCCGTTCAGTACATTATCATCATCGATGCGAAAACGCGGTAAATCAGCCGTCAGCGAAAGCGCATCCTCAACGGAATACCATGCCTGTTCACGGATGAACCACAGGCCATCAATATCAATCAGCGTGTCCACGCCCCATGTTGGGTGGGACATCGTCACAGAGCCGTCCGCATTTTGGGTGAAGGTGTATTCACGCATGGCGCCGTCATACTCGCCTTGATTATAGGCCCCGCCGTTACCGTTTAAAATGTCATCGCCCATGCCAGCGTAGAAAAGATTGTCTTGATTATTACCCGTCAGGATATTGTCGCTATCATTGCCTGTAATCACGCCGTTATCATCGATAAAACCGTCGTCGCCTGATGTAATCGCGATCGCGTCATCGATAGAATACCACGCCGCTTCGCCAGAGAACCAAAACCCGTTTATATCCCAGAGCGTGTCAGTCCCCCAAACGGGATGGGTAACAGTAACCGACCCGTCAGCATTGCGCGTAAAGATGTAGTCTTGCAATCGTCCCGCGTAATCCACTTGGTCATAATCACGCTGCGTGCCGCGAAAAACATCATTGCCATTCCGGTTATTAAAAACAGCCATACCCACACTCCAGCCAGAGTTTATTGATTATAGCCAGCATTAGGACGCAATCGCATTGGCTGTAGTTAATGCATTATTAATGCCAACGGCATGTCTGGCTTATGATGTGGGGGCTTGCGTCACCCAGATAAGGCCAATGAAAAGACCTTTCATACGCGGCAACAACCAAAGCGACATAACCGTTGCCAGCCCGCATAATATCAGAGCTGGCGCCCAAGACGGCAGGCTCGCCTTGAATATGATGTAGTAGAAAAACGGCGCAAGCAGATGTCCGACAACCAACATTGTCGCCCACGCAGGCCCGTCGTCTGCACGCACATCACCCCAATTTTCACCGCAAGCCGAACAATGGTCGACCTGTTTTAGATAAGCCCGAAACAACGGCGCATCCCCGCACTTTGGGCACCGCATTTTGAGGCCCAGCTTCATCGCAGGCCATTTTTTACGTAAAGTTGGATTGGATGTATCGGTCATATTGAGCAGATAGGCCCAATAGCTTTGAAAAGAAACCCCACCCTATTGTCGCAGTGACCAAAGATTGTCCCCATACGGCAAATTTATCCCCGTTGACAGTGTGTCTGCCCAAGCCTAGGCAAAACATCCTAATTTTACCCCCAAAGGAGCGGAATATGCCCGTCCCGGTTATCGTTTTAAATTTTGGCCATAGCGTCCTACGTACGCTTGATGATTACACTAATGCGGCCAGTGAAATTTACCGTCATTACCGCAAGGGACAGAACGTCGTGGCCGTGACCAGCGCGCAACATGACCAAACCGATATTTTAATGGCCGAAGCCCGAAAAGTCGGCCCTGAAGGAACAGCCCGCAATCTAGCCGAGCTTGTGCATCTTGGCGAGCGCCGCTCTGCCGCGCTGCTTGCTCTGGCATTAGAACGTATCGGCGCACCCGCCTTTGTCCGCCAAGCGCGTGACTTAGGCCTAAAAGCCGAAGGCAGCACCACAGAGGCAAGCCTTGTCGGGCTTAATAAAGCACAGCTAGAGGAAGATTTAAAAAATCATGATATTGTTGTGATGCCGGGCTATGTCGGGATTGGCGATAATGACCGTCCTGTCTTATTATCAGACGGCGGCGCAGACCTATCCGCGATTTATGTCGCCCATCAATTAGGGGTCAAAGCCATACTGATTAAAGACGTTGACGGGGTCTATGAACATGACCCGAGAGAGGCTGGCCCTGCGCCCAAACGCTACCCTGCAATTAGCTGGGATGACGCGCAAAAACGCGCGCGGGTGTTGATTGCACCGAAAGCTCTGGATTATGCCAAAACACATAAATTAGAATTTGATGTCGGCGGTTTAGGTCAAGCGGATTATACGACCATTGGGGCCAAAACAGACGCCCCTATTGTGCCAAAGAAGCTGACATCAAAACGCGTTGTCATGATGGGGTGCGGTGTTGTTGGCGGCGGCATTTTGCGCCGCATAGAGACCATGCCAAATCGCTTCACCATGGAAAAAATCATGGTGCGTAATGTCCAGAAATATATAGAACAAGGGATAAACCCTGACCTTCTGACCGATGATTTTGATGATCTTTTGGCGGCAGAGCCCGACATCTTTATTGATGTGTCTGGCCCGATTGATCCCGGCCTTGATTTCACCCGCCGCATGCTCGCCCGTGGTGTGCATGTTGTGTCCGCAAACAAGCAAGCGATTGCTGCTGGTGGTCAAGATTTGATAAATTTCGCAAGTGATAACAGTGCCTTACTGACGTTTTCTAGCGCAGCAGGTGGCGGTATGCCCGTGCTTGAAATGTGTCTACGAGAGGCGGGGCGTATCACAAAGGTAGAGGCGCTTCTGAACGGAACAACGAATTATATGCTGGGTGAAATCAGCAGCGGGACGTCCTATGCGGACGCTCTAAAGGCTGCGCAAGACAAAGGCTTTGCCGAAGCCGACCCAAGCGCGGATGTGGACGGAGATGACGCGGCGGCGAAAATCCGTCTTGTTGCCCTTTTGGGGTTTGGACAGTTAATTAATTCAAACGATATTCCCAAACAATCCATCCGCGATTTCACACTGGACGGCACCCCCAAAGGGGCAATGAAACGCATCGCGACATGCTGGCTCGACAGTGGCGTATTTAAGACCAGCCTTGATGTGCGTGATGTGCCGCTGGATGATTTCATGGCCCAAGCCGACGGTGAAGAAGCCCATGCTGTTTTTACATTCACGGACGGTGACCAATACCGCATTCGCGGCAAAGGCGCAGGCCGTTGGCCGACCACAGAATCAGCCATGGCGGATATGTTTGATATTTCAAACGCGGATATGTAACGGATTGGCAAAATAATGCCAACCTTTCGAAGGTCTGTGCGTAGTAAGAGTTAATCCGTTACAAAGGACACCGCATGACCGATACCCCCACAGACCACCCTGTCATTGTCTGGTTTCGCCGTGACTTGCGCCTCTCTGATAATCCGGCGCTTTCTGAGGCCGTGAAAACTGGCAAACCGGTTATTGCGGTCTATGTGATGGAAACAGACGTCGCGCGGGAATTGGGCGGCGCGTCAAAATGGTGGCTGCATCATAGCTTAACGAAGCTTAGCCATGCGCTAGACGCTATCGGTAGTAAGCTAATTTTACGACGCGGCAAAGCGGGCGAAATTTTGGACGATATTATCAATCAAAGCGCCGCCGATATGGTTATGTGGAACCGCCGCTATGCGGGGGATGCGCGTGAGCGGGATGCCGCAATTAAATCAACGCTGAAAGACCGCGACCTGACCGTAAAATCCTACCGCGCGAACCTTTTGTCAGAGCCGTGGTCGGTGGAGACAAAGTCAGGCGGATATTATAAGGTTTTCACGCCTTATTGGCGCGCAGCCAAAGACTTTATCGATGTCTCGGACCCCATCCCTGCCCCGACGTCGGTTAATCACTACGGCGGCGGGATAAAGACAGATACGCTTGACGATTGGACGCTACTGCCGACCAAACCAGATTGGGGCGAAAAACTCGCCCCGCATTGGTCAATCGGCCCCGAAGGTGCGCACAAGGCACTTGAAAGCTTTCTCGACGGCCCTGTCGAAAACTATGCGGATGACCGCAACCGCCCTGATTATGAGGATGGCACCAGCCGCCTGTCCCCGCATTTGGCCAATGGCGAAATTTCCCCGCGCGAGATTTGGCATGCTTGCAAAGACAACGAATATACCAGCCGTAAGTTTCTAACAGAGATTGGTTGGCGCGAATTTTCCTATGTGCTTTTGTTTCATCACCCCGATTTGGCTAGCGCGAATTACAAAGACGATTTCGATAAATTCCCGTGGGAGAGCAATCAAGACGCATTAAAAGCGTGGCAGCACGGAAAGACAGGCTATCCCTTTGTTGACGCTGGTATGCGCCAGCTTTGGCAAACAGGATGGCAACATAACCGCGTGCGAATGGTCACGGCCAGCTTCCTGATCAAGCATTTATTGATTGATTGGCGCGAAGGCGAAAAGTGGTTCCATGATACGCTGGTCGATGCCGACCCCGCGTCAAATGCCGCCAGCTGGCAATGGGTCGCGGGTAGCGGGGCGGATGCATCGCCCTATTTCCGTATCTTTAACCCCTTTACCCAAGGCGAAAAATTTGACCCCAATGGCGATTATGTCCGCAAATATGTGCCAGAAATTGCCAAGCTGCCGAAGAAATACATCCACCGCCCATGGGAAGCGCCGCAAAATGTGCTGGACTATGCAGGTGTAAAACTTGGCAAAACCTATCCAAAACCAATAGTAGAGCACAAGCCCGCCCGTGAACGCGCCCTTGCCGCCTATAAAGAAAGCCGCAGTTAGACGACCTGCTTTCTCGCGAAACCGTGACTGTCACGTGAAGGCGAAATCGCACATTAAGATGGAGACCACATTATGAAAGATATCATCATGAAAACATCATTTCTGATCGCTGCGGCTATGACCTTGGCCGCCTGTTCATCTGCCAATCCATCATCGGCCGAAACGAAAGAAGACGCAGCCCCGGTCACCCTATCAGGCCAGACCGATACCGCTATTTTAGCAGGAGGTTGTTTTTGGTGCGTCGAATCTGATTTTGAAAAACTGCCTGGCGTCATCGAAGTCGTCTCTGGATACACAGGCGGCACAACGGATAATCCGACCTATAAAAACCATACATCAACGGGTCATTACGAAGCGGGTAAAATCATCTTTGACCCAACCGTGATCAGCTATAATCAGCTGCTAGATTTTTACTGGACAAGCGTTGACCCCACCGATCCCAATGGCCAATTTTGTGACAAAGGCCCCAGCTACCGAACGGCGATATTTGCCCGTCCAGATCAGATAGACGCGGCTCGTGAAAACAAAGCAGGCATTGAAATAACGAAGCCATTTTCCGACCCGATTGTGACGCCTGTCTTAGTCGCTCAACCCTTTTATGACGCCGAAGATTATCATCAGGATTATTACAAAAAGAACCCCATTCGCTATAAATATTATCGCAATGGATGCCGCCGTGACGCAAGGCTAGAACAGCTTTGGGGTGACAAGGCGCACTCTAAACCGTAAGTGAATTAATTAATTCAAAACGCTTGTGGTTACCGCGTTGTCGTGGGAGTAAAACCATATCCCGCCCACAGCCTCAATGTCCGTCGTTTCCCCCCGCCAAGGTCAATATCCAGCGCGGGTAAAGGCTCTAACCTCTCGAAATCTTCGCGCATTTCATCAATATAATCCGTGTAATTGACAAATAAAATCGGGCCTGATTCCGCGTCAAAGGCGGGCGGTGCAGCCTTTAATTCCGCATGGTTTTCAGGGGCTTGGTAGAGTTTCCACATGTAAGTCGGCACAGTGTCGGGTAAGCCGTAATAAAGCAAATCGTAATAGATAATCCGCTTATCCACCATTACCGCTTGGTATGGCTGACCTTCATGACCGTCCCTGACGACAGCCTCTAAGTTCTCAACGGTTTGCCTCCATGCGCGCAGTCGCTTGACGCTATTGGCCAGCCCCAATTCATCGGTCAGTTTTGGCGATTGGATTACCCCCAAAGCTATGACACCGATAACGGCTTGTACCGCTAATCCAACGACGAGCCAGCGCTTAATCTTGGGCCAATAACGGAGCGTCACAAAAGCCAAAACAATGGCCCCGGCAACATAAGTCGTTACCGCCCAATTGGCATTGGCACGAGAGAGAAAAGCCTGCACGCAAATCACAAGCAGCGGCGTGATTGAAAAGACTGCTAGCAGCCTTACCAAAGGCCCTGCCCGCCCTACAAGTCCAACAACCAGAGCCCCTAATAATAGCGCAAAACTAATCGGACCAAAGACACCAAATTGGTCGCCGAAAAATGAAACCAATTCGCCGATACGAACACTTGGCCCGTCGCTCATATTCGCATTGGCCGCCGTATGGGACAACGTCGCGAAATCATGGTTTAGGTTCCACAGAATATTGGGCGTGATAAGCACTGCTGCGAGCACAAAAACCAAAATGCCTTTGGTCGATACCAGGGCTTGCCGCGTTGGCTTGTCCACAACAATGGCTACCACCAAAGCGGGCAGGAAAAATAACATGGCGTATTTCGCCAGCATCCCAAATCCAATCGCAAGACCCAGTTGCCCGGCACGCACCCACGTCGCCCCGTCCCGTAGATGCACCCAGCCATGCAACGCCAATGCGTAGAACAACAAAAGCGAGACATCGGTGCTGACGATTTGGGACGATAACCACTGCGCGGGCATGAGCGCATATATCAAAGCCGCCCAAAATCCAGTGCGCGCGTCAAACAGCTTTCGCGCCGTTGAAAACACAAGACCTGTCGTCAGCGCATGCAGCGGCGCAGAGCTGAGCCGTACCGCCCATTCCGCGTCACCAAAAATGGACGTTGTTGTCCATATCACCCAAGCGATTAGCGGGGGTTTAGTGAAATATCCCCAATCCAGGTCTTTTGACCATGCCCAATATTGCGCCTCGTCCCCATGCAAACCCAGCGGGTTAAACACCAGAGCCGTCAGGCGCACGACCAAAAGCCCAAGAATAAGCCAGAGCGTCCATTTAGCATAGGGCGCGGTATCAGTTTGAGCAGATGTCATGCCCCCTTTTGCCCCGCTCGCCCGCATATATCTAGTGAAAATACCGATAGCTTTCGGTTTGCCTTGACCCGCGTGGGCGAGGCTATAAAGTCAAGAAAAACAGTGAATTGGGTTAGGATTTAAGCATGTTTGAAACGCTAAAACGCGAAATTCAATATCTGGGTGGGGTCAAGCGTATGTTGGGCGCGATTAAGGACGTGGACCCAGCGTCCAACCGCCTTATCTGTGATGATCTGGAACGCCTCTCCGATCAATATAGCCAAAACATCGCGTTCTTAGAAGACGATAAAACCATGACCTATCAGGGCATGGAAGATTACGCCAATCGTGTCGCAAATTGGGCTTTATCTGAGGGCTGCAAACCCGGTGACACAGTCGCGGTGTTCCTACGCAATCGATTGGAATATGTTGCCGTCTGGTTCGGCCTGACAAAGGTTGGCGTTATTCCCGCGCTGCTTAATTTTCAACTGACCGGACAGGCGCTATCGCATTGTATCAATATCTCCGACTCTAAGCTTGTAATCATCGATACCGAAATGCTGGACGCGTTCGAGACCGCCAAAGATGATCTGACCAACGCGCCGAAAGTCTTCGTAGGATATGGCAATAGTGGCGATTACCATGATTTTGATTTGGCACTATCCAATATACCGCCCAATCGCCCAAGCCGCGATATTCGCGACGGCATCAAAGCGGGTGACCAATGCATGAAGATGTTCACCTCTGGCACCACGGGACTGCCAAAGGCCGCGAAGGTGACCCATGTCCGCGCGCAAAATTATATGCGCGGCTTTGCAGCGGGCGCAAAAACAGGCCAAAGCGACCGCATGTTAATGGTTCTGCCTATGTATCACGCCACAGGCGGGCTTTGCGGTGTTGGCGCGGCGATCAGCAACGGCGGCGGCGTCATTGTGCGGCCTAAATTCTCGGCCTCTAAATTTTGGGACGAGGCTGTGGAATATGAAGCCACGTTATTTATGTATGTCGGCGAATTATGCCGCTTCCTGCTATCCACCCCGCCGCACCCCAAGGAAACAGCGCATAAAATTCGCTGGGCGATGGGTAACGGTCTGCGACCAGAAGTTTGGCCCGGCTTTGTTGGACGGTTTAATATTCCCAATGTTATTGAATTTTACGGCGCGACCGAAGGCAACGTTAGCCTTGTGTCGGTTAATGGGCCTGTTGGGGCCGTGGGACGTGTTCCGACCTACCTGAAATCCAAATTTAACTGCGATATTATCCGTTATGACGTGGAAACGGGAACAAATGTGCGCGGCTCTGACGGCTTTTGCATACGCACGGATAATGACGAGGTCGGCGAACTTATCGGAGAAATCCAAGCAGATAACCCCCGCTTTCGCTTTGACGGCTATGAAAATAACAAAGAAGCCACCAATAGCAAAATCCTGCGCGATGTCTTTAAGAAAGGCGATGCGTGGTTCCGCACTGGCGACCTGATGAAGCGCGACGCACTGGGATACTATTATTTCATGGACCGCGTCGGTGATACCTACCGCTGGAAGGCGGAAAATGTGGCCACAGGCGAAGTCGCGGCGGTGCTGTCCGATTTCAAAGGCGTGACACAGGCCAATGTCTATGGTGTTCAAGTGCCGGGCTATGACGGGCGTGCAGGTATGGCCTCTATTGTCTCAGAAGCTGCACCAGATTTAAAAGCGTTAAAGGCCCATATCGACGCCTCACTGCCGTTATATGCGCGCCCTGTGTTCCTGCGCATGTCCAAAGAAACGGACACGACCAGTACCTTTAAATTTAAGAAAACAAATTTGGTAAAAGCAGGCTTTGATCCCGCTAATATATCGGAACCACTTTATTATGCCTGCGCGGCAACGGGGGCGTATAAACCCGTAACGAAAGAGGTCTTCAAAGGCATAACCAGCGGAACCATTAGACTGTAAATGGTAACAGTTGCGGACATCCTATCCTTTTGGTTTGAGGAGACACCGCGCGCCCGTTGGTTCAACGCAACAGATGCGTTTGATTCTGACATACGCGCACGGTTTGAAACCACGGCCTTAGCTTTGGCAAATGACGTAAGCAGCAAGGATGCCCACCCGTGGGAGGACAGCGCCGACGGCGCCCTTGCCGTCATCATCGCGCTGGATCAATTTCCGCGGAATATGTACCGCGGGACACGCGCGGCCTTTGCGTGGGATCCGCTATCTTTATCCGTTGCAAAGCGACTTTGTTCGGATAATCGGGATTTAAAAATTACCCAAGACCGCCGTGCCTTTGTCTATATGCCGTTTATGCATAGCGAGAATTTAGAGGACCAAAAACGCTGCGTTGAGTTGGTTGATAGCCGCCTTGATGATAGCAATACGTTGCACCACGCGCGCGAACATTGCCGCGTGATTGAGCGCTTTGGACGCTTCCCGCACCGCAACGCAATACTGGGTCGCGATAGCACGGGAGAGGAAATAGCCTTTCTAAAATCTGGGGGCTATGCGCCGTGACACATGATGTGAAAATTAATCCCTTTGACACCGTGCGTCGCATCGGGATTTTCATTTTTGATGACGTTGAAGAGCTTGATTTTGTTGGCCCGTTTGAAGTCTTCTCAATGGTCAATACAGTGCTGCAATATGTAGGTAAAGCTGACGCCGTGAAGGTGATTTTAATCAGCGAGACGGGCAAAGACATTACCGGTATCAAGGGCATGCGGACAGGGGCGCATGCCGCAATGACAGACATAGACGCGCTGGACATCATCTGTATTCCCGGCGGCCATGGCGCACGTGCGCAAATTAAAAATGATAATGTTATCAATTGGGTAGAGAGCATAGCTCAATCATGCGAATGGGTCACCTCAGTCTGTACGGGCTCGTTCTTTCTGGCCAAAGCAGGATTGACTAAGGGCAAACGCATCGCGACTTATTGGGGGGCCTTTGACGAATTTCACCGCCTTGGCCTAGAGGGTGATTTGCAAGCCGATGTGCGCTATGTTCGAGACGGCAATGTGGTGACATCAGCCGGTGTGTCAGCGGGTATCGACATGGCTCTATGGCTTGTGGGGCAAATATACACTCCGGCCTTTGCACGCCAAGTAGCGCGCGCTATGCAATATGACCCAGCACCGCCCTATCTGGCGGACGTAGAATAGAGACCCGTTATGAAATCACCCCGCGATTTTATTCCCGAAATCAACATGCAGCCGGCAAAAGAATTTATGTCTGCCATGCGTGAGCAAGTCGAGCGCATGAAACCGACACCCGATTCGATTTACGCCATCCACAATTCTATGCGGCGCATGACCAATCAATTTGATACGCCCGGTCCAGAGATGCGCGATGTGCAAGATTTCAACGTGCCGCGCACAGACTTTCCCGTGCCCGTGCGTCTTTATACCCCGCATCAGGCCAGCGACGGCCCAGGCCCAACGCTGATTTACTTACACGGCGGCGGCTTTGTCACCTGTTCCATCGAGAGCCATGAAGGGCTCTGCAAACGGCTGGCCAGTGGCTCTGGAATGCGGGTGTTATCGGTTGATTACCGCCTTGCGCCGCAATTCCCATATCCCGCTGGGCCCGATGATTGCGAGGCCGTTTTAAAATGGGCACTGCAAGGATATGGCCAAGATGATTACAACATTGACCGCGCGCAGATTGCCTTAGGAGGCGACAGTGCAGGCGGCAATATGACGGCCTATTTATGCCAGAAATATCGGGACCAGATTAAAGCGCAAATCCTGTTTTACCCGCTAATGCAGCTTGTTGATTTCAAACCACCAAAGCCAGGGCCGCAGGATTGGTTGCAACTGGGTTTCATGGCGCTAAAATTCATTGACGAGCATTACACGCACGGCGCCGATACCCAAGACACGCGGCTATCGCCGTTATTTGAAAAAGATTTGACCGGCATACCACCGACTTATGTGCTGACTTGCGGGCTTGATCCGCTACGCGATGAAGGCAAGCTTTACGCTGATAATCTGTCGGCCCATGGCGTAAAAGTCGTCTATGTTTATGAAAAGATGCTGCCGCACGGCTTTTTAAACTTCGCGCGCGCCTTTCCAAAGGGCCGTAAAATACCGCTTGATGCCGCTGATTTTCTCCGCGACACATTGCGCGCCTCTGCCGCTTAACCGCCTCTTTGCTCTAGGACCCCTTATGTTGACACTTTATACGAACCCCTTCTCCACGCCTGCTCTGGCGACCTTGCTGACGGCTTTTTCGACAGAGACAAAATTTGATAATATCGTCGTTGATTTATTAAAACAGCAGCAGCGCATGCCAGACTTTTTAGCCGTTAATCCGCACGGCAAAGTGCCCGCGCTAAAAGACGGCGATTTCACCTTATCAGAATCAACGACCATCATGCGCTACATCGCGCGGAAGGCGAAATCAGACCTCTACCCTACTGATATCAAAGACGCCGCCCTTGTTGATCAATGGATGGATTTTATCGCCCATCATATTCGCACACCGTTTTCCCATGTTCAATTTGGCCGTATGTTCGCGCCCATGTTTGGACAAAAGCCAAATGAAGCGGCCATTCAAAACGGGCTCAACCAATTACAAAATAATCTGCCCTTTATCGAGGACCGCTTGGAAAAACAAAAATATGTTTGCGGTGACACATTGACATTGGCCGATATTTTGCTGGTCGCCTCGCTCGACCCGCGTGACGCGATAAAGCTCGACCTCTCGCTTTTTCCCGCAACAACGGGCATGCTTAAGACTGCGCAACAATCGGATTGGTACAAAGCAACCCACGCCCATTTGACCAAAGATACAGAGGCATAATCACCATAGCCGTGACCCAATCCTATAATGCTGACCCAGCGATTTTAAATCTGGGCGATGAATTTTTCGACCCTGTAACAGCGGCGGATTTTCCAAAAACCATATTGCGGTTTCGCGATGATGTTGTCGCCAGCGATATTGGCCTTAGCGGATTAAGCGAGGCCGACTGGATAGGCCATTTCGGACGGTTTGACCCCCTGCCCGACAATTTACCAGAGCCTTTGGCCCTGCGGTATCACGGGCATCAATTTCAAAATTATAATGCCGACCTTGGCGATGGGCGCGGGTTTTTATTCGCGCAATTACGCGATGGGCAAAACCGCCTTTTGGATTTAGGTACGAAAGGTTCTGGTCAGACGCCCTATTCGCGTCGGGGTGACGGACGGCTGACATTATTGGGCGGGGTGCGCGAAGCCCTCGCCACGCGGTATCTTGAACATTTGGGCGTGCCGACATCGCGCACATTATCGTTGATTGAAACGGGCGAGGATTTAACCCGCCATGATGAACCGTCCCCGACCCGCTCTGCGGTGATGGTGCGTTTGCAACATAGCCATATCCGCTTTGGCACGTTTCAGCGCCAAGCTTTTTTCGAGGCACGTGATAATTTAAGCGCGCTTGTCGATTATTGCATTACGCATTTTTATCCCAACGCTGTGGGCGCGGACGGATTGTTGGCCGCTGCCGCTAAATCCTCTGCCAATATGGTCGCCAGTTGGATGGCTGGCGGCTTTGTTCACGGGGTGATGAATACTGACAATATGAATATTACGGGCGAGAGCTTTGACTACGGTCCTTACCGGTTCCTGCCAACGCTTCAGTCCAGCTATACGGCCGCTTACTTTGATCACAACCGCCTTTATGCTTTCGCGCGCCAGCCAGAGATAATGTATTGGAACCTCGCGCAACTCGCGCAAAGCTTATCGCTTATATGCGATGACAAGGCGCTACTGGCCGCGCTAGAGGTTTATGCCCCTGCCTACCGCGATGCCTTGCGGGGTCATATGTTTCGGCGCTTGTCGATCGCGCCAACAGACATCGATACCGACATCGACTTTGTTATGCAGACGTTCAAATGGCTGGAAGACAGCCAAGCCCCATGGCCGCAATTTTGGCATGATTTTAACGGCGGCGCAGCGCGCGAATTGACCGCGAAAGCTTCCCCTAACAAAGCTCATTATCAAGGCGAGGCCTTTGAGGCTTGGTTCAAAACCCTGTCCCGCTATACGCCCACATCAGACGGCCCAAAAACAGATGTCCCGCCCAGCCTATTATATGACGAGATTGGCGAACTTTGGGCGCCAATTGATGCCGATGACGACTGGTCAGCCTTTGAGGCGAAAATCGCGAGTTTCACCCGCGATTAAGCTGTCACAATGACTGGCTGGACGGCATGTTTTAGACTTGCCAAGACTGGGTATGTGGGCCTATGCACCGCAAAATTTTAAGCCTTCACGGAGCGTTCCGCGTTGGCACAGGAGCGGGCCATGAGAGCCGTTTTATCATCCGTAGGCGCGTTACTTGTCTCTGCCGCTATATTACTCGCGGGCGGCGGCCTGCTATCGACTCTTATTGCTGTGCGAGCCGAGATTGAAGGCTTTCCGCTTTTTGCGATCGGCCTGATATCGTCCTTTTACTTTGCGGGCTTTATCGTCGGTTGTGTCTACACGCCGCGACTGGTGAAAAATGTCGGCCATGTGCGGGTCTTTGCGGCGCTATCATCCCTTATCGGGGCCTGTGTTTTGGCCCATGTTTTATTTATTCATGTGCCGGTCTGGATTGTCTTGCGCTTTGCTACGGGCTTTGGGTTCGCGGGGCTTTATATCCTGATCGAAAGCTGGATAAATGAGCAAGCCCCGAATGAGCAGCGCGGTCAAATATTATCCATTTACCGCATGGTTGACTTGGCCGCCGTTACGGCAGGGCAATTTATGCTGACGCTTTATGATCCCAGCGATTTTGCGCTGTTTTCTGTTGTCGCGATTTGCGTTTGTCTTGCTATTTTTCCAATTTCATTATCAACATCCAAGGCCCCCATCGCGGTCACCAATACGTCGCTTAATCTAAAAAAGCTTATCCGCACATCACCGCTTGCCGTGATGGGCTGTTTTGCGGTCGGGCTGGCCAATGGTAGTTTTTGGGGCATGGCCCCCGTATTTGTGCAAATGCTCGGCCATCCCATTGTCATGGTCTCTATTTTCATGAGCGTCGTGATTGCGTGCGGGGCGGTGTTGCAATGGCCTGTGGGGTTTTTATCCGATAACTTTGGCCGCCGTGAAATCCTCATTGCTATGTCAATCGGGGCCTGTGCGGGCGGTGTGTTTCTCTATCTCTTCGCGCCCCTCTCCGCCAATGTTATGTTGCTTGGCGGGGTCTTTTACGGGGTCTTTGCCATGCAGGTTTACGGCCTATCAGCGGCCCATGCCAATGACCGTGCAGAACCCGATGAATTTGTCGCCATTAGCGGCGGATTGCTTTTGATTTACGGCATTGGTTCGGTTATTGGGCCGTCCATCGCCCCGATCATCATGTCCGCTTTCGGGCCGTCTGCCATGTTTGCATTCACCGCCTGTGTCCATGCGTTGCTGGCTGTCTATGCCGTCTTCCGCGTCACGCAGCGCGCTGCGCCCGATGAAAGCGCGGATTACGTAACCATGCCACGGCCGCGGTCTATGGCGCTTATCCTGCGTACAGATCCGCGTAATATCATCAAGCGAAAGCGTAAGCCGAAAACACCCAAATTATAGCCCTTAGTATCCTAGTCGAAATTATAGCGCGGTAGATCATGCAGCCGCTCGAAAGCCCGCAGATCAATGCGTCTATCATCGATATCATCTTTAAACCGCCGCAGCTTTTTACGCAGACGCTTTCTATCCTCTGGCAGCAGCTCCTCTGTCTCTAACCGCCCGCGAATGCCCGCAATATCATCGATACGTGATGTGACGCGATTAATCAGCGCGCTATGCTCTTGGACTATGGCGTAAACCGCGCGACCCGCATCATAGCCGGGTGCAAAGTCCACAGCCAAATCACCCGCGCAGACTTGGTTATAGCGCGACCCCGCCTCACCCAGCGCAAAGCCGCGTTCATAGGTGCAATAGGTCGGAAGGCCGGCGTTAAAGCCCGTGATATACTCCTGCGTATTCAGGCTAATCCCGTATTTAGAACATCTGTCGGCATAGCTGGCGACTTTGTCACGACGCACACCGCGCGTGCCGTCCTTATAGCCTAACGCGTCCCAATTACCCGCTTGGCAGGTGTCTTTTGATATGCTCGCACATCCGCTTAGGGCTGTGCTGCCCATCAACGCTAGACCTAGCCCTGCTAATAATAAAACTCTCATATACGCCTCCATTTATAACAGTGTGATAGCGCACAGCATTTGAACCAAGGCTGATAGCGATGTTCATTTTGCGTTTAAGAAAAGCCCCGCACAAAGAATGTCCTTGAGCAATGGCGCGAGCGCGCTTAGAGCTAATTCATGCGTTTACAAAGCCCCTCATCATCACAGCATACTGGCAAGAGCCCGCCGCTGGGTATTGCGCTGGGTGGGGGTGTCGCGCGCGGTTGGGCCCATATCGGAGCTCTGCGTGCATTACTAGAGGCTGGGATTCGCCCCGACATTGTCACAGGCACATCAATTGGGGCTGTCGTCGGCGCCGCTTATTTGTCTGGTAAGCTTGACGTCCTTGAGGATTGGGCAAGAGGGCTGAACCGCCGCCGCATGATGAGCTATATGGATGTGCGCTGGGGTGGATCAGGATTTATGCGCGGCGAGCGCCTCGCCCGTGTATTGAACCATTACCTCGGCGATGTTCATATCGAAGATTTGGACCGCAAGTTTATCGCCGTGGCCTGCGACTTACGTACAGGCTATGAAGTTTGGTTACAAAAAGGCCCGATTGTGCCCGCCATTCGCGCGTCATATGCCCTACCCGGCGCGTTCGAGCCGATAGAAATTGACGGCCGCCATATGATTGACGGTGCGCTCGTAAATCCTGTGCCTGTATCGGCCGCCCGTGCGCTTGGCGCGCATATGGTCATCGCGGTTAGCCTGAACGGTGATGCCTTTGGCCCTATCGGTAGCTCTCACGAGCTGGAATTTGATACCGAAGCGGTGAATGAGGACGGCCCGGGCATCGACCCGTTTGAGTTGGCCAGTCAGTCCTTGAATAAACTACGCCCTGACAGATTGCTTTTAAAATCAATGATGGGCAACACCAAACCCGGTAGCAGCCCGAAAATTGGCTCTGTGATGATGGGGACCCTCAACATCGTTATGGACCGGATTTCACGGTCACGCCTTGCGGGCGACCCGCCAGATGTATTCATCGCACCCCGTATTGGCCATATCGGCATGTTAGAATTTACCAAAGCCGAAGAATTGATTGAACGCGGCTACCGCGCAATGCAGCATGAAATCCCGCTCATCAAATCCGTGATTGATGTGTTGTCGCAACTGCCCAGCGGCACGAATGAAGACGACGACTAAGTGAACGCAACCTAGGCTCACATCCCTCTTGCATGTTAAGTAGCCCCAGGCTTTCCCCTGTTGGGTGCAAAGCATGTAAAGCCCGCCTCAGTCCCGCTAAAAGAGGGGAATGAGTCGGGCACATAAACACAGACCAATCGTCGCTAATGATAATGATCCAACGCATATTCGCCCACGCGGTGATGCGGTTGGATTTAATCATATGTTGCGCGAACGCCAAACGCTGCGCCGTGATTTCGAGACCCGCCACGACAAACCCTTGGATTTAAAAGTGCCGCTTAGCGGTCGCGGGGACTGGGGCACAAAATTGGGTTCAGTGTGTCTGCTCGCCTCTATTGTTGCCGTATTATTTGCGCTGATTACGCCGCAAGCGGCGGGCACGCGCTTAATTGCACTTGCGGCTTTGGCCTGGACAGGGCTTTGGATGACTTACCTTAGCACCAATATCGGGCGCCCACGCTTTGCCGCGCTATCGACACTACTGGCGACGTTAGGCGGGCTGGGTATTTGGGTTGTGGCATCTACACAATTAGGATTGCCGCTATCCGCGCCTGACGGGGCAGCGGTATTTGCAGCGACTATGGCGGTTATAGCTCTGTGTCTACGCTCCCCTATGGCGCTTTTAATTAGCACATGCGCGGGCTTTATGTGGTTGGTTGGCTTTACGCAAATCGATAGTATCAACGTCGTGCCGTTATGGGGTCTGCCCATATTGGCCGTGGTTCAAATGATTATCGCCGCACGGTATAAATCAGGCTTAAGCGCAATGATGGCGCTACTGTCGGCTTATGGTTGGCTTGGCTTTATGATGATGAGTTTACACGAAACGGGTGATTTATCCGCCCTGCATATTGCGGGCATTGCGGCGCTTACAGGATTTGCCAATTACCGCTTTGGCAAAGCCGCTGGCGATAGCGATATGCCGTTTGCCGCCTTACATGTTGGCGTGGGCTGGACCGCCGCGTTGATAGGCGGCTTAGCACTGCAACATTACTGGTCAGGCGCGCAGCATCCATTGTGGACAGACCCGCGCGTTCGCCCAGCGGGCTTATTCGGATGGACGATTGCGTGTTATTCACTTCTGGGACTTATCGTTGTGGGAACCGCTATGCGCTGGTTTGGCGGGCGGGGATCTGCGATTGGTACGTTGGCCGTCTGCGCGGTGGCCGCAGCCATCATACCGCTGAGCGGACATACAGACATGCTTGACCCGATTATGCAATCACGGCTTGGTCTGCCCGCGATTCCGACCCTGTCTTTTGTTATCGCAGGAATTATCACGGCCAGTGCAATCGCCATGACAGTCAATGGTGCGCGACGCAGGATCTGGGCGCTGACGCTGATAGGCTTGGCAGCCTTAGGCGCGCAGCTTTTCTTGCTGTCAGATACTCAGATTTGGAATATGGACACGATGGTCGTTTACGGTCTTAGCACGGTTGTCAGCCTGTGTTTTGCGGCGCTGCTAGCATCGGAAAGCACGCATCCAGCACGCGCACAACCCTATCAATACGCACCGCAATATCGTCATGGTTAGCGCGCAGGATAAACAGGGCCTAAAGTCTCCGGGCACGCGCGCGCCAATTGCGCGTCTTATTCTGGCGGGCCTTGTGCTGACAGGTATTCCAATCTTGTCGGTCTTGACCCATCTGCGTAGTGCGCCCGATGATCACGTCTTAATCGTGCCTGCCACGATTACCCCAGCCGTCCTTGGCCCGCGCCTGACGCTTGGCATTAATACTGTCGATATCAACGCGCTTGCGGGTGATGACCGCTTCAAGGTCGGCGATGTCGCCTATGTCCATACCGCCGTTGACGGAACAGAATTGCTTTACCCCTTTGCGATTAGCCAAGCCCGCGCAGGCGGCCAAGACGGCACCGTCAGCTTTCGCGGAATTGTGACCCGCGTGGACGACAACCAAGTCAGCCTTGATTATCAATTTGAAGACCTCGCCAGCCGCAGTCCAAATGCGCGAGACGGCGACGACGTCAAAGCCGAAATATCGGTCAACGCACGCTCTGTTGCGCGCTTAAAAGCGATTATCATTGACGGGACACGGACGCCCTATGACCTGATGGAAAAACCCGTACTATTTGGGCGCACCATAAACGGTGCCAAAAGCGCGCCTGCAATGTAGCCGCCCAAATGCGAGGCCCAGGCGATGCCGCCGCCGCCCGTCATTAATTCGCCCGCAAATATCATCACGATGTTAATCACGAGCCAAGCGAAGCCAAATTGCAGCATTTTTTTCTGTCCCCCCATCGCCCATGCCGCCGTCGCGAATAAGCCAGAGACCCCGCCGGACGCGCCCAGCGCTGTGCCGCGTATATCGCCCGCCCACCACTGGAACCATTGCGCCAGCCCGCCCATGATGACGGCAAATAGAAAGATAAACATAAACTCTTTCGTGCCTGATGTAGCCCGCCCGCGCGATGTGGCATACATCTTAATACCCTGAATGGTCGCAACGCCAAAGACCACCAACATCCCGACGTTCATCAAGACATGTGTCCAAGACCCATGCAAAAATCCGTGGCCAATGAGGCTGGTCAGCAAGTCGACCGTGCCTTGGCCGGGCAAATTCAGAGATTTCAGCAAAAACCAACGCGCGGCGAAACTCTCAATAAAGGCGGGGCCATATAAAATGGCCACATGCACGGCAATAAATAACCCGCCCAGATAAAGCGGCAGGGGTTCTTTGATATTAAAAATCGGTTCGCGGTATTGTGACATAGCCCTCACTAACACAAAGAGCGCGAAATCATAGGCTCTGCGGCGATGCGCCTCTATTTTTTCTAGCACCGCTTTGCAAATATGGTATGGGAGCATGCTGGGCGTGATTGGGGAAGACGATGCAACAGACGCAAAATCATTGGTATGTACAAGTGAGCGGCCAAAGCTACGGCCCTTATAGTGTTGAGCAAATGCGCGGCTTCATCAATGAAGGCCGCGTGATTGCGGGGTCCCTTATCAGCCAAGACGCCGTGCAGGGCTTTGCTATGGCGGCGGCTTTCCCGACATTTGCACCGCTGCTCGCCCCCAAAGCGGCCCCGTTACAACCTGCCGCACAAGCAACACCGCAACCCAGCCCGCAGCCACAAAATCAGCCGCTAGAGTTAGGACGTGAGGCGCAAGTCAGCCCGCAAAATAATACGCCGCAAGCCGAGCCCAAAGCCGTCACCGTCTTTCTTATCATGGCGGAAATCCGATCTGATCAAGCCATGCCATTCCTCCAAGCGCTCCAAGCCTATGGCACGGCGCAACGTATTGGCGACACGGTTTGGCTTTTGCGCTCTGATGTGCCGCTATCGGCGCTGCACGGTGCGCTATCGGCGAGCCTCACCCGCCAAGACCGCTTGTTCATCCTCGACAGCTTTGCCAATAAAACCGCCTGGAGCAATATCGGGGCGGATATGGATGTCAGAATACGGGAGATGTGGGGCGTGGCCTGACCGCAATTGATTTTATCAATCGCCAGCGATTTCGGACATCCCTACCCCGCCGTAAACCGATCAAACTTCACCGCCGATAAGGTCGAGGCTTTATTACGGTGAACCGCTGCCGCGTTGTAATCTTCCAGCGCAAAGAAATGCGCCATATGGGCGTCATCGCGAAACTCTAGCAGCACCACTTTGTCGCCTTTCATATTCGGCGTTATCGCCACGGGGGCCGTGTCATTGGCCAGTATCTTGACGCCTTCGCGCATAAAAATCGGCGTCGCAAGCTCAACGTAACGCGCATAACCCGCTTGGTCATGAATAGTAAAATGCGCGAGGACAAATGTAGACATGGTGGTCTCCTAAATAATTTTAGGATGTTCTATAGATTGATTTGCCCCGCCTGTCCTGTCATTCTGCGCATGTGAATATTCCGATCTCCATTCTTGATTTGGCCCGCGTGACGGAGGGCAGCACAATCGCGGATAGCTTTGCGGATTGCGTGTCCACAGCGCAGGCGGCGGAGCGGTTGGGCTATAACCGTGTCTGGTATGCCGAGCATCATAATATGGCGAGTGTCGCAAGCTCTGCGACCTCTGTGCTGATTGCCCATATCGCAGCGCAGACGAAAACGATTCGGCTCGGCTCTGGCGGGGTGATGCTACCCAATCACAGCCCGCTGACCATTGCCGAGCAATTTGGCACGCTGGCCACGCTGCATCCGGGGCGTATCGATTTGGGGCTGGGCCGTGCGCCGGGCGGCGACAGAAACGTCATTCGCGCGCTTCGTAAAGACGCGGGCGCAGCGGCGCAGCGTTTCCCCAATGATGTGGTCGAGCTAATGTCCCTGCTCGCGAAACCTGAAAACGCAGCGGTCGATGTGGGTGTGCGGGCAATCCCCGGCGAAGGCACGGAAGTCCCTGTCTGGATACTCGGCAGCAGCCTGTTCGGCGCGCAGCTCGCCGCCCATTTGGGATTACCTTACGCCTTTGCGTCCCACTTCGCCCCGCAAATGCTACGCGAGGCAGCAGAGACCTATCGCCGTGATTTTCAGCCTTCGCAATATCTCGATAAACCCTATTTCATGATGGCCTGCAACGTGGTCGCCGCCGACACAGAGTTCGAGGCGAAATTCCACTTCACCACCCTGCTCCAAGCCTTCATCGGTATCATCACCAACACACGCGGATTAATCCCCGCCCCCGTCGAAGGGTTCCAAGTCCCGCCCGAGCTTCGCCCCCACGTCGAGGCCATGCTCGCCTGCAGCGCCGTCGGCACAGGTGAGCAAGTCGCGGAGCAAATGGACGCGTTTAAGCGCGAGCTAAAGCCCGATGAGATGATACTCAGCATGCCGTTTTATGATCAAGCGGCACGGGTTAGGAGTATGGAAATGGTGGCGGAGCTCAATGGCTTGACTTAGGTCCTATATATCCAAGCCAAGGTGATTTCTGTTCGTCCACAGAAGACCCAAGCCCAAAGGCTCCTCACCAACAGCTGACGAAGCGGTCTGTTCACGTGAGGCGCTTAAGTAAAATAGGCTAGTTTTCATAAGCGGGGATATAATTCTGCGTGCTAAAAATCATGGACATTACGAGGCAATTTAAAGTAGAAGCAAATAATGACAAATAAAGAAGATTATAACGAACGTGTTCGTCAAAGAATTCAAATAATGAACGAGCACATCGCAGATAATGGCCTGAATGTCGCTCCTCATTTAATTGACAAAGTTAAGTCTCAACTAAAAGCAATCGAATACGACGAAAAAGGTTTTGCAATTGTCGAGACAGTAGACCCAAGTATACGAGCTATGGCAATGGCTTTTGAATACGTGGACTACAGAAAGAAGTCCAAAGATTCTATTAGTCTGCAAGAAGTGCAACATGCTTATTTTGAAAACTTATCCAATTGTTTTGGCGAGTTATTTCAGGATATGAAAAAATACGAATTGACGCCAGATCAATTTGCTTATGGGTATGTCCAAGACAATAAGGCTGTGGAAAGCCTATATCCGCAAATACAGAATTTCTTAGATTTTATTCAAGAGTTCTGGGTTTCAGCAAGTGAAGTTTGTTCGTTCCATGTTCAAGACTTGAAAGCTTTAAAAGGGGTTTTCGGGGGAGATTTATTTCCTAGGGCAGATGAAAACATTGCCTCTACGACTGGTCTGTATTTGGATACACTTGTAGTTCAATGTCCATTCATTCAAAGCAAGTATATAATTGAGAAGAGCACTCCGACTGAGGCATGCCGATACTTTGTAAAACATGGATTAAACGTACTCCAGTACAAAGAGCTAGCACTAGCAGACTTAGAAACCCCAATAATAGTAATACTCCCTCACGGAATGCATATCGATGAAAACCACTCGGAGTTTTTACATTCGCTCGCTAAAAAAGACGGGCTCATTCATGCTTCTAAAATATTTGGACATAAATTCGATTCTATTGAAGAACTTTCAGAGTTTGTTTCAAAGCTAGATACAATAGATAAAGTGGTATCAAAAATTGTTGATAGGTCTCGATTGGTATTCGACACAGAATGGGATTACCCAATCGAAGAGCAAATTTTAAAATCAACGGAAACCCAATCTCAGTTTCTAAAATTACCTCATGTGGGTCACCACATGCTAGGTCACTGCATAGGCAGAATGTATCAAGCAACAGATGTTATGCTTAAAAGTCGTTTTTTTCAGGGCGTCCCCTTAATTCAAGCACCAACTTCTTGGCAACATCTAAAATGGAAGCTTGAGTACAATGACGAGCAGTCGCAACAGAACTTGGCCAACATGCAGATAATTCAAGGATTGCAACGGCTACAAAAACACGAAATGCAATGGCTAGGTAATATCCCACCAAGCGCGTTAATCGAAATTAGAAGGGAGGGTGCAATTGATGAAATCCGTTCAATTATATCAAATGGAATTGAGGAAATTTCACTTGCTAACCCAGATAATTTTCACCGCTCTGCAGATAAAGTTTACGACAACATCAATGCTGCGTTCGAACAACATTCCGAAAACATAAAAAAATTAAAAGCCAAGAAAATGAAATTCTTGGGCTTTGATGTTGGTAGTTGGTTGGTAACTGGAGGAGTTGAAATCGCAGCGATAGCTAGCGGGTTGCCCCTTTTCGGGTTTGGAGGAATCGCACTCAATCAAGCTATCGATCCACCAAAATTAAAGCACCTACCAAAACACTTTCGAGAAATAAAAAATGCCGAAGCGGAAATAAAAAAAGCACCGATTGGTCTGTTTTTTAATGCATCAAAAAGATAGCCCAACTACTACTTTCTATTCAATCGCCCCTCACTTACTCCCCAGCTTTCAAATAAATCTGCCCACCAAGCTCCTTAAACTTCGCTGACATTTCGTCCATGCCCTCTTTTATTTCCCGGTCGGTCGCTGGCGCTCCCTCCTCGCCTCTTGTTTGCGCATCCGCAGGATAGAGCGCCGCTTTTTCATTATCGCTCAAGCCATCCGCATATTCCCTCACCTCCCGCGTAATCTCCATGCTGCAGAACTTCGGGCCGCACATGGAACAGAAATGCGCGGTTTTGTGCGCGTCTTTGGGCAAGGTTTGGTCGTGGAAGTCTTTGGCGGTTTCGGGGTCTAGGGCGAGGTTGAACTGGTCTTCCCAGCGGAACTCGAACCGAGCACGAGACAGCGCGTCGTCGCGGATTTGCGCGGCGGGGTGACCCTTGGCGAGGTCTGCGGCGTGGGCGGCGAGTTTATAGGTAATGACACCGACTTTCACGTCGTCGCGATCAGGCAAGCCGAGGTGTTCCTTGGGCGTCACGTAACATAACATCGATGTGCCGAACCAGCCAATCATCGCCGCGCCAATGCCGCTGGTGATATGGTCATAACCAGGGGCAATGTCGGTGGTTAATGGCCCGAGCGTGTAGAACGGCGCCTCGTGACATTCTTTTAGCTGCTTATCCATATTCACTTTAATCTTATGCATCGGTACATGACCGGGGCCTTCGATCATGACTTGGCAGCCGCGCGCCCACGCGATTTTTGTCAGCTCGCCTAGCGTTTCAAGCTCTGCAAATTGTGCGCGGTCATTGGCATCGGCCACCGCACCGGGGCGCAGGCCATCACCCAAGGAAAACGTCACGTCATAGCGGCGCATGATGTCGCAAATCTCGGGGAAGTTGGTGTAAAGGAACGACTCCTCGTGACGGGCCAGCATCCATTTCGCCATAATAGAGCCACCGCGCGAAACAATACCGCAGACACGGTTGGCCGTTAAGTGAATATAGGCGAGGCGCACGCCCGCATGGATGGTGAAATAATCAACGCCCTGCTCGCATTGCTCGATTAATGTATCGCGGTAAACCTCCCACGTTAGGTCTTCGGCCACGCCGTTGACCTTCTCTAGCGCTTGGTAAATCGGCACCGTCCCAATGGGCACAGGCGAGTTACGAATAATCCATTCGCGCGTATTGTGGATGTTACGGCCCGTGGACAAATCCATGACATTATCCGCGCCCCAACGCGTCGCCCAGACCATTTTATCGACTTCTTCCTCCACCGATGACGCCACCGCGGAGTTGCCGATATTGGCATTGATTTTCACAAGGAAATTACGGCCAATGATTTGCGGCTCTAGCTCTGGATGGTTGATATTGGCGGGGATAACCGCCCGACCGCGCGCGATTTCAGACCGCACAAATTCGGGCGTGACAAAGGCGGGGATCTCTGCGCCAAAGCTCTCGCCCGCAGCGACTTTTGCTTCTGCGCCGTCGACCATGGCTTTACGGCCCAAGTTTTCACGCTCGGCGACGTAAATCATTTCCTTGGTGATGATACCTGCTTTGGCAAATTCATATTGGGTAATGGGCGCATCCCCTACTCCGCGCAGGGGCTGGTTTTTAATCGGGAACTCACGGGCGAGGAACTTACCTTTTGCGCCGCCGTTATCTTCGGGCTTAATCTCGCGCCCGTCGTAAGCCTCGACACTATTTCCGTATTGGGCCGCACGCGCGAGCACCCACTCTGTGCGGGGACGGGCCAGGCCAGCCTCCACATCAATGGTGACAGACGGGTCGGAATACGGGCCGCTGGTGTCGTAAACGGGCACATCGGGCTCATTCGCACTTTCGTGCAAATGCACCAAACGGTGCGGCACGCGCAGTGTCGGGTCAGCGTCAGGGGCCGTGTACACTTTGGATGATGACGGCAAGGCACCTGTGGTGACAGTCGGCGTTTGAAAAGCAGATTGGTCGATGGGTTTATTCATGGTGCGGGTCCTTGAGTCTGGTTCGGTCTTTAAGTGTGAAGGCCGTTATTGGCGTGAAATTGATGTGTAGCAGTTTGAAAATTGGCGAGTCCGACGACGACAATATCCTGCCCTAATGACGGACTTTGAATGCGCAGCGCGGGGCCGCCATTTTCGAAATCAGTCTTTAGGCTAGTCACCTCAGAATTTGGGACAGATAGAATGTTTTGAGTGTCATTAAATGCGATCAACTGACGGTTTGTCATGACGAGGTTTTGATAAAGTCCATGAGACTGAAGCGTATGCGCCATTGCTGCCGGTGCCGGAAATTTATAAACATACCAATTAAGAAACCCAAGCAAGACAAGATTGTACACAGCGAGTGGCGCAACATCTCTCAATGCGGATTTCGTATCCGCATAGTCTTTAACAAGTAAGAAAAGACATATGATAAATATAGCGGCAGCAATTGGGCTTAACCATATATAGCGGCGTGAAGGACGTCTCTCATAAGCATCTGACAGTTTCACAGGCTTATCCGACACATGGGACCATAGCACGGTTTCATCCGTCGCCATATGCGCCTTCACGCTCTTTGGTATGGGGCCGTTGCCCATTGTTCTCTCCGTCCTTCGCGCCAGAATAACCTGGATCAAGTTCAAAGCGTGCTTCTCAGCCTGATCCAACAGGCGCCGCTCGGATAATACGTATTATTATGCCTATAGCCATGCGACTCGGCAAGGAGTTTTAGCCGCTGACAGACAAAACGGCTCCCATTTCTAATGAGTAGGGCCTAGGGGATAGGACCTAATGGGTAGCCGGGTCGGACGGCTCTATTGGCTAAACGGGTCTTCCGTCATATGTTCTAAAATGGTCGGTCACAGGCTGAATGAGATTACCCGACTTTTTTATTATCGCCTCATTTTCTGCCCTCAACTGCACCAAATTGACAGGCCCCGTCCATTCATTGATGGAATCAATACGGCAGCTTTTCAAGCCGCTATTCGTACGGGTCATAATGTTAATATACTGGCCTCGGCGATAGCGGCGATTTGGCTTCTCCATATTCAAAAGCACATATTTCGCGCGGCGCAGATTTTCTCGGCATCCCCGCGTTTTTATAATGTTTACACCTGTGTTCGCTGTGCCAATGATGATATTTTTAGGGTCGACAACAATGAAACTCTTGCCGCCTTGAAGCACTGCGAACTCTTGATCGCGCGTGACCCTAACCGTCTGATATTGAAGCGGCGGCTTGATAAGGTCATCATAAAAGACAATCTGCTTTAGGTCCTCCCCCTTATATTTTTTCAAAAGCCCTGGCTCAAGCATATAGTCATCCCAATTGGCGGGAATGTTGTCATAAACGCGCTGCGGCGGCTCTTCGAATGTGTTTTCCGCAGCGGTTGCAGGCGCGGAAACGGCAAAGGCTAGGAAAGATAGCGCCAATACGGCTCGCCCAAATTTTGTTGTTTGAAAACGGTTCATGCCAATAGTCCTTCCATCACTTACACAACAAATCATACCACGCGCATGACGTGCAAGCAAGCGAGCCGCCCGTTATGCGCTTAAAGCCGTAATAGCCTTACCGCCTGGCAGCCGCGCGGCCGCGTTTTCCGGCGGCCTCTATCCATTTTTGGATTTTGGCGTCGCTTGCCGTTTTGACTGTACCGACTTGCAGCGTTTTGACGGGCTTAATGCCAGCAAATTTCAAGATCGTATTGACGGCTTGGTTCTTGGCGGGGCGGCCATTGACGATTTGATCAAACCACGGCGGCGCGTCGGATGTCAGAATCACATCTGCGCTACGCCCGACCAGCAGTCTCTCCCAGAAAATCTTACCTTCGGGATAGGACATTGCAAAGCCAGGCAAAACGGCCCGGTCAATCACGCCTTTCATCTTGGCGGGCATGCCGCCCCACCAGACAGGATAAACCCAGCATAAGTGATCAGCCCACAGCACGTTTTCACGCCACTGCTCTAGGCAAGGCTCCAGCGTTTTGCGGGAGTGGTAGCCTTCGCGTAAATCAACGTCAAAATCCATATCGGATAGGGTCATGCGCCGCACCGTTGCCCCAGCCTGCGCTGCCGCCGCGTCATAAGCATCCGCCATAGCCAGCGATAGTGAACTTTCGCGCGGATGACCGACCCATGTAAATATTTTGCTGACCATTGCTGTCTCCCCTTTTTGGCGTCAATGGCAAAAGCTACCGCCGCGCCGCGCAGTGACACCCGACCAAATCTAGCCGTTATAAACAAGAGGCTATGATGCATATTGGCTATACAGTGATGATGTGGTTTATTGCGGGGGATCACTACGACAGGATTGTTTATGCCCCTTTTTAACACAGTCATTTTAATCACAGGCGCGTCGCGCGGTATCGGGCAAGCCTGCCGTGCGGTCTGCGAAGCCAAAGGGGCGAAGGTCATCCCCCATGCCAGCGGCCCGTCGGATAAAACAGATGATAACTTTATCTATGAGGACCTATCAAAGGCTGGCGCAGGCGCAAGGGTGTTTGCCTCGGCACTCGCCAAACACGGTCATATTGACGGCGTGATTAATAATGCTGGCGTCTATCTGCCCTCCCCGCTTGATAGTGAGGGTTGGGACGATGGCTGGGCCAAGACGATGGCTGTCAATGTGCATGCGCCCGCCGATATTTGCCGCGCCGCTGTCGCGCATTTTAGGGCCCGAGGGGATGATATCGGCACAGCCAAGCGCATTATCAACATTGCAAGTCGGGCGGGGCACCGCGGCGATGGGGTTGATCATGCAGCCTATGCCGCGTCCAAAGGGGCGGTGCTGGCGATGACAAAGACATGGGCGCGGGGGCTGTCCGGTGAAGGGATTGAGTTTTACGCCATTGCGCCTGGTTGGGTCGAAACGCGTATGGCCCCGCAAGACATAGAGAACCGCAAGCGCGCCGTCGCCGATATACCGCTCGGCCGTGTCGCCGCCCCCGAAGAAGTCGCCCATATGGCCGCCTTTCTTATGACGGGCGCCTGTCAGTCGGCAGTTGGCTCGACTGTCGATATTAACGGCGCAAGTTATGTGCGTTAGCGCCCATTAACTGTCACGGGCCCGTCATAAAGCTGCAACAAAATTGTGACCGAATAGGAATAAGGCGAGGGCATGTCTTTAGTGCCCGACATTCCAAAAACTCTGATGGACGCAGTTGCGCATACCCCGCCCCGCCGCAGAAAATCCCGCTCAAGCCCAAAATATCGCACAATTTTTATATCCGATGTGCATCTGGGATCCAAAGGCTGCCAAGCCGATGCGCTCTGTGATTTTTTGAAACATAATACTTCCGAAACGCTATATTTAGTCGGAGATATTATTGACGGCTGGCGAATGCGTAAAAAATGGTTTTGGCCGCAAAGTCATACAAATGTGATCCGCCGTGTCCTAACGGCGGCAAAAAGAGGCACAGACGTAAATTATATCATCGGCAATCATGATGAGTTTTTACGCGCCTTTCTTCGGTTCCGTATTAGCTTTGGCGCGATTAAAATTTCTAACCGTGCGGTGCATGTCGGGGCAGACGGTAAACGCTATTTCGTCTGTCACGGCGATATGTTTGACGGACTAATGCGCAGTGATCGTAAATGGATTATGTTTGTCGGTGACAATCTTTATAACTTTTTGCTTTGGGTCAATACTAAGCTAAACGGCATGCGTCGGCGACTGGGTCTGCCCTATTGGTCCCTGTCAAAGGCACTGAAGTCACGCACAAAACGCGCGATGAACTTTATCCATAGTTTTGAAGAACAAGTCGCAGGATATTGCCAGCGCAAAGGTTATGACGGCGCAATCTGCGGGCATATTCATGTTGCTGAAATTCGCGATATTGACGGCATCACATATATGAATGATGGTGACTGGGTTGAAAGTTGCACGGCCCTTGTTGAACATTTCGACGGGCGTTGGGAATTGATTCACTATGAAAGCGTCACGGACATCGCAAAACACAATGATTTAAAAGTGCCTGCGTAATAACGGCCATTGTTTATCCAAAGTTTTGGATTTATGCGCGACGGCTAAATATTGCAGTATGGCCCATTTTGTCGCAATCTGGTGGCACAGTCCCCGCGTATTCTCTCCGCAACAACATAAAATGTGATAGGTTTATGACACATCGTATTATTTATTCATCAGAAGCTGCTGACAATGTCACTGACGCGGATTTTCGTATGATTGCCATGTTTTCACGCATGAACAATCGTCGTAATAATATTGCGGGACTACTGCTGCATTATGATGGCCATATCATGCAAGTGCTGGAGGGTCCGCGTGATGCGGTCAAAGCGCTATATGCCAAAATTGACGTCGATAAGCGCCATAAAAATGTGAAGCTTTTGATGGATGAAGGTTGCGATAAACCCATATTCTCAGAGTGGTCCATGGGATTCCGCCCAATGGAAAGTCTGGAACAAATGGATGCGTTCTTTGAGCTATCCAAAAATACGTTAGACGCCGCTATTCCCGAAGCTGCCAATGAGGACGTGCGCCGCGTTGTGGGCGATTTTGCCAAAAACGCAGGTTTGAGCTAAAATTACAGCAAATTATCGCCCAATATCAGTGCGCTAAACCTTTCCTTAAACCCTCTTGGGTAAACGTTGTCATGTGTGGGAACATTGGGATAATGGTAGGGAATAACCGCACATGGTGCATCAAATTATATATACGAGCGCAGGCAAACCAGAGCTGACGCCGCGGGATTTTCGCAACATTGCGATTAGAGCCAGCCAGCAAAATAATGCGCTGAACATCACGGGGATATTACTGTTTTTTGATGGCGGTATCCTGCAAGTGCTAGAGGGTGATAAAGACATTATTCAGGCGTTATATCAGAAAATTGCAGGCGATGATCGTCATACAAATCTAACGAAGTTGATTGACCGCACCGCCGATAAACGTGAATTTCCAGCCTGGTCCATGGGCTTTCGTATGGTCGAGGATAGCGAGCAATTAGACTTCGCCTTTGATCTGACCCGGCAGAATTTTGAAAAAAATATGCCCGAGGGGGTGTCTGCTGAGGTGTCTATTCTGACTAATACTTATGCGCGTATACAGCGCATATAGGCTCCTACCTTAAGCCGTTGGTATAACAATTTCTCCGCGAAGATAAGTGACAGCGTGGCCAGCAATGGCAATGCGACTGTCGTTTTCACGTGACAATGTAAGAACGCCGCCGCGCTTTGACGCTTGATAAGCGCGCAGTTTATTGACGCGTAATTCATCCATCCAATACGGCCCTATGGCGGCATGGGCCGACCCTGTCACAGGGTCTTCGTCTATACCTTCCGCGGGTACAAAAAAGCGTGACACACAGTCATATTGAGACAAATTAGTGTCATCATCAGGGGCCTTTGCCGTAATCCCTACCCCGTGATCGCTTAGAGGTATGATATCGCCCATATCGGGATGACATGTCGCGATATAATGCGGGTCATTCATCACGAGATATAGATTATTTCCCGCCGTGAAGGCGTTTTGCACTCGCCCATCAAAGGGCTTTTGCATGGCTTTGCTGACTTTTACGGGCATGGCCTCTGCAATTGGCGCGTCCAATATATAAAGCCCGTCTTTCACAATGACAGACAGTCCGCCAATTTTGGTGCGAAATGTAAAAGGCGGTTTAAGCCCGTATTCTGTGGCAAGGATATGCGCCGCAGCAATGGTTGCGTGGCCGCAGAAGTCAATCTCTAGCGTCGGTGTAAACCAGCGCAGGTCAAACCCTGTACCTTTGTTGTCGCTCTCAGTACTGCGGGCGACGATAAACACTGTTTCTGATAGATTATTTTCGGCTGCAATCTTTTGCATAACCTCACGCGGTAACCAGTCGTCCCGCTTAATGACCGCGGCAGGATTACCCGTAAAGAGTTCGGACGCAAAAGCATCAACTTGAAACATCGCCTGTAAAGAAAAAGGCGCCGTCACAGGTTACTCGCAGTGATTAGATTGCGATAAATCTAATCCGTCAATGAACGCGACCATGTCGGCCTTGATGCTCGCGTCGCCGTCAAAATGTTTTGAGATAACTTTGATAACATCGGTATGATTAATATCGGCGTAAGTTTTGACAACCGCTTGTCCTCCGCGCGCATTAACTAACTCTGCGAGTTTCTGCGAATTTTGCGGATAAACGGTTTTATCATCTAAGCCGTGAACCAATAATAATGGCGGGATGCTATGCTCTGTTTGGTTCAAAGGCGCGTCTTTGCCCGTGAAACGGTCAGGGAAAATTGTGATATAGGGCTCTTCTTTTAGCGGGATAATCCCGGTCGGCGGGGCCATTCCGATCACGCCCGCTATACGCTCACACATCTTTAGACCTGCACTGTCAGCAAATTGCGGGTCCATAACGGCCATCAGCGTGTTGTAAGCGCCCGCTGAATGCCCCATCACAACCAAAGGCCTGTCAGGGTAACGATCAGCGACAAACTTAATCGCCTTTGTCGTATCAACAATCATATCTGGAAAGCGGGCCTCGGGGTAAAGACGGTAATTGGGAACAGCGACTGTGTACCCCTCTCGCGTGAAGCCTTCGGCAAAGAATTTATAGATATCTTTTGACCCGCTGTCCCAACTGCCGCCGTGGGTATAGACCAAAATCGGCGCGTCTGTTTTGGGGTTATCGGCTTTGTAAATATCAAGCGACTGCCGGGGCAATGCGCCGTAAGAGACGTCCGAAGCTTTTGTAAAGCTACTAGACGGGGTGATCGCATTTAAAAGGTTTACGGGCGCACAGGCCCCAAGCGCCAGCCCCGCACAGGCACTCAGGAGCAGTGTTTTAGATAAGTTTTTATAATGTTTCATATTCACCCTACGCATAGCCCCGCATATTTGTTTCCAACCTAGCCCAAATAATGGTGCGCGCCAATCACGGTTTCGCGATGCGGTGAAAGACGGACACGCGGTCTTATAACACACAATACTACGGCTTCGGCTTGATTATCACGGCGCGCTCGTTAAACCTAAAGGTGAGTTATACGACAGGGTCCCTATAATGAAGACAGTCTTTCGCGCGATTTTTATTCTCATTGTCTGGATAATCGCGGCCCCCATAGTGGCGGCGCAAACTTTGCCAGACGTTGATGACCTTTTGGGGCGCGCGGGATACGGCTCATTTGATTTATCACCCACGGGTGACTTTCTGGTCATTGCCGATCAACGCAAGAAAAACACGCATAAACTCTTGATTATGGACATGAATAACCGCGCTAATGTCAAAGCCCTTGGCGTTGGCGACGGACGCCTAAATTGGGCGCGGTGGGCCACGGATGATCGTTTGATTGTCTCTCTGACCATTACTCAAATGGTGAAACTACCGTCAAGCGGTGGGCCGCCGCGCCTCATTCCTGGACGCATTTATACACGGCTTCTGAGCATGAATAAGGACGGCTGCGACGTGGTCGGCCTATTCAAAGACGCAGACGCGGACATACGTGAAAGCCGTAATCTCGCGACCCTCACCTCTATTTTGCCGGGTGACCCTGACCATGTCCTCATCCCCGTCGATACGGGCGTCTCCACCCTTTACCGCGTCAATATTAATGACGGCAGCGCAACCCCCGTGGAAGAGGGCAAAGAGAACACATTCGCCTGGTCCGTAGACAGCCAAGGCCGTCCAATCGCGCGCTATGACTATACGATGGGCGGGACTTACGTCGCCGTTTACGGCCGCTTAGATAACGGAAAATGGCGGCATATGGGCAGTGTCAAAACGAGGGATTTGAACACCTTTCGCGTCATTGCGGGCACAGACCAACCCGGTGTCCTGCTGGTTTCTGCAACACCGGACGGCACAGATAAGGCGGGTGTTTATCGTTATAATATGAAAAGAAAATCCTATGACGCCGCACTGTCAGTCAATGCCAAAGTCGACCTTTACGGGACGCTCCTCGATAACGCTGGACGCTATATTGCCGCAACATATTTTGATGACCGCTTGCGTTATGATTTTGTCGACCCCGCCATGGACGTTCATTTTTCCGCCGTCGATAAACATTTCGGCGGACGATATACTGTCCGTATTGAATCAATCAGCGAGAGCGGAAAGCGTTGGTTACTTCATGTCCAAAGCCCGCAAGAACCGGGTGCCTATTATGATTACGAGCTAATCACCGGGCGCGTGGAATTTATCACAGATACCCATCCCCGCCTTGACCGCAAAGCCTTGGGCAAATCCGAGGCCGTGTCATATGCCGCGCGGGACGGGCTCTCTATCCATGGATATTTGCACAATCCGCCAACGGGTTTTGGGGCCAATCCACCGCTTGTTGTGCTGCCACACGGCGGGCCAGAAGCGCGTGATTATTTTGATTACGACCCTATTGTTGCCTTCCTTACCTCGCGCGGATACCGTGTGTTTCAACCCAATTTCCGCGGATCTTCTGGTTACGGCAAAGCCTTTGTGGAAGCGGGTTACCGGGAATGGGGCGCGGCCATGCAGGACGACATCACCGACGGGGTCGAGCATTTAATTAAGGCGGGCAAAGCGACGCGCGGCAACATCTGTATCATTGGGGCGAGCTACGGCGGATACGCCGCATTAATGGGCGCGATAAGAACGCCGCAATTATTTAATTGCGCCGCATCGATTAACGGCGTCACGGATTTAATTGACATTATGGACTATGACGCCGAAAAATTTGGCAAAAAATCATATGCTTATAAAGATATACTCAAAAAGCTCGGCAAGCCAACATCGAACAAAAAAGAGCTCCAAGCCCGCTCCCCGCTCTACCGCGCGGAGGAGATTAAAATCCCGCTGCTGCTTATCCACGGTGAACGGGATAGTGTTGTTCCCATCGACCAAAGCGATGACCTCGCCACCGCCATGAAGGCCGCAGGCGGCGATGTCACCTATGTCAAAATGCCGAGCCTCACCCATAACCTGCTGCTGACCTTCTACCACAAAGACCTCACACGCGACCAATATTACGCAGGCTATGAAGCCCTGTTCGAAACCCTAGACACCTTTTTGAGTGAGCATTTGCGGCGGTGATAGCGGGGCGCTTTACCCCGCGCACAACGCGTGATAGCAAAGTGGCATGAAGGCGCTGGGAAAATCAACAACATCGGCACTTGGTTTTGCTGTTGACGGCGTCGGACTGGCCGCAGCAGGCGGCACATTGTGTTCAATGACGGCAGGGATTGCTTTCCTCGCAAGCGGCGGCATTTTGGCGGCTAGCGTCATCGGCGCGCGGCGTGATAAATTTGATAAAGCCCTGAAAAAAGCCCGCAAAGAAATGGAGCGGGAGCTTCGCCTTGATGCGCGGTTTAAAGACGGCGACCAAAAGCGCATAACGGCTGTGATGGACGCGCTGCCCAATGCCATCGGCGCGGCGCAGCTAACCCCGCAAGAGATTGTTGAACATGCCTATGACGCGGCAGCGATAGCAAATACCGTCAACGAACGGCTTGCGAATGCCGACGGCATATTCCGTCATGACAATGACGCCCGCGATATGGCGCGCGTGTTAATTATGGCCGCCTTTAACGCGGTGCTAAGAGAAACCGATTTCCAAACCGATATTACCTATTATGACCGCGCGGCGGTGCAGGCTAAGCTGAACGCCTTGCTGGACGGGCAAGCCGATTTGAAATCCGATGTTGGCGCGGTCAAAGATGACACCAGCGAAATCCTAGCCCTACTCCGCGCGCAGCAAGACACGACAGGCGTCCCAGAAAAACCGCTGCGCAAAATTATAGAAAAACTCGGCGCAGAAGAAGGCCTCCAAGGGCCAGAGATCTTGCAATGGCTCGATGGTTGGGTGGATGATTACCGCGCGATGATGGGGCGAGGCGTGAACGAAGACGCGGCCTTTCAAGCCGCCGTCAGGCGCGCGGAAGCCCGCTTTAATGACGGTGACTTCGCTGGCGCGTCCCAAGCCATGATGGATGAACTTAAAGCGGAAAAAGCAGAGGAAGCCCGCCGGCAAGATGAGCGCACGCGCCGCCGCATTGCCGCGCTAGAACGTGCCATCAGCTATGACAAACTCGCCTTTGACGGCGACGCTGCGGCGGATAAATATGTGCAGATAGGCGAGGAGATGGGATTAAGCGGGGATGGTTTGACAGCTTTCCTCACGTTAAAAAAAGACCAATATTACAAAGGCGGCAATGAAAAAGGTGACAATCTTGATCTGCTTATCTGTATCGCGCTGAACCGTGAATTAATTGACCTATCCCCGCGAGAGGTCAATGCCGATGAATGGGCGGGGCATCAAAATAATCTTGGTAATGCGCTCGCGGCATTAGGGGAACGCGAAAGCCATCCCAAGAAACTCAACGACGCCGTCACGGCCTTTCGCATGGCGCTGACGGAACGCACGCAAAAGCGTGTCCCGTTAGACTGGGCCGCATCGAAGAATAATTTGGGGGCTGCCCTGCAAATCCTTGGAGCGCGTGCAGGCGATGAGGCCGCTTTGAACGATGCAGTCACTGCCTTTCGCTTGGCGCTGACGGAATACACGCAAAAGCGTGTCCCGCTGCAATGGGCCATGACGCAGAATAATTTGGGCAACGCCCTGCGCGCCCTAGGGGAGCTTACAGGGGATTACGTTACGTTGAACGATGCCGTCACCGCCTATCGCGCGGCGCTGACGGAATACACGCAAAAGTATGCCCCGCTAGATTGGGCTATGACGCAGAATAATTTAGGGACTGCACTTGGCAGCCTTGGCGTGCGTGCAGGCGATGAGGCCGCGTTGAGCCACGCTGTTACCGCTTTTCACGCTACGCTGACGGAATACAAACGAGAACGGGTCCCGCTGCAATGGGCCATGACGCAGATTAATTTGGGCAACGCTTTTAATTTTTTAGCCGAATTATCCCGCGACAGAACACAATGTGAAACCGCATTGACCCATTACAATGATGCGCTGGGCGTGTATCAAACGGCAAAGGCGGATCATTACATCGCCCTTGTCAGTCGTAACATCACCCGCGCCGAAGCCCTTCTCGCCGCGCTTTGCGCTCCGCCACAAACTTAGCCCTCCCCCTGCCTGCGAATCCGCGCTACACCCCTCCCATGACCCACGCTTCTATCACCGCCCTCACCCTGCATCATTATCCCCTTTCCCGCTCTGTGCGGGTGAAGTGGTTGTTGCATGAAATTTTGTCCACAGAGGATGGGGGTGACGGATTTGCGACTGTGCGTGTGCCCCTGATGCAGGGCGGGCAGTTTGCGGATGATTTTATCAAAAAGAACCCCAATCACGGTGTGCCAGTGCTGGACGTGACTTACGCGGACGAGACAACGCAGAGCATTTATGAGAGCGGGGCGATTATGATTTGGCTGGCGGATGCTTACGCAGATCACGGCTTGGCCCCTGCCGTGACTGATCTGCGCGCGCGGGCGGATTATCTACAGATGATACAGCTTGGTGCGAGTTGGATGGATATGATGCTCTGGCAAATTCGCCTGAATGAAGACCTCCTGCCGCGCGGCGTGCGCTCTGAGGCGCTGGCGCAGTTTAACCGTGATAAGATCAAAAACGAAATCGAGCCACAACTTGCCGCGCGGCTGTCCGCCCATGCCTATATTTGCGGCGAGCAATTCACGGCGGCCGATTGTATGACGGGGCATAATGTCGGCTGGGCACGGGCCTACGGCCTCTGCCAAGGCGATGTGTTCACCCAGTACCGCTCCCGCCTGTCCAAGCGCGACGCCTTTGTCAAAGCCTATGCCGACGGCGATAGTTTCGGGACATGATGCGTCTCGGTAACAGCGATTTACGCGTCGGCCCTGTGGCTTACGGCTGTTGGCGGTTCACGCAAAGCACAACCGCGCAGGCCGACCGCAAAATCCGCACCGCGATTGATAACGGCCTGACCCTGATTGATACCGCCGATATTTACGGCATAGGCGAAGTTTCGCCCGGCGGGCATGACGGTTTTGGCGCGGCGGAAGCTGTGCTGGGTGATGTGCTGGCGGGCTCGCCCGATTTACGCGCGCAAATGGTGCTGGCGACCAAAGGCGGCATTGATGCCGTACGCCCCTATGACAGCACATATGATTACCTGACCGCCGCGATTGACGCCTCGCTCACCCGGCTTCAAACCGACTATGTCGATCTCTATCAAATTCACCGTCCAGACCTGACCACCCCAATGGCCGAGACCGCGCGGGCGCTGAACGATATGGTACAAGCGGGAAAGGTGCGTTATGTCGGCGTGTCCAATTTCACCCCCGCCCAAACCCGGGCGTTGTCCGCCCATTTGGACGCGCCCTTGATGACCACGCAGCCTGAATTTTCGGCCATGCACCAAGACCCCATCACCGACGGCACGTTGGATTTGTGCATGGAGATGGGTATGAGCGCGCTGGCGTGGTCACCGCTTGCGGGCGGTGCGCTGGCCACGGGCAAAGGGGCCAATGTGGATGTCATAACTGTAATTGACCGCATTGCAGCGCGCGAAAACACAGACCGCAGCACAGTCGCGCTAGCCTTTACCATGGGGCACGGGGCGGATGTTATCCCCATTATCGGCACGCAAAATTTAGACCGTATCAAACAGGCGGCCAAAGCCAGCACCATGCCCCTATCGGCGCGCGACTGGTACGATATTGTCGAAGCATACCGCGGCGAAGGGATGCCTTAGCCATGCGCAAGCTTTGGATAATTACAGCCATATTTGGCGCGCTAACCGCCGCACTTGCCGCGATTATATTTCCGCAATTCCCGACGGATGGTTATGCAATATCCGACGGTTACGGCGGGGCAGTTTATGCTTTTGAAATGGCGCGCACGCCCGCCGACCTTATCGCCGTTTTCGGACCAGAGGGTGATCCCGCGCGCCCTGCACGGATTGCCGCGATGGATAAAGGCAATATCTGGGACTACGGTTTTATGCCCGCCTATGCGGGTTTTATGGCGCTGTTTTTGTGGGCGGCCTTTAAGACAACAGGACGTAAAATTTGGGTTATATTCGCCGCGTTAGGTTTATTGTCGGCTGTCGCCGACGGCATTGAAAATGCCGTTCTGCTGGGCATTACCTCTGACATGGCGAATGCACCATTTTTATCGGTCTTGGCGGTGCCTGTCTGGATTAAGTTTTTCTCTATCGCCTTAGCGGTCGCAGCAGCAGGCCTTTATATCGCGCGTCACGGAGCTGTCTGGAAAGTCGTCGGTTGGCTTTGCGCACTGTCCATGATGGGTGTGTTGCTGGCCTTTTATGACGCGTCACGGTTCGGGGCGCTGTCTGGCACTATGATTGGCTTTGGCTGGATTGTGATGCTCGGCTTTGCGCTACGGCAATCATTGGCGCGGGACAGGGCCGCTGCCTAGTTTTCACTTTACGCATTTTTCGCCCGCTGATAGTCATAATCTATGAGGGCTTTTTCATCAAATATGGGGGCGGGGGTGACGTCGGCTTTGGGCTTTGCCGTTGACGCGGTGGGTTTGGCGGCGGCGGGCGGCGCGCTGTGTTCAATGGGCAGTGTGATCGCGGTTGGCCTTGGCGGCGCGATGCTCGCCGGGCAAGTCGCCAAAGGCCGAGAGGCAGATTTTGAAACCCAGCTGAAAAAGGCGCGCAAACGGCTGGAGGACGCTTTGCGCCTTAATGCGCGGTTTAGCGGCCTTAACCAAGATGCGCTCAGCGGTATGTTTGAAACCCTGCCCGGGGCCGTCACCGCCCTTGCCTTAACGCCGCAGGATTTCATCAATTGGAATTTAGATGCGAGCCGCATTGCGCGCGAAATCGCTGGTAAGCTGGCGGTAAGCTCGCCCTATTTCGCGCAAAACTCAGACGCGCTGGACGCGGCGCAGACTTTGTTGCGCGAGGCTTTCGGCGCAGTCATAGAGACCGAAAGCTTTACGACTGACACGACCCATCTATACCGCAAGGCGGTGCTAGAGCGCCTCGATACCATATCAGAGACGCAAGCCAGCTCTGATGCCAAGTTGGATGAGGTTCTGGCCTTGATGAAGGGCCGCATTAATACCGACGGTGTCTCGACTGTTGCCTTGCAAAAAATCATCGAAAAGCTCGGCGCTGATGAAGGGCTAGACCCGCCCGAAATGCTCAGCTGGCTAGAAAGCTGGGTCGAGGATTACCGCGCCATGACTACACGCGGCGTCAATGAAGACGCGGCGTTTCGTGACGCGCTAGAGCGTGCCAAACAGCGCTTTGATCTGGGCGATATGAACGCCTCCCAAGCGCTAATGGACGAGCTCGCGCGCGAAGAAGAAGACGAAAAACGCAGGGTCGAGGAACGAAAACGCCGCCGCATTAGCCTTCTCGAAGAAGCGATACGGCTAGATAAGCTAGCGCTAAACGCCGATGCCGCAGTGCAAAAATACGTGATGATCGCAAAGGAACAGGGGCTTGATGGCCGATCCAGTTGGATATTTCTGCGCGATGCTGCCGAAGTACATGAATTAGAAGGAGATAATCTTGATAATGCTGGGTACAATATCGCAATCGGCCTCATAGAGCACATAATAGAACAACATAGCAGCGAAGAATACTTAGAGTTTTGGGGTTATATGCAAGTTCGGCTCGGCGATCAGCTAAGTAAATTAGGGCAGCGCGAAGGCAATTTTGATCGGATTATCGCGGCAAAAGAAGGCCTTGAACTGGCCTTGAGCAAAGTAAGACATGCAGCATATCCTGATGCACATGAAGAATTGCGCCGCCAGCTTGATTTAACAAATGCATTTATTGCCAGACGAACCGATGACGAGACCCTAACGCGTGAGTTATTAGAGGGTTTCAGAGACACCTTATCAAATGCGCGAGCAGACATATCCGAAATAGAAATTTGCCTTCATGAATATAATATATCCAATGCACTAAATGACCTCTACCGCATCACGAAAGATGAAACACACGGCCTAGAAGCAATGGAGATGATTGACAGTGTCCTTAATCGATTATCAAATTCCGAAATTGATGAGGATAACTCACAAACGCCATTAGAATATCTGATTGCACTCGCAAAGCGTTCAAAAGCTCACATAATTCAGCAGATCAAATATTTCTGGCGCCAGGACGCAGACAGCGACGATGCAGCAAAAAACAAACAGCACATCAAAAATATACAAGAGGCCGTAGATCTCTTAGAAGACGCTATTCCACACTTCGAAACCTACAGCGATCTTGAAGATCGTCTCCGCATAAAGCGAGACCTCGCGAGTTATCTTCACTTGTTGGATGTGGCTCAAATGCCGCGAGGCTCCATTGCGGGTGATTTGGAAGGCACCGATCCAAAAAACGCGTTTCGTTCCATTGAACTCTATGAAGATATTTTACATCATGTAAAACGCGAGACCGCACCCATACTTTGGGCGGATACCCAGCAAGTACTCGGATCCGTTTATATGGTTTTGGGGTATATTATTCCAGGCAAGGGCTATCACGACATCATGGAAAAATGTTTCGAAAATGCCCGCGAAGTTTACATCGAAACAGGGCAACCCGAACGCGCGGCCGATTTAGATTTTGAAGCCGCAGCAGAGGTTATAGTCTAGTTGATCTACGATTGTGCCCCTGTTAATTTCTGCCCGCAAAATCATCCGCGCTGTGGCGTTCCTTAATCCCTTTGTCATCCCATGTGCGGTTGACAAGCTGCCCGCGTTTCACCGCGGGGCGAGCCGCTAGTTGTTTCGCCCAACGCAGCACATGGGTGTAGCTTTCTACATCCAGGAACTCTTTGCTGTCATATAAAAGACCGCGCGCGAGGCCGCCGTACCACGGGTAAATTGCGAAATCGGCGATGGTCAAATCTTTGCCCGCGATAAATTCATTGTCCGCTAATCGTTTATCAAGCACATCCATTTCGCGTTTCACTTCCATTGCAAAACGGTTGATGGCATATTCAATCTTCATCGGCGCATAGGCATAAAAATGGCCAAAGCCGCCGCCGAGGTATGGCGCGCTACCCATTTGCCACATCAACCATGACATCGTTTCGGCCCGAGCAGACGGCTCGGTCGGCAAAAACGCGCCAAACTTCTCGGCCAGATAAAACAGGATCGAGCCGCTCTCAAACACACGCTGCGGGCCACCCTCGACCGAGTGGTCCATTAGCGCTGGAATTTTAGAATTAGGATTGGCCCCAACAAAGCCGCTACTAAATTGGTCGCCGTCCATAATGTTTATCAGCCATGCGTCATAGTCTGCGCCCGTGTGGCCCGCCTCTAGCAATTCTTCGAGCATCACCGTGACCTTCACCCCATTGGGCGTGCCGAGCGAGTAAAGCTGCAAAGGGTGTTTACCAACCGGCAAATCCTTCTCATGCGTCGCGCCAGAAATAGGTCGGTTAATATTGGCAAAACGGTTCCCGTCCCCGCCCTGCTCCCACGTCCAAACCTTGGGCGGTGTGTAATCGGATAGGGTTTGTGCGTTGGTCTTGGCTTTGGTCATGAGTGGAGCTCCTTGTACACCTAACATAGAGAGCAACACACAAAACGCTAGGACACGATTGCGTGAAACCCTAGAAAAATATATGATTGGATTGCGCTGAGAATATTCTTTTACTTGCCTTCATAGATTGATACAGTTTGAATATGAAACTCAAGGTTTTTAACTTCGCTATCATTTTTTTGTTGAGTATTGTTCTCTGGGTAGTGGGCCCGCAACCGCTGTTTGCTCAACAAACCCTTTACCCCAGTCATTTCGTTGTTGGTAATCCTTATTCGAATTTTGACCTTTCACCCGATGGCAGGAAAGTCGTCATCACGGATAACTCACTTCGTCAAACGCGCGTCCTAATAAAGTCAGTAGACCCAAACACCGCTGACAGGTTTTTAGATATAAATGACGCAAGACCTCTTGCGGCACAATGGGCCACAAATGAGCGATTGATTGTTCCCGTTATGACCGTGACGGATATGAAGCTGCCAAAAGGCATCTACGCCGTTCATGACAATAAGCGCGATAAATATTTGCGCAATATAGTCACCGCCCGAATGCCGGCCATTGATGAAGATGGTAGCAACCCTGTGATGATGTTTGAAAAAACCAGTAAAGCATTACAGTTAAATATAAATTTGGCCCAACTTGTCAGCCCTCTCATAAAAGACCCTGATCACATCATTATGTCCGCATTTGACAAGACCTTGGGTGTTTACAAAGTAAATATTCAAACTGGGAAAGCTAAACGATTAAGCGCGGGACGAAGCGATACGCGCGCATGGCACGTTAACCCGGACGGCATACCAAACATGCGCATAGATGCCCGCGATGATTTTCGCAAAGCACGTGTATATGCGCGCCTCGATGGGACGAAACGGTGGAAGAAAATCAAAACAATTGAACACCAAGATATCAGGGGCATCATACCTTTACCGGCAATGGATGACCCAAATGCGTTTTACATCGCAGCACGACCAGACGGTCAAGACCGCACTGGTATATACCACTACTACCCAGATAACGGTCGCTTTGGGGACCCGGTCTTTACCCATCCGAATTATGATTTAGATAGCCCTGTATTTTCTGCAAGCGGAGATTATATGGGCGCACGCTATATTGAGAATCGTAAAATTTACGATTCTCAAAACGATGTTCACACACAGGCAATGGCGCGTTTACGGCTAGAATTGCGTGATGATATTAGCGTCGATATATTGGACACAAGTGATGATATGTCCGTTTGGCTCATCTCATTGAGTGGACCAACAGAACCTGGTCGTGTCGCAATTTTCAACATAAAGACAGCCGCACTTACAACTATCCATATAATAAATTCAAAGTTGAAACCAAAAGACCTTACAGTTCCAAAACCCGTAAATTTTACCGCACGGGACGGAACACCCCTGTCAGGATATTTAACCCGTAAAAACGGCGTTGCGGCATCGGCACCTTTAATCGTGATGCCACACGGAGGACCAGAATCACGTGACTATTGGTCATATGACTTGATCGCACAATATTTTGTGTCGCAGGGCTATCAAATATTTCAACCGAACTTTCGGGGATCATCTGGTTTTGGAGAAGCTTTTGTGAAAGCTGGCCACCGTGAATGGGGCGGCCTTATGCAGGACGATATTACAGACGGCGTTCAACACCTGATCGCGACAGGACAAGCTAATCAAGGCAATATTTGTATCGCAGGGTCCAGTTACGGTGGATATGCGGCGCTTATGGGAGCTGTCAAAACACCCGCTCTTTATAATTGTGCGGTAGCCATCAATGCGCCATCTGATTTTGGCCGCTATGATTGACTATGAAGAGGATAAAAGCGGTAAAGGCTCATGGCTGTATGACTACCGTATTAAAACGCTTGGTGATCCGAAGAAAGACAAAGATCTTTTAAAACAAAGCTCAGCTCTCAATAATGTAGATAAAATTGATATCCCAATTCTGTTGATACACGGCGTAGGGGACAAAATTATTCCCGTATCACAAAGCCGAACGCTGTCCAAAGCGATGAAGGATAATGGGGTAAAAACTGAATATATGGAATTGCCTTTTATTGGTCATAACCTTGTGGGCGGCGCAGCAGTCATCCACGAAATGAAAGGCAAAGACTTCAATAATTTGAAACTTGGTTATGAAAACACAATATTAAAAATGCGCGAATTTTTTGAAGATAATCTTGAGGTTCCCTAGGACGGCTTTTTACCTTTATTAAATGCACTAGCAAAAAGCTTCATGCCAATACCAAACAGAACCCCGGCCGCAGCGCCAGCGACGACACCTTTGACAATTGTGCCTAAGCTGGGCCCATTTTCCATGCTGAAAATAACAATATAGAACACGCCCATTAACAGTCCAAAGTTCATACCCATTTTTACAAAGCTGTTCCGTATGACCCCCTCGATTGCCGCCGCATTTTTTGCATCACGCAGTTTGGCTAGCGATCTTTGCTTCACACGCTCACCGTAAATCATCTGGACCGGTTTCCAGAGCGGGACTGTAATCGCCAATATGATAATTGAGAAAATATTGAGCAGTTGAGGAATTTTCGCCTCGCATGTTGGGCAGAAAATGCCGTTATAATGACCAAACATTGCTTTTCCAGACCAGAGCGTTCCAGGGTGAAGGCTTTCACACACCTTACATTCAATAAGGCTGCTTTCGGGATCAGGCAGCCCTCCGGATATCACAAGGGTCTGTTTGGGAATGCGTTGCCCTAATATGAGTTCATTAATGACCAGCCCTGGATTTAAAATCCAATGAATGAGAAGCGGATGGGGTAGTTTCCAAACCTTATATTCAATGCCGTCGATAATTTTCTTCATCAAATCGTTCCAGTGACCAAATCCGAAAACCTTTATGGGGTATTCTGTAAATTTAGGGTTTAGGGTTTATTTGTCAATCTTACACGTGATGGGTTTGAAACCAAAAAAACCGCCCGCCAAATCAATGACGAGCGGTTTTGAAACTCAACTGTAACCTATCGTTTTACTTGCTATCAAGCTCGACGCTGATGGGGTACGGAATTGTGATACCGCCTTTATCAAAGGCTTCCTTCACTGATTTATTGAGGTCGAACATGACGTCCCAATAATCAGCTGAGTCTGTCCAGACGCGGCTTTGGATATTCACCGAGCTGTCGCCCAATCCAACGACCTTGGCCCATGGGGCGGGTTCGCTATGGACTTTGGGGTGGGCAGCGGCGGTTTTCGTGATGATTTTCATCGCCTTGTTAATGTCGTCCTCATAATCAATGCCAAAGTCATTATCGACGCGGCGTGTGCCCTTAGACGTCAGGTTTTGAATGGTTGACCCCCAGACTTCGCCGTTACCAATGATGACTTGAATATTGTCAACTGTGGTCATTTCAGTTGTGAAAATACTAATCTCGCTGACCACACCTTCTTCGCCGGCAACACGGACAAAATCGCCCACATTAAACGGACGGAACAGCATGAGCATCGCACCCGCCGCAATATTGGACAGTGTCCCCTGTAGCGCTAGGCCAATAGCCAGACCCGCCGCACCCAGAATAGCCACGAGGCCCGCAACCTGCACACCCACTTGGCTGACCGCTGCGATAACGACCATCGCCATAACGGCGTAACGCACAAGCGAGCCTAAAAACTTGCCGAGTGTTTCGTCAACATTGGGGGCTTTGATGATATTGCGCTGCGCAACATTACCAAGCCAGCGCGCGATCTTAAAACCAATCCAAAGGATCAATAGCGCAAATATAGCCTTAATCACATAGGGCATCGCCATTTGACCATAATGCATTAAATTCTCTGGCGAGAAAAAGGCAACAGCCTCTGCCACATCCGCCGTAATTGTTTCATTTTCCATAAGTCTCTCTCCTTAACTATCGCCAGTCTTAGCGCAATAAGCCTTCACAGACCATAGCGCGCCTAAACCTAGGCTGAACGGCGACACTGTACGCTTAGCAATGCGCTCGTACTGCCCACTTGACGCCTGCTGTGATTCGCGCCTATAGCGCGCGTGGGCCTCGCTTCCCCACTGAAGCGCACTTTGACGTCTGTACAAAAACGCAGACGATGGAGATATATCATGGCAATAGCCGCCGACCCGACAGCCAAGCCTGTCGTAAAACCTGCTGACCCGCGTTTTTCTGCGGGACCCACCAAAAAACGTCCCGGATGGACACTGGATGTCCTCTCTGATGCCGCCCTTGGCCGCTCTCACCGTTCCGCATTGGGCAAATCCAAACTCAAAGAAGTCATCGATCTGACCCGCGAAGTCTTAGAGGTGCCAGATGATTACCGTATCGCGATTGTACCGGCGTCCGACACAGGCGCGGTTGAAATGGCGATGTGGTCATTGCTGGGCCCGCGTGGTGTTGACGTGGCGGCTTGGGAAAATTTTGGTAACGCCTGGATTACTGACGCGCAGAGCTTGCCGCTCGATGACCTGCGTATTCTAAAGGCTGATTACGGCCACCTGCCGCCGCTTAACGATTACACGGGTGACCGCGATATTGTCTTTACATGGAACGGCACCACGGCTGGCGTGCGCGTCCCCAATGCTGATTTCATTCCCGCTGACCGCGAAGGCCTGACTATTTGCGACGCGACATCCGCTGTGTTTGCGCAGCAGCTTGAGTGGGATAAGCTGGACGTTGTCACCTATAGCTGGCAGAAAAATATGGGCGGCGAAGCGGCCCACGGTATGCTTATCCTTGGCCCCCGCGCGGTCGAGCGCCTAGAGAGCTACAACCCGCCGTGGCCCATGCCTAAAATCTTCCGCATGACCTCTAAAGGCAAGTTGAACGAAGCCCTATTTGAAGGCGCAACAATTAATACGCCGTCCCTTCTGTGTGCAGAGGATCATCTTGACGCGCTCAAATGGGTGAAAGCCAACGGCGGACTAAAGTGGATGCATGACCGCGCCGATAATAACGCCCAAGTGCTTTATGACTGGATTGACCGCACACCCTGGATTGCCAATCTGGCGGCCAAGCGGGATGAGTGGTCAAACACCGGCGTGTGTATGAAAATCACTGACCCGCGCGTAACCGCCCTACCAGAGGCAGAGCAACACGCCTTTGCCAAATCCATTGTCAAATTACTGGGTGATGAAAATGTCGCCCTTGATTTTGGCGCCTATAAAACTGCGCCTGCGGGCTTTCGTGTTTGGGCGTCTGGCCTGATTGAAAAGTCCGATTTGGAAGCCCTCACCCCATGGCTCGACTGGGCCTTTGCCACCAAAGTAGCGGAGCTATAATCATGCCTAAAGTTCTTATATCTGATAAAATGTCCAACGCCGCGACGGAAGTGTTTCGCAACCGGGGTATCGAAGTTGATGTCATCACAGGCCTGTCTAAAGAAGAGATCATCAACATCATTCCCAATTATGACGGACTCGCTGTGCGAAGCTCTACCCGTCCTGACGGCGAAATTATCGCCGCCGCAGCCAAGCTAAAAGTCATTGGCCGCGCTGGGATTGGGGTTGATAATATTGACATCAAAGCGGCCACAGACCGCGGTGTTGTTGTCATGAATACACCCTTTGGCAATGCGATCACCACGGCAGAACACGCCATAGCGATGTTGTTTTCCGCTGCCCGCCAAGTGCCGTCAGCCTCCGTTCGCACGCAAAACGGCGAATGGCCAAAATCTGATTACAAAGGCATGGAGTTGTTTAACAAAACGCTCGGCATAATCGGCTGTGGTAACATCGGCGCGCTGGTCGCCGAACGCGCGCTGGGCCTGAAAATGAAAGTGATTGCGTTTGATCCCTACCTCACCCCCGAACGCGCTGTGAAACTGGGCGTGGAGAAGGTCGAGCTTGATGATCTGTTCAAACGTGCTGATGCGATTACGCTGCATACGCCGCTGGTCGAAGGCACGAAAAATATCGTGAACCGTGAACGGCTTGCCATGACGAAAAAAGGCGTCATTGTTGTCAACTGCGCACGCGGCGGCTTGGTAGATGAATACGCGTTAAAAGACGCGCTGGACGCGGGCCATGTGCGCGCAGCCGCCCTAGATGTCTTTGCGGTTGAACCCGCGAAATCACACCCTTTGTTTGGTACGCCCAACTTTATCGCGACCCCGCATTTGGGTGCTTCTACGATTGAGGCGCAAGAAAATGTTGCCGTACAAGTCGCCGAACAAATGGCGGATTATTTACTGACAGGTGCAATCTCAAACGCGCTGAACACACCGTCTATTTCTGCCGAGGAAGCTCCGCGCCTAAAGCCTTTCGTTGACTTGGCAGATAAGCTTGGCCGTATGATGGGGCAGCTTGTGCATGACCCGATTAAAACGGTTGAGCTTACTTATAAAGGCGCTGTCTCGCAGCTAAACACCAACCCGATGAGCGCGGCTGCGCTGTCAGGGCTGTTAAAAGCCGCTATGCCCGAAGTGAATATGGTGTCCGCCCCCGTCATCGCGAAAGAGCGCGGGATTGAGGTGAAGGAAAGCTACACCACAGAGGCCGAGCGCGCGGAAAGTCTTATCCGCTTGATGGTGGAAACGTCGGAGCGTAAATTTGCCATTGTCGGCACGATTTACCGCGGTGAGCCGCGCATTGTGCGCCTGTTCGGTGTGCAGATGGACGCAGCGTTTTTCCCCAATATGCTCTATGTGCGCAATGAAGACCGTCCCGGCTTTATCGGCAAATTAGGCGCTATATTAGGCGACGCGGGCGTTAATATAGCCACCTTTAGCTTGGGCCGTATGGATGAAGGCGGCGAAGCCGTTTGTCTAGTGGCAGTTGATGCCCCTGTCGACGCGGTTGTGTGCGACACGATTAAGGCCGTGAGCCTCGTGCAGCGCGCGGATCCAATTACGCTTTAGGCGTTATCTTTTTATTGCGGGCGGCGTCACGGTCGACCCGCAATAAATCCTCAATCGGTAACATATGCGGAATGATGAAGGCCGTCGCCAATCCTGCGGCAATCACCATGGGGATATACCCTGTGACAGTCATCCAAAGGATGATGACAGCCCCAATCATGGCGGGGAATGTCGCAGGACCATAAAGTTTCAAAATGTCGATAGGCTTTAGCGCTGAGCCCTCACGCAAGACAGAGGCCCGCGAAACGGCTGCGAGCGTGCGTGCAAATTCACCTAGCCCGTGCAAGGCAAAGAAGTAAACCGCGACAGCTGGGATCGGCGGCAGGACAAGAAATAACAAGACCAAGAACGCCAGCCGTAATAATGACGGCTTCTGTCCTGACTTTATACGCACAGCGTATTCAATCAACAGCCCCATTAAACAAGCAGCGGCCAATATTTGCGACGCCACGACCCATTGCGACGGCGGAGAACCGCTCTCTAATAGTGCCGCGAAAATGCTCAGGGTCTGCGCTGGATAAATCAGACATGAGCCAATTATTACCCATAGCCCAATAAGCCGCAGGTCAGGCTCTGATTGCCCGAAATGCCACGCAGATAATAAAAGAAATAATATAAAGGTACCCAGCGGCGAAATAAGCCAGCTAGCAAAAACCAATATTCCAAAAACAATATATAGCGCCGTGTAGGCCAGTGTCGGCATGGTAAAGCGCGGCGCGGTTTCGGTCCGTTCGACAGCGCCGTGTGGGACACCAAGCAAGAATAAAACAATCGCAATCCAATTGGCGGCGATGGGTGACAGAGCGTTTGCCACCAATAAAATTATAGTCGTTACCAAAGCGGGGGCAAGCCAACGCTTTTGGTAATCATCAGGGAGTTTCGGCAAACGATTTGGGCCGACCCTGTCCAAAATAGCGGATGCGCCCCTCATGAGGCGCATCCAAATGTGTTGTCAGATCGTGACACGATTAGCCCGCTTTTTGCGCCGCTTCGTATCTGATGCGCTCGCTGTCCGACGTTGCCGCCGCCCAAATCACGACACCAAAGGCAATCTTGTTCACAAAGTCCGCGAGGTTATAGATGAGGTTTAGAGTCCCCTCATTGGCGCCTGGTTCACCTATGTATCCGAGGATGTAACCAATTGGGTAAATTGCCCAACCGACGGTTACAATCCAACGCAAGGCGTTAAACGCTTTTTGCGAGGCAACTGACCCTGAGCCAGCATTAATCTTGCTCGCTTCACCGGCAAAGATTTCATAGATGATATAAAACCATGCCAGCGTACCGACGATGAACATTGGCCATAATAGACCACCTTGCACCACCTCACCGATATAACCCGTAACGAGCATGACAACCGATGCAATCAGCAATTTCCAGAACAAGGCTGCGCGGACAACAGCCACGGCAGTCAAGATCAAGAAAAACTCAACGATTTGTAGTGGCACAGTCAAAAGCCAATCCACATAACGGAAGACCGTTGGGCTTTCACCTGTGACTGCCCAAACATCGCGCATATAAAAATAGTGGATAGCGGCAATACCGGTCACCATTGCCGCAACTGTTAATGATGTTTTCCATTTTCCAACGGCACGGTCGCGTTCGACCCAGAAAAAGAAAGTGGCCGCCACCATGGCAGCCGAAATGATCCAAAAGGATACGCCGACGAGATCGCCGGGATCTAACATGGTTTTTTCCATAATAATCCCCATAAGTTTACAGAACAGCATGATGGCTGAACAATTTGGCTACGGCGGGTTTTTCGATGAAGATGGGGCAAGAGTTAATTTTTATTAACGATGGGCGGTTTTGTCGTAAATAGGATATTTCAATGAAAACAGTGCAAGTCGAGTATAAAGTATAATAAAATCAATGCCTTAAACACTCACATCTCTTTATAAAATTGGTTTAAATTAATTAAACCCCCATCCATAACAGCTCAAAATGATTTGAAAATAGCACCATAATTGCGAAACTTTAAGTATGATTGGGCCGCAATTAATCCTACCGCTATCTAGGGCAGACGATAATTGGGGACATTTATGACACTTAAAACCACACTCACCGCATTTGCTTTAATGACCTTTTTGTCGGCGCCTGCACATGCCCAAATATCTGAAATTCGCGCTGGCCTAACAGAATTTGACGAAACAACGACGGGCATAAATTGGGGCGCGGGTATGGGCCGCGAAAACAGTATCGGCATTAATGCCGAACTGATTTTTGACCCCCTTCTAGGCAAGGATAAATCTCTACGCCTTCATCCTTATATTGGCGGCATGGTCAATTTAAACGGTGATACATCCTACGCCGCTGCGGGTGTGATGCTCCGCAAAGATTTTACGCAAAAGTTTTACGGCGATATCGGTATCGGTCTTGCGGTGCATGACGGGCGTATTCAATTATCAGACTTGCCAAGGTCAGAACGCCGTGATGCTTTTCTAAACGGAATTTCTTTTGGCTCTCGATTTTTATTCCGTCCGCAAATCACCTTGGGTTACCGGATTGATGACAACTGGGCGGGTGAGGTCTTTATGGATCACCTATCAAATGGCAACGTCCTAGACAGCACTGGTATTAACGAGGGCGTTGATAACCTCGGTATCCGCGTGGCGCGGCGCTTTTAAACTCTTGTAGATAACTCGGTTTAGGCCTCGCAATCCGTGCGCCTTTTGGCTATTAGCTGTAAAAGTCTGGTCATGATTCTGGGCGGGGGATAATCCGCGCGCGTTGATGACATTATAAAAGAGGCTTTTATGTCAAACGTCGTGGTAGTCGGATCCCAATGGGGTGACGAGGGTAAAGGCAAGATCGTTGATTGGTTATCCAACCGCGCCGATGTTGTTGTACGGTTCCAAGGCGGGCACAATGCGGGCCATACGCTTGTCGTTGACGGAGAAACTTATAAATTATCACTCCTACCGTCTGGCGTCGTGCGCGGCGGGAAGATGTCCGTTATCGGTAACGGCGTCGTGCTTGACCCTTGGGCTTTTGTCTCTGAAGTCGAACGTATCCGCGACCAAGGCGTGAAGATCAATCCAGAAAACCTCCTCATATCAGAGAGCGCCGCCCTCATCCTGCCTATCCATAGTGAGCTTGACGGTATTCGCGAAAACCAAGTCGACGGTATCAAAATCGGTACGACTAAACGCGGTATTGGTCCCGCCTATGAGGACAAAGTCGCGCGCCGCGCCATTCGCGTTTGTGATTTGGATGATCCTGAACATCTTCTGGCGCGTGTGAAAAACCTGCTGCATCACCATAATGCGCTGCGAGTTGGCTTGGGCCACCTCGAAGTGGATCCAAAAGACCTTTATGAGAAACTGCTAGAGATTGCCCCGCAAATCCTGCCCTATATGGCCCCCGTTTGGCACGAACTTGACGAGGCGCAGCGGTCTGAGAAAAAGATATTATTCGAAGGCGCGCAAGGGGCGATGCTTGATATTGATCACGGCACTTACCCCTTTGTCACCAGTTCCAACACCATTGCGGGCCAAGCGGCGGCGGGCTCTGGCATGGGGCCGCGCGCGCTGAACTATATCCTTGGTATTACCAAAGCCTATACCACCCGCGTTGGCGAAGGTCCCTTCCCGACTGAACTGGACGATGACATTGGTCACCGCTTGGGCGAACGCGGCCATGAATTTGGCACTGTCACAGGTCGCCAGAGACGCTGTGGTTGGTTTGACGCCGTCATGGTTCGCCAAGCGATTGTCACAGGCGGCATTACAGGCATCGCGCTGACAAAGCTTGATGTGTTGGACGGCTTTGCAGAGCTTAAAATTTGTACGGGCTATAAGCTAGACGGCAAAATCGTGCGCCGCTTGCCTGCCGGTACAGCCAAACAAGCCGCAGTCGAGCCGATTTATGAGAGCATGCCAGGATGGCAAGGCAGCACACGCGGCGCGCGCTCTTGGGCTGAGTTGCCCGCAGAAGCCGTCAAATATGTCCGAAGGCTGGAAGAGCTTATTGGCTGCCCCGTCGGTATGGTGTCCACATCGCCCGAACGCGAAGACGTTATTCTTATCCGCGACCCGTTCAAACCGATTATCTAATGCGCGACCCGCAAACGTCCCGTCAATACACAGGCCAATGCCACTGCGGGGCGGTGCAATTTTCCATTCATAGCAATCTGGCAGAGTTCACGACCTGCGATTGTTCGCTATGCGCCATGCGCGGCGCGTTAATGGTCAAAGTGCCGGAAGCTGATCTAAAGATTGACCAAGGCAAGGACGCCCTCACCCTGTACCAATGGAATATGAAAATCGCGCGTCATTATTTTTGCAAGTCCTGCGGGATCTATGTCCTTCACAATAAACGCGCAGCCCCTGATCATTACGGCGTCAATGTCCGCACGCTAATGGGTGTTGCCGACACGGACGCCCCGCACCGCGCGACCAAAGGCGATGATATGAGTGTCGCGGCGCAAGGCGCGCAAGACCACTGGCCGGGGCCAAGAGTGATAACTAACGGCAAAAAACCGTGAGTACACAACGCTCCAACCCGATAGCGGATTGGACCGCTTACCTCAGCGGATGGATAAGTATCACCCTATACGGGTTTTTGGTCTTTGAATTGCTGCGCCTTTGGACGCACCCGACAGACGCCGACGCACTGCGCGTCCTTACACTTGCGGTGATGATGGCCATGGAATTTATCATGGCCCATTCCGGCGTCTTTATGGCGGCGATGAGCCGTTCAAAAGCGATGATTATCCTAATACCGTTTTATGGATTATTTGCATGGGGCTTTAGCAGTTATGTTCCCGGTAATGACATGATGTGGCTTTATTTTGGCGTCGTCGCGATGCGGATGCGCTTTGCCTTTTCCAACCCTACAGAGGATCAGGTCGGACGCAATATCGGGCTGTCGGCGGTGGTGGTCATGACCTATTTTGTCTTAATATTTATTTTCGCCTTTAACGCGGATAATATCCCGCTGTTTGGCTTAACGCCTGAATATTTAACGGCCAGCGGTTATCACGACTTGCACGATAGTGGCGGGATATTCATTGACCAACCCAATGTCGCGCTCGCCATGGGGGTGGTCTATTTCACCCTTATCGCAATTTGGGAATTCCTAATTTACGGCATGTTGAAATGGCCGGGACGCAAGGATAAGAGCGGCCATCAAAACCCGTCCACATAATCATTGACCGACTCAGTCCCGCTTGCGAGAGCGTGATATGAGCCTTCCCTCACCAAAGACCTTACATGCGGATATATCCACCGCGCGGCTTTTACTGTCGGCGCTTGCGCTGGTGTTGATATGGGGCAGCGCCTTTACGATGGTCGGGGTGGGTGTGCGCTATATAAGCCCCATATGGCTCGTCGCGGGACGGCTTGTTTTTGGGGCAATGTTGGTCACGACTTACGCTTATCTTCGCGGACACCGCTTTCCGAAACTGTCAGATGTGCGCTGGCGCTGGTACGGGCTCCTCGGCATCACAGGCACAGTGCTGCCGTTCTTTTTACTTTCTGTCGGGCAGCTGACGATTAATAGCGGTATCACGGCCATTATCGTGGGCGGTATGCCGCTTATCACTATAATTTTGGCGCATTTCTTTACTGATGAACGGCTTACGGTGATGAAGTTCATCGGCTTTACCATTGGGTTTTTTGGAATTTTTGTTTTGTTCCTGCCCGATGAATTATCGCTGGGATTAATTAGTGATTGGAAGGCGCAGGTTCTGATCCTGCTCGCGGCGTGCAGCTATGCGGTCACCACAGTCTTTGCCAAACGCGTGCCCAAAACCCCCGCCAGCCTCGGCGCTGCGATGATGCTGATTTGCGGGGCGTCAGTGTCGGTGATCTTTGCGCTCGGCTCTGGCATTCCCGATGCTGCCCCGCCCATGATTGGGTTTTTGATGATTATCGGATTGGGATTAGGCTCCAGCGGGCTGGCCAATATCCTCTATCTTTGGGTGATTGATAAATCAGGGCCGACCATGCTGGCGCGTATTAATTATTTCACGCCTGTGGCCTCTGTGATTTTCGGCGTGACGCTATTATCAGAGCCGTTTACATGGAAGATTGTCGCCTCATTCCTGATTGTCATTACGGGCGTGATGATATCGCGTATCGGCCAGAATAGACGCTAGCTATCCAGCCCACCTTTTAACACGGCGAAGGGGTTATTGGACGGCGGTTCATCATCTGTTACTCCGTCTTCGCCAATTACCGCAAGACCGTGATTAAGCGGCCCATTGCCTTTGCCAAATTTCGGGGCGGAACGGATGCCTTCAAACACGAAGTCACGCGCGTTTTGCACGGCTTCTTCTAAGGGCACACCCAGCGCCATATTGGCTGCCAGAGCGCTCGCCAGCGTACAACCTGTCCCGTGGGTGTGGCGCGAATAAATGCGCGGCCCCGTCATCATATTGGCACCTTCCTCTGTCACTAATATATCGACAATGGATTTTGTGTCCAAATGCCCGCCCTTCATAAGCGCCGCATATGCCCCCATGGACAGTAGCGCGTCGCCCGCTTTGGACAGGTCGGAAATCTCTGTAATCTTAATCCCCGTCAGCATCTCTGCCTCGGGCACATTGGGGGTAATGACATCGCATAGCGGGATGAGTTTTGTCTTCAAAGCCTCAACCGCATCATCCTCTAGCAATGTATCACCAGAGGTCGCGACCATGACAGGGTCAAGCACGACATAGGCGGGTGTATCGGCCAGTTCCTCGGCGACAACATCGATGATCGCGGCGTTGGCGAGCATACCAATCTTAATGACGTCCGCACCAATATCGTCGAGAACCGCGCGAATTTGCCCGCGCACAATATCCGCTGGCATGACCTCCACCGCGCTCACGCCTAATGTGTTTTGTACCGTCACCGCCGTCACCGCCGTCGCGCTGTAAGCCCCAAAAGCCGCGCAAGATTTAATGTCTGCTTGTATGCCCGCCCCGCCAGAGGAATCGGACCCGGCGATGATTAAGACGCGGCCTTGGGTTTCAGGATGGGTGATGTCGGGTGTGTCGGTGTTAGTGTCGTTTGTCATAATTATACTGCGTCAAACCTTCATTGTGTCGTCTTATGCGAGGGTAGAATGTCAAAATTTCGTATAGCCAAACACATCCCAGCGCTACCATTAACAGCCCTGATATTTTCCATTCCATCTTATCCGCCAACAACAACATAACTGACAGACTCATAATAAAAAGCCCAACCTTTGTCTGTCCGAAGTAAAAGCGATGTCCACCCCAAAGTCCAAGAAAAACTAACGCAAGTGTCGCCTTATTAATAGAGAGCGTTAGCGGATGTTTATAGGGCTCCATGAACATTAGCCTCCGTGAATAACTCAATTACACTTAACACAATTCTTGCGTCATGCCCGCCCTTGTGGCGGGTATCCATACGATAGTCTCACTGTTGTGAACGCTGCAAGTTATACGCATGGATCACCGACACAGGGTCGGTGATGACGGTGTATTATGCTCACCCACCATCAATTGCCCCCCATACCCGCACCGCTTGCATTGTCTCCATTACGTCATGCACGCGAAGTATATCGGCCCCTGCTTGCATCCCCCAAATTGCGGCCGCGAGGCTGCCTGCGAGGCGTCTGTCTGCTGTGCTGCCGTCTATGCCGCCTATGAAGCTTTTGCGCGACGCGCCGAGTAACACGTCGCAGCCCAGCGTTTTAAAGTCTTTGAGATTTTTCATTATGGCGAGGTTATGCTCCAGCGTTTTGCCAAAGCCTATACCGGGGTCAATCGTAATCAAATCACGGTCAATGCCAGCAAATTCGAGCGCGTCAATGCGCTTTGCGAGGTAGTCTTTGACGTCCGCAACAGGGTCATCATAACGCGGATAATGCTGCATGGTCTCTGGGCTGCCTTGGGCGTGCATGACGATGACGGGACAGCCCAAATCTGCCGCGATTTTGGCGGATACCTTCGTGAAGGTCAGGCCGCTAACATCGTTCCAAATATCGGCCCCGACATGCACCGCCGCAATGGCGACAGAGGGCTTTCGCGTATCAATGGATATGACGGGCGGGTCAACATGATCCTGCGTTGCGCGGCGAATGGCGGCAATGACGGGGACAGTGCGTTCAATCTCGACTTCATCGGAAATTTGTTCAGCCCCTGGGCGTGTGCTCTCCCCGCCAATGTCTATAATATCCGCGCCTTGCTCGATAAGGCTCATCGCGCCTTTCACGGCAAGCTCAAGGCTATCATATTGCCCGCCGTCAGAAAAACTATCCGGCGTGACGTTGAGGATTCCCATGATTTTTGGACGCGTGGTCATGAGTGTGATGTAACGCGTTGAACGAGGGCATGGAAGAGCGAAATTATAAGCCCCTTGCCCCAACTCACAAATTAATATTGCCGTCACCCTCGGGCTTGACCCGAGGGTCTAACAATAGGGGTGAAAAAAATTCAGATGGACCCTCGGGTCAAGCCCGAGGGTAACGTCATAATTGAGTGAGCGAATGTAGAAACAATGCCCTCCAATAAAAAACGCCGCCCGTTGAGGCGGCGCTTATTATCACATGTTTTACACGCCTACCCTTCGGGCTGCGCATCACCAATAGGCTTGGGTTTGTTTTTCCCCGTCAGCGGCACAGCGGATACGCTGGGGCGTTTGCCTTTGCCGTCGGGGCGTTTGGGTTTGATGCCATCTGACAGCAGGACTTTAATTTCGTCGCCTGACAGCGTTTCATATTCCAGCAGGGCTTCGGCGAGCGCGACCCAATCCTTCTTTTTCTTCTTTAGGATTTTCTGTGCGGTCTCATGCGCCTCTGTGACAAAGCGTTTAATCTCGCTTTCAATCAGCTTTGACGTTTCGGGCGAAATCGACGACCCGCGACCAATACCAGGATGGAAGCTTTGCTGATCCGTGTCCTTATAAGCAATTGGACCGATGGCATCGGACAGGCCCCATTCGGTCACCATAGCGGTGGCGATACGGGTGACTTGTTCAATATCAGAGCTGGCGCCCGATGTGACTTTGTCATAACCAAAGTGCAATTCCTCTGCCGCGCGGCCGCCCATGGCCATGGCCATACGGGCAATCATTTCTTCGCGCGACTGGCTAATCTGATCCCGTTCGGGCATATATTGCACCATACCCAGCGCACGACCGCGCGGGATGATGGTGGCCTTATGGATCGGCAAACTGCCGGGCATATTAAGACCTACAATGGCGTGTCCGGCCTCGTGATACGCCGTCATAGCCTTCTCTTCATCGGTCATAGCAAGGGTGCGGCGTTCTGCGCCCATCATGACTTTGTCACGCGCATCTTCAAATTCGCGCTGCGTGATTTTCAGCTTATTGCGGCGCGCAGACAATAACGCAGCCTCATTGACGAGGTTGGCAAGGTCAGCCCCAGAGAAGCCGGGCGTACCGCGCGCGATATATTTCACGTCCACATCGGCGGCCATTGGCTTGCCTTTCATATGGACCTCTAGGATTTTTTCGCGCCCTGAAATATCGGGATAGGGCACTTCGATTTGGCGGTCAAAACGACCGGGACGGAGCAACGCCTTATCAAGCACATCGGGACGGTTGGTCGCTGCGATGATGATGACACCTTCGTCGCCCGCAAAGCCGTCCATTTCGACAAGCAGTTGGTTTAGCGTTTGCTCTCGCTCTTCGTGACCGCCTGACGTGCCCACACCGCGGTGGCGGCCAACGGCATCAATCTCGTCGATAAAGATGATACAAGGCGCATTTTTGCGGGCATCCGCGAACATATCGCGCACACGCGATGCGCCGACGCCGACAAACATTTCAACAAAGTCAGAGCCGGAAATTGTAAAGAACGGCACACCCGCTTCGCCCGCAACCGCGCGCGCAAGTAATGTCTTACCTGTACCGGGAGGGCCCACAAGAAGCGCACCCGTCGGAATTTTCGCACCAAGGCGTGTGTAACGAGAGCTATCGCGGAGGAACTCCACGACTTCGCGCAGATCTTCTTTAGCGCTTTCAACACCAGCAACATCGTCAAATGTTTTACGACCCGACAGTTCGGTCAGCAGCTTGGCCTTGGATTTACCAAAGCTCATCGCGCCGCCGCGACCGCCGCCCTGCATAGAGCGCATGAAAAGCATGGCGATACCAATGATAAGAATGAGCGGTAGGAAGTTGAGCAAAACACTGGCCAGCGGGCTCATGCGTTTTTCTTCTTTGACGGTCACAGAGACGCCAGATTCTTCGAGCATATCGACAACTTTGTCTTGATACTGAAGTGCATTCACCGTGTAGAGTGAGCCGTCGCTTCTCTCGCCAGAGATTTTAGACGCATCAGCGGTCACATTAGCCGTCTTAATCTGGCCAGCTTCAACCGCTTTTATATAGTCACTATAAATAATTTCGTCAGAGGCGCTTTGACCTGCTGTGTTGGACGTCATCGCCACCATGACAAGGAACATGGTCCCGATCAGGCCCCACATAATGATATTGCGCATCTTGCTATTCATAGGTCACACCGTAAATGTCGTTATAAGCTCACTGTAACATAGGGAGCCCGCTTTGAAACCGAAAGGTTCTCGCGTGGTTATTTTGCATACGTTTGGACCGTCGGTGTCAGTTTTTAATCAAGGGCCGCTTTCATGCGCGACAAAACCGCCGACTCTAGGGTTACCAATGCTGGATTCTCTCCATGCCCCACCGCAATGGGCTGCGTGTCTTTAAAAATCAGGGGCAAGGTTGGACGCACCTTTGTGGGTATATCTTTCACGACCGCCGCTATTGGTGCAGGCAAGGCGCTAATATGACCTTGAAGCGGACTAACGGACAAGCCGTCAAGATGCGCCGTAATCCACCACCGGCCATCCCAGAGTATCGGGATGCCTTTGGTTAATCTCATGCGCGAAGGGATTGCAGCCTTATCAGCACGCGCGACAACAGCACCGGGGTTGCGTATGATTATAACGTCACGGTCATTTTTGATAATTTGACACCCCGCTAATGTCACAGTCACGTGGTTTTCGGTCTTTAATCTTTCGCTCAAACGGGCCAGTTTATCGCGGGCAATCATACCGCCCTGCCCGCCGACAGCCTCTAAGCACAAGGTTAGAAACCGCGACGTGACAGGAAACACCATTTGAATAAATCCGTTGGGGTCAATTTTGAACCGGTTGTTCATTGTTGAGCGTAATGTCGCCCGCTCAGCCTCTAGCCCAGCCCGCGCTTCGACACCTAAGGCCAGCATGGATGCGCGCAAATCGGGATCAGCGGCAAGCCTGTCACGGACTTTAATCCGCGTAAAATCCCGATTTTCATTGGACGGATCATCGACAAAGGGCAGCTTATGCGCGTCCAGATAGCGGCGAATATCCGCGCGGCTTATGCCTAACAGGGGCCGCCAAACGCGCACCCCCGCCAACGCTGGCCAAATGGGCGCGTCGACCACCCGCGCCATACCCGCAGCACCGCGTAGTCCTGTGTGCCTATCCATGCGCATCAACACAGTCTCGGCTTGATCGTCTTCGGTATGGCCTGTGATAAGATCAGTGATACCCTGCGCGCGGCAGGCTTCACCCATCAAGGTATAGCGCGCATGTCTGGCTTTGGCTTGCAATCCTGTTTTGATGCCGTCGTGAACCCACGTTAGGATTTGCCCGTCCAAGCCAAGCGATGTCGCAAAAGCCAAAGCGTCTTTGGCTTCCAGATTTGAGCCGCCGCGTAGGCCGTGATCAACAATAAGAACATAGGGATTACGCGCCCGTACAGCGTGAAGCAGCGCCGTGCTATCGCCCCCGCCTGAAAAGGCAATAGCGAAACGACCATCAGGTAAATACGGCTCTAGGTCAAAATCCATGCGCCCTTATAACGCGCACGCGCAAGATTGCGAGTAACTAGCATCCCGTGCTTAACAGCCTGTGCGGGCCATCTCCAGATTGGCTTTGTTTTGCACATCCAGTGACGCATTGGGGTATTGTGTCGGGAAGCTATCCAGCGCCGCGCAAGCCTCGTCTTTATTACCGAGTTGGCGCATCGTCGCGGCGAGACCCACCATAGCGTTAGGTGCGAAATCACCCTGCGGGGCTTTACGCATGGAGGTGATATAGGCGTCCGCCGCGTCGGCATAACCGCCGCGCACAAAATAACTCTCACCCAGCCAGTAGTTCACATCGCCCGCATCCGCTGCGTCGGGATTAATGTCTAAATATTGGCGAAACGCGATTTGCGCGCCAGAAAAATCACCCTCGGCTAGTTTCTGTTTGCCTGTTTCAGGCAGGGTGTCGACATTAAATTGCTGCACGCCAATTGTGCGCTCACCAAAGGTTGGCGGCGGAGAGACCGCATTGGGCTGGTTCGGGTCAAATGTGCCCTCGCTTGGAAAGTTGGGTTGCATGCCAGTGCCGCCTTGCAGCGTATCAACAGACCCAAAACTTTGACCAGAGCCAAAGTTCTGTCCAGACGGCTGGTTTTGAAAAGGACGGCGCGACTGCTCTTGGGCAATCAAATCAACGGCGTCCAAATGGGTTTGCGTGCGGCTTGCCAATGCTTGCAAGCCCTCAAGTTGCGCGGCTAATCCCGCCACATCCGTGCGCAGCTGGTCACGCTCAAACCGAAGGCGTTCCACGTCACCCGTCAATGTGCGCATTTCACCCTCCAACGCGTCCATGCGCTGCATGAGCCGTTCAGCCGCCGGGTCACCCGTCAGCATACGGCTCTCAAGGCGCGAGAGGCGGTCAATGATAATGGCGTCCTGCGCAGCCAGTTCTTTACGGCTTTGCGCATGGGCGGGCACAGACATTAACATCACAAGGCAAAAAGCTGAAATAAGACGCAACATAGCAAGCTCCGATAAAACTAAAATGACGACACAAAAAGGCCGCTAGTAATGAGTGTCCCCATTCATAGCGGCCAGATTATGTCATGTCTGATTAAATGACAGTTAAGATGGTTAGCAAATCCTTAAAACGGCTCGCCTGCTTAGCCAACAGTGCCAGACATCAAATTTGTGTGGCCATTACGGTTTCGCGCCCAGCCTTCTTCATTGGAGCGACCATCAATCGGGCGTTCCTTACCATAGGACACAGTCGTCAAGCGGCTCGGCGCGACGCCTTGTCCGACAAGGAAGGATTTGACCGCTTCGGCGCGGCGCGCGCCCAAGGCCAGATTATATTCACGTGTACCGCGCTCATCGGCATTGCCTTCGATAACCGCTGTGACATTATCATAAAGCTTTAGCCAATCAGCCTGTGCGCGAAGGGCATTAATCGCGTCAGGGGATAGACGGTATTGATCATAGCCAAAATAAACACGCGCATCACCGCCTGCGCGGAATGCAAAGTCAGCAGCGGAGCCCGGGATAGGCAAGTTTGGATTAACCATCGGGGCCACAACAGGCGCAGGCGCCGTTTCCACGACGGGCTCGGGTTCAGGCTCTACAAAGACAGGCGCTGGCGCAGGGGCGGCGACTTGTTCAATAACAGGTTCAGGCTTTGTCGCACAGGCTGACAACATCGCCACAGCCGCAACGCCAGCAAGAAATTTAGGGGCAAGATTATTCAAAGTCATAATTTTCTCTCTTCATACACTCATGTCGAGTGTCTTGCTTTATTAAGCCAAAGCGCGGAACACATTTCAAGAGTTTCTCGCAAATTCTGACCTAGATTGACGCTTTTTAATCAATTTTCACGTCAATTCATCACGGTGGTCAACAACTCTGGTCAAATTAAGGCAGAAGCGGTGACCATGCGGGATCAGACGCCGCCGTTGGTGTCGGCACCTGGCGGAGGTTCTGCCCCGTTAAATCCACAGACCAAATTTGACTTGTTCCGCGTGTGCCGCGCGTTTCGCGACTAAACAGAATAACGCGACCATTGGGGGACCATGTCGGACCCTCATCAAGGAAGCTTTCCGTCAATAGGCGTTCGCCAGAGCCGTCAGGGTTCATCACGCCAATACCGAACTTGCCGCCGCCACTTTTAACAAAGGCAATCTTATCGCCGCGCGGTGACCAGACAGGGGCGCTGTAACGGCCCTTACCAAAGCTAATACGTTTTTGACCGGACCCGTCAGCATTCATAACGTAAAGCTGCGGGCTACCGCCGCGGTCAGAGTTAAAAACAATCTGACGTCCATCTGGTGAGAAGCTCGCCGAGACATCAATACCCGGATTAGTCGTCAGCTGTGTCGTACTGCGTGAGCGCAGGTTCATGACATAAATATCGCTATTATCGCGCTTCATTAAAGACAGAAGCATGTTCTCACCATCGGGTGAAAAACGCGGCGCAAAGGTCATGCCTGGGAAACTGCCCAGCAATTCGCGGCGGCCCGTTTCAATATCCAGCAAGTAAATCTGCGGGACGATATTTTCATAACTCATATAGGTAATTTTTTGCGCATTGGGCGAAAAGCGCGGCGTAATCACCGTGCGCGGTCCTGCGAGCAAATATTGCGCATTGGCCCCGTCTTGATCCATAATAGCTAGGCGCTTGCGGCGGTCAGTTTTTGGCCCTGTCTCGTCGATAAAAACAATGCGGCTGTCAAAATAGCCTGTTTCACCCGTGAGCTGGCTATAGATAGCGTCCGAGACTTTATGCGCCATGCGCTTCCAACTATCGGGGGTACCCGCCAGACGAACGCCCGATAATTGCGAGCCGCCAAATATATCCCAAAGGCGAAATTCAACCCGCATGCGGCTGTCTGACTCCATTACAATACGGCCAGACACCAGACCCTCGGCCTTGATTACGCGCCAATCAGCATAGGTCGGTTGATAATCAATATTGGTTTGCGTTTCGATAAAGGAGGCGGGGTCGAGCGATTTAAACAGGCCAGAGCGTTCTAAGTCCGCGCGCACGACGGCGGCTAGGTCTTTACCAATCTCACGGCCTTGGGCATTATTACTCATGAAGTCGGGCACGGCGATAGGCGTCGGGTCGAGATTACCTTTGGTGATATCAATTTTCAGCTGGGCGTGAGCCATTTGCGGCACCGCCACCATTAGGCTGGCGAGCAAAACAAATATCAGAGTTAAAAATCGCATCATATGTCCTTTATCGACAAAACCAAAAGCCCGCACGGACTTAAACGCCTCGACTAGGCTCTGGGCCTAAAGCTTAGCGTTAAATCTTTCCAGCCATTATACTGGTCTTTTGGCAGAAAATCATAGGGTTCGCATTTTTTAATCGCAGCCGCAGCGCGTTGTCGCGCCACTGCCGCATAAGGCCCGCTGCCCGTTTGACCCAACATCTGCACACTCTCGACATAACCATCGGGCAGTAAGCGCACGCGAAACTGCACTACAAGGCTCTCTGGATTAACGGCGTCACGGCTTTCGCGCCAACAGCGCAGCATTTCAGTTTGCAGCTTATCTAAAAGCGTGACGGATAGCCCCGTCCCCTCGCCGCTGGCTGTGCGCGACACATCGGCAAATTCATAGACATTTGTTTCTGATTGCAAGGCGACTTGCTGGTTCTTCTCTGGTGCAGCGTCGCGGGTGCGGTTCACGATGTCAGACAATCTGTCCAGATCAAAGGCGGGCTTTGTCGGTGGTTTGGGCTTATCATCTTTGTGCTTTGGGTCTGGCATAGGCGTGGCCTCAGCCAGCTTTTCAGGTGCTTGGTCAGGCTCTGGTTCAGGTTCAGGCGCTGGCGCAGCGTCGTCTTGGCGTTGCTCAACAACATCAGACTGCTCATCCGCATTCTCCATCGGCGTTTGCAGGCTCATGGGTGGGGCGTCTGGCTCCACGGCTCTCGGCTCTGGCGCCTTAATCGCGGCGCGCACATTGGTGATATCGGCCACGGTTAAAATCTCCACAGAGATAACCTGCCCCTGATCAAGCGTTGGGATAGAGCGCCCCATAAACAAAAGACCGCCCAGCAGCACAGTGCCGTGCAGCGCGATGGATATGGGGAGGCCGAAACTCATGAAACTAAACTCTCCTTGGGTCGTCCGCTATTGGCTGACGGGGTCTGTCACCAGACCCAGATTAGAATATCCAGCCGCATTAATCCGCGCCATGACTTTCATCACAGAGCCGTAATCCGAGGCATTATCACCGCGCAGATATATCCGTTCGTCATAGCCATTTTGCGCAATGGCAGACAGGCGCACAACAATATCATCCAGCGTGACTTCGGTTTCTTGCAAAAACACTGTGCCGTCTTTATCCACGGTAATCGTAATCGGCTCTGTCTCAGAGGGTAGAGACTTGGCGTCTGTCTTGGGAAGTTCGACGGGCACGCCGACTGATAATAAAGGCGCCGCGACCATAAACACAATCAGCAGCACAAGCATAACATCCACTAATGGGGTGACATTAATATCAGCATTAAGACGGTTACGCCGAGTGCGGCGACGGCCGCCGCGACCTCCGCCGCGAGATGAAACATTAGCACCCATGGCTAGCCGCCCTTATTGATTTTGCGCGACAGAATAGCCGAAAGCTCATCGGCATACCCTTCGAGGCGGCCAGAATAGCTATCAATTTTGCTTGAAAACAGATTAAAGAAAATCAAGGCAGGGATAGCGGCAATCAAGCCAAGCGCGGTCGCAAACAGCGCTTCGGCGATACCAGGAGCCACAACGGATAGATTGGTGTTTTGCGTCGCGGCAATCGCGCGAAAGGCGTTCATAATACCCCAAACTGTCCCGAACAATCCGATGAAGACCGAAGCCGACGCCACAATCGCGAGTACAGACATGCCGCGTTCAATCTTGGCCACTTCGCGGTTGACGACCAATGTCATCACCCGGTCAATGCGTTCGTGCGTGCTGTGCAGCGCCGCCTCGGACCGGTTGCCCGCTTTGCTTTCGTCCCATTCGCGCATGGCCGCCGCAAAAATGCGCGCCATCGGGTCGCGTGTATCATTTGATAGCCCTGCGTTTAGCTCGTCCAATGTACGGCCTGACCAAAAGGTTTCTTCAAAGGCGGTGGCCTTTTTACGCAACATGGAAAAGTTGATGAACTTATCAACCGCAATACCCCACGACCAAATTGAAAGTATAATCAGTAAAATCATGACTGATTTCACAACCCAATCGGCCAGCATAAACAAGCCGATAAAGGAAAAATCACCCACAGATTTTGCCGGATCAAGCGGCGCGGCCTGCATGATAATACTGGCCTCAAATAAAGGGGCCGCGGTAAGGAGCGTGATAGCCGTAAGCGTCATAATAAATCCGTTTCAAATCAAAGCTAGCGCTAACCTAGGGCCTCTTGGTCGTATCGACCAATTAACAGGCTGTAAGATTAGCGCTCCATTTAACTGGCACTGTCGTTTCGCTCCTGACTTAGCAAGGAAATATTAACCATAGCGTTAAGAAATCCGCTGTTTTTCTGAATTCCTGACAAAGGCGGCAAATTTGTGACGAAGTTTCTGCTATTTCGTCATATTATCTCCGTGTTTTGTGCTAGGCTGACCCTATATCCATATAAGAGATATAATCAGACTGGAGTCTATCATGCGTACCCTCGTAACCTTTGCTTTGCCGATCGCAGCCATTGCCGCCCTATCCGCGTGTAACACAGTGCCAGAGGTGCCCCCGGCCCCCGTCGTGGTCGAGGTTGAGCCTATACAAACCTGCGCGCCAGTCTCATCTTTGCAGCGCGTCGTTGTGCCGGCTGAGACAAAAATCATGTATGCCATCACCATGATTGACAATCCGCCCTATGACCCGATTGAGCGCAAGGAAAAACAAGTGCGCATCGTTAAGCCCGCCGAAATCTTATATGTCGATACTGAAGGCAAACAGGTCCTTGATATTTGCGAAGACGTCGAGATCGGCGCAACAGGCCCCGGTGTCGGCGAAACGATTCCCGCCGATGACGGCTAAGGTAGCCATATTATTAGCGCTACCCCTTTTATGTTGGGGTACGGCTTTGGCTGGCTCACCCGAGACCCTCGTCGATACAGCCCAAGCGCGAACAGAGCTATCCGTGCGCTACGACCCTGCCTATTTGCGGCTGGATTATCCCGGTGGGGACGTCCCCGCAGATACAGGTGTTTGCACCGATGTCATTATCCGCAGTTACCGAACGGCTTACGGCTTTGATTTTCAAAAGGCCGTGCATGTCGATATGCGCCGTGATTTTGACGCCTATCCTAATCATTGGGGCCTAAAGCGGGCGGATAAAAATATCGATCATCGCCGCGTGCCTAATCTGGAGGCCTATCTCACCCGCCAAGGGGCGAAACTCGCTCGCTCTAAAAAGCCCGCTGATTTTCTGCCCGGTGATATTGTGACGTGGCGCGTCGGTGGGCGCTTGCCGCATATCGGCATTGTCACGGACAAAACCGCGCCTGACGGTACGCCGCTTATCGTGCATAATATCGGCGCAGGACCCGTGGAAGATAATATCTTATTCGCCTATCCCATGACCGCGCATTTCCGCTTTCATCCAGATGCGAACAAACCCTCTTAGCGTGGTGTTGCCGTGCCGTATCGCGCCGCCCAATACCGGCCCATATCGCGCGCATTATTGATAAAGTGGTGACCCGATTTCGTCATAATCCCACATCCATCATAATGCGGACTACCGCTCGCCAAGACTAATGTCGGGCAGTTTTGGTTTTTATCACCGAGCATGGCCACCAAATCTGCGCGCGGTTTTTCTATCGATTGATAGATAATATCCACACCCTCTTTGATGGCAGGATAATACGCTAACACCCCCCAAATCTCGGCACATTCCTGGCAATATTCTCGCCGGTCATTATCAAAAAATCCGGGCGGCAGAAGAAAAAGTGTATCGCGTTTGGTCATGTCGCGTGTTTATCACAGCTACTCTGCCTTTGGAATGTGATATTTGCGGTCCCGCGCGGCCGGTAAGCTGTCTGGGCAAACGCGCACAACATCATAAGTGCCGTCCGGCGTGACCCCGCGTTTCATTTCGCATCCTTTTTTAACACCGTGCAACATATCCCAAAACTGGCCGTCTATGCCAATCCCTGGTAAAATCATAAATCCGTTTTCGCCAGCGATTTTACTACCCACTTTCAAGCGAATTTCGCGCTCTGACAGGCCGTAAAATTGCGACGGCATGCCCGTATCGGCGCGCGCTTGGGTCCAGACTTTGTCTGTGTCTGTCATTTGGTATTCGGCGAACACCTCCTTGCGCATGTCATTGCAATCCTCTGACAGCGATTGCAGGCAATCCACCGCCTCGCCCAGTCCTAGCCCCTCTAGCCTATCTGTGGCCAAGGGCGGTTTTAACGCCCAGAGAGAGCCGATGTAATCACCCCCGCCCGCCTCTGGCGAGAGGCTCGGGGCGGCAGATAATTCACCGTCCTTTGCCTCGCGTGCCGTGATTAACTCGCTGGGTGTTTCAGTAACAGGCGCGGTCTCAGCCACAGGTGCCACAGCGGGAGGTTTGACCTCTGGTATCGCTACCGCTTTGGGTGTGTCTATTGGCTCGGCGGGTGCCGGATTAGTGAGGGTGGATTGCGGCTCCTCTTTCACAGTGGGGGGCACGAGGGTCACGGATAAGGCCCGAAATTCTGGCAACGGCACTAGGGGGTCACGCACGATGCTTAGACTTGCCAGTAAGAAACCATGCAAAATCAACGCCGCAATAATCGCCTGTAAGCCCAGCGGCCCCGTCGTATCATTACACTCTATGCGATCCCCAATGTGCATAAGGCATATGGGTGGTCATGGCGCGACGTTGCAAGTTAAACGCTCGCAAGGTGACGGAAAGTAAACCGCGTCATTAAGACATGCGGGCGTGTCCGCGAAAGGGGGCTTTCACGCTGTGGTATTGCAAGTTTTAAAAATAAAATGAGGCTAATCAGGGACGAGATGCGCCTCACATAATCCGCTGGGTTGGCGAAACGTGCCGCGCGAAAACAGCGCCATAAAGGCCTCGCGCACCAGGCGCGGCGACCAAAACACCATGCGGTAGACGATCACACGGCCCCGAACAGAGAGACGACAAAGCCGTTCTAAAAACTGGGTCGGCGACACGCGCGGGCCGAAGGCATAAAACGGCGTAAGGTTACGCGACGGCGGCAGTGGGCTGTTGGGATGATGATTATAAAGACGCCGCTGCGCACGGTTGACTACGCGGGAAACGAAGGGCGTTGGCGGTGTATCGCCGTGGATGACGCCACGCCCTAAAACGTGTCGGGAAACTATACCCAGCCACGCCCAAATCGCCGATAACAGGCTAAACGGCGCAGTGGCCGCGTGATTGGTCGCGGGCTGCGCTTCAATAGGATATGTTTGCGTGAAAGACATTGGCTGGCATGTTACCGCAGCCTTTGGGGGTGGGGATGGGTTTAGGGAAACGACGCCAGTTTCGGGCAAATATTATTCAGCGAATATCTTTCAAACGTCTATTTACGTTACTCTACCCCTCCAACAAATAGGGCCGCAATTTATCCATCATCTCTTTCGGGGCGCGTCGGGGACGGCCATCGAGGCTGATACAGGCGGCTTCACTACCTGCAGTCAGGAGCAATTCTTCGCCGCGAAAGACCTTTTGCGTAACCAGTAGCCTTGCCCCTTTGAACACGTCATAGGTCGTCATCACGGACAGCACATCGTCGATTTTAGCGCTGCGTTTGTAATCCAGATTAATCTTGCGAATAACAAAGGCCAGCGGCGGGTCGCGGTCGAGCAATTCGGCGTGACCAATGCCCGCTAGACGAAAATAGGATGAGCGGGCACGTTCCAAAAACCGCAGGTAATTGGCATAATAGACCACGCCAGAAAAATCCGTATCCTCATAAAAAACGCGGATCGGGTAATAATGCTCGCGGCCTTTGAAGTAACCGATATTGGGCAAATCTTGCGGCGCAATGTGGCTATCGTCGGCCATTACACACCACCTTCGAATAGGTCAGGTAAATCAGGACGCACAGGCGCGGACAGCCCCAAATGGGCAAAGGCGCGCGGGGTGGCGACCCGGCCACGCGGGGTGCGTTGCAAAAAACCCTGCTGAATGAGATAGGGCTCTATCACGTCTTCTAATGCGTCGCGGGCCTCTGATAGGGCGGCGGCCATGGTATCGGCCCCCACGGGCCCGCCACTAAACATTTCACACAGCGCGAGCAGGTAACGCATATCTTGTTTATCTAGCCCGATATTATCAACGCCGAGCCGAAGCAGCGCCGCATCCGCCGCCGCGACATCAATTTGCGTGTCGCCTGCATGTTCTGATAAATCCCGCACACGGCGCAGTAGCCGCCCCGCCACACGGGGTGTGCCGCGGGCGCGCCGCGCGATTTCTTTGGCCCCATCCGCTGTCATATTCATATCTAATTTGCTCGCCCCGCGCAGGACAATTTTGGTCAGTTCCACTGTGTCGTAAAATTCAAGCCGCACAGGAATACCGAAACGGTCACGCAGAGGCGTCGCCAGAAGCCCCGCCCGCGTGGTCGCGCCGATAAGGGTGAATGGGGCCAAGTCGATTTTAATCGACCGTGCCGCTGGCCCTTCGCCGATAATTAAATCAAGTTCAAAATCCTCCATGGCGGGATAAAGCACTTCTTCAACAGCCGGGTTAAGGCGGTGGATTTCGTCAATGAACAAGACATCACGCGGTTCAAGATTTGTCAAAAGCGCGGCCAAATCGCCGGCCTTTGATATGACGGGGCCAGAGGTCGCGCGAAAGTTCACGCCAAGCTCCCGCGCCACGATTTGGGACAGCGTCGTCTTACCCAGACCCGGTGGGCCAGAAAGCAGCAGATGATCGAGCGCTTCTTCGCGCCTGCGCGCGGCTTCGACATAGACTTGCAGGTTCGCAATGGCCGTTTTCTGCCCAACAAAATCGGAAAAGGACAAAGGCCGCAGCGCGCGGTCTCGACCATCCCCAACTTGGTTATCCCCCGATATGATGCGATCATCACTCATGATTTGGAGAGTTCCTTAAAGGCGACTTTGATAAGGTCATCCAAAGGCGGGTCATCAGAAAAAGTATTATAGGCCGCCGCAACAGCGCGCAGAGCATCTGACTGCCCAATGCCCAAATTGACCAGCGCGGAGACTGCATCATTGCGCAGCATCATGTCAGATAGCCCTTCCGTGCGTTCAGATGCGGATTGGTCGGCTGAACTGTCTGGCTTGGTGAAGGCGACATGGAAACCTCGACCGCTGGGTGCGGGTTTGCCCGATAGTTCGGTCGCGATACGGCTGGCTGATTTTGGGCCAACGCCTTTGGCGCGCGCGAAAGCTGCTTTGTCCTCAAGGCTGGCCGCCGACAGGATTTGCCCTGGTGTCAAAATATCCAAAATTGCGAGCGCCGCTTTTGGCCCAACGCCTTGCACGGATTGCAAACGCACGAACCAGGCGCGGTCCTCCTCCGTGCCAAAGCCGTAGAGCGTGATGGCCGTTTCGCGCACATGGGTTTCAATATGAAGGCGCACCGCCTCGCCCTCTGACATGGCGCCCAAAGTGCGCGATCCGCATTGCACAAGGTAACCGACCCCGCCAACATCAACAATCGCTTCGCCCTGCCCGCTCATAAGGCAGACCCCTGATAACATCCCGATCATTGGGTCAAACTTTGTGTAGAATAAATCATATCATAGCTTTTCGCTAATTCGCGGGCGGCGTCAACATGGGGCGTTATATGAACATAAAAATACCCGCCCTCATATTCATGAGAGCGGGTGATATTTTGAAGCTATGGGTTTACGCCTGACCGTAAGGGGCGAGATCGAACAGGATGAACTCTGCGTCTTCGCCGTCGGTAAACTCAAGACGGCCCGCCGTGTTAATCGCAAGGCCGTCACCAACCTCTAGCCGCTGCCCGTTCACAGTCAGCGCGCCGCGCGCCATTTGCACCCAGCCTTTATGACCCGGTGTAATGGACGCCTCTATGACTTGATCGCCATTCAGTGTGGCGGCATAAATATCGGCATCCGCGCTGATTTTCATCGACCCGTTACGACCGTCAGGTGAGAGGAACAGCTTTAGCTGCCCGTCTTTATCCGCGTCTTTAATGTCCATGGTGTCATAGCGCGGCTCGCCGTTTTCCACATTGGGTATCAACCAGATTTGCAGAAAATGCACGGGATAATCCGGCGACGGATTATATTCAGAGTGCCGCACACCAGAGCCAGCGCTCATATATTGAACGCCGCCTGCTTCCACGCGAGAACCATAACCCATGCTGTCTTTATGCTCCAGCTTGCCGTCTAGAACATAAGAGAAAATCTCTGCATTTTGATGCGGGTGAGCGGGAAAGCCCATACCGGGTGCCACGCGGTCATCATTAATAACGCGCAAGCTCTCAAACTGGACATAATCCGGGTTAAAGTAATTTGCGAAACTAAAGCTATGGGCTGATTTCAGCCAACCGTGGTCAGCCATGCCGCGCGCATCTGCGGGCAGCACTTTAAAGCCCGAGGCCATTGGCCTGTCAGTGTTTGCGGTCACAACAGCAGGCATTGCGGCGGCTGTGGCGCTTGTCATTACGGTACGTCGTGTCATCATTTCATCCTCTCAAATTGAATAGTGTTATGTTAGTTTTGCAATGGCCGCTTTGGCCGCTGCGATGGTTTTTTCCGCGTCACGGCCAAGGCCGTCAGCCTTGATGAAGGTCACATCATCAATGCCGATAAAGCCGAGCGCATGGGTCAGATAAGGCGTGGCGAAATCTATATCGCTGCCCACTTTTGTGCCGCCAGAGGCAACCACAACAATAGCGCGCTTGCCCGTCATTTTGCCCACGGGGCCGTTTTCTGTGTAATTAAATGTGCGCCCCACACGGGCGGTCATATCGACCCAAGCTTTTAACGTGGCGGGGATACCGAAATTGTAAATCGGCATGCCAATGAGCAGCGTGTCAGCATCAGCAATTTCATCGACCAAGCTATCGGACAATTCCAACGCCTTTTTATGCGCCTCTGTGCGCTTAGGCTCTCGTGTGAAATTGGCGTCGACCCATGCGCTGTCGACAAAGGGTAAGCCTTTGGCAACATCGCGGTTTGTCACCCGCACAGCGCCCAGGCCAGACAGGTGATTAATCACGTCATCGGCAAGCGTGCGGCTCATCGAGCCGTCCTGGCGGGCGCTGGCGTCAATACGTAGGATGCGGTTCAAATCTTTCGTCATGGGTGTCTCCATCGGATGGTCTGTTTCGTTGAGCTTTAGATAGACCGTTCAAATAAATTTTATTAGAGGGCTATTATGGAAAACATTGTTGCGATATACGCAACGTATGAGCCGTTATGAAGAATTAGAAGCCTTTGTCCGCACAATCGAGTCAGGATCCTTCACCGCCGCCGCAAAGCAGCTTCGCGTCGCCAAATCAGCCATTAGTCGCCGCATATCAGAGCTTGAAGCGCGCCTTGGGACGCAGCTTATCATCCGCACCACACGCAAATTAAGCCTAACAGAAAGCGGCCAAGCGTTGTTCCAGCGCGCGACGATGTTATTGTCCGATTGGGAAGAAGCCGAAGGCGCGGCCAGTCAATCGGCCAAAGACTTGTCTGGGCGCATCCGTATCGCCGCGCCTTTGTCATTTGGGATTTCTTATCTGGGTGCGGCGATTATCGATTTCACCAAAAACCATCCCGACGTCAGCTTTGACATTGATTTCAGTGACCGCAAAGTGGACTTGGTCGCCGAAGGCATGGACCTTGCGGTGCGGATTGGGGATTTACCAGATTCGGGACTGATAGCGCGCAAGGTCGCCCCGATCAGAACAGTCGTTACTGCCAGTCCAGACTACCTCAAAGATAAGCCCGCCGTTAAAACGCCAGAGGATTTGCAAGCCCTATCAGAGCTGCGCTATTCAGGCCGCGCAAAAACGGTCTGGACTTACAAAGGGCCACACGGGCAAAGCGGCACAATTGAGCTGCCCTCGGCACTTACGGCCTCTAATGGCGACTTTCTACGCGATGCTGCTGTGGCTGGCTTGGGCGTGACCATCCAGCCCATCTTTATCTTATGTGATGCCATTGATGAGGGGACATTGGTGGAGCTGTTACCAGACTACCGCTGGTCGGACATAAATGCCTATGCCGTCTATCCACCGACACGGCATTTATCCGTGCGTGTGCGCGCCTTTGTTGATTTTCTGGTCGCGCGCTATAGCGGCATTCCGCCGTGGGAATTAGAGGCCAAGGCATAAACCCAGCATCGTCGGGGTCATATCGATATGCTCTGACGCGCATTCCGAAGGTGAGGCCCTATCTCGACCACGGTTTTCTGGAGCTTGACAATAACACCGCAGAACGCGCCATGCGGCCTATTGCCATTGGCCGAAAGAACTATCTGTTCCTTGGCTCAGAGAAAGGCGGAAAAAGCGCAGCTATCTGCTACTCGCTGATCGAGACCTGCAAGCTCAATGGCGTGAACCCGCAAAGCTGGCTGACAAATGCTCTGGCCAATATCCAAGACATCAAAGTCTCAGACCTCGACAAACTGCTGCCGTGGAACTATGTTGAGGAAAGTTAAACGCTTACGCTGGAGCCGCCCACACGAGCGGAGGCAGGGGCGTTGGACTCGCCGCAAAGCGGGGAAGGAAGACGGATAGCTTATGCTAGGTGTGTGAAGTTTTAGCGTAAAGATTAATCTAATTTTTTTCGACTAATTTCTAAAATGAGAGCGCTCGGCAGCGGTATATCCCCGTCAAAATCTACTTTGGATCTGCATAAGAAAGAAAACTCTTCATTCCTGAACCGATATTCCCAAATTTCGAAGGATGACTGCTGCGAACCATAAATCACGTTGCCTCCTGTAATTGGCGTTGGGATTCTGGTTCTTTCTCTTCGCAATGACGGCTTTAAATCTATAAAATCTTCAAGAGTGATTTCTTTAGGTAGCGTAGGGGTGGGACGCTTGTTTTCTACGCCCACTAAGAATCCCAAATCTGATCTTTGCCTATAGATATCTGTTAAAAAATCATGTTTTTGCACCTCTAGAAAACAGTCTTGCTTCATCCCATCAGTGATGGATTTTCGGAGTGAATCAACGGGATTTTCAGTGAGCCTTGAACAGGCATTAAGTCCAAAAAATATTAACCCAGTAAATAACAAGAGTGTGGTGATTTCTGATTTTGACATACTTACCTAGCAACAAATTCGACTACTTTTGTAAACATACATAGTACATTTGTTTAATAGCCGCTTACGAATATAGACATAACAAAACGGCCACTCCGGCACTTTTTTGACCCGCAACCCTTCAATTATCCAACTCTTTTACTTCACAAAAACCGGGTTGCATACGATAATATACGCTTGTGAAAAACGCTGACAACATTTCAATAAGCGTCCCAGGAGAACTGCCGTCTCGCGTCGAAATTAAACACGGCATGACCATCGCTGCGCAGCTCGTTCAGCGCTACGGCCCTAAATACTGGCCTGTTTTAGACCGTCTGAAACAGGAGTATGACGCGCTTGATGATCGCGAGGCGTTGCTGGCCTCGCTCTTGTCGGACGCAGACGGTATAAATCTATCTCTTCATCAACAAATACCTCAGGCTCATAGGCCGTATATTGTTACCCTTACTCTGCTTTCTGAAATATTAGATAAACATGACTTTTCCGTGGCATGTCGCGTTAAACGACTCTAAAACTATGCTTTTAGTTCAGCATAAGGCACGGCATGACGAAACGACTTCACGGAAAAACATGCGTCATCACTGGGGCTGGGCGCGGGATTGGGGCGGCAATTGCTAGCGCTTTTGTGCGCGAAGGGGCCACTGTTATTGTCACGGATATTGACGGCGCGGCGGCCGAGCGCGAAGCCAATGCGCTAGGCGCAAAATCTTTTCATTTAGACGTCAGCAACGAGTCAGGTTGGGACGCGCTACATAGTCTTTTCCCGCGCATTGATGTGCTGGTTAATAATGCGGGCATCACAGGATTTGAAACCCACGCCCGCCCGCAAAATCCAGAACATGCGAGCTTGTCTGATTGGCGCGATGTGCACCGGGTGAATTTAGACGGAACGTTTTTGGGCTGTCGTTACGCGATTAAAGCCATGCGAGAGGCAGGTGCAGGGTCAATCATCAACATCTCGTCCCGGTCTGGTATGGTCGGTATCCCGGGGGCAGCGGCCTATGCCAGTTCCAAAGCCGCCATTCGCAATCATACCAAAACGGTCGCGCTTTATTGCGCGGAACAGGGCCTTGATATTCGGTGTAATTCTATTCACCCCGCCGCCGTTCTAACGCCGATGTGGGAACCCATGTTGGGCGACGGGCCAGAGCGCGAGGCCAATATGGCGGCCTGTGTCGCGGATACGCCCATGCAGCGCTTTGGCCAACCGAGCGAGGTCGCAGCGCTGTGCGTGATGCTGGCCAGTGACGAGGCGCGCTATATGACAGGCACAGAGCTGACGATTGACGGCGGTATTCTGGCGGGCTCTGCGGCAGCGCCCACGCGCCAAGTTTAATCCCATTGACACCCTCGCCTTGATTGCTATCACCGCCGCAGATGGTGCCTTGGTAACACAGGGTTAAAAGGGAAGTCTGGTGTAAGTCCAGCGCTATACCCGTAACTGTAAGCTGGCTGCGCGTGCCTTATGCCACTGGAGAAATCTGGGAAGGCGGCCCGTGCAATAGACAGCAAGTCAGGAAACCTGCCATCGCGTCGTTCGTCTTGGGCCGGGAATAGCCATGTAGACGCGGAACAGACGTTCCCTGCAACGACAGCCTTGGCCATGTCCACGCCTTACGGCGGGCCTCTTTTGTCGTTGATATACGAGCCTTGGACGGGCTTGTTTTGGAGCCCTTATGTTTCGATTATGCCTTTTGACAGGTACAGCCTTGTCTCTTTTTTCCAACTCTGCCTTTGCGCAAGAGCCGTATCAAGACGCATATGACGAGATTATCGTCACGGGTCTGCGCGCGGTCCCTTTTGATGATGTAACCAGTAGCGTATCGGTGATTGACGCGCTGGATATATCTATCCGAAATAGTCCCTATATTGCCGATCAATTACGCGCTGTGCCGGGTGTTGGGTTGTCACGGTCTGGCGCGGTTGGGGGGCTTAGCCAAATCCGTATTCGCGGCGCGGAAGCCAATCATACGCTGGTGCTGGTTGACGGTATTGAAGTGTCAAACCCCGTCACAGGCGAGACGGATTTTGGCCTATGGGGCGGGGTGAACGCGTCACGCATAGAGGTTGCGCGCGGCGAACAATCCGCCGTCTACGGCTCTGACGCGATTGGCGGTGTGGTGTCGATGACCACGGGTCAAGACGGCCTGAGGCTTGAGGCTGAATACGGCAGATTTGATACCAAACGCGGCGCGCTAAATTACGGGGGCGAAGCAAACGGCGTTCGCTTTAATTTGGGCGCATCAGTGTTTGATACGGACGGCGTCGATACGGCGGGGCTAGGCGGCGAAAAAGACGGCTCCAGCGCCTATGCGCTAGGCGGCTCTCTTGGGTTTGATATATCGGATAATTGGGCGGCGTCCCTGCTCGGTAGCTACCGCATATCCTCTGTCGCCACAGATCCTGACCTTAACTTTGACGGCGCGCTGGATAATGCAGACCGTGACAGCGATAGCGAGCAGATCCTGCTGGGGGCTAAGCTTGACGGCCAAACGGGCGCAGTATCTCACCAAGTCCGAGGCAGCTATAATGACGTGACACTGACTAATGAAGCGGACACTGTGTTCACAGACGAAACCCAAGGGGAACGCGTAAAGCTAAGCTATAGCCCGTCTATTAATTTCGGCACAGATGAGATTGGTATCACCGCATCCGCGCTGATTGATTATGAAGCGGAGGATTACGTCCGTATCAGCACAGACACCTTATTTGGTGATCCCAATCAGAGCCAAAGCTTTAACACATTGGGGCTGTCAGGGGAGCTTCGCGCGCGCCTTGATAATATCGCGTTAAACGCATCGCTACGCCGTGATGATAATGACGGTCGGTTTGATAATGCGACGACCTGGCGGGTCGGCGGGGCGTATAATTTTGACTTTGGAACAAAGCTGCGCGGATCATTCGGCACGGGTGTTAAGAACCCGACTTTCACCGAATTATTCGGGTTTTTCCCGGGCAGCTTCGTCGGGAATCCAGACTTAACACCCGAGACATCAGAAAGCTGGGAGATTGGCTTTGACCATAGCTTTGAGACAGTAACACTCAGCGCAACCTATTTCGATGCCGCGCTAGAGAACGAAATTTTCACGGTGTTTAATCCCGATTTTTCGTCGTCCCCCGCCAATCGTGACAGCGATAGCGACCGCTCTGGCGTGGAGGTCTCGACGAATTGGGACGTCACAAGCGCGTGGTCACTCTCTGGGGCGCTATCGAAAATCAGCTCATCTGACAATAACGACACGCCTGAAATTCGTGTGCCAGAGTGGACAGGCTCGGCCAGCGTGCTGTGGTCATCACCAACGAAGGACGGATTTAACATTGGCGCAGCGCTAGACTATGTCGGATCACAAGATGACTTTAATTTTGGCACATTCCCAGCCGAGCGCGTCACCTTAGATAGCTATGTCTTGCTATCCGCAACGGCCGCCTATCCCCTCACGGACCGCATCGCCTTAACCTTGCGCGGGGAGAACTTGCTAGACGAGGACACACGCGATGTGTTCGGCTTTAACAGCACGGGGGCTGGCGTGTTTTTCGGCTTTAGACTACGGTAATCTATGCGTTGGTTTATCATCAGCTTGGTCGGAATTTTAGGGGCGTGTAGCGCCGCCCCTATCGATATTATAAGGCCTATGAACACTGCGCCAACCCGCGTTGTCAGCCTTGATTATTGCGCCGACCAATATGTCCTAAAAATGGTGCCCCGTGATAATATTCTGGCGCTATCCCCTGATGCGGCAAAAGCCTTTTCTTACCTGAGAGACGAGGCCGTAAACATCCCGTCGGTGCGCCCAATAGCCGAAGATGTGCTTATCCTAAAACCCGACCTTGTTGTGCGCAGCTACGGCGGCGGGCCGGATGCGCAACGGTTTTTTGAAAGCGCCAATATCCCCGTCGTCAATGTCGGTTGGGCCAATGATTTGGACGGGATAGGACGCGTCACATTAGAGATGGCCGACGCCTTGGGGGCTTCAGAACTAGGCGAAGCAATGGTGGCGGATTTTGACGCAAGACGCGCGGCCCTGCCTGCGGCCTCTGGACAGTCTGCGCTTTACGTCACCCCGTCTGGCGTGACCAGCGGGTCGGGGTCTTTGGTGCACGAGATGATAAGCGCAGCGGGATTATCCAATTTTCAGACACAATCCGGCTGGCGCAGCCTGCCGCTTGAGCGAATGGCTAGCGAAACACCCGACGTCATCGCCGCCGCCTTTTTTGACACCAAAAGCCAGAACAAGGACGCCTGGTCCGCCATGCGTCACCCCATCGCGCGGGACCAAATGACATCGTCCGACGTTGTGCCGCTGCAAGGGGCGTGGACAAGTTGCGGGGCGTGGTACCTCATGGACGCGGTCGAAGCGTTAGCGGGCACACGTCATGATTGATGCGCGGATCAATATCGGCCTTGGCGTATTAGTATTACTCGCGCTTTTTGCCGCCTGTTTGCTTGGCTCTACCGCGATGGAGGTGCCGCGTGTTGTGGCGGCATTGCTCGGTCAAGGCAGCGCGAGCGACACCATCGTGATCTGGCAAATCCGCCTGCCCCGCGCATTGGCCGCCTTTGTGGTGGGCGCAGCGCTGGGGATTTGCGGCGCGTCCTTGCAAGGACTGCTGCGAAATCCACTGGCGGAGCCGGGCGTGCTGGGTGTATCGGCGGCGAGCGCGCTGGGTGCAACCCTGTCGCTTTATTACGGCCTGACCAGCGTGAGCCCATGGGTCCTGCCCATCGCGGCAATCATCGGGGCCTTGGTCGCGACGGCAATCATTGCTTTGGCTGCCTTAAAAACGCAATCTGTCGTCACGCTTATCCTTATCGGTGTCGGGCTATCCAGTTTTGCTGGCGCGGTGATGAGCCTTCTTCTTAACCTCGCGCCGAACCCGTTTTCACTGAATGACATGATCAACTGGACGCTGGGCTCTGTCGCCAACCGCAGCTTTGCAGACATCGCCCTCGCCGCGCCGTTCTTACTCGCTGGCATAGCGATGCTGCTGCTGACACGGCGCGGATTAACAGCGCTGACCTTGGGCGAGGAAGCTGCCAGCGGCTTGGGGCTAAACCTGAAATCTATGCGTATCTTCACCGTCCTGGGCACGGGGCTGGCGACGGGCGCAGCCGTATCGATTGCGGGTGCTATTGGTTTTGTCGGCATCGTCGCGCCCCATGTCGTGCGGCCTTTTGTGGGCTATGACCCGGCACGCACGCTTTGGCCGTCGGCGCTGTTGGGCGGGTTGTTTTTGGTACTGGCCGATATTGCTGTGCGCCTGATCCCAACACAAAGCGAGCTTAAACTCGGTGTGGTCGCCGCGCTGATTGGGGCCCCCGCCTTTGTCTGGATTGCCGTGCAAAGGGGCCGCAGCCATGACTGAGTTACGCGCACAAAACATAACCGTAAGCGTGGGTGAAAAGTCATTGGTGCAGGACGCATCATTCACCCTGGCACCCGGAAAGTTGACTGTATTGCTTGGTCCCAATGGCGCAGGGAAAACAACATTATTAAGGGCAGCTTTGGGACTGATCGAGATACCGTCGGGCATCACGACATTAGACGGAAAAGATATCACGTCCCTGTCCCCAATCGCCCGCGCACAGCAAATCGCTTACCTCCCGCAGAGCCGCCCGCTGGCCTGGCCCGCAACGGTCAAAGACGTCGTCGCGCTGGGACGGTTTTCCCATGGGGCGAAGCTGGGTAAGCTTGGCGAGGCTGACCAAGCCGCTGTGGATGAAGCCATGCAGTCTTGTGATATCGCCGCGCTTGCCAACCGCCGCACAGATACGCTGTCGGGCGGCGAGACGGCACGTATGCATTGCGCCCGCGCCTTTGCGACCAACGCACCGCTGCTGCTGGCCGATGAACCCGTGGCCGCACTCGACCCGCGTCATCAATTTCGGATTATGGATTTGTTGCGCGGCTATGTTGATACGGGCGGCGGGGCGCTGATTGTGCTGCATAATCTGGCGCTGGCCGCGCAATATGCCGATGATATCATCTGGATGAAAGACGGACACATTGTGGATGCAGGCCCGCGAGAGGTCATGATAACAGAGGCAAAGATTGCGCAAATTTATGGTGTAAAAGCTGTCGTCAAAGACAAAGACATCAGCTTGCTTGGTCCTGTTTAGGAAACGAACCTGCCTTGCTGACCATCCCCGGCAGATCGCGGGCCATAAGCCCTGACAACCACTGCGCGGTTTCAATGATTTGGTCAAGTGACACGCCAGTGCCTACCCCTGCCCTATGCAGCATATAAATCACGTCTTCTAGCGCGACATTGCCCGTGGCATTGGGCGCAAAGGGGCAGCCGCCAATCCCGCCAATTGTCCCGTCCAGCGTGACCACACCCGCGGTCACCGCCGCATAAACGTTCGCCACCGCCATATTGCGCGTATTGTGAAAATGCGCGCGCAGGGGCATATCGGGCACAGCGTCTTTAATCGCCGCGACCATGTCTGTGACGTGCCACGGATTACCAACGCCGATTGTATCCGCAATCGCGATTTCGCGCGTGCCGCTATCGGCTAGGGCTTTGCAAATATCGACCACACGCGAAAGTGGTACTTCGCCGTCAAAAGGGCATCCAAAAGCGGTCGAGATTGTGACATTGGCCGGCAGTTTTTCTGCACGTGCCCGCTTTATGATGGCTTTGGCCACACTAACAGATTCGGCACTGGTTTGGCCTTGGTTGGCCATGGCAAAGCCGTCACTGGCAACCACCACGCATCCGACTTCATCAATTTTGGTCTCTAAAGCCCGGTCAAGACCGCGCTCATTTAAGGTCAGGCCGATAAAGGTCACGTCTTTACGGTCAGGCAAGCCCGCAATAACCGCTTCTGCATCAGCCATTTGTGGCACGCGTTTGGGGTGCACAAAGCTGCTGACCTCGATGCGGCGCAAGCCAGAGTCAACAGCCCGATTAATCAAGGCGAGTTTTTCATCCGTGGAAAATAGCCTGTCCTCATTTTGAAGCCCGTCGCGGGCGCTGACGTCGACAATCTCGATAAATGACGGGTGAGTCGGCTTATTAGCGGTCATGGGCATGCCTTTTGCATAGATTTACATGAAACATAGTCTGTTTGCGGCTTCAATTCTAGCCACGCCACAATGCGATACGCTCAACAAGCGTTAAAAAATCGCGTTTTAGGCGTGTTGGCTTTACGCCTTGTCTTGCCAAACGCATAGATTGTGTTAACAAAGTATGAATGCGGTATGGGGCACCGCTTGTCTCCTTACAGCATTGTTATGTGGATTTAGGGAGAGCATATCATGTCATGGTTTAATCGTTATTTTTTCGGATCTTGGGGATCTGACACAATCGAAGCTAACAATCTGAACAATAAGATTTTCGGATTTGGCGGTAATGACTTCCTTTACGGTTTTGGTGGAAATGACACCATCTTTGGTGGGTCGGGTAACGACTTTATCGATGGCGGCAGCGGCCGCGACGACCTTTACGGCGGTTGGGGCAATGATACTGTCTACGGCGGCACTGGTAATGATTATATTTCTGGTGGGTTTGGCAATGACCATTTGTTCGGCGAAAACGGCAATGATTATATTTCCGGCGGATGGGGCCATGATGATATCTACGGCGGAGCGGGCCGTGACCGTCTATACGGCGGATCTGGTAATGATTTCATTGACGGCGGTGACGGCAATGACCGTATTTACGGCGGTTGGGATCATGACACGATTTTTGGTGGCGCAGGCAATGACCGCTTATTTGGCGATTCTGGCAATGATTACATCGACGGCGGCGCAGGCAGCGACCGCGCCTTTGGTGGATGGGGTTGCGATACGCTAAGCTACGATTCCACACAAAATAACGGCGTCTATAACTTTTATGATGGCGGCCGCGACATTGACGCGCTGGAATTGAACTTAACAGCCGAGCAATTTGCTGACGACGCTGTTGCCGCAGAACTACTGGCCTATGTCGCGCATATAGCGGCAAACTTACGGAGCAATGGTGAGTTCCGTGGGCCAAATTTCCGCTTTGATACGCTGAACCTCGTCGTTGATGATTTCGAAGTCTTCCGTGTTTTTGTTGACGGCGTGGAAGTTGACGTGAATGACGCGGGCTCTGGCGGCGGCGATGTCTTGGTCGCGCTTGATGATAGCTTTAGCGTGACTGAAAATGGGACTTTAGCCGACGATGTGACGGCCAATGATACAGTTGACGCGGGCACAACTGTGACGCTGATTAGCGGTGTCAGCCAAGGCACTTTGACCGTCAATGCAGACGGCACGTTTAGCTTTGACCCCGGCACGGATTTTGACACGCTGGCGCTTGGCGAAACGACTGATATTTCGTTCACTTACGAGATCACAAACGGCTCAGAGACCCAAACCGCGACAGCGACAATTACCGTGACAGGGGAAAATGACGCCCCAACTGTACGGATGTCAGTGAGCGCGGACGCGACACAGAATGACGGTGTCGTAACAGTGCTATTACTGGCGGGTGCCGATGATGTTGACGGTTCTGATACGCTATCTGTGAGCGCTTTGTCATTGCTGGCGGGTGATGATGTCGGCGTAACAATTGCGGGCGATAGCCTGTCTGTTGATAGCGCCGCCTACGCCTTCCTTGGGGCTGGCGAGACAGAAGTTATCACCTATAGCTACACGATTTCTGACGGTAATGGCGGCACAGTGCCGCAAACCGCGACAGTGACCATTACTGGCACAAATGACGCTCCAATCGTCGAGGCGGTTACCGCCGCCGTCGCGTCCGATGCGGGCGCTATCACAATTGAAGGCGTGTTCTCTGACGTAGACGTCAATGATGCACTGACCGTGTCTATTGATACAACGGGCACTCAAGGTGTCGTGACGGATAATGGCGACGGGACGTTTAGCTATGACACCAACGGCGCTTTTGACGCGCTGGATAACGGCGAAACGGCGACGGACACATTCACTTACACAGTCGATGACGGAAACGGCGGCGTTGTTACGCAAACAATCACGGTTACAGTCACGGGCGTAGGCGTTGCCAATACAGCCCCGGTGGTAAGCGCGGCGCTGACACCAGATATTAGCGAAGACAGCCCAATTGTCGAAATCGACCTGCTAGAAGGCGCGACGGACGTTGATGGTGATACGCTAAATATCACCAATTTCACCCTAGAAAGCGGCAGCAATATCGGCACAAGCCGCGACGGCAATACGCTGTTCTATGACCCAAGTTCTTATCAGGACTTGGCCGAAGGTGAGACGGCCTCACTGGTCTATAGCTATGACATAATTGACGGTAACGGCGGCACCGTGGCCCAAACCCTAACAATTACGATTGTCGGCAGTAATGACGTGCCGACGGTCAATGCCGTGGTTGCGGACGCCAATGAAGACGGGCCAAGCATCACGATCACAGCCGACGCGAGCGACGTTGACGCAACAGATGAGCTGACCTTCACAGTTGATACAACAGGCACGCTGGGCGCGGTCACGAATAATGGTGACGGCACCTTTAGCTATGACGCCACGGGTGCGTTTGACGCTTTGGCCGTTGGCGAAACAACAACGGACACCTTTACTTATACAGTTGATGACGGAAACGGCGGCACAGCGACAGAAACCGTCACTGTGACAATTACGGGCCAAAACGACGCCCCAACGGTGAGCGCGCCTATCACCCAAACTGTATCAGAGACCGATAGCGTATTTGTACTCGACCTACTTGATGGTGCGAGCGATATTGACGGCGATAATTTGACCGTAACTAACATTACTCTCACGGGTGGTAATAACGCCGGTATTAGTTTCTCGGATAATCCCTCAGACCTTCTTGTCGATCCGTCTGCCTATGCCTCTCTTGAGGCTGGTGAGACGATGGTTATCACCTATAGCTTTGATATTATTGACGGAAATGGCGGCGTCGTTACGCAAACCGCGACGATTACGGTCACTGGCGTTGGTGTGAATAACACAGCCCCTGTCGTGAGCGGCACGGTCTCCGCAACCATCAATGAAGATGACGTGGCGGCAACAATCGTCAACCTTTTGGACGGCGCAACGGATGCTGACAATGACACGCTTAGCGTGGCCAATCTAACTGTCGTAAGTGGTGATGCCACAAATATCATCAACAACGGCGATGCCCTGTTTATTGATCCGGCTTTATTTAATTCACTCGCAGCTGGCGAAACACTTGTCGTCACCTATAGCTATGATATTATTGACGGCAACGGTGGCTCTGTCACGCAAACGGCCACAATTACGATTACTGGCAGCAATGACGCGCCTACTGTTCAAGCCCTAACAGGGGCAGCCAATGAAGACGGGCCAGCGATCACGATTACGGCAATTGCGAGCGACATTGACGCAACAGACGTGCTCTCCTTTACAGTTGATACGACTGGCACAGTCGGCACTGTTGTCAATAACGGCGACGGCACCTTTAGCTATGACGCAAACGGCGCATTTGAAGCCTTAGGTAACGGCGAAACGGCAACTGACACCTTCACTTACACGGCTGATGACGGCAACGGCGGAACAACAACAGAGACTGTCACAATCACCATCACGGGCAGCAATGACGCGCCCACGATTACAGCTGCGCTGAGCCAAACCGTGTCTGAAGACGCGGCAGGTTTTACGCTTGATTTGCTCGACGGTGCATCGGACGCAGAGGGAGACGCCCTGAACGTAGCCGACTTCGCCTTGCAGAGCGGTGATGATAGCGGCGTGACCATTGCGCCTGATGGACTTTCCATCACGGTCGATCCATCTGCCTATTCAACGTTAGAGGCTGGCGACGTAGCGATCATTACCTACAGCTATAATATCATCGACGGAAACGGCGGCGTTACTCCGCAAACCGCGACGATTACGATTATCGGCTCTGGTGTGAATAACACAGCCCCAACAGTCAGCGGAGCCGTCACTGCAACCGTTAATGAAGACGACGCGACGACAGTCATCGACCTTTTGGACGGCGCAACCGATGCAGAAAATGATACACTGACTGTTGTCAATCTGACACTGGATAGCGGCGATAATTCCGGCGTTACAGTTGATGACAATACGCTGTCAGTTGACCCGGATGCCTATAATAGCCTTGGTTTTGGCGAGAGCCTCACGATTAGCTATAGCTATGATATTATTGACGGAAACGGTGGCTCTGTGCCGCAAACCGCGACCCTGACTATCACTGGAACAAATGATGCTCCAACGGTCAGCTCAGTTACGGGCTCTGCCAATGAGGACGGGCCGAGCATTTTGATTACGGCGGTTGCCAGCGACGTTGACGCGACAGATGTTCTGTCCTTCAGCGTTGATACAACAGGCACGCTGGGCGCAGTCACAAATAATGGTGACGGCACGTTCAGCTATGACCCGAACGACGCGTTTGAAGCGCTGGGTGTTGGTGAAACAGCTACGGATACGTTTACTTACACAGCTGACGACGGCAACGGCGGCACATCAACAGAGACTGTGACGATTACCATCACAGGTCAAAATGATGCACCAACCGTATCGGCTGATATAACCAGCACTGTCACGCAAAACGACGAAGAAATATCCTTCGACCTGCTGCAAAATGCGTCAGACGTCGATAATGGGGCGTCTTTATTCGTAGAGAACTTTGTTCAAACGTCAGGGCAGCCAGTGGGCGCGACCCTGTTTGAAGGCGCGACGAGCCTAGAGCTTAGCTTCTTTACCTTCAGTGACTTGGACGACGGCGAGAGCACGGACATCACATTCACCTATGATGTCGTTGATGAGAACGGCGCCCGTGTTTCAACAAGCTTGACCATCACAGTCACGGGTATCAATGACGCACCGACAGCAACCGCCCTATCCTTCACGACCAATGAAGACGAAGCGCCGCTCGTCGTTGATCTTCTAGCGTCCGCTGCGGATGCAGATGCTGGTGATGTTTTAGCCATAAGTGACGTTGTCCAGACAACGGGCCGCACGGTGACCCCTGTTATTAACGGCTCTGATCTAACTGTTGACCCGGCTGACTTCCAAGATTTGGCGGTTGGCGAGAGCGAAACACTGACGTTTACTTACACCATCACGGATGGTGACGCGCCGATTACGAATACGGTCACCATCACAGTTGAAGGTCGCAATGACGCGCCCGTCGCCGTGGCTGTCACGGGCGCTGCCAATGAAGACGGACCGTCGGTGACAATCACTGCAGATGCCAGCGACGTCGACGCTACAGATACGTTGACATTTTCTGTTGATACAACAGGCACGCTGGGCGCAGTCACAAACAATGGCGACGGCACGTTCAGCTATGACCCGAACGGCGCGTTTGAAGCGCTGGGTGTTGGTGAAACAGCTACGGATACGTTTACTTACACAGCTGACGACGGCAACGGCGGCACATCAACAGAGACTGTGACAATCACGGTCACGGGTCAAAATGATGCGCCCACTGTATCGGCTGATATTGAACTGAGCGCATCAGAAGACTCGCTACTCATCGGTATTGATCTATTGCAAAACGCCAGTGACGTTGACAACGGCGCGACGCTATTCATTGCTAATGCCGTACAAACATCTGGACGCAGCGGTGTTGCAACTGTGTTTGAAGGGGCCACCTTCTTGGACATCAACTTATCTGCTTTCCAAGATTTGGATGATGGCGAATCTGAAGATGTTGTCTTCACCTATGATGTTGTTGACGAAAACGGTGCCAGCGTTTCAACCAGCATCACGATTACCGTGACAGGACTGAACGACACACCAACAGCGACCGCTTTGACATTCACAACAGACGAAGACTCAGCGCCGCTAACCGTAGACCTTTTGGCATCGGCCAGCGATGTGGATACAAATGACACGCTATCCATCAGCGATGTCGTGCAAACGACGGGTCGTGTGGTGGCCCCTGTCATCAACGGCTCTGAGCTAACTGTTGACCCGGCTGACTTCCAAGACTTGGCGGTCGGCGAGAGCGAGGTTCTGACGTTTACTTACACTATCACAGATGGTGACGCGCCGATTACGAATACGGTCACTATCACCGTCGAAGGTCGCAATGACGCCCCTGTGGCGGTCGCTGTCACGGGCGCTGCGAATGAAGACGGACCGAGCGTCACAGTGAACGCAAATTTCACTGACGCTGATACATCCGACACCCACACATATTCTGTTGATACAACGGGCACTGTGGGCTCTGTTATTGATAATGGCGACGGCACCTTTAGCTATGATGCCAATGGTCAGTTTGAAGCGCTTGCACAGGGCGAGACAACGACTGACACCTTCACTTACACCGTGGATGACGGAAACGGCGGTACATCAACAGAGACTGTGACCATTACAATCACAGGCCAAAATGATGCACCAACGGTATCGGCGGACTTGGCACTAAACAGAAGCGAAGACAGCTTCACATTGTTTATTGATTTGGCGCAGAACGCGACAGACGTTGATAATGATGCGCGCCTGTTTATCGACGATCTTGTGCAAACCAGCGGACGCACAGTTGACACCATCCTGTTTGAAGGTGGCACGGGTCTACAACTTGATTTCATGGACACGTTCCAGGATTTGGATGACGGCGAGACAGAAGACCTCGTCTTTACTTATGACGTGACAGATGAAAACGGTGCGAGTGTATCGACCAGCCTGACATTGACTGTTGTTGGTTCAAACGACGCGCCGACCGCCACAGCGCTGACATTTACGACAGATGAGGACCAAGCCCCGCTTGTTGTTGACTTATTGGCTTCGGCCAATGATGTGGACACGAATGACACGCTATCCATTAGCGATTTTGTCCAAACAACGGGCCGCCCCGCCGTACCGATTATTGACGGCACAAACTTGACCGTGAACCCAGCTGATTTCCAAGATTTGGCGGTTGGCGAGAGCGAGGTCTTGACCTTTACTTACACCATCACGGACGGCGACGCGCCGATTACGAACACCGTGACCATCACTGTTGAAGGCCGTAATGACGCGCCCGTGGCGGTCGCCGTTACTGGTTCAGCGAATGAAGACGGGCCATCTGTGACTGTGTCGGCCAACTTTACTGATGTAGACTCATCCGACACCCACACATATTCTGTTGATACAACGGGCACTGTGGGCTCTGTTATCGATAATGGTGACGGCACATTTAGCTATGATGCCAATGGTCAGTTTGAAGCGCTTGCGCTTAACGAGACGACAACTGACACCTTTACTTACACCGTCGATGACGGAAACGGCGGTACATCAACAGAGACTGTGACCATTACCATCACAGGACAAAACGATGCCCCGACTATATCAGCGGCCCTCACTGAAACGCTGTCAGAGGACGACGCGGCAATTTTGGTTAATCTGATCCAAAACGCATCAGACGTTGATAATGGCGCCATCTTGACCGTTGAAAACCTGGTTCAGTCCAGCGGACGCCCTGCGCTATTCTTTGCTGGGGTGGACACGCCTGACCTTGGGTTTAATCCGTCCAACTTCCAAGACTTGGACGACGGCGAGAGTGAGGACGTTGTCTTTACCTATGATGTCGTGGATGAGAACGGCGCAAGCGTTTCAACCAGCCTGACAATTACGATTACGGGCGTGAATGACGTGCCAACAGCGTCGGCTCTGAGCTTTACAACTGATGAAGACAATGTGCCTTTGGTCGTCGATTTGCTGTCTACGGCAGACGATGTCGACACGAATGATGTGCTGAGTGTGCTTGACCTTGTTCAAACAACGGGCCGCACTGTCACGCCAATATTAGACGGAGCAACCTTGACGGTTGACCCAGCTGATTTCCAAGATTTGGCCTTGGGTGAAACCGAAGTTCTCACCTTTACTTACACCATCACCGACGGTGACGCGCCGATTACAAATACGGTGACTATCACGGTTGAAGGCCGCAATGACGCGCCTGTTGTCAACAATGACGTCGATTTGCAAGTCGCCATTCGCGACAATGCATTTTCCTTTGACTTACCCGCTGGCACGATCACAGATGTCGATACGACCGATGTTCTGACATGGGAAGCGGCGCTGACCGACGGTAGCGCCCTGCCCGGTTGGTTGACATTTGATGCGGCCACGCAGAGCTTTACAGGAACGCCAACCAGTTCCCAAAGTCGCGGTCTTTTCCGTGTCGAAATCACGGCCACAGACCCGCACGGCGCAGCTGCGTCTGTCGAGCTTTGGTTGATTGTCACAGATGATTTGGTTATTGGCACAACGAACCCTGATAGCCTTGTCAGCTCTGGCGGCAATCAATCCGACGTCTTCATTGGCCTGACCGCCAATGATGAGTTCCGCGGCAATGACGGCAGTGATTATTATATCTTTTCCGAAGGCGACGGCGTTAATGAGATTATTGACGGCGGTTTTGACGACAATGACACAATCTTGTTCACTAATTATCTGCCCGCAGATGCGACGTTCTCGACCTACGGCGTGAACACAGGTGACATGATGATCAGCTTTGCCAATGGCGATAGCATCATTGTGCGCCTTGGTCTGAACGGTAGTCGGGCCAACACGATTGAGAACTATGCGTTTTCTGATGGCACAATTTTAAACATTGACGACATTCGCGCCCAATTATTTGCGGAACAACGCACCGATGGTAATGATGTTATCAACGGTACAAGCGACACAAATGACACGCTAGAAGGCGGTCTTGGCAATGACTTCCTATCGGGTGCGGACGGGTCTGATACCTATATCTTTACTGCAGGCGACGGATCTGATGCAATTCAAGACGGTGGTTTCCGGGATAGCGACATGCTTGATATTCGGGGTTACAGTTCCACCGACGCCAGCTTTAGTCGCGTCCCTGGGGACAGTGATGATCTGTTGATTACCTTTGCCAATGGCGACAGTGTTCTTTTGATAAATTCATTAGATGAGTCAAACGCAGACGGTATCGAATTTGTCAATTTTGACGGCGATAGCGCGTCTTTCACTATGGCTGATATTCGCACAATACTGCGCGGCCAAGATCAAACGCCAGGTGATGATTTAATCTCAGGTGACGCCTTCTCAGATAGCTATGAGGGCGGCCTAGGTAATGATTATATCTCTGGTGGCGACGGATCAGACACCTATATCTTTAATGCGGGTGACGGAAATGACAAAATTTTCGACAATGGTTTCCGCGACACCGATGTGCTGGATATTCGGGGCTATAGCTCGACTGACGCGACGTTTAGCTTTCTCAACGGTGACCGCAATGATCTTGTCATTACATTTGCCAATGGCGACCGCATCGAGATCGTTGATACAATTGATGAGACCAATGCAGGCACGATTGAGACCATCACATTTGACGGTGACGGTGTGTCCTTTACAAATGCCGAAATCCGCGCACTTATCCTGTCCCAACAGGCGACCGCAGGTGATGATGTCATTATCGGTTATAGCAGCACAGAAGACGTCATTACGGGCGGGGCGGGTAATGACCTTCTTATTGGTGGTGATTTATCTGATACCTATATCTTTAACGCAGGAGACGGCAACGACATCATCGATGACGACGGTTTCCGCGATAATGATGTTGTCAATATTATCGGTTATAGTTCGACCGATGCCCAGTTCTTCACCGTTCCTGGCGATGCGGATGATGTTCTGATTGTCTTTGCCAGCGGTGATTCAATTCTGCTTCGTAATTCCTTGCTCGATGAAAACCGTGACGGGATTGAGAGTGTCAATTTTGACGGGGACGGTGTCTCTTTAAATATGACTGATATTCTGGCTATCCTTGCCGCGAACCCGCAAGAGGTGGGTGATAACGTCATCAACGTCAGCGCAGGCGGCGACGTCAACGGCACGACAGGCGATGATTATATCTTCGGTGCCAATGGCAGCCACAACTATATTTACAATATTGGCGAAGGTAACGACGTCATTGAAGAAAACGGCTCTGGCGATAATGATACCGTCGACATTCGCGGCTATAGCTCTACTGACGCCACATTTAGCCGTGTCGCCGGAAATGATGCCGACGTCCTTATCACGCTGGGGACGGGTGATTCAATTCGTCTGGTCAATACGCTCAATGAAAACTTCAATGATAGAATCGAGAGCATCACATTTGATGGTGACGGTGTCACCTTCACCATGGCCGATCTGCGCGCGCTGTTCATTGCGGACCAAATCACGGCGGGCGATGATAATGTCACAGGATTTTTACTGAACGATATTATCGAAGGCGGCACAGGAGATGACTTCCTCTCTGGTGGTGACGGTTCTGATACCTACATTTTCAATGCGGGTGACGGCAATGACGAAATTCGTGACGACGGTGCGGGTGATCTCGACGTACTTGATATTCGCGGGTTCAGCTCAACCGACGCAACCTTTAGCACCTTACCAGGTAGCCCGAATAATCTGCTGATTACCTTTGGTAATGGCGATAGTATTTTCATTCGCGGAACATTAAACGAGAGCTTCGCCAATGAGATTGAAACTATAACATTCGATGGTGACGGCGTGTCGCTGACAATGGCTGATATTCGCGGTCTTATCCAAGGCCCTGGCACCACCGCTGGTGATGACGTATTTGAAGGCTCTGTCTTTGCAGATACAATTAACGGCGGAACCGGGGATGATTTCCTGCGTGGTTTGGACGGTAGTGATACCTATCAATACGCGCTAGGTGACGGCAACGATTCTATTCGTGACGGCGGTGCGGGTGACCTTGATACCCTTGAAATTTCAGGGGTTAACTCGACCGACGTGAGCTATGCGCGAGGTGTGCGGTCGCCATCAGATTTAGTGATTACCTTCGCCAATGGTGAAACAATCTATATCTATGACACGCTTAATGTGAGCTTTAACGATCAAATCGAACAGATCACATTCCTAGCGGATGGCGTGACGGTCACGATGAATGACGTCAGAGCTATTATCATGGAACAGCTGACCACCACAGGTGATGATACTATCATCGGTTATGGAAACGCCAATGACATCATTGAAGGCGGTTTGGGCAACGACACATTGTCCGGAACCAATGGCACAGATACCTACATCTTTAACATTGGTGACGGTCAGGACGTGATTGATGAAAACGGTGCAGGCGATAATGATGTCTTGCAGTTCACAGGCTATAGCTCGACAGATGCGACCTTCTCTCGTCTCACAAGTAATAGTGCCGACCTTGTCATTAGCTTTGGGAATGGCGACCAAGTCATTGTCTATAACACCCTTAATGATAGCTTTGCTGACCGCGTTGAGACTTATATCTTTGATGGTGACGGGGTGACATTATCCCAAGACGCCATTCGCCAGATTATCATTGACCAAAACAGCACGGAAAATGCCGATCTTATCATTGGATTTGCGGGCGCTGATATTATCAATGGCGGCGGCGGTAATGACGTCATACGCGCAGGCAATGGCGTGGATGTTATCAATGGCGGCGAAGGCGATGATATTATCTCTATGGGTGATGGCGGCGATACATTTGTATTTAACGTCGGTGACGGCAATGACATTGTCGAAGATAATGGCGCAGGCGATACGGACCGTGTCGACTTCAACGGCTTTAATTCCCTTGATGCTATCTTCTCGCAAAACAATGCTAATGACCTTGTCATTTCCTTTGCAAGTGGTGAGTCCGTGACGGTGATTAACGGCCTGACGGGCAGCTTCCAAGATACAATCGAGTTCTTTGACTTTGACGATGCAACACTGTCAATCGCCGATGTGATAGCGATGTTGCCGCCCATGTAATCGGGGCATATACTCTGTATAAAAAGGGCGCTTTGGAGGTTATCCGAAGCGCCCTTTTTGATTAGATTATTGTGGGTCGTTACTCCCCCGGGCGGTAACTTCGCACGGCGCGCGCCGTAACGTCGTCCTTATAATAGGCGACGTCTTTAAATGCGGCCTCAGCATAACGCTGGCCTTGGTCAAAGAAATGGGGCGAATTGGGGTCGCCGCTTTGACCACCCGCTAGCAAGCTTTTGGCTTTGACCGTGTCGCCAAATTCGACCACGGCGACAAAGCTATTGCCGCGGTAACCATAGAGCTTTTTGGTATTGTCATAGGCCCGCGCCCCGTAAGCCGCCAGCGCCCCCCAACGACCCGACGCAAGACCAACAGGCAAGCTCGGCTGCGCGTCGTCAAAATCCGGGCCAATAGAACCCGACAGACGTTGGAAGCGGTTAACCTCCCCCCACGGGATATTCCAATCGCCAAAGTCAGCGGTCATTTTATCCATTGCCGCGCCCAGCATAGCCAGTTGCTCCGCATCTGTCCCATTATCGCGGTAATGGATATAGGTCTCCAACCGCGACGCGCCTTTCGGGCGACTATCGGCACGCAGCATTTCCATGCCGTAGAAATGGGCAATCGCCATCGGCACAGAGCCAGTAGAGGTTTGGTAATCCCAGCCGTTCAGCGCCGCAATGGCGTCAGCATATTTGGGGTTTTTATTAGACCGTGCGTAAGCCTCGGTCAGGCTTGGGATAATCATCTCAAACGCTGGCAGGTAAGGGTCATAAGCAAGCTCAATAAGGCTATCCAGCGTCACATCGTTTGCGTCTTTTAAGACGCGCACAGCATTAAGGCCGCGCGTGTTTTCTTTATCAGGGGCCATATAAGGCGCGTAGTCCGAAGGCTTTGGGCTATAATCCATGGCGGCTGTGAAAGGCGTTGAGTTGCAATTTTGTATCCAGCCGTTTTCAGGATTAAACAGTGTCACAATCTCTGACACCTCATGCAGGCCCTGCCAATCGGTCGCTGGATTTGCGCCGTCAACAGCTTTGGAATAATCAAAACGCACATCGCGCTTGGGCACAAAATTACCGTGATAATAGCCAATATTGCCGTCTTTATCCGCATAGACGGTATTGTTCGACGAATTACGGCGGATATCCATCATGGCGTTAAACCCGTCCAAATCGGTGGTTTTTGTGCGGGTAAAGCTCTGGCGCAGCGCGTTAACGGGGTCCCAATTAATCTTTGTCGCGACCCATTTTCCGTCCGCGTCCATATGGGTGATCGGCCCGTGATGGGTGTGATAAGTGGGAAATGTGCGCGTCGACATCCCCTGCCCGTCTTTGAATTTCAAGGTGACAGAGCCGACTTTAAGCGGGCGGCTTTCATCGCCGTAGTGGTAGAACATTTGCCCGTCTGTCTCAAACACATCTTGGGTGAACTCATCCATAAAATCGACATAGGTCGAGGTATGCATCCAACCGTTATTGGCGTTAAAACCTTGGTAGACAAAGAACTGCCCCCAGGTCACAGCGCCGTAAGCGTTCAGTCCCTCCTCGCTAATCACATGGACTTCGGGACGAAAATAAAATGATGTATGCGGATTAATCAACAACATAGCGTCGCCAGACCGCGTCAGCTTTCCCGCAATCGCAAAGCCGTTTGATCCGCCAGGCTCAGCCTCTAGGGCCACTGTGCGCGGCGCGGGTCGGGGTGTGCCGTCACCGTAAAAGGCTGTAATCCCGCCCAGCGGAATTTGTTCAATATCACCGCCGATAGACCCTTCGGAGAAAAACATCGGCATCCACGGCTCAAATGTCGTGATCAGCGCAGGCGTGACATCTGGATTTTTCGCCAGATAATAATTCAGCCCGTCCGCCCAAGCATCACACAACGCTTTGACCATGGGCGGCGCCGCGGCATAGGCCGCCTTTGCCTCGTCCACAGTCATATAAAGGCGTGCGCGCAAATCAGAATAAAGCGCGGATTTGCCCTCAATTTCCGCGAGGCGTCCTGTCGCCCAAATATAATTACGTTCAATACGCGGGAAATCATCCTCGGCTTGGGCATATAATAGCCCAAAGACTGCATCCGCATCGGTTTTGCCGTAAATATGAGGGACGCCGTAATCATCGCGCATAATGGTGACGCGCGCGGCGGTCTCTGCCCAACGGGTCATATCATCCAACTGTGCCCCCGCAGCAGTCTTAGGGGTGTCTGCAGGCGAGCAACTGCTTAGCGAAAGGCCGCCAAGCGCCGCACCCATAATCAAACTCATTTTTAAACTGTTTTTCACAACACCCATAACGTCCTCCCGACTTCACGCGACGATAGGACGATTAACGCGCTTGTCAATTTTGCTTATCCGCCGGTTGCTCATCCACATGACGGCCCGCGATGTGAACAGATACATCCGCCTCTTCGCAGAGCGTTGCGTAATGCTTTTTGAGCGGCGCATCGGTGACCAAACTATCAAGGTCAGATATATGTCCCATCCGCGCCATGGCACGACGGCCAAATTTATGCTGATCCGCGACCAAAATGGTCTTGCGCGAATTTTCCAAAATCATCTGTGCCGTGCGCACTTCTTCATATTCAAAATCCAAAAGCGAGCCGTCTTCATTAATCCCGCCAATACCAACGACGCCAATATCCATACGAAATTGCCGTACAAAATCGGTCGAGGCGACACCTGTAATCCCGCCGTCATGATTGCGCACTTCGCCGCCCGCAATCATAATCTTAAAGCTCGCGTTACGGCTTAGGATTTGCGCGACATTGATATTATTGGTGACGACATGCAGATTTTCATGCGCCAGCAGCGCTTCTGCTACTGCCTCTGTGGTCGTGCCGATATTGAGGAATAACGACGCGCCATTGGGGATGAGGGCGGCTGTGGCTTCGGCGATTTTACGCTTGGCATCGACCCCCGTTTGGCGGCGGTGGGCGTAAGGATGGTTTTGCACAGAACGCGACTGCCCGGCCCCGCCGTGAAAACGCGTCAAAAGCCCGTGGGTATTCAACTCATTTAAGTCACGGCGAATGGTTTGCGGCGTGACGTCAAATGTTGCCACCATCGCCTCTGTCGCGACAAAGCCGTCTTGTTCGACCATAGACAGGATTTCCGCTTGGCGGGCCGACGGTTTAAATTTTTTCATAGCCCTGTTTTAAACAGAGGCAACGATAATACCAAATGTTTTTATCGCGCCCTTATCCCGTAGCGTTCATCGCGGATGCCTTGGCCACCGCCGCCCGATAGTGGTTTGCCGCGTCTAGGTAGAAAATAATGCTCAGCACGTTAAAGACCAAAATACAGGCCAGCGCACGGCGAATGGATAATTGCCCAAGCTCTGGATTAAACATATCTGACAGCACGCCTAAAATCACAGGCCCAAACCCAATACCGATTAAGGTCAAACACAACAGCATCACCGCAGACGCCATAGCCCGCATACGGATCGGCACAAGTTCTTGCATCGCCGTATAGGAAATGGAGGCATATAACAGCCCCAAAAACCCTGGCACAGTATAGGCCAAATAGGCCGTCTGTTTATCGGGCGCATATAAAAACCAAACAATAAACGGAAAGGCGATAATGCCCGTAATCAGGATTGTCCAAGGCCTCCAACGCAAATCTTTTTCAGATAAGCGGTCACAAATCGCGCCGACAGTAATCGCGCCGATGCCGCCAAGGCCGCCCATTAATAAGCCAAGCGCGATGCCAAGTTCATCAATCGGGACAGAATGAACCCGAATTAAATAAAGCGGGATACCCGCCAAGAATGCATTGGCTGACAAACAAACGAAAACACCACCGAGAAGCAAGCTAACCATCGCGCGTTGCGAAAGGAAAAATCGCAGCGTGTCTTTTAATAGCGGCGCGTCTCCTGTCGGTGCGCGGTCATCTGATGCCCCGCGTTTGGGCTCTGCCACTGTTATCATCATTACTGCGGCAAAGATTAAACCGGGTGCCCCTGCCACGAAAAACGCCACGCGCCAGCCATAATTGGCTGCAATCGCCCCGCCAAGAATAAAGCCGATTAAAATGCCGAGGCTAATCCCCGTGGTATAAATCCCTAACGCCATGGCGCGGCGTTTAGGCGGAAATAAATCAGCAATCATCGCGGTGGCCGGCGGAGTGCCGCCCGCTTCGCCAATGCCCACGCCCATACGGGCCAAAGCCAGTTGCCAGAAATTATTCGCAAAGCCGCTGACCGCGGTCATGCCCGACCATATCGTCACCGCCAGCGCGATAATATTACGGCGATTACCCCGATCCGCCCAAGCCGCAAAAGGAATACCCAGCGTCGCGTAAAAGGCCGCAAATAAAAACCCCGTCAGCAATCCTAGCTGCGTATCTGATAGCCCAAATTCTTGTTTGATTGGCTCTGATAAGATGACCATAATTTGGCGGTCTACATGATTAAGCGCGTAAACGACTGTCAGGATAAACAGGATATACCACTTATTATTAGACCGTAATGACATGGCTTATTCCTGTTGTTGAATAAATTGATGGATAAGGTTTGCGGTCAACTCTGGCGCTTCTTCTTGCGGGACGTGACCCATGCCGTCTAAGGGGGTAAGCGCTGCATTGGGCATAGTAGCCGCGAATTTTTCGCCGTGAGCGGGCGGCACCATGATGTCTTTATCACCCCATAAAATCAGGGTAGGCGTGGCAACCGTCTTCAAATCATGGTTTGGGTCAGGCAAAGTAAAAGTCTCTGCACGCGTCACAAAGGCGTCGCCGTTACCGGGACGTTCCATCATATCCATGATGGTCCTAAGCCGTGTTTCAGATAGCTTTGATGGATCACCGTAAAGCGCGGCAGTGGCTTGGCGGACGCCCGCTTCGGGCGCTTTGGTCAGGTATAATTTGACCATCAACGGGACAGCAACAGGGGTTTCTGTCACGCCGTTTATCGAAAACCCACCAGGCGAGATTAGGACGAGCTTTGCAACGCCGTCTGGGCGAGATTGCGCCAGTCGCCACGCAACAAGGCCGCCGAGGGAGTTACCAACAAGGGTTGGGTTTTGAATATCAAGCGCGTCTAAAAAGTCGCTAACAAATCTGACTGTGTCCGCATTGGAATAGCGCGCTTGCGCGTCTGGCCCTGTCAGGCCGTGACCTGGTAAATCAAGACGGATGATGCGGTAGTCACCTTTTAATATGTCAGCAACCCCGTCCCATGTTTCCAGCGAGGATGTAAATCCGTGTATCATGACAATTGTCGGTGCGCCCTTGGCCCCCTCATCACGGTAGCGAATGGGCAGGCCGTCTATGGTTATCAACGCATCGCTAGCGTTGAAATAGGGGCTGTCTTTTACCATGAAATCATCCGCTGGCTCACCACTGCATGCCGCTAGGACTAAAAGGGCAAACCCAAAGAATAATGCGCTTAGGACTCTCATGTGTCTGCCTTTAAAAAGCGCTCTATCGCGAGAAGGCTTTCGGGCTCCGTGAGCATTGGCGCATGACCTATATTGGGGATTTCCGAGTAGCGGCAATTGGGATGGTCTTCGGCCATTTTTTGTGCGGTTTCTTTGGATAATATATCAGACAGCGCCCCGCGTATGACCAGCACAGGCATGTCGTATAGCGCGCTATATAAAGACCACATATCGGGCGGCGCGGCATTGGCTCCGTCTGTTTTTATGGGCTTACTAATGGCGGGATCATAGGCAAACCGCAACTTGCCGTCGGGCGTCGTCTCGCAAATGCGTTTGGCGAACGCGAGCCAATCGGCCTCTGTGTAATCTGGGAAAATATCCGGGCCTTGCGCCTTAATCGCAGCGACAGCAGCGTCCCAATCGTCAAACTTGTTTGGGCCGCCAACATAGCCTTTGATACGGTCCAGTCCCTTAGGGTCAATATCAGGGCCAATGTCATTGATGATAACTTTGGAAAACACGCCAGGTTGCGTTGCCGCCATCATCATCGCCATAATCCCGCCCATAGAGGTGCCGATTGCAATGACAGTACTTAGCTTTAGATGTTCCAGAAGCGCGAACATATCAGCGCAGTAAATATCGGGGCGATAGCGCGATATATCCGTGTCATAATCCGACCATCCCCGCCCCCGTTGATCAACAGATATAACGCGGTAGCGGTCTGATAATATCAGCGCAAGGTTATGAAAATCTGCCGAATTACGCGTGAGGCCATGCATACATAAAACCACAGGCCTATCGCCCCGATCATCGCCGTAATCGCGCGCATAGAGCTTTAGTCCGCCCTCGCCTACATAGAACACATCGTCATAAGCTTTAGTCAAAGATTTGCCCCTCATAGCGTTTGCGAAGCTCGCGTTTTAAAATCTTACCATTGGGATTTCGCGGAATTTCATCAATTATGTCTATGCCCGCGATGCGTTGCTGTTTCCCTAGCTTAGCATTGGCCCAAGCTTTTACGGCGTCAGTATCAAATGCACCATTTTTCGGGGCGACAATGGCGATGGGGGTTTCGCCCCATTTATGGCTTTTGACGCCAATCACAGCCACGTCAGACACATCATCATGGGTGACCAACACCGCTTCGATATCTTGGGGGTAAATATTTTGTCCCCCTGATAAGATCATGTCTTTCTTTCGGTCTACGATATACAGGTAGCCGTCATCATCCAGAAAACCAATATCGCCCGTACGGAGCCAATGGCGGCCCTTCCCATCAACCCAAAGCGCCTCGCGGCTGGCGTCTTCGCGACCTAAATAGCCCGGCATTGCGATGCGGCCATAAGACAGTATTTCGCCTGATTGTCCCGCTTTGCACGGGCGGTCATTATCGTCCAAAATTACTATATCTGTACCCATCAACGGTAATCCTACGGACGCCAAACGCCCCGCTGCATCTTCGGGGTCCAAGGTGGTAATCACGCCTTCAGTTAAGCCGTAAAGCTCTATGATACCGCAATCAAAACGCTCAAATAATGCGGCTTTGACCGGTTCACGCAGGGGGGACCCCGCGCTCATCATACCTTGCATTGAACTGACGTCATATTGTGCGTGACTGTCCACATCCATCATGCGTTCATATTGGACGGGCACCATAGATAGATGGGTGACACGGTCGCGTTCAATCTGCTGCCAGAGGGCTTTTGCGTCAAACTTTTCGCTAATAATCAACGTCCCCCCCGACAGTAGCGTACAAAGCATTCCGACCCAGGTGATATTAGAATAAAGTCCGATGGTCGCAAGGAAACGTGCAGAGCTGTTGTAGCGTAGCGCAATTGACAAATCATACGCCCAATCACGGCGGCCTTTATGGCTATGCACAATACCCTTGGGCTGGCCCGTTGTTCCTGACGAGTAAATGATATTAAGGTAATCATCAGGCGCGATAGTAACGTCTGGCCGCGCAGTGCTTTGGGCCATTTTCCAGCTTTGGAAATCTGTCCAGTCTTTATAGGGTTGGCCAGCGCAAATTTTATTAATGTGAATAGCTTTTGGTAATCGCGGCAGTAGCGCGTCCACGCGGCCGAGTTGGTCGTCAGTCACGACAAGTGCTTTGGCGCCGCTATCGATAATCATATTAACCAGCGCGTCATCGGTGACAGACAAGTTTAAAGGTGCAGAGACAAACCCGCCCATCATCAAACCAAATAGCGTTTCTGCCATGGCCGCGCCGTTGCGCATAATGACAATGACGCAATCCCCTTTGGACAAGCCCATAGCCGCAATACCGTTGGCAATGCGGTTTAGATTTTCTGCAAATTCATGCCAGGTCTGTATGTCGCCACCCGCTATCAGTGCTGGCTTTTTAGCCCGCCATTTTCCGTGCAACGCGAATATATCAGGCAACAATGGATTGGGTGTCTGAATGATGGGCGCATGTGCTTTATTATGCATGAACATCACCGTATTGTTTGACCTGCGGCGCGGCCTCTTTCATAGTCAGCGCGACTTTAAATCGAGACATTCTATTGTGACCGCTACCAATAAGCCGCAAAAAACATCGCGCAAAAACCGTATCATGGATGCGGCCGAAGAGTTGTTTGCCGAACATGGGTTTCACGGCGTGACCTTGCGCAAAATATCGGCCAAAGCGGGTGTTGATGTGGCGCTGACGAATTATCATTTCGGCCCGAAACGCGATTTGTTTAATGCCGTTTTGGACCGCCGCGCAAAAGTGTTGAACGACGTGCGCAGCCAAGCACTGGATGCGTGTTTGGCCACAGCAGGTAGCACGCCCCCTGATGTCGAAGCGATTATCGATGCCTATCTGCGACCGCTGTCTGTCATCCAAGGCTCTGCCGACGACGGCTGGCGACATTACTACGCGCTTGTGGCCTATGTGAACAATAGTTCCGAATTTGGCCAAGAAGTGATGAGCGAATATTTTAACCCGCTTGTCATTCGGTTTATTGATGCCTTGCAATCCGCCCTGCCCGGGGCTGACCCGCAATCTATTTACTGGGGATATCATTATCTCTCCGGCGCCTTGACCTTGACCTTTGCCAACACGGGACGGCTCGACACACTCTCGAATGGTGCCGCGTCGTCCTCGGATGTTGAGACGGGTTACGCGCATATGATCCCGTTCATTGCTGCGGGGTTCAAAGCCATATGCGCGCCCCAAAAGGCCTGATTAGCCCTAGGTCCAATTAGTATTTAAATCCGAGCGTGGCCGTGAACGTTCGCGGCGCGCGGTAAAAGGCGGAATAGACCCCGTCGACACCCAACTGGCTTGGCGTGACAAAGTTATAGCCTGCAATACGGGGACGCTGATCGGTTAGATTACGACCAAAGACGCCGAAGTCCCAATGCCCGCTTTCGCTGGTGTATTTCACACCCAAATCAAGGACCGTGTAGGCATCGGGGTCTAGCGCTGGGCCGCCTTGGGGGAAGACAGCGCTGACGCCTGCGCCAAAGCCCGGGCTGGCGACATTAAATAGCTCATAATCATCACGGTAAGAGGCAGAACCCGTCACAAGAATGTCACCGCCTGCGTCCAGTCCGTGCGTATAGCCAAAGCCCAAACGGCCCGTCCATTCGGGCGTATTTTGCGTGACAAATTGATCGGCAATATTCACGCCACCCGATAGGATTTCGTCGATTTCAGCATCGATATAACCCCCGACGGCATTAATCGTGAGGGCGTCAGTCACGCGCCATGCGCCTTCGACCTCAAGGCCTTTATAAGTCGATTTACCCGCATTAAAGACAGACGACACGAAGGTATCGTTAGTGCCGTCATTATCTGAATCCGCGCCTTGTTGCACGGTGATTTGCTGGTCTTTATAATCGGCAAGGAACGCGGCAACGCTATAAGTTAGGCGGTTATCAGCGAGGCTACCCTTCATACCAATCTCGTAACTATCAACCGTTTCAGGGCCGAAGCCTTCGCGGGACAATCCGAGCGGGTCTAAGTCGGCCCGGGCGCGAGGATCAAAACCGCCCGCCTTAAACCCTTGAGAGAATGAGCCGTAAACATTCGTTTCATCCGAAAGTGCGTAATTAATGGCAATGCGCGGGGTGAACTCGCTGTCTTTGCGCTCTAACCCTTGATAACCCGTCTGGGTGGTAAAGAAGACAGATGATGAATTAGACGGGCTAAACGAGCCTGTGCCAATCCCAAACCAAAGCTCTCGCGTGACATCAGCGACTGTTTTGTCCTCTGTGTAACGCGCCCCGAGTGACACGCTGAGTGCCTCTGTGACGTCATAAGTAAAGTCAGCATAGGCAGAGAGGTTTTCTTTCGTTTGGTCACCCGCTTGGTAAATCGAAAGGCCAAGTCCGCCCAAAATAACATCAAAATCACCACTGGCAGAGCCGTCCAGGTAGTATAGCCCCGCCACACCATTTAGGCGGTCAGAGCTATATAAAAGCTGAAACTCTTGGCTGAACTGATCATCAGCATAGCGTGCCGGCACGTCAAAATCAGGCTGCGGAAGCGCGTCAAAATCAATCGGCGTGGTCGTGTCGCTTTCGCGGTAGGCCGTGATAGATTTCAAGGTAATGGCGTCGGATGCGGTCCATGTTGCAATGGCGGATACGCCTTTGGTTTTCACTTCATTCGTGTCACCTGCCCCGCCGCGCGTGTCATATTCTGATTCTGTGACTTGGAAGGTTCCGTCCGCACTTGGGAGTAAACGATGACCATGCTTAGCATTGGAATCATCGTCCGTCATATCAGCGGCAATGCGCAGATTAAAGCTATCTGACGGCGTCCATTCGGCGCTGATGCGGCCCGCGAAAATCGCCTTATCGTAATGCTCTGCGCCTGTGTTCAGGTTCTCGCCAAACCCGTCGCGGCTGTAATTCGCGATACCAACACCCAATGCAAATGTGTCTGTTACTGGGACAGAACCAGAAATTATCTGATCAAATTGACCGTAGCTGCCGACATTCACGCGGCCTTTCATGGTGACATTTTCAGTATCAAGGCTTTTGGTGACATATTTAATCGCGCCGCCGATCGTGTTGCGACCGTAAAGTGTGCCCTGCGGACCGCGCAGCACTTCGATACGCTCTACATCAAAAATATCCAGCACAGCGCCTTGTGGGCGGGCAATGTAAACATCATCAACATAGATACCAACACCCGGCTCGAAGCCCCAAAGCGGGTCTTGCTGACCAACGCCGCGGATGAAAGCAATCAGTGTAGAGCTTGACCCGCGCGCCACTTCGATGGTTGCATTGGGTGTAACTTTTTGAATATCGGTAATATCAATCGCACCGATGTCTTCTAAAAAGTCACCACTGACAGCAGTTACAGAAATGGGCACATCTTGGATATTTTGCACGCGACGTTGCGCTGTGACGACAATCTCATCATTGACGGATTGGGCCATAGCTGGCGTCAAGCCAGAGGCAAGTGCCATCGCAAATACAGAAGCAGAGACGGAAAGAAGGCGGCGGTTTGACATAGTATTTCCCCGGTAACGACGCTTTATTCAACAAGCGTTCAATTTCAACAGTTGTTGAGTAACACGAATAAATCCAATGTCAATCATGGTTTCATGACGCCAATACAGAAGGCTCTGGTCCGTGATAAAAATATCACGCTACTCAAAACAAAAAAGAGCAGGCCCTCAAAATAGAGGCACCTGCCAAGACCTGCTTATCGCAGGAAACCAGATTGTATATAATCTGACTTGGAGGAAACTATGCGACTTTACCCGCTGCCCATTTTTGCTGTGGCAATGAAAACTCGGTGCGCAAATCATGAAGTGCGTTCATAAGGCTATCCATCATAGCGTCCGTATGATCCGGGCTTGGTGTAAACCGCAGACGTTCTGTGCCGCGCGGAACCGTGGGGTAATTAATTGGTTGAGCGTAAATGCCGTAATCATTGATTAACCGGTCTGATATTGCTTGGCATTTAACGGGATCGCACACCATTAGCGGTACGATATGGGTGTCGCCATCGATAAAATCATACCCTTCCGACCGAAACCGCGCTTTGAGCGCATTCGCGCGCTCTTGATGTTTTTTGCGTTTTTCTGGTGTGATTTTCAAAACCCGCACAGACCGCAACGCCCCCGCCGCCGTGCTAGGCGGGATAGATGTTGTGAAGATAAATCCCGATGCGAGCGAGCGCACGGCATCAATAATTGCCGTTTCCGCAGCAATGTAACCGCCAATCATGCCGTAAGCTTTGGCGAGTGTGCCTTGGATAATATCGATGCGGTCCATCAGTCCCCGTGCCTCTGCAATGCCGCCGCCGCGCGGCCCGTACATGCCCACAGCATGCACTTCGTCCAGATAGGTCAGCGCATTATATTTATCAGCCAAATCACAAATCTCTTTGATGGGCGCGATATCGGCGTCCATGGAATAAACACTTTCAAAGGCAATAAGCTTGGGCGCGTCGGGGGCGGCCGCTTTTAATTTCGCTTCTAAATCCGCCAGGTCATTATGACGGAAGATACGTTTTTCACAGACGCCAATTTTTTGCGCGCGCTGTATGCCCGAAATCATCGAAGCATGGTTCATCTCGTCAGAAAATATAATTAGCCCCGGCAGAATTTTGCTCATGACACCCAAGGTCGCTTCATTGGCAACATAGCCAGACGTCATCACAAGAGCGGATGTCTTGCCGTGCAAATCGGCGAGTTCATGCTCTAGCTGTACGTGATAGCGTGTAGTGCCGGAAATATTCCGTGTCCCGCCAGACCCCGTACCCGCGGCGTCTACGGCGGATTTTACGGCCTCGACGACACAGGCATTTTGACCCATGCCGAGATAATCATTGGAACACCAGACGGTAATATCTGACTGAGAGCCGTCGTCTTTAAACCATGTCGCCGTCGGGAAAGACCCTTTAGAGCGGCGAATATCGCGAAAAATACGGTAGCGCCCCTCCGACTGCACCGTATCAATCGCGGCGTTAAATTTGGCTTGATAGAACGATTTCACAGACATGCCCTCCAGTTACCGTTCCCTCTTGCCGCCAATATGTATAGTTAACTTTGTCCCTGGTCAAAAATCCCAAGAATGAGTTTGAAATAATAATTTTCAGGAAATGAGATGACATTGAAGAGGGTAAAATGAGCATTATAACGGATTGGACAGAACAAGACCGCAAGGATTACGGCAAGGTTATTCAAGCCAAAACGCACCGCCTTGCCGATAGCGGGCTGTTTACGGATGAAGCTTTGGCAGCCCTTTTAGACCGTCACCCCACGGATAAAATTGATGTCTGCACCATGACAGACGACCCACTATTTCCCGCAAAACACTGCACGGTAGATTTTCGCGGATTTAGCGGCGCGGAATTAATTGAAGCCGCCAAAGCGGGCCGCGTTTGGATTAATGTGCGCGAAGCCATGAGCTATGACGCTGCCTATATCCCGCTGATGGAGGACACCTATGCAGACTTAGAACGCTGCACGGGGCGTGACCGCCTGCGCCGTAATTGCCGCGGCGGCATTTTAATTAGCTCTCCAACGGCCAAAGTGCCTTATCACTGCGATCCGACCATGACGTTACTGTGGCATATACGCGGGAAAAAGCGTGTCTTTGTCTATCCGCCGACGGAAGAATTTCTGCCCGACACAGCCTATGAAGCCGTGGTGCTGGGCGAAAAAGACCAAGACATTCCCTATAGCCCCGCCTTTGAAGACGCGGCGATGGTCTATGACTTGCCAGAAAACACCCTTGTGGCCTGGCCGCATACATCACCGCACCGTGTGGAAAACCAAAGCTTTTGTATCTCTATGGTCATGGAGTTTACATCCAAGACCAGCGCCTATCGCAATTCGGTCATGTACACCAATGGGCTGCTACGGCGTCATTTTGGCATGAATCCAAGCTGGCACCGATCTGGCCCGATTGAGCGCGGTATAAAATCAGTGACAGGTCATGTGCTGCGCAAGCTAGGTGCACATAAGGTTCATGTCCGCGAAGACTATGTGCATTACGCATTGGACAAAGCCGCGCCAAACTTCCTGCGGCCCATCAACAAAACGCTAAGAAATTTCTAGAGGAAAATTTCTAAAGGCTTTGCTCCGTAAAATTGACGCGGGGCAAAATAGGGCATCGGCGACCCCCTAGATAGGGTCTGACCTATGGAGGATGCCGTGCCGCATTATACGCCGACGCAGATTAAACATTATGCCAAACCTGTGCCGCGCTACACGAGCTATCCGACCGCGCCGCATTTTAATGAGGCTGTGCAAGATAAAACGGTGCGCAAATGGATGGCCACCATCCCCGCGGATGAGGCGATTTCGCTTTATATACATATTCCGTTTTGTGACAGGTTGTGTTGGTTTTGTGGATGTCACACGAAACATACGCTAAAATATGAGCCCGTGCGGCGTTATCTGCAAACCGTCTATAATGAAATCAGGCTTGTGGGTTCACGCATTGGACGGCAGCAGACGGTGGCGCATCTGCATTTGGGCGGCGGCTCGCCCAGCCTGTTAAAGCCAGAGGACCTTGCAGACCTTAAACGGGTACTGCTTGAGAACTTTCATATCAATCCATCCACGGAAATCAGTCTGGAATTTGATCCAACAGATTTAGACAAACACGCCTTACGTGCCTTTGCGGGTTTTGGCGTCACCCGCGCGAGCCTAGGCGTGCAAGATTTTGACCCGCTGGTACAAGCCACAATCAACCGCCCGCAAAGTTTTGAGCAAACCAAATTCGTCGTAGACACATTGCGCGAACAAGGGGTGATCTCTCTGAATATCGACGCGCTATACGGCCTGCCCCATCAAACGCTGACAACCTTAGAAGATACGTTACATAGTGTTATATCGCTATCACCTGACCGTATTGCGCTGTTTGGTTATGCCCATGTGCCGTGGGTGAAACCGCACCAGAAGATGATACCAGAAAACAGCCTGCCCGATAATATGGCCCGGTTTAAACAAGCCCGCTTTGCAGAAACGGTGTTAAAAGACGCAGGCTACGTCGCCATTGGGTTTGATCACTTTGCAAAACCAACAGATAGCCTCGCCCAGGGATATAAGGCGGGCACTGTACGCCGAAATTTCCAAGGCTATACGACTGACGCCTGCCCCACCCTCATTGGCCTGGGTGTGTCATCGATCAGTCAATTTGCTCAGGGCTACGCCCAAAACGTCAAAGACACCCATAGTTATAGACGGGCGATAGAGGCGGGTGACTTACCAACACAGCGCGGCATAGCGGTTGGTCCCCATGACGCCATGGTCGCCAGCGCGATCAATGAGCTAATGTGTTATTTCACCCTGTCCAAAGCCCCCCTACGTGCCGCTTATGGTGATGCGGCGGATATGATTATTTCTCGCGCGCAGCGAATCGCACATGAGGATGAAAACGGCTATTTCAAAGAAACCGCCTCCGGCTTTGCCCTGACAGACAGTGGAAGGCCCTTTGTGCGCACATATGCAGCGCTGTTTGATGATTACATCGCAGAGACGTCTGGGAAATATTCGGTCGCAGTCTAGCCCAATCGCCCATTTTTGACCGCCGTCAATTTTTTGCATCGCCGCATAGCTACTGTCCGAATAAGAGTTTCCATCGCGTGATGTGATGGTGCCCCAAAGCAAATATAATCTGGGCAATTAAAGGGTTGATGATCACATGACAGCGAAAACACTCTCCGCACGGTTTAAAACCGACGAATCGTTAATGCCCATAGCGGTCATTTTATTTTTGGGCCTCATCTGGTCTGTTATGGCAACGCGCCCAACAGATGTTCCAGGCCTTTTATATCCAACGCTGGAAATGCACGGCTATATGATGATGGTGGCTTTTGTCGGCGGCCTTATCGCGATAGCGTTCAAAATCACAGGGGGGCTGCCAAAATTTGACCAAGGTGAATATGAAGACGGCGTCATTAAAGCGGGCGTTATCGCAACGACGTTTTGGGGTATTGCGGGCATGTTGGTCGGCGTTATTATCGCCTGTCAGCTCACTTGGCCCAATATTTTCTATTTTGAAAATGCACCGTGGACGAATTTTGGGCGTTTGCGTCCGCTTCATACCTCTGCCGTTATCTTTGCCTTTGGTGGTAATGCTCTATTGGCCACATCGTTTTATGTTGTGCAGCGCACATGTCGGACACGCCTTGCGGGCGGTATGTGGGCGTGGTTTGTCTTTTGGGGCTATCAGCTGTTTATCGTACTAGCCGCGACAGGCTATCTGGCTGGTATCACGCAATCCCGTGAATATGCCGAACCTGAATGGTATGTCGATATTTGGTTGACTGTGGTTTGGGTGGCTTATCTGCTTGTATTCCTTTGCACACTCGCCAAGCGTAAAGAACCGCACATCTATGTCGCCAACTGGTTCTACTTGGCCTTTATTATTACCGTCGCTATCTTGCATCTGGTCAATAATCTGGCTTTACCTGTCAGCTTTGTTGGCGCGAAAAGCTATTCTTTATTCTCGGGTGTTCAAGACGCGATGACGCAGTGGTGGTACGGCCATAATGCCGTGGGTTTCTTCCTAACCGCGGGCTTTCTCGCCATCATGTATTACTTCATTCCGAAACGCGCAGGGCGTCCAGTCTGGAGCTATAAGCTATCCATCGTTCACTTCTGGGCTGTTATCTTTATCTATATCTGGGCGGGCCCGCACCACTTGCACTACACGGCTTTGCCGCAGTGGACACAGACACTCGGCATGGTGTTCTCTATCATGCTTTGGATGCCCAGCTGGGGCGGCATGATCAACGGCCTGATGACCTTATCAGGTGCGTGGGATAAGCTTCGCACAGACCCTGTTCTTCGTATGCTGGTTGTCTCTGTTGCCTTTTACGGCATGGCGACCTTTGAGGGCCCGTTGATGTCTATCCGCTACGTGAATGCGTTGTCGCATTACACGGATTGGACCATTGGTCACGTGCACTCTGGTGCGCTGGGTTGGAACGGTTTCATCACCTTTGGTGCGCTATATTGCCTGACACCTTGGTTGTGGAAAAAGCAAGACCTCTATTCTAACCGCTTGGTTGAATGGCACTTCTGGCTCGCGACGATTGGCATCCTGTTTTACATCACATCTATGTGGGTGTCCGGTATCATGGAAGGCCTGATGTGGCGCGCCTATACTGACCTTGGGTTCTTGGAATATGCCTTTATCGAGACTGTCTCTGCCAAGCATATTTCCTACATCATTCGCGCGCTTGGCGGCACATTGTTCCTGCTCGGCACACTGATTATGGCCTTTAACCTGCGCATGACTGTGCTGGGTCGGGGTGATGCCAAAGCGATTGAAGGGCAAGCCCCAGCGGCCAATAAGCCTAACACTTTCACCCCTGACCTTGTCCCAGGAGAGTAATCATGTTTCTTAAACTTCACCAATATCTGGAAAAGAAATCCTTTGGACTTCTACTCGGTATTATCGGCGTTGTCTCTGTTGGGGGTCTGATTGAAATTGCGCCATTGTTCTTCATCGATAGCACAATTGAAAAAGTCGAAGGCATGCGCCCCTACGCCCCGTTAGAGCTTGCGGGTCGGAACATCTATATCCGCGAAGGGTGCTATGTTTGTCATTCGCAAATGATCCGTCCGCTGCGCGATGAAGTCGAACGTTACGGCCACTATTCCTTGGCAGCAGAAAGCATGTATGACCGCCCTTTCCAGTGGGGGTCAAAACGCACCGGTCCTGATATGGCCCGTGTCGGCGGTAAATATTCCGATGAATGGCATAAGCTACATTTGGAAAACCCGCGCGCCGTCGTGCCAGAGTCCATCATGCCGCCCTATAAGTTTCTATCAGGCCGCGCGCTGGATTTCTCGACCATCAAAGCAGATCTAAAAGCCAATCAACGCCTGGGCGTTCCTTATACGGACGAGATGGTGGAGCTTGCCGAGTCTGATTTGAAAACGCAGCTTGATGAATTTGCCGAAGATTATGACGGCTTCCTCGCCCGTTACCCCAAGGCCGTTGTGCGTGAATTTGATGGCAATGCCAAGAAGATCACTGAAATGGACGCGCTAATTGCTTATCTTCAAATGCTCGGCACCTTAGTCGATTTTGAAGAATACCAAGCGCAGAAAGATGAGAACTTACGATGAGCTACGATATCCTTGCCCATTACATTAAAATTGGTGGCACAGTTTTCTTCACAGGCTTTTTCACCCTTGCCATTATTTATGCGCTTTGGCCGAAAAACAAATCCCGCTTTGATAATGCCGCCCAACTGCCCCTTGAAGGGGACGACCGTCCGAAAGTGTGAGTAGATTATGTCCACCGAACAAAATGACCCCAAAATTGACGCCCATTCTGGCACTGAAACAACTGGCCATGATTGGGACGGTATCGAGGAGCTAAACACACCTATGCCCCGCTGGTGGTTGTGGACCTTCTATGCCTGTATTGCTTATGCGATTGGTTATGCGATACTCATGCCGTCCATTCCGTTTTTAAACTCCCATTTCAAAGGCGTCTTAGGTCATTCAGACAGGGCCGCAGTCATTGAAGCTGTGGATCAAATGAAAACAGAGCGCGCGGTTTTTGGCGAACGCCTTGTCGGGGCTAGCCTCGCTGAAATTCAAAATGACCCAGAGTTGTTCACATTCGCCATGGCCGCAGGAAAGTCTGCCTTTGGCGATAATTGCGCGACATGTCACGGCTCTGGTGGGCAAGGCTTTAAGGGCTATCCTAACCTTAATGATGATGTGTGGTTATGGGGCGGCTCTTTTGAAGCCATTGAGCATACGCTTCACGTCGGTATTCGGGCCACCCATGAAGATACACAAATGAGCCTGATGCAGGCTTACGGCCGTGATGGGCTTCTCTCTCGGGACGAGATCAAAGACTTGACCCAATATGTCCTTAACTTATCGGGTCAAGACGCTGACCAAGCGGCTGTTTCGCGCGCATCAGAGTTATTCCAAGCCCAGTGTAGTTCATGTCACGGCACAGCGGGTAAAGGTGACCGTACACAAGGCGCACCGAACCTGACTGACAATGAATGGTTATACGGCGGCACGCCCGAGATTATCCAAGAGACCCTGATAAATGGTCGCCAAGGCGTCATGCCCAATTGGAACGAACGCCTATCTGAAGACACAATCACCGCGCTGGCTGTTTATGTCCATGCGTTGGGTGGAGGTGAAGCAACAACCGCATCCGAGACTGTCGGAGGCAATTAGGTACAAGGCCATGCCAACCCTTATTGATAATACTGAACCTCGCAAAAAAGTTGCCGAAGGGGTGGAGCAATCGCGCGCGCAAGCGACCTCCCCTTCCACACCGCAAAGCCTTTATGCCAAACACGTCAAACTTTACCCGAAGCTAGCGCACGGCACGTTTCGTAATATCAAATGGCTGGCGCTATTCGTGCTGCTGGGAATTTATTACATAACGCCGTGGATACGGTGGGACCGCGGTCCGGGACAGCCTTCACAAGCGGTGCTTGTTGATTTTGAAAATGCGCGGTTTTACTTTTTCTTTATCGAGATTTGGCCGCAAGAAGTCTATTATATCACGGGGCTTTTGATACTTGCGGCGCTAGGGTTATTCCTCGCGACGTCATTATTTGGACGCGTCTGGTGTGGTTATGCCTGCCCGCAAACGATCTGGACAGATTTGTTCATCCAAGTCGAGAAGTTCTTTGAAGGCGACCGCAACGCCCGCATGCGCCTTGATAAAGCACCGTGGACAACCAAAAAGATATTTAAAAAGACATCCAAGCACATCGTCTGGCTCTTTATTGCCATGGCCACAGGTGGGGCGTGGATCCTTTATTTCCACGACGCGCCAACCGTTGCGCGAGACTTTTTGTCAGGTCATGCGCCGATGACGTCTTACATCTTTGTCGCGATTATGACCTTTACGACCTATTGGCTGGCGGGTCATATGCGCGAGCAGGTCTGCACTTACATGTGTCCATGGCCGCGTATTCAGGCCGCCATGATCGACGAGGAAGCGCTGAACGTCACATATCGTTATGACCGGGGAGAGCCGCGCGGCGCCCATAAAAAAGGCACAACATGGGATGGCCGCGGTGATTGTATTGATTGCCGGCAATGTGTCGCCGTCTGCCCCGTTGGGATTGATATTCGCGACGGCTTGCAACTGGAATGTATTGGGTGCTCGCTTTGTATCGATGCGTGTGATGAAATTATGGTCAAGATTGACCGTCCGAAAGGCCTTATCGCCTTTGACACAGACGCCAATGTGCAACGCCGCATGAAAGGCGAGAAAAGCCGCTATAATCTCATCCGCCCGCGCACAGTTATTTATGCCGTTCTCTTCGCCGCTGTTGGGGTGTTGATGCTCTATTCCCTCATGAACCGTGTGATGCTGGATATGAATGTATTGCGTGACCGTTTGCCCAATTACGTGACGTTATCAGACGGGGCGGTGCGCAATGGTTATACAATCAAAGTGTTGAATAAATCCGCAGAAGAACGCAATCTTGTCCTGACTGTGGAGGACCTCCCCTCACCTAATATTACCGTGATGGGGGCCTTAGATAAGCAATCGACAACTTTGCGTGTACCCGCCGATGAAACACGTGATTTCAAAATTTACGTCTCTGAATCGCAATTATCGAACCTAGATCAAAAAACGGACTTTAATTTCAAGTTAGAAGATATGGATACAAGCGAGACAGCCAATGCGCGCGCCATATTCATTAGCGGAGGCCCGAAATAAATGGCCGAAATGAAAAAAGAAAAGCAATTAACAGGCAAGCATGTCTTGATGATGGTTGTCGGTTTTTTTGCGCTAATCGTGGGCGTCAATGCGGTCTTTATTGTCAAAGCCGTTGAAAGCTTTAGCGGCGAGGATGTAAAGCAATCCTACCGCCAAGGGCTTGAGTATAACAAAACCCTAGCGGCGCGTGCGGCCCAAGCAGATTTAGGATGGCGGGTTGCCGCCAATATCGTTCTAGTCGATAGCCGCAGTCACGAGCTGATTATCCAGCTTGAAGATAAAGACGCGGCGCCTTTGAATGATTTATCCTTCACAGCCAAGTTGCGCAATCCAATCGACCTGTCAAAGGATCATGAGATTAATTTTCGCGGCTATGGCCAAGGCAGATATAAAGCGCAAATAGACGGACTATCTGGTCAATGGCAATTACAAGCCACCGCCATGCGCGGTGAGAACAGCTTTCGGTTTGAGCATGACGTACGGTTACCCTAATGGGACGCCAAGACATCATAGACCGAGGCACCAATGACGCTGCGATAGGCTGTCCATCTGGCTTGCAAACCGAGCCTGTGGCCAAATCTGACCCTATGGGCAGCAAGATTGATTTATCATCTTATGTTAATCACCCAGACGCCGACACCAATGCGCTCGAATTAATTGTCCAAGGCGCGCATTGTTCTGGATGCCTTGGCAAAATTGAGCGCGGGGTGTCCGCCCTGCCCTCTGTAACGTCCGCACGCATGAACCTCTCGACGCTGCGCTTGAAAGTCAGTTGGACAGGCGAAGATTTAAGCGCGTCTGATATCGTCAGCGCATTATCCGACCTCGGTTTTGGGGCAGCGCCCTATGACATAGATGTCGCCCAAACCCAATCAGAGGGCGAGCTGAAATACCTTTTGCGTGCGATTGCTGTGGCGGGGTTCGCAGCGATGAACGTCATGATGCTATCCATTGCTGTATGGTCTGGCGGCGCGGATATGAGCCGCGCGACACATACGCTTTTTCACTGGATATCGGCCATGATTGCTCTGCCGACGGTGCTTTATGCGGGACGGCCGTTTTTTCGCTCTGCTTGGGGCGCGTTAAAGAATAAGCAAACCAATATGGATGTGCCGATATCACTAGCGCTTGTCTTGGCGTGCTCACTCAGTGTTTTTGAAACCGTTATGGGGAACCCCGATACTTATTTTGATGCGGCTGTGATGTTATTATTTCTGCTGCTGATTGGGCGGTATTTGGACGCGAAATTACGGCTGCGCACGGGCGAGGCTGCACGGCGCTTAGCGGCCCTACAAGTGACGTCGGCCACGCGCCTATTGGCAAATGGTAAGATTGAAACCGTGCCCGCCAGCGCCGTATCACCGGGCGATCATCTGCTTATCCCCGCGGGCCAACGTATCCCTGTGGATTGCCGCCTTATCAAAGGCCAAAGCGATATTGATATGCAAATCGCGACGGGCGAAACAGCCCCGCAAAGCGTGGCCATAGGTGACAGCCTGTATTCAGGCACTACCAATTTAACGTCCCCAATCACGGTAGAGGTTATCAATGCTTATTCCGATAGCTTTCTGTCTGAAATCACCTCTCTTGTGGAAGCAGGCGAGCAAAAGAAATCCAAATTCGTGCGCATCGCCGACCGCGCCGCCCGTGCCTATGTGCCTGTGGTTCATACCATTGCCGCCCTAACATTTATTGGATGGTTATGGATTGGGGGTGACCTTCGCACTGCCGCGCTAAACGCCATCGCGGTGCTGATTATCACCTGCCCCTGTGCGCTGGGCCTTGCCGTGCCGGCGGTGCAGATTGTGGCGGCAGGGCGTCTGTTTAAGCACGGCGTTTTAATCCGCTCTGGTGACGCGCTGGAACGGCTTGCGAAAACCAAATGGGTGATATTTGATAAAACGGGTACGCTGACGACAGGCAAATTTACGCTGCTTAATCGTGATGAAATCTCCCCGTCCAACCTTCGCATTGCTGCCGCTATGGCGAAAGTCTCTAGCCATCCTATGGCGCGGGCGCTGCATGATGAGGTCAGTGGTTTAGAGGCGGCAGATATTATCGAGACAGCTGGTGCCGGACTGTCCGCTATCGTGGACGAACGGCGTGTGCGCTTTGGCTCGGCTGATTTTGTCGGCGTTGAGACCAAAGGCAACAGCCATAATAACAGCGAAATTTGGATGCAGACGGATGATACCGCCCCTGTGCAGTTCCAGTTTTCAGATCAACCCCGAAAAGACGCTGTCGCAACACTAGACGCCTTACGCGCGCAAAATCTACCGCTAGAATTATTGTCTGGTGACCGCAAGCAAACCGTCGAAACAGTTGCAGACAACTTGGGATTTTCGCGGTGGTCGGGCGGCGTAAACCCGCAGCAAAAAATGAATGTTATCAACCAACGTCTGGCCGAAGGCCGCTATCCGCTGATGGTCGGTGACGGCATTAATGACGCCCCCGCCCTTTCAGCCGCCAATGCATCGGCGTCGCTTGCTACCGCCTCTGATATTTCACGTTCGACCTCTGATATCATCTTGCAAGGCGATAAGCTAATAGGCTTACCCAAAGCCATTATCATTGCGCAAAAAGCTGGACGCCGCGTGAAGGAAAATCTTGGTCTTGCGATTATCTATAATATGCTGGCCATTCCTTTGGCGATTTTCGGCTTTGTGAACCCGCTTGTTGCGGCGCTGGCCATGTCAGGGTCATCCCTAATAGTGACATTGAATGCCCTCCGGATGAGCCGGGCATGAGCGCGCTTTTGTGGCTCGTCCCGATTGCGTTGGTCATGGGAACATGTGGCTTAGCCGCGTTTTTTTGGTCCATGCGGTCAGGGCAGTTTGAAGATACGAAAGGCGATGCGTCGCGTATTTTAGATGACGGTGATGACAAGCCGATATTTAGTGAGGACGACGCTTAGTCGCTAACTATCCTAAGCGTTACCTTCGCATTCACTATCATCAGCAAGCCCGTCATCTCTTTGACAGCAGATCGCGTGGCAAGCTTTGGCATGGGGCGGCATGGGCGGTGTGTCATCGCCCTCCCCGCCAAGATCAATAAACACTTTTTGATTGGTCGCGCATAAGCTAACCCAAATCCCGTTTTCAGGCTGGGTCGCCGCCAATAACGGCACAGCGGCCGTCGCAACCATACTCAGCGAGAGCGCATAAGGCACAAGTGCGAATGAGGCGGATTTAATCATGATTGTGATATGCCTGATACAGGTGTCGCTGATTTGTCCAGCGTCAAATTTTGATGCGAGATTGCCGCGCACCCAATTATTGCGCTCCTGATTATTGTGCTCCGGCCATTTCAGAAAGCTTTGAGAACTGGCAGACACGCGCAGTGTTACGATCTGGCAGCGTTATCACACCTTGCGCCTTTAACGCGGTCAGGCGACGGCTAACCGTTTCAATGCTAAGCCCCAGATAATCCGCGATATCAAGGCGGCTCATGGGCAAGCGAATATCAAATTCTTCGCCGCTGCGTTTTTGCCGATCGGCCAGCATCAAAAGAAAGGTCGCAACTTTCTCAGAGGCTGTTTTCTTTGTCAGTGTTGTAATCAGCGTTTGCGCCGATTCCAGTTGCCCGCAGGTAATCGCAAATAGCTCTTGTTGTAGCTCCAGGCTCTGGCGAACATCAGCCATGGTCAGGCAAACGATATTGGACGTGGCAACCGTTGTCGCCGTATCGTGATAATGTTCATCCGCGCTGAGGCCAAAAAAGTCACCTTCTGTGTAAAAGCCAGAGATCTGACGTTGGCTGTCTTCTAACAGACGAAAAACCATCACAACGCCGCTGTTGACGCGGTAAAAGCCGTCGACTTTATCGCCTTGGTGATAAATCACTGTATGATTGGGATGCACCCGTCCGCGCGAACGAAAAGTTGCGCTGTAATTATCATCGGGCGTCGTTGTTGACGCTTGTCTTATAGTCTGTGGCATGGTCCCGCCTTTTATTATGCGTTGACCATAAGAAATCATGACGGAAAAAATAGTTCGCAAAACTACGTAAGTATTATTACGCACACTAACGCACGAAAGACACTAATAGCCTAGCCAGACATTTCAACGGTACGCAGCAAAGCGTCAGGCGTCACGGGCTGTACTAGAACACGGATACGCTCGCCCGGAAAACAATCATCGGGGCGCAAAATCTTATCAGACCCCGTCATGACCACAATCGAGGGACGCTTTGGCGCGAACATCAATCGGTTCAGAAGTTTATACGCCGCCGGGTCAGCTGCGTTCAAATCTAGCAAAACAATGTCATGCTCTTTGCAAACGGTATGAAAGCAAAACCCTTCAGCCTTGGTCACTAAATTTACCTTATAGTTCCGCGTTTCCAGTAAAAACTGGGTGGAATGCGACAAAGCTGTATCACCGCCAACGATAAAAATCGTTCGCGGATAGCTGATGACGTTCATGACGTAACCTAATCAATTGTTCATCCCATCCATAAACTGATGTGATGTCCACAAATTGACGGCAGTCAAAAATAACAAAGATGCAATATTATTGCGCCGCGAGCGAGAGACGGACTAAATCTGAAAGCGAGCGGATTTCTAACTTCGACAAGAGCCGCGCACGATGCGTTTCCACGGTCCGTACAGAGAGGCCAAGGTCAGAGGCAATGATTTTATTTGGCTTGCCCAATACCAGGTGATCCATCACTTCGCGCTCTCTTGGTGTTAATTTATCAAGTTTTGCACTTGCGACGGGTGCGGGGATATTGGGTGCTGTTTGCACAGCCATATTAGAAAAACCAAGCTCTATTGAGCGGAGGATTTCGGCGGCTTGGAACGGTTTTTCGATAAAATCAATGGCCCCTTTTTTGAGCGCGCGGACGGCCATCGCAATGTCGCCGTGCCCGCTCATCATGATAATTTGTAGGCGCGGTAACTCCGCTAAGGCCTCGGTCAAGACCTGTAAACCGTCGCGGCCTGGCATTCGGACATCCAGCATTATCGGTCCTGTGATGGCCGCCATGTCACTTTGTAAAAACGCCTCACCATCCACAAAACTAACCACATCATAGCCATGCACATCAAGCAGCATGGTTAGGCTATCCCGAATGGCAGGGTCATCATCAACGATATAAACGACTTTGGACATAAGCGTCATAAACTCAATAGGTTACTCGCCAGAAACTGGCAGGCTAAAGAAAAACCGCGTGCCGATGGGTGTGTTACGCTCCGCCCAAAGTCGGCCTTCATGATTGGCAATTATGGTCTGACTAATGGAAAGGCCAACCCCAAGGCCGTCGTCTTTTGTGGATGAAAACGGCTTGTAAAGTTCCTCATATTCATCATCTGACATGCCTTTACCTGTGTCCGATATACCGACAATCAACGCGTTGTTATCAGCATAATTTACCGACACGGTCAGCCTCTTTTGCGGGCTATCCGCCATCGCTTCGCAGGCATTACGGATAAGATTAACCAGCACTTGTTGGATTTGAACATCACTCACAAGGGCCTGCGGGAGGTCTTCTGCAATCTCTTTGATCAAGACGATGCCGCTGTTTTTAAAACTCGGCAGGGTCAAATCAATTGCGGTTTGCACAATATCGGTAATCGGTTTTATGTCTTTATCTGTGTCACCTGTCTCAATAAAACGGCGCAGGCGCGATAATATTCGCGCCGCCCGCTCTGCCTGTTCAGATGACTTTGTCATAATCATCGACAGCTTTTCAGTGTCTGGCGCTTTGCCGCTTTCTATGCCGACCAAACCCGCTTGGAGGTAATTCATTATCGCGCTTAAGGGTTGGTTTAGCTCATGCGCAATCGCAGAGCCCATTTGGTCCATCGCAGCCACGCGCGAGAGGTGAAAATGGCTCTGTTGGAGTTGATCGTATTTTTTCTTTTGCGCCGCCTCTTGGGACAAATCGCGGATGATTCCAACAAAGGCGCGACTGCCTTTGGACGGTAATTCACCCACAGATAAATACATGGGAAACACATCACCATTTTTACGTTGGCCCTGGACATCGCGACCAATGCCAATGATTTTGGCATCCCCTGTGGCTTGGTAATTGGCAATATAATCGTCATGGTCTTTGCGGTAGGGATCAGGCATTAACATTCGAATGTTCTGCCCCAAAACCTCGTCCCGGTCGTAGCCAAAAATCTGCTGACACGCAGGATTGTAACGTTGGATAAGACCCGCATTGTCAATCATGATGACGCCGTCCACCATTGTATCAAGGACGGCATCTAGTTCAGTTTCTGGCGTATATTCGGATAACATGGGACAAACCATCCCAAAATTCGTTCAAAAAAGCGAGTGTTATTTACCGCTTTAGAACGGTTTAACCGCGCCTAAAAACCCTGTGCCCGCAATTAAAATCCAGTAAAAATAGGCAACGCCACGACCAACCGCTATCGATTTAGCAAGGCGGGCCTCAATCGCTGGGTTTGGCCCGTCAGCCAGCACACGGAACTGCGTTTGCCATTCATGCATAACAAGGCGCAATATAACGCCGATGATGAGCGCCAAGCCAAAGGTCAGAACCTTGGCAGCATACCATTTTTCACCATCACCACCAGCCAGTGGCCCCATACCAAGAAGTGAGGTCAAACCCACAATGATCAGTGTTGGTATCAAGAGATAACGCGTCCAATCTTCTATTCTATACAGCGTGTCAGAAATAGGCTTCCCGCGATTAAAAAACGCGGCCCATGTCAAGGCAAACCAAGCGGCATAAACAATCCACATGCCAATCAGCCATCCACCACCGAGAGGCTGCACACCCCAAATATAACCCATGTGCAAACCAAGTGGCAGAAGGGATATGATGCCCGTTCGCGCCATAATATCAATGCGGTAGGCCGTATCCATATGACGCATACGTTCATCATAAGACAGCGCCGGATTGACGACTTTATAAGACGTCTGAAACACGCCCCATTCACCGCCCAACCAATAAACCATCGCCAGAATATGCAGCCAGCGTAAAATCTCGAGCGTTTCCATAATAATCCCCTTTAGTTCCACTGATACCAAAATGGAATCACAGGCCTTGCATTGCGTTGACAATTGTCAGCAGAGGTCGTCAAAATTTTGCCTTCACAAAAAGATGAATTTCGCAATCATATCGAGCTGTGCTACGTAGCTATTATAAAAGCGCTAAAGTCGTCGAGGAGAGTCCCATGAAAAAGCTAAATGTAAATGGAAAAACGGTGAACTTTGACGGGGATGAAGACACGCCCTTGCTGTGGGCTCTGCGCGAACAATTGGGATTAACCGGCACGAAATATGGCTGCGGTATTGCGGCCTGCGGCGCTTGCACCGTGCATATTGACGGGGCGGCTGTGCGCTCTTGCGTCTACCCGGTCGGCGTCGTTGAAGACGGCGAGGTCATCACGACAATCGAAGGCTTGTCAAAAGAGGGCGATCACCCTGTGCAACAGGCTTGGGCAGAACTCGACATTCCGCAATGCGGATATTGCCAACCTGGCATGATGATGGCGGTCTCGGCGCTTTTGGCTGAAAACCCAGAGGCGACTGATGAGGACATTGACGCGCAGATTACCAATATCTGTCGCTGCGGCACATTTGCCCGTGTGCGCAAGGGCATCCACCTTGCCAAGACGAAATTGTAGGAGCGCAGGATGAACAAGCTTATCAACACAATGTTTCCAGAGTTTAAGCAAACCGCTGCAGCGACCAATTTATCGCGGCGCGGCTTTATTGTCGGCACAGGTGCGGTTGGCGCAGGCCTCACCCTCGGTGTCCTCGGTGGATGCGCGCCAGGCGAGGCCCCCAAAGTTGACGGTCCTCCCCTGCCAGAGGTGAACGCATGGGTGCATATCGGACGCGATGATACTGTCACTGTGCGTATTGCGCGCTCTGAAATGGGCCAAGGCACATCGACAGGTTTGGCGCAATTAGTCGCCGAAGAACTCGAATGTGACTGGAACAATGTCACCATTGAATATCCCACACCGGGCGAAAACCTAAAACGCGAACGTGTTTGGGGTAGCTATTCCACAGGCGGTAGCCAAGGCTTACGCGGCTCTCACCAATATGTCCGCGAAGGCGGCGCAGCGGCGCGCATGATGCTGATTGAGGCGGCGGCCAATGAATGGGGCGTCACGCCGGCAGACTGCTCTGTGAAAAACGGCGTAGTCAGCTACGGCAATAAATCAAAAACATATGGCGAGTTGGCAGAATCGGCGGCTTTGCTGGCCCCACCGCTTGAGGTCACCCTAAAAGACGCAAAAGACTGGGACATTATTGGCGAGCCCAAGAAACGTCTCGATACAGCGGATAAGCTAACCGGCGCGCTCCAATACGGCACCGACTTGACCTTCCCCGGCATGCTTAACGCCTCTGTCAAAGCCTGCCCCATATTGGGCGGGACGTTGAAAAGTTATGACGAGGCCGCGATTGCCGATATGGCAGGGGTGCGCAAAGTCGTCAAAATTGATGACCGCACAGTGGCCGTCATTGCCAACACGTGGTGGCAAGCCAATAGCGCGATTGAGGCCATGCCAATTGAATGGGACGGCGGAGAATATGCCAACTATTCTTCTGATGACGTTAACGCACTCCTTGATGAAGGACTGACGGCTGAAAAGACATTTCCCGGCAATATGGGCGGCGATATTGAGGCTGGCTTTAAGGCCGCCTCTAAAATCATCGAGTCAGACTATAGCTATCCTACATTAAACCACGCCCCAATGGAGCCGATGAATGCGACTGCACTTTGGACCGCGGATAAATGCGAGGTTTGGTGCCCAACGCAAAACGGTGAAGCCGCACTGGGCGCTGTGGCCAATGCCTCGGGCCTGCCGATTGAGCAATGCGACGTCTATAAACTGACCCTAGGCGGTGGTTTTGGCCGCAAGGGCATGAATGATTATGTCGAGCAAGCCGTGAAACTCGCCAAGGAAATGCCCGGCACACATATCAAGCTCCTCTGGTCGCGTGAAGAAGACCAGATGCAGGGCTTTTATCATCCCATAACCAAAGCGAAAATTCGCGGCGGTTTGGATGCTGACGGTAATATGACCGCGCTTGATTTGAAAATCTCTGGCCAGTCAATTTTGGCCGCGCTAATGCCGCAAGCGCTGGCTAATGGGGCTGACTTTGCGACCTTCCAAGGGCTGCTGCCCAGTGGCGTGGATCCGCGGGTCGAAGACCAGACGTTGAAATACACCTTTCCGAATTTCAAAATCCATCACGCTATGCGCAATCCGCCCATTCGTCCCGGATTTTGGCGGGGGGTAAACCTGAACCAAAATACGATATATCTCGATTGTTTCCTTGATGAAATGGCCGTTGAAGCGGGCCGTGATCCTCTCGAATTTCGCCTGTCCATGATGGGTAACCATCCGGAAATGGCCGCCGTCCTACGCGCTGCGGCGGAAAAAGGCGGCTGGGGCAATGATGACGGTCTGTCGCGCGGTCTGGCCTGTATCTACGGATTTGGCGCATACGTCGCGGCCTGTGCAGCGGTCACGGTGTCGGATGACGGAGTGCTGAAAATGCATAAGATTACGGCCGCCACAGATCCCGGTCATGCGGTCAACCCCAACCAGATCGAAGCCCAAGTCGAGGGCAGCTTTGTCTACGGCCTGTCTGCCATGCTCTATGACGAAATCACTTATAAAGACGGTCAAGTGCAAGAGACAAATTTCAACAGCTATCCGTCTATGACGATTAAGGATATGCCAGAGGTCGAAACTGTTATCATGCCGTCTGGCGGATTTTGGGGCGGCGTGGGTGAACCGACAATTGCCGTGGCCGCGCCCGCCGTAATGAATGCAATTTATGCCGCGACAGGGCGGCGTGTGCGCTCGCTCCCGATTAAGGATACAAATCTACGCGGTGCGTAAATTCGCTTTCATCGCAGCCTTCATTGTCACCGCCTGCCAGCCCGCTGTGCAGGCGGAACCAGACGAACTGCCCCGGGATACATTGTCCAAAGCCGCGACATTATCGGCCAGTTGTTCGGGATGTCACGGCGGCGGTAGTCTTGTCGTAAACCTATCAGGATGGAGCGAAGCGGCCCTGCATGAGAGCCTGACATCGTATCAAACCAGCCGCGGTGATAGCGTTATGCACCGTTATGCGCGCGGATTATCTGATAATGATATTACCCTGATTGCAGGTTATTTAGGGGCGGCTGAATGAGTTTATCGCGCCGTCATATCATCGCAGGTCTTGCCGCCCTGCCCCTAATGCCGTCACCGTTATTGGCCAAAACAAAGGCTCGCGTTGTCATCATTGGCGGCGGCTTTGGCGGGGCCAGTGCGGCGCAGATGCTGCGCGACGTTACGCCCAATATTGAGGTCACGCTGATAGAACCCAAGGACCGGTATATCGCCTGCCCTTTTAGTAATTTAGTGGTCAGCGGCGAACGCGACATCACGGCCCAGCATTTTCATTATGACGGACTGCGCGCGCGAGGCATCACTGTCATTCAAGATAAAGCCACCGATATTGATCCGGTCAAACAAACTGTTCGACTATCGAACGCGCAACATAGTGTGCCCTATGACCGCCTGATTATGTCGCCCGGCATTAATATGCGATGGGGCGCGATTGAGGGTTATAATGAGGCCGCAGCAACCCATATGCCGCATGGATGGACGGCGGGACAACAAAGCCAATTCCTCGCCGCACAATTGCAAGCGATGGAAAACGGCGGAATATGTGTGATATCTGTGCCGCGTGCGCCCTACCGCTGCCCGCCCGGTCCCTATGAACGCGCCAGCTTGATTGCGTATTATCTTAAAACGCAAAAGCCGCGCAGCAAGCTTATCATCCTTGATGCCAAAAACAGCTTTTCAAAACAGGCCCTGTTTGAGCAAGCATGGGCGGAGCATTACGGTGATTTGATTGAATGGCGTGGATCTGCAGATGACGGTATCGTGTCCCGCGTGGATGCCGACACGAGAGCCGTCTTCACCGATTTCGAGACGATAAAGGCCGATGTCGCCAATATAATTCCGCCGCAAATGGCGGGCAGCATTGCTGCAAAATCTGGTGTCACTGATAGCACAGGATGGTGCCCGATTGATGCCACAAGTTTTGAAAGCCGCCTGCAAGACAATATTCACGTCATTGGCGACGCTGCTATTGCGACTCCCATGCCCAAATCCGCTTTTGCCGCTAATTTGCAAGGCAAGCTCTGCGCGATAGCGGTCGCACGGTTGCTCTCTGGCCTAGCTACGGAACCAACCACATTGACCAACACATGTTACTCTTACGTCACACCTGACACTGCCGTATCAATCACCGGTGTCTATCAAAATAACGACGGGCAATTTACGCAAGTTCAGGGCGCAGGCGGGACAAGCGCGCTCGATAATCCCCGAACCAGTCGCAAAGCTGAAGCCATCCAAGCCGCCGATTGGTTTACAGCGATAACGCAAGACGCCTTCGGATGAGAGCCCTTTTAGCGTTTGTAGTGCTGTTTCTTGTGGGGTGTGGGAGCGACCGCACCGTCATCGGTGACACCATGCCAACACCACTGACCAAGACCGCAGGAGATCCCGCGCGCGGAGAAGCGCTGTTCATCACGCGAGAGCAAGGGCACTGTATTTTATGCCACCGCGTCACCGGATTAAGCGCAGAGTTTCAAGGCAATCTTGGCCCGACGCTCGACGGTGTGGCTGACCGACTTTCGCCTGCGCAGCTACGACTGCGTATTGTCGATTATGACGCTGTGGTGCCAGGCGCCACCATGCCGTCTTATTTTCGCACGCAAGGCCTGACCCAAGTCGGACAAAACCACGCAGGGCAAACAGTGCTATCGGCGCAAGACATTGAAGACATTATCGCCTATCTTACGGCCTTAAAGACTACGACCCCAATGGGTGGAGAGATGCAATGAGCTTTAGTCGGCGCGACATGTTAAAAGCAGGCAGTATCAGCATCGCGCTATCCGCCCTCCCAACTGCGGTCTTTGCCACTGCAGAGCGATTGTCGCGCATAAAGGCCGTTTTTGGTGAACGCGAGATCGATTATAGCGGCGTGACCATCACCATTCCGCCCATTGCGGAAAATGGCTATTCTGTGCCGTGTCGCGTGACCGTCAAAAGCCCGATGACAGTTGATAATTTTGTTAAACGCATCGTGATTATTTCAGAACGCAACCCGGTCGCCGAGGTCGTGAGCTTTACTCTGACGCCTGCCTCTGGACGGGCGAAAGTGGACACACGCATACGCCTTGGCGGGTCACAAATCCTCACCGCTGTTGCAGAAATGAACGACGGGACATTACACGCTGGCACCGCCAAAGCGGTCGTCACCCTTGCTGCTTGTGTGGTGTTATAAAGATGTCCCAAATCCGCATCAAAGTTCCAGAAAACGCCGCGCGCGATGAGATTATAGAGATCAAAGCTATGATCGCCCACGCCATGGAGTCAGGGTACCGCCGTGATAATCGCGGCGAAGCCATTCCGCGCAATATCATTACCAGATTTGAATGTGAATATGACGGCCAGACGGTCTTTCGCGCTGATTTTGGCCCCGGTGTATCGGCCAATCCTATCCTGACGTTTTATTTGCGCGCCCGTAACTCTGGGCCCATCACCTTTGCTTGGACAGAACAAGGCGGCGAAATATTCACCGATACACGCGATATTGTTGTGCGTTAATGCGGATCTTTTGGGTGATTTTTGCGCTATGGCTCGCCGCTTGCAGTCCCAAAAGCGAAGTCATAGAGGACGCATTTCCAACACCTATAAAATCTGGTTACGCATTTCTAACGGCTGACACGCAGGCTCTGCAAGATGATGATTTTTCAAACCCCGGTCTTTTATGGGCTGAGCGGGGCGCAGCGATGTTTGCGCAGGACTGCCAAGCTTGTCACAGCGCTGACGCCATGACGGGGATCGCTGCAACATTTCCTAAGATGAAAGACGGTAAATTAATTAATTTGGAAGGTCAGATTAATCAGTGCCGTGTTGAGCTGATGAACACAACGCCCCTGCCTTATGAAAGTGACGCGCTATTGTCCCTAACCACCTTTGTCGCCAATAAAAGCAAAGGCTTGCCAATATCCGTGGATATTACAGGCCCCGCAGCGGAGTTTTATTCGGCAGGGCGCGACTATTTCTACACGCGCCGCGGGCAATTTAATCTCTCTTGCGCGCAATGCCATAATAATCACTGGGGACAAAAACTGCGCGGCGATACGGTCAGCCAAGGACATGGCAACGGCTTTCCCGCTTACCGTTTTGAATGGGAATCTGTCGGGTCGCTGCACCGCCGCCTTTCTGATTGTGACCTGGGTGTGCGGGCAGAGCCGCGCGCATTAGGGTCTGATGATTATTTAAATTTGGAATTATATTTGGCCGCGCGGGCGCAAGGGTTAACGGTTGAAACACCGGCTGTGCGGCGCTAGCGGCAAGTGGATACGCCAATCACGGGGGTGATATTTTCCCAACCTTGCTCATCTTTCATCGACAAAGTACCGCCGCGGTAACGCGCCCCCCCGTCAATCGATTGGGCCTTTTGCAGGCGAAGCGTCATACCGTTAGCGTAAGTTTGCAATGGGAACTGCCCTTGGGTCGGTGTGCCGTCTTGGCTGTCAATCGCGAGAGCCCTTTGCGCTGTGCCGTCCTGCCAGAGAGCCGTGAAGTCTTGGGACTTTGAAAACAATATAAACCGCCGCGCATCATCCGCCGTCCAGACAAAAAGCCCGCATTCGCCTATGGCTAAAGTCTGGGGCGCTAGCTCTTGCCGTTCAAGCTTAGGGCTGTCTGGGGTACTAATTACAGGGGCTGATGTGGCGCAAGCTGTGAGGCTGACCGCAGACATTAAGGTGATTACGAAACAATTTTTCATGGTGTCCATTGCCCGCGTTCTGTTAGCTGCCAACGCCCGTTTTGATTATCAAAGCCCAACAGTGGCAAAGCAATATTAGCCCCCGCCTCTCGCGTTATGAAACTCAGGTCAATATCGTAACGACCGCTCGCGTGAACGCCTAGCGTCATATTAATATCATCGCGCTCATATTCACCGCCCCCATTTTCACCACTTTTTGCTTGCCCCGTCATATTGAATATCAAAACTTTATTCTGGCATGAAATAGGTCCCGTTAAATCTGGACCTTGCCAAGACCAATCTGGATAGTCCATCGCTACGCGGCGAACAACAATCGTTCCGTCTGCCTGACAGGGGTCGCGAAAGGTCAGTCTACTCAGCCCGATTTTCACGTCCCCCGACAGGCCGTAAAGCCGCGCATCGCGTATCGCCAAGGCTCCTACGGGCGCGGTAATGCGGATGTTTTTCATGGCGGACCACCCAATATTGCCCTTTGCCATAAACGGTGCACCGCGCGTTTCAAACTGCATTATGCCAGTGTCCCAATCCATCACATTGGTCGATATATCAACGTAGCCCTGACCGTCGGGTAACACCGCATGACCGTTCCAAATCGTCCCGCCGAAAGTTACAGCCATAGGGCTGTCTTCTGGCAATATGAGGGGCGCGACCCACCGCAGTGGGATTGTCAATATCACCGCGACTATCATCGACAGTACGAGCCAGAAAACACGCAGTTTTCGCATTACGATGTGCTGCGAAGCGTAATCTGCGCAGACACAAAGCCGCCGTCCTTACGTTTTATATCCGCGCGCTCGATACTGACCGCATAATCCCGCGTCAGGCGTGAAAGGAAGCTGTAAATATCAGTCGATAGACTTTCGTCAAACCAGATTTTAATATCCCCGTCAGGCGTCGGTTGCACGCGCGTTATGGACAGCCCAGCCTGACCCGCCTGTGTAATAGCGGCGGCGCGATCAAAATCCGCGCGCGCCTTTGACACCCCTGTTTGACCGATAAGCGGCGCCGCCCGGCTGACAATATCCATATCCCGCAAGGCATGCGCATGGGCGGATTCTGCTTGTGCCTTGCCTGTCATCACAGGCGAGAGTGCGAATTGCCATAGGGCAAAAACAGCGAATAAAACGCCCGCCGTAATGACTAATAATTGTTCCCGGCGGGATAAATTGACGAAATAATTCACGGCGCATCACCCAAGCGCGTCAGTACAGCGTCCCCTCGCAAACCACTGCCCTGTTCGCGCACACCCCCCGCTTGGAAAGCAAAGCCAGCCTCGCGGGCCAGCGTTTCAATCTGGCTGGCCGTGTCAAAATTGGGATAGAGAATTTGCAGGGTAAGTTGGTTACCCCCCGCCACATATTGAACACCATCAATCATCACACCATCAATTCGACCGATTGTGTCAAACAAAGCCGTTGATAGCGTCAAAAAATCAACTTTGGACCCACCGCTAGATTGAACAAGCCGTGTTGCCGCCAAGGCAGGGTTTGCAGGGGCCGCCTGCCCTGTGGCTTGGCTGAAAATTGCAGCCGTATCGACCCGAAGGGCTGCCGTTTGTAAATTCAACGCGCGCGTTGTTGACGCTTGCCATAACAGCCCCGCCGCACATGTCGCCGCCAATAATGCGGCGACACGGCCCCAAGCCGAAAACGAAACCGTTGATCGGCGCAAAGCATAGCGGCCTTGGGCGAGGTTGACAGCGCCGTCAAATCGCGCAGTCGCCATAAAATTAGCCGCTGTTATAATCGGAGCGTCTTTAAACTCACCGTCATCCCAATCCTTATCAATTGTAAAGCTGTGCGCGTCATTGCGCTCGTCTTTTGCGGATTGCTTGGCGACAATAATACGGCCATCTAAAACAACGGGGGCTGCGTCGACCGCCCGACTATCATGATCAATAAAAATCGCGTCTGAACGCAGTCCCGCCGCACGAAGGCTGTCTTGAAGTCGGGTCATATAATCATGTGAAACCACAGCGATATGTGTGTCATTCCCAATGACAGACATCGCAATATGATGATCAGTTAAGCTTGTCGCAATCCCGTCTTCGACTGCAAACCCCGCCGCAGCGAGACGGTCTTTGCCCCGCAGGTTTGGCAGATCGCGGATAAATATTCGCGCGTTTTGGCCGTTGATGATAACGCGCGCTTGCCCGTTTGACAGCTCCGCTAGGGCTGCTTTTTCTGGCTGTGATGTCGCTATACCCTCGACGCCGTCATGCAGAAAAATCCAGCTGTCTTTTGGATTATCAGATATTAAAATAATTAATTCAGCGCTCATGTCGGCTCCTCTACCAACTTTGCGCGACGGACGTCTAGGCCCATTCGGCGGAAAATGCGTATAGGTTGTCCGCTGCTAATATCATATTCAAATGCGCCGCGCCGCGTGATGTCCCCATGCGAAACCGTGACTTCGGCCCAAATATGATTAGGGGCAAAATCGAGCGTTTCAATCGCTATATTCTTACTATTCACATCGCTTAAAGCGGGCGCACCAAGTAGCTGTTCAACACTATTATAACCCGCCGCTGGACGGTCATTAATCAGTTTCAGAGCAATCGCCATACGGTTTTCATTGCCAATAACAGACGCCAGAACTGGTGCATGTAACGCTGACAAAGCATTGATATTGATACTATTTTTGGCCATTTCTGGACGCGCACAGATATAGGGTTTTAAGACTTGATAAGACGCCTCTGTCAGCCCGTCTATCGCGCGAAGTTCTGATACTGATGTGAAGAGTGTATTGGCCGTGCGGTGCGCGGGCTCTTTCGCCAAATAGGTAAAGTCCTCGGCACCATCGGGCAAGGCTTGGCTACCCGCGTCAATCCAATCGACCGCCTTTGACGTTAGGCTAGCCGCCGATAATGTGTCCCATCCCAGCGCCTCTAAGAGCTGTCTAAATTGTATGCGGCCCGGCGACGTCAAAAGAGCAGACAGGGAAAAGCATTTATCTCCGTCATGCAACGCCATGCTGATTTCACCGCCCTCTATGGGAAAGATAATCGGTTCTACGGCGTATAAAACTGCATTTAAATCAGACGGTTCTATTTGTTTTAATTGTCGTTCCAGATAATCTTGCGCAACGTCATCGGCCCCGCGCAGATACCAATCGGCTTGGGCATAGGCCTGCACATTTGCCGCGCGTTTCACCGCAAAGCGAAGGTCTTCAAATAAAGAGACAGCCACAGTCGCCATCAAGCTCATGACCAGCAAGGTTGTCAGCAGGACCGCGCCTTTATCTTTGGCTCTGTATTGGGGCTTACCGCTCATAAACTCAGCTCAAAGTCTTGGGTTAAGATGCGGCCATCTTTAAAAGTGATTGTGACCTGAGCGCCTATAAGATTATTTCCATTCCCTTGTGCCAATTCAATGATTGGCCACGCCGTTTGTTGTCCGCGCGTAAAAAAAACTATGTCGACATCATCCAAATCATTGAGCAGAACACGGTCAATCGTGGCCGTATTTTGGCCGGGGTTTTCATGAGATAGCGAACTGCGGATTAAGCGGTCATCTTCAAAAACGTAACTCACGCGTTGCAGATCACCACGTCGCTCCAAACCACCTGGATTGGGGCGACCCGTGCGCGTGAAACTGATCAAATTATCGATACCACCGCGCAGAACGTAAGGTTCCATCATGCCAAAGCTATCACGTGTTGGTCTTAAAATGACGGCATCAAAATCTGCCTGCATAAGGGTTCGCGTGAGTTGAATATCGGTCATCGCGTCTAATTTGGCCTCAATTTGCGCCTTGCCATTCATGGCGGAGGACAGCGCAGATACACTCCCCACGGAAATGAGAGAGAATATAAACAGCGCAATCAGCACCTCAACGAGGGTAAAGCCGGTGTCCTGTGTCCTGCGGCGGCTCATAAGCCGATCCCCGTTTTAACACGCATAAAAGCTGTACGCGAGATTATGACCTGCCCATCTTCAGCGGCAGATTTTTTACGCACATCAACAGTGATACGAAATAATCCGCCGTCATTCACGGGACTAATTTCACGTATATATGCAAATTCCCGACCCATTTGAGTGCTTTCGCCGCGCATAGTGCCCGTTTGGACCACGCCGCGACGCGCGGTGATAAGGACATTATCGGCCACAATCCCACCCAGCATCTTTTCGTCCAAAACGCTCACGCCCTGCGCGCTTTGCGTGCCTGCATGGGTGAGGCCAATAATGGCAAACGTAAAAACCAGTAGCGCGGCCAATACCTCTATCAGGGTAAATCCTTGGTCTTTGCAAGACGGCTTCATGAACCACTCACCAAGCTGACTGTGCCGTCGCCAGAGCCCGTAAGCACCATGTCGTTATCCATGTCAGATAAGGTGAGCCGAAAAGCGGTTCCGCCCCCGGTCGGGTCAAACAATACCAGCGGAAGGGCCTGTTGCGGGAGGTCTATGGACTGCTCCGCCCGTGCAAACTCAATGCGAATGTTACTTGGCCACGGCTTTGCTGCGGTGGCCGTCCAGTCGTCACCAGATGCCGTTTGAAAGTGGTAGCCGTCTTTTGACAGAGACAATGCCGTTACTTGACCTGATAGAAGGCTAGTTTGCGCCGCCATGTTCAACTCTGTATGAAGTGTTGTTGCAGCGGCTATCACGGCTGGCTTGTCGCGCGGCAATGTCATGACAACGGCGCTAGACATAAGGCCAATAATGACGAGCACCGTCAAAAGCTCAATGAGCGTAAAGCCCGAAGACTTGGATATGCCAACGGCGCGCCACATAAATATTACGGCTCCCAATTCACAATATCGGCGGCTAGTCCCTCGCCGCCCGGCTGGCCATCCGCGCCGTAAGACAAGATATCGACAACAGAATTCTCACCGGGATAACGATAAATATAATCATTGCCCCATGGATCAGTTGGCAGGAATTTGACATACCCCCCCGTGCGGTAAAGCGACGGATTGGACAGTCCAGCAGGCGCAGATTTGAGTGCGTTTAGGCCAGCGTCTTGTGCGGGGTAATCCATCATATCAAGCCGGTACATTTCCACCGCTTGCTCTAACAATCTGATGTCACCTTTAGCTTTTTGCACCATGGCTTTGTCTTGAGACGGCAGGACATTAATCACGACAAATGTCGCGAGCAGCCCGATGATGACCATCACCACCATGACCTCGACAAGGGTGAACCCTGCCTCTTGTTTACGTGATTTTTTAGACATTGAAACCTCCTTAAAAGGCGAGCGTATTAAGTCGTAAAATAGGTAGAAAAATGGCCCCGATAATTAATAGAACAATGATTCCCAGAACGATAATGATAAGCGGTTCAAGAAGGCTAAGAAAGACGGTGGTCGTGCTTTCAAATTCGCCCTCTAGGTAATCGGCTGATTTGGCAAACATTGACCCGACGTCACCGCCCGCTTCACCGCCTGCAACCATTTGTATGACCAGCGGCGGAAAAATTGCGGATTGTTTGAGGGCCTTTGACATTGGCATTCCTTCGCGCACACGCAGGCCGGCGGTGCCGACGGCGTCGCGCATCACGTCATTACGGAGCGTATGGCGCGCCGTTTCCATCGCAAAGAGGGACGGCGTGCCTGATGCCATTAATCCTGATATCGTGCGGGCAAAGCGGGCTGTATTTAGATCACGGACGAGACGCCCGATCATCGGAATACGCAATATAAAACCATGCCATTTCAATCGCATAGACTCTTTCTTTAAACTTTGCGAAAATCCGAACAGCGAGAGAATGATAATAAACCCCGCAATTAAACCATAGGCTTGCAACCAATTTGAGAGGCCAATGACGGCCTTGGTGAGCGTTGGTAAATCTTGCCCAAAAGTTTCAAATTGCGCGACAACTTTGGGCACCACAAGGACCATAAGGATCACCACGACAAGCAAAGCAACAACGGTTAACACCATTGGATATACGGTCGCAGCCAAGATTTTACGGCGAATTTTTTGCGCCGCTTCCAGGTCAATCGCCAAGCGGTTCATGACAGACCCAAGCTGTCCAGAGGTTTCGCCAGACGCCACCATGGAGGTGTAAAGCGCGCTGAACCCTTTGGGGTGGGCGCGTAAAGCAACGGATAATTTAGCGCCTTCCAGCACCCGTGTGCGCGTGTCGAGAAGGACTTGCCGCATGGGTGATTTTTCAAACTGCAAAGCAGTGATTTTTAGCGCTTCTTCAATCGGTGTCGAAGCCTCTATGAGGATAGCCAATTGACGCGTCGCGAGCGTTAAATCTTTGTGACTGATTTTACGGTCGAGTTTGATTTGACCCAAATTGAAATCGCGGCCTGATTGCCGACGGGCGAGTTTTATGTCTATGGGCGTTAAGCGTCGCCCGCGCAAAATATCACGCGCGTCGCGGGCCGTTTGCGCTGCGACGGATCCTGTTTGGCGCTTGCCTGATGTGTCCACGGCGGCGTAGTCAAATGTCTCCATGACTACGCCCCCTCAACCATATTGCCTCGACACACGCGCAGCACATCATCGGAACTGGTGAGACCGTTTTGAAAATGCCGCGCCCCACTTTGCAACAGTGTCTCACGCGATGTGAACGCATGAGCTTCCATTGCAGTCTCGGACGCATTTTCGTGGATCATCGCGCGTAGATCATCATCCATGCTGACCACCTCATATAGCCCCAGCCGCCCGACATAGCCTGTATTTTGGCACGCGTTACAGCCCTTAGCACGGAAATAAGGGCCGCTAGTTTTAGCGCTCAAGTCAAGTTCTGATAGCTCAGCGGGCGTGGGCGTATAGCCCTGTTTACAAGTACCACAGAGCCGGCGCACGAGACGTTGCGCCACAACAGCCGTGACGGTAGAGGCGAGCAAAAACGGCTCTATACCCATATCCCGCAGCCGCGTGATGGCCCCAATCGCAGAATTAGTGTGAACCGTGGACAGTACCATATGTCCCGTCAGCGCAGATTGCACCGCGATTTCAGCGGTTTCTGGATCCCGAATTTCACCAATCATGACAATATCTGGGTCTTGACGCAAAATCGCGCGCAATCCGGCTGCAAAGCTCATCCCGACTTTATCATTGACTTGAGTTTGCCCGACACCGTCCAGCGCATATTCGACGGGGTCTTCAACCGTCAATATATTGCGCGACCCGTCATTTAGCCCACTTACCGCACCGTAGAGCGTTGTGGTTTTGCCCGACCCTGTTGGCCCCGTCACAAGGACAATGCCGTTAGGTTTGGCCAACGCCGCTTTGAACGCCGCCAATGTGCCTACATCCATGCCTAAATCAGATAGGTTCATGAGGGCGGCCGTTTTTTCCAAGAGCCGCATCACAACGCGTTCACCGTATTGGGAGGGTAGCGTGGAAACCCGCACATCAATCGCACGTTCCCCTAGGTTTAATGAGAACCGACCGTCTTGCGGCACGCGTTTTTTGGCAATATCAAGCTGCGCCATGACTTTGACACGGCTGGCAAGCGTGGACGACAGCTTGGACGAGAGCGACAGCATATCCCGCAGTGCGCCGTCGATACGAAAGCGCACAGCAAGACGGTTCTCATAAGGCTCAATATGGATGTCAGAGGCGCGCGTTCTTATTGCTTCTTGCAAGATACCGTTGATAAGCTTGATGATAGGCGCGTCATCATCACTATCAAGCAGGTCTGATGTGCGCGGCAGGTTTTCCGCGAGTGACATCAAATCGTCTGGCCCGTCCATCGCGGTCGCCACGGTTTCTGACAGGTCCCCAGAGGCGTAAATTTGCGAGAGCAGCCGTTCAAACTCTGTTGCGCTGACCTCTGATAGAGCGGCAGGGGCCCCCGCAATCCGCCGTGCCTCCAGACAAGCACTAAGCCCGGCATCAGTACGCCGTATAACTGTCAATGTGCCGTCTATGGTGGTCAAAAGCACCCCATTTTGACGCGCAAAGCCGTAGGACAATTTCGGTAGGGTTATGGCGGCTGGCGCGTTCACTCATCCCCCAATACAGTTTGCCCCAAAACAGGTTGACCCCCGCTGTCCAAGACTTGATCAAGCTTGGATGTGGTACGGCCTGATTGCATCATATCTTCGCGGCGAATTTGATTGAGGCGGCGCTCAGTCAGGGGCTGCGCGTCACGGCTATTTCTAATAATTGTTGGGCGCAGGAATACCATCAAATTTGTGCGGACGCGCGATTTGCCCTTGGATTGAAACAGCTTTCCAATACCCGGCGCGTCGCCCAAAATCGGCACTTTGGACAGGCTCACCTCCTCGTCATCTTGGATTAGGCCGCCAAGCACAATAATCTCGCCGTCATTGGCCAGAACTGTGGTGCTAATCTTGCGCGTATTGGTAACAAAATCAGAGGCGACAGAGGTCAGCGCCCCCGCAATAGAGGATACTTCTTGTTCAATCTCTAGGCGGATAACATCGCCTTCGGAAATTTGCGGTAGCACATCAAGTTGTATGCCCACTTCTTTGCGGTCAAAGGTCCGAAACGGATTTGTGTTGCTATCACCGAGTGTTTCGCCGGTTGTAATAGGGATTTCTTGGCCCACCAAGAATGTTGCGGGCACATTATCCAGTGTGGTAACAAAGGGCGTAGAGAGGATATTGCTTTCTTCATCCGTTTCAAGCGCGTTGATAATGGCAGAAAATAGCGTATCGCCAGAGCGCCCTGCACCGCCCGCAATACCGCCGTCCAGCCCAATGAGCGAGTTAATCGCCGATGTTTCCAGCGCGCTACGTGTACTCTCGGTCAGGCCTAGGTCATTTCCAGCCAGCGCCCCTGTTAGCGCTAAAATATTTGGTGCTTGTCGGGAAAAGTTAGAGCCAATGAACGGCACGGCACTGCCGTTTATACCGCCCAGCGCAAACTGCACACCAAGCTCTTTCGCGGCAGTATCAGATATTTCAACGATCAAAGCCTCTACCAATACTTGCGGACGGCGCACATCAAGGCGGCGAATGACAGTTTCTAAGGCTTGCTGCGTCTCGCCATTGGCCGAAATGATTAGCGAATTTGATCCCGCTTCATAGGCCACAGTCGGTTGCGGTTGTCCGTCGCGCTGATAGGCGGGCAACAATGTCCCTAAAATTTCAATCAGCGAGCTACCATCGGCAAAACGCAACGGCACAACACTAACCGCACCGCGCGGCGCGCTACCGCCCGCGTCCATTTGCGACAGGATAGGTCTTAGCCGCGCAATATCAGCGGCCGAGCCTTCAAGGATGATACTATTGCTGCCTGGCATCGCAATCGCGCGGTAGGTCGGGCGAACACCCGCTAGCGCGGTAATGACCTCTTCCGCGTCAATCGCGGTGATATTATTCAGACGCATTGTTTCCATGACCATGCCGTCACTATCCATGGCGTTGACGATTTCGCGGGCTTTGCGCAGATTTTCAGGAAAATCTGTAATCACAACAACACGCCCTCCTGGGTTGGCCGTAAGAACACCTTGAGAATGCAGGACAGGTTTTAACAGTTTGGCGGCCTCTGCCGCGTCCGTATTTTCAAGCCGAATAACCGTTGTTGCAAATTGACCATTAAAGCCAGACCCCGTCACAAATGGGGCGTCTTGGGCGGCCCCTTGTAAAAGCGTGATGCGGTATTCACCTGTCGCTGTGCGTGTGGCCGTATAGCCGTGAACACGCATAACGTCTTTGAACACTTCAAATACTTCTTTGGACGATAGGGTTTCGTCAGATGATATGGTCACCTTGCCCTGGACGCGCGGGTCAACCAGAAATGTCTTGCCTGTTACCATCGACACATCGTCAATAAAGGCCCGAATGTCGGCATCTTGCATGGTAATCACATGACCCGATTGCGCGGCGGCAGGCGTAAGCCCCCCAAGACACATCACGCCAGCCATAAGGGCGGCCTTCAAAACTGATTTCATGATGTTCCCACTGTCACTGTTACCGGCTTATCGCCGCGTAAAATTGATAATTTCACCGACCGCACTTTTGCCAAGTCGCGGGCGATATAAGATATTTCTGGACGACCCAAAGTCAGGTCTTCATCCCCAATGCGCGTGATAATATCGCCGTCTTGCAGACCAAATTGTGATAGCTTTACCGCGTCCGTTTTCGAGCTGACCCGAAAGCCCACCAAGCGATTATCACGGTCAACACGGTTTAAGCGAATGGAATCAAGCAACATAGCAGGGGTCAGATTTGTATTGGGCACATTGACAGGCGCAGAGAGCAATCCTGTTTTCGCATCCTGATTAAAGGTTAGCCGTTCCAATCGCCCATCAAGTGAAAGAACAATAAAATCAGGATTAACAGCCTTTAGCGTGACGCCGTTTATAATCTCGTCACCGACGCTATAGACCGCTTGCTTGCGGTCGGGCGTCACCAGAATGGCTGTTCCGTTATCGCCTGCACGCCGACCCACCAATGTAAGATTTAGCGTGGTCTCTGGCGCGTCTCCGCCAATATCACCACGCGGTGTTTGGACAGCCGCCGTCCTGTGGAACGGATCAAAAGACAAAGAAAAGTCCTTCGCCGCCTGTCGTGATTGAGTACTTATTGGCGCTTTAGATGTGACAGGCGTCACCCAAACGCTAACGGGAGCAATATAGGTCATCACCGCCTTGGTCAGAAAAAAGACGAGCACCACACCCAACGCCAAGGTGAGCGCTTTTTGCAATCCTGATATGAATGTCACAGCCTTGAACGCCATAGTTACCAAGGGCTTGTCCGATAGACCGCCCTTGCCCCACCTTTCACATTTGACCATGCCGCTTTGGGTCTTTTGGTCGTTAAGCCTAGACTAGCGACTGGGCCGCAACCACGCAAGCACGGCCTTATTATCAATAAGACGGCCTGTAAGGGATATCTGTGACGTTTACGTGACAATAACGCAACAACGCTGTGACGACGCTATGATGAAACGGTTGCATTTATTGTCTGGCGGGTTTAGGCGGCGAAATTAAGCGATAGCTTGGAGCCATGCCGTGGATATTACCCCAATATTAGCCCTCGACCTTGCCGGGGTTTTTGTCTTTGCGCTAACAGGTGCATTAGCGGCAAGCCGAAGCGAGATGGATATTTTTGGGCATATTGTCTTGGCGATATTGCCCGCCATTGGCGGCGGCACAGTACGGGACTTAATCCTAGATGTGCCTGTGTTTTGGCTGTCTATGCCCGTTTACATATGGTTGGCCGTTTTAGCGGCGACCATTGTCTATATTGCACCGCCGCGCGTCGGCAAGCGCCTGACGGCTTTGGAATGGGCCGATGCACTGGGCCTTGCTTTGTTTTGTGTTATCGGTGCGTCCAAAGCCTATAACCTTACCGGAAATATCACGATTAGTGTCACCATGGGTATTGTCACGGCCTCCGTCGGGGGCATGTTGCGCGATATTGTTTGCAATGAGGTCCCGCTGATTTTGCAAAAAGAAGTGTATGCGACAGCCGCATTGCTCGGCGGGCTTGTCTACTGCTTGGCCGTAAAGTTTGGACTAGGGCAAACGTATGCCCTTCTTGCAGGTGGTGTGTGTGCGTTTGTCTTGCGCGGGGCTGCGCTTCACTGGGGATGGTCATTACCGCAACGCCGTCCGCGCGCGGATTAAGCCCTTATACTCAGCTACTGGAGCAGTCCAAATCTTCTAGCACAATAGCGGAGCTGGCATCCACCACCCCATCGAGCGCGAGCATTTTGTCGTCAATGAATTTGGACAATGCTTTGATATCTGACACCATAATATGCACAAGATAATCGACACTACCTGACAATTTATAGGCTGCACGCACTTCGGGATAGCTGGTGATACGTTGACGAAAAGCGGTGGCGCGTTCCGTTTTTTGGCGTTCAACTTTGATTTGGACAAAGGCCTGAATGGTAAGCCCGATTTTGGCAGGGTCGATATCAACTGTGAAACGCGCAATCACGCCGTCATTTCGCATCGCCTCAACTCGTCTTTGACAGGCCGAGGCAGAGAGGTTCACCCGCTCCGCCATTTGCACCCACGATATGCGGGAATCTGATTGCAAGAGCGCAAGAATACGAAGGTCTGCCGCATCAATCATAAAAAATTCCTGTGAGATAAATAATAATAGCGAGCATATCCTGCATCATATAGCGCAAAATCACATGATTTTGCAGATATTATATCACACACCTATGATATTATGCACAAAATGTAGATATGGAGCATAATATGGCTGATCTTTTTGAAAACCCGATGGGTCTAAACGGTTTTGAATTTGTAGAATTCTCAGCACCCAAAAAAGGCATATTAGAGGACCGCTTCAAGCGCACAGGGTTTACCCATATCGCCAATCACCGGTCCAAGGACGTGCAGCTTTGGCGTCAGGGCGGGATTAACTTGCTGACCAATTATGAAAAAGGCAGCAAAGCCAGTTTCTTTGCCGCCGAACATGGGCCCTGTGCGTGCGGTATGGCGTTTCGTGTGAAAGATGCGCAGAAGGCTTACCGCTACGCTATGGAAAAGGGCGCGGAACCTGTCGAGATAAAATCCAACTTTATGGAACTTCGCCTGCCCGCGATTAAGGGTATTGGCGGCGCGCTCGTCTACCTCGTCGACCGCTACGAGACAGGTGCGGAAGAAGACGGTCTGTCCATCTATGATATTGATTTTGAATATTTAGACGGTGTTGACCGCAATCCAGAAGGCGCAGGGTTTCAGGTCATCGATCACCTGACCCACAATGTTTACCAAGGCCGGATGGATTACTGGGCAGAGTATTATGAAAAGCTGTTCAATTTTCGCGAAATCCGTTTCTTTGATATTAAGGGTGAATATACGGGGCTGACGTCGCGTGCGCTAACGGCGCCAGACGGCAAAATCCGCATTCCGCTGAACCAAGAAGGCGAAGGCGGCCGTGGTCAAATTGAAGAATATTTGCGCGAATATAAAGGCGAAGGCATACAGCATATCGCCTTTAGTTGCGATGATTTACCCAAAGCCTGGGATAAGTTAAAGGCGCTGAACACGCCCTTTATGACCGCACCGCCCGCAACCTACTATGAAGATTTAGACACGCGTCTGCCCGGTCACGGCGAAGACGTCGACGGATTACAATCACGCGGCATTTTACTGGATGGCTCAACGGAAAATAATGACCCGCGTCTTTTGCTACAAATCTTTAGCGAAAAGCTTATCGGGCCCGTATTTTTTGAATTTATTCAGCGCAAGAAAGACGAAGGCTTTGGTGAGGGTAATTTCAAAGCCCTCTTTAAATCCATCGAGCGTGACCAAATAAATCGCGGCGTTTTGAAAGAAGGCGCACCCGCAGAATAAGACTTAAGCCTTCGGTTTCAAATGGGGAATCATCCGCGCGAGAACACCGTCTTTATTGACGAAATAGTGTTTCAGCGCGGCCCCGACATGCACGATTATTAAAACCGCGATAAGTGCACCCAAGATTTCATGGGTGGTCTTTGTGATCGTCTCAAGCGTCTCTGTGCGCGGCAACGGCAAGTCAGGCACTTTGACGGCTTTAAAAATCTTCGTCGTAATTTTAGGCGTACTGACAGAGACCATAATCCATCCCGACAGCGGGATGCCGATAATCAGTGCGTAAAATCCGACATGGGTCGCCTTCGCCGCCTTTATTTCCCAAGGCTTCATCCCCTCTGGCAAAGACGGTGCCTCATGCATCAACCGCCATATTAGGCGTAAAATTGACAATCCCAGGATGATAAACCCAAAAGATTTATGCAGTTGGAATAACTCGAACTTAAACGGGGTGGGTTCGATCCACATCATGATTTTACCGCCCATCAATTGCCCGATAATCATAATGGCAATCAACCAGTGCAAAATGACGGCTGTGCGCGTGTAACTTTGTGATGTGGTCTGTCCCATGACCTCATAGGGCCACAATGGCGCTTGGAAATCAATTGTTTTGACAAGTCATATCCGCTTTGGTCTAGTCATACCGAGGGGACATTATGGTAAAACAAGTCAGCTTTGGCGTGAAATCAGCCTACGGCATGGGGGTTAGCCTTCTGTCTGTGAAAAACATGTTGTTTCATTTTTTCTTTCTCTACTTTTTCGCCAATGTCATGGGCGTGAGCGAGCTTTCGATTGTCGCGGCCACAATGATTGCCCTGATCATTGACGCGGTCACTGATCCCGTTATGGGGCAAATATCAGATAATTCCCGATCAGAACGCTGGGGGCGGCGGCATCAATACATGCTTTGGGGCATCGTGCCGACTATGGTTGCGCTTTATTTTTTATTCACCCCACCCTTGGGACTTGGGCAGACGGGATTGTTCCTTTGGATGCTCGGGTTCTTGCTAATCGTGCGCATTGGTCTGACCGTTTACGGCGTGCCTTATTTATCGCTAGGCGCAGAGTTATCGACGGATTATGACGAACGCACATCCATCATGTCCATGCGTGAGTTTTTCAATAATTTCTTTGCTCTGAGTGTGTTTATTATCGGACTTTTGGTTTTTCTGCCCGAAACGCCAGAGTTTGAAGACGGTATGATGAACCGCGCGGGCTACGGCCCCTTTGTTATGACCATGACGATTATCGGCGGCCTTGGCGCGCTTATCGCGGCCTTTGGCACAAAGCATAAAATCCCAAGCTTGCGCCGTTACGAAAATGACACGCGCACGCATTGGACGCAGACCTTTGCGCAGATTAAAATCGCCGCCACCATCCGCCCATTTCTCTGGCTCTGTGCAGGCTATTGCCTCGTGCTTATCTTATATGGGGCGTCGAGCGCATTATCATTCTATCACGGCGGGTATTTGTGGAAATTTACGCAAGTGCAGAAGTTTTTTGTCGCCCTTGCGCCGATGCTTATGCTTATCCCTGCGGTAATATTATCAGCGGCATTGTCAAAATGGCTTGATAAGAAACCCGCTATTTGTGTGTTTGCTCTGCTCTATTTTATGGCTGGTGCCCTACCCTATTGTTTATACCTACTAGGTATAGCACCGGCGCTAGGCAGCGACGCATTACTCATTCTTGTTGCTGGGCTAAACGCCCTCGCCTTTACTGGATTGTTCGGCGTTCTGGTCATTGCCAATTCCATGCTGGCGGATTTGGTTGACGTGATGGAATTACGAACAGGCAAACGCCAAGAAGGCGTGCTCTCTGCCGCTTTTAGTTTTGCGCAAAAATTGACCTTCATCTTTGGCACATTAATCGCGAGCCTGTCTCTGCTCGCGATACAATTCCCCAAACAAACCGACCCCAGCCAAGTCGCGCAAGGCGTGATTGACGGCCTTGCAGTGGTATCAATTATTATGGGCGTCATATTAACCGTAGCCGCGCTCGGCTGTTTCCTTCGCTACGGCCTAAACCGTGCAGAATTGGAAACGATACAGGCCAAGGTCGAAATCGCACGTTAGAGAATTAATTGCGCGAGCTTCTTTTTGTGATAATGCGCGTCGCCGTATTGGGAGGCATTAAAAATTGCGCGGCGGCGATAAAGCTGTGCGTCGCAGTCATAGGTAAACCCAAAACCACCGTGGAATTGAATGGAGCGGTCAGCCGCATAAGATAACGCCTTATCGCTTTGCGCTTTAGCCATACGGGTCGCAATCTCGCTGCGCTTATCATTCTGCGGCCATTGATCACCAAAGCTAAACGCCGCCGCATAAAGCAGGGAGCGCGACTTTTCATAGTCGATATAAGCATCAACAGTTGGGTGTTTTAGCGCCTGAAAACTGCCAATTAATTTACCAAATTGTTTGCGCGTCTTGAGGTAATCAACGGTATAATCAATTGTCGCTTGCGCCGCCCCTGTCATTTCCGCAGCCCCCAATAGGTTGGCGACCAAATGGATATGCTCCAATGTTTGCGTAACCTTGCCGCCGTCCATCAGCGCCGTATCTGGCACGACCAATCCGTCCAGCGTGAGCGCATAGCTGCGTTTAATATCATCGATAATGCGTTCGCGGCGTATTGCCTTTGCCGGGATGGTGTCCGCATCCAAACAAAATAGCTGCACAGCACCGTCAACCTTCGCAGAAATAATGATGGTTCTCGCAGCCTCTAAATCCTGCACAAATGTCTTCTCGCCTGACAATCTATAGCCACTATCCGTCATGAGGGCGGTCGATGAAATTGCAGTCAAATCCCAATTGCCGCCCGCTTCTGACAGCGCGACTGTCGCTGCTGCCCCACCCGCAATTGCTGCTAAATGCGTTTCCTTCTGCGCCTGCGTTCCGCCCATTACAATCGCTTGCGCAGCCAATGTTGTGGCAAAAAACGGGCTGTGCAGCATATAGCGCCCCATTTGCTCCATCACGGGCACTACCTCTGTCATAGACAGGCCGACGCCGCCGAAGTCTTCTGGCACCGCTATAGCTAGCCAACCTAGAGCGCCAATTTCGGCCCATACATCTGCGTCATATCCAAGGTCGGTTTCAATTAGCGCGCGTACGGATGACATCGGCGATTGCTCTCGGCAAAATCGTTCCGCCGCAGTAAGCAAATCAAGCTGCGCCTCTGTAACGCCGATATCGCCGAACTGACTCATGTGAAGCTCACCGGGTTTTGGGCAGGCCAAGCGCGTGCTCGCCAATGATATTGCGTTGTATCTGGCTGGTACCGCCGCCAATGGTGGCCGAGAACGCGTTTAGATATCCCCGGTGCCAATAGCCGTTATCAACAGCGTTAGGGTCATCGACATAATACCCAGCATTGCCGCCTTGGAGGCCAAGAGCAAATTGATTTATCCGACGCGTATATTCGGTCATCACCAGCTTATCCATTAGCATGAGACCCAGCGGATTATCTTGGGTAAGACCTCGAATTCTAGAGCGCTTTCGTCCCATGGCACTGGCTTGGTTTTCAATCATAAAATCAACTAAGTGATTGGCGATGACAGGATCGTCCAAAACGTCCTCTCCGTCGCGTTGAGAGTTTCGCGCCAAATTTAATATCTCCAGCGGGTCAATCTCAGTAAGGACATAGCCGCCCGCTTGGCCTATGCGCGCACCGCGTTCATATTCCAGCGTCTGCATCGCAATTTTCCAGCCCTCGCCTTCGCGCCCCATAAGGCCGTCAGCTGGCACGCGGGCATCATTAAAAAAGGTCTGGGTAAAGCCGTGCTCTCCCGTTAGCTTTTTAATCTTGCGCGTTTCAATCCCCGGCACAGTCATGGGTGTGAGGATAAAAGACAGCCCCGCATATTTATTGGGCGCGTCCATATCGGTGCGCGCGAGCAATATCATATATTTGCCGTAATGACCGTGGGTCGTCCAAATCTTTGAGCCGTTGAGGATATAGTCATCCCCATCCCGCACAGCCCGCAGCTGCGCATTGCCAAGATCTGAGCCGTTGTCAGGCTCTGAAAACCCCTGACACCAAATGTCTTCGGCGGACAATATACCTTTGATATATTTCTTTTTATGCGCCTCTGACCCTATATCCAGCAGTAGCGGCCCCGTCCAATTTAGCCCAATCGCGTTCAGCATAATAGGGCCGTTATATTTGCGCATAGCCTTGGTCGCGATGTCTTGATGGGCTTGGGTCAGGCCGCCGCCGCCGTAATCTTTCGGCCACGCGGCACCCAAATATCCCGCTTCATAAACTTTACGCTGCCAATCGCGCAGAAAATCAAATTGCTGATCTGTGCCAACCTCCATAAAGGTCAGAGGCAGCATGAAATCTGGCGTCTTGGGCGTATTAGCAGCAAACCACGCGTCTGCCTCTTTTGCGAAGTCGTCTAGCTCAGCGGTGCTCATAGCCAGCGCCTATGTGAATTGCATACCGAGCCAGTCCGCAATCAAGGCGGGTTTATTCCCGCCGTCAATTTCCACCGACACTTCATAGGTAATCAAAAACTGCCCAGGGCGTTTTTCTACCGCGTCTTTGACCGTAAAACGACCGCGCACTTTGGAGCCAACAGGTACAGGCGAGAGAAAGCGCACTTTTTCAAAGCCGTAATTCATCCCCATTTTCACGCCTTCCAGCGCGATTGAGGCTTGTTCCGAGAATTTGGACAAAAGGGAGAGGGTTAGAAAACCGTGCGCGATTGTGGTGCCAAAGGGCGTAAATTTGGCCTTGTCTTCGTCAACATGAATGAACTGATGGTCCTCAGTCACATCAGCAAAAACATTGATGCGGTCTTGATTGATTGTGATCCAATCGCTGACGCCAACCTCTTGGCCAATAAGTCCTGATAGCTCGGATGCTTTGACAGTTTTCATTTCATTCTCCCTGTTGATTTTATTATTTTACGAACTCACCCTTTTGGATGCGGGTCAAGAACTTTGTGCCCTGTTGCCCACCATTGGTAAACTCTTCTTGGTCTGTTGTATCGCGAATTTGATCAATAAATTTCGCGACATTCTCGGCTGTTTGCTCGCCTTCTGATAGGTTGATGCCTTGGGTTTCAAAGACTTTGGTTTCCGAATAACCGCCAGCACCCGCGCAGAGTATCATACGGTTCGGCGCGTCGTCACATACCAAATAAACAAGTCCCGCAGAGACAGACTCAACGGTTAGTTTTTCTAAAATTTCCTCTGGCATCAGGCCTTCGGTCATGCGTGAGCGCGCGGTCGGCGACAAGGTATTGATGCGAATATTATATTTCGCGCCCTCCAGACATAGCGTGCGCATAAAGCCTGAAAGGCCCGCTTTCGCCGCGCCGTAATTGGTTTGCCCGAAATTACCATACATACCGGATGAGCTGGTCGTCATCACAATGCGGCCATAGCCGCGCTCTTTCATATGGTTCCAAACGGCTTTGGTGCAAACAGCAGAGCCTTTAAGGTGCACGGCCACAACCAAATCCCAATCGGCCATGGTCATTTTTGAGAAAGACTTATCGCGCAATATGCCTGCATTATTGACGAGGATATCGACGTGGCCCCATTTTTCAATCGCCGCATCGACCATAGCTTGGACTTCGGCCTCATTGGTCACATTCGCGCCATTGGCCATGGCCTCGCCGCCCATGGCAATGATCTCGGCCACGACATTATCGGCCATGGTCGCGCCGCCGCCTGTACCGTCAACCGACCCACCAAGGTCATTGACAACAACTTTGACACCGCGCTTGGCAAGCTCAATGGCGTGGCTACGACCAAGGCCGCCGCCTGCACCTGTGACAATTGCAACGCGGTCTTTAAATTCTATAGACATAGTTTTACTCACAATTTTTGTTTTTTAATATTAGGGTTGGGCCACTCGCTTACGCTCACGGTCGCTTCACTAAAATTGATTATCAATCAATTTTTTCAGGCTTTGCCTGAACTGTTACGCGACCTCAAAAAGCCCTGCTGCGCCCATGCCGCCGCCGACACACATCGTGCTGACAACATATTTTGCACCGCGACGTTTACCCTCAATAAGCGCGTGAGCGACCATGCGCGCACCCGACATACCGTAGGGGTGACCCACGGAAATCGCTCCGCCATTAACGTTCATATTTTCCATTGGAATACCAAGCTTATCGCGGCAGTAAATGACTTGCACAGCAAAGGCCTCATTCAACTCCCACAGATCAATATCATCCATTTTAAGACCTGTTTGTTTCAAAAGCTTAGGGATCGCGTAAATCGGGCCAATGCCCATTTCATCAGGCTCCAGTCCCGCAACCGCCATACCGCGGTAAATACCCAGCGGTTCTAACCCGCGCTTGGATGCCTCTTTACCTTCCATCAGGACAGAAACAGACGCGCCGTCAGAGAGTTGCGAGGCATTACCCGCCGTAATCGTAAACTCTGGTCCGCGCACTGGCTTGAGGCCGTTAAGGCCGTCTAGCGTTGTCGACGGGCGGTTACCTTCGTCTTTTTCCAATGTCACTTCATGCTCTGAAATTTCTTTGGTTTCTTTGTTCATGACTTTCATGGTGGAAGCCATGGGCACAATTTCGTCATCAAACTTACCCGCCTCTTGCGCGGCATGTGTACGTTGTTGCGAAATCAGCGCATATTCATCCATCGCGTCGCGGGACACGCCGTAACGCTTGGCCACAATCTCTGCCGTATCAATCATTTGGATATAAGCATTAGGGTGCTTTTTAATCACATTCATGTCGGGCGCGACACGCATTTCCGGGGTCTGCACCATAGAGATACTGTCAACGCCGCCGCCAATGGCAATCGTTTGATTATCAACGATAATTTGTTTGGCCGCGATACCAATGGCCATCATACCAGAAGAGCACTGACGGTCGATACTTTGCGCCGCAACAGTCACAGGCAGGTTGGACGCCAAAACAGCATTACGGCCAATTGTGACTTGGACACCTTGTTGCAAGGCACACCCCATGACCACATCATCAACCTCGGCCCCGTCAATACCCGCGCGTGCAACCGCGTGATCAATGGCATGACCGGCCAGTGTTGGCGACGCAGTGTTATTAAAAGCCCCGCGGTAAGCGCGGCCAATGGGGGTGCGGGCGGTAGATACTAAAACGGCGTCTCTCATGGCAAACTCCAAATGAAAAAAGGGCTGGTCTAAGCGCCAGCTGTTATGCAACTTATTGCATAAGGACAAATCACGGCGCAAGGGTCATAATTTAATTATTCCCGTCCCTCTCGGTTACGTGATAAACGAGTAATTATGAAGCAGAGCATTAAAATCGGCGGCGCGAGTGGCTATTGGGGCGAGAGTTCGATCTCCACGCCCCAGCTTTTATCCACAGGCGATTTAGACTACCTGATCTATGATTATCTGGCCGAAATTACGATGTCCATCATGGCGCGCGCAAAGGCCAAAAACGCAGGACGCGGCTACGCCACTGATTTTGTCGAGGCCGCTATGCGACCCCATCTGCTCGCGATTGCCCGCCAAGGCGTAAAAGTGATTTCTAATGCCGGCGGCATGAACCCAATGGCCTGTGCCAATGCGCTGCGCGCGATTATCAAAGCCCAAGGCTTGGATCTAAAAGTTGGCGTGGTAACAGGCGATGATTTAATGATTGAGCACGCGGCATATGGTTCGGTCTTTAATTCCGTCATTGATGATCCAGAGGATATGGATAGCGGTGCGCGATTTGATGACCGCGAAGACGTCGCCAGCGCCAATGTCTATCTGGGTGCCTTTCCCATTGCGCGCGCCTTGGACAAGGGGGCCGATATTGTCATCACGGGCCGCTGCGTCGATAGCGCGTTGACCCTTGGTGCCTGTATTCATGAGTTTCGGGTGCCGGACACGCGCGAAGATGTTTTTGAGGGCCATGACGGCGACGGAGATCCGTATTACAGCGCGCCGCCAGACCCAGTGCCGGGTGACACTTTATTCCCGTGGTCTCCGTTTGATTTTGACGCGCTCGCCTCTGGTTCCTTGGCAGGGCATATCCTAGAATGCGGCCCACAAGCCACAGGCGGTAATTTCACCGATTGGGACAGCGTTTCCGATATTGCGCATATCGGCTACCCTATTGCAGAGATTAGGCGCGACGGATCTTTCACGGTGACTAAGCCCAAAGCTACGGGCGGATTGGTGAGCGTCGGTACGGTGTCTGAGCAAATGCTCTATGAAATCGGTGACCCGCGCGCCTATGCTTTGCCCGATGTGGTTTGCGATTTTAGCGGGGTTAAAATTAGTCAAGCAGGCGATAACACAGTCCATGTCAGCCCCGCTAAAGGCCGCCACCCGACAGATGATTATAAAACATCACTGACCTATTTAGACGGCTATCGCGGCGGGCAATATATGACCCTTTACGGCGGCCGTGCCGATGAAAAAGCACGCGTGCTCACAGATGCGATTCTAACGCGGAGCCGCGACCGTTTGCGCGCCTTGCAAATGCCCGATTTTACGCAAATCAGCCAAGACATCATCGGCGCGAGCAGCCAATCAGGACAAAGCGTTGCGGCCGATGAGGTCGTGTTAAAACTTGCCGTGAAACACGAAGACGCACAGGGCGTGGCTATATTTTTAAAGGAAATGGCGGGCATAGGCCTTGCTACACCGCCCGGACTATCAGGCTTTACCGGAGCCGGGCGCGCCAGCCCGTCACCTGTGTTAAGATTGATGTCCTTTATGACGCCGAAATTTCATATCAATATCACCGTGGATGTCGACGGCGAAACAGAGGCATTTCACCCAAAGCGCTTTGATCACGAACTCGCACACCTATCCCCTGCCACAGCGCCAGATGCACCGAATGAGCCCGCCAATAGCCCTGTCCCGCTGCGGGCATTGGCATGGGGGCGGTCAGGCGACAAAGGTGATAAAGCCAATATCGGCATTATCGCGCGCGACGCGTCCTATATGCCCTATATCTGGGCCGCCTTAACGAAGCCGATGATAGCGCACACGCTCGCCCATTTTATGGACAATGAAAGCCAGATAGAGCGCTATTATTTGCCAGGGGCGCATGCCATGAATATCCTGATAACCCATGTGCTCGGCGGCGGCGGGCCTGCGTCGCTACGCAATGACGCCCAAGGCAAAGGCTTTGCGCAACTCCTTTTAAATCAAATGGTTGATGTGCCCGCACATATCGCAGAAACTTTATACTAAGAGACCGCTATGACGACCCTTCCTTCAACAGAAAAACTAGCCCTTGAGTTGAAAGAGGGGTGGCTAACCATTTGGTTTGATAGCGCTGAGAACCGTAATGCGCTGGGCGCGCAATTATCAGCAGAGCTTCATGCCGTACTGGACGCCTTGCGCGATGACCGCACGGTGCGCGGGATTACCCTGCGCGGGAAGCACGGTATTTTTTGCGCAGGCGCAGACCTTAAAAGCTTTAACAACGCCATTAAAAACGGGGCCAACCACGCCGATATTGCCAAGATGAACAAAGACGGCGGGGTTTTATTTCACAAGGTGAACACTATGCCGCAAGTGGTTTTGGCCTATGTCGAGGGCGCAGCGATTGCGGGCGGGCTTGGCTTGATGTGCTGCGCAGATGTTATCACGGTCACTAAAGACGCCAAATTTTCCCTAACCGAGACGATGCTCGGCATAGCGCCAGCCCAAATTGCGCCCATTGTTACGGCCCGTGTTGGGCTTCCGACGGCGCGTCGATTAATGCTGACGGCGGCGCGGTTTACAGGTGAACAGGCGCTGAGCGTTGGGCTCGCTGATTACGTGGTGGACGGCGCTGATGACTTTGACGTCATAGAGGCGGATATTAAAAAAGGGGTCATGAAATGTGGGCCGCATGCCAATGCGGTGACTAAAGAAATTCTGCAAGTCGCGCCCTACCTGCAAGGCGACGCCATGATGGATTTCGCCGCCGACGGCTTTGCGCGCTGTATGCTATCCGATGAGAGCGCAGAGGGCATCGCTAGTTTTTTTGAAAAGCGCAAACCGAAATGGGCCCCATAGTGAGCATGGCAAGGTGTTAGAGCATGGGAAGATGTTAGATAGTGGACAGCAAGCAGCGGATGATTTCCTCGCCGAATGTGACGCCATATATGCGGTCGTCTCACCTCTGACAGAAGCAGAACTCGACGCACCAACGCTGTTTAAAAACTGGTCGATAAATGACATTATCGCGCATTTACACCTTTGGAATATGGCGGCGGATTGGACGCTGCACAGTCCTGATAAATTCCAAAATTTAATAAGCTTTACGATGGGCCGCCTGGGCGAGGGCATGGGCCATGTTGCCATGCAAAATGCGTATTTTGACGGCTTAAAAGGCCGCACGCTGATTGCGGCGTGGCAGGATTATTACGAGCCGATGGCCGCGCGTTTTGCCGTGGCAGACCCTGACGCGCGCGTGAATTGGGTTGGGCCGGATATGTCGGTCAAAAGCTGCATTATCGCGCGTCAAATGGAACATTGGGCCCATGCCCAGGCCATTTTTGATGTGCTGGGTAAGGTCCGCATTAATACAGACCGTATTAAGAATGTCGCCCATATTGGCGTCACCACCTATAGCTGGTCATTTCGTGTGAACGGCTTGGACGTGCCCAAACCTAAGCCCTTTGTTCGGTTAACTGCGCCAAGCGGCGCGGTTTGGGAATGGAATGAGCCGCAAGACGATAACGCCCTGCACGGCACCGCGACAGAGTTCTGCCAAGTCGTGACGCAGTGCCGCAACATTGCTGACACATCTTTGGAAATGATTGGTGAAGCCGCGACCGCATGGATGTCTTTCGCGCAATGTTTTGCTGGCGGAGCGGAAACGCCGCCCGCACAGGGCATCCGCAAAAAGGCTTAGTCTGATCAGTAATCAGCTATTAAAAAACCCGCCCTACTAAGCAGCAGAGCGGGTTTTTATTTGTCTATTGAGCGTCCCTAGAACGTATAGCGGATATTCGCGCCATATGTGCGCGGCGCGTTTGGATAAGCGTTGATCACGCCAGCCTGTGCCACGCCCGGGAAGATGGAGAGGTAATATTCATCATTAAGCAAGTTACGCGCCCAAAGCTGAACAGAAACACCATTGTCCATATTGATACCCATGGCGGCGTTGACCGTTTTAATTTCGCGCTCGGCATCAATGACGGAACCGTCAGAGCGTGTCAGCGTTGCGATATTATCAACAACTTGTGTTGGGCTTTCATATTGGAAGTCCGCACGGATATAGCCGTCCGTACCATTGCCGAAGTCATGCGTATATGTGCCCGATGTCGACATAGAGAACTCAGCGATACCAGACGGTGTCTGACCTGAGAGGTCAGTCGGGCCGTCAGGGCCTTGGCCATTGACGAAGCTGTCATATTTCGCGTCGAGATACATCCCGCCAAATGTTAGCGTGAACGGGTCAATTGGCGTGTAAGTCACGTCAATTTCTGCACCGCGTACGGATTGCTCACCCGCATTGGCAAGGAAGAAACCAACACCACCAAAGATATTGCTTTGGAAGTTATCAATTGTTTGGTCGAAGACCGCAACATTGACAGCGCCGTTTTCAAAGCGGGACTTCAAACCAAATTCAATAACGGTCGCTGTTTCTGGTTCCGCGAAGCGTGTGCTGAAGGTTTGGTTATTTTGCAACAATCCAGCCGAGCCCAAAGCGCCCGCATTACGGGCAAATGGACGTGAGTCGCCTGATAAGTTCCACGATGTGGACTTAAAGCCCGTTCCGTAGCTACCATAAACGTTTAGATTGTCATTCACCTCATAGGCCAGACGCGCGATATAGGTAAATTTATCATCAGATGATGTGCCGTCTTCAACACTGTTCGGGAAATTCACGAATTGTGGTTGGAACTGTGTCGGCAACAGAGCGCCGGTAATGCCATTCGCAAGCGCGCGTAATTGAGCTGACGTGCCCGGAGCAACACTTTCAATGAAAGCGATGTTAGCAGGTGTAGGGGCCAGATTTGTGTTCGCCGTAAAGAAGTTACCAAAAAGAACATCAGGAACAGGGACACCCAAAAGTGTGTTGTCATTAAACAAATCAATTGAGGAGAAAATATCCGTATTGATTGTTCGGCCCGTGACTGTTTTGCTATCGTCAGTAAAGTTACCGCCAAGCGTTAATGTCAATTGATCAGTTAAGCTATAATCTACGTTTGCAAATACAGAATATGCTGTATTTTCTTGCGTGAAGAGCTCTTTAATACTTGAGTCACCGCCTAAGAAAGTTTGTGGACCAAAGCCAAAGAGAGGCTCTAACGTCGCGAGGATATTTGGCAGGTTCACAGTTCCGCCCGTCAAACCCAAGACACCTTGTTGAACTTGCGCCGCAATAAAGGGCTGCAAATCAGTTCCGTATTCCAAATTACGCTCTGATTCGATCGATTCTGTGAAGTAATAACCGCCAATCATCCACTGGAACGGGCTGTCATCTTGTGATGAAAGACGCAATTCTTGCGTGATGGTATCGATTTCTGCACGGAAGTTCACACTATCAAGAAGCGCTAATGTGCCGAAATCAGCATCTTGGTCGCTGCCGTTTGTATTGCTGCGATATGACGAGATTGATGTCAGCGCCGCGTAACCGAGGTCGACGTCGGCGTGGAATGACACACCGTAATCGTCAACAAAGTTCTCAGAATCTTTGTTGTTGAAAGACTTATATTCAAAGGGGTTCAAATCATTAGCAATCTGACCACCCAGACCTTGGATGATGGGTGTTACACCTTGGTTTTGGATATTAGTCACCACACAACAGACTTCGTCAATTGAGCTAACGTCACCAATCAAGCGAAGAGACACAGTGTCGGATGGCTCATAAAGGGCTTGTGCACGCAGGTTAAAACGGTCCCGCGTATTTGAGTCTGTTAAGCCGGGTAGAACCGCTTCAGCGTAACCATCACGGACTTGGTAGCTACCACCGAGGCTAACCGCGAAATCATCAGTCAGACCACCAGAGGCGTAACCCCGCACGATGCGCTGATTATAATTGCCGATACCGATTTCAGCGTAGCCTTCAGGCTCAAATGACGGCTTTGATGTCACCACGCTGATAACACCCGCAGAAGCGTTTTTGCCAAAGAGTGTTGATTGCGGGCCTTTCAAGACCTCAACACGTTCTAGGTTTGGCAAATCACCGATTTGCGCAGCGGAGCGAGAGCGGTAAACGCCGTCAACAAACACACCAACAGACGGCTCAATACCCGGGTTGTTCGCCCCGTTACCAAAACCGCGAATAATAAAGTTCGTGTTGGTAGATGTTTGCAGCGTCGTGACTTTCAACGCAGGCACAATTGATTGCAGGTCTGAGATATCCAAAATACGAGCATTTTCAATCGTTTCTTGTGACGTCACAGACACCGCAATGGGCGTGTCTTGCAATGTTGTCTGACGCTTTGTCGCCGTAACGATGATCTCGTCTTCGACTTGGGCATAAGCCGGTGCTGTCGCAATTAAAGATACCGCCAAGATAGACGAGCTTAGGAGTGTGGATTTCTTAAACATAATTCCCCAAGTGGTTTTGGCCCGGCCATTGTGGCTCTCGGCTTCATTATTGAATTCACGCTATGCAAGATGTTATGCAAAATCAAGCAATAGAGAGCGCTAGCTATGAATTTATTTGCATATGTGCCGAATTTATCACATCGGCTCTGTGATTATGCGTTTCTGCCAATAGGTCGCATATCGCAGTCACCATATTGACAGACGATGGGACAATCGTCATCTTGCAGAGGTCTTAACGCATTTACGTCTCCTTTCGTTGGGTGCAAAGACAACCGGCGGCGGGGTGGCACTCCTGCCGCCATTTTATTTCACCCTCACAAGATGATATAGTGCGGTACCCTACTGAACCACGCCTCACGGTATCAAAGTATTAAACAAAGCAGCGATATCGTCAGCTTATATTCAGGCTTGATTATCGAAAAAAAGCCCTTACGTTGCCTCGGCTTATGACGTCGTTATGACGCAATTTAAAGACAAAGGATGTCGTCATGCAAAAATTTCCAATGACCGTCGGAGGCCATGCGGCCCTCGAGACTGAGCTTAAGCACTTAAAATCAGTCGAGCGTCCAGAAATTATCAACGCAATTTCAGTTGCGCGTGATCACGGCGATTTATCAGAAAACGCTGAGTATCACGCGGCGAAGGAAAAGCAGGGCTTTATTGAAGGCCGAATCCAAGAACTAGAATCTAAGCTCGCGCTCGCACAAGTTATCGACACCACAACGATGTCTGGCGATACCGTAAAATTTGGCGCGACAGTCACCATTGTGAACGAAGACACGGACGAAGAAAGCACCTATCAAATTGTTGGTGAAGACGAAGCCAGTGTCAAGCTCGGGAAAATTTCTATCACCTCCCCTATTGCGCGCGCCATGATTTCCAAAGAAGTCGGCGACAATTTTGAAGTCAACGCACCGGGCGGGGCAAAGGGCTATGAAATCCTTGCGGTGAAATTCGCCTAGGTGGCCAAAACGATATCGGCGGCTCGCTCTTGCTGGGTTATTAGCGACGGTAGGCGCGGGATTGAAAACCAAGCCCTTGGTCTGACCGAGGCCATGTCGCGTATGCGCCCGCTAGATATCAATACGCAAATTATTACAAATTCAGGCGCCTTCAAAGCGGCAACACCGCGCATGCAGTTTGCGCTGCGCGGAAAACCTTTGGACTACGGCCTGACACGTCCCTACCCTGATATAGCGATTGGTTGCGGACGACAGGCAATTGCACCCTTAATGGCGTTAAAACGCGCCGCACCTGCGATTTTTACCTGTTACATTCAAGACCCGCATGTTGGGGCGGAACATTTTGATCTTGTCATCGCGCCTGAACATGACGACCTATCCGGCCCGAATGTGGAGCCGATGATTGGCGCACCGGGACGAATTACACGCGATATGATTGTGAAAGCGACAGTGGTCTTTGAAGACCGCCTCAATGCAATGCCCATGCCGCGTGTAGCCATGTTAATTGGCGGCACATCAAAATCCCATAAGCTAACCGAAGCCAATCACAGGCAGCACAAACAAGCGGCAGTTGACGCGCTGGACCAAGGCTATAGCCTTTTAATCACCGCATCGCGCCGAACGCCTGATTGGGTCATCGCGGATTACGCTGCACTGGCGACAAAACATGACAATATCTGGCTTTATGACGGCACAGGCAAAGACAATCCCTATTTCGCGTTTTTAGGCGGAGCAGACGTTATTTTGGTGACAGAGGACAGCACAAATATGCTGACCGAAGCCTGCGCCACGGGTAAATCTGTCTTTACGCTAGCTATGACGGGTAAAGCTGGGAAATTTCAGGCGCTTTATGATGCCCTGAGCGCGCGGTGTCATATGGCGCCCTATGCGGGTCACTTTAACGCGGCTGATTATGAACCGCTGGATGAAACGTCCCGTATCGCCAGCCACGTCTGGGCACATATCGATGCGCGCAAAGCGACGTTAAATTAACGGCCTCTATCGCGGACAGGCCGCACCATCGGGGTCAGTCGTCCCCGACACCCAATTGACAGCGTTTTTCAGGATTGTCTGATGCTCTGACACGTCAAAGGCTATGTCCAAATGCCCAAGCGCTGAATAAACCATACGACCATCATCAATACACCGCGCCCAAATTATAGGATGATCTGACGGCTCTGGCCCCATACGCAAATCAGATACATCACCGTAAACTGTGTTTACAGGGCTGTAAGTGCTCTCATCAAGGCCCGCTAAAACGGTCACGGGGCCTGTCGGGAGGCTATCAAATGTGTACCATTCTTCTGTAAAAGAAAACACGGCGGGCACACCGTGCATAACAGGGTGAGTGGTCGCCAAATTATGCACATCTGCGGCTTGGAACTGCGGGGCCATAGGATGGCTAACAAAGGTCGTACCCAGCAGTTCATTGTGATAAAACGGCCAGCCTTGGTGAGAGCTATCCCCTGCCCCGTGGATAAGGATAACGCCGCCACCTGCACGCATCCACGCTTCAAATGCCGCTTCCTGCGCAGGGCTTAAGGTGTCACCTGTAGCTGAATTAAACACAACAATCTTAAACTTCGCCAAATCCCGCGCGTTGAAAATCGCGCCGTTTTGCGTCGTCATCACGCCGTAACCCAAGGCTTCACCCAGTTTTAAAAAGTGCAGATTGCCGCCAGCTATGCCCTCTTCATGCCGCCATTCGCGCGTTTTGGAAAAAACTAAAATAGAGGGCGAGGCCATATATTGATTGATTGTCGGCGGCGATTGATCGTGGATAGATATAGCGGCAGGGGCAGTATCCATCTCTATTGGGCCTGCTACTTGGCACGCTGTCAGAATAAGGCCAAGGACAGCCGCTATCGTCATTTTGAAATATGTCATAACTTATCCATAAACGGACAAATTAGCATGGCAAGAGCTATGCACAAGCAAGCGCGGGGGTAACATTGCGAATCTCGAACACGCGCCCTATATCTCCTGCACGAAACACTGCCTGATTGGACCCCTCATGACTAAAACCGTTCATCACAAAGTTCTTATCATCGGATCTGGCCCTGCGGGCTATACCGCCGCCGTTTACGCGGCTCGCGCGATGTTAGAGCCTGCTATTGTTGCGGGCTTGCAACCTGGCGGCCAATTGACCATCACGACGGATGTTGAAAACTACCCGGGCTTTCCTGATATCCTCGGCCCGGAGTTGATGGAAAAGTTCAAAGAACACGCCCTTAAGTTTGGCACAGCCTTTTATGAGGACGTTATTCTCGGCGTTGATTTTTCCAAACGACCGTTTGAGATGACATCTGATTCTGGCACGCTTTATACCGCAGATAGCGTCATAATTGCCACAGGTGCCCAAGCCAAATGGTTGGGCCTTCCGTCTGAGGAAAAGTTTCAAGGCTTTGGCGTATCGGCCTGTGCGACCTGTGACGGTTTCTTTTACCGTAACAAGGACGTTGTCGTCGTCGGCGGTGGGAACACAGCCGTGGAAGAGGCGCTATTTTTGACTAATTTTGCCTCTAAAGTAACACTGGTTCACCGCCGCGACAGCTTGCGCGCCGAAAAAATCTTACAAGAGCGCTTGTTCAAACACCCCAAAGTCGAAGTCCTTTGGGATACGACATTGGAAGAGATAATTGGTACCGAAAACCCCAATAGTGTGACAGGCGTTCGCCTAAAAAGCGCGTTAACGGGGGAAGAATATGTCCGCGACACACACGGCGTATTTATTGCCATTGGTCACAAACCAGCCACAGAGATTTTCAAAGGCCACGTCGCTATGAATGACGGCGGCTATATCACCACCGCCCCTGACAGTACCGCAACCAGCGTGCCAGGCGTATTTGCGACAGGCGACGTTTCAGACGAAACCTACCGCCAAGCCGTGACAGCAGCGGGGCTCGGCTGTATGGGCGCGCTGGAATCAGAGCGCTGGTTGACCGAGCAAGAGGCGCTTTTACAAGCCGCTGAATAATGCCCGACAGCCTTGATTGGGATAAGCTAAAAACCTTTCACGCGGCCGCTGAAACTGGCTCTTTGACCGCGGCGGCCGAACGGCTTCGTATTTCCCAGTCGGCCGTATCACGACAAATCACCTCCCTAGAAGAAAGCCTTGATACGCCGCTGTTTCACCGTCATGCGCGGGGCCTTACCCTGACCGAACAAGGCCGTATTCTGTTTCTGACCGCGCGCGATATTGCCCATAAAACAGCCCTTGTTCAGGCCACGGTGCTCAACAGTCGCAACAAGCCCCAAGGCCGCCTACGTGTTTCCACCCCAATATCACTTGGTTCGAACTGGCTAACCTCTGTCTTGCCCGAATTTCTGGCCGCTTATCCCGAAATTGATGTCGAAATTGTACTAGAAGATGACGAACATGATCTCTCCTCATTTCAAGTGGATTGCGCCCTTCGCCCTTGGCCGTCGACCCAAGGGGACGTGATTGAGCGTAAGCTTGGCACGATATCGCAAAGCCTTTATGCGTCTGACAGTTACCTTGCTAAACACGGTGCGCCGACATCGGTCGAGGACTTGGACAATCACGCGATTGTCGCCTTTGGTGATCTCATGCCCGCACGTCTGCATAGCACAAATTGGGTTTTATCTGTGGAAAGAGAGCCCGATAATCCGCGCAAACCGGTTCTATCGGTCAGCAATCTTCACGGCATCATGCGCGCTGCCGAAGCCGGCATTGGCATCGCAGGTATTCCCGATTACATGACAGCCTTATCGCGACGCCTAGTCCGTATCCTCCCTAATGTCAGAGGCGAGCCGTTTGATGTGTTCTTTGTGTATCCCACCGAACTACGCGGATCCGTCAAAGCCAAAGTCTTTCGCGAGTTCCTAATGCGCGTCACCAAAAACTGGGAAAGCTAAACTGAACGCCCGCTGAAACAAAGCGCGCCAAGCTATGCATATATGCATAGCAAACTTGCGGGCTTATGCGTTGTGAAATACGCCTCACACCCTATTTAGAGTGCATACAAGGAACGTCCTCCCCTGTGACTTGTTAACCGCGCACAATTTCCTCCCCGGATAGTGCTGCGAAGACTTTATGCCGGACCAGCATTTGCTGCGTCCGGCTTTTTTTTTGCTTTTCTCAATATCAATGCTGGCTTTTGGCAGTTTATTAACGCGTCTCGGTCTATCGTGGTTGAAAATAACAATAAAATTGGGTTGACCATTGTCAGAGACTAGCGCGCAGAGCTTACCAGCCATCGAACCAACGCGCCTTGCCGAAGGTGAGGATATAGAGTTTTTGCGCATGATTGATGATGCGCTCGACCTTGGTATTGCTATTTTAGACAAAGATTTGCGCTATCAATATCTTGGCAAAGGCATGTTTAAACAACTTGGCCTTCCCATGAATTCTTTGAAAGTTGGCGATAGCCTAGAGGATTGCCACACCCTTATGATCGAACACGGGCTTTTAACGCCCGAAATATTGGCCAGTGCGCACCTCAGCGCGGATGACCAACGCCGCGAAGGTTACACCAACCCCAACCGGGATGTTATGCGTTTGGCCAATGGTATGCGGTCTGAATTAAAACGTAAGACGCTGCCATCGGGCCATATTGTGTCTATGAGTTATGACGTGACACGGCTGGTCGAAAAAGACGAGATTTTAGAGCAGTCCCTACGCCTGGGCAAAGCGGGTTATTGGACATATGATTTCAAAACCAAAAAATATACGCTTAGTGAAACGTTAAAATATTATTTTAGCGAAGAAGATTTAGAGAATATCGAAAAACACGGTATTTTATCAATCGTACATCCAGATGACCGCGGCGTTTTTCGTGATGCCCTTAAAAACATATCCAAAACCAATGATATGTTCAAACATACCTGCCGAACCAATACATTTAATGGTAACGAGCGCTGGAACCGTACAACAGGTCAGGTCATTCGCGACGCAGACGGTAAACCTGTTACAATGCGGGCTTTCGTCAAGGACGTTACCTATGAATTAAAACGCGCTGAAGAATTGGAACGCGCAAAAGACGAAGCTGTGGCGGCATCCCATGCAAAATCAGAGTTCCTAGCAAATATGAGTCATGAAATCCGCACACCGATGAATGGTGTTTTGGGCATGGCCGAATTGCTCGCCAATAGCGACATTAATGAACAGCAGCAGGAATTTGTCAAAATCATCAATAATAGCGCGACAGCGCTGCTCGATATCATCAACGACATTTTGGACTTTTCTAAAATTGAGGCGGGCGCGCTCGACCTGGACCCTATTTCATTTAACCTATCTGAGACGATTAATGACGTCATGTCGTTACTGCTGCCCAAAGCCCAAAGCAAGGGTTTGGAATTAGTGATTGATTACGCCCCGTCACTGCCGCGCGCTTTCATCGGGGACGCAGGACGCCTGCGCCAAGTTATCACCAATCTTATCGGGAATGCGATTAAATTTACCGAAAACGGCCATATTGTCCTACGTGTCGGCGTGACCCAACGTAAGGGCCAAAATAGCCTTGTCAGTGTCTCTGTTAAAGATACAGGTATTGGCATTGAAAAAGACAAAATGGATGCGGTGTTAAAAAAATTCACCCAAGCTGACGGCAGCACAACACGCACTTACGGCGGCACAGGTCTGGGCCTCAGCATTTCAAAGAAAATCGTCGAGTTAATGGGAGGGCGAATGCAGGTTCACTCCACCTTTGGCGAAGGCTCGACATTTGCTTTTGGTGTGCCTTTGGAAGAGGATATTTCACGCGATGCCGTTGTGTATGAGACGGATGTCGTTGCAGGCAAACGCGTTCTTATTGTTGATGACATCGCCGTAAACCGCCAAATCCTATCACAGCAAGTCGCTGGGTGGAACATGGTACCTACCACCGTCCGTGACGGGGTCGAGGCCTTGGTCGCGCTTCGCGATGCTGCCGCAACGAAAACGCCATTCGATTTGATTTTACTGGATTATTTTATGCCCGCCATGAACGGCAGAGAAGTGGCGGCGATAATCGCGGCAACAGACACGTTAAATAATCCCCCTGTCATTATTCTATCCTCATCAGATCAATCTATTTCGACACAGGAAATGAACAACATTGGGGTACGGCAATATTTACTAAAACCGGTGAAAGAACGCGCTTTGTTTCAAAACATCGTCAAAGTGCTTTCGACCGATGCAGAACGGTTCCCCTCTTTACCCGCTGTGAATGTGCATGAAAAACTAGAGACGTTAGACACGCGCGCGCCTGAACCGCAGCTTAAAAAAGCGGATATACCGACTCCGTCGGCGCCGATTAAGAAAATCGAAGTGTTGGTCGCTGAAGATTTTGCCCTGAACCGCGATGTCGTTCGCCTGATGCTAGCAGATAGTTGTTTTGAGCCTGTCTTCGCCGAAAACGGGGAAGTGTGCGTAAAAATGTTTACACAAAACCCTGACCGCTTTCCGCTTGTTGTGATGGATGTGTCCATGCCCGTCATGGACGGCTATGAAGCAACCCATTTAATCAGGCAGTTTATTGAGGATAAGACCCGCAGCGCGACGCCGATTATCGCGCTCACAGGTCACGCACTAAAACATGACCGCGAGAAATGCCTTGATGCAGGTATGGATGATTACCTAACAAAGCCCGTGCAACAATCACAGCTGATTGAAAAACTAGAGCATCATTACACGCTAGCCACCCAAGGCGAGCCCGCCAAGAGTAATGCCCAAGTCGCCTAATCGATTGTTAAATCAAAGACTCCGCAAAGTCTTTTATTCGCGCGCAGGCGGTCTTTAAGGTCTCTAAATCCGTGGCATATGACAAGCGCAAATTTGGCGCGCTGTGAAAGGCTGTACCCGGCACAACCGCGACATGCGCCTCATTCAGCAGCGCCGTTGCGACATCAATATCAGTCTCCAACACGGCTCCCTCTGGTGTTGTTTTGCCAATCATACCCGCGCAATCTGGATAGACATAAAATGCGCCTTCTGGTGTTTGGCATGACAGGCCAGGCATCGCATTGAGCGCCGTCACGACAAAATTACGGCGTTTCACATAGGCGTCTTTCCACGGCCCCAAGAAATCATGTGAGCCGTTTAGCGCCGCTACCGCCGCCCACTGGCTTATTGAACACGGATTTGACGTAGACTGGCTCATGACTTTGGCCATAGCTTTAATCAACCATTCTGGCCCGCCCGCATAGCCAATACGCCACCCCGTCATGGCATAGGCCTTTGACACACCGTTCATCGTCAGCGTGCGGTGGATAAGGGTTGGGCAGACCTGCGCAATTGTCGCAAATTCAAAGTCGTCATAAACCAGATGCTCATACATATCATCGGTCAAAACCATCACATGCGGATGAGCACGCAGCACATCACCCAACGCCGTCAACTCATCCGCCGTGTAACATGAACCCGTTGGATTGGACGGTGAATTAAGAATAACCCATTTCGTTTTGGGCGTTATCGCCTCCGATAATTGCGCCGGGGTCAGCTTGAACCGGGACGAAGCATCACACGGCACTGTGACAGGCGTACCGCCCGCAAGGCGCACCATTTCAGGATAGGATACCCAACACGGTGCAGGAACGATCACTTCGTCATCCGTGTTGAGGGTCGCAACAAAGGCATTGTAAATAATCGGCTTACCGCCCGGGGCGACGCTGATTTGCTCGGGCGTATAATCCAGATGATTATCGCGTTTGAACTTGGCGCATATCGCCTCTTTTAAGGGCATGATGCCGTCGACATTGGTGTAATTCGTCTCGCCGTCTTTAATGGCCTTTATCGCGGCAGCTTTGATATGATCTGGCGTGTCAAAATCAGGCTCGCCCGCGCCGAGCCCAATGACATCAACACCAGCCGCGCGCAGGTCTCTCGCAGCTTGCGTCACAGCCATGGTCGCAGACGGCGCAACGCGTGACAGGCTATCAGAAATACGGGTCGAATTATTCATGGCTATTGCCCCTTTGCCGCTATAGTAATCACAAAACAGCCTGTCCACAAAGGACAATCATTGCAAGGTTTCCTATGTCGATGCGTGAATTTTTTGTGCTGCTGATGGTATGCACAATCTGGGGTCTGCATTTTGTGGTGATGAAAGTTACCATTGGCGGCGCAACAGAGCCTTTGTTCTACGCCGCCCTTCGCATGAGCTGTGTTCTGATTTGCGTCTTGCCCTTTTTGAAATGGCACACAGGCTATATGGGGCGTATCTTGATTGCGGGTCTTGGCTACGGCGCGCTGAGCTACGCCTTTATGTTTCCCGCCCTTGGCATGACAACCGCGTCTGCGGCCGCTTTAACGATAGAATTATACGTACCCTTTGCGATAATTTTAGGCATAATTTTCCTCGGCGAGCGCATTGGTTTACGGCGATTTATTGGCATTGTTTTGGCGATTGCTGGCGTTGCGATTATCGCTATGGCCAAACCAGACGAAAGCGCGGGGCCGCAATATCTGCTCGGTATTGGGCTTATGGCTTGCGCCGCCATGAGCGAGGCAGTTGGTGCGCTGATGGTCAAGAAAGTCACGGGCATAAAACCGCTAGAGCTTTTGGCTTGGTTCGCCGTAGTCGGTTCCGTTGTCCTATGGCCATTGTCATTTGCGCTAGAGGATAATCAACTGCGTGCCTTTTCACCAGAGAACCGCGGGCCGTTTCTAGCAGCGCTCGCGTATTCAACCGTCGCGGTCTCTATCATGGCGCATGGGTCATATTATTGGCTGTTACAGCGCTTGCCGATTTATATCGTATCCTCATCAGGGTTGATGACCACGGTGGTTGCCGTCTTAAGCAGCGCCATATTACTGCGCGAACCGATAACACCGCCTTTTATTTTGGGTGGCCTTTTGACACTTCTCGGGGTGGGTTTCATTCTTTATGCTCGCAAATTACGGGCAGAAGCCACTCCACCGCCAGAGGTCTAACGCGTAGAATTATCAGTGCCTGTCGGAAATTTAATTGGCGAGCACAGCAATTGCCCCTAGTCTGACATCGTCTGCCAACCGATTTGCGAAAAGAGCCCGAACGCTTGTCCCTTCCACGTTACGTATATGACAGGTTTTCGCCTTATCTTGACCCAGATCCATGGGCCGATTTTTATGATGATATCGCCCAGCGCGGCACGACCATCACTGCCTTTGTCTTTGCTGTTCATGTCGGCCTATTTTTCATGCTGCAAAGCAACTTCATTGTCCCGGATTTAAAGGATGATCTTGAACCTGATCCCGTACCCGTTCAGATTATCGCCTTTGAAGAGTTGTTCCCGCCAGAGCCTGAACCGACACCAGAGGTGATTGACATCAGCCCCGCTGTGCCTGCGCCAGCTGCGCCGCCGCGCGTCAAGCCGAAGCCCAAACCAACACCGCCGCCGCCAACCCCTACCCCCCAACCAGAGCCAGAGCCTATCGTCGAGCCTGAACCAGACCCAGAGCCGGTTGTCACGCCGCCTCCACCCGATATTCTGACCAGCGAAGCGTCTGAAGCCTCTGAGAACACCATAGCCGAGCCCGAGGTTTTGCCCGAACCTATTGTCGAGCCTGAACCGATTATTGAACCTATCCCAGAGCCTATTATTGAGCCTGAGCCGATCATTGAAATTTTTGAACCGCTTCCAGACCCTGTCATTGAGCCAGAGCCGGTCATAGAGCCTGAACCGATTATTGAGATTTTTGAGCCAGAGCCGCAAATAGAGCCTTTGCCGGAGCCTATCGTCGAGCCTGAACCTGAGATCTTGGAATCGCTTGTTGAGCCTATTGAACTTCCAGACCCAAGCGAGATTTTGGAAACAGCACCGTTGTTAAACCCAGAGCCGCAAGAGACACCGCCTGCCCCCGGCCCTGTCATTGAACCAATTGAGGAAACACTGCTTGAGACAGCACCCATCCTGCCCACACCAGAACCAGAGACTCCCGTGGTGCTAGACACAGCGCCAATTATCCCCACAGAGCCAGAAGAAGAAATTATTCCAGAGGATGAGCGTCCGATTATAACGACCGCGCCAACGGTCCTCGCCTCGCCCGACGCGCCGTCAACAGCCGAAGAAACAGAACGCGCTGTGCCGCAGGAACAAGCCGCACCTAATGATTTTTTGTTTAATCCCCGTGTGCCCCAGCGCGGTGGTGACGGACGTCCCCTTGCGCCCAGCGGGCCGAGCGGTGGCGCTATATCGCTGGGAGGCGGCGGCGCGCCGGGCGGCGGAACACAGCGCCCAACGGCGCCTGCGCGCGCGGGATCTGGTGGCTGGCAACTGGCCCCTGGCAGTACAGGCATTGGGACACCCGGCGAAGGCTACGGCGGCATTATCAAAGATATACGCTGCCGCGAATCTGATCGCACCCATTTGGACTGCCCCGAATATACCGCCAAATATAAAGGCCGTAACGCGGCGGGATTTGAAAACTTTGGCCCCCATAGTAACGCGGGCATACCCGGCGGGGCGGCAACATCGGCGCGCGCAGGCACTTATGACAACCCCGCCGTTGGCGGCGGTCGTAATCCGTGGCAAGCCGCCATTGGAGACACAAGCGTGAATAACGGCGGGCCATCGTCAACGGTGCTGGATGATGCTGATTTTGGCCGTACGTTTTTAGGGACAAACCTCGGTGATGGCAGCAACAGTGGTGGACGTTTGCGCGATATATTCACCCCGCCGCCAGAGCGTAGCGTGGATGATTTGTTTAAACTGCCCCCGCCTGATGATGACGAGGACAACACGCCGTAAACAGCCTATCCTGCCTCAACAATCGTTTTTAGCCGCAAGAGCGCCGCATCAAAATCGCGACCCAATGCGGTTTCATCCCCACCCTTTAACAAGCGTTGCATATAGGGAAAGCCGCCGACGTCTTTTTCAAATTGGATAAAAACCCCTACACGGCGACCTGACTCATCAGGGAGCAACGCATAGGTGACCGAGGCTGGCTCTGCATTTAACAAGAGTGCGGACTGCACAAATTCAGGGGCTTGGCTGGAAATAATCTCCTGCGAACTTATCGCGGCGTCATCCGCATCAGAACTGCGCCACATCACCGATGCCCCGACACCGTCGATCGCTTCGCCGTAAACATAAGAGGCGTCAGGCCGTCCCGCCGTCCAAGGTGACCACTGCGCAAATAATTCCAAATCATTTAAATAAGGAAAAATATCCTCAGCTGGCGCATCAATATAAATCTCGCGCTCTACGGTTAGTGTAGGAGAGGCAAAATATCCGCCAACCACAAGGGCGAGAAACAACAAGAAAATCGCGCCTATGATTTTGAAAAATAATCCCATGGTCGTCTTACTGTCCTCTTCTGTTCATGACCCACATTGTAGACGTTTGCGTTGATTTGCAAGGTTTCCAACTTTACCCGTTCAGCCCTTGGCATATGCCCATCATAGGGTCATAATCCAACTGTATAATTTTGGGGATTACGATGATAAAAAGCCAATTCACTTACACAGTTATGGCCGATGGCGGCATGATGGAGATGCTAACGGGCACCGCTATTCGTGGGCTGAATATATTGGGCTCATTATTTCTTTTTGTGCTGGGTATTATCGTCGCCGTTGTCATTATAACGTTTATTATCGATGTGCGCCAAACCAAGGACACGGTGCGCCGCAATTACCCCGTTATCGGGCGATTTCGTAAATTATTCTCTACATTGGGTGAGTTTTTCCGCCAATATTTCTTTGCGATGGACCGCGAGGAAATGCCTTTTAACCGCGCGCAGCGTGATTATATCAATCACATTGCTGATGAAGGCAAAGAAACCGTTGCCTTTGGCTCCACGAAAGTCATGGCACCGGGCGCGACGTTATTTGCCAATGGTATGTTTCCAAAACTAGAAGGACAGCACAGCTCGATTACTCCCGTTATCATCGGCCCCGACGCCCAGCACCCCTATGAGCCCAATAGCTTTTTTAATATTTCGGCCATGAGTTACGGGTCACTGTCAAAACCCGCCATTCAAGCTTTGTCTCACGGGGCGCAAATGGCGGGATGCTGGCTCAACACTGGCGAAGGTGGGTTGTCGCCGCACCACCTAGAAGGGGGCTGCGATATTGTCTTTCAACTGGGCACCGGGAAATTTGGCGCACGGAACGAAGACTCAACATTGAACGTCGAAAAGCTCGCGAAGATTTGCGAAAACCCACGTGTTAAGATGATTGAGTTAAAACTCTCACAAGGGGCTAAACCAGGAAAAGGTGGTATCTTACCCGCCGAGAAAGTTACGGCAGAGATCGCAGAAATTCGCGGCATCACCAAAGGCGAAGCGGCTATTTCGCCTAATCGCCATGTCGATGCCGGAACGCCCGAAGAGTTGCTCGACTTAATCGCTAAAACAAAAGAGGCCTCTGGACGACCCGTAGGCATTAAATTTGTCGTCGGTAGTTTTGTTCCTATCGAGCAATTACTCAAAGCGATCAGAGCGCGTGGGCTTGACGCTGCGCCAGACTTTATGACGATTGACGGCGGCGACGGCGGTACGGGCGCAGCGCCGCTGCCGCTTATGGATAGCATGGGTTTGACCATTCAAGAGAGCCTACCGCTTATGGATGATTTACTGCGCGAATATGGTTTGCGCGACCGCATCAAACTTATTGTCGCGGGCAAGTTGGCAACACCAAGCGATATTGCTTGGGCATTTTGTGCCGGTGCTGATTTTGTCAACGCCGGGCGCGGTTTCATGTTCGCGCTGGGTTGTATTCAGGCATTAAAATGTAACAAAAACACTTGCCCCACAGGCATTACGACCCATGACAAACGCTTGCAGCGGGGATTAGATCCCACCAATAAAGCTGTGCGTGTCATGTCTTATGCCAAAGCCATCCGTAGTGAGGTCGAGATGATCGCCCATAGTTGCGGCGTTGACCATCCGCGTCAATTAACGCGTGACCACGTTATGATTATCCAAGCAGATGGACGCCCGCGTTTATTATCCGACATCTGGATTGACCGCCAAAAAGCCATTCAAGCCGATGAAGTGAACTAAAGTCTTTCGCAAAATTCCAAAATGATTTGCGATAACGCGTCAGGGACATCTTCTTGCAGGAAATGCCCGCCTCCTTTGACGATTTGGTGCGGTTGTCCCTTGCATCCAGGTACGCGGCTATGAAAATGCTTATCAAGGCCCGCTGTGATTGGGTCTTGATCTGAAAAGGCCGTTAAGAACGGCTTATCAAATCGCGATAAAACATCCCACGCGTTTAGATTATCGTCCACACCGTCCATATCGGGTGATATGGGAACAAGGGCAGGGAAAATTCGCGCCCCCGCCTTATAGCTCTCATCAGGATATGGCGCATTATAGGCGGCCTCTTCGCCAGGCCCTAAATCATTGACGGTCGCGCCGCGAATAACGCCCCCGACAGGAAATTCTGGAATGACTTTGGCAAACTCTCGCCACTGCATAAAGGCATCGGGCATGCTGCCCTGTCCTGTCGGCAAAAACGTGTTGGCTGCTATCACACCTGCGAAACGCTCTGGATATTTCGCGACAAGACGCAATCCAATCAAGCCGCCCCAGTCTTGACAAAACAGCACGGCATCGCGCGTATCTACTGCCTCTAGCCACTGGCTCATCCAATCGACATGGCCCGAATAGCTATAATCTGATTGCGCGCTGGGTTTATCAGAACGGCCAAACCCAATCAGGTCTGGCGCAAGAACGCGGCAACCTGCATTCGCAACTTGGGTAATCATTTTACGGTAAAGATAGGACCAACTGGGCTCGCCGTGCATCATTATCACAATGCGACCATTACGTGGGCCCTCATCAACATAGTGCAAGCGCATATCACCGAGCGCGCTGTCATTGATGACGGTGTAATGCTGCGTGAAAGAATAATCGGGCAGGTTCTCAAACTGTGTATCGGGTGTTCTTAAAACCGTCATGGAGAGACCCTTTGAGAGAGTTATTTTTTACGCGCTTGGACAATATGGCATTCTATCAGGTCTTGGCCAAGAAGCCGTAGCGCCTCAAGACGGTGCAATCCCTCTTGAAGCACATATCGGCCGTCCCCTTGGCGCACATAAAGCGGAGATTGCAGACCATTTTCTAAGATGTCTTCGGCCAGTGGTAGGATTTTGTCTTCATCCAACGTTTTCTTCTTGCCTGCAGGGACGTAGATTTTTTCTATCGGGATATCGACAACGCGCATTGGAACTCCGCTTGGTTTTAGGGTATGGTAGGCGCATTAATCGGTCATGACAATCTATGTGGGGTCATCAATGAGCAAAAATAGCAACTATGCCTTTCGCCCCGCCGATCCCGTCTGCTTACCAATCGCAGGAAGCGAGCAGCGCTTTCCCGTGCGACGCATTTACTGTATTGGCCGTAATTACGCCGACCATGTCAAAGAAATGGGCGGTGACGTTAACCGGTCCGAGCCTGTGTTTTTCACAAAAGCGGCCGAAACCATTGTCCATAGCGGCGCGGATATACCCTATCCCCCCAATACAGCCGATGTGCATTACGAAGTCGAATTGGTGGCCGCAATGGGCCCAGACGGTATTTTCGGATATGGGGTCGGCATTGATTTAACGCGGCGCGATTTACAAGCGGGCGCCAAGAAAACAGGCGGGCCATGGGCACGGGCAAAGAACTTTCACCGCTCTGCCCCGTGTTCGGCGTTAACACTGGCCAAAGACGTTGACTTATCCAATGCCCATATTGTCCTGCGTAAGAACGGCGATATTGTTCAATCATCCAGCCTGTCCAAGATGATATGGTCCGTGTCAGAGATTGTCTCCCGCCTGCGCGAAGATATGGACCTACAGGCGGGTGATTTGATTTATACGGGCACGCCCGAAGGCGTCGGCCCCGTGGCCATTGGGGATGAACTGTCCGGCGGTGTTGAGGGGCTAGAGCGCATTACTGTGCGCTTCGTTTAACCCCTATTTACTTTAAACGTTGACGCCGTGCATCCCAAAAACTTCGTTTAGAAGCTCTAGCGTGGCCGTCCATGCGCGCCGTTCGCTATCTGCATTAAACTGTAGACCCAACGACTTGTTATTGGCTTCTGGCACCATAAAGGCGTGGCTCGTTTGGCCGTAAGCGTGAAGCTGCCAATCACATTTTGACTTAGCCAGTTCTTCACCGACAGCTACGACTTGCGCAGGCGGCACCATGGGGTCATCCCAGCCGTGCGCTATAAGAACTTTAGATTTTATTTTCTTTGGCTTGTGACCATCTGGAGCATCCAACAATCCGTGGAAGGACACAGCCGCTTTGAGATCAATGCCCGCGCGCGCCATATCCAGCGTGCAAAGCCCACCAAAGCAAAAGCCCATGGCTGCCATATGGGTCTCATCAACCATATCGAGCGCAGCGGCGGCTTTATAACCCGCTTTCAGGCGTTTAAGCAGTTTAGTGCGGTCCTCTTTGAGGGGACCCATCAGCGCCATTTTATCATCAACGGATTCTGGCAGCGCGCCGTCACCGTAGTTATCCAGCGCAAAACCGACATAACCAAGGGCTGCCATTTGAATGGCTTTATCTTCGGCAAAACCATCACGACCACCCCAGGCGTGGTTTATCAAAACGCAGGGCTTTGGATCGCCAAAGCTTTCATCCCACGCCAGATAGCCAATACAGGTCGTTTTGCCGTCTTTATACTCAACAGGTTTCGTGGTGATGGTCATATGCAGTCCTCCGCTTTTTCGTTTCATTGCATATAGTGTGCCGTTGTGGAGGCCTCAAGGCGCATCGTGCGACTGACGGCGGATAAGCGGGACTATTAAGAGAATATTAGCCATATTTATTCACAATGAGGACGTATTTTTAAGGAGACAGCCATGTCTAATCGTCTAATCGTGATTGCCCTTGCTAGCACAGCCATTTTAGCGGCCTGCGCAACGGCACAAGAAAACCCGAATTACCAATATAGCACAAAGTTCAAAGGCGCCTCGCCTTACGCGACACCAACGCAAAACGCGTCCAACACAGTTACAACGGTAACAACGCAGCCCGTAACCTATGTCCAAACAGTCCCAGCCATAACGGGCGCCACGCAAAACGCGTCCTATCAAACGGTCACGCAAAACACACAGACTCAGAACTCCGCGGGTTATAACACAGCCCGCTATAACGGTGCGCAACCCGCGAGCTATACACAGCTTGACCACCGCTGCTTGTCAAAGGAAACAAATCGTCAGTTGATCGGTGGGGCGCTTGGCGGCACAGTCGGAGCGGTATTAGGCAAGAAAGTCATTGGCGGCACAAAGGGCGCTGTCGCAGGAGCGGCCTTGGGCGGTGCAGCGGGATACGGTATTGGTGATAAGTCAATTAATTGCGATCCCGTACAAGTCCCAATTGCGGCGCAAACGCCCGTGGTTAGCCAAGCTTACTATCCAAGTAACAACGCCGTCTATAATCCCGCACAAGGTGAGGTGGTTTTCGCGAACACACAAACGGTAAGCCCCGCAGCGCCTACTGATGCGGCTATGCCAGCAGAGATTACACAAGGCTACGGCACGCCTGGTTATCAAGCCATGTTGAATGCGCAAAACGACACCTTGGATGATATTAACGCCTATGTGCCTGACACAGCATCCGCCGCTGTCCCCGCCCCGCAAATGGTAGATGTTAGCTCTAGCACCACTGCGCCCTATTCCATAAGCACCACATTAGGGGGTCAGCATCAAGTGATGGAAGGGGATACGGTTTACTCATTATCGCGCAAGCTTTGCACATCGATTGATGACATTAAACAGATGAACGGCTTAGGATCTGATTTTAATATTAAAATCGGTGACAGCCTGCGCCTGCCTGCCTCTCGTTGCTAGGCAGCATTTGCGATTTGACGTGCCTATGGGGTTTAGCTTGCTAAGCCCCATATTAGTAAGACGGCCAGCCCGATAAAGAACAGGCTCGTGACTATGGTGAGGCTACGTTTGTCAGATTTGACTGCCATGGCGATTTCTTCTTCGCTATCTTGCCAAGACCCACGCACCACTTGGGCAAGGATAAACAAAATATAGGCGTAAGAAATAATATAGACCATATCTAGCAGCATCAGATAGCTGACTTCAGGCAAGGTTCCCGCTGTCGTGATTTGCATTGCAACCAACGTTAGTAGTGCGGTGATCACAAGGCCAATGCGTCCTTCAGTATGGGTTGGATCAATCAAAAGCGACAGGCCCGAGCATGTCAAAATAATCAAGACCGGCAGAATAAGCTTTAGAACGCCAAATTGCCAAGGTCGCGATATGGGGACCTCTACGATCACGCGCGAATAAGACCCTGTTTCAGGATTGTTTAAATCACCGAAAGTCGTCGGGTAGGGTTTGGCTTTTACGACCAAACGGGGTTCCCCAATTTTATAGCCTGGCAAGGTCAGTTCATTATTGATTGTCACTTTTTCGGTATCGGCGACAAATTTAACAACTTCGGAACCATATTCAGCGTCTTCAATGATGAATTTCAAAACCTGTTTGTCAAATGGGTATTTTGCCAAAGGCATTTTGGCGGCAAAGGCCCCTTGGTGACGGATATAATTATAAAAACTCCCGTCTACATCCATCACCTCTGGCTCGTCGTAACCAACATCCTCAACATGCGCCTCAGGGTCGTGCAAGTTCATAAATTCAAATGTATCCACGGGCGAGATGTCAGGATCCGCCCATCGAAACCAGATATAAATATCGCCAGGATAAGAGTTTGATTTCAAATTTACCTCGTGAATATCATTCACATAAGCCCCAACATAGACTTTAGCGGGCTCTGGAGCGGCTTCATCTTGGCCTAGCGCTGGTTGAACCAGCCAAAAAAACGCGATGATCACGCTGGCACACATACGAAAAATTGATGATATCATATGAAAACCCCTGATTGCGCTTAATATGACTGTAAAACTTAATGCAATCAAATGATTCTGCGTTTATGTCTTACGCTGTCACAATACGGATTATTTAGGAGAGTGCCATGCGTGGACGTTTTGCAAAGATTTTAGCAACAGTCGGTCCCGCGAGTAGCGCGCCAGACACACTTCGCTTGCTTAGCGATGTTGGTGTTGATGCCTTTCGCCTTAACTTCTCCCACGGTAGTCATGATGACCATGCGCGCTCTGTTGAATTTATCAGGAAAGTGCAAGCGGATACGGGCCGTCCGATTACAATCGTCGCCGATATGCAAGGTCCAAAGCTGCGGGTTGGCGAATTTCCCAGCGGACAGATTGAACTGCGCTACGGCACAGAGATGACCCTGGTTCTTGCCAAAGACACGACTGAGGCCGATGTCATTCCGATTAATCATCCCGAATTGTTCAGAGCCATGGAGCCAGGACATCAACTTAAATTTGATGACGGCAAATTAATGGCGACCATCACAGAAAACAATGGAAAAACCATGCGCGCACGTATTGATGTGCCCGGTGTTTTAAAAAACAAAAAAGGTATTAACGTCATCGGCGCGACCTTGCCGCTGTCCGCTATGACGCCCAAAGATCAAAAAGATATGGTCTTTGCCCTGTCACAAGACGTTGATTTCATCGCCTTGTCATTTGTGCAAACTGCCCAAGACGTGATTGATGCGCGCAAAGTTGTTGGCAACAAAGCTGGCATTATTGTCAAAATTGAAAAGCCTTCCGCTGTGGACCAATTGGACGATATTTTAGAGCTTGCCGATGCGGCCATGGTCGCGCGGGGTGATTTGGGTGTTGAATTACCGCTGGAGCGCGTCCCCGTTGTGCAGCGCCAGATAATTCGCAAAGCGCGCGCATTGGGTAAACCCGTAATTGTCGCCACCCACATGCTGGAGAGCATGATTGACGCCCCGACCCCGACCCGTGCCGAGGCCTCGGACGTGGCCACCGCTATTTATCAAGGCGCAGATGCGGTGATGTTATCAGCCGAGACAGCAGTCGGCCGTCACCCCGCAACAGCGGTGGCGATTATGGACCGCATCATTCGCGCCGCCGAAGGAGATCCAGAGTTTTGGGATTATTTCAAGTCCCGTCCCCTACCCCACGATACCCGTGTCGAGGACGCCATTGGCCATAGCGTGCGCGGCATTTCCGAGATTTTAAACTGTAAAGCGGTTCTCGGCTTTACTGCAACAGGATCAACTGTGCAGCGTATTTCACGCGAACGTCCGCCGTGCCATATTGTAGGTATCACTCCAATGGCCCGCACCGCCAGCCGTCTGGCCCTATCATGGGGCGTAACTCCCGTTGTGACCGATGACCCGCAAGGGTTTGACGGCATGGTAGAGACCGCCCGCAAAGTAGCGCGCGATCATATTGAGGCCAAAAGCGGCGATAAAATCATGATAACAGCGGGTATCCCCTTTGGTGTGGCGGGCACGACCAATACGCTAAAAATTGATACGCTAGATTAGTCATTTATTGAAACGGCGTTAACCCTGGCACTAATCTGTTGTGTCAGCGCGCTCCAGACTCGTCCAAGATTCCTCCTCGTTAAGCCCCAATTAATATGTTAAGCTTAGCGCGAAGGGTCTGTTGCGATTAGGGATGATGACATGCGCCAGTTTTTTGACAATGCAAATTTTGACACGGACATCGCGACCAATGTCTCGGTCTTAGATGATTTCTTAGTCTATCATACGGATAGCTGCGCCTGTTGTGATTGTGACCAGTCGCCCGACTCGGATGGGGGTTTCATCATGCCCGTCGACATCGAAGAAGCCCATAACGGGCTTGATAAGCCCAGTTTTGACTACGACGAAGCCGCTGTCCAAATTGGACGTGCGAATTTCAAATGGGACGACTTAGTCGGCGACCGCGAAATCGGCACCGCTGGCATTATTGAATGGTCATTCCGCAGCTTCTTTGCCGAAGATACAGCTGAAAATCCGCAAGATTATGGCCGTGTCGACCCCGATATGATGAACTTCGTTTTTCGCGCTATTAATTATTTTGAAAATGTCGCAGATGTGTCCTTTGTACGCCTTGGCACAGGCACAAGCGGCGAAGCGGCGTTCTCTGATGACGCTGATCTGCAAATCCAATCATTCCTGAATTACGGTGGCGGTTGGGCCAGCACGGGACGCACACGCACAAGCAACGAAACTATTTGGACCGCGACAAACTCAACGGTGACCATTGGCGAGACCGCGGGTTATGTTGATGATGACGATTACGGCATGTCTGTCACAATCCACGAGATTGGTCACGCGCTCGGCCTCTCCCACCCTGGCGATTATAACGGCTCTGGATCAAACTACGTCGATGACGCTGAGTACTTTGAGGATAGCCGCCAATATAGCGTCATGAGCTATTGGAGCGCGTCTAATACAGGTGCCGATCACGCGGAATGGGTGTGGCAAGACGGTCAGTGGAATTATGTCGGCGGCTATGCGACGAATTTCTTGCTGCATGATATTGCGGCTTTGCACCGTCTTTACGGTGAAAACACAACGGCCTATTCGGGTGATACGGTTTACGGCTTTAATTCCAATACCGGTGATAGCGGATGGACGCTGTCTGATAATCTGGACAGCATCATTGCTGCCGTTTGGGATACAGGTGGGATTGATACGTTGGATGTATCCGGCTTTGATGTTGAATCTGACATTGACCTACGCGAAGAGGCGTTTTCCAGCTTTGGTTACCTGACTTATAATTTTTCTATCGCGCGCGGTGTTGTCATTGAAAACGCCATTGGCGGCGGCGGTGAAGATACGATTTTAGGCAATGATGCGAATAATGAATTAACGGGTAACGCTGGCGATGACTCACTTATGGGCGGTGCGGGTAATGACACGCTAATTGGCGGCACGGGTAATGATGCCATGGACGGCGGTGACGGCGATGATATAATCTATGCCGACGCAGAAGATGACTTTAGCCAGATATTTGGCGGCGACGGCGTTGATATGCTCTACCTCGTGACAGAGGACGCCAGCGGTCTTGATATTGTCGGACAAGGGTTTGAGAACGCCGAGGTTACAAACTCAGCTGGCGATATTTTGATGGCTGTTGCCACCGTCGGCCAGACATTGACTCAAACGGAATTTGATATTGCAGGCACACAAAGCTGGGCCTCGAAAAGCGTATCTTATGTCGGAGACGAAATTAGCGAACGTGAAACCGCGAATGATAATGGTGTTGTTGTGTCCACAACAAATGACCTTGATGACGCCTTTGACTGGGCCACGCGCACGGTCACTGTCGATACAGATGACACGCAAAACTATCAAACACAGACGGCTTACCAAAACGAAGCGGGGCAGTTTACGCAGCGCGTTTCATTGTTTGATGACGGCCGTCTGGTCACAAATAACTATGACCTTGGCGGGCTCGAAACATGGGATGAACGAATTACCGTGCAAGACACGACGAGTGTTCAAAGTTGGACAAGCATTACAGTCGAAAAAATAAACGGGCAGACCTCTTTGATCTCTTTTGACTATGATGTGGGGCTCACCCGCACAACCCGTTATGACGTTACAAATAGTGAGGCGTGGGAGACTGAGCTCATACTCATTGATGATGATAATACTGAGACTTGGACAGAGTTCACCACACGTAAACTTGGCAACATGGTTATGGAACGCGAATATACCTACGATAATGGCAATGTCCTGACCCTGACCTATGACGTTTTAAATGAATATGATTGGGCGACACGCTCTGTAACTCAAGACAATGGTAATCTGTTCGGTTACCAGACATACACCCAATATCAGAACTCAGCAGGTCAATTCATACAGCGTGAAACATTGTTTGATGACGGCCGTCTTGTCACCAACAACTATGACGTTGACGGTTTAGAGACGTGGGATGAACGGATTACAGTTCAGGACACGACGAGCGTTCAAAGTTGGACAAGCATTACAGTCGAAAAAATTAACGGGCAGACGTCTTTGATTTCGTTTGATTATGATGTGGGGCTCACCCGTACAACCCGGTATGACGTTACAAATAGCGAGGCGTGGGATACTGAGCTCACACTCATTGACGATGATAATACTGAAACTTGGACAGAATATGCGACACGTAAACTTGGCAACATGGTTATGGAACGCGAATATACTTACGATGATAGTAATGTCCTAACCCTGACCTATGACGTTTTAAATGAATACGATTGGGCCATACGCTCTGTAACCCAAGACAATGGTAATCTGCTTGGTTACCAGACCTATACGCAATATCAGAACTCCGCAGGTCAGTTTACACAACGTGAAACACTGTTTGATGACGGCCGTTTGGTCACCACAAGCTATGACGTTGACGGCAATGAGGACTGGGATACGCGTACAGTTGTTGAAGACACAGCGGATATACTCGGTTGGTTCACAGTTACCACTGATAAAATCGGCAACGCCGTCAGCGAGCGAGTTTATGTCTTTGATGATGGTGTTGAACGGACCACGACATATGATTTGGACAATAACGAGGGTTGGTCGAATTACACCCTTTCGCTTGACCTTAACAATGCCTTTGATTGGGCGGAAATCGAGGTCTACCGCAGTGATAACGGCAACCAAATTGAGACCTCAACGACGCTCTTTGATGACGGCCTGCGCGAAACTTACATCTATGACCTTGAAGATTTTGAAAGTTGGGCCTACGCGCGCCAGCTTGATGATACAGGCGATACTGAAGACTGGCTGACTATCTTTGAATATTATGACGAAACAGGCGCGCTTATCGATAGCTTCACTGTTTACGATGACGCCGTATAAGCCATTAAATTAATAAATCCAATTGAAAAAGAGCCAGCTAAACTGGCTCTTCTTGTGTTGTGACAACCTTTTTCACGACGCGCTCCACAGTTAACCCCTGCACAATAATCGAGAACACAACTACGCCGTATGTCGCGGCCAATATCAACGGTTTGTACTCATTATCAGGCAGTGAAAGCGCCAAAGCCACGGAAATGCCGCCGCGTAGCCCCGCCCATGTCAGAACGGGAATCGCGCCTTTTGTGGGATTTGTAAATGTACTTAAAATTTTCATGGGCACAGAGACAGCGGCAAACCGCGCTATAAGCACAAGCGGAATACACAGTACCATAATCATACCAAATTTAGTTGTGATACCCAGCACAAGAATTTCAAGACCGATAAGCAAGAACAAGACAGAGTTCAAAATCTCGTCAATCATTTCCCAAAAGCCGAACAGATAGCCCCGCGTCCGTTCGCTCATGGATTCGCGCGCACCTTTATTGCCGACCAAAAGGCCCGTAATCACCACAGCAATAGGGCCGGATAAATGCAGTCGCTGTGCCAAAGCATATGTGCCAGCAACGATACCCAGCGTGATAAGGATTTCAATGGCATGTTCATCAAGACGCCCCATCATGCGATAAGCAATCCAGCCAGTGACCGCACCAAGCAAGGCACCACCACCCGCCTCTACGAAAAATAGTTGGGCGATAGACCCTACCGTTATCTGGCCGTGCCCTCCCCCGTGGACCCCTGCCCCGTGGGCTGCGTCACTGGCAGCTTGCCCCGCCATTTGAGCCCCTGTCAGCGCGACATCGCCGTGTCCTGTTGTGCCAACTGCGACTGCCACTAAAATAGAGAAAACAACGACCCCAACACCATCATTAAACAAGCTCTCGCCCGCGATTTTGGCCTCTAGGCTTTTGGGCATTTTGACAGTTTTCAAAATTGACAATACGGCGACAGGGTCTGTCGGGCTAATCAACGACCCAAAGACGAGCGCCCATATATAGGGAATATCGGCACCAAGGCCTTTGGCGAGGAAGAAAAATCCAGTTCCGACAATAAAAGTCGACAACAAAACACCAAAAGTCGCCATGGAACCAATGGCCCATTTCTGCGAGCGCAGGACATTAAAATCTACGTGAAGAGCACCTGCAAATAATAAAAATGCCAACATGCCGTTCATAACGGTAGCATTAAAATCAATCTGCCCAATCGCGTTTTGAATAGTCTGCGTCAGACCTAATGTGGGAAACACAAGCTGTAACCCCATTAAGACAAATGACGAAACCAAAGCCATGACCAGCAAGCCAATCGTGTGTGGTAGTTTTATAAAGACGTGATTAAGCCACGCAAAAAAACCCGAAGCGACTAGCAATAAAGCTGCGATTTCAAACAATGATAACATCATATATCCCCCTGCCCTTGGTTAACCGAGACAGGGAGGAATGCAAAGGGTATTATAAAATTCACTGCAGGAATTCTCCGCCAAATACAGGAATTATTCGGGGCTAGCAGGACCTGTAAAGACGGCGGGGCGAATGCTATCTGCTACACTTCGGGCGTTGTAAGTGTCCTCACCTCCACTGCGCAGCAAACGCACTTCAATGGAATTAGTGACCTTATCACCTTGAAGGGCGCGCGCTATATCGTTGACACCGATGCCAACATTTACATTTGTTCCACCGCGACGACCATAATATCCGCGACCACTACCCAGTCCGATACCAACAGAGGTTCGTACCGGAGATCCCCCTCGATTATTGTCTGATAAAGTGCCGCCGATAATCCGAAAGTGACTATAGCCTTCAGCAAGTGCAATTTCAGAGGCGCGCAGCAAAGCATAATCTTGGGCTTCTTCAATATTGCGGCCCGTATAACGGATGCGAAAACGGTCTTGTTCAATTTGCGTATTATTAAATCCCAAACCATTGGAGGATGTCGCTGGACCGTAAGCAGACGGCCCCGTTGGGCAGGCGCTAAGCCCTAAAATAGCTAGGCTTGAAATAAAAATATGACGCATATGACCTCCAATTTTATGTACAATAGCAAAAATCGGCTGAGCGGAACATGAATAATAACAGCGGGATATGCCGTAATCACAGTCATCGTAATACGATCTTATCGCCCTCAACGCCGCTTGAATGACGTTGGTTTTTTACGTATAGAACGCTCACGGTGCTGATTGGATGATATGATTAAAAACGATGACATTTTAACGCCACTCGCAATCGCGGTCGTAATCGACCGCGTTGTAAAGGCACCCGAGCTTTCGGAATTTGTCAAACAGGCACAGGCCTTGCAAAATTTGTTTGACCTGCCTGTTTTGTCTGAGACGGATTTGAAAGCTTGGTTTACTAAACACGCGCCGGGCTTACGCGAAAAGCTAGACAGCAAACGCCGAAATACTTTGGTTTTACGGGTGCTGACACAGTTTTCAGAAGACGTTTATGTTGAAAACCTCTATGACGCGATCGTTCAAATATCGATAAGTGACCAAGAATACCGCCGTGAGGAGTCAGATTTCGTTAAATCTGCCGCAACATTATGGGGATATGACCGCCCGCCCATAAAAATTATAGATTAGGCCAATATGCAAAACGCACCCAACATCACTCCCATATCGCCAAAGGTCACAGACCTGTTTAAAACGGTATTGGATATTTTGGTGATTGCCGTTCTGTCTGATGATCGCACGCGTGACCGCGAACGCATTGAATTCATTCACTGCGCGCAAGTTCATAATCGCGCGCTTCATCCTGATATAATTTTGACGCCCGTTCAAATTCGTCATTTATTTGATGAAAGAGTTCGCGTGCTATCGGCGCAAATAAACGCTGATGGTCTGCGCTCTGTTCAAGAACATTATCTATCGATGATTATTGACCGAGGTGTCCAACGCAGCGTTTTGGCGTCTATATTCGCCATTGCGATTTGTGATTATGAACTCCATGACGAAGAACGCGGCATGATTAAATCCGCGCTAAAAGTATGGAATTCGCACTTACCCGACCCAGCAGAAATTGACCCGGTTAGTTAATCTAAATTACAGTCGCGCATAGAAAAGGGGGCTTTCGCCCCCTTTAATTTTGCCCTTCAAAGCGAAATCGAATTGAAGGTTAGCCGTCCATGGCTTCCATGCGGCGCATTTCTTTTTTACGTTCATGCTCTAGCAGGTAACGCTTGCGAATACGGATTGATTCAGGCGTCACTTCGACCAGTTCATCATCATTGATAAATTCCAGCGCATATTCCAATGTCACTTGAATGGGTGTGGTCAGTGTCACCGCTTCGTCCGTGCCTGATGCGCGAACGTTGGTCAGTTGCTTACCTTTTAGGACGTTCACAACAAGGTCATTTTCGCGCGCATTAATCGCAACGACCATACCCTCATAAACTTCTTCGGCGTGACCAATGAACATTTGCGAGCGCTCTTGGAGGTTAAACAACGCAAAGGCAGCTGCCTTGCCCATACCATTTGAAATCAGCACACCTTTTTGACGGCGGCCAATACCCGCTTTGGTGCGCGGCTTATAAGCATCGAAATTGTGATACAAAAGGCCAGAGCCAGACGTCGATGTCAGAAATTCAGAGCGGAAACCAATCAGGCCGCGTGTCGGGATTTCATAGTCAAGACGCACACGTCCCTGCCCGTCCGGCACCATATTTTTCAGATTACCCTTACGCTCACCCAGCTTTTCCATGACTTTGCCTTGGTGGTCTTCTTCAACATCAACTGTCAAAGTCTCCCACGGCTCACACAGCACACCGTCGATTTCTTTGTTAATCACCTGTGGGCGTGAAATCGCAAGCTCATAGCCTTCCCGGCGCATGTTCTCGATCAGGATGGACAAATGTAATTCACCCCGACCTGAGACACGGAATTTATCAGCGTCATCAAGCTGCTCAACCCGCAAAGCCACATTGTGGATAAGCTCTTTATCCAAGCGGTCTTTGATGTTGCGAGAGGTGACATATTTACCTTCGCGGCCCGCAAAGGGGCTATCGTTAACTTGGAATGTCATACTAATCGTCGGTTCGTCCACGGACAAAGCGGGCAGTAAATCAACATGCTCCGGATCACAAATCATGTCAGAGATGCCCAGCTTGTCGATACCCGTAAAGCAGCAGATATCACCCGCGCCAACTTCGTCCATTTCAACACGCTCTAGACCCATAAAGCCGAACGGCTGTAACACGCGGGCTTTGCGTTGATTGCCTTCCATATCGGCAACAACAACATTCATATTTTTCTTAAGCTTGCCCCGCACAACGCGGCCAATGCCAATAACGCCTGTATAGCTATTGTAATCCAGGGCGGAGACTTGCATTTGCAAAGGCGCGTCCGGATCAACATCGGGCACAGGGGCGTGCTCTACAATCGCTTTAAACAATGGTGTCATATCGGCACCAACATCACCACTGCTATCTGATGCCCAACCATTAAGCGCAGAGGCAAAGACAACGGGGAAATCAAGCTGCTCATCAGTTGCACCAAGGCGCACAAACAAGTCAAATGTCTGGTCAACGGCCCAATCAGGACGGGCGCCCGTTCGGTCAACTTTGTTGACAACGACAATAGGCTTTAGGCCTTGAGCCAGCGCTTTTTTCGTCACAAATGTCGTTTGCGGCATTGGCCCTTCGGCGGCATCGATCAACAAGACGACCGAATCAACCATAGACAAAACGCGCTCAACCTCGCCGCCAAAATCCGCGTGACCCGGTGTATCGACGATATTAATGCGCCAATTTTCACCACCAGGCTCTTGCCAGCGAATGGCCGTGTTTTTCGCAAGGATTGTAATACCACGTTCTTTTTCAATATCATTGCTATCCATGACCCGTTCCGCCGCGCCAGAGCGTTCACCCAGCGTACCAGATTGATGCAAAAGCTTATCGACCAAGGTCGTTTTGCCGTGGTCAACGTGGGCCACAATCGCCACATTACGAAGGGTTTGGATAGAATCAGTCATAACAATCTCGGATATATAAAAGACGCCATCAAAGCGCCGTCGTTTCGCGCCCGCTTTAGAGGTTTAAGCCCAAAAGTCCAGCGCTAAAGCCAGTCGGACGGCAGGGGTTAGGTTAGGGTTCTAATCCTGCGATCTATCAAAGCGACCACCCAAAAAGCCTGCGTAGCGCGCGCCGCGTCCGGCAAACTTTGTCGAGACCCCGCCGCGCACTTGTCTTGCGCTGAATGTGCGGACAGCCCCGTCATTAGCTGTATCTGTCAGCATGGCCTCTGACCACGGCAAGCCCAAAGCTTTACACAGCGCAGCCCCGTGCTTAGCAGGGTCTTGTGAAAAGGCATCGTGATCATGATCGGTAATTTCTAGACCTGCGGCGCGCCACTGCGTAACGGCGTCAGCATGGAAATCCAGATAATCCGCAATACCGTCAAGCGTACGCGTAAAGGCAAATTCAGGGCCAAATTCATGAAAATAAAGCGACACAGCCATATCGGCAGGGTTACGCCACGGTGCAACACATACGGCCCCCGCGTGCACTTTTGACAAAACGCCAGCAACCAAGACATGATGGGGGGTCTTATCGATAAATATCTTTGCGGACCCAGCGGCCTTTGTCATCCCTGCAATATCAGCCTCTTGCAGGCGTCCCGTCATAGTCGCCAGCTCAGCCGATTTCCCCAGCATTTGTGGTAGCCAGCTAAGCAATGCCCCACGTTCACCAACAGATTTTGCGCCCGTTGTGCGTGCCAAGATAGTTTGCAAAAGTGACCCACCCGAACGCGGCGGGCCGATGATATAAACCATCTTAGCCGTAGCCCCTGTTGGGTCAGGCAACGCTGCGTAAGCCTCTATCGCAGCGCGCAGCATGTCGCGCATTTCGTCTATGCCGTCGGGCGCAGCGTCATAAAGCGAATTGGCCAAGGTTGCATAATGCCAAGCCTTGTCTGTCTCGCGGCGTTTATCGAAAAAATGGGTCAATGCAAAAGCCACACGACGACGGTCGTTTTGGGACGCGCCCGCATCATTGGCAATTATTATGGCGGCGTCTTTGGCGGCCTCGTCCCCATCCTCTAACATGGCCGCGGTTAATCGCGCATGAGTTGGATTGGCGGTCCATGACGCTTTTTGCAAAGCAATCGCCGCGTCCAAATCACCATCCCAACGCAGCAGATTTGCAGCCCGCATGGCAGCATCAGGATCGTTTATATTCTTGTCCCGCAGGCGGTCATTAAACACTTTCGCGCGGTCATATTGACCCAGCGCAATATGCATATCCGCAATCGCCGCCGTTAAGTCATCAGGGCGCGCATCATCGGGATAGGCATTTTCATAAGCATAGACCGCATTGATTGTATCGCGCGCAGCCGTTAGGGCGTCGCCAGCTTTTATCCAAATCTCAGGGCTCGGCGCGACTTGAATAATGCGGCCATAAATTTGCGCCGCATCCGCATGGCGCTCTAGCGCGCTGAGCGCTTTCGCCCATGGTATCATGGCTTGCGGATGCCCTTTGGAAAGCTCAGACGCTTTTGCCAACGCCTGTTCTGCGGGGGCCGCCTCACCCATATCAAAAAGCGAGGTACCCAGATGCATCCACCAGCGCGGCTCGCTTGGCTCCATTGTGGTCGCTTTATGAAGCGCGTCTTTGGCGGCAATCGACTGGGCGTTATCCCGCGCCAGACACAGCCCCAAAACCGACCAGCTCTCGGCGTCCTCGGCGCGGTTTTCACAGGCTGTTTTCGCAAGCGCCGTCGCACGCGTGACATCCCCTTGGGATAGAGCGCCAAGTGCATCCGTAATTTGCTTATCGTGATTATAACCGCTCATGGGGGATGTTTAGAGAGATAGGGGGAGAGACTCAAGCAAAGTTAAACCTTCGCCGCTCAATAAAAACCGCGCCTTGGGGACAAGACGCGGTTTGAAATCTCGGGCTGGATAAAGCCTATTCGTCTTCAATCGTCGCCATCGCTTCTTCGGTCATGGCAAAGTTGTGATAGACGGTTTGCACATCATCGCAATCTTCTAGCGCGTCAATCAGGCGCATAACCTGCGCGGCCTTCTCGGGGTCGTCAATTTCGTTTTGTGCTTTCCATATCAAATTGACAGACTTCGCTTCGCCGAATTGCGCTTCGAGCGCGGATGCAACCGCGCCAAGATCATCACGCGCCGTCATGATTGTATGGACAGGTTCATAGTCGCTGAACTTGTCTTCATTGGGCTCATCCGTTTGCGCGTCTTCTGCACCCGCTTCAATCGCGGCCATCATCATCGTGTCTTCATCCGTCGTCTCCAGCGGATATTCGATCTGTCCGACTTGATCAAAACCAAAACTGACAGAGCCGGTCTCGCCAAGGCTGCCGCCGTTTTTCGAAAAGGCTGTACGCACTTCCATCGCCGCGCGATTTTTATTATCTGTCGACACTTCGACGATAAAGCCTATGCCCGCTGGGCCAAAACCCTCATAGCGCAACTCGTCATAATCTGCCCCCTCGCCGCCCGCGCCTTTGTCAACTGCCCGTTGGATGTTATCCTTGGGCATAGATTGGCCCTTGGCATTGGCAATCGCAAGACGCAGACGCGGGTTCATATCCGGGTCCGGGCCGCCCATTTTTGACGCAATCGCGATATCTTTGGCCAGCTTTGAGAACAGCTTAGACCGCAACTTATCTTGGCGCCCTTTACGGTGTTGAATATTTGCCCATTTTGAGTGGCCTGCCATGGTAACCTCGTTAAAATTTAGTTTTTTCGGGTTTAGGGCAAGCGCCTTTGCGGGGCAAGGGCTTGGCTTATTTTACTCATATGAGGGCGCAGGTTTGCCAGTCACCCATGTTACATCCTGTCCAGCCAGAGGCACAGTCGCAAGGCTCATTTTCGCCGAACCATCCACGATCTTTTTAGAATACACCAGATAAATCATCGTATCATTATCGCGGTCATAAACACGGCGCACAGCAAGGGTTTTAAAAATTAGGCTTTGCTTTTGCTTAAAAACTTGCTCCCCGCCTTTGCGAAGCGAGATATCGCCAATCACTACAGGCCCAGTGATACCACAGGAAATAGACCCGTTAGATGGATTTTCAAACCAGTCACCCTTAGATAGGCGGTCAAGCACGCCGCGGTCAAAATGTGCCATATGGCAGGTGATACCTTTGACGTCATCATCTTCAAAGGCTTCGATTTTGATCTCGTTACCCGTCCAATCATTATTAATTTCGGCGACTTCTTTATTCCCCGCACCGCCGCAGGCCGAAAGCAAAATGGCAGCAGCAAAAGCCGTTATAAATTTCGTCATGATGTTGGCTCCAATGTTGGTCTTGATTGGGATAATACGCCGCCGATACGAATAGGTTCCGCACGAATGGCGAGGCCCGTCTTATTATCGGTTTCAACGAATACGCCGCACATTGTGCCTGCCCCGCCCGCAGGCGTAAACCGGCCGCTGCGCATACGCGTTGTAAAACGTGATAGCGGTTCCTCTTTGTCCATACCGATAACTGAATTATAATCCCCGCACATGCCCGCATCCGTTTGAAAGGCCGTGCCGTCCACAAGGATACGCGTGTCGGCCATAGGCACATGTTGGTGCGTGCCAACAACAAGGGACGCGCGCCCATCACAAAACACACCCATGGCCTGTTTTTCTGACGTCGCTTCGGCGTGTATATCGACAATGACCGCATCAACAGCAGTACCCAGTGGCGCGTTATTTAATTCGCGCTCGACCGCTTGGAACGGATCATCAAGCGCGTCCATAAACACACGACCCAGCACATTAATCACACCAAATGTATAATCCCCGACTTGGTAGACCCCCGCCCCGCGACCTGGAACAAGACCGGGTGGGTAGTTACAAGGCCGTAGCAAGCGCGGCTCATTTTCAATCACGCTAATCCCTTGGGGGTTATCAAAACTGTGATTACCCAATGTCAAAACATCGACACCACAATCATAAAGCTCGTCTGCGGTGGACCGCGTGATGCCAAAACCGCCCGCTGCGTTTTCGGCGTTCACGACCACAGCATCAAGTTTCAAATCATGGCGCAGTCGCGGCAAGTGATCTGTCACAGCTTTGCGGCCCGCGCGGCCCACGACATCTCCGAAAAAAGCAAAACGCATAGGGGTCTCTTAGATAACTCGTTTAAAATATTGCTCGGTCAAAATACCGTCGAGCCGCGCGTCATGCGGGCCCAAAGGTAAGCTCGCTGCTTCTTGCGCAGCATAGCCGACGCCGCAAGCAAAAACCGCAGGGTTACACGCGCGCAGTGCCGCCAAAGTGCGGTCGTAATAACCGCCGCCGTAACCCAGACGCGCGCCCGATTGGGTAAAAGCTAGCAAGGGGACTAGCACGATAGCTGGCTCGACAATCGGCGCATCAGCATACGGCTCCCGCGTGCCATATGCTCCTGCCTTTAGTCTGTCGCCAGTTTGCCAAGTCCGAAATGTTAGGGGCTTTCCTGCCCGCGGCGTGCAGGGCAATGCTAGCGAAAAACCAGCCTCTGATAAGGTCTTCATAAGGGGCCGCGTATCAATCTCGCTGCTCAGGGGCCAAATACCGCCAATGACTTGCCCCCGAAACTCTTGGGCCGGAAAGTTTCCAATTAGGCCTACGGCAGCGGCACGCGGATTATCAACCCCCGCACGGCGCGCTTTCGCTTGTATCCTTGCGCGTGATTTCTCAGACTTTAAATCCATCAGGGCGATAGGGCATCATTGATAACATCGGCATAGGCAAAGGTCGCAGGCGCACCGCCCGTATGGATAAAGACGACATCCTCCCCCCGTGCAAATTCCCCCGCGCGGATAAGACCAATTAATCCTGCCAATGCTTTGCCCGTATAAACAGGGTCTAAAATCACGCCTTCTAGGCGCGCGCATAGGGTCATCGCTTCGACAGTTGAGGGCGCAATAATCCCGTAAGCCTCCCCGCTATAACCGCTCTCTAGCCGCATTTGGCCTGGGTCAAAATCAATGTCCAGCAGGGTAGCCGCCTCGCCCGCATATTGGACAGCATCAGCCATCACCCGCGCGGCGTCAGCATCCACATCAATGCAAATCGCAGCCGTGTCGGGTAAGCACGCCTGCACGCCAAGGCTTACCCCCGCTTGGGTGCCGCCGCTCCCGCTGGCTGCGATAATGGCTTTGGGCATGATTCCTGCCTCATCGGTTTGCGCGGCGATTTCAGCGATAACGCTGCTATAGGACAGCGCCCCCATGGCGTTGGACACACCGTAAGGCACAACAAAAGGTTTACGGCCCTGCGCGCGCAATTTTTCCGCTAGCGCCTTTATCGGGCCGTTACGGTCACCCGCCCACGGCGTTGGGTAAAGTGTCGCGCCAAAAAGAGTATTGAGGACGATATTGCCAGAATTCTGATACAGCACCGAGTCGTTTTCAACCCGACCCGTAAAAACACAAAGGGCGGCATCAAGTCCCAAAATTGCTGCCGCGGTCGCGACTTGGCGTTGGGAATTAGATTGCGGCACACCGCCCGAGACAAGCGTATCGCAGCCTTGCTCCACCGCCGTGTAAAGAACACGGTCAAGTTTTCGCAGCTTATTCCCGCCGCTGGAAATATGGGTGGCGTCGTCGCGCTTTATCCAAATATTCGGCCCGCCTAGATGTTCTGATAAGCGCGGCATCGGGCGCAAGGGTGTCGGTACATCCACAAGCCCAACCGACGGAAATTTGGATAGGCGCGCGGTAAAATTATCAAGCAAAGACGTCATAAGCTATCATGGCGTGGTGGCTGTGATTTGGCAATCTTTACGCGCCCCTTCCCCCACATTGGCCCTTGCGCCTTTGCCCTATTGCGCCCACATAGCGGAGGACGGCTTCTGCGGGCTTTGTGTTTGGCACTTATCCTAGGGACCTTAAACACTCCGAAGGGAGCTGGCTCTGTTAGGACCGTGGTCCTCTTATTTCCGGCGCCCACCTGACACTCAGGTTCACGGGGATTTGCACCGCCTTCACGGGTCACGTGGGGTCGTCACATCCACCCTATCAATAAAAGTCTTCCTTATCTGGCACGCGACCAAAGGCGATTTTTCCGCCCGCATAGCCGCCGGGAAGGTCCGCGCGCGAACCCACACACACCACGGCCCGACCATGACGCACATTGAGGCCGTCCATAGCTGCCATGGCCTTGTTCCATTTGACGCTGCGTCCTTGGTCGGCGTCTGCATGTTCAAAGAGGTCACCATTGGTTTCATACGGTTTGCTGATTTTATGCAGCATCACATAGACAGATTTAAGCGCCGCTTGTGGCGGGAGCGCTGCGACACCCCGGTCAAACAGACCGTGCATATAACGCAGCAATGTCGGGTCGTCTTGGCAGGCGCCAAAGTCGGTCTCGCCGCTATAACGAGTCCCGTCCGCCAGTTTGAAAGACACACTCATGGCGCTGCAAAGATAATCTGCGCGTCGCAGACGATACGCGGCTTTCACAGTCAGCAGCTCTAAACATTTTATCGCCTTGTCAGCTGTGCGCCAGCCCTTGGTCAAGACGCGGCTATGGCCGAACATGCGTTTTTCTGTCGGGGGGCGTATAACGGGCAAGCCGTGCAGTTGCGCCCACATGCGCTCGCCTTCGATATTTCCCCAAATCGCGCGGGCATGTTTGGCCGAAATATTCCAAAAATCCTGCACTGTCATCACCCCCGCACGGTGCAGCCGCCGCTCCATATTGCCCGATATACCCGGCAAATCAGACAGCGTTAAGGACAGCAACGGCCCTGGCAGGTCCTCTGATGCCAATGTCACCATACCGTTGGGCTTGTCCATTTCGGCGGCGACTTTGGCAAGAAACTGATTGGGCGCAAGGCCGATTGACGGTGTAATATAAGGCCCGATATTTTTCGCCAGCCCGGCCCTTATCGCCGCTGCAATATCGCTGGCGCGCTCTTGCTCGCTACCGATTAGCGTGCATTCCATCTCGTCAATCGACCAGACTTTGGTCACCGGAACATGGCGATCAATCTCGTCTAAAATACGGTTATGAATATCGACATAGACATCGGGCTGTGCGACCCGCACGACCAAATCAGGACACATTGCCCGGGCATCGCGCACCCGCATCCCGCGCTTTATCCCAAATGCCTTGGCCCTATAACAGCGCGTGATAAAGGCCGAATAATCAGAATCAAGTGCCGTCACCCCAACGGGGCGACCCCGAATATCGGGATGCAATTGCCGTTCAACATTGGCAAAAAACGCATCAAAATCAATGTAAAGGCTTTGTAGCACGGCGGTCTTGTCCAGTTTCTAGCGCAAGTTAGAAATAGAACATAATAGGAACATTTAGAATTGTCGAGAGGGCGAAGCGGCGCGGGTGTGAGTTGTCCACAGATGGGGCGTGGGATTGAAAGCATGAAGGATGCTATTAAAATTAATGTATTAGATTGGCCCTACCACCCCTTTCTTGAATGTCCTAGCAAACAAAAAGTATCATTTCTGTTCTTGGGAATAACAACCTATGCTATTTTTGGATATGAAAACATATATTTCATTCATGTTCGCAATTGTCTTTCTTCTGGCATGCTCACAGCCAACTCATGAGAAAGTCCCTAAGGTGTCCGAAGATGATCCAAGGTCAGCCATTATCAATGTCACGTCCCAATTAAGAGAAATGGCAAAAGCCGATGAAGCCATACGCAATGAATTTGATACAGTATTTAAAAATCGAAATAGGAACGCAGAAGGGAAAGCGGCATTTACCGCTTTTTATAGAAAAATGCGTGATCAGGATATTCGGCATCATGAAGCCCTAAACGATATTGTTGAGCAATATGGATGGATTGATATTGAACGCTTCGGACAGCAGGCAAGCCACGATGCGTGGTTAATCACCCAACATATGGTTCACGATAAAGGCGTTTTTCAAAAGAAAATGCGATCTTTGATGACTCCGGGAACTAACGTCGACAAAACAGAATACGCACTCTTAACTGACAGAATTGCTGTAATGTTTGACAAATTACATCAAACTTGCGGAACGCAAGGAAAGTGCCAATCAAGCGGTGATTGGACGGCTAGTCAAATCAAGGATTTTGATACTATAAACTCGCGACGCTTAGCAATGGGTTTTGCTGAGACCTTTGCAGAGTATGAAACCCGTATGGATGCTAAATGCTAAAAATCCACGAAACCGTAGAGTTATAATTCAAAAAATCGGCTATCGACCATAGCGATTAATTATCATCCATCCGCCTAGCTGTCGATTAATACGCCCCCCCCCCCAAACAATTACCCTCCCCCTCCCTCACCCCGCGTTACTGCTATCCCATGAGTATTTCGCAACAGTCCCAATGGCGGTGGCCCGACTTTTCGCATACGGAAATGGCATGCCGGCATTGCGGCGCGGGCTATGACTGGCCTTTGTTTATGGACCTCTTGCAAGCGATGCGAGATGATATTGGGCGGCCTCTGCGGGTCTTATCAGGCCATCGTTGCGGCATCCATAATGCGCGAGTGGGCGGCGCGCCACTATCGCAGCATTTAAAATTAGCCGCGGATATTGCGCTGGACAGTCACGACCCCGTGCGGTTACGGCGGGCAGCGCAGCACGCGGGCTTTACTGGTTTTGGATATTACCGAACCTTTTTACACCTTGATTTGGGGCGGCCACGGCAGTGGTTTTCACCCCATCCATCCGTGAGAGATTTATGGCAGATTTAATTAACTTAGGCCTAAACGCGGCCGCTGGCGGCGCGTTTGGTATTATCGGCACCGTGTTGGGCCGCATCGCTGGTTTTTTTGAACGCGGGCAAAGCTTTAAACAAGAGCAAGCCCGTTGGGCGCATGAATTAGACCTGCATAAATTGCAGATGCAAATGCGTGTGCAAGAAACAGAGTTAGAACTGGCGCTGGCTGCACAAGAGGGATCTTGGCGAGGGCTGCAAGCGTCTATCGATGCAGAAGCCCGCCTTGGCCGCGCCAGCCTTTGGGTCATTAATACGCTGCGCCTTGTAAGGCCTGTCTTGACGTTAATGTTATGGCTCATCACAGCGTGGATTTTCGCGCAAACTCAAAACGGCGCCATTGTCGAGGCCGCGGTTTTTGCCGCAACCGCCGCGACATTATGGTGGTTTGGAGACCGTGCGCCCAAACCGGCCCTTAAGGTTTAAACCTGCGAGGCTGGCAAGTTATTGTTCCCGCATAGAAAAACCCCGCAGTCGAAACTACGGGGTTTTTATGTGGGCTAAGCCCGCTTGTAAAAGCGACTTAGTTTTGCGGTGTCACGCGACCAATGATTTGGCCAGAGGCGTTCATGATGTTGCCTTGCGCATCGACACGACCAATGGTCACGCCGCGGCTATCAACAACTGTTCCGTCTGCACGGACGCTCATGCCGGACATGGAGCTTGAACCGGTCGATGTGACGCCTGTGCGAGCACCGCGGACGGCGCTACCAAAGACTTCACCAGAGGACGCGGCTGATCCGCCAGAGCTCATTGAGCCGCCTGACATTGAACCACCTGACATGGAACCGCCAGAGATCATGCCACCAGCAGAGCCAGTAGACAGACCGCGAAGGACGATAACACCCGCAGAGTTCACAACATTGCCGTTTCCGTCAAGCATACCCAGGACAGTGCCGGATGCATCCATGACTTGGCCCGTTGAGCTGATGGTGTAGCCAGCGGAAGATCCGCCGCCTGTGACCATGCCACCGGATGAGCCGCCAACGACTGTGCCTGAGCTAAAGCCCGTTGAGCCAGTTGTTGTTCCGCCAGATGTGAAGCCACCTGAGAACGTTCCGCCAGAGATAGCGCCGCCCGTACGAGACGTGCCGCCTACCATGGAGCGCCAATCGACACCCAAGGCATCCACTGTGCGTAGTGTCAGACCACCTGTGGACATACCGCGTCTACGCTGGAACTGCTCGACCGCTGCGTAAGTCTGCTGACCGAGGCGTCCATCGATGGAGCCTTGATAGAAGCCTTGCGTTTTCAGCGCACGTTGGATTGCAGAAATCACAGTGCTGTTTGCGTTCGCTTCACAGAGGACTTGACGCCACTCAGCTTTCTCAGCTGTGACCAGTGTGCGTTTCTCAATCGTGCCAAACTCGGCTGGGATTGCGATAGTCTCAGTGCGCGGTGCTTCCACCATACGCTGAACAGTCACAGTCTCGTAACGAGCCGGGATTTCACGACGGACAGTGCGCGGGGCACCATCAACAACACGACGGGTCACTTGCTTTGTAATCGCAGGGATTACGCGCTCAGTGGTTTGTGCCGGTGTACGGACCACACGACGTGTCACTTGCTTGGTCACCGCTGGGATAACACGCTGTTGCGTGCTGGCCGGTGTCGCGATGCGACGCTTGGTTTCCGTTCTTGTGACAGCCGGGATGACACGTTCTTGTGTCTGGGCCGGAGTGCGAACCACACGACGTGTGACCTGCTTTGTGACCGCTGGGATAACACGCTCTGTTGTGCGGGCCGGTGTCGCTACGACACGACGCGCTACATTACGTGTGACCGCTGGGATCACTTTTTCAACAGTCTGAGCCGGTGTGCGAACGACGCGACGTGCGACCTGCTTCGTGACGGCTGGGATAACCCGTTCTGTCACTTGTGCTGGTGTTTTCACGACCTGACGAGACACTTGCTTCGTTACCGCTGGGATAACGCGCTCTGTTGTCTGCGCTGGTGTGCGAACCACACGACGTGTCACTTGCTTGGTGACTGCTGGAATGACGCGCTCTTGCGTTTGAGCAGGGGTGCGAACCACACGACGTGTCATCTGCTTGGTCACCGCAGGAACAACGCGTTCCTGTGTTGATGCAGGCGTTTTGATAACGCGACGTGTTTCCATCTTAGTAACAGCCGGGATGACACGTTCAGTGACTTGCGCTGGCGTCTCGACGACACGGCGCGTGACTTGTTTCGTCACAGCCGGGATAGCCCGTTCCATCGTCCGTGCCGGTGTTTTCACAACGCGGCGGGCGACTTGCTTGGTTACCGCAGGGATAACACGCTCTGTCGTCTGAGCCGGTGTGCGAACAACGCGGCGCGTCACTTGCTTAGTCACCGCTGGGATGGCGCGCTCAACAGTGGCAGCCGGCGTTTTAATACGACGACGTGTCTCTGTTTTTGTGACAGCCGGAATGACACGCTCTTGTGTCTGGGCTGGCGTGCGAACCACACGGCGTGTGACTTGACGTGTGACGGCTGGAACGACCTTCTCGACAGTTTGCGCCGGTGTGCGAACCACACGACGTGTTTCCATACGCGTCACAGCCGGGATGACACGTTCTTGTGTCTGAGCTGGTGTGCGAACAACACGGCGGGTCATTTGCTTGGTCACCGCTGGGATAGCGCGCTCAACTGTAGCAGCTGGCGTTTTCACCACACGACGGGTTTCCATTTTTGTCACAGCAGGGATAACGCGTTCCTGTGTCCGTGCCGGTGTCTTAACGACGCGGCGAGATACAGTTTTCGTTACAGCCGGTGTTGCGCGCTCAATGGTCTGTGCCGGTGTCTTAACGACACGACGTGTTTCCATTTTCGTGACAGCCGGGATGGCACGCTCTTGTGTCTGGGCTGGTGTGCGAACAACGCGGCGCGTCACTTGCTTGGTCACCGCTGGGATAGCGCGCTCAACTGTAGCAGCTGGCGTGCGAACCACACGACGGGCTTCCATGCGGGTTACCGCTGGAATGACACGCTCTGAGACTTGCGCTGGCGTTTTAACAACGCGGCGGGTCACTTGCGCCGTCACCGCAGGAACAACACGTTCCTGTGTTTGGGCTGGCGTGCGAACCACGCGACGTGTTTCCATTTTCGTCACAGCCGGGATGACACGTTCTTGTGTCTGAGCGGGTGTACGAACAACACGGCGAGAGACTTGCTTGGTCACCGCAGGGATGACTTTTTCAACTGTACGAGCCGGTGTCTTGATGACGCGGCGTGTTTCCATCCGGGTTACGGCTGGGATCACTTTTTCCACAGTTGATGCAGGTGTCTTAACAACGCGGCGGCTAACTTGCTTGGTCACGGCAGGAACAACGCGTTCCACAGTGGCAGCAGGCTCGACGATACGACGACGTGTTTCAGTCTTCGTGATGGCTGGAATGACACGCTCTTGTGTTTGAGCGGGCGTACGAACAACACGACGTGTGACTTCTTTCGTCACAGCAGGTGTTGCGCGTTCCATGGTCCGTGCCGGTGTCTTAACGACGCGGCGCGTTTCCATTTTCGTTACAGCCGGAATGACACGCTCTGTCACTTGTGCTGGCGTTTTAACTACGCGGCGGGTCACTTGCTTGGTCACCGCAGGAACTGTGCGTTCTTGCGTAGAGGCAGGCGTACGAACCACACGGCGTGTTTCCATTTTCGTTACAGCCGGAATGACACGCTCTTGTGTCTGGGCTGGTGTACGAACAACGCGGCGCGTTACCTGTTTCGTCACGGCAGGAACAGTGCGTTCCATTGTACGAGCCGGCGTTTTAATAACGCGGCGGGTTTCTTGCTTTGTCACGGCCGGGATAACGCGCTCTGTGACTTGGGCCGGGGTGCGAACAACACGGCGGGTCACTTGCTTGGTTACCGCAGGAACGACCTGCTCAACGGTTGCAGCCGGTGTCTTAACGACGCGGCGGGTTTCCATTTTCGTCACAGCTGGAATGACACGCTCAGTAACCTGTGCTGGAGTGCGAACAACGCGGCGGGTCACTTGCTTGGTCACCGCAGGCACAGCGCGCTCAACAGTGCGGGCTGGTGTCTTCACGACGCGGCGTGTTTCCATTTTCGTCACAGCCGGAATAACGCGCTCTTGCGTTGTTGCCGGACGGTCAACCACACGACGTGTGACTTGCTCTGTGCGGGCTGGAATAACGCGCTCTTGTGTTGACGCTGGTGTCTTCACAACACGACGAGTTTCCATTTTTGTCACAGCTGGGATGACTTTTTCAACTGTTTGGGCCGGTGTGCGAACAACGCGGCGGCTAACAGTTTTTGTCACAGCTGGGACGACACGTTCTACAGTGGAGGCCGGCGTAGCAATACGACGACGGGTCTCTGTTTTCGTGACGGCTGGAATGACACGCTCTGTCACTTGCGCCGGCGTTTTCACAACACGGCGAGTAACAGTATCTGTGCGGGCCGGAATGACGCGCTCAACAGTGCGAGCCGGTGTCTTCACAACGCGGCGTGTTTCCTGGCGGGTGACCGCTGGGATAACGCGTTCTTGTGTCGATGCCGGACGATCAACAACGCGGCGTGTCACTGTTTCTGTGCGAGCCGGGATGGCGCGCTCAACAGTGCGAGCTGCATTTTTGATACGACGACGTGTTTCCGTTTTCGTCACAGCTGGAATGACGCGCTCTTGTGTCGTCGCAGGGCGATCCACAACGCGGCGTGTCACAGTGTCTGTGCGAGCTGGAATAGTGCGTTCCATTGTGCGGGCCGGTGTCTTCACAACACGACGAGTGACTTGTTTTGTAACCGCAGGAATGACGCGCTCAACAACTTGGGCTTCCTCAGCGACAACGCGCTTGGAGATTGACCCCATTTGCTGACCAAAGCGACCAGAGGCTGCCATAGCAGATCCGCCAGCGCGTGTGCCGTTACGGTCACCCGCAGCAGCCGCAGCCCGTGTTAAACCGTCACGGTCATCAAGATTGTCGCCATTGTTGTCGACAAAGCCTTTGATAACTCCGCCAAGGCGCGAACCGTTCAGACCCAAGTTACGGGCTTCAGTCATGCTCATCACGCGTGCTGGTGTCTTAACGACGCGGCGTGTGATGGTGTCAGTGATAGCGGCAACAGGGATTTCACGAACCGTAGCTTCGCGGTCAATAACGCGCTTGCTAATGGCTTTTGTTACAGCTGGGATTTGACGCTCGACTGTGCGGGCTGGTGTTTTCACAACGCGCTTCGTAATTGTCTTATACTGGGCTGGAACGATAACACGGCAAAGGATTTCACCTGTTTGCGTCACCATTGTTTGCGTCGATTCCACGACTTGCTCTGATACACCGTTAAAGACAGTGAACTGACCGCGTGTATTTGTGTTGATGCGGTTGCCAGCACCAAGCTCTGACGCGTTAAGCGCCTGTGTGCCTGGCTTCCACTCTTCACGCGCCGGAGAGATTAAAACGCGCTCTGAGCGAGTTTCGTATACGGCAGGGATTACGTCAATTTCGACGCGAGCCGGCTGCACAACGATCTGCTCCGTGACTGTGCGGTATGATGCCGGAACAGTCTCTAGGCGTGATGACGCTTCCTGAACAACGATAGTCTCTGTGACAGTTTCATATGTTGCTGGGATAACAACCAATTCATCGGCTGCATCTTGGGATACATAGCTTTCTGTTACAGTTTGGAACTTGGCAGGCACAGTGACATATTCAACCGTTTGCGGCTGAACAACCACTGTCTCTGTGACAGTTTCAAATTCTGCTGGGATTGTCACAAGCTCTGTTGTTGCTTCTTGAACAACCACAGTTTCGCTAACCGTTTTATACGTTGCTGGAACAACAACAAGCTCAGTTGATGCCTCTTGGACAACAACAGTTTCGTTGTAAGTTTCATACTCGGCAGGGACAGCGACCAGCTCTGTCGTCGCAGGCTGCACAACCACAGTCTCTGTGACTGTTTTGAACGTTGGCGGCACAGTGACAAGCTCTGTTGACGCTTCCTTCACGACAACGGTCTGTGACACTGTTTCGTATTCAGCAGGAATAGTCACAAGCTCTGTTGTGGCGTCTTGCACGACAACCGTTTCAGTCACCGTCTCAAATGTCGCCGGAATTGTCACAAGCTCTGTAGACGCTTCTTGGACAACAACAGTTTCGTTGTAAGTCTCGTATTTCGCTGGAACAGTAACGTATTCAACAGATTGCGGCTGAACCACGACTGTCTCTGTAACAGTTTCAAATACAGGCGGCACAGTGACCAATTCTGTCGTGGCTTCTTGAACCACAACTGGCTGCTGCACAGTCTCATATACGGCTGGTATAGTCACAAGCTCTGTTGACGCTTCTTGAACAACAACAGTTTCAGTTACTGTTCTGTAAGTTGCAGGAACAGTTACAAGCTCTGTCGACGCTTCTTGGACAACAATCGCTTCTTGAACTGTCTCGTATTCCGCCGGAATAGACACATATTCAACAGATGCAGGCTGCACCACAACAGTTTCCGTTACAGTCTCGAAGACTGGCGGGATTGTGACAAGCTCTGTCGATGCTTCTTGAACAACCACTGGCTCCTGAACCGTTTCATATGTTGCCGGAACAGAGGCATATGTCGTTGTCGCAGGCTGCACAACCACTGTCTCAGTGACTGTGTCAAACACAGCTGGAATTGTCACAAGCTCTGTTGTGGCTTCTTGAACAACAACTGTCTCGGTGACTGTTTCGTATTCAGCTGGGACAGATACATATTCTGTCGTTGCAGGCTGCACGACAACTGTTTCAGTCACAGTGTCAAACACTGGCGGAATTGTCACCAATTCTGTCGACGCTTCTTGAACAACCACTGGCTCTTGAACGGTCTCGTAGACAGCAGGAACAGAAACATAATCAACTGTTGCAGGCTGAACGACAACTGTTTCAGTCACGGTTTCAAACGTTGCTGGGATCGTGACAAGCTCTGTTGTCGCTTCTTGGACGACCATTGTTTCTTGAACAGTTTCGTATTCCGCAGGAATAGAAACATATTCAACACCAGCCGGCTGAACAACCACAGTTTCTGTGACGGTTTCAAAGACAGGCGGGATCGTCACAAGCTCTGTTGAGGCCTCTTGGACAACTACTGTGTCTGTGTAAGTCTCATATTTCGCAGGAACACTGACGTAATCCACTGTTTGCGGCTGCACGACGACTGTCTCTGTGACAGTCTCATATGTCGCTGGGATTGTCACCTGCTCAGTAGACGCTTCCTGAACCACGATAGGCTCTTGGATTGTCTCATATACTGGCGGGATAACTTCGTAAGTGACAGACTGCGGCTGGATAACAACAGTCTCATTGACTGTTTCAAACACTGGCGGGATTGTCACAAGCTCTGTTGACGCTTCTTGAACCACAACAGGCTCTTGAACTGTCTCAAACACAGCTGGAATTGTCACGTAATCAACAGTTTGCGGCGTCACCACAACAGTTTCAGTCACAGTTTCAAATGTTGCTGGGATCGTGACAAGCTCTGTCGTCGCTTCTTGAACCACAATTGGCTCTTCAACAGTTTCATAAACAGCAGGCACGGATACATATTCCACGCCAGCGGGCTGAACAACAACAGTCTCTGTTACTGTTTCAAACACTGGCGGGATTGTGACAAGCTCTGTCGACGCTTCCTGAACCACAACGGGCTCTTGAACCGTTTCAAACACAGCTGGCACAGTGACGTATTCAACGCCAGCAGGCTGCACAACAACAGTTTCTGTTACTGTCTCATAGGTTGCTGGGATTGTGACAAGTTCTGTTGACGCTTCTTGAACGACGATAGGCTCCTGCACAGTCTCAAACACAGCTGGAACAGACACATATTCAACACTAGCAGGCTGAACAACAACAGTCTCTGTGACTGTTTCAAAGACAGGCGGGATCGTCACAAGCTCTGTTGAGGCATCTTGAACAACGACAGCTTCCTCAACCGTTTCAAACACAGCTGGCACAACGGCATACTCAACCGTCTGAGGCGTCACAACGACAGTTTCCGTAACAGTGTCAAACACTGGCGGGATCGTCACAAGCTCTGTGGTGGCCTCTTGGACAACCATAGTCTCTTCGTAAGTTTCGTAAACAGCTGGAACGGAGACATACTCTACGCCAGCGGGCTGGACGACAACAGTTTCAGTCACTGTGTCAAACACAGGCGGTGTTGTCAGCAACTCTGTTGACGCGTCCTGAACAACGACGGTCTCGGTGACTGTTTCGTATTCAGCTGGGATAGTCACAAGCTCAACACCTGCGTCCTGAACAACAACAGTCTCAGTTACCGTGCTAAATTTCGCAGGGATTGTAACAAGCTCAGTTGTCGCTTCTTGAACAACGACAGGCTCTTGAATGGTCTCAAAAACAGCTGGGACTGTTACGTAATCAACAGATTGCGGCGTCACAACGACAGTTTCAGACACGGTCTCGAACACTGGCGGGATCGTCACAAGCTCTGTTGTGGCTTCCTGCACAACAACAGTTTCTGTCACAGTCTCAAACACTGGCGGGATCGTCACAAGCTCTGTTGACGCTTCTTGCGAAACAACAGTTTCTGTCACGGTCTCAAATGTCGCCGGAATTGTGACCAATTCTGTTGTGGCTTCTTGAACAACAACAGTCTCGTTAACCGTCTCAAAGACTGGCGGGACAGTTGTATATTCAACAGATTGCGGCTGAACAACAACAGTCTCATTCACAGTTTCATAAGTCGCTGGAATAGTCACAAGCTCTGTTGTCGCGTCTTGAACGACAACCGTTTCCGTCACTGTCTCAAACACTGGCGGGATTGTGACAAGCTCTGTCGTGGCCTCTTGCACAACGACAGTGTCTTCATATGTTTCATAGCGCGCAGGGACAGCAACGTATTCAACTGACTCAGGCTGAACAACAACAGTTTCAGTCACCGTCTCATATACTGGCGGGATAACCACCAATTCTGTTGACGCTTCTTGAACAACAACAGTTTCCGACACAGTGCGGAAGCTTGCTGCACCGCTATTGGATCCACCTGTGCGGTATGTATTCACAGCATTGCGTGAGATAACATTACCAGACGTTCCGACGATGCTGCCGTTACCATCTAGCATACCAATACGGTTGCCAGAGGCATTCATGACACTGCGATCAGAAGCAACGCGGTAGCTCGTAGAGCCAATCTCAAGCGTTGTCATCGCAGACCCTGTGCCGATAAGCGTTAGAGCGTCAACTGCGTTTGCTGCAATAACAGAACCATTATTAGCAACGATGTTCCCGCTGTTATCGACAGTGCCGATGCGCGAACCAGATGCGTTTGTGACATTACGAGAGGACGGGTCGATATTATATGTCGTTCCGTTCAGGGCAACTTGGATTTGGCCACGGCCGGGGGTAATTCCGCCGCCAGTCCCTGCACCCACTGTAACAAGCTCGAAGCTTGCTTCTTGAACAAGAACACGTTCTTGAACCGTTTCAAAGCGGCCCGGAATTTTCCGGATTTCTTCACCCGCTTGGCGAAGCACAACCTGCTCTGTTGATGTTTCATACTGCGCGGGAACAATAACCCGGGCAAAGCACTCGCCTGGCAGCGGATTACCAGGTGGCAATTCCTGCGCGATAGTCGGTGCAGCTAATACGACGGCCGATGCGGCCATTAGTAGAGTACGTTTCATTTCAAAAACCCCCAAACTCTCCAGTTACAATCATCTGCACAACGCAGATATCTCCAAACCTTAACATTCTGTAAGACAGAATGCTAGGCATTAGTTCCTTCTTAATACCTCAAGACGGAAATTCAATGACTATGTTATTCACAGGCGAGTTGACGTGTTAAAAGACGCCTTAGCCGCGTTAAATGCGGTATTACCCTATGATTAACCATAATCTCTCCTATCAGATCTGACATTGTGTATCAAATCCGGCCAAATTGGGGCGAAAATAATTTTCCTCCACAAATCCGACATAGACACAATCCTGTTTTGCGATTCGTCATTCGATTCGTCGCAGGACGGGACACGCCACTGCGTCCTGTCCTAACGCTGCTAACTGAATGCAATATGAATGCCTAAATTTGAGCCATGTAGCCGAACAGTCACGAAACCTGACTCCCCCAAATTCCTGTAAGTTTAATGAGGCATTTTCCAGCCTGTATATATAATGTCTTTTGGTGGGTGCTTTTTACCTTATTCGTGCGCCGTAAATGTGAGCGATAGAAAAACCAAGCGCACAGCAACGACACGAAGCCGCGCCACTGTAAAATAAGAGATTGGTCTTCAGGGTCAAAAACAAGGAATTCTCACCGTGCGATTCGCCACAATTCACTTAGGCAAGAACGTCTAATTAGTGCCCCTTGTTTGCAATATTTCACCCTAAGTTTTGCATGACGAGGCTAACACTTACGTTTTATAAGGCTAATGTGCGATTATCATTTTCGCGGGAGGTTTTGATGACTTGGGACAGCTTAGACCAACATAAATTCGCCGATGAAAACACGGCCGCTGCGGCGTTATACCCCCTAATAGCGGCAGATCAGGCCACTCAAGCGCGAATTGCAACAGACGCCATCGCAATCGTCAAACGCGCCCGCAAAGAGACCAAACGCAAAGGCCTTATGGAAACTTTCCTCGAAGAATTTGGATTATCCAATAAAGAAGGCTTGGCGTTGATGTGTCTCGCCGAATCGCTATTGCGCGTGCCCGATGCACGGACGGCAGACAAGCTGATTGCAGAGAAGATTAAGTCTGGCGAATGGACGTCGCATAAAGGTCAATCTGATAGCTGGCTGGTGAATGCCTCAACACTCGGATTGATGCTAACGGGTAAAATTGTTGACGTTGAGACGGATCTCCCCTCTGACCCGTCCAAATTTATGAAGACATTGACAGCCAAATCAGGTGCACCGTTTATCCGGGCGGCAATGATGCAGGCCATGCGCATTATGGGCGAGCAATTTGTCGTAGGGCGTACGATTTCAACAGCCATTAAACGCACGAAGGATTTGGGGTTGAAAGGCAAACCCGCCCTCGCCTCTTATGACATGTTAGGCGAAGGGGCCCGGACGCTGGCCGATGCTGAACGTTACTATCTGTCTTATGAACGCGCCATTCAAACACTGGCCAAAACCGATAAAAACATACCCCCCGAGGCCAAGCACGGCATATCCGTTAAGCTATCTGCTTTATATCCGAAGTATTTCGCGACCCATACGGACGATTCGTTGAATTATTTGTATCCGAAATTGTTTGTTTTGGCAAAAATCGCCGCAAATGCTAATATTCACCTCTGTTTGGATGCCGAAGAGGCAGACCGATTAGTCCTATCGCTAAAATTGCTTGATAAGCTTGCTCGCGAACCCGATCTGGCAGGATGGACGGGGCTTGGCCTCGCTGTACAAGCGTATCAGAAGCGCGCACCAGAGCTTATTGACCGCTTGATAGCGATGTCAGCAAAGACAAATACACGGCTGATGATACGGCTGGTTAAAGGTGCCTATTGGGATAGCGAGATTAAACACGCCCAAATTGAAAATACACCCGATTATCCCGTTTGGACGCGCAAATCGACGACGGATCTGTGTTATTTGGCCTGTGCGCGTAAGCTGCTAGATGCTGGCGACACAGTTTTTCCGCAATTTGCTACACATAATGCCCATACAGTCGCCGCCATTATCGATATGGCACCAGAGACGGCCAAATATGAGTTTCAACGCCTGCACGGCATGGGCGAGGCCCTTTATAGTGTTGTGCCGCAAATTCGTCCCGTACGTATCTATGCCCCTGTCGGCGCGCATGAAGACTTGTTGCCCTATCTGGTACGGCGGCTTTTGGAAAATGGGGCCAACACCTCCTTTGTTCACCGCTTTTTAGATGATGATGTCCCGGCAGAAGACGTCGCCCGCAGTCCGTTCAGCGCAGATGCGCCCACACGGCATCACCGCATAGCAAAACCTGTCGACATTTTTGGAGACCGCAAAAACGCAGACGGGCTGGACCTCTCCCAAATCGCGACGCAAACACGCCTAGAAGGCGTCATAAGGGCGCTAAAGCCCGTGACGGCAGTTCCCTGCACCGCGTCCAAAGTCGCCACACAGCCCCCGCAAAACTTCCTCTCGCCCGTTGACGCCGCCAAAGTGGGTCAAGCCACAGACATTAAACCAGAAGCCGCCAATGATATTGTCGCGACAGCCTTTAAAGCCTACCCCGCGTGGAACCGTCTAGGGGGTCATGTGCGCGCTGATATTTTGAACCGCCTCGCTAATCTTGTCGAAGATGAAATGGAGCATTTCATTGCCCTTATGGCGCGTGAGGCTGGCAAAACTATGGCCGATAGTATCGCCGAAGTCCGCGAAGCCGTGGACTTCTGCCGCTATTACGCCAACCACGCCAAAGACTATTTTGGCGATGCCAAAATTATGCCTGGCCCGGCGGGCGAAACCAATACACTGTCCATGATGGGTCGCGGCGTCTTTATTTGTATCAGCCCGTGGAATTTCCCGCTGGCCATTTATCTCGGCCAAATCGCGGCAGCTCTGGCGGCGGGCAATACAGTCGTGGCTAAACCCGCAGAGCAAACACCGCTGACGGCCTATGTCTGCGCGCAGTTAATCTATAAGGCAGGCGTCCCTAAGGAAGCCTTTCAAATGGTCACAGGCGACGGCGCAGTTGGCGGCGCACTGGTCGCGGCGCCGCATGTCGCAGGTGTGGTGTTCACAGGCTCCACAGAGGTCGCGCAGTTGATCAACGCCAATCTGGCGTCAAAGCCCGGGCCGTTTCCTGTCTTTATCGCGGAAACTGGCGGGCTGAACGGGATGTTCGTGGACACGACCGCACTGAAAGAACAAATTGTTGATGACGTTATTAGTTCAGCCTTTAACGCGGCGGGGCAGCGCTGTTCAGCCTTGCGTGTTTTATTCCTGCCTGAACAAACGGCGGATGATATCGTAAAAACGCTTAAAGGCGCGATGGATATGCTGACTATTGGTGATCCTGGCAAAATATCAACAGACATCGGCCCCGTCATTGATCACGCGGCTTTGGGCATGTTGCAAGACTATATCGGCACCTTACCCAAAAGTTTGCGTATTATCCATCAAGCGGACGTGCCGGACGGATATGAAGGCGGAACATTTATGCCGCCGACCCTAATACAAGCCGATAATCTGAATGATATTAATCACGAGGTTTTTGGCCCCGTTTTACATGTTGTTCGGTATAAGGACAAAGACCTGCCGCGATTGATGGCTGAATTTGCGTCAAAGGGCTACGGCCTGACGCTAGGTATCCATAGTCGGCTAGAAGGCTTTGCTCGCCGCGTTCAAGCCGCTGTGCCTGCAGGGAACATCTATATCAACCGCAACATCATTGGCGCCGTCGTCGGGGTTCAGCCCTTTGGCGGGCGCGGACTATCTGGCACGGGGCCCAAAGCGGGCGGGCCGTTATATGTCGCGCGTTTTGGTACAGAGGTAACCATATCTAATAATATAACCGCCCAAGGCGGTGACCCGGCGCTGCTTAACCTCGCCGATTAGCCGTCCCAATGTTGCACAAATAGCCACAATCTGCGCCGTTTTGGGGCAATAAGGTTAATTGTAGCCTTGCATGTTAACCGTGCGGCTTAACGCTTTACGCACCTTAAACCTTAGGAAAACACCAAGGTTTAACCTATAATTAACCATAAAATTCGTTCCCTGCGCGATTTTGGGGCAATTCCTCTCCCTTGGCAGGGGGTATGCAACATCTCCCTCATAACTGGCCCCACCTCCCACTGGGGTCGCCATGAAGGGATGTTAAGTATGACATTGACAACTTTGAAAAACCGCCTGACCCAAACTGCCGCTCGCTACAGCCGCGATACCAGTGGACAGTTTGGCATTATGTTCGCCGCGTCTATCATGATGTTGATTGGGGGGTTGGCCACAGCGATTGATTTATCATCGGCCTATGCCGCCAAGCAACGCTTGCAGGATACGACGGATCAAATCTCTTTATACGCTGCACGCCAGCAAATCACTGATGCGGGCGAGTTAACCCTCGCGGCGCAAGACTATATGGATTTAAACTATCCCGGTAGCAAAGGGAGCCGCATCAAGATCAATAGCGTCACCCGAACAGGCGACACAGTTACCGTTGATGCGACCAATACCATTGATACAGATTTCGCCCATATGATTGGCTATAAGACGTTAGATGTGCGGGCCAATTCATCGGCTACATTTGCCGAAAAAAGTATCGACATCGCCATGGTGCTGGACTCCACGGGATCTATGGCGGGCAGTAAAATGAAATCGCTAAAAACATCCGCATCTAACCTCATCGATACATTGGATGATTACGACACAGCCCAAGTGCGCGTCGCTGTTGTACCGTTTTCAAACTACGTCAATGTGGGGCTTAGCCGCCGTAACGCAAAATGGCTGTCGGTTCCCAAAGACGGCGTTGTGACATTGCCAGAGAAATGTGAGAAGCGCCGTGACGTGATTTCAAAAACAAATTGCCGCAAGGTCAAATCGACCTGCACCAATGACGGCGTCACCAGCACATGTTACAAAACAAAGTGCGATATCAAGCGTGGCCCTGAGTATGAGGTCTGTTTTAAACCCACATATACAGCCAAATGGCATGGGTGCGTCGGCTCTCGCAAAGAACCATTGAACGAACAGGCAGCCTATAAGGGTAAGAAAATCCCTGGCTTAATGGGCAATATTTGCGGCACAGAAATGCGTCCTCTAACGACAAATTTGAAAAAAGCTAAAGCCACGATTAAGGCTCTGGATGCTAAGGGCAATACCTATATGCCGTCTGGTCTGGCGTGGGGGTGGCGCACACTTAACGCTGATGTGCCGCTTACTGAGGCGGCCAAAGGCAAAGCCAAAGACGTCGAGAAAGTTATGATTTTAATGACAGATGGCGACAATACTAAGTCCAAAGGGGGCGACTGGCACGAGGTCAATAACGGCGTACAAGCCAATGCCGCAACTGCGCGCCTCTGCGAGAATGCTAAAAACGATAAAATCACAATCTATACAATCGCCTATGACATTTCAGATGCGGATACTCGCAGTCTTGTGAAATCATGTGCCAGCGCACCCGCGATGTATTTTGATGCCAAGAATGCAAGCGATTTGGACAAGGCGTTTAAAGAGATTGGTGATAGCCTATCAACCCTGCGCCTGACGAACTAGGCCTAGATTTAGCCATTAAAAAAGCGCCCTTCGCATCTCGCGAGGGGCGCTTTGGTTTGCGGTATTAGCTTAGGCTTATTTGACTTCTAGAAGCTGCACATGGAAAACCAAGGTCGCGCCGCCAGGAATGCCTGGACGACCGTTTGGACCGTAGGCCAAATCAGACGGGATATAAAATGTCCACGCATCACACGGACGCATCAGGCCAACGCCTTCTGTCCAACCGCTAATCACGCGGTTAAGCGGGAACTCTGTGGGCTGACCCCGGTCATAAGAGCTGTCAAATTTCGTTCCGTCGGGAAACACACCGTGGTAATTCACGCTGACTGTGTTGGTCGGCGCAGGTTGCGGGCCGTTGGCATTGCCAGATTTCACAACAGAATATTGAAGGCCAGACTCTGTTGTTGTGACACCGTCGCGTTCGGCGAGAACTGCATGAAACGCAGCTGACTGCGCATTATCATAGACAGGCAAATCAAGCGGGTATTCAGAGACATCGCTAATGATTTGATCCGCAGGGCATGTCGCAAGTGCCGCTTGTTCCAACGCAATACGCGCCTCTTTTTGCTCTGCGCTTTCGCAAGCCCCCAGCGCAACAGCGCCGATTAATAGCGCGCTTAGAAATGATTTTGTCATGACAGTCTCCAAAAAGTTTGACCGTTGCTACCCAAAGCGCCCTGCCCTGTAAAGAGCGCATTATGGCGTGTGGGTGAAAATTAGCGGCGGTTGAAACAAAGACTTACTTGGGATCGACGCGCAGCCATCCTGTGACACTGTAGCGACCAGCCCCCGCAAAATTTGTGACTTGGGTAACGACATGATCACGCGGGACCTTAAACAGCGATAAGTTGTTAAAGCTGGGCGTAAAGCCGCAGGTCACATCGCTTTTGTCGTCTAGAAACAAAAGCTGCCCGCCCCAATCAGAGCGCCAGTTTTTGGAAAACCCCATCACATAGGCAGCACGGCGCTCGGCAATATCACCTGTATCATCATGGGCATTGAGAAAATGTCCTGGTGCATAAAGTGTGGCTTGTCCGTCGATTTTAATCACGTCAGGCTCATCCGTAATGGCTTTGGTGAACGCTAGAAATTCAGGGCTATTAAGGAACTCTGTCAAGGCGTGTAACGGCCAATTAGGGTCATCGCCCGCCAATAATGCGTCAATCATCGGGTAACAGCTATAGAGATAAGCAAACCCCTCACGGGCTTGCCGCAATACCCCGTTAATCAAGCTTTGGCGGCTTTGCGGGGCCATAGCCTGCCACTCTTGCGGGCTGTAATAACGGTGCTTCCCAGCCTCGTCTGAATGCACGACGCGCCACGGTGTGCCGCGCAGAAGGACTTGGTAGATTGCCTCGGCCGTATCATCGGGAAACAGGCGTTCCACCCGCACCAAACCATCGCGCGCATAGTCCGCGCGCAAGGCGGCTATGTCGTGATCATCACGAAGCGCGAGGGTAAAATCCGTCAAAGCGTATCCTAGCTTGCTTAATCTTCTAGCGACGCGTCCCATTCCCCCTTGGACGCTAGACCGTTCATATGGGCGCGCTTGTAAAAGGCGGCTTGGGCCGCATCATAATTAGCGGTATCACCTTTCCACGCAAAAAGCGCGGATTGTTGCAAAGCACGGCCATAAGAATAGGTCAACTTCCACGGGAAACCGCCAATTTTATTCATCATATCTAAATGGGCTGTGGCATCAATATTGTCCTGACCACCTGATAAAAACGCGATGCCCGGCACGGCCGACGGCACGCAATTGGTTAGCACATGTAACGTCCGTTCAGCGACTTCCTCGACACTGGCCTGCACCATGCAGCGCTTTCCCGGAACAATCATATTAGGCTTTAATATGGTGCCCTCTAGCTCCACGCCTTGCTCCCAAAGCTCAATGTAAAGGGCTTTGAGGACATGCTCTGTGACGTCTTGGCAGGTTTGGATGCCGTGGAACCCACCCATGAGGATTTCAGGTTCAACGATTGGCACGATATTGGCTTCTTGGCAGAGCGCAGCATAGCGCGCCAGTGCATGTGTGTTTGCCTTAATTGCCCCCGCTGATGGCGTCACACCGTCGGCATAGCCGGGATGAGAGATTTCTATAACAGCCCGCCATTTGGCAAACCTTGCCCCTTGGGCATAATACTTTTTCAGACGGTCCCGTAGACCATCCAGACCTTCGGTAATTGTCTCTCCGGGGCGACCCGCAAGCGGTTTTGCGCCCATATCAACTTTGATACCCGGGATAGAGCCGTGACTTTTAATTAAGTCAACAAAAGATGTGCCGTCTTTGGCCGATTGATACAGCGTCTCTTCAAACAAGATAACGCCAGACACATGGTCTTGCATGGCTTTGTCTGTGCGAAATAACATTTCGCGCCAATCACGGCGGTTCGTCTCATTATTGTCTGTGTTGATACTATCAAAGCGTTTGCCGATTGTACCTGTGCTTTCATCCGCCGCTAGCAAACCTTTGCCAGGCGTGACCATTTTAATCGCAACCGCATTTAATTGTTCGAGGTTCATGAGAGTCTCCTTAAGACTTTTTCAGAATTTCCACACCCGGAAGGGCTTTGCCTTCCATCCATTCAAGAAACGCGCCGCCAGCGGTTGATATGAATGTAAAATCATCGGCCACGCCCGCTTGGTTTAACGCAGCCACCGTATCGCCGCCGCCTGCCACAGCAATAAGACCGTTTTCTTTAACGCGTTTGGCCGCATATTTCGCGGCTTCAACGGTCGATGTATCAAAGGGCGTCATTTCAAAGGCGCCGAGCGGCCCGTTCCAAATCAATGTCTTTGCCCGGTCCATCGCATCAAGCAGCGCTTCGACCGTTTCTGGCCCAGCATCGAGTATCATCTCATTATCTTTGACGTTATCAAGACCAACCACGCGGTGCTCTGCATTGGCTTTAAACTCTGTTGCTGCTACGCCGTCTATGGGCAGGATTATCTGGCAGTTTTCAGCCTTGGCCGTCGCCATAATATCCAGCGCAGTTTGTTTATAGTCTGGCTCGTGTAATGATTTTCCAACGCCGTGACCGCCCGCATATAAAAACGTATTGGCCATGCCACCTGTAATCGCGAGAATATCCAAGCGTTTGACCAGATTGGATAATAAATCAATTTTGGTCGATACTTTCGCCCCGCCAACAACGGCCATAACGGGGGCTTTGGGATGATCAAGCGCTTGCGAGATATGGTCAATCTCGCGCTCCATGGCCAGACCTGCATAGGCTGGGATGTAATCCGCAATCACCGCACTGGTCGCGTGACGGCGATGGGCCACCGAAAACGCGTCCATAACAAAGATATCACCAAGTTCGGCGTAGCGTTTGGCAAGCTCTGCATCACCTGCCTCTTCGCCTTTGTCAAAGCGCGTGTTCTCCAACAGCAACACTTCGCCCGCATCCATACTATCGATAAGGACGGGCGTGATTGCATCGGAAAAGGCGACCGTACATTCAAGCGCTTCGACCAATGGCTCTACGACAAAACTCAAAGACATGTCTGCCACGACTTCGCCGTTCGGGCGACCAAAATGAGACAATAAGACGACCTTGGCTCCGCCCTCGCGCAGCGCCTTAATGGTCGGCAGGGCCGATTGAAGGCGCGTATCGTCCGTAATCTTGCCGTCTTTGTCACGCGGGAGATTAAAATCCACGCGAACAATCGCGGTTTTGCCTTTGAGTTTGGCGTCTTCTAAGCGTCTGAATTTCATATCTTTATGATCCTATTGCGTTTTAAGCCTGAGTTTGGCCCATGATGCGGACCATATCAATCATACGGTTAGCAAATCCCCATTCATTATCATACCACGCAATCACTTTTACCAAGTCACCGTCCATAGCCTTTGTGAGCGGGGCAGCAAAAATTGCACTATGCGGGTCATGGTTCATGTCAGACGACACAAGCTGTTCGTCTGTGTAACGAATAATATCCTTCATGTCGCCCGCGCTGGCGGCTTTCATGGCGGCATTAATAGCTTCTGCTGACGCCTTGCGTTCTGGCTGCACGATAAGCTCGCACATAGAGACGTTGGCGGTAGGCACACGCACAGCAGACCCCGAGAGCTTCCCGTGGACTTCTGGAATAACTAGGCCAACGGCCTTGGCCGCGCCCGTTGATGTTGGGATCATATTCAGCGCCGCCGCCCGCGCGCGGTAAAGGTCTTTGTGTGAATTATCTAAAATACGTTGGTCTTGCGTATAACTGTGAACGGTCGTCATAAATCCGCGCTGAATGCCAATAACATCAAGCAGAACTTTGACGACGGGTGCCAAGCAATTTGTTGTGCAAGACGCGCAGGACACAACGGTGTCATCATGGGTCAAGTCACCCTCGTTAACCCCATAAACAATTGTCTTATCAACACCGTCTGCTGGAGCTGATATCAGAACTTTCTTTGCCCCCGCTTTAAAATGCGGCTGCACCGTTTCTTTGGACCGGAACACGCCTGTGCATTCCATGACGATGTCAACGCCGACCGCGGCCCAATCGATCTTTGAGGGGTCGCGTTCATGGGTCATACGGACCGGACCGCGCCCGAAATCAATAAATCCGTCGCTCTCTGTGACGGTGCCTTGGAAATTGCCATGAACACTATCGTAGCGCAAAAGATGGGCGGATGTCGCGGCGGCACCTGGCGAATTAATCGCGACCAAGTCTATATCTGTGATGTCGTATTCCGATAACGCCCTAGCAACCAAGCGGCCTATCCTGCCAAAACCATTAATAGCAATTTTTACAGACATATGCAGTCTCCAAATATGTGCCTAATGCGACCCTGTTTAGACCCGCTGGCAATGACAACAGGCCCCGCGTAAGTCAACAGGTTAGGGGTTGGAAAAGTGCAATAATTGCGCCATTGTGGCTAAATAATTTGAAGATTCGGAAGATACTATGAATGACAGCGTTGACATCAAGACAGCCGCCGATCGGCTTCAATCAGCGCTTAAATCGTTAGAGGGTGAACTAAGCCCCCTTTTGGATAAAGTGAGCAAATTAGAACGAATCGCTAGGGAAGCAGAAAGCTTTGAAACTGACCGCGCGGCGCTTGCAAGCTCGCTCGACCAAGCGAAATCTCGAGAGGCTGAATTTACAGCGCGCGAAGCAGAGTTTACCAAGCTGGCCGATGCCACCACACAAGAGCTTGATACCGTTATCAGACAAGTGCAAAAAGCGCTCGCGAAAGACGGAGACGCGTAATGGCCAAAGTCAGTATTGATATCAATGGCCGCAAATACGCTTTGGGATGTGATGACGGCGAAGAAGACCGTTTGATGCGCCTTGGGCAAAAATTAGACGAGCGCGTCAAAATGCTTGCCAATCAATTTGGGCAAATTGGTGATCTGCGTTTGCTTGTGATGGCTGGTATTACGCTCTCGGATGAACTTGACGAAGTCACAGGTAATATATCGGGCGAAGCGGAAAAAATGACGGCACAAATGCGCAAAGACAGCGAAGCCGCGCTAGCAGCTGCCAAATCGTCAGAATATGAAGCGACGGACAGCCTGATTAAAGCGGCAGAGCGGATTGAGCTTTTAGCCGCACGATTGGCCGATAAAAAAGACTAAATTTGCTTAGTTACGCGCGGCCAACCACGCCTTATAGCGCTTTGTTAAACGGCTAATCCGTATTCTATCCCCAATAATTGCCAGCAATGCATTGACGTTAGGTTTGACTGACTTGCCCGCACCCAAACGGTCCAATTGCACTTTGGTCATCGCCATAGTGCCCAGTGCCCGCAGCAGCTTCATTTTAAATTTTCCCGTTGGAATGGTAATATTGAGATTTTCGCCAGCCTTCCAATCGCGCGGTAGATGCGGGGCATAGGCAAAGGCGCGGGCCAAACCGATAATATCAACACCGCCAGCCTCAAGCGCGGCTTGGGCTGTCTCGAACTTTGTCACGCCGCCCGTCACCATAATCGGCATATCGGCGACGGTCGCGATGTCTTGGGCAAAGCCAATGAAATACATTTCCCGCAAGGCGGTCGAACTTTGCGCAGCCTGTCCGCCGTCATCATCGGCCATGCCCATCATCGCTGCACTTTCATAGCTGCCGCCTGATAACTCTATAAAATCCAATCCCGTCGCATTGAGCATTTGTACAACGCGCTTCGCGTCCGCCACATCAAAGCCGCCCTTTTGGAAATCCGCAGAATTAAGCTTAACCGCGACACCAAAGCCTTTGGACACCCGCGCGCGGATCGCGCTTACAATATCGAGTAACACCCTTGCACGGCTTTCCAACGAGCCGCCATATTCATCATCACGAAGGTTAGTCAGGGGCGACAAAAATTGCGCAACCAAATATCCATGAGCGGCGTGAATTTGCACGCCGTCAAAGCCGCATTGCTCCGCCGCGACAGCTGTATCCGCAAAGCGCGTGACCATGGCGCGGACTTCATCACCACTCAGCGCGCGCGCCGTATCAAACATTTTTTCCGCCCCTGCCATACTGACTTTGGTGGCGGAGGCTGATACCGCTTCTGTGCCTTGGGATTTATAGACTTGACGGCCTGGATGACTAATTTGCATCCAAAGTTTTGAGCCGCCAGCTTTGCCCGCCTCTGCCCAGCGCTTAAACTGAGCAAGGACGGCGTCGTCCGACACTGTATCTTTTTCCAGCACGACACCGCCTGGCCCTGTCAAAGCACGCGCGTCGACCATCACATTACCCGTCAAGACGAGGCCAGGTGAGCCTTCGGCCCATGCCCCGTAAAGACGCCGTAGATCTTCGCCTGGGACTTGGCCGTCATCGGCCATGTTTTCTTCCATAGCCGCCTTACACAGACGGTTAGGCAGGACTTGGCCACACGGTAGCGTCAGTGGGGAGAACATATCGGTCATGGCGAGCCTTAGTTTAAAAATTCAAGAGGGGTCGCGCCGCTAGAAGCGAGAACGCGTTTAATCTGGTCAACTGTGACGCCATCAACACTATCGTGGCTCCATTTCGGATTGCGGTCTTTATCAATTAATTGCGCGCGGATGCCTTCATAAAAATCTTGGGTCTTGAGAAAATTAAGGGATAAATCTAGCTCCGCCGCCATAGCGGTTCGGAAATCCAAAGCTGCACCGCGCTTTATCGCTTCAAATGTCACAGCCATAGCGAGCGGGCTTTTGGCACGAATGCTGGCGGCCTGTTTGCTCGCCCAGACATTTTCTGTCGCGCCGCTCATCCCGTCAAGTGCGCGCAGGATTGACGGCACGTCAGGCTCATTAAAGGCCGCAATCGCAGCGGGAATATCCGCGTCCATGGGGCCTGCTTCGTGAAATTGATTGATGACCGCGACGACGGCCTTATCGCTGCCGTCTAATGCCGCTTCGCCTAGCGCTTCTCTCAAAGCTGCGTGTTTCTCTGACGGCACATAGCCGTTTGCGACACCGATAGACACGGCCTCTGCGGTCTTAAGGCGCGCGCCTGTTAGGCCCAACCACTGCCCAATATCAAGACCAAGACGCGGCAGAAAATAAGTGCCCCCCACATCAGGGAAATAACCAATGCCTGTCTCTGGCATGGCAAAGACGGTTTTATCGCCCGCAATGCGGTGCGCGCCGTGGACAGACAAACCAACGCCGCCGCCCATGACAAAACCGTCAATCAGCGTGATATAGGGCTTGGAATAGCGGTGAATAAGCTCATTTAGCGCATATTCTGTGCGCCAGAACATTTCCGCACGCCTGTCACCCGCCTTGCCGCTATCATGGAGTAAGATCACATCACCGCCCGCGCAAAAGGCACGCTCACCTGCCCCATCAATCAGAACAGCACCAATGCTGTCATCACGCTCCCATTCCACTAAGAGCCGAGTGATTTCTTCGCACATATCTAGTGTTAACGCGTTCAAAGCCTGAGGACGATTCAGCGTAATATGGCCGAGATTACCCGTCACGCGGCTAATGATTTGATCTGTCATAAGAGGTCCTTATTCAGCGCGTTAATGCCCGGTCGTAAGCTTAGGCTATGCTGTTCAATTCGACGAGCGCTTTGATAATATCCATGGTTTGCATATCAATGATACCGTCAATGTGATCCGGGCGATAACGGCGTTGAAGCGCCTTGATAATATCTTGCGTCTCTGTGTCCAAAATACCGCTGACCCGTGCGCCATAACCGATATGGGCGAGGCCGCGCTGCGCAATCGCGACACCACGGTCGCGTTGGTCAGGTCCAAACAATAGGCGGTTATCAGTCTCAATCCCTTTTGGCCAAAGCCCAATGCCTGCGGCGGCAAGGCCCGCCCACGGAAAATGCTCGCCAGGGTCTTTTTTACGCGCAGGCGCTATATCACTGTGGCCCACCACGTTACGCGCGGGAATATTGTGACGGGTCATCACCGCCTTTGAGAGCGCTATTACCGCATTGATTTGCATATCAGGATAAGCGGGCAGCCCCCCATCCGCGTCTCGCCAATCATGGCCACCATTGACAATCTCTATACCGACGGAGGCGGAATTAAGGTCGGTTATACCCGCCCATTCCGACACACCCGCATGCCATGCACGGCTATCCTCACCTACCATCTGAAAAACGCGCCCGTCAGTTTCCACCAGATAATGCGCACTGACTTTGGCCGCAGGGTCACAAAGCCGTTCCAACGCAGCCGCCCCCGTTTCCATGCCCGTGTAATGCAGCACGAGAACGCGCACGGGCGATTTGCGCTCATCAAAATTTGGCGACGGAGATTGCGTTATCATCATAGCGGATACTTTTCTTCCATAAGCGCCAAGCCTTTGACCAACATCTCGCGCAGGACATCGCTGTCAACATCTGACAAGCGTTTGATATAAAGGCAGGATTTGCCTTTGCTATGCTTACCTAGGCGCGACAATTCATCATCAAAATCCTGATAGCCCGGCATGATGTAAATGCTAATATTTTTGGCGCGTGAACTATAGCCTATCCGAAAAAAATCGCCTTCTCGGCCACTCTCATATTTGTAATGATAATCACCAAAACCCACAATTGACGGCCCCCACATTTTGGGCGACCACCCTGTCACATCACGCATCATTTCATTGATCGCCGCGATATCCGCGCGGCGCGCTGCAGGCTCTATGGCGTCTATATAATCTTGAACGGGCTGTTCCGTCTTTTGCGTTTTATTTGCCATAGTGCGCCCCTTTAATCTTCTGGTATTATGACAATTGTCTGCTTACGCGCGATATATAGCACACAGGGCAGAATTAGCACGGCCCCCAAGAGGTAACGTAGATAAATTTGTTCTTTCAAAAAAACGACGCCTAAGATGCAAGCAAAGACCGTCGTCATTAACGTCAGTGGCACGATTTGGGATATGTCATAAGCCCGCACGAGGCGGAAATATTGCCCGTGGGCCAAGATGGTCACGCAAATAGCGGCATAGCCTGCCGCAATTAATAACGGCCCTTTGGCCTCTGCCCAAATCTGTGCGTGCCCAGCCTCAAACACCAAGGACGCAGGCGCCATGACAATCAGCACAACAAGGGCCATCCACGTCACATATTGTTTCCAATCAACATTGCCTACACGCTTCATGACCACGGATCCCACAGCCAGTGCAAAATAAGCCGCGATAATATATATAAGCCCAATATCAAAACGCAGCGCGCCCGGTTCATAGACCATAATCACGACTCCGATAATCGCACCGATAATGGCAAGACTTCGCCGCCAGCCGACCCGTTCGCCTAAAAAGGCAACGGATAACAGCGTCGCAAAGGGGATAAGGATTTGAGAGATGATTGAACTGCCCGATGCAGAAGCGGTTTGCAGGCCCGTATATAGAAATCCCAAGTGAATAGGACCAACACAGGCGCATACGATTAATAATAGTCCCACTTTTTCAGGGCGCGTTTGAAATAACACCCAACCCATTAGCAACAGAACCAGGATAGCCCGAATTGCCGCCAGCATAAAAGGCGGCACGGGGTAATTACCAAGCGCCCAAGCGCTGACCACAAAATTGCCGCCCCAAGCGAGGCAACAAGCCATCATGATGAAAAAATCGGTAAGTTTCATGACAAGGCTGTAGCGAAGGCCGCAATCGCTGCCAAGCCTTTAGACATTTAATGGCTAAGAAAGACGCGCACGCCTAGTCGTCGACAGACCACCCTTGCGGTGTTTTATGGGCATCGATGATAGGGCCGTCACGATCACTATCAGCAGAGCGGAACGCTGTTTGACCCGTTTGTGCGCGCATTTGCGCTTCCATATCGCGTCTTGCGGCCTCAAATGTTGCCTTTGGCCCAAAGGGGCGACCGAATAATTTGGCTCGTGTCCAGAAAAACGCAAAGACCAGCGCGCCGACAATAGCAATGCCTGCCACGACGAAAAAAGCAAAGGCGGCTGAGAAGGCCAGAACAAAAAAGCCAGCCACAGCAGCAGCAGCCACAAAGAGCCCCCGCATAATATTGGTCATGAGGCTGTTGCGGCCTGCGATATTATAAGTTCCTGTCATAGGATTAAAATCGGGGTGAAAGGCCCAAAGGTCAAGAGGCATCATCCCGTAATGACCTAACTTTTCGGTAATCCCACCAATTTGTCGCGGTTTTGCGCGCTACGTTCTGCCTTTATTTGGGCATAAGCCATATTCACCATCGCCATTTTGTGTGTCGCAAGCCGGGTCAATTCACGTGGCAGCCCCCGCGCGACAAGGCGGTCCGGATGGTTAGCGGCGGCCATACGGCGATATGCGCGCTTCAAATCCACATCCGATATATCCTCATCCACGCCCAATATTAGGTAAGGATCATCTGATGCCCGCCCGATATGGGCAATGCGAATGCGTTTAAATTCACGTTCTGAAAAGCCGAAAATATCGCTAACCGTTTGGATAAAGCTCATTTCATCATCGGTCACAACACCGTCGGCCAGCGCGATATGAAACAACCCGTCTAGCACATCCTCCAGCACAGCGGGGCTGGCGCGAAACTTGCGCGCGATAATACGGGCGTAACGTTCAAATCCCAATGTGGTCTGGCGTGCCAAATCAAAAAAGCGCGCAATGCCAGCATCATTTTCAGGCGTGGATTGGAACACTTGCTTAAACGCTGCAATCTCGTCCGCACTGACAACACCGTCAGCCTTGGCAAGCTTTGCGCCGAGCGCCACCAAGGCCGCCGCAACGCGCGCATCACGTATCGTGCCCGCAATCCCGTCCGTATCATTGATTGACGGCGGACCAAACAGACGCGCAGCCGCGGCGAATATGCTCTGCCATAGAGACGTCTGCGGTAAAGCTATAGGTCGCTTTCGCGGGGATATGGGCGAGTCGTCAGTCACACACACCCTCTGCCCGAGCGACGCGCGTTTTTCAATCATTGGATGGTCAATAATCCAACACAGTTAATGACATTGTAGTTAGAAATTGGAGGGTCAGCGTGTTTGCAACAAACGATGGTGCGGGCAGCCGGAATCGAACCGGCACTCCCATACGGGAACAAGATTTTAAGTCTTGCGTGTCTACCAATTCCACCATGCCCGCAACCTCGGTCATCATGTGGTGACGGGCGCAACATAGATGCACGCGCGCAAAATGAAAGCCTCTTTTTTCGCTTATTTGCACCAAATTCTATGCCTTGCCCGTTGACAGCGCAGGCGCCAAGCCCGACCACACTGTTATGAAAATTGCGACATGGAATGTGAACTCTATCAAGGCGCGACTTGATAATATAACCGATTGGCTGAAATCCGCTGATCCTGATATCGCCTGCCTGCAAGAGATTAAAACCGTTAATGACGGCTTTCCTTACATGGAGATTGAGGCGCTGGGGTATAACGTCGCTGTGCACGGTCAAAAAAGCTATAATGGCGTGGCTATTCTGTCGAAGCTCCCTTTTGACGAAGTCATAAAAGATCTGCCGGGAGAAGACCTGTTGGACGACGGTGCCGACGACCAAGCCCGGTATATTGAGGCGGTGGTGAGCGGCGCGCGCGGGCCCGTCCGTGTGGCCAGCATTTATCTGCCCAATGGCAACCCGGTTGGTGATGCACCCGATTATTCGGATAAATACCAATATAAACTGCGTTGGATGGACCGCCTGCGCGCGCGCGCGCAAAGCCTGCTACCCTATGAAGAACCGTTGATACTGGCGGGGGATTATAACGTCATTCCCTATGCCCGCGATGTGCATGACCCCGTTGGATGGCAAGGCGACGCGGCGTTTCGCCCAGAAACCCATGCCAAATTTCGTGCGCTTTTAAACATCGGCCTGACCGAAGCCTTTGAGCAAATGGACGGGCGAGAGCATCAATATACATTTTGGGATTATCAACGCGGCGCATGGCAAAATAATCAGGGTATTCGCATTGATCACTTACTGCTATCCCCGCAGGCCGCTGACCGCATCACTGATTTTCAGATAGATAAATTCGTTCGTGACGGCACGAAACCGTCTGATCATGTGCCCGTTATCGGCACCTTTGATTTGTAATTGACGTGGGCCTAACGACCAAGCTGTTAATTGGTGTGGCGCTCGCGCTACTGATTGCGGTCTTTGGCTTTGGCTGGCATTTAAAAGGCATCTACCAAGGTTATGTGGCGTCCACGGCCAAAGGCGACGCGCTTTATTCCTCAGAGGTGCTGGCAGATTTTGGGCAGCAAATCACGGATGAGTTGGTCAGCAAAAATGTCGATGTCGCCATCATTTCGCGCGCAGGACAGCCGCGCAAGAACTTACCCAAAGGTGTCGCCTATACGCATAGTGCGTTTTTTGTTCGTAATGATATTGGCGGTTATGCCGTGTGGAACCTGTATCACGGGGAAGACAACCGCCTGAAATCCCGGTTAGAGACGGATACGCCAGCTGATTTCTTGCGGCTTTTGCGTGAGCCTGATGCTGGGCTTATCATCCCAACAAAAGACACCCAAGCCGAGATACGGGCCTTTATCGGGTCTGATGATTACACCGCTATGCATACGGTTGACTACTCTCTGATCAGCAATCCGCTCGATTTGCGCTATCAGAACTGCAATGAATTTATGCTCTATGCGTTGGGTGGAATGATTTGGAAAACAACCGACAAAGCCGAAGTTTTATCAATGCTAAAGCACGCCATAGAACCAACAGAGCTTGATGTATCGCTAGTGCGGCGGCATTTCGGGCCCCTAATTGATGAACGTCTTATTTTAGATGACCACGGCAAAACAGTGCAGACAACAACGTCCGCTGACCTCGCGGAGTTGTTAAATAATACGGGACAATTAGCCGAGAGCTACCGCCTCACCTTTAAGCGCGCGCAAGATTAGGCCGCTTACAAATATCATGCAAATAAGTCCAAAGGGAATATGCATGGGGCTGAGCGCGATATTAAAATAAGGCGCGAGCAAAAGGACAATCCAAAGAAATGGATGGGACAGCCACGCTGCGCCGCTCTGCTTTTGGTTCATCACATGGCCTGCTAACAGCATTACGCCGACAGTGTATAGCGGCATGTCGTAAACGGCGATATAGGGGCTAAATAATCCTGTTAAAACACAGAGTAAGGCGAGCTTTAACCGTGCATTGCGACCCTGAAGATAGCCCCATAAAAGCGCGATGATACAGAACACCATCACCGCCCCTTGCGCGACCCATGCGGCGCTATCAGACCCGCCGATATTGATGATAAATTTGTACGCGCTGGGCACCATATGATCGAAACCACCAAAATCCTCGGACAGGATTTGCTTTTGATAGGGCATCGTCTTGCCGATGAAGTCGACCCAAAGGCCCGCGCCAAAGGCATTGGCAGAGGCGCTGATTAAGGCCAGTGTCGTTGCAACAGCCGTCATGATGGCGCGCCAATTTCCTGTGATTAACAACACAATCGCCAGCAGCACGCCGAGTTGCGGCTTCACCGTCAAAAGTCCAAAAATCACCCCTGCGAGCAACGGATATTTGTCTTTTAGCTGATAGCCCCCAATAAAAAGTGCCGCCGCATAAAGCCCCGTTTGGCCAGACATGAGACAGATGAGCGTGGCGGGCGCAAAGGCGAGTATCGCGCGGTCAGCATTGCGTTTAAACAGGCTGCGCGCAGCGGCAAAATAGGCCGCGACACCGCCAAGACTCCAGACGATGAGGGCAGGAATATAGCCCAGCAGGCCAAATGGCGCGAGCAGGAATAAAACATGGGGCGGATAGGAAAAGGCATAAATCGTTGAAAATTCGCCAAAATATCGCGCAATGAATGCGTCATAAGCCGCGTGGTCATATAATGTGCCCGCATTGCCCGACCAAACCGCCGCGCCGCCTGACCAGAAATTGACAAAGTCCCGCCCGACACGGTCATCACCATTGGGATCCATGAGGCCATCGACATTGAAAAAATAGGCCCCCACCGCAAGGACAATAATAATCAGATATAACACAGCCGTCACGCGAAACAGGCTTTGCCTATCAAGATATGGGGACTGGTGCTGCGAACTATCCATGGCTGCGGTCTAGCAGCGAAGCTTTAAGGAAGGCTTTCCGATTTAAGGCTTGGGTTGAACCTTTGTTAGCCCAATGCGGCCAAGGCTTCTGTCAGTTTCGCGATTTCCTCGGCATATCCTGCGCGGCGTTCCTTTTGCAGGTTCACGACCTTCTCCGGCGCTTTGTCAGTAAAGGCAGGATTTGAGAGCTTCTTATCAATCTTCTCAATCTCCAACTCGGCTTTGCCAATTTCCTTGGACAGACGGTCACGCTCGGCAGAGAGATCAATCAAGCCGTCAAGCGGGATAGCGTAAGTCACGCCGTCCACAACCGTTTGCAGCGCGCCTTGCGGGGCGTCCGAGGCCAAGGCCACGCTTTCCACCCGCGCCATCGGCGAAAGCTGCGGCGCATATGTATCAAGACGCGGGTCGAGCGCGTCAGATAACATCAAAAGCGCCGCCTTTTTGCTCGGCGGGATATTCATATCGGCGCGCACAGAACGGATATTCGTGATGAGCGTCTTAAGCCATTCGACCTCTGTCACAGATACCGGGTCAGTTAATTCATCGCTTAGCTCTGGCCATTCAGAGACGATCAAATGAGCAGGACGCGTAGCTGTTTTGCCCCATAGCTCTTCAGTGATGAACGGCATGAACGGGTGGAGCAGTTTTAGGATTTGGTCGAGCACCCAAGCAAAAGTCGCGCGTGTCTCGGCCTTGGCTTGCGCGTCATCGCCTGACAATAACGGCTTGGTTAGTTCCAAATACCAGCTACAGAATGTGTCCCATGTAAATTTATAAATCGCGTCGGCGGCATCATTAAAACGGTAGGCATCAATACAACGTGTGACCTCTCCCGCCGCTTTCACGGTTTCCGAAATAATCCATTTATTGATAGGCAGTTGCGCGGTGGCGGGATCAAAATCAACGGGCTGACAATCGTTCATCTGGCCGAAATTGGCCGCTGACCACAGCTTTGTTCCGAAGTTCCGGTAACCCGCGATACGGTCCACCGATAGCCTGATATTGCGCCCCTGCCCCGCTTGGGACGCGAGCGTGAAGCGCAGCGCATCAGCCCCGTACGCTTCAAATCCGTCAGGATATTGCTTGCGGGTACGCTTGGCGATTTGCGGGGCTTTGTCAGGGTTCTTGAGGCCGCGCGTGCGTTTTGCGACCAAATCATCAGCGCTGACGCCGTCAATAAGGTCCAGCGGGTCGAGCGTATTGCCAATGGATTTTGACATTTTCTTACCGTCTTCATCCAGCACCAGCGCGTGGATGTAGACGTCTTTAAACGGCACTTCGTCCATAAAATGAATGCCCTGCATCATCATCCGCGCGACCCAGAAAAAGATGATATCAAAAGCCGTGACAAGCACAGATGTCGGGTAAAAGCGCGCAAGTTCATCCGTATTGTCGGGCCAACCAAGGGTCGAGAACGGCCATAGCCCAGAGGAGAACCAAGTGTCTAGGACGTCGGGATCTCTATGGTATGTGAACCTATGAGTTACGCCTAAAACAGTTTTAAATTCAGCTGTTAATCCGCCATGAGCCTTGAAGGAAACATCAGAAACCGATAGAATTTGAGTATGATTTTCGAGTATGGTCTCAAGTAATTCAGGAGCTTTGCTAGCATCCCCTGTAACGACTGGCGCTAACAATAGCTCATCAAACAATTTTTCATATTCCACATCTTTAGCTTTATCTAAATCTGTTTCTTCCGCCCCTAACCATTTGGTTCGGCCCGACGCCGCACCCAAAATCCAAGCTGGAATTTGATGCCCCCACCAGAGTTGCCGCGAGATACACCAAGGCTGGATGTCTTTCATCCAATGGTCATAGGTTTTTTTCCAATTTTCGGGGATGAAGCGAGTGGAGCCTTTGAAGTCCTTCTCTCCCGCATCGTCACCCTCGCGCTTGACGCGTGGGTCCATCCCTGCGTCTGCACTTTGGACCCTCGGGTCGGAGCTCGAGGCTGACGTGTTATTTTTATCTAGGCCCTGTGTATCAGTCCGAAGGCTTGCGCCTTCGGCATTCCGCTGCGATTGACTCGCTGGGTCAATCGCGGTCGCTCCATGCCCTCGCTCAACCGCCTCTATCGCATCGCCAGCCATTCTTTCCGCATCTACAAACCATTGATCGGTCAGCATAGGTTCAATGACCACGCCTGAACGGTCGCCGTATGGCTGCATGATTTTCTTGTCCTCGACCCGTATCAGGAGGCCCTCGGCGTCAATATCGGCGACAACGGCTTTGCGCGCTTTAAACCTATCCATGCCGACATATTTCGCGGGCATAATCTCTGATTCTATCATCTCGCCGCGTGTGCCCATCAGGCTATACATCGGAATGTCGTTGCGTTTCGCGACTTCGTAATCGTTAAAGTCATGCGCGCCCGTAATCTTCACAGCGCCAGAGCCGAAATCCATATCGGGATATTCATCCGTGATAATCGGGATTAATCTATCGGCCAATGGCAAACGCACCATTTTGCCAACAATCGGCGCATAGCGTTCATCATCGGGATGCACCGCCACCGCGCCGTCACCCAGCATGGTTTCGGGACGCGTTGTCGCGATAGAGATATAGTCGCGTTCCTCTGACAGGGTGATGTTGCCGTCTTCGTCTTTCTCGACATAGGTGTAGGTTTCACCCCCCGCGAGTGGATATTTGAAATGCCAGAAATGACCGTCTTTTTCGATATTTTCGACTTCCAAATCCGAAATCGCGGTCTGGAAATGCGGGTCCCAATTGACCAAGCGCTTGTCGCGGTAAATCAGTCCCGCTTCATACATATCCACAAAGGCCTTTGTTACAGCGTCCGCCATTTGCCCGCCGTCACGATCACCCAAGGTGAAGCGTTCGCGTGACCAATCGCACGAGCTGCCCAAGCGGCGCAATTGGTTAAAGATATTGCCGCCGCTTTCGTCTTTCCATGCCCATACATGGTTTAAGAACTGCTCGCGCGTCATATCTTTGCGGTATTGGCCTTCAGCCGCCAATTTGCGTTCCACCACCATTTGTGTCGCGATACCCGCATGATCCATGCCGGGCTGCCATAGAACGGCTTTACCTTTCATACGGTTATAACGCGTTAGGATATCCATAATGGTGTTATTGACCGCGTGACCCATGTGAAGGCTGCCCGTGACATTGGGCGGGGGGATGACGATTGAAAAATTATCGTCTTTCGTATCGCCAGGTTTTGCCGCGCGGGGCTGGAACGCGCCGCTGTCTTCCCACGCTTTATATAGGCGGGGTTCGGATTCAGAAGGGTTGAAGGCTTTGTCTAACATGGCGGGCCTTGGTGTTGGCGTGTAAATCTGTTGTCGCGTGAATAGCAAACGGAGCGCGAAATCAAACCCTTAATCGCAATGGCACGCAGAAATATACATGGCTTTGAAAACGCAAAAAGCCGGGCAAGCCCGACTTTTCATCACAAAATGATAATAGGGCTATTTGCCGGATGAAATCCGTTTGACCTCTTTCGTCACCGCGCGCTCTACGATGCCCTTTAAATTGGCGTCAAGCCATTCTTTTAGCATCGGGCGCAAAGCCTCTTGCACAAGGTCACCAATCCGGTCGCCACGCTCTTCAAAGACGGCCTTTTCTTCCACCGCATTATTAAGCTGCGCAAAGGCGCCCGCCGTTGCTGTTTCCGTGACTTCGTCTAAAATTGTATCTTTTGATACGGCGCTTGACGCTGTTCTAGCCATCGCAGATGTCTCCTCTGGTGATTCTGTATTACTATCGTGTGTGTCGGGGGTGTTGTCCAGAGCGGAGGCCTCGACCACCGGCTCTATTTCCTCCTTAACAGATGCGTCTGGCGTTGCGTCCTCTGACCCCGCATCTGTCGCCTCTGCCTCGACGTTATCATCCAAGACCGCCGCCATATCCAAATCAGTTGTCGCGTCATCGTCCGCCGCAGCACCCTCCATCAGCAAGCTTTCGATCTCCTCATGGCTGGGCAAATCTATGTCTGTCTGCGTGTCATCACTGCGCGCAGCGACCGTGGCTGTCGCGACGCCACCTGCTGCCAAGACAGCGGCGAGCATAGTGCCGTTCCCTGATGTTTTCTTTTCCGCTGTGGGTTGAGTGACCGCGTGAGCTTGGGCATCGGCCTCTGCCGCAATATCGGCGAGAGATTTATGGGCTGGTGCGGCCTCTATGTCAGAAACGGGATCAGAGGCGAGACCCGCCATCTGCGCACTTTCAAGCTCCAATGCTTCCAGCTTTTCATCCTGCAGAGCCGCTTCGTCGTCCAATGTTAGCGCCAAAATATCGTCAAAGACATCAACATCTTCATCATCTTCGGTGGCCAAATTGTCGCTGGCTTGTTCACTCTCAACGGCAACAGGCTGTGTTTCTGATTCAGGCTCAGGCTCAATATTTTCAAGGGTAAGGTCTGTCTCAGCGCCCATATCAACGCCAGTACCCGCCTCCGTGTCTAAAAAACTATCATCGGTCAAATCCGCCATAAGGGATTTAACAAGGTCCAGATCGCTATCTGATGTCGATGACACAGGAAGCGCCGCCGTTTTGCTCGGAGATATAGCTTTGGGTGCGACTGCCTCAACTACGGGCTCTTCGATATCACCAACATTGGCATCGTCAACATCACCAAATAGGCTATCAATCAAGGCGTCTGTGTCGTCATCATTGACATCATTATCACTGTCATCGGCCAATAGGTCAGCGGCTGGGTCAATCACGCGTTCGTCTGGGACGACATCATCATCTATCAACGTGTCTATCACGGTCAAATCATCAATATCGTCAATGCCAAAGTCGTCATCAAAGGCCGCAATATCGAGGTTTTCAGAGGTTGCCGTTTCGTCAGCCCGTAACGGCGCAATGTCATCGCTGGCTAAATCAAGCACAGGCGTGTCATCTGCCGTTAAATCAAGATCAACGAGGTCATCCATGACGGATGACACGTCACCACTGTTATCAAAACTTTCAGGGGATGTGGCCGTCAAATTGGCGGCGACAAGCTCTGGCGATAAAACATCTGCGGGCGTGTCCGTTAATTCTAACACGTCATCAACCGTTTCATCCGTTACGAGAGACATTAACGCATCGTCTTGCGCACTATCGTCAGGCGTTGGTTCATCAATGGCGATATCAATCGGCGTTATGTCGACTTTTGAAGGAGCACCACCATCAGCTTCGTCATCGGCGATAATCCGGCGAATGGACGCCAAAATATCTTCCATAGAGGGCTCTCCCCCTGCGTCTGTGCCGTCATTCGCGGATGGTGTAGTGTCGTCCGACATGGAAACCTCTGATTTAAACAATGCAGCTTGTCGGTCCCTTGCCGCTGTCATCGCCAAAGACGACAGGCACAGCATAAAACTAACAATATCTTAACGTAAGCCAACCCGTGTAGCTTGTCCAGTTGAGAGGGAATACAATTGTGGAGGGAATTTAGTCTTGCGACTTGTCTGCGTCGGCGCCCGTTTGGTAGCCCGTAGCACTATCGACACCTGTCTTAACAGTGCCGCCAATTGCGTTACCAACCTTGCCGGCGGTATCAATCATGCCTGTGCCCATAGATTTGATAAATTTCGGTAGCTCGTCCGAAAACTCGATATCTGTGACAGGCTTACTAACCGTGTCGACGCCGTCTTTTACTAACGTACCGACCCCGTGGCCAAAGACCCCGACATTACGCCCAACCTCGCGGCCTGCATCATCGATACGAAGGGCTTGGCCCAAGTCAATCACGTCACCCGGAATATCGGCGATTTCGTCGACGGCATCTTCCACAATCTCTGGCACATAATTGTCAATCGCACGGGTCATACCGTCGATTTTAATCGCCTCGAAATTCTCTGATGGGTCGTAAAGATCAACAGGCAATTGCAGGCTTTCCGCGTCAAAGGCTCCCATGACGGACAATAGCTGAAATGTCGTGGCATCCACAGCGCGTTGTGCGTCAACAACCGATAGCTTCGCATTAAGCACTTCTTGTTCTGCGTTTAACACATCTAACGTGTCGCGTTGCCCAAGCTGTTGCTCTAACGTAACGCCCTCAAAGGCGACATTGGCGGCATCGACTTGGCGTTGTGATGCGCTAAGCGATATTTTAGCCGCCTCAAGCTGCGCCCATATTTGCGCGATCGTCTGATCAATCGCGTCCTGTGTATCCGTGACTTCATAGCCAAGGCGTTCCACGGCCAAGCGGGCTTGGCGAACGCGTGATTTATTGGCACCACCCGAATAAAGCGGCACGGTCACCTGCAACGACAATGAAGCATTATCAGACCGCGTAAATTGCCCCAATTGTTCGCGCGCCGCCGACGCCGTACCCGCAAGAGATACGGTCGGCTTATTGGCAGATTTTGCCACAGCAATGCCGTTACGCGCTGCAATTTGATTAAATATTGCCGCGACCAGTTGAGGGTTATTCGCCCGCCCAACCTCTTGGGCTTGGGTCATGCTGCTTGGCAAAATGAAGCGTGGTGTCGTTGAAAGCAAACTCGGCGGCTTTCCGACCACACGTTCATAAGACGCGCGGGAAGCCGCCAATTGCGCTTCAGCCTGGGCGAGTCCGATATTTGCGCCTGCCAGTCGCGATTCTGCCTGTGCGATATCGGTCAAAGTGCCCTCGCCGACATCGAAACGGTCACGCGCAGCCTGTTCTTGGCGGGCCAAAACACTGACATTATTGCGACGAATACGGGCGGTTTCTTCGTCCCGTTTTACATCAACATAGGCCGTAGCCACAGATACAAACAAGTTCTGTTCCGCATTACGCAGTCCTTCGCGTGCCGCGTAAATTGCTGATTTTGCTTGCTTCTTTAACGCTTTAACACGCCCGCCCTGATAAAGCGGTTGAATGACTTGAACTGCGGCATCCGCTGGCGTGCCTGAAATGGTATCGAGTCCCCCAGGCCCGAAAAAGCTCTGCGCTGGAAAGCGTGCAACAGAGCCAGAGACAGATCCTGACAGGCTAGAACTTACACGCCCTTGAGCGCGCGCTTGGATATAATTCTCGTCAATTTCGCGAACGCGCGTGCGCTCGGCCTTCAAGCGCGGATTATTATGATAGGCCGCAATTAACGCCTCTTGAAAAGTTTCTGCGGATACATTTGTGCTTAGCGTCATGGACAGCGCAGCAATGCAGGCCGTTCCCGCCAAGACAACGCGGCGCACAAAACCCATTTTGGTTTGATATGACCGCATGACTATCACCTTAAAAAACGAAAACCTCTTTAGGCTCAAAACCAGGCAGGAGCGGAGCGGTGGCATCAAAAGCCACACGTTCACCAACAGCATCGCCAGAGCGCGTGTAGACGCTACACACGCCAACGGCTCCCTTTTGCTTGATCGTAACAAGACGTCCGCCATTGGCCAATTGGTCAAGCCATGTTGCGGGCACATCTGTGACAGCTCCGTTTACGAAAATCACATTAAAGGGGCCGTGCTCGCGAGCCCCGCTTTTTAAATCGCCTTTAACAACGGCGGCATTGGTTACGCCGATATCTGTTAACAATGTTGTCGCACGCTCAACCCGGTCTTCACTATCTTCCAAGCCCACAACAGTTTCGCACAAAGCTGCAATAACAGCGGCAGAATAACCGCGGCCACAGGCGATGTTCAGTACAACGTCGGTCGGTTCAATATCAGCGGCTTGCACCATTTTGGAAAAATCACGTGGACTAAGCAGGGTACGATCGTCACCACAGTCAATATGCACATCAGAATAGGCCAGTGCACGTTGTGTTTGAGGCACAAACATTTCGCGCGGAACGGATTTGAACGCCTTTAAGATGGCGAGGTCCGTCACGTCATTCGTGCGGATTTGGCTATCAACCATATGTTGGCGGGCTTGGGCGTAATCAGTCATGGTAAACTCTGTCTATACAGTAACGGTTACGGGCACGTTAAGGCCGCAGATGCAACCCTGCAAAACATGTCCAATCTGGGTGAGCCTATACCGCGCGGCAACCCCTTTATGCAACGGCGAAAAACTGAATAATAAACATACAGAGTTGCGACAACGCCCCATTTAATGACAAAGGCGTGACTTTATCCTAGTGAGGGTCACATAAGACTGGCAGTAATGCGTAAATAGAAGGACAGATTATGGGTTTAAGGATAATGTGTATGGCGATCGCCGCTGTGATGCTGGTCGGTAGCCCCTCCACAGCCAATGCCGCAGATGAAGCGTTTACAAAAGGCCCCGTCTTTACGACCTTTGGCCCCGCAGCAGCAGTTGACACTGATATGTCAATCCCCGCAGGCACACAGTTTGCCATTGCTTTTGACGCTGTAGACGCGGCCAGGCCCGAGGAAACGAACCGCAAACTCATCACCGCAGGGCGGTTTATGAACATGCATGTCGCGGCAGGGGTTCCGCAAGATGACATAAAACTTGCCATCGTTGTCCACGGCAAAGCGGCCTTTGATATGACTCAGGATAATTTTTACAGCCGCCAATATGACGGCAGTCAAAATGCGAGCAAATACGCCGTAAAAGCCCTGACGGGTGAAGGGGTGCGCATTATTATATGTGGTCAGACGGCGCGCTATCACGGCATTGAAAAAACTGATCTATTGCCTGGCGTGGAAATGGCGCTTTCCGCGATGACGGCGCATGCACTTTTAGCCCAAGACGGCTACACGCTTAATCCGTTTTAGCTATGTTGGTCGCCCTGCCATACTTAATTGGTTCAATGGCTTGGCGGGTAAAATAACCGCGTGCCTATTTATCTTCTGATATTATTTTTTATTGTCGCGATAGCTTATGCTGCCGTCGGGTTTGGTGGCGGGTCAACGTATAATGCCCTATTGGTGTTGCACGGGACGGATTACCGTATCCTTCCCACAATTGCGCTAGCCTGTAATATTATTGTTGTATCTGGCGGACTATGGCGATTTTGGAAAGAGGGCCTGCTAGCCCCGCACGCGCTCGCCCCTTTCCTTATTGCCTCCATCCCTGCTGCGTGGCTTGGTGGACGTTTGCCGATATCTGAGACGCTTTTCATTGGTCTACTCGGCATGGCCCTTTTCCTCAGCGGTATAAGGCTTTTGGGACAGCGTGATTACGTGGTCCAGAGCGGTGAAAAACGCTCCATTCCAACCATCGCTGCCTTGGTTACAGGCGGCGGCATAGGGCTTTTGTCTGGGCTTGTCGGTATTGGCGGCGGCATATTCCTCGCGCCTGTGCTTTACTGGCTAGCGTGGGATACCCCGCGCAAAATCGCAGCCGCGTGCAGTGTGTTTATCCTCGCCAATTCGGCCTCAGGACTGACCGGACAAGTCATGAAACTATCAGATACACAGTTGCTATCGCTTGCTTTGCCCTATTGGCCGCTCCTTATCGCCGTATTTGTCGGGGGACAAATTGGATCATGGATGGCGGCAACAAAACTAGACCCGAAAATCTTAAAACGTCTTACCGCGGTTTTAATCCTATATGTCGCGGCACGGCTTTTGTTTAATTGGGCAGGGTTAGTTGGCATTATCAGTTAAGCGCTCTAGGATGCTGGCTATCAAAACAACCAAGCGAGATGGAGTTTATGGCAATCGTCACAGTTGAATTTTTTGGACGTCTGACTGATCGCATGGGTAAATCTGTGAGCTTTGATGCGGCCGCCACTGCGACATTGGGGACTGTGCGGACGCAACTGGCCAAAAACCATGATTGTGATGACTTGCTCGACCCGTCTGTGCGAGGCGTCATTAATGACATTATGGTTGCTGATGATACACAGATTAAGCTCGGTGACAGCCTAGCGTTTTTTAGCCCCCTTTCAGGGGGATAGACGGTGAGTGTATCGGCCCAATTAACGCTAGAGGAAATACATACTGTTGATGTCGAGACGACCTTTTCCCAGCACGCCAAAGGCGCAGGTGCGGTCGTCACCTTTCGCGGTATTATGCGTCCTCAATCAAAACAGGGCGAACCGCTAGACGCTCTAATTTTAGAGTGGCACCCGCGCATGACCCAGCAATCGCTCGAGGATATTGCCAATGATGGCCTATCGCAATTTAACCTGTCGCATGTTCATATCATTCACCGTGGCGGCGTGATTAAACCGCATGACGTGATTGTCTGTGTTATGGTAGCAAGCGATCATCGCCGCGAGGCGTTTTCAGGCGCAGATTACATCATGGACCGCCTTAAGACGGATGCCGTGTTTTGGAAAAAAGAACAGGGCGCTTTTGGCACGCGTTGGATAGACCCAACAGACCGTGACCACAAAGACCGCCAAAGATGGAGCGAAAAATAATGGCCCGCATTGATGATAGCTTGACCTTTTACCCCATTAATATCGCGGTGCTGACGATATCTGACACGCGCGATAAATCCAACGATACATCGGGAGGATTACTCGCGGAACGCACGATTGCGGCAGGGCATAATCTGGCAGGGCATATCATTGTCAAAGATGATATCCCCGCTATTCAAGCCGCAGTTAAGGCGTGGGTCAAAGACCCCGATATTGACGTGATCTTGACAACGGGCGGCACAGGCTTTGCGCCGCGCGACGTGACACCAGAAGCCGTTAAGCCCTTGTTTGAGCGTGATATGGACGGGTTTTCGACCGTGTTTCATCACGTCAGCCTAAGCACTGTTGGCATATCAACCTTGCAATCACGTGCCTTTGCTGGGCAAATTGATAACACCTTTGTCTTTTGCGTGCCGGGGTCTACTGGGGCATGCCGTGATGCGTGGGATAATATTTTTGCCTTTCAATTTAACAGCCAATATCGCCCTTGCTCTCTTGTCGGGAAAATGGAGCGCTACCGGGGGTTATGCCCATGAGCGCGCTATCACATCTCGATAAGTCGGGTCGGGTGAACATGGTTGATGTCGGCGACAAAGCTGTGACCCAGCGTCGTGCGTGTGCAAGCGGCCTTATTCGCACGCAAGCGTCTACTGTGGATTTGGTGATGGACGGCAAAGCCCCGAAAGGGGCCGTTATTACCACGGCAGAAATCGCTGGTATTATGGCGGCCAAAAAAACGTCAGACCTTATCCCATTGTGTCACCCTCTGCCCCTCACCAAAGTCGCGGTGACAATAACGCCCGACACGGCTCTGCCTGGGTTCAGGGTTAGCTCAGATGCCAAAACCACAGGTCAAACAGGCATTGAAATGGAAGCCTTAACCGCTGTGTCTGTCGCGCTTTTGACGCTTTATGACATGATGAAGGCTGTCGATAAAACCATGGTTATTGACGCGGTCAAATTAGACATGAAAACTGGCGGTAAATCTGATTTTGGTGGCACGACCGACTGAAATATCAATGCCAATATCTGGCGGCCGCCCGATTAAAAAACGGCTGTTTTCCGTGACAGGGCTTTTGATGGCCGCAGTATTTCTTACCTCAGAATTAGAGGCGCTAACTAACCCCGACTTTGGGCTATATGGATAATATATTTTAGATGGTTTTGGTGTGACTTGCTTCTTATTCGGACAGTCCAAAAGGCGCGCAAAGAGCCGTCATCCGCTAAGGCTTAAGGCACCTACTATTGCTATGATTTGGCCAATTTTCCAACAAGGGTTACCTCAGAAAATATAAGGATGCCAAAGGATATAACATTGACTATTGATTGGGAAAATTACCCTAGAATACCAACTTAAAAGCTGATGGCTCCGCAAGTCGAGCCTGCGAATGCACGAATTGTCAGCTTGCTTGGGTTTGCAAAGACACACCGGCTTCCTGTTGAAGATAGCCTACAATACCGAAAAGGTTTTTAGCGATTGGATTCCCACTTGAACTCAACATTCGCATCAGACTCTTGGGTGACTTCCCGATTGCACCAGCCAACGCCTCGAAACCAGTCGTAGCATTGATATAGGCTCGTAGTAGAGATTTGCCTGCCTCAAGATCACCAGACAGCATAGCATCTAGGCTTTCCGTTAGAAGGCCATAGCGAAAATTCAAATCATTTGCGGCTCGTGCCACAACAGTTTCGCGAAAGCTCTTTGTTGTTGTCATTTTACCTACTCCTTTTGTCTGCCTCTGTATTCAGTCTAAGCCTTCATTGCGCGGTCAATATCCTTGCTCTGGCGTCGTTTTGTGCCCCCTCCTAATAAGATGATCAATGTGTCGCCATCCCGTCCTAGATATACTCTTAAACCAGGGCCCCAATGAATACAGCGCTCCCAGAGCCCTTTGCCGAGGCTTTTCAAGGTCGACGTGTTGCCAATTCCTAGACATGCTAGATAAGTTGTCACTTTCAATGCCGATTGTGTTTCGAGCGAATTTCACCAATCAACAAAACTGCCCGGTCCATGTTTATCAAGATACTCTCTTATCTCAAGCGTAATGGTAACATATTTGCTACCATTATTTTTCAATGTGAAAGCCACGCAACCCGCCCAACGAGATGCTTTCGCATGGGTGTCAGATCCATCGGTTTTGTGTGTAAAATCACCTCCGCGACAATAAATGAGATGCGTAATTTCACCAGAGTCTATAAGATGTAATTGATGGTGAATCGCGTGACAAAATCAATTGCACCCTTATGTGTCCGACTAATCGTATGTTGGCTCTTGCTGGTGCCTAGCGCATTGTCTTTTGCCGCCTCGAACAATACCGATTTGTCATCTCTGCTATGCTCCCCATCAGGGCAGCCTTTAAACCCTAGTGCTAAGGCCGCACTGAGGGACCTTTCTGAGGTGTTAGGTGAGACGGACAACGAGCCAGTCCCGCCAAATGAACACTGTGAAATGTGTACGCTGTCAACCATAGTGCTTCCATCGCCTGAGCACAGTGCTTGCGCGGCCACATTTACAAAACAGCCTCCGACTTACATCGCTTTTGAGACTGGCCTTGTTCATAAGGCGCAGGGCCCGCCATCCGGTTCGCGGGCGCCTCCCACGTCTATCTAAAGTTATATCCGCAATGCGCCTCGATGCGCAGTCACTGGGCTGTTGCCCGCTTTAGATTTGATGAGTATTAAAAATGAAACCCCAATTCCTATGCCGCCTGATAATTAGTGCGGCCACTATCGCCTGTGCCTTGCCGGCTATGGCGCAATCTTCAGACCCCGCTTTAGAAGATGTGATTATTGTCACAGGCATGCGCACAGATATCCATACCGAAATGACAATCACTCCGGATTCTGCGCCCCTGCAGGGCGGTGACATTACTTACCTGACGGCGCGAACACCCGGCGGTGCGCGTATCGGCAATGGCGAGCTTTCCGGGCAGATGCAATATCGCGGTCTATTCGGAGAGCGTTTGAACTTACGCGTTGATGGTCAAAGCTTTGCGTCGGGCGGCCCTAATTTGATGGACCCTGTCTATCACTATGCACCCGCGCCCTTGGTGTCCTCTGTCGTGATTGACCGAGGCGTTAGCCCTGTCTCTAAAGGGCCGGGCCTTGGCGGCGGCGCAGACGCCAGATTCAAGCGCGTCGGTTATACCGGCGGCGCGGCGACTTCACTCGGCTATGATGTGATGCTCGGCGCGCGCAGCGTGAATGAAAGCGTGTCGACGGGTGGCGTCATTGGCGCGGCATCTGATCAATGGCGCTTCAATTTGCTGGGCGCATATGAAGAAGGCGGTGATACGAAATTTGGCGACGGCGTGATTGGCGGCACAGCTTTTGAGCGGGTTGTTTACGGATTGTCTGCGGGTGTCAAAACAACTGCAGGTGAGTTCTCCCTCGACCTACGCCGTCAGAATACAGACCCAACAGGTAACCCACCATTCCCGATGGATATTCAATATTTCGATACTGATTTTGCGCGCGTGGGATACCAGAATGACTTCGGTAAAATTCGGTTAAATGCGAATATTAATTACAGTGACGTCGCGCATCTGATGGACAATTTTTCTTTGCGCCCTGCGCCCACACCGATGGGCCAGCGCGCAACATTTGCGGATGCCACGACAATAGGCGGCGCCGTGTCACTCGCGTTTCCGTCTTTCGGCGGCGAGATGTCTGTGGGCATAGATACTCAGGAAACAGACCATGATGTGATCATCACCAATCCCAACAATCAGGCTTTCTTTGTCACGCCATTTCCGGATATCGATATGTCCCGTTTTGGAGGGTTTGGTGAATGGAATGGCGATCTGGGCGGGTTGAATACGCAACTTGGACTGCGCATTGATCATCATGACTTTGCTTCGGGCGACGCCGCGCTAGGCACAGCGCTTCCTATAGGGCCGCGCAATTTGGCTATGGCGTTTAACGCCGCTGATACGGACGGAGGAGACACGACATTTGACGGCGTCGTGAAGCTTTGGACAGACGCAACGAACGGTCTGTCTTGGCGGGCGACACTGGTGCATAAAGAACAAATGCCGGGCTATATCCAGCGCTATGGCTGGCTGCCGATCAATGCGAGCGGCGGACTCGCTGATGGTAATATTTATGTCGGTGATCTCAGCCTCGATAAAGAGACTGCTTGGATTGCAGAGGCCGGTTTCGACTATGCCAGTGAGCGCGCCTATCTACGTCCCACTGTCTATATTCGCTCGATTAATAACTACATCCAAGGTACGCCCTTTGATGACAGTGTCGGCGTGATTAACTCTCCAGTCGAGATGATTGCGAATATGAATGGAGACCCTACACCGCTGCGCTGGGGCAATGTCGATGCGCGCTTAGTCGGCTTTGACTTGGATGCCGGGTATGATTTTGAAGGCCCGCTTCGCATTGATGGCGTCGTCAATTATGTCAGAGGCAAGCGCCGCGATATTAATGATAATCTCTACCGGATTGCGCCGCCCAATGTGATGGTTGGGCTGACCTATGAACAATCCGTCTGGTCAGCCACGATTGAAGGCCGCGCCGTTGCCGATCAAAACAAAGTCTCACAAACGAATAGCGAGCGCGCAACGGAGGGCTATTTTGTCTTTAACGCTTATGGCGATTGGCATATTCGTGATGGGGTGAACCTGTCGGCAGGCGTGGAGAACCTATTTGACGAAGTCTATGAGGACCATCTCTCTGGCTATAATCGCAATGGGTTTGGCGATGTCCCAATCGGTGAGCGCTTGCCCGGCACAGGCCGCGGGGTGTTTCTTCGCTTAAGCCTTGTCAGATAGTTTCTGAGCGTATGGCGCGGATACTGCCGCGCCAATACGGCTATGCTTAAAACTCGCCGCCGGACTGTCCTCTCCAGACGAGCCAGAGGGGTATCCATATCAATGTCAGCGTCGCCATCCCTTTGATGGATTGATAAGCGATCCAGACCCAGAAAAGTTCTTTCTTGTGATCCTTAAGATAGCTGATGGCTTTTTTTGGGCTCAGTCGTCTCATCGATACATGGGCGCTCATCTTATGTTCTCAGAACGAGCTTGATGAGCGTTCCGACGATGGTGATCGTCACAAACCCCAATCCCCATAGCCCGACAAACCACAGTAGCTCCTTTGGCCCTGTTTTCTCTATGTGCGTGTCTTTTTCTTGCAGAAACTTAAATTTGGGCATTAGTGATACCCTGCTTCCGGATCGACTTTGCCTCTGAACACCCAATAGGAATAAGCTGTGTAAGCCAAGATCATGGGCAAGAGTATGAGCGCACCGACCAGCATAAACATAAGGCTTTTGTCGGGAGCCGCCGCCTCAGCAATCGTGATCGCGCGCGGCACGATATAGGGCGTGATGCCTATGCCAAGACCGATAAAACACAGGAGGAATATTCCAATCGTTGCGAGAAATGGTAGACTGTCCCGGCGTTTGACCAATCCGAATGCCAAGACACCCGCGAGAATAAAGACGAGCGTTGGAACAGGCAGAACGAAAAGAAGCTGCGGGAATGTGAACCAACGCTCTGCGATTTCAGGCGAAAGAAATGGAGTCCAAAGACTGACAATTCCCATGAAAGCCAATGTCGCGACCGCCGTGATTTTGGAGATGCGGTAAGCCTTTTCGCGCAAGATGCCTTCCGTCTTCATCACAAGCCAAGTCGATCCGAGCAGAGCATATCCGGCCGTCAGAGCCACGCCGCACATCATTGAGAAAGGCGTCAACCAATCCCACCAGCCGCCGCCATAGGCTCGGCCGTCAACCTCAATACCTTGCACGAAAGCGCCCAGGACAATGCCTTGTGTAAAAGTGGCCAGGAGAGATCCGAAAAAGAATGACTTATCCCACGTCTTCTCGTGAGCCTTATCTCGCCAGCGATATTCAAAAGCGACACCCCGAAAGACGAGCGCCAAAATCATAATAATGAAAGGGGCGTAGAGTGCAGGGAGAACGACCGCATAAGCTAAAGGGAAGGCCGCCAGTAAGCCTCCGCCGCCCAAGACGAGCCAAGTCTCATTGCCGTCCCAAACGGGAGCGACGGAATTCATGGCAACATCGCGGCATTTATCCGTTTCCAAGAATGGGAAAACGAGACCAATGCCAAGGTCAAACCCGTCAAGAATGACATAGATAAAGATGGCAACGGCCAAAAGACCGGCCCAAATTGTTGGTAGATCAAACATTGTGGCCTCCTATTCGGCGGGGTTCATGGCATCGGGATCAAGCGAAGCAGCTGGCGTGGTGCCCGCAGTTCGCGTGACTGTGCCCGGCAATTTGGCAAGCTCGCCCGGTGTCTTGTTCATCATTTTCAAGATGTAATATGTCCCAGCGCCGAAGAGCGCGAAATAGACCACAACGAAAGCGAGAAGCGATGCCGCCACGGCGGGCGCTTCCACGGGCGCAATCGACTCCGTGGTGCGCAGCAAGCCATAGACTGTGAAGGGTTGGCGACCGACCTCTGTTGTTATCCATCCGGCGAGAACGGCGACAAATCCACTTGGCCCCATTACAAGCGCAAACTTGTGAAATAGGCTTGCCTCGTAAAGGCGCTTTCGCCATCTCAGGAATAGGCTGGTCACGCCCACGAGCAGCATAAGCATCCCAATGCCAACCATGACGCGGAAGCTCCAGAAGACGATTGCGACGGGCGGTTGGTCTTCGCGCGGAATTGTATCCAGCCCGGCGAGCGGTGCGTTTAAGTCATGTTTGAGAATGAGCGACGAAGCTTTGGGAATACCAATGGCATATTTCAGCTCTTGATTTTCCTGATCCGGAATACCGAATAGATAAAGCGGCGCGCCCTCAGGATGACTCTCAAAATGACCTTCCATCGCCATCACTTTGGCCGGCTGATGCTCCAGCGTATTAATGCCGTGAAAATCGCCCGCAATGATCTGAATGGGGGCGATAATTGCGGCCATCCACATCGCCATAGAGAACATTTTGCGGGCTTCTTTATTCGTTCTATCCTTGAGCAAGTGCCACGCACCAACCGCCCCGACAACGAAGGCTGTGGTCAAATAGGCCGCTAGAACCATGTGGACGAGACGGTAGGGGAAGCTGGGATTGAAAATGATTTCCATCCAGCTTTCGGGGATGAATTGCCCGGCCTCATTGATTGAAAAACCTGCAGGCGTCTGCATCCAGCTATTCACGGACAGGATCCAAGTAGCCGACAGCAGGGTCCCGAAGGCGACCATGATTGTCGCAATGAAATGCAGCCGCTTGGACACGCGGCCCATGCCAAACAACATGATGCCGAGGAAACCCGCTTCGAGGAAGAAGGCCGTCAAAACTTCATAGGCCATGAGCGGTCCAATGACGGGCCCGGCCTTATCAGAAAAGACGCTCCAATTTGTGCCAAATTGATAGGCCATCACTATGCCAGAGACGACGCCCATACCGAACGCGACGGCGAAAATCTTGCGCCAATATTTGAAGAGGCGAAGATAGGTGTCATTTCCCGTTTTCAGCCAAAGCCCTTCGAGCACCATCAGGTAGCTCGCAAGACCGATTGAAAAGGCCGGGAAGATAATATGAAAAGAGACGGTAAAGGCAAATTGCGCTCTTGCGAGGTTAACTGCTAATTCGCTGACGACAGGTTCCATTAGAGGTAATACTCCACTTCTGTATCAAACGCATTTCCGCAAATCTTTTTGATGGCGTCATGCTGACTGAAAAATACCTCCCCAGTGAGATCATGAGGCAAGTGAGATTTCTCCAACTTGTCCATGACCGGACCTTTCACCTCCGAAAGATGAAAGGTGATTTTGGCGGACTTCAGCCGCTCGTTTATAGCTTCGAGACTCTCCAGTGCGGACAGGTCAATATCATTGACGGCAGAGCACATAAGAATGACGTGTTCGACAGTGTCAGAAGCGAGTGCTCGTTCGTAAATAGCGTCTTCAAGATAGCGCGCATTTGCAAAATATAGGGACTCATCCACCCGAATCGTAACGACGCGCGGGCTTGTAATAACATTGTGCCGATCAACATTTCTAAAATGCTCTGTATCGCGCACTTGTCCGACAATCGCGTAATGCGGGCGTGATGAGCGGTAGAGGAACATCGCGATTGAAATCACAACACCTGCCATGACGCCCGCTTCTACGCCTATGGTGAGTGTCAAAAGGATTGTCGCCATCATCGCGGCAAAATCACTCTTAGAATAATTCCAAGCCTGTTTAATGTCTGGGATATTTACAAGCGATAACACCGCTACAATGATCGTCGCCGCAAGCGTCGCGATTGGTAGATTGTATAATAGAGGCGTCAAAAACAATGTTGCGAGCGCGATGCCGATGGCGGTAAAGCCCCCAGCGGCTGGTGTTTCAGCCCCAGCGTCAAAATTGACGGCTGACCGGGCAAAACCACCCGTAACTGAATAACCTCCGGAAAATGCAGAGGCGATATTGGAAGCCCCAAGCGCGATGAGTTCTTGGTCCGGTTCAATACGCTGGCGCTTCTTTGCGGCTAATGTTTGCGCGACAGAGACGGATTCTACGAAACCGATGATCGCAATAATTAAGGAAGAGCCAAGAAGACTTATCCAAAGCGTCATATCAAATTCAGGCGCCGCAATAGGCGGAAGACCTTTTGGTATATCACCAACAATTTTGACGCCTTTATCTTCAAGACCCAAAAACAGAACGGCCAGGATGGACACGACGACGGCGATGACCGGGCCAACACGGGCGCCAATGCCTGCCAGCTTTTCGCTTAATCCCATTTTTCTCAGCAAAGGTTTTAGGTTTCCGCGAACCCAAAATAGAAAGACTGTTGAGATGACGCCGATTATTAGAGTTGGCATGTTCGTTTCGGGTATTTTTGAGATCAAAGATTGGCCGATTTCTAACAAGTTATGCCCGGTAACTTTTACGCCCAAAATATGTTTGAGTTGGCTTACAGCGATCAGTATTCCCGATGCTGTGATAAAACCGGAGATAACAGGATGGCTTAAAAAGTTAGCGATGAAGCCAAGTTTAAAAAGCCCCATAACAAGAAGCATCACACCTGAAATGAGCGCTAGCAGTATCGCAACGGCCAAATATTCCGGAGAGCCTTGCGCCGCCATCTTACCTGCTGCCGCGGCCGTCATTAATGAGATGACAGCGACAGGGCCGACCGCCAGCGCTTTACTCGTTCCGAATATGGCGTAGGCAACAAGCGGCAAAATACTGGCATAGAGCCCCACTTGAGGCGGTAATCCAGCCAAGAGAGCATAGGCCAATGATTGCGGAATGAGCATGATAGTTACAATAACGGCGGCAATGCCGTCATTGACGAAAGTCTCGCCTTTGTAACGACGACCCCAATCTAGAATCGGGAAGTAACTTGAAAGTTTAATTGACATTGTTCATTCCGCTAAGCGCATGGCTGAGACCGATAGGTGCGCTACTTTAGAGTGATTTCTGGTTTCGCAAGAAATTCCTTACCCTTGAGCATTTGGTTCCAATAGACATTGGGAAGAAGGCTATCTTTCATAAACCAAGCGGCGCGGGTGGCCTTGGTGCCATTGAGCATCCAAGTTGGGAGAGAGGGCAATAGTTTTCCGCCATATCCAAATTCAGCCAGCACGACTTTACCTTTCTCAACCGTTAGCGGGCATGCACCGTAGCCATCATAGTTGGCGAGTGCATTTGAGCCTTCCATTTGCGCGATGATGTTACTGGCCACAATTGGAGCCTGTTTGCGCGCTGCAGCCATTGTCTTGGCATTAGGCGTGGATCCAGCGTCACCAAGCCCATAGATATTTGGATATTTATTGTGCTGTAGAGTGTGTTGATCAACGTCCACCCAACCCGCTTCATTGGAGAGTGGGCTGGCTTTGATAAAGTCAGGCGCTGATTGCGGCGGGCACACATGTAGCATGTCAAACTTGCGCTCCACTTGGCTTTTATTGCCATCTGCATCTGTTTTTTCAAACCAAGCTGTCCTGTTTGGACCATCGACTTTGACAAGTTGCTCGCCGAAATTTAGCTCTGCTTTATAGCGCTTCACATATTCCATGAGTGCGGGAACAAAGGCTTTGACGCCAAAGATGGCGCCGCCTGTGTTGCAAAATTTTATATTTATTTTGTCCAAGGCGCCCGTTCTGCGCCAGTGATCTCCGGAAAGGTACATGGCCTTCTGGGGCGCTCCGGCGCATTTTATGGGCATAGGCGGTTGTGTGAAAATGGCCGTGCCTGATTTCAGGCCTTGAACGAGCTTCCATGTATAAGGGGCAAGGTCATATCGATAATTCGATGTGACACCATTTTGACCCAGCGTTTCCGTCAAACCCTCAATCTTATCAAAATCAAGTTGAAGGCCAGGCGCGGTCACAAGCATGTCATAACCTATTATGCGCCCATCAGACAAAGTCACAGTGTTATTGTCAGGGTCAAAAGTAGAAACGGCTGCTTTGATCCATTTTGCCGCCTTGGGCATTAGATCTTTCATGGACCGCCGGGTCTTTTCAGGAGAGAAAATGCCCCCGCCAACCATGGTCCAACCCGGTTGATAAAAATGCTCGTCCTTTGGTTCAATAATGGCAATGTCGAGTGAAGCTTTTCTTTTCAGCAAACTTGCTGCTGTTGCGATGCCTGCTGACCCGCCCCCAATAATTACGATTTGGTGTGTCTCTGTCATGTTTTCCCCATTCACTTTTTTCGTTTTTGGTTGATTTGAATTTAGGGCCTCACGATGTGCGGAGAGATCATATCCTGCCGCCTTGCCGCGCGTGATGACATCATTGGCACTCCGTTTGCCGATTTGGGTTTTGGCCCATAGGTTGCTGGAGCGTGTCCCTGTTCTGCAAAATGCGAGGGTTTTTCCGCCGTTTTGCAATAGCGCTTTATCGAAATCAGAGACATTCGCAGCGCTCATCTTACCCGGAAAAACTGGAATATAATGATAGGTCAAACCTAACTCTTTTGAGCGTTTAGCTAATGTTTCAGATCGCGGTTGTCGCGGCGCTTCCCCATCAGGACGGTTATTAATCACGGTCGTAAAACCCGCCGCTTTAATGTCCTTCATATCCGCAAGCTTTATTTGACCGCTCACAGAGAGGTTTTCTGTCAATGATTTCGTTTCCATCCGACTAGCTCCTAAACAGCGTTCAGCGGGATTTTCAGATAACGTTGCCCATTTTCCTCCGGCTCCGGAAATTCTCCCGCCCGCATATTGACTTGGACGGACGGCAGTATCAGGCGCGGCATACTCAGCGTTTCATCGCGCGTCGTGCGCATTTCGATAAATTCATCACGGGTAACGGATGAATTGAGATGAATGTTCTTGGCCTTCTGTTCAGCGATCGTGGTTTCCCACGCATAGTGATCACGGCCTTTCGCTTTATAGTCGTGACAAAGATACACGCGTGTTTCATCCGGCAACGCATAGAGTTTTTGCACAGAGTCGTAGAGCGTTCCTGCATCTCCACCGGGGAAATCACAACGCGCCGAGCCATAGTCGGGCATAAAGAGTGTATCACCAACAAAAACCGCATCACCGACATGATAGGCGATGCAAGCCGGTGTGTGCCCCGGCACATAGATAACATCGGCGTCAAGACTTCCAATCTTGAAAGTCTCACCATCCTCGAACAAGTGATGGAATTGACTGCCATCCCGTTTGAAATCATCGCCTTCGTTGAAAAGACTTCCAAAAACTTTCTGAATGTCAGGGATATGCGCACCAATAGCAATCTTGCCGCCAAGCTCTCGTTGAAGATAGGGTGCCGCAGAAAAATGATCGGCGTGAGCGTGGGTTTCCAATATCCATTCAACATCCAATTCACCTTGCTTGATGAAGGCAATGACTTCGTCTGCAGAGTCTGTTTTTGTGCGTCCCGAGCTTGGGTCAAAATCTAACACTGAGTCGATAATCCCGCATTTCTTAGTCGCAGGGTCGGCTACAATATAAGTGACGGTAAAAGTGGCCTCATCAAAAAATGAGATGACTTCTGGTTTGTTGCTCATGTCTAGGCTCCTTTCTTGGAAGTGGTCGCAAAAATGCTGAATCCGCGCTCATCAGATGATGACGGCCCTGATTTTGTAAATTTAGGCCTCGGGTTGAATGCAATGGGTGCGTTTGCGTCGGCACGCGGCGATACTGATGGGGCTTGGCGAGTTTTGCCACTGCGGCTTGCCTCACAAATGGCTTCAATTAAGACGCGCATTTTCTCATTCGTCAAAGTGTAAAACACGACTTTAGATTGCCGGCGTGGGGAAATGATATTGGCTTCACGTAAATGCCCTAGCTCGCGCGAGAGGGTGGGCTGGCGAATGTCTAACTCTTCTTCAATATCACCAACGGACATTTCACCATCCAGCAAACGGCATACTATGAGGAGGCGGTTTGGATTGGCGAGTAGCTTAAGCTGTGAGGCAACTTCAGGCGCTTTTTCAATCATGTCTTTTTGGAAGCTCATGATTTTGGCTCGTCTGCTTCGCCTATATCGTTGGCGACTTTGCGATAATACCAAGCTTTGTTGCCGGAGTTATCCAGCGCGTCATTAAAAAGGCAGGGTGGGTTATATAAAACGTCATCACCGGGCTGCCATTCTGCCGGAACCGCGACATCTTCTTTCACTGATAGCTGCAGGCCTTTGAGCAGGCGCAATAACTCTTTGACGGAGCGGCCGACAGCGAGCGGGTAATGTGTGAGAGCTTTTAGCACGCCATCCGGGTCAATGACGAAAACTGAACGGACTGTAGCTGTGCTGGAGGACGTTTGGTGGATCATGCCGTAAGCTGTTGAAACAGCCATTGAAACATCTTCAATGACAGGGAACGTTACCTTCACGTCAAATTTTGTTTCAATGCTCTCAAGCCAGGCAATGTGAGAATAAACACTATCTACAGACAGGCCAATAAGGCTGCAATTCAGAGATTCAAAATCCGACATGGCGTTTTGAAAGGCGATAAACTCCGACGTGCAGACAGGTGTAAAGTCGGCAGGGTGCGAGAACAGGATCACCCATTGGCCTCGATAGTCTTCGAGAGCCCGCGTGCCTAGCGTTGTCCGCGCGGTGAAAAGGGGCGCTGGCTCGTCGAGCTTTGGCCCCCGCTGCGCGCTTGGGTCATATCCGTCAAAAGGGGCGCTATTTTCAGGTAATGTCACACTGATCTCCAACAACTCGAATCTATGAAACGGCTATAAACTATTTCAATATACAAAATCAATAATTAAATTAAGTAAATTGTATATTGACTTTAAGCATGGGCGCTCTTAACTCAGAATAACAAGCGGCTTCACGCATTTATGAAAGGATATTGACATGAGTTTACGCATCGGCGATGTAGCGCCTAACTTCACAGTAGAAACAACGACCGGCGAAATTGATTTCCACGATTGGATTGGCGATAGCTGGTGTTTCTTCTTTTCGCACCCCGCTGACTTCACGCCCGTTTGCACAACTGAAATGGGACGCACGGCACAACTCGCGGGAGAATTTCAAGCGCGGAATACAAAGCCGCTCGGGCTTTCAACAGACGGCGTTAAAGAGCATTTGGCGTGGATTGAAGATGTCAACGACACGCAAAATACAACGCTGACCTTCCCAATCGTTGCCGATGCTGACAAAAAAATCGCGCAGCTTTTTGATATGATCCACCCAAATGAGAGTGACACAGCGGCTGTCCGGTCTGTCTTTATTATTGGGCCTGATAAGAAGATCAGGTTGACCATGACTTATCCCATGAGCGTCGGTCGTAATTTTGATGAAATTCTGCGCGTTATCGATGCGCTGCAAGCCAGTGATAAAAACGGCATTGCGACTCCTGCAGACTGGAAGGTTGGAGATAAAGTCATCATCCCGCCCTCTGTGTCGAATGAGGCAGCGGCTGCGAAGTTTCCGCAAGGCTTTGACGAGATACGTCCTTACCTCCGTTATACAAGCATTGGCTAAGCTCCCCTTTAGCCAAACTTCCCCTGGCATCCCTCTCTCTGTCAGGGGATTTTTTTAGGATACGGAAATGGAAAACTTCACACCTATATCTGCGGCTCTTGGCGGCGCAATGATTGGTTTGTCAGCTGTTTGGTTGATGGCGAGTGCGGGACGCATCGCAGGCATTAGTGGCATTTTGGGGGGCGCTCTCCAGGCTCCCAAGGCTGATAAGTTGTGGCGATGGACTTTTTTGCTGGGCCTCGTTCTGGGGCCATTGCTGGTTGGGCTTTTTAAGCCATCGACACTTCAGGTAAACTTTCCAACAACTGGGCCTTTATTGATCGTTGCGGCTGTCCTTGTCGGTATAGGCACACAGATGGGAAATGGATGCACGAGTGGTCACGGCGTTTGCGGGAATGCGCGTCTCTCTATGCGCTCTCTCATCGCCACACTGACATTTATGACGACGGGCGTTTTAACCGTTTTCATAATGCGCGCCCTCGGAGGCTTGTAAGATGAAACTACCTCTATCAACCTTCCTTTCAGGCCTACTTTTTGGCGGCGGCCTAACCGTGTCTCAAATGGTGAACCCTTCAAAAGTGATTTCATTCTTGGACATTACCGGCAATTGGGACCCAAGCCTCGCTTTTGTCATGGGCGGGGCCTTAGTGGTTACATTTATTGGCTATCGTTTGGTGTTAAAAGGCAAGACACCCTTATTTGAAGATCGTTTTCGTCTGCCCACCCGCAAAGATATTGACGTCCCCTTAATTGCCGGGGCGGCGCTGTTTGGCATCGGGTGGGGCTTAGCGGGTCTATGTCCGGGCCCAGCACTTGCGAGCGTTAGCTTTGCTGGTACGAACGCCCTGATATTTACAGCTACGATGATTTTGACAATCATGGCCTATAGATTGATGCGGGCGAGATCGTGAAGCGAGTTTTACATTTAGGTCTGACTTTGTGCGCGGGCGTTTCAGCCGTGGCCTGCTCGCAACAAGGCCGCGCCCCTGAAGTTTCTCAACGTGAGAGCGCCGGCCTCGCCGAAATTCCTACAAATCCTGACACGCGGATTATTGTCTCTCTGACGGCGCAGCAGCGTCTCCATGTTTTAGAGGAGATGAATCAATTCCTCCTCTCAACGCAGGAAATCGTAGAGGGCCTATCGTCAGATGACCCTGAATTAGTTCAAAGCGCCGTTGCTGACAGCTTAGGTCGCAATCAAGGTCAAAGCCAAGGTCAGGGTTTAATGAAAGGGGCTTTGCCCTCTGAATTTAGACAGATGGGGTCGGCCATGAAACAGGAGTTCAAAAAAGTTGAAACACTCTCCAAGAGCGGAGCGGATAGCGCTCAAATACTTGAGCAATTGAGTTCAACCCTGATGTATTGCCAGTCCTGCCACGGAACTTATCAAATTCACCTCACAGAGGCCCCTTAATTCAAACGGAGAATACAATGGACATCAATATCGGTATAGACACCACCTCAAGGCAAGCTTCTGCTACCGCCTTGTCGAAACTGCTTGCGAGCACTTATACGCTCTACTTAAAAACACATGGCTATCACTGGAATGTTGAAGGCCCTCATTTCCAACAATTACATATCCAGTTTATGGAGCAATATACGGAAATGTGGACGGCCGTTGATGAGCTTGCGGAGCGTATTCGTGCGTTGGGCCATTATGCACCCGCTTCTTACGCTGAAATGTCGAAATTATCTGCTGTCACAGAAGAGACCCAAAGGCCCGATTGGCGGCAAATGGTGATAACATTAGCCACTGGGCATGAGCAGGTCGCAAAAATAGCGCGAGATGTCCTTCGCACAGCTGAAGAGGCCAATGATGACGCCACGGCGGACGTGGTTGCCCCTCGAATTACGCTCCATGAAAAAACGGCGTGGATGCTACGCGCGACTGCAGCTTAGAAAGGTCTTCTCATGAAAATTTCGAAAATCCTCATAGGCGCATTCGCGTTATCTGTGATCTCATCTTTCGCCTATGCCGATGATACGGCTTTTCACAATGGGACGGTGATTACAGGTTTCGGCAAAATCGCGACCATCGACTCTGATATGCCACTGCCTAAAAAATTGAAATTAAGAGTGAGCTTTGATGTTGCCGCGGCTGGCACACCGGGCGCTGTGAACCGGAAGTTGGATAGCCTCGCTCGTTTTATTAATATGCACGCTGAGGCGGGCGTAGCTCTGAAGAATATGGATATTGCTGTGGTCGTACATGGCGGGGCGTCCAAGGATTTAACGCGCAAAAATTATTACGCGGCGCAATATGCAGGCGCTGAGATTAAAAACGCGGAATTGATTAAGGCCCTCGTTGAGAATGGCGTCGAAATCTATCTCTGCGGGCAGTCCGCTGTTTATCACGATATTGATAAATCAGACCTGCTTCCAGGCGTTAAAATGGCATTGTCGGCCATGACCGCGCACGCCTTACTTCAACAAGACGACTACACATTAAACCCGTTTTAAGGAGGCCGTTTTGAATATCAGACAACAACTCATTTGTGTGATGACTTTCGCCGTCGCGCTGACAGCCTGCTCTCAAAGTGACAGCTCCGCTCAGGTCTCGGTGCAGGCAACTGACAATGCCGCCCCTGTATTGACGGTGATTACGGAGCAGGCACCTGAAACGCAGCTTATGGCTTTGATACTCTCTAAAGCCGCAGTCGATCAGGGAAGCCCTGTGCAAATCCTCCTTTGCGATAAAGGGGGAGATTTGGCGCTGAAATCACCGCCGACTCTATCACAACAACCTTTAGCGCCAAAAAATATGAGTCCCGCCGGCCTGCTCTCCAAACTCATCAATAGCGGCGTGAAGGTCGATGTCTGCGCTATTTATCTGCCCAATCGAACATTTGGGGAAGACGCGCTCATAGACGGTGTTGGCGTGGCAACGCCGCCGGAAATAGCCGGATATTTTACTCAAGTCGAGACAAAGATTTTGTCCTTCTAAAAAAATGAATTCAATGAGGAATGCTTCTAGCTATGGACAATCAACAACAATCAGAATTTTGGAATGGTGACGCTGGGGAACGCTGGGTCACCTTCTCTGACCGCTTAGATGCCATGTTAGGCCCATTCGCAGAGCTCATCCTTGAGGCGTCAAATATTAAGCCTAATGAGACTGTCCTCGATATTGGCTGTGGCGGCGGGGCTTTATCTTTGCGCGCAGCACAAAAGGCTCAGTCCGTTCTTGGAGTAGACATATCAAAACCCTTGATTGCACTCGCGGAAAAGCGGGCGGCGGGACACGCGCAAACGAATTTTCACTGTGAGGATGCCGCAATGATTTCATTAGATGAAAAACGTGATGTTGTCATGTCACGGTTTGGCGTGATGTTCTTTTCTGACCCAGTCAGCGCTTTTGCCAATATTCGCGAGCAAGTAAAACCTAATGGCCGCATGGTGTTTGCCTGCTGGCAGTCCCCCATGAAAAACCTATGGGCCAAAGCGCCGCTAGAGGCCGCTATGCCATTTTTTAAAGAACAGCCTACGCCGCCGGAGCCTCACGCCCCTGGGCCGTTTGCTTTTGCGGATTCTGAATATCTGACAGACACATTGATGGATGCGGGCTGGAAAACCGTAGAACTGACAGACTGGACAGGCAAAATAAGATTGCCGGGAGAAGATGTTGAACAGACGGCAGCTTTTACAATGGAGATGGGCCCACTGTCCAAGATCATGAAAGACCAAGATTTGGACGAAAAGCGCGTTCAATCGGCTTTAATCGAAAAACTGAGCGACGCCGCCAATGATGACGGGACTGTTGATATGCAAGCTTCCGTCTGGATCGTGAAGGCTGGTGTCGGATAGTTAGGTCAGCTTTGTGAGTGTGACTTTCCCGCGTGACATTTGAATGAGACCTGACTTTTCCAAAGTCTTGAGCTTACGGCTATCCTGATTGGATGTGCCAGCTTTTATGTCTCATTTTGACTTTGATTGTTCGCTCTAGGGCGAATACGGATATGCGGGCTTGGTCAATCGAGTTGAATATATTCTGTAAGCAGGTTGCAAAGTTCACTTGGCGGTGCGCCCGTTTCTATAATCGCTGCCTGTCATGCCATTCGCAGAGGCGAATTTATACCCTTTGGAGGTGGTAGGCGCGGCCTATTATTTAATCCGGGGGGATTGAATAAAACCGGAAAAGGCTCCAGCAGGGGTTAGCTGCTATCGCCGTATATATTGTCCGTTGACGTTTCCGCACACGGCATTACACAACTCAGCGTGTGCGGAGGCACATCGTCATCACTAGGGTTTAATTCTAAACCTTCGCCTTGCATTAGGTTTAATAGTGTCATGAACTCGTACGCTGTTAGGCGGCGGATTGTAGCAAGTCCGAGCTCCATCTTTACTAATGTATACATCACTATCTTGTAATTCTAGCAGGTCACTAACAGTTGATTTAGAAACTTGGGAGCTATTATTCGTGTGTTTTGAGCGTCTATCTTCCAGAGCATGAAAAGCAGACGAATTTACACTTTCAAGTATTTCCGACCTCATACACATGCTAATTGTTAAACGCCCCCAATCGTGAATATAAACATCGTCGCTTTCGTCTATCGAGGTAGACTTAACTTCACCAATAACAAAAATTGGCCCTTGACTTGGGTCAACGTCTGAAGCGGCCCCAACAACAACAAGACCACTTAGGGTTTCTCTATTAGTATAACCGATCGCATTACTTATAACTTCAACTTTAATCCTAGCCGCAAGTAAATTGTGTGCAAATTCTTCATAACCATTAAAATAGTCACTAGCATCTCCAAGAAACTCTAGCTCATAGACTCTACCAACTACACCAAATATGCTAGTTGGACGTTGAATTGTCTCTTCATTCTCTAAAAAAAGAGGCGCACTTGGGCTTGAAGCGCAAGCGCTGACCATAAAAATCGTCAAATTAATTAACAAGTATCGGAACACTTGCTTAGTTCTCGACTGTGAAGTCAAAATTCTTCCAATTTCTTGCAGTCCCATCTGAATTCAATTCCCTAATAACATAATCATTTGCTTTTGAATTATAAGTCTGCCGTCCAATTTCAGTAATTTTTCTGCTGTTTCTGGTTATCATAAAGTTTGGCTTATCAATTGTACGTGTAATTAAATTGTCTCCTGGCCCAACTGTTTGATCAGCATCCCGATGCGCATGAGCGAAGGCGACGTGGTTAGTTTTCCTGAAATCGATAAAAGCAGTAGCAGTGTAAGAACCTATCGCGATCTGGCTTATACCAATTTCCATTTGAGCGTTAGTAGAAAAAACGACTCCCCTCTCTGCACCCGAAGTTCCCGAGTTACTGCCGTAATTAATGGACTTCGCTACGCTCAAGACTGCCTGTCGCACCTTTAGGCCAGCATCAACAGGATCAGTCGACGCACTCTTTACACCAGCAATATTTTGAACCTCTGCACCGGTCCAATTTCCTTTTTTAGTGTCACCAGAGGGGAATTTGTCAACACCAACAAAATTTTTCCAAAGACCCACACTAGCTATTATATTAAATTCCTGAATCGACAGATTATCTTGCATCACGAAATTTCTGTTATCGTTTGACCAAGTACCAGAGGATAATTTTTGTCCTGCAGAGATAAGTGCTGGATCGGTGGCAAGAATAGCTTCAAAAAACAGTTGATCCTTCCTATAGAATTTTTTGACTACGTCATAACCTTCGTCATAGCCTGCGAAACCCAACGCTCTTGCTAAGTCCGCTTTACTACCAACCGAAAGATCAATCTTTCCGTTAGAGGCAATTAAAGGTGTTCTATAGTTCGAATCAATATTTCTATTCGCTACAGTCTCATCTCTTATTTTTCGTATTTCAGCGATACGACTTGCATCAGTAATACCAAATTTTTTAAGAATATTATCCTCGCGGTACACCTTAGCCATTGCGTCGGCCTTTTCTTTACCATGAGTTTCTTTTAATGCCTTGTATTCATCTTTTGGCATGTCGTACTTGTATCTATTATGCACCCACACACCACTCTCGCCGACATAATAGGTATGGTGGTCTTCAACGGCAAAGTTGTGGACTGTTGAAAGTTCATCGACTTCATCCAGGGCAGTCACAAGGCCTTCTTGTCCGTTAATACCGATAACACGGTCACCGACAGAGAGATCACCTGCAGAGCGCCAATCGTACGTGTTGACCATGCTTAGCGTTTCGCCGTTTATGGCCTGCCTATGTCCCTCTATTGCATCTTGTAAAACACGGCCCTCAATAACGGCAAAAGGGTGTTCAGGCGTTGTACGGAGTACATTTTCCGCCCCGTCTTTGAATGCAATTGTCACGTCCAGAGTCGTCCTGTTTTCAAAGCGGTACAATTCAATCACTTGTTTTTGGTGGACGTCATGGTTGTTGAAATGTTCGTCGCGAGAATAAACCCAATCACCGACTTTGATTTCATCAATGCGTTTAAGGCCATCAGGCGTGTGTATGAGTGTGTCTGCAACAAAGCAGGCATCGATATAACCACTTAAAGCCTGCCCAACAACATCAGGTATGGCGGCTATTATACCATCACTGAAACTGGTGCCATTAATCGCGCTTCGTGTTGCAGCACTAGCTATAGCGGCAGCCCCGCCTTGTATAGCACCAGCTATAGCTCCAGCCGTTCTTCCATCTGCAATGCTGTGTGCAAACCTTCCAACAGCACCGCTGATACCTGCACTAACTCCGCCTGCAACGCCTGCCGCAGCAACACTGGCCCAGCTAAATTTATCTTGAAGACCAGTCGCAACACCGATACCCTGACTGATGGCACTACCAGCCGCCGCACTGGCTGCCCCGCGCGCTATTTTATCAGCCGTAGTTAGTCCTTTAGCGGTTGTAGAGAGAGCATCAATATTACCTAGACCTGCGCTAATCCCGCCGCCAATCGCGGCAAGAGCCACATTTTTCCAGCTAAACTTGTCTTGGATACCTGTGGCTACGCCAACGGCTTGTGAGGCTATTGAACCCGCTGCGGCTGCGCCTGCTCCAACGGCTACGGCCGTGAGGCCACTTAACCCTAAGCCGCCTCCAGTGAGAGCTGCACCTGCGCCCGCGAGTGCAGAACCTGCGGCTCCTGCTGTACCTGCCGCTGCGCCAGCAGGGCCTATGATTGCCGCCGCGGCCCCTGCGGTGGCCAGCGTCACCACGACGGCCACAACCACCAGCAGAATTGCGCCTAGGACGCCGCATTTTTTGCCTTTGGCGGCGTTTTGCGGTTGGGGTGTTGTGGGGTTTAGGTCGCCTTGGACGTCGCCTGGGGCATAGGGTTTGAACGTTGACGCATTATGCGTTGATTTCACCACGCCGGACGGCAGGTTGAGGGACTGCCCTTCGATGAGGGCCGCGCTGCCTGTCATGCCATTTGCAGAGGCGATTTTATACCACAGACTGCTATCGCCATAGATATTAGCCGCAATGCTTTGTAGCGTATCGCCGCTGCGCACTGTGTAGCTGCCCGACGTGCTGCCTTGGCTATAGCTATTGATCGCTTTATAGGCGCTCTCAAAGTCAGCGTGATTGGCCCCGGTTGTGCGGCCATGCTTAAACGCGCCCGCATTGGTGCCTGTTGTGGGGGTCGTTGTACGGTCCGTTATCGACTGACTATAGCTTGTGTTGAACGTGCCGTTATTACCGACATAGCCCATTTCTGTGCCGCCGTAGCGGTACCAGATTTCATGCGGATCGCCGCCGGCTTTATAGTCTCTTTCGTCGCGGCGGATGGTTTGGCCCTGATTATCGACCGTAAAGGTGACCGTGCGGGCACGCCCGTCACTCACGCGGGCCGAGAGCAGAACGCCGCTTTTGGAGTTTGTGTAATAGGTCGTATTAATGCGGTCGCTCGACGAGCTTATATTACCGTCAAAGGTGGCCCGCGTTTGCACGGCACCATTATAATAAGCATAGCTATTCGTCGTGCGCGATGTGTTTTGATGGCTATTATTTTTATAATTAGCCGTTGTTACCGTGTTGGCTGCACCTAGGGCATAAGAGGTACCTGCGCCATAATCATAGGTCGTAACGCTTTTGAAGGTCCCGTCCGAACGCTTGGTAATGGAGGTGTCATTCGTAATTTGGCTCTTATTGTTATAAATCTTGGTGCTTTGGAACGCGACTGTTGTCCCGTTTGCTTCATAATCTTTTTGAAGTGTCTGGCGGCCCATGGCGTCATAGCTCATAGATGAGCGCAGCGTACCGCCCGCGCCCGGCGTGCCCGTTGTAGATGATGTCGTGCGAACCTGCGTGACCTGCCCACCCGTATTATAGGTGTAGTTTTCACGGTGGGTGGTTGTTGTCGTGGTCGCCGTACCGCCCTTTGGGAAGGTGTATGTTGTGGTATCTTTGAGCGTATAAGCGCGTTGCCCCGCCGCGTCATAGGCGATGTCAACACCGTTTGCGCCGCGCACAATGGACGTCCCAAGCAGAGCACCATCCGCCGTGGTCATGCGGTTCATATTATCGAACTTATACCACATATCTTTGGTGGTCGTCGTGGTCGAGGCCACGCCCTGCCCGTCAAGTGTACGGTGTGTGGAAAGCGTGCGGCGGATATTGCCCTGTGCGTCATACTCAAACACTTTGGACGCTGCCGGTAGTTTCGTCGTATAGCCAGATTGCACCGCTGTGCCAAGTTCGCTCCAGCTTTTAATTCGGCCTAGCGCGTCATATGTCGCGCGCGCATTTTGAAGCGTGATATGTGTTGTTGTCGTATAGGTTCCAGGAACAAGGCCATTCTCTTGAAGGAACTGTTGATACGTTCCGTGATAATCATCATAGTCAACCGCTTCATAATAATCGTCATAATAGTCGTCACTATGTTGAACAGTCGTCGTTTGAGTGAACTTTTCAGATGTCAAATTACCCGTTTTATCATAGCCATAATCCGTCGTACGCGATACGTTATAATTACTATAAACGGCCCCGCTTATGACCAGCTTATCAAGCTTGCTTGTATTCAGATAATGATAAGTCTGCGTGTCCAGACCTACACCCGAAGCCTGTGCTAAGCGTCCGCCCTTATCATAGGTATAATTAACCTGACGGTTCTCCAGATCATGGCTTTGAATGGCCTTGTTAAAGACATCCTTATAGACCTTGCTTTGCTTACCATTTGCAATCGTTGTCGTCTGGAGCCAACCGCCATTGCCTGCCAAAACGCCCGTCCCGCTAAAGCTATAGCTGGTCGCGGTGATATCGCCCCCGATGGCGCGCTGGACAACAATGCGGCCCTGCGCGTCATAATCAGTGGACGCAAAATCAGGCCCACCAGGTATCGTCGTGCCTGTAATTTTATCAAAATAAGAGTTTGTGACCGCAACATTATTCCACTGCTTATATTGCTGCCCAAGCCCGTCATAAGAGAAGTAATCAATCAGGCCGCTAGCGTGATTAATTTGGGTCAGATTGCCCATCTTATCGAAGGTGTTTGTTGTAACCCGGCCAAGCTGATCGGTAATCTTTCGGGCGTTGCCTTGGATATCATAGCCCGTTGTGACCGTGCTGCCATCAGCAGCCGTCGTTTTTGTAATCAAGGCTTGAGTGCCATTATACCCCGTACCCGCCAGCAAGGTTTGCTTGGTCAGATTGCCATTGGCATCTTTACTGGCCACCAGACGTCCAGAGATATCATAATAGTAATATTCCGTGGGGCGGACATTGGATTTAACGCCGTTCTCGCCCGTGATTGACACGGTTGGGCTCTGGACCTTTGTGCGACGGCCCATTGTATTATAGGTGTAATTAATCGTTTTATTATTGGCATCAGTCTCAGAAATCACCTCACCAAAAGCATTATAACCGCGCTTAGTTACAAAATCAGCGCGCAGTTTTGTACCCGCCGCATTATGATGCTCGCGCTCCGGCTCACGCACCTCAATCGCTAAGTTACGCGCATCATATTTAGTAATGACCGCAGCCATATCGGATTCATAATCCGTGTTAATCCTATTGGCATTGGCACCATTAGACGACACACCCCAAACGGCCAGAACCTGCGCAATCGTCTTATTATCAATATTGCGTCCGTTAGACGTCATAACCAGGCTTTGGTTACCGTTATTATCATACATGAAGTATTTATAAGCGCCGTCACCCGAGTTGGTACGCCATAAGCGCCCAGCGTTATCATAAGCCATTTTCTCAGCGTATTTGCCGTTAATCCCGCGCTCTGATACATCACCAAAGGCGTTATATCTGGTGTTCACCGTATCCAATGCCGCCCCCCCGCGGCTCCATGTAGAGCCCGATTTGACCACAGCGCCCTGCGCCGTTACCCGGCCCTCTTTATCAAAGTCATACCCAATGCCTTCAATCTGCGTCGCCCCATTGGTCACCCGCGCATATTCTTCGCGCACCATCTGACCCTTGGCATCATAGCGGTACGTCCGCACAAAACCGTTACCATCCGTCACAGAGGTCAGGCGCCCACCCTTGGCATAAACATAATGAGAATCAGAGGCGACCGTTCCTGTGGTGCCATATTTATAAACACGCGAGACATCATTTAGGCCGTTATAGAGATATTGCACCTTAGGACTAACAAGAGTGGTTCCATCCCGATAATCATCATAAGCACTGCGCGTCTCGTAATTCATGCGCCCCTGATTATCATAAGCGTAGTCAATATATTCGCCCGTCGCTTCCGTCTTGCGCGTGACTTGACCAAGCGCATTATAGGTATAGCTGATGTTAGAATGCACCGTGGTCTCACCCGTGCTGCCGTTAAAGACTTTCACATGATAGCGTGTCTCGCCTGTACGACGACCGTTAAGGTCATAAAAGAAATCAGTAATGCGGTTATCCGCCCCACCCGTGCCGTCATGTTTCAATTCACGCGTGACATTGCCATCCGCATTATACGTCCAGTCAACAACATAGCCGCCCGCATCCACCTGACGGGTCTTGCGACCAAGCGCATCATAAGTGCTAACCGTTTGCCCACCATTCGGATCAATAACCTTCGTTACATTGCCATTGGCGTCATACTGATATTGCGTGCGCAAATCATTAGTCGCCGCCGTAATCGACAGGCTAGTCCCGAACTTAGCCGTCTGCACATCATGCACATAGCTGTCCGTCATACGGTTGAGTTTATCATAAACAAAGGTTGTACGGCGGTAGGCGCCTGAACCCGCTGGCGGCGTGCCCAAAGCATTGGTCGGCAAGCTCACCTTTGTGCCGTAAACCCGCGTTTCCATAAGGTTGCTATTGGCGTCGTAAAAATTACGCACCAGCGTGCCCTCAGGGCTAATCTGATGCGTGACGCGGTCCATACTGTCGTAGTAATAAAGCGTGCGCGCCCCGTTCGCGTCTTTGCTCTCAATCAGATTGCCGCGCCGATCATAGGTAAAATACTCAGTCGGCGTAACTGTCGATGCGCTGCTATCAGCCCCTGATGTATAGATGCTAACCGCGTCGCCTTTTTTCTGGATGAGTTGATCGGCATTATCATAAACATAAGTCGTGGTTCGAGCTTCTGTACGCCCAAAAGCCTCAATGGCCTTTGTCTGATTACCACGGCTGTCATACTCATATTTATTGATAATCTCAGATGCTACCAAACCGCCCGTACTGTTGTAGACATTCGCGATAACCCGGCTCTGGGTCATCTGGCCGCGCTTGTCATAAGTATTATGGGTATAGCCGCCGAGCTTATTGCGGACAGAGGCCCGCTGTCCAAAAGCTGTATAGCTATAGGCCTCATATTTACCAAGCGCATCTGTAACGCGGGTCACCTGCCCTAGCTTATCATAGGCAAAGGTCGTCGTCGCCCCATTGCGCTTAACAGTTCTCTGCTCGCCAAAGGCCGTATAGGTAAAGTCTGTATGATAGCCCAAAGCATCCGTGGTGCGCGTGAGCTCCCCCGCACGGTTATAGCTATTCGTCGTCGTATTACCATTCGGATCCGTGGACGTTTTAACCTGACCAAAACCGTTATAAGTGAACGAACTCACCCCACCTTCTGCATTGGTCTGCGTGAGGACATTGCCGCGCTTATCATGGGTGAAGTTTGTGGTTTGATTAGCAGTCGCATAAGCATGCACATTGCGCGTATCAACGACCTGAGTTAGATTACCCAGACCATCATAGGCGTAATTTGTCTGATTACGAGAGCCCGATGTTCCTACATTATATTCAAACTTGTGCTTAAGTCGCCCCGCAGCATCATTGACAAAAAGAACGCGGCTCTCATCCCGGCCCTGGCCATAGGCCCTTATATCCCACGCAACCTCACCATTGGCATAGTAGCCCTTATAATTTCTCGTCCCATTGGCGTCGTAAACAGATGACAAACGCCCCTGATGGTCATAGCTGTATTTTGTATCAACCCAGCCGCCCTTATTGGTGCTGTTTATCGTTGATGTACTCCAGCTATCGGTCGGGGTCACTTTACCCGTCCAGCGGATCTCGCGCGTCATGCGCCCCGCCGCATCATAGTCAAAACGCTTCACATAGCCTTCTGCATCAACACTAAAGCGTAGCACATTGCCAGCCGTATAGTAATTGCGGCTAATGCGGGCATTAGCCGCATTCCCCGCCGCCCAGCTGTTCATTTGCCCCTCAGTCGGTACACTTGAGGTCGTGCGCGTGTTCGCATATTGTGTGGTCTTCGTCACATTACCGCGATTATCGTAATTAAACCGAGTCACGGAACCCGTGCTGTCAATACTATAAACCATTTGGTTTTTAGTATTATAGACCGCGTAACCTGAACGATTAGAACTCGCCGAACCCAAAGCCGCCACGGCGGCCTTAACAGTCGTGTATTTATAATTCGATTGCGTAGAAAGACCCTGAGCATAGTTGATAGTTTGACGCACCAAACCAATAGCGGCACTGCTGCTACCGTAGACATACTCCGTAACCCGCCCTAGAGGATTAATTTGGAAGCGCAAATTTCCTTGGCCGTCATAGACATAACGCGTCAAAAGATCTGTTGCGGTGCTTTTGGAAATTGCACCATGCGCGGCATTAAATGTGCCCGTGCGATAAGCCGTAGGAACGGCATTCACATAGCTATCTTCTTGGATTTTACGCCCTGCCTTGTCATAGGTAATGCGCGTAAGGTAACCATCGCCATTGAGCGTACCTACAACCCGCCCGTCGCGGTCATAAAACGTACGATCAACCGCATCTTTAGCGTTGGCCGATGGCAAATAAGCACTCGCCGATGTGCCCGAGTGCAAATTCGTAAGCTGCGCCGCGCTGAGCTTGTTAAAATAGCCTTTGGTCTGAACAAGACGACCCGCATGATCATAGCTATAGGTCGTGACAGAGCCGTCGCCCATCACCGTGCGCGTGACCTGCCCTTTATTATCATAAGCTGTCCACTGCCAGATATCGTAACTATGGTGATTGGTCGCTTGATTGATATCGCGCCGCACGTCTTTGGCTTGCAGCGTATTATTTGGATTATCCAACGTAGCCAGCATAGCGGTACGCGCAGCTGTGGCCTTGTAATTTGTATAACGCGCAGCCGCAATCTGGCGGCCATTTTTGTCATAACGGAACTCTTGAACAAACCCTGCATGATCAACAATCGCTGTGTTATTGCCTGCCTCGTCATATATAAAATAGGTCTTAAGCCCAGTCTCATCCGTGCTCACCCGAAGCCGGCCATCCTTGTCATATTTATGGGTGGATGTCCCCGTCACATCAAAAGAACCGCTACTGGTCGTGCTAATAAGGTTGCCAGCTTTGTTATATGTCGAGGTCGTGACAGCCCCGCCAGCCGTCGTCACAATCGTCTTGGTCGCCGCATCATTAAACACAATGCTGGTCGTGCCGCCGTTAACGTCGCGCGACGTTACCATGCGGCCAAGGCCATCATAGGTATAGATAGACCCAATATCGCGTGTTGACTTGCTCGTTAAAAGACGCCCGCCGCTATCATAAGTATAGCGTAAGTCCGCATAACCTTCCGCCGTTGTTGCCCCGCCGCTAGCATTCGTATCACCATAATTAATTGTGCGCGTGCGATTGCCTTTGGCATCGTAGAGGTGACGCGTTAATTGCGACTCATTACGGTCGCGCCCGTTCCGCCACGCATCCATTTGCGACAATGTCGGTATCGCCGAACTTGTACTATAGCCGTTCTCTGGATATTGAATCTCGTAAGTGAGATTACCCGCCGAGTCATAGCGGTATTCCGTGACAGAGCCCTGCGCGCTGATGCTATAGCGAAGATGCCCCTCCCCGTCATAAACGAAGCGGTCATAACCCCAAACATTTGACGCGGTTGCGTCAGAACGTTCTGATTGCACCCGCGTCAGATTGTTGTTCGCATCATAGATGTTATTTGTATGACGTCCGGCTTGGTCAATAACCTTGGTGACATTACCCCGTGCATCATATTGGTAAGTTGTGGTTTTGCCCTGCGCGTCCTTAACTGACGTCACATTACCTGAACTGTCATATGTAAAGTAATTAGAGTGATCAATGCCATTGGCAGGGGCATAAATGCGCGAACGCGTTAGCTGTTCATTCGCGTCATGGTACAAAATCGCGCGCGTGCCCGAGGGATCGTAAATATTTGTATAAGCATTATTGCTCGCATATGTCAGCCGCGTCTGCCGATCCGGCTCGCCATTCCCTGGCTTTTGCGTGATGTGCGTAATACGCCCTGAACTATCATAGGCAAAATCAACGCGCGAACCATCCGTTTGCGTAACGCTCGCGATACGCTTAGTCGACCCATGATAGCTATAATTGGTCGCGTAAATCTTGCCATCAGAGACAGAGCTATTCTCAGGCGTAAGGTCCGTTGTAACCTTAATCAGCCGGTTAGAGCTATCATACGCATAACGCGTGCGCGTATGCGTTTTGACGGACCCGCCATTAGCATAGGTCTCAATCGAGGTGATGTTATTTCCAGACCACGTATATTTAAGATAGCCGCCATCCGCCGTTGTTACTTTTGACAACTTTGAACCAGAATATGTGAATGTGACCTTGTTATTGTCACGGTCATAGGCCTCACGGATATAAGTCCCCGTGCCAAAATAAACCTCACGCGCGCCGCTATTGCCGTCTGTCCATGTCCATTTTGATGATGCATAGGTGATTTTATCATGCGCCCCCGCCCCGTCCGTCGCCCAATAAGCCGCAACGCCAGATATGGTCTTGTAAGTATAGGTCACCTCAGAACCATCCGCAGAAATGCGGTTGATTGTGCTACCCGCCGCATTAATCGACCCTGAATGGCTGCGGACCCGGCGATCTGTACTCTGACGCCAATGATCGCCGTTTTCATCCAGCGCGCCTAGAGAGTTATAGGTTCGGCTGATGCCAACATCGCGACCCTTACCAACTAAAAAGTCGTCTTGGCGGTTAATCAATAGGTTGCCTGTCGCGGCATTTACAGAAATAACGTCGCCGCCGCGCCCCTGCACGCCGCCGCCCAAGAGGCCCGCCGTGCCTATCTGCGCGGCAGAACTCCGCTCAAACCCAGCGCCCAGACCTGTAAATACTGCAACCATGATAAACTCGTGATAAAATTACTCTCACTTCCCTAATCAGGAACAAAACAAAAAAGTTTAGAAAAAAATTTGAAAAATACTGATTGCAACAATTTGCTAGGTAGGAAGAACAGATTGAACAAGAAAAAAGTGCACATTATCAATTCTTTAGAGATTAATTTTTAAAACTGACTGTCTGAGCGAATTAATCAGCTCGTCTAGCTTTGATTTCTACAAATAGCGCAACTAGCAATGTATATCTGCATTAAATGTCAGCGGTTTCATTACGCGTTTGACTTACACAATTCTTAGGGTAGCCTATAAATACAAACTTGGGGGAGAGAATTGTGGGAACAGATCAAGCGGTATATCTGCTTAGTCAGATGGTTTGGAACGCGCTTATTGTTGCAGCGCCCATATTACTCGCAACGCTCTTTGTAGGCCTCTTGATTAGTATCTTTCAAGTCACCACACAACTTCAAGAGATAACCCTGAGTTATGTCCCAAAAATACTCGTCACAGCATTTTTATTAATTGGCCTGGGGCCTTGGATGATTGGACGTATTGGTAGTTTTGCAACGTCGTTATATCAAATCATACCCGGGTTAAGTTGACGGTAGCATGGAAGAATTTACATCGCAAATTTTAGCTATTCTGCTTATTAGCTTACGCATTTCGCCAACTTTTGCCTTTGCGCCACCCTTTACCCTTCTGCGAGTCCCAACAACAATTCGCGTCTTGTTAGGAGTCAGTTTGGCGACTTGGCTAGTACTATCAAAGCCCGAAGCGACATATCTTAGAGACATCAATTTATACAATCTACCGATGCTGGCATTAGGTGAGATAATCATTGGCACAACACTAATGCTATCATTGCAATGGGTAAGCGCAGCAATTTTGATGATTGGGCGTGCTGTAGATGTGCAAACAGGCTTTGGCCTTGCCTTACTCATAGACCCGACAACTCGGTCGCAACGCCCGCTAATTGGGACAATATTCGCCTATGCTGCTGGCGCGGTTTTTTTCTCGCTTGATGCTCCGACAGACCTGCTTATTATATGGGCGGAGTCGATTGAACGACTACCTCTTGGGGCTGGCTTCATTGAGCCAAATATATCTGTATTTTTAGCTTTTATTTCAACAGCCTTCGCCTTAGCGACAGGTTTAGCAGGCATTATATTTTTAACATTGTTTCTGATTGACTTAACGGTTGCTTTCCTTTCCCGCACACTCCCGCAAATGAATGTATTGTTGATTGGTTTTCAGGTCAAAACATTAGCCGTGTTAGCAACACTACCTATTGCTATCGGCTATTCTATTGCCACTTATATTCGGCTAGTACGCCTGTCTATAGAGACAATCCCTATGATGGCCTGGTAAAGGCCACTCATGTCGGAAACCGAACAAAATAAAACTGAAGAACCAACAGATTTCAAACTCAAGAAAGCCCGTGAAAAAGGACAGGTTGCAAAGGGCCAAGATATTGCTTTCTTCGGATTATTGGTCGCTCTCGGAATTTATGCGATTGTCGCAGGGCCGCAAACTATGCGCAAATTGACCATGATGATGCGGCGGGTATTTTTATCCTCCATAGAAGGTGCGGAAGACCCGAATTTGGCTTTGACATCTATTAGATTGGTGTATTGGCCGGCTGTACAAACGCTTGCCCTTCTGGGGGCAACGCTTTTCGTGACGGTAGTGCTTATGCAATTGATACAATTGAGAGGTCCAATTTTTACGACTCATCCTCTAAAGCCCGATTTCAGTAAAATTAATCCTGGTAAAGGCCTTAAACGCATCTTCTCGATGCGAACGCTAAAAGAAGCCGGGAAAAACATTATCAAAATGAGTATATATCTCGGCGCTACATATCTTTTGATTATGTACTGCCTCCGGATTTACGCCCCTACACTTATAGATGCAGATGGTTTAGTTCGTGCGCTTCATGGCGGTGGCTTACGCTTATTATTCATGTACACTTTACTAGCGCTATTTTTTACCGCGATTGACCAAATTATTGTCCGTAAAGAATTTACTAAACAAATGCGTATGAGCAAATCAGAGGTTGAACGCGAGCATAAGGACCGTGAAGGCGAGCCGCGTATGAAGCAAAAGCGTAAACAACTGCACGCCGAATATATAAAGCAAACCCAAGGATCGGGGGACCTTCCTGGATCCGATGTTCTAATTGTAAATCCGCAACACTATGCAGTCGCTTTGAAATATGACGCTGAGAAGATGATAGCGCCGATGGTTTCAACAAAAGGACGAAATAATTTTGCCCTAAGTTTAAAGAAAAAAGCTTTTGAATTGTCAGTTCCAATTGTACCGCAGCCAAAGTTGGCTCGCGCCTTGTATAAATACGCGAATTCAGGAGAAGAAATTCCCGCAGAATTTTATCAAACTGTTGCCGATATATACTTAAGGCTATATCGTCAAAAGCAATCTAGGCGAGACAATAAAGCTGATGATAATAAGGGCAATGGGGATGCAAACGTATCGCCTAAAGATGCTGACCAGTCATCAAACGATGAAACGGATACTGGGCATGACCTTGGGGAAGACTAATGTTTAAATGGTTTGAAAACAATAAGGATCTTGGCCTGGTATTTGGCATGATTCTGATACTTGTTGTTCTGTTTTCGCCGATTCCGCCCATGGCTCTTGACATGGCCATCGTGATTAACTTCGGCTTTGGTTTAACGATTTTAATGCTCACGTTTTATGTTAAAAAGCCGACAGACTTTTCAACTTTTCCTTCTCTGCTTTTAATAACAACCCTATTTAGACTCTCCTTAAATATTGCTGCAACCCGCCTAATCCTAACAGGTGGAGAAGCAGGACAAGTTATCGGATCAATCGGGACTTTTGCCGTTGGAGGCAATTTCATTGTAGGTCTTGTTGTTTTTTCCATCTTAATTGTCGTTCAATATGTCGTGGTGACATCGGGAGCGCAACGCGTATCTGAGGTCGCGGCGAGATTCACACTCGATTCCATGCCTGGGCAACAAATGAGTATCGACGCAGATTTGAACATGGGGCTAATTGATCAAAAAGAGGCGCTTCGTCGACGCGAGGAATTAGAAAAGGAAGCCTCCTTTTACGGTTCTATGGATGGAGCAAGTAAGTTTGTAAAAGGTGATGCGATAGCTGGCATTATCATCATTCTCATAGATATAATTGCTGGTTGGATTATTGGTGTAGTACAAATGGGAATGGGTTGGGGCGAAGCCCTAGAGCATTTTACACTTTTAACAATTGGCGACGGCATTGCCACACAACTCCCTGCTTTAATCATTGCAGTCGCAACTGGTATTATCGTTACACGGTCTTCTAATGATAAGGAATTAAGTTCTGAAGTTTTCAAACAGTTGTCTTCTATACCACGCATTCCGATCATTGTATCTGTTGTGCTGTTTGCGATGATGCTAATGCCAGGTATGCCAAAATGGCCCATGTTTATCCTAATCCCAATGTGTTTCTTGGCCTATTTAAAAATGCGGCGGATTGCCCAAGAAGCCAAAGATGAAGATGAGATCGAAGAAGAAGCGACGACCACGATTAGCAAGCCATTGCCATTGCTTGAAATTGGCTTCGGTTCAGAACTAACAGAGTCTTGGAAAAATAACGAAGCGACCATCATGGAGCGTATTTCAAATTTACGTGATACCCATGAAAAAATGATGGGGATCGGTTTCCCGAACATGAAAATCGTTGATAGCGAAAAACTAGGTAGCATGGAGTACGAGATTAAGCTGTTTGGAACACAATATGCCAGTGGCACCATACATCCTGACATGGTTCTAGCAATAAAAGGCGACAACGCAAAAGATGATATTGTCGGCATGGAAACTACGGATCCAGCATTCGGCCTGCCTGCTCTATGGATTGAGGGAAAACTCTCGGAAAAAGCAAGAGACTCAAACTATACAATAATTGATCCACTCACTGTTCTTATTACTCATTTAGGGGAAATAATGCGAGATGAAGCCTCTACACTTCTGACCCGCAATATAGTGGTCAAACTCATTGAAGAAGTCCGAGATAGACAAGGTGGGTTGATTGAAGAACTGATCCCCAATCTCATGACCATTTCTGATATACAGCGCGTTCTCCAAAACCTCTTGTCTGAAAATGTTAGCATTGCGAATATCGACATCATTGTGGAACATCTCGTCGACCTATCGCGCACTGAAAAAGATACGACACGCTTAACCGAACTCATTCGTCAGCGCCTGAGCCACAGCATCTGTAATAATTTGAAAGACCGGCATGCTGATTTGGCTGTTATAAGTTTAGATCCACGTGTTGAAAATCAAATTGTAGCAGCAGTTAACATGCAGGGCGGTAACACAGAGACACTGGCAGTGGAGCCTAAGCTTGCCCAACAATTAATTAACAAACTTGTAAAAACCTCCGGTGAAATGCACAGGCAAGGACGCGCCCCTGTATTACTGTGTGGAGCAGAGGTAAGACGACAAATGCGTGTCTTAACACGTCGAGCTCTGCCAAAGCTCGCAATATTATCAGTAAACGAGATACCTGTCAGCGTGAGTTTGAAATCATTCGACATCGTGAAAATCGATAGCTAGTCCAATAATTTCAGAGAAACGATATGACCAAAGAGAAACGATATGACCGAAAATTTTATCACTCAGGAAATCAGCGAAAACTTAAAATCGCTTTTAACGTTTCTGGCCAGCGACCCTGAAAATGTTCCGCTGTTATCTGATTGCACAGAATTGGCGGTAAATGAAAACGAATGGAAACTCGCAGCTGGTCTAATTACAAGACTAACTGCGCTTGGTCCGTTGAGTCAGAAAAACCGCGGAATGGCTGGATTAATTGCCATGCGTACACAAGACTTTGCCAAAGCAGCCGAACATTATGAAGCATTATTAGCAACAGGTGTAGATGAGCCGTCAGTAAAGTTTAATTTGGCATGGTCAATCGCAATGGAAAAAGATTTTGACCGAGCCCTAGAGTTGCTTGATGAGGCTACGATAAAGGCTTTACCCCAAGCGGCTATGCTTCATCTGCAAATTCTGCACGAACAAGGTAAGTTTGATGAGGCCGAAGCCTTGGCCCGAGACTACAGTACAGCAGGCATAGAGCATGCGGGTCTTAACGCCGCCATCTCTGTACTAGCCATGGATGTTGAAGATATTAACCTGGCTAAGGCTTCAGCGCTTAAGGCTGGTAATCATCCAGATGCCTTAACAACACTAGGAACATTAGCGCTCGGAGACGATGATCCAGAAGCAGCTTTAGAAATGTTCAACAATGCTCTTTCTATAAATCCACATGGCCCAAGAAGTTGGATTGGCAAAGGTCTCGCACAGCTAGTCAATGGTGAACGAGAAGATGCTATGAATAATATCGATAAAGGTGCTGAGATGTTTGGCACACACATTGGTAGCTGGATTGCAGCTGGCTGGGCGCATTTTGTTCAAAATGATTACAAAACAGCGCGCGAACGGTTCGAGCGAGCCCTAGACATTGATGATAATTTCGCAGAGTCGCACGGCTCTCTAGCGGTTATTGATGTGGTAGAAGGAAATCTTGCAGAAGCGCGCCGACGCACAAAGACTGCGTTGCGACTAGATAACGAATGCTTTTCAGCATCCCTCGCACAGGTTTTAATGTTATCAAGTAGCGGAAATGAAGAAAAAGCGAAGATGATTTTTGAGCGGGCTATTAACACGCCCATTGATGATACAGGGCGCACAATTTCACGGTCTATGACACGTATGGGATTATCATCGTCTTTCGGACAATCTTCAAGAACCTTACACTAATTACCTTCATCCTCTTGAAGTTCTGACATGGCCTTTTCGAGTAATGCTTTTCCATCAGAGTCATCCGAGATAACCTTCAAAACATTATCGATTACACCTTGAAATGATGGGTCATTCGCTAGGCTAGCGCCGAACTTTTCGGTTAAAACACCTGTTATTAGCGCGCGGTGTACTTCATTTTCGGGAAGTGCATCTTGGTCGAGCATGGACCTGAAACGCGACAATGGCCTTGGCTTAGCCTCTTTCTTAGAAACGCTTGGACCTGTGGTCTTTTTCTTCTCAGTTTTTTTCTTCTTTTGTAACTGCGCTTGTATCAGCAGCATAACTTGATCTGTGCTTGTGATGCGGGTCATCAAACTACACTAGTTTTTACTTGAATATTGATTAAGGAGTAAAGACGTTGCAGATGTAGCATCGTCATCATCGCCTTGGGAATTATTACCATCATCTGCGTTAAGTAATGGCACGCATTGTTTGATTATGAGTTCCATATCATTATTAAGGGGTGGATTTTCCTTATTGTTGGCAATTCCTTCCCTTAAAGTATCAATACAGTCTTGAAATTCGTCACGGATTAAATGGCGCAAACCCATGACGAATGATTTTAGATAGTGACCATCAGGCAAGCCATCTAACCTGGCCCACGTCTTAAGAGCTGCATTCGATTCTCCAGACGTTAGCTGGAAAAAGCCAAGTTGAAAGCGAGCAATTGCAAAATCAGGCGCAATTTCAACAGCTTTAGATAAAGCGCCATGCGCTTCTATGAGTTTTCCTTGACCTGCTAACACAGAGCCTTTCAAAAAGTGCAGGCGTGGGTCAGCATCAAATGCGGCCAGCAGAGCATCAATAGCCGCAAGATCATTTCCTCCCTCAGTTTGCATTGCAGCGACCAAGGCTTCCATTTGCTCGTTAGGACAGATTTCACTCATTATATTCTCTCTAATATATATTTCCTATACGCCGTTTTAGTTTGATAACAGCGGACTTATGTAATTGGGATACACGACCTTTACTTAGATTCAAGAGTTGCGCAATCTGAACAAATGCAACACCAGACAAATAATGTTGCTTAATAACAGTTTTTTCAATCGATGGTAAGTTTTCAATCTCTCCTGTAAGTTTCGCCTGCAACTCGCGCCACGACAAAGTTTCATACGCATTAGGCGCAGGATCAGCCCCTACTCCCGATTGAGATACACCTACATCTTCCAAAATAAACCCCAAAGCCAAGCCGACTGCCAAATTTGAAATTTGGGTCAGTGCATCCTCATCACTGTTCGAAACTTTAAGAGATCTTAAACGCTCTGTTTCCATACGACGTTTATAAGAATACTGTGCCCCGCCTTCACTAGAATGTGATAGACCGTCTGTGATACTGCCCAAAATACGATAGCGGGCATAGGCTTGGAATGGAACATTTTTGAGAGGGTCAAACCTGTCCATTGCCTCCAATAAGCCTGTAAAAGCAAACTGCTCGAAATCACAAAACTCCAGACCATAGGAAGGCCGTCTCGAAAATTGTTTACGAGCAATCTGATTAGCCAGACTTTTGTAGCTGTTGAACAATCTTTCCCGGCATGCCAAGTCGTCATCATAACGAAAACGACGCCAAAGCGACGCTTCGACATTTTGGGGTTTCTCAACCAAGCTGAGGCCAGAATTTTGGCCCTCAAAAGTCATCCAAAACCCCCTAATACACCTTGTATCACCAAGGCCCATCCATCAATCACCACAAACATTAACAGTTTAATAGGTAGTGAAATCGTGGATGGTGGCACCATCATCATACCTAAGGACAACAATATACTTGAGACCACAAGATCAATAAGAAGGAATGGCAAGAGAATAACAAATCCTATTGTAAAAGAAACACGCAATTCATTCAGGATAAAAGCGGGAGTCAGAATTAGCATATTCACGTCGCTTGGTGTCTGCGGCAAAGGTTGCCCTGAGATTGAGTACATCGTTTGCAAGTCTTTGTCGCGTGTATGGCGTAACATAAACTCTCGCAATGGCTCACTTCCCTGCTCCATCGCCGTTTCCAAAGTGACTTCGCCTTGGATGAAAGGTTGAACTGCCAAATCATTCACCTCTGTAAGGGTTGGCGTCATAACGAAAAGTGTCAAAAAAAACGCTAAGGTCACTAAAACTTGGTTTGGCGGAGTTTCAGGCATGCCAAAGGCATGGCGAACCATCGACAAGACAATTGCGATGCGTATGAAACATGTCATACTAATGAACAAGGCTGGTATTATGGCGAGAAGTGTTAGTAAAATCGCCGTGCGAATAAGTCCAGAACTTTGCTCTTCACCCAAGAGTTGTGTTGTGTCCTGAGCATAAGATGGCTCAAAACCGTAAAAAATGACGGCGAGAAAAAACGTGATTCCAAAGATAAAACGCATTATTCGATTTCACCTGCTTTGTTTTTTTCACCTTTCATTGCATTTTCAAAACAGGAATTAGATGAAATTGGGCGTTCTTTTTCAGCCAGTATCTGGGCTTTTTCATGTCCGACAAGAATAAGGTATTCAGTGTCATCATAAGCCACTAACGAAATATCGCTTGTTGCGTTAAGGCGGTGTGTTTCTAGGATCGCTACCGTATTCTTTCTCTCACTGCCACGGCCAAATAGTATGGCAGAGAAGTTAGGTGCGCTACGGCCGTTTTTTTTGATGTTTCTAAGAACATGCGCAATCGCATAGGCCAAAAAAACACATAACAACAATCCAATAACAAGACGCGCAATAGGTGGCTCAAAACTTGTTCCTGTTGCCAAAGGTTGAGTTTGGGCGTTTGCTTTTATTGCTGACGCCCCAAAAACAAATAATATGCTATATATTTTTTTTAACATGAAGAGTTTACAGCGCATCAGGTCTACGCGCATGAATGCCACATTTCGGGATATCATCCTAGAGAATTGCACGCGCCACTCAGCCTATGTTTGAGCAATGGAAGTAATGCGCACACCGAAATTATCCCCAACAGCGACAAGTTCGCCTTTCGCGATCGACGTTCCATTCAAGCGAAGGTCAATGGCCGCATTTAGAGCCGTATCAAGCTCAACTAAAGAATCGACTTTCAGTGCATTCAATTCACTCACCGTTAATTTTGCTTGGCCAAGAAACGCCTCGACGGTAAGCTCAATATTACTCAAAATATGAGATTGTGCATTTTTTTGATCTGCTAGCGTTTTACTAGCCTTGCTGCCTTCGACGTCTTTTTTTTCAACTTCTTTATTCATCAGTGGCGTCCATGGTTATATTTGTAAGATTAAGTGTTTTACCATTATTTGATTGTGTCAATCGGCACTTCAAATTTGCAACAAGTTTGTTGTTTATCATTACCGTCATAGGTTTATCTGTGAGACTGTCGAGCACAAAGACATCACCGACAACCATACTCTCTGCATCTGCAAGGCTTATTTTTCCTTTGCCAACCCGAGACCCAATTGTAATTATTTCCTGTTCAATAGCCTCACTCTTTAACCCAAAAGAAATGTCATCATTGACGTCACCTAAAGTTTCTTTTCGAACATGCACAAGACAGTCACGGTTCACAATATAGGTTAATCCAAATACTTTTTCACCTTGTCGCAGAATAAGAGAATAACCTTCCTGATCAAGCAATGGGATATGATTTTTAAATTCAAGATCGTTATTGATCCCGAAAAGTTCAGCCAAACGATCATTCAAATCTTCAACACAATGCTTTGAGAGCGCGCGAAAGACTTGCCTTGACGCGCCGGTGATCGCCCCGACATCAGCACGCTGACCCAATAATGACAAACCAAGTGAATCCACAACATCATTGTTTAAAATAGCCGCCATATTGTTCCGATTACCCTGCCAGACGAGAGCGTCAGATAAGTCTACATTGTCTTTGGTATCTACTTGTGAAAAATGTACTTGAAAGGCTGGTGCCTGCACAAACCAATGTGCAGACCATGCATCTATAACCTTGTGAAGCTGTTGGCTGACACCACCGTCGACCAATGCATTTTCAGGCAACCAACGTTGGAAGACTGGCTTCACTATTGACCTCGAAGTCCAAATAACTGCTGTATCATATCATTAGATACGCTCACGACTTGAGACGAAGCCTGATACCCGCGTTGCACAAGAATAAGATCACCAAATTGCTGCGACAAATCCACATTGGACGCTTCGATACGGTTTGACCGCACAAGGCCAACACGTTCACTCGTAGAAGACAGCAGTTCTCGACCGGTTGATTTATTATAAGTAAAAAGACCCGCACCAGCACGTTCCAAAGACTGAACATCCTGAAAGTCTGCAATCGAAATAGCTCCCAGGTTTTCTGTCTGCTCATTGGAATATTGTATTTCCAATTCGCCGTCTTCATTGACAGACACGGTTGTAATTTCGCCAATTCCGAAACCATCAATATCTGTTGTACGCAAAGTAGAGACTTCGCCAGATGAGAAAGAAGTGACATTTTCAGAGAAATCCAGGGAGACAGTGCGCCCGCCAGCAGCATCACTAAATTCAAGTTCAGATGTCGTTGGATCAATAATACCATTAATAAATTTTAGTGTTTTTTCACCTAATTCATCACCAGCGCCGTTCGTTACCTTAACTTTCCATTCTCCTTCAGGATCTGTTGCTTCTCTATTAAACGCGATTTGCCAAGTATCAGAGGCACCTTGCGCATTGAACACTTCAACATCAGACAACAATAATTCTGTAGCGGTGGAAGACAAGTTGTCGCCAAATTGTATTGTTGTCGTCGCCTCTGGCGCATCAATACGATATGAGTCTAGAGACAGGCTTTCAGCTTTACCGTTTGCATTTAGCACGGTTAATTTATAATCAGTGCCAGCTAAAACAATAAAGCCATCGTTATCGACCTCAAAACTACCTGTACGCGTGTAGTAATAGTTACCTCCACCCTCAAGAACGAGAAAACCATTGCCTTCAATTGCAAGGTCAAGATCTCTATCAGTCTGTCTGATTTCACCTTGGCTGAAATCTAATCGCTCGAGCGACAACTCAACGCCTGTTCCATTGCCACCGCCCCCGCGCGTGTAAGAAACGCCACTTGAGCCTGAGCCAAACAGATCATTAAAGCCTATCGTCGTAGCCCTGTAACCATTGGAGTTAAGGTTAGTGATGTTATTACTAACCTGCCTCAATCCATTAGAATAAGCATTCATACCGCTAAGCCCGATAAACATTGCTCCAAACATACTATTCTCCAATTCTCACTTGTGAAATACTCGATAATCCGATGTTACTAATTGTTCTGTCATCCTCAGTCGTAATTGTAAGTCTTGGTTCACCTTGATCAAAAGAGATAGCCGTAACTTTGCCCGAGATAACAGTTGGGCCTGCTGGAATGTCCACCTCACGGCCCAACAGGCTTGCTGCTTGGTTTACCGACTCGGATTGCAAAATGGCTTGCAGGCTGTTGCTCATCGTTTCCGTTTGTTGGATTTGAGAAAATTGAGCTAGTTGAGATACAAATTCAAAATTATCAATTGGTTTTAAAGGATCTTGATATGTTAACTGCGTTAGAACGATGCTTAGCAGGTCTTCAAATCCCAGGCCAAACCCAGTATTGGCAGCCGTCGCAATACCATTGTCTGATTGCACTTCATCGGGTAATACAGTGGTTGGATCAGTCGTTTGGGCAAAAGACAAATTACATGATCCAATGGCAAAAACAGCACCAATCATTACCTTTAAGAGAATTTTTATCACGAGCTCTTTCCACTTTGCATCTGATGATTATTCCCTACCAAATTGATTTGTATATCAACATTCGGGAGTCCGTTTTGCGCCAAAAGCTTGCGGGCATTATCACGAATTATCTCTTGATCGCCAAGAGTAATGTCTTGAACACGCGCAATCAGTTTCAGTCCGTTATCAACGGAGTAAAGCGCGACAAACACCGGATGGGTTTGTGCCTGTGATCCCAACAAATTAGTGATCGACTTGACTTGTCCTTTTACGGCTTGACGTTGGGACACCTCTGCTGCGTCACCAAAATCTTGGAGTGTATCATTTAACAATGATGACAAATCACCATCTACAGCCTGGTTATTTTTAGAGGCACTCGCCCGTGGAACATTTATTTGTGTTGAATTTCCGACTCTTTTGACGACGGCACTACGCACCTTAGACGTCACAGGTGTGTTTTGTTTTACAACCGTTATAGCTTTGACTATCGAATCTGAGGTGTTGCCATCAAAGAGCGTAGATAACGGTAATGTTTTCGTTTGTTGCCGCTCAATATTTAAATGCTGAAAATCAGTAATGCGTGACGCATAATCGATGGCTTTCCAATGCCCCAGCACACCCGTCATATCAAATCGGTCTGCGGAATGATTAGTATCAACACCAAGACCGTCATACCCAGACAACTGTTGAATAACACCTGCTTCTAACTTGTCCATTGTATTGTGCATCAGCATTTCATTGGCAGCGTTAATATCGCCATAGTTTTCTAGAAAGTTTACGGTTACGTTTACATCAACGACGCTGCCTCCTAAATCGGCAATGCGCAAAGTTTCTGCGGCTCTTTCACCGTCAATTTGAATAAGTGAGACTTCTGTTTGTTCGCCTGCAGACGGCATCTTCATCGCTCTTAGCAATTCCTCTTCAAAGGAAACACTCTGATCGTTCTTGCCGTCAAATAACGCCACAGTGTCCTGTGGGGGTGATTTAGGTATACTTGCTTTCAAGCTAGCCGTGTTATGATTAAGCACAATCATTTTTGAACCCAATCGTAAGAGAAACGCTCTTCAAACGCATTGACCGCGCGCTCATCTTTATCTCTTTGAATGCTACGACGCATATTACGTTGCATCTCGTCCATTTTCTCAGTAATAATTTGACAGACTTGAAAAGCTGACAATTTGTTTTCTGAAACCTTCACAGCGTCTTCATAAGCGTCTGTTGCCTGAGTTGATTTCTCAATATTCGCGACCAGGTCATCAGAGTAATATTTCAGATGCTCGCAAATAATAGTCCTATCCAAGACGTTATCTTCCCAAATTTTTTGAGCTGTTGTTACAGCCTCAACGGCTTTCATACGAACATCATCACAATCTGCTTCAGAATGCTTCGCGTCACGTAATTCCTGCTCTGCAAGCGTTTTTTCAAGCTCTCGGATTTTTGCTATCTGTGTGAGTTGGTTTAGTTTTTTTGACTTAAGCATTCGCCACCCCGTCCTGTGACAGAGACAATAACGCCGCTATGGTCGAAGATAACGGCGTTGTTTCCAAATCACCTTGCTGCAAGAACTGATTAAGATTTTTTTTTGTCGAAATGGCGTCATCTATTAGTGAATTACTACCGGATTGGTAAATACCACTTTCGATCAAAACTTTTGCTTCCTCATATGCTGATAGCATCGCAATGATGTGACGCGCTGCCTTAAGGTGTGATGAATCCATTAGTTTATCTGACTGTCGGCTAATACTTTTTGTTATATCTACAGCTGGAAAATGACCCTGCTCGGCCAATGTACGTGACAAAACAATATGACCGTCTAGTAGTGATTTCATAACCTCAACAATCGGGTCATCGACTTCGTCAGTTTCACTCAAGACCGTCATGACCGCGGTGATAGCGCCGCCTGATTTTGCACTCCCGCAGCGTTCAACCATGCGTGGAAGTGCGTCGAACACATTGGGTGTATATGCTCGTAATGTGGGGGGGGCACCTGCTGCCAAGCCAATCTCTCGCAACGCCATAGCAAACCTTGTTACGGAATCAATCAAAAGCAAAACGTGTTCACCTCTGCCTCTCCAATATTCAGCCAAAGCAAGCGCTTGATAAACAGCACGTGCGCGCAACGCTGCGCTGACATCGGAGGTTGCTGCTACGCAAGTATAATGTTTCAGTTCATCAGGGTTTTCAGAAATATTACGCCAAAGAGTTTCAACTTCACGGCCTCTCTCCCCAACCAAACAAATAACACAGCGATCCGCTTGAACTTGCCTTGATAGTTGCGCCATAAGCGTTGTCTTACCAACACCACTTGCGGCAAACACACCCAGCCTCTGCCCTTTCCCGATTGTCAGGAGTCCATCAATAGCCTTAATACCCGTTTGAACAACTTCACCTGGCTCAGAACGATCCATAGGTTTCAGAACAGTGCCTGAGATGGGCAAAGAACTTTCGCTTAGAACCTCTTTCTTACCATCAAGAGCCTGACCCATTGCGTCAATTAAACGTCCCGCAAACGCATCGCCAACCGGGGCTTCATAATTGCTTGGAAGCACACGCACACGTGAATCTGGCAATATATTCGCTGACTGATTAAGAGGGATAAGAACGGTACGACCTTCCTCTACGGATGCCACTTCAGCCAATACTGTCAGCGCATTAGAATCGAAGCTGCTAACTTTGCAATCAATTTCGCAAATATCACCAACTGTGCACAAAGGCCCGCTTGCCTCTACAAATCCGGGTGACACCCGTTTAACGTAACCGACAAGGTTGGCTGCTTGCATGGCTTTGACTTTAATAAGATAGGGATGAACCCTCATATTTCGCCCTCATCATTTGCCATATCCTTGAAAAGAGTTTGAATTGTATCCCATTGATTTTTTAGGGAAAGCTCTACGTGACCTAAACGCAAATCAATCACGCAATCTCCAGGTCTTACAGTCTCGCCGATTTTAATATCCGTATACCGTAGGTCCAATGCAACAGCGAGGTCTTCCAAAGACTCGTCCGTATCAAAGTCATCACTACTAACACGCACATGCATTACCGTTTCCCTTCGGATAGCCTCTAACTGCTTGCGTATCATGCGCGTTATCGTCTCTTTGTAATCTTGATTAGGGCAGAAGAATTTTTCCAAAACAGTTTGCGATATTAACAGAGCCAACCCATCAAGAGAGGAGAGGCGATCATCAAGCTTTTCAAGCCCTTTATCTATACCTCGACCCAGTGCTTCATTCGCTTTTTCGTATTTTTTTTCAAAAGCTTGTGTCGCCTCGTTTCTGCCTCCCTCACGTGCAGCAGAAACAGCTTGCTCTGCTTCAATTTTGAATTGGGTAATATCTAATTTTAACTTTTCCACCTCGGCCTGTAGTGCAATTATTTTGACACTCTCTTTACTGGCCGCCTGCAAGGGGCGGTCTTTTGCCGTTTGACCTCCTTCGCCAGGGCCAATGCCGAACTTAAGTGGCTTGACAGTCTCACCGTTGGAACTTTTCCCTTGCTTAAGAATTGAGGGCATTACTTATTGTCCCCTTTTATCCGTGTTAAAATGCTTCCAAAGCTTTTTGTCTTAGCTTCCTTTCTCAAATCGGCAGACACTGCGGACCCGACATTAATTACCTCTAAACAGCTGGGTAGTATATCGGCCACAGCAGCTGTGACTCCCACTGATTCAAGAGCATCAACAGGACCATTAATTACAGATTTTGCAAGCGTTGAAAGCCACGTCGGTAATCCATCAAATTTGAATTCCGATACAACCGCGTTGTCGGATCGCGCTTTATCATTATGATCTTCATTACTATGGTCGGCAAAGCCAAGTGTTTTCGTTTCAGTAGTTGCCGTTTTCAATAGAGCTTTGTCACGCCCCGTCATTTGCCTTATGATTGCTTTTTGATCTTTTTTAGGGAGAGATTTAAATTCCTTCAAAAGCGCATAGAATTCAGGGGTCACGTCAGTCACTTCCTTCTCCCTCGTGCATCTGTAAACGTAACCGTTTTGCGAATTCAATATGTTCCTCTGTGTTAAGCAGGCTTCTATGCTGACGGGAGATAAAAAAAGCACCAAGCCCACTTAATCCAAGCAATAAAACAGTAAAAAAAGCAAGTAACGGCAACTGTAAGGGCTTCACTAAAGACTGATCACCATCGCTTGGAGTATCTAGTGGGCCGCTCCGCGAGGGGAGTGAAGGCGGACTAACGGTCGATTGCATTGCAGACGCCAAGCTCAGATTGAGAGGAAGTTCACGCACCTTAAAGGTCAAAGTGTCGCCAAAGGTTAAGTCCATTTGCGCAGCTTGATATATGATTGACGATATTTCAGACTTGGCATCATCATCTAAGACTTCGTCAGTGGTTAAAACAACCCTTAAGACGTAATCACGTTTTGGCGCTGTGGTCTCTTTGATATCAGTATCGACCAAAACACGAAAAGGTCTGACAGCTACTTTTAAGGTATAATTCAACGCTGGTCGATCAATAGCAAGACCAATATCAATTTGATCTTTGTACGCTGCCGCAATCTCTGCATATTCACTCAGTACAGATGAGATTGGCGTCTTAACGGGGCTGATTATTTCACCCGCTGAATTTAAAACCGAAACATTTTCAATCTCTAAATCTGGTACAGCGGCCGCTACCAGTCTTTGAATCCCTTCAATCCGTGTTTGCTCATCAAAGCTACCACTACGGCTTACGATTGTAACAGCTGCCGTCGGTGGTGTTTCAGACCCACGAAACAAGACACGTTCTGGAATGGCAATGTGCACTCGTGCATTTTCAATGCCATCAATCATCATAATCGTACGCGCTAATTCACCCTGAAGGGCCCTTTGGAACTTTATTTTCTGAGCAAAATCTGTCAAACCCATTTCAGAGTCATTGAAAAGTTCAAACCCATCTAGCTTTTTCGTTGGTGCTTCAGCATCTAATATACCAAGCCGAATGGCGTCAGCGTCCACAGCGGGCACTAAAATGTCTCTTCCGCCATTCCTGAGCTTGTATCGGATTTCACGAGCATTTAATTCTGCGACAATTGCGGAAGCATCTGCCGTTGGCAGCCCTTGGTAGAGTATTGCATAGTTTAATCTAAGAAAAAGAAAATAGGCGACAGCAAGCAGAACAATTACAACACCAAAAATAATGCCAACTATTCGCAACTGCTTTTTCGCGCTCATATCATTTTCTGTCAAATTCGCCATCATCAGAGCCCTAAAGCTGCATATTCATTATTTCTCGATAACCTTCGACCAAGCGCGTACGAACTTGTAAGGCAAGTTCGACTGATAAACGCGCTTCCTCCAAAGCAATCGTGACTTCATGAATTGGCACGTTTTCATCGACTGAAAAATCTCGAACTTTTGCATTTGCAATATCAATTTTCTGTTCAACGCTTTTCAAACCATTCGCAAGCATATCTCCAAAACCGAGTTCAGGCGTAGAGGCGGCTCCCCTACCGTTTAGCACATTAGGGTCGACAATTGTCGAAATAGTCTCTGTCTTTCCAATAGCAGCAATAGCTTCAATACCCGTGCTCATTATCCCCGTCCCATATCTAGTGCGCGATTGTACATTTGTTGCGCAATACTTATCGCCGTGAGGTTGGCTTCATACACCCGTGAGGCTTTAATCATTTGTGTCATTTCAGCAGCGTGATCAACATTGGGGTATTGAACCATCCCATTTTCATCTGCATGCGGATGATTGGGTTCAAAGGCAACTCGAACCCCATTCGGCGTATTCTCTACCCCCATCACGCGTACACCAGTTGCCTTTTGAGCGGCTTTATCCCCTTGCAAGAGCGTGCTGAAAGTAACATCGGGACCACTTAGAAGACGTTGGGGGCGATAGACCTCTCCAAGTTCGTTTCGCGTCGAATTAATATTGGCAAGGTTTTGGGCAATGACTTGCAATCGTTGCCATTCAACGTCCAATCCTGTCATACTGATTTTTAAGGCTTCCACGATTATTGCCCTCCACTTACGACCGTACGCGCTAGGGCCATTTGCCTGCCCAGCACATCAATTAATGCCCCGTACCGCATAGCAGTCTGGGATGCCTTGGCTAATTCCATATCTAGGCGCATTTCAGTCGATCCACTTGCGGTTTGTGCATATTGTGTTTTAGGGCGAAGATTCTCAATCGACTCTATACCTTTCCCAGCCGCCAATTTCAGGCTCTTCTCGAATGTGACCTCTATGGCTTTATAACCAGGCGTATTCGCATTCGCGATATTTTGCGCGCTGAACATCTGACGCATGGATAATCCGTCTAAGGCTTTGGCTATTAAAACAGAAGAAATCGCATCCATCACATTTTCCTATTGAATTATAATTTCAGAGTGTAGCGCACCAGCTTGCTTCATCGCTTGTAATATTCCAATCATACGGCGCGTATCTACACCCGCCTCCGCAAGCCCTTGAACGAGATCAGCGACACTGGTGTTAGGAAATGACGCCACGACGTCATCAGTGCCTTGCTCCACACTTAAATCCGTGTTCGTAACAACCAAACTGCTGACATCGTTTGCAAACCCGGAGATAAAACTTGGTTGAGACGCGAAGTTTTCAGCCGTGACAGTTACTCGGATATCGCCTTGCGAGATGACAACGCTGGAAAGCATGACATCCGCGCCAGCAACGACTGTGCCCGTGCGTTCATTAATCACGATACGTGGCAACCGATCTGGCTGCACTGTCAAATTTTCAATATCAGAAATAAAACTCGCTAACCTTATTGGGTCGTCAGTATACCGAATATTCACCTCATCGGCACTAACTGCGTATGCTCTATTGGTGCCGAATTTACGGTTCACCGCAGAGGCAATACGCTCCGATGTCGTAAAGTTAGGTTCACTCAGAAGGAAGGAAACAGTGCCATCATTCTTCAACAGTTCTGCATTAACAGGGCGCTCGACTGTCGCGCCCATCTCTACGCGCGCTGTTGTTGGATAATTGCGTTGCTGTAGGTTCGACTCACTCTCGAAACTATAACCGCCTACAATTAATGGCCCCTGTGCAAGAGCATATGTTTTTTTATCAGGCCCCATGAGTGGTGTCATCAATAGGGTTCCACCGGCGAGGCTGCGCGCATCGCCAGCAGACGACACAGTGACGCTAATGCGATCACCAATATTGGCTGACGCGGGCAATGTCCCCATGACAAGAACAACGGCCACATTGCGACTACTTATGTCAGCTTGATCAACCGTCACGCCCAAACGGCTATAAACATTCTGAAGTGTTTGTCGGGTCACACCACTTCGGCGACTATCGCCTGAACCAGACAGACCCGTCACTAAACCATATCCAATCAGCGCGTTATCCCGCCATCCTTCAAATCGACCTAATCCTTTGACGTCGACATTCTGCGCTGACGCAACTAATGGCAGTGACCAGAAGAGCGTAGCTGTTATGCCTACGCACAAAAGCCGGGTCGCTAGCACTATTTTCGTTAGAATGCTCATATTCATACCAACCCGAAAACGCCGAAGAGCCAATTCATTATTCCCGGCCGTGATCCACGCGACACGAAGCCTTCGCCATTATAATTGATTTCAGCATTCGCGATGCGATTAGACAATATCTGATTATCAGCTGTAATATCGGCCTCGCGAATGCGACCCCGCACACCGATTATTGTCCACTCACCATTAACGTGCATGCGTTGCTCGCCAGATACAAGGTAGTCGCCATTCGGAAGCACTTGGTCGATCGACACGCTGATGGACGTTAGGAGACTCTCGCTCCGGCGCACCTCACCACGACCCGCATAGTTACTGCCAAGTGAAAGGTTACCAAACTTGCTCAAACCACTGGCATTAATGCCGCCCCCTATTTCCCGTGATCGATCCGTTGAATTTCGTGCAGAGTTGCGCGCCTCAGTCGTTTCAGCAACGACAACCGATAAGATATCACCAACCTGTGAAGCCTTGCGGTCAGCACCCATGTTCACCCAGCTGTTATCACGAAAAAGGTTTTCGGCAGTTGCAGTTTGCACTGCGCCTAAACTGAATGCCACAAAAGTCGTAATAATTAAATTTCGGTAGGCCACTAGTTGATGCCCCCTAGTTCAGTTCTCATTTGGTTACGTGGTAACACCGGAACCCGCAAAACGGTGCCTTCTCTATCCTTAACAAATATTTTATCAGCGGCGTGAGCAGGCTGTAATGCCCATACTTTCTTTTCGATTTTAACAGGGCCAATAATAACTTGGAGCGTAAGGGGGTCACCCTTGTCCGCAAACATTGTTTTTGGGACGGAGACGCGGCCTAGGTACTGCCCAGCATTGGCATTGGCTATCGTTCGAACAAGGCGAGTCGGCTTATCATATCTCAATGCAATCTTCTCACGTTTTGCATCGCAACTAACAGGGCGGAGATTTTCGCGCGTCAACGC